>CP070736.1:1418752-1419975 GCA_020347645.1 Methanobacteriota archaeon | reverse complement strand
CTGGGGATGAGGCAAACGCTCGAACACTTCAGGAATGACGTTTGGATGCCAAAGCTTATCGATAGGAACGTCTACGATAATTGGCTAAGACTAGGCGGGCGGGACCTGAGGGTAGGTGCCAAGGAGACCGCCATGAAGATCTTGAAGGAGCATAGCGCGAAACCACTTGAAGATGAACAGAAGAAGGATATCGAGAAGATAGTGAAGGAGTGCTCTGAATGCTAGCATGCATTGATTGCGCATCTTCGCGAATGGGAGGAATCTGAGATGTCGGAAGATTCGAAACTTGGTGAGCCGAGTAGCGACGGAGGAGCCACTATCGAGGCTGCAGAACCAGCCCAGCAGCCCCCCTCAGGAGGAAGGAGCGACAAGAAGAAATTGTGGATTACGATCGTAGCAGTCGTTGTTGCAGCTGCCTTAATCGGAAGCGTGGCATATGTGATGATTGGCGGCGACACCGGCAACGATGATGGTTCGGGCGATACTGAGCTGACGGTAACGATGTCCCCAGACCCGATCCCTAGCGTGGCCGCGGGAGGGGTGCAAATCCTGTCGATGGAAGTTCGTGCTGACGGAGAAATCGTAGGCAAGACCGACGGGGTAGAGTACCTTTGGTCGGTGACGCCTTCGAATCTTGGGAAGCTTGATTTCTATGTCCAGCCGAACACGACATTCACTGCGGGTGATGCAGGCGGGGAGGGAGTTGTTGCCTGTAAAGTGACCTACGAAGGAGAGACGGTGATCGTCAACTCCTCGCTGGTGGTGAACCCCCCCTTCCTTGATACTGTAAGCGTCAGCCCATCGACTAAGGTGCTAGCGATAGACGCGGAATGGGACTTCACTGCGATTGTGATAGACTCGATTAGCGACGTTGTTGTAGACGCGACAATCACTTGGACCGTATCGGGAATTGACGCCGATAACTATACTCTGAGTTCGACCACCGGAGCAATGGTTACCTTCTCCGCATCGATTGAGGCTGAAGTGAATCTCACGGCCACCGCAACAAAGGGTGCTGAGACGCTTTCGGGGTCCGCCAACATCACGATTGTTGCCGAGCCTATAGTCTATGAGAGGACCGTGGATTATCTCTGGTATGACATGTTCGAGCATGAGCTTGGTCCCTGGTACGAAGACAGATGGGATAACTACGGTAACGAGTACGTGCTAACAGACAGCTACCCATATCTCTACCTGTGGTGCACCGACTCCTGGGATTTCGA
>CP070736.1:1417301-1418652 GCA_020347645.1 Methanobacteriota archaeon | reverse complement strand
ATCATGACTCCGTACGTGTTGCCGACGAGGGAGTTGTCGCTGATGTTGTTCGCGGAGCCGAGGGTCATAGATATCCCTTGCCAACAGTCGGATACAATGTTCCCTTGAATCGTCAGCATTGCCGAGTACATGTTGACCGCCGTCACACCAAAACGGCAGTGATCGACCGTGTTGTTACTGATGATGACGGGACCGACGTAATATCCGACGCTTATTCCTCCTCCATCATGAGCGGTGTTTCCAGAGATTATCGACGAACACATCTCAACCCTAAGGCTGTAATTATCATAGCCAGTCACGAAGTTGTCTGTTATCGATGAGCCATTGCACCCATTGCCTAGCCATATCCCTGTGTCATAACCATTTGTAACCTCGTTGTCGAATACAGAACACCCCGGCGAATTGTGCAAGTGGATGCCAACGAAGTTCCTCGATATATGGCATTGCGAAATGGTTACATCTCGACTGTTGACTACAAAGACCGCCATGTCGCCGCCAGTAATGCTCAATCCTTTCACCGCAGCCGAGCTGCATTTCGCGATGATAACCTGACTCGCAGACACATCGTCCAGTACGATGCCCGATTGATTCTTGTAGTACAGCAGGGCCACGCCGTCCACAAGGTTGTCGGTCGTAATCGTATGTGAAGAGTACCATTCGTCCGGTGAATCAGCATACAGATCCTCTGGAGTGGAGAAGTATATCCCCTTGCCCTCAAACTGATTTCCTGTGATAGTGAGGTACGACGACGAATCTATGAGAAGTCCATGTCCCATCGATGTTGCGCTGGACAAGACACTGCAATTCGAAATAGTGATGTGATGCGATCGACGGATGTGTATTGCACTTCCCCAATTGTCAGATATGATGCTGTCCTCGACGGAGACGTTCGTGCAATTCCAGAGATTAATGCCTTCGTACCCCGAGTGAACATAGACTTCTCGGACGATAACATGTGAGTTCACGTTCGAAATGTGAATACATTCCCAAACGGAATATGGACCCGCGCCAATTTCTAGACCCTCTATAATGAATGGATCTTCGAAAGAGCCATCTCCGCCAGACACTCCGTTCTCTGGCGTGAAATCCTCGGGCGAATCGATGAATATGGCTTCATGTTCAATAGTGGCCGCGGAAACCCGTCCACACGTGAATGAGAAAAGAGTGAGCGCGGGAGATGCAGCTGTCAGTACAATCAGTGTTGCGGCAACAAGTCTCCTCCTTTCCGTGTCGTCCACCATGAACCCGAAGGCTGCGTTGTGATTTCAATGTTGCCTCACAACTGGAATTCCTCCTGGCCACCCTATTCCGTGCAATTTCTTACCGTCAAAGAATTCCACCTATACTCTTC
>CP070736.1:1415831-1417201 GCA_020347645.1 Methanobacteriota archaeon | reverse complement strand
ACGAGTTCGAACCACAGAGGACTGCCCATCCAGTAATTGTCCAAAGTCAATGCAGGGTCAGCTTCCCAGTCGCCCCATCCCGCAAAGGTGTCAGTTCGCCACGCATATGTCTGGTTCGGATATGCAAATATCAGATTTGGGACATCTCTGTACCAAATTCTCTGACAGTTGTCCACGTACACCTTTCTCTCTGTGAAGTTGAGAGTATGTGTCTGAAGGTTATAATTCTCGTCGTACTCTGGATTGTAGTATTTGTTGTCTGTCCAGCCGCCCCATGCGTAACTCGTATGGCAAAACAGTTGATAATTCGGATCTATACATCCTGACCAATACCAAAGCAGCGTGTCGAACTGGAAGCCGTAGCAGACGGTCGCCAAGTAGGTCTCATCAACGACTTCGTAGTGTATCTTCACCCCGACGAGCTTCCACATATCCTGGAGATACGCAGCGATTAACCTCTCCTCCGGAAACTCCCTTCTCACAAACATCCCGTAATCCAATTCAGTTCCTTCTTCCACCCAACCCTCCGTAACGGCACGGCTGTCAGCGGTGCAAACGCGGTAATCCGCTTCAGGCGATGGGTAGAGATATCCTGCGTCTTCGAGGAGCTGATTTGCCGCTTCGAGGTCGAAGTCGAATCTCTCCTCCTCGGTAGGTTCGTAGTGCCATTTGCTGATAGGGGGTATCGAAGTTGTGCCTGGCTCTGCAAAGCCGTTATAGAAGTTGGCGACGATGTATGACCTGTTAGTGGCCATGGAAACTGCCTGCCTTATTGCTGGGTCGAGTCGAGACGGGTTTGGGCCCGCATCAACCATATTGAACACGAGGTTTGTCCAGTACTGAGTGACCTTTGGACCATCATAAGTCTCAATATTCGTGACTTCGCCAGATTCTACTGCGCTCTCGATAGCCTTGTAAGTCTCGGTCGGGAATTCAGCGACATCGATGTCTCCTTGTAGAAGAGCCAACCTCATGGCTGTTGAATCGTCGTAGAACTTGAAGATGACCTCGTCAAACTGGACCTCCAAGCCCTTGTCAGCCTTCAAGAAGTAGTTGGGATTCTTCACCAGGGTGATTTCGTTACCTGCCTTCCAATCATCAAGTATAGTTGGCGTCGCCATGAATGGTCCACTGCCAACGATGGGCGGATCGTTGCCTTCGAACACGCCGTTCCATTGTAGACTGAGATACGTGGGTCCCATGTCTTCCAGCATCTGCTTGGGGAGCAGATTGAGCCAACACCAGTCACCAAGGGCGGAAGGAGCGGGGTCGCCTGTGTCCCTGTCGAAGAAGTACACTCTAACCGTGTCGTCGTCCACGATCTCTGCCCTCTCAGTCGTGTGGAAGTAAGGCTGGGGGGACCACATTTC
>CP070736.1:1414301-1415731 GCA_020347645.1 Methanobacteriota archaeon | reverse complement strand
CTCGATCCTTCGTTCATCCTATCAGTGCTGACGACCGAAGAGATACCTGAGAACTGCCACGATACAACTGCCTGGTCGGACGTATTCTATTCCAATGCCTACTACGACCAATTGTATATCGAGCAGCTGCGTGAAATTGACCTCGTCGAGCGACAGGCGATTGTCCATGAAATGCAGCATATTGCGTACAGGGACTGCCCCTACGTCATCTTGTACTACCCTTCAGAGTTGGTCGCGTATAGAACAGACAAGTTCACAGACTTCCCTGACATTACCACCTATCCCGGGATGACCCCCGAATGGATATGGTTCTATTTCGAAGTAGTCGCTTTGGAAGAGCCGAACCCGAACCCTCCCTACAATGTCTTTGCAGGCGCTGATTGCACCGCCTTATGGGGTGAGACACTCTGGTTCACTGGTTATGCGGAGGACGACGACGACCCCCTGTCATCCCTGAACTGGTCATGGAAGTTCTCTGAGCCGGATCTGAGCGTTGAGACGCTCTACGGTCAGACCGTCTGCTACACATTCGAGAACCCTGGGACTGTTGAGGTGACACTGACCGTGAGAGATCCGGTCGGATCATGGGTTAGCGACGAGCTGCTAGTCGACGTCTCTCTGCCGCCTCCACCGGTAACTGATGCTTCGTTCTCTGGAGCGGGGGGCAACGACGGATGGTACGTTTCGAGTGTTGATGTGGAGCTGATCGCCACGGCCGTGGCAGGCGTTGCGGGCACATACTACTCCATTAACTCCGGAGAGTGGGAGGAGTACGCAGAGCCGTTCGCCATCATCACAGAGGGCGTAAACACGCTGGATTACTACTCCGCCGATTCATACGGCACTAATGAAACGCACAAGACAGCGCAGATATCCATCGACACCATTGCACCTGAATCGAGCATCATGCTGACAGGCACTCTTGGCACAGATGGTTGGTACACGTCACCTGTCGAGGTGACCATTCATGCATCGGACGACTCAAGCGGAGTTGATGCGACATCGTATACGCTTGACGGCGGAGAATGGATAACATATGAGGCTGAGTTCACGGTCGAAGCAGATGGCAGTCACTCGTTACTTGTGCGCTCTGAGGACGTCGCGGGAAACACCGAGGAAGCACAGCTGGAGGAGTTCAGCATGGATTGCACGAATCCGAATCTGTTGATAACCTCGCCGGCTTCAGGAACCGTGACATCCAGCGGAGTTGTGACCTGGGAATGCTCCGATAACATAGGGATATCATCCACTGAGATATCGGTGGATTCGCAATCCTGGCAATCGGTGGAGTTGAACGGGGATTTCTCATTCGACTACGCCCTCGATGTGCTCGACGGTGTCCACGAGATCCAGATACGCGCCACCGACTTCGCAGGGAACAATGCGACGGAATCCCTCAGCTTCACGCTCGACACGACCGCGCCGAGCCT
>CP070736.1:1412759-1414201 GCA_020347645.1 Methanobacteriota archaeon | reverse complement strand
ATGTTATCGGAGCATTCCCAGGTCACAACTCCGCTGGATGTCACGGTTCCTGAAGCCGGCGAAATTATCAGCAGATCTGGATCTGTGCAGTCTATACTGAACTCCTCCAGCTGCGCATCCTCGATGTTTCCCGCGACGTCCTCAGAGCGTACGAACAACGAATAGCTGCCATCTGCTTCGACCGTGAACTCAGTCTCATATGCGGTCCATTCTCCGTCATCGAGCGCATATGATATCTCCTCGACTCCGCTTGAGTCATCCGATGCACTGATGGTCACTTCGATTTGAGACGTGTGCCAACCATCTGTGCCAGAAGTGCCTGTCAGCATGATGCTCGATTCAGGTGCAATGGTGTCGATAGGTATCTGCGCTGTCTTCTGCGTTTCATTAGTGCCGTATGAATCGGCGGAGTAGTAATCCAGCGTGTTCACGCCCTCTGTAATGATCGTGAACGGCTCCAGATACTCCTGCCACTCTTCGGAGTTGAGGGAGTAGTATGTGCCCGCAACGCCTGCCACGGCTGTGGCGTTCAGCTCTACATCGACACTCGAAACGTACCATCCGTCGTTGCCTTCCACTCCAGAGATTGAAGCGAGGGTCACCGGCGGAGGCGGCAGGGAGACGTCGACCAGCAGTTCGTCGCTAGCCCATGATCCGACCGGATCTCTCACGATCAGCGTTACCACAACGGTCCCAGGGTTCTCGAATGTGTAGTTGACGGTCTGACCGTAGAGTGTCTCAACGCTCAGATCCGGCTCAGCGAATCTCCATGACCAGTTCAGAGATGATAGGGGGTCGTCGTCGTCCTCCGCATAACCAGTGAACCAGAGCGTCTCACTGTACAAGGCGGTGCAATCAGCACCTGCATAGACATTGTAGGGAGGGTTCGGGTTCGGCTCTTCCAAAGCGACTACTTCGAAGTAGAACCATATCCATTTGGGAGTCATTCCGGGATAGGTGGTAATGTCAGGGAAGTCTGTGAACTTATCTGTCCTGTAAGCAACCAACTCTGAAGGGTAGTACAGAATGACATAGGGGCAGTCCCTGTACGCAATATGCTGCATTTCATGAACAATTGCCTGTCGCTCAAAATCGTCAATTTCGCGCAGCTGGTCGATATACAGTTGGTCGTAGTAGGGATTGGAATAGAATACATCGGACCAAGCGGTGATATCATGCCAATCTTCAGGTATCTCTTCGGTCGTCAGCACTGATAGGATGAACGAAGGATCGAGATCCGGTTGCCAGTTCCAGATGAACAGATCGTACTCAAGGCCAAACCACATGTTGTAGAGGAGTCCCTCGGGCACCCCTATAGGAGGGGCTTCGATGCCTATCTGACTGAGCCAGCCTTCGATCTTCTCAGCAGCGATCTGATCGGCAGTGTTTGAGTAGATGTAGTAGAATGAGAAGCTCAACTCTGCCCCGCTGGTTTCGTTCTC
>CP070736.1:1411028-1412659 GCA_020347645.1 Methanobacteriota archaeon | reverse complement strand
CCCTCGACCGTCGTGCGTATACCCGTCCGCCCCTATGGCCTTTTCTCACGACGGACTTCCATGAATACTGTTAAGGCTTGGCACGGGATGATATCAGCATGGTCGGGATTCCAAAGGTACCATTTCCGTCAAGGCCACCTCTACGCGCACTACCGCGCGGCGCGAAGGCCAAGAAGGAAATCTATGGGGCGAGTTACGTTGGCAGTTGGAGGAGTTATCTCTTTTGGCTGTCAGTGATTCTGGCGTTCCTGGTCCTTCTCGTCATCCTTGATTTCGTCAGCTAATCGCACTACACGCGCTCGGTCGCCTCCAGCGCGTCGTAGAAGGCCCATGTTCGTCGAAAATAGCCAAGGATTCGTCCCTAACGCCTCGCGGCTAGGGTAAGATGCCTTTGAGGGTGCATAGGGTCGAAACCAAGGCTGTTCTTAGCAATGATGGGCGCTGCTTCCGACTGTCTGAATGCATATGCTCCTGATTGCGCAATGAAAAACATTATCTGTCAAAGACATATAGCCTCACGAGAAGTGTCCAACATGCCAGTATGTCCTTTGGATTTCAGATATGGACGGCCGGAGATGAAGACGATCTTTGAAGAAGAGAACCGGCTGCAGAGGATTCTTGACGTTGAAGCTGCTCTCATCATGGCCCACGCCAAGGTTGGCAACGTTGCCCAGGACCACGCCGATATCGTCAAGAAGACCGCCTCGGTGAAGTATGTCAAGCTTTCCAGAGTCCAGGAAATCGATGCCAGAATCAACCATGAGATCACAGCCATAATCAGAGTCCTGAGCGAACAGTGCGGAGAAAGCGGCAAATACGTGCACATGGGGGCTACGTCAAACGACATCCTTGATACGGCTGCCGCCCTGCAGCTTAAGGATGCTATAGCCGTCATAGAGAGAGATCTTGCCGAATTGAAGAAGACTCTTGCGGAGAAGGCGAGAGAGAATCGTGATACGATAATGATTGGCAGAACGCACGGTCAGTACGCACTGCCCATAACCTTTGGCCTGAAGGTCGCAAACTACGCCCTTGAGATGCACAGGCACGAGCAGAGGCTGAAGGATTGCAAGGCGAGAGTACTGGTAGGCAAGATGAGCGGGGCGGTGGGCACTGGCGCAGGCTTTGGCAAGAACGCGGTCGAGATTCAGAAGGCAGTGATGGATGAATTGGGTCTCGGAGTAGAAGAGGGACCGACCCAGATCGTCGCCAGGGACAGGTACGTCGAATTGATGGCTGTCATTGCTAACATTGCGACTTCAATAGAGAAATTCGCTACCGAGATAAGGAATCTACAGCGAGGGGAGATAGGCGAGGTTTCGGAGCCCTTTGACGATGATGTCCAAGTAGGCAGTTCGACCATGGCGCACAAACGCAACCCGGTGACAGCAGAAAACGTATGTGGTCTTGCGAGAATTGTCCGCGGGTTCATAACTCCGGCGATGGAGAGCGCTGTCCTTTGGCACGAACGTGATTTGACGAACTCTTCTGCTGAGAGAGTTTTCGTAACACACTCCTTCATACTTGTTGACGATATAGTTTCTAAGATCGACAGGATGTTCAGAAACCTCGTGGTCAATAAAGATAGGATGATGACAAATCTAGAAAGAGCGGGGAGTGTCATTATGGCA
>CP070736.1:1409272-1410928 GCA_020347645.1 Methanobacteriota archaeon | reverse complement strand
TGATCACTTCGATGAACAAGATTATGGCGGCGATAATGAACGCGTCGAGCGAGGAGGAACTCATCGGAAAGAACATCCTTGAGGTAGAGCCGATAATCAAGTCTGGACTGGGTGATCTCGTGATGCAGGCATTGGAAGGGATACCCAGCAAGAAGGATAAAGTCCATTACGTGCCAGCCCCAGACAAGGCTTTCTACCTCCATGTCAAAGTCATTCCTCTTTCGTCGGAAACTGGGGAGACAGAGACTGCGATAATGATAGCGATGGATGTCACATCCAACGTACGCTTGGAGAGCCAGCTGGAACGGTCCTACGAAAAGCTGATACAGATGTACCAGGAACTCGAGCAGGTAACGAAGATGAAGACCCAGTTCATCGATGTTGCATCTCACGAGTTGAGGACACCTCTGACTGTGCTGAGAGGATATTTAGATCTCGTTGAGACGGATTTCCCTGGAACTGCTGAGCCAAAGCTCGCCGAGAAGATCAAGATCATAAGGGCGAACGCGGACAAGCTTTGCGCACTCATCGAGGGCATGTTGGATGTCAGCAGATTGGAGAAAGGCACGTTGCAGATCAACCCAGAACCCACTCGAATCGATTCTCTGCTTCGCGAGGTCGTCGAAGCGAGGTCAGACGACGCCGCCGACAAGAGACAGGCCCTGTCTCTGGAGATCGAGGGGGAACTTCCGATCATAATGGCAGACCGCCGCAGGATTAGAGATGTGTTCAACAGCATACTGGACAATGCGGTGAAGTACACTCCAGAAGACGGCAAGGTCCAGATTGGAGCTAGGGACGAAGGCAAGACAGTCCACGTCTGGGTAAAGGACAACGGAGTCGGAATTCCTCTCGAGAATCTGGGCAAGATCTTCGACAGATTCTACATCGTCTCGAACGATGATGTCTCTCATTCAGTCAATCGGATTGGTTTGAGCCTTCCGATCTCAAAGGGCATAGTGGAGGCACACGAAGGCAGAGTCTGGGTCGAAAGCCATGTCGGAAGGGGCAGCGTATTCCACATCGGCCTCCCCAAGAGACTTCCGAAGTAGGTTTCTAATACTCAGTCGCATTCTTCGCCTCGATGGCAGCGCCCTCACATTCGAGAGCGGTTCTACTCACGGTTCTTGCGAGCCTGATATGGGGCACGTCATTTCCGGGTGTCAAGTGGGGCTTGGGATATGTCGGAAACGACGTCCTTTTCCTTTGGCTCAGATTCGCGATTGCTGCTGTCGCAACCTTGTCAATCGTCCTCTGGCTCAAGAGGTTTTCTTTCTCCGTTCTTGGAAAACCAATCATCTGGGTCATAGGGGGTCTCAATGCGGCCGCTTTCATCACTCAATACATCGGCCTGAACTACACTACCGCGTCCAAGACGGCTTTGCTTGTCGACATCAACGTTGTCGCCGTGGCTATCATATCCTATTTCGTCTTTTCGGAACGAATTGGTTCCAAACAGGCTTTCGGCATAGCTGCCGGCGTTGCGGGCATCGTATTGCTGACGAGTGACGGCGGAATCTCTTTTGAGCGGTCAGAATTCGTTGGCGATCTCATGGTCTACGCGTGTGGTTGGCTTTGGGCGTTCTTCATAGTCCTGAACAAGAAGATGCTCGTGCGGTTCAGTGCGGTGGAGCTCAGTTCCTCAGCAGTGGTGAC
>CP070736.1:1407268-1409172 GCA_020347645.1 Methanobacteriota archaeon | reverse complement strand
TCGCCTGTTTGCAGTGGCATGCGAAATTCGCCACAGTCTATTGAATCTGGAAAGTTGGATTCCTCGCTCCGACATAGCGGACAAACATGTATTCAATACCCTGTCGGGGTCAGATGCTGCTGGCAATCCCGCTGACTTCTAAGGGACTGTGGATTTGGGAGATTGCAGAACGACAGCGACGACTCGTCATTCTTTCTTTTGGTCGGTATGTATGACGGGTTCATCCCACTTGTAGAATCTCTGGCAGGTTTCCGGTCCTAGCTTCACATTGAAGAGGTCCTTCTTCTTCGCGAATACGAGCGACAGGATGAGTCCAGCAATGCCTACGAGCGCCATCACGCCTGCCAGGGCCGGCTGCAGCACGAAACCTTCCGAAATCGTGATTTTGAGCTGTTCCCATACTGGGTCAAGTAGGCTTTCGCCCGCCGTCAAGTGCGCTCCAACGGAACCGCAAGCGCCAGTGATCGCCATCGCCGCCATAGCCACTACGGTGTAGACTGTGGCCATCTTCGGACATGTCCAGAGTCCCCTCCCAAACCTCATTCTTATGAACAACACCATAGCCCACAAGACTATCGCAAAAATAGTCAGCGTAATCTTGTTTCTAACCTCCTCGCTCAGGAGAAGGGTTTCCTGGGGCCATGCATACATGCCGGTGTACGAGGACAGAAGCAACCCGACGAAGCCACCGATTGCAGCGAAGAATCCCGTGGCCTCAGCATATCCTCTGACTTTGATCGCCACGTCTATTAGGAAATCTGGAAACCGCGTCTTGTAGGCGATGGCCAACTGCGACAAAGCGACCATCATGATACAGATGAATGCGAGCATGAGCATGCCGCCGTGCATCTCGGCAGTCAGGGTGTGAGCCGAAGACCAGCTTATCATCTATCTCGACCTCCTTTCCATTGTTCGCTTCCTCAAGTACAGGGCAAGGACTATCAGCATCGCGGTGCCAGTTATGATTACTATAGTTCCAGCCGCCATGGTCAGAATCCACCCGAACATCGGCACGAGCTCGGATTCGTTGTCTACAAAGACCGCGATCTCCTTGTCCACCTTGTCTCCTGTCGAGTCGACTACCGTCACCAAGAGAACATGCCCCCCTTCGGTCAAGTTCGTAGTATCCACGGTCCAAGTGAACGGAGGTTCGGTCTTTTCACTGACGACCTCCCCGTCGATCTTCAGGATGGCACACGTTATCGCATCAACGCTGATGACATTGGCGTTGACAGTTATGTTGCCTTCGACCGTGGCCGAATTAGATGGTGAAGTTATCAATACGACAGGCACATTGACGGGCTCCTCACCGTTGGTCGGAGGTTCCTCGCCATTAGTTGGAGGCTCCCCTCCATTGCTCCAATCTGTGACTGTGATCGCCAGTCCTGCCGAATAATCTGTCGCATAAACTCCTCCATCTCCGTGGAACTCTCGCGCGTAAAGAATGTACCATCCTGTCGTGCTAGGGGCTGAGAGTTGCCATGATATGGCCAGAGAGCCTTGGTATGAATCCACCTCATAATAATTGTAGGTCGTTGTGCCGCTAGGGTCTGAAATTATCGTCCAACCATCATCCGAGGGAAGGCTGTTGGAAGTCGTGGTACATGAGACAATCTGGACTCCAAGAGGAGACCCCGACGCTTCTCCGCCAGATACTTCCACACAGACCGTGATAGTGTCTCCTGGTGAGGGAGTCTCGTTTGATGCACTCATAGTGATTGTGCATGTGCTCGCCTCATTGTGGCAGGACCCTCCGCAATCGTATTCCAGGTCTGAACTTCCGACGCCGTTGTTGTAGGCATCTATGCCAGGCGCCACCACAATCGCTGACAACGCCAACGCCGAAACAAGAATCAGTAGACTTCTCTTCCTCAAGCTCCATCCCCCTTTTTATTGTTGACTGG
>CP070736.1:1405176-1407168 GCA_020347645.1 Methanobacteriota archaeon | reverse complement strand
TGGCTGGAGCGCTCGGCTGATAACCGGGAGGTCACCGGTTCAAATCCGGTTGGGCCCACCACTCACCACTGGCTCGACCAGTGAAGGTACAATTTTCGCGGTTTTTTGCGACTGGATACGCATATTCCGCACGGCGTCGAACGCCCTTGCTTGGTCGTCCAAGTTGACGCCTATGTACAGAAGGGTCATGTCCGTGCTCGCGTGTCCCATGACCGACGCAATGGTCTCTATCGTCGCGTCAAACGCCCATCTTTCCTCAAAATAGCCTTGGTTTCGACCCTACGCCCTCAGAGGCATCTAACCCAGGCCGCGAGGCGTGAGGTGGAAAACCCAGGGACAAATCGGCAAATATGGGCGTTCTAAGGCGTGCAAAAGGCCATATGGATGAAATGATGATAAGGATGCGTGGGTGGCAGTACCGACTTTGGAGGTAGTCTCGATGTGGACCTTCAAAAACACTACGATGGCTACTATGATGGCCCTTCCGAGTGGCGTGCGCTAGGCGCCAAGCAGAAGTGTTCAAACATCACATCGCTATGCGCAGACCATCCTCATGACAAGGTCTTGGAGATAGGTTCGGGAGAAGGCTCAATTCTACAGAGGCTCTGTGAGTTGAACTTCTGTCCGGACCTGTATTCACTGGAAATATCTAGGTCCGCGATAAACGCAATCACAAAAAGGAGAATTCCCAGTCTGCGGGATGTAAGACACTACAACGGATATGACATACCATATGACGACGATGAATTCGACCTGGCGATCCTGAGCCATGTGGTAGAGCATTTGGAACACCCTCGCAGACTCCTGAGGGAGGCGGGCAGGGTATCGAAGCAGGTCTTCATCGAGGTACCGTTGGAATTGACATTCAGATTGAGTGCTGATTACGTCGACACCGGAGTAGGCCACATAAATACCTACTCTCTTAGAACCGTTCGTAGGTTGATGCAGACTTGCGACCTTCGGATTCTCCGGCAGACCGTAACGAATAACTCGCGAGAGATTATGAAGACTCTATTTGGTAAGAAGGCGCTCATATTTCACCCTCTGACGGAATGCGCATTAAAACTCACTCCAAGACTCGCGATGTGCCTTTTCGTCTACAATTGCTCTATCCTGTGCGAAAAAGATGAAGGGGTTTAGCTCCGGTTTCAATCCGGCCTGATTGAATCCGATTCCTGGCGTACTGGCTCGCGCCGTACAGTCTCAGAACGGATACAGTGAGAAAAGGCCATAGGGGCGGGATACCAGAGCAAGACAGATATGCTACCGAATGCCGTCCATTATCTACTGAGGGAGATGGCATGAAGTGCCCCAAATGTGGAAATGAGAATCCCGAGCGCAAGTTCTACTGCGGCTGGTGCAATTCGCGGCTCAGGGTGATTCCACCAACAAGGGATGGTACATTCCGCAGACAAGAATCAAGCCTGCCAATTGCAGGCATCTTGCTCATCTTAGCAGGCCTCTTTGCCTTCATACAAGCCATGATCTTCTTGGAGCGAGAAATACCCAGTCCTTATCTATTGTATGAAATAGACTACTGGTGGTGGACTGAGTCCAATCTCTTGGTATGTGGTTATCTGGACATACTGTTGGGGGCAATAATCACGCTTGGAGGAGTGCTCACGGTTCGCCGTGCAAACTATAGCTTTTCAATGATCGCAGCAATACTGGCCATCTTGAGCGTGGGCGGGGGTATGTCCATCGTGTATGGCACGCTCGCTCTATTAATCGTCTACAGGTCAAGAGGCGACTTCGAGAACAAGCTATCACTTCGGGCGCTAATCCTCGGAACCATCAGTAGAATGAAAAGGTAAGGGGTTTGAGTGCTGTTCTCCGGCCCTTTTCGGCGATGCATAATCATGTGCTAAATGTACCTTGCTCGATGAGCCAGTCCTCAGATTCAGCACAAATCCGGTTGGGCCCACTCTCAACCACTGGCTGGACTAGTGAAGGAACAATTTTCGCTGTTTTTTGCGACTGGATGCGCATATT
>CP070736.1:1402811-1405076 GCA_020347645.1 Methanobacteriota archaeon | reverse complement strand
TAGTCCTTCCTGAAGTACAGCGAGAAATCCAGCCTAACACCGTTAGTCTCGTTCATCCTGACGCCATCATCATCAAATTCACCGTATCCCGATTCGTTGAGGAGGGCGTTCGCCGCGGTAATCTGGTAATCCCATCTCTCCTCCTCGCTGAGGTTGTAGAACCAGTAGTCCGTGGCCTTGGGTATGATCGACACGCCTGGCGATGCATGCCCCTCGAGTATCCTGTTCACTATATCGTCCTTGTTGGTCGCCATCGCAATTGCCTGTCTGACAGACAAGTTGGTCGTTTCAAGGTTGTCGCTCGCCTGCGGGAATCCTTCTCTCCACTCCTCAGTAGCGCAGTTGATGCCGAGTTCGTAGAACGACAGGGAACTAACCTCCTGACCTTCTATACCCGGTTTCTCCAGGGTCACATCCCAGAGGGATGCGGGCACCCAAGTGGCGACGTCCAACGTTCCGGAATAAAGAGCGTTCGTCATGGCACTCTCATCTCCGAAAGTCTTGAACAGAACCTCGTCCACATTGACCTCGCCCATGAAGTAGTTCGGATTCTTCAGCAACACAATGTCGCCCAGCGTCGAGTCCCAGCTCTCAAGCATGAACGGTCCCGACCCAATCGGTCCGTCCGGGAAATAGTTTCTGTCCCACGGATCGATCTTGTCGATATCCTTTGCCGGAACTTCGCCCCAGATATGCTCAGGGAGAATCGGTATCATAATCGAGAGCATGGTGGCTTTCGGCTCATCGGTCACTATCTCCAAGGTATAGTCATCCGTTGCAGTGACACGGTCTGCATCTGTACCGGACAGGTAATCGATCCAGAGCGCCCCTTCGGTCGGGTTGTTAAGTATCAAATCATATGTGAACTCGATGTCGTGGGCGGTAACCGAAATATTGTCGTGCCATACTGCATTCTCCACGATATGGAAAGTCCATGTCATACCGTCCGTGCTCGACTCCCACGAGGAGGCGAGCTGTGGTCCGAAGGACAGATCTTTCTCAACAGATGTCAGTGTGTCGTATGTTAGGAAGTTGATGGTGTACGACATGCTGAGAACCATCTTGAATGGGTTCAGTGTGTCCGGCTCCTGAGCAGCGCCCACTATGATTCTGTGATACGGATCCTCTGCCGCGCTCGAAGTCACCGTCATCACTGAAGCAGCGAATATCAGACCAAGCATACTGAGTGCACACGTTAGACCTGCAATTCTCATGCGATTCGATTTGGCGTTCATGCAATCCCCCCTATGAGCCTCCGGAAGCACGACCTTGAATAGACGAGTCTACTCTCTCCCTGACGACCCTTGACCGGATAGAAAACAGTGCTATTAAACTCTATCATCGCGGTCGTGCCGAGCTGAGCCCCACGATCATGTCCACTTTTTGATTTGCACATCTCGAACTCCTTTTATAGAGGGACTCAGTTTGGTGACATGCTAGGCTCGACCGGGACGCTCGGCGTGTCCTTATACACCAAAATCGTCGACAGTGGGGGTGACAGCTGGGGACGTCGTAACCGAGCTTGCGCAGGTCCAGGTATCGACAATGAGGCCTTGTCCAAGGGGGTTGAAGGTGGTCCTGTGGTCCAGCTGGAGAGCGGGATCCTCTACCTTGGTCGCGGAAATCGGGTCAGGCCCTGACGGGAACAGCCTCACCGCGGACTCTCAACGCTCCTAGGGTAGCGGGGCCGAGGAGACGTCTGGGTCGCCTGCGTGGACGAGGCCGGCAACCCCGGTGGCCTAGCACTTGCAGTCCTCCACTGGCCTTTAATGGGAAAAGAGAGTCGAGCACGGTGGAGGCAGCAGCGTGACAGCCCCCTTTTACTGGCTGAACCTACCCGAGCGTTTAGGCGCCCTCTCGGATTGGTTGCCAACCGCTGATTTGCCGTGTTTCTCGCTCCCTTCAGATATCAGGTACATTTGGGCACATTCATATTCTTTGCGGGAGGGCGGCATCCGAGAGTATCTCTGGAGAAGTCGAACAGAGTCGCGTTTGCACCCGAACTCGTAACAGTCAACTTTCTTTCCGCAACGACGCTGCCACAAGCTGCCGCTTCAAGCCCATGTCTGGAAAACTCGCTTATCACCGAGGGTGTGGCTGAAGACTCACATGTCACGACGAACCCACATCCTTGGTACGCCTTAAGCCATTGGAGGATGTCCACCTCTTCTGGTTTCGGGAGCATGTCGACGGCGATTCGCCCTCCGACGCCGCTCGCCTCCATAAGCATCCCAGCGCTCCCTAACGCCCCAGGGTTGCTGATGT
>CP070736.1:1400270-1402711 GCA_020347645.1 Methanobacteriota archaeon | reverse complement strand
ATGATATGGTTCGAAGAACGAGGCATCACAACCATTCGCCTGGGAGTCGACGCCGAAAACAAGAATGCTCTAGGCCTCTACACTTCTCTCGGCTTCGAAACCGCTTGGGAGAATTACGTATATGAAAAGCAACTCTGATTCAACGAGTCACAGGCATGAACCAATCGATTTCTCTATTTGGTGAGCCCACAATGACTGAAGAAAAGGATGTGGAAATGGAATTCGATAGTCCAGAGATCGAGGGTCTTGAGTTCCGGGATTTCGCCACTGATTCTGATTTCAGCAAGATGTCGACTATCAATCAACTCAGCCTGAAGGCTGATGGAGTCGTCTGGGTGGAATCGGAGGAAGACATAAGAGCCCGGTTTTCTGCCGTCAAGGATAGAGACCCACGGTCTGATGTCCTGTTCGTTGACATCTTCGGAACATCCGTCGGATACGCTCAGCTCTCCTGGGACAACGAGCCTGACAAGATCAAGGCGTACATCCATTCGGCCTACCTATTGCCCGAGTGGCGCGGTGGAGGAATCCGGGAGGCCTTGTTCGTCCACAATGAAAAGAGAATTGAGGCGATAGCGTCGAAACATGATTTCGAATGCAAGAAGTTCTTTCAGGTATGGACGTATGATGAGCCGAATGACTGGAAGCGTATCGTTGACACAATGGGATACACCCCAGCCTGGCATCTGCTCGAAATGGCTCATGCGAACCTATCTCAGGTCCGTCCAAGCGATTTGCCTAGAGGAATCACGGTCCGCCCGCCTCGCAATAGCGAATACCATAAGCTATGGGAGCTCTATAAAGAGTGCTTCGAGGGCGAGCCGTGGTTTGTTCCATATACTTGGAGCGAAGATGCCTATAGAAATTGGGTGGCCTCATCAACGTTCAATCCCGAGTTGGTGAACGTCGCGTGGGAGGGTTCAGACCCCGTTGGAATCGTCGAGATGGTAATCAGCGACGAGGAAATCAAGAGGACTCGTAGTAGGGTCGCACATGCATGGGCGGTCTGCGTTGCAGATAGATGGCGTCGCCAGGGCGTCGCCAGGGCTTTGCTGACAAGAGGCCTAATCCAGGCAAGAGACCTCGGCATTGATGAAGTCCTACTCGACACGGAAGCGGAGAACAAGCACAGCGCTATGAAAGTCTATGAAAGCGTTGGCTTCGAGGTGAGACGGACCTTCACATTCCATAGAAGGTCGATAAGTCCGAAGTGACCGTGGGTCTTACTCCGTTGGCGGAGGAGGTTCATTCCCATTTGGTGGGCTCCTCCGTGTCAATAGGTCGCGTCTCATGACAATTGCAAACGCGAGGCTGATCACAGCTATGACTGCTATGAGCCCGAACAACGCTATCAGAAGGGAATTGGTGCTGCTCAAATCAGACGAAAGACGTTCCTCAGTGTTTTCGAGCTGTTCGTTTAGGTCATCGAGGGACGATTGAGTCTCATTGAGGGAGTCACGAAGCTGGTAGATAGAATCATCGTCAGAATCTGACAGATTCTGCATGGTCTCGGTCATCTGGCTGACGAGCTCAGCAAGAGAGTTCAGGGAAGACAGCGTGTAATTGAGGGTTTCCGTGATCTCTGCAACTGCTTCCGCAAGAGACTCGAGTTGTTCCTGAAGATCACTGGCATCGCCGTTGAGTTCGGAGGTGTTGACAATGAACCCTATTCCCAATACGGCAGCATTTCCTCCAAGGTCTTCGGCATAAGCAGATAACTGATGCCAACCATCGTCCAGCGGGACTGTCAAATTGATGAAGATGTAATCCTGTGATATCGAGTGCGTGCCCGTCAGCGGCTGCGAGTCAATCGCCAATGAGACAGAATCAGCATGAATGCCTGATGATGCCATCGAATCGTCAAAATAGAGGACTATGGTTGGCGTACCGTTCCTGACGATACTACCGTCTGTTGGGTAGACCGCCTTCAGTGAGCCGGCGATTCCGTCAAGGTTTATAGGTAAGCTCTCTATCGTTTCGTTGTTTCCGGCTTCGTCCACAGAATAGAACTCAAGGTCATGTTCGCCATTGTCGGATATTATCACAGCCTCGCTGTAAGTGTGCCAGTCTCCGGAGTCGATCCTGTAGAAGGTCGAGGTCACGCCGCTCAAATCGTCCTCCGCCTCGAGCACCACCGTGACGTCACTTCTGTACCAACCTCCGTCTCCTATTGTTCCCGACAGTTTATATGAAGTGATGGGAGCAGCTCCGTCGACAACGATTTGGGTTGTCGTGTTGTTGGCCAATCCTGAGGTGTCACGGACTTCCATGCGTACCGTTTTCGGCCCGGTGATGGAGTATTGGTGGCTTGCAGTCTTCAGCGAAGACCATGTCGTGTCCCATGCCCCATCATCAGTCCAGTCCCATCTGACCGTCAGATCTGAGAGGGGGTCTCTGTCATCCGATGAGTCGGAGGCGTCGAAAACAAAGGTGGTGGAGGT
>CP070736.1:1397618-1400170 GCA_020347645.1 Methanobacteriota archaeon | reverse complement strand
TTTGGGGGTACCCCCAAATCCACTTCAGATTCTTCTTTCTTGGGATGATTGAAACTGTGAGCTGGATCTACTTACGGGGAGTTGGACGCCCTCGAGACTGCCTTTTTATTCTTGATAGCGATTAGCTATCGGATAAGATGGCGATTATCAAAGCGGTAAGAGGACGTGAGATCATCGACTCTAGAGGTCATCCGACGGTCGAGGTCGATGTCACGCTAGATGATGGACATGTAGGCCGCGCAGCTGTGCCTTCGGGCGCTTCAACCGGTACTAAGGAAGCTCTGGAGCTCAGGGACTCCGATTCGGAACGGTACATTGGCAAAGGGGTCCGGAAGGCCATTCGCAACGTCAACGAGGTTATCGCGTTAGAATTGGTTGGGAGGGACCCGACTAGTCAGAGAGAAATCGATATGCTCATGCTTGAGCTTGACGGTACCGACAACAAATCCCGTCTTGGCGCAAACGCCATTCTCGGCGTGTCGCTTGCACTGGCTCATGCTGGCGCGTTGAGCACGGGGCAGCCGCTTTACCGGTATCTCGGAGGGAATGAGGCGAAAACCCTCCCCGTTCCGATGATGAATATCCTGAACGGCGGTGCACACGCCGACAACAATCTCGACTTCCAGGAATTCATGTTCATCCCATTGGGCAAGTCGTTCAGCGAGTCTCTGAGGATGAGCATAGAGGTCTTTCATACGCTCAAATCCAGTCTTAAATCAAAAGGGTTGGCAACCTCGGTCGGGGACGAGGGCGGGTTCGCGCCGAAGCTGGCTTCGCATGCCGAGGCTCTCGAGCTCATGGTGAGTTCAGCGGAGGAGATAGGTCTCAGGCAAAAGGACGATTTCCTCCTGGCTATCGACGCTGCTGCCAGCGAGTTCCATGAGAAGTCCGCATACGTCCTCAGCAAGAGCGGCGGAGACATCCTGACTAGCGAACAGATGATGGATCTGTATTCGGACCTGTGTGAGAATTATCCCATCATATCGATCGAAGACCCTTTATCCGAGTCTGATTGGCTTGGGTGGGTGGCACTCACCGAACGCCTTGGACGGAAAGTGCAGCTGGTCGGCGATGACATTTTCGTCACGAACAAGACCATCTTGGAGGAGGGGATTCGGAGAAAGGCAGCGAACTCGATCCTGATCAAAGTCAATCAGATAGGTTCACTGACCGAGACATTGGACACTATGGCGCATGCCACTGAGTCGGGATACAAGTGCATAGTGTCTCATCGGTCAGGAGAGACGGAGGACACCTCGATAGGCGACATAAGTGTTGCGACAAACGCTGGACAGATCAAGACCGGCGCCCCTTCGCGCGGCGAGAGGACTGCCAAGTACAACCGACTCCTCAGAATTGAGGAGGAACTCGGTCAAGCTGCTGAATACCCCAGCCGACGAGCATTTGACTTGTAGACAAGGCCCCGCTCGACCTCAGGGGATAGACCAACCAAACATACTTTCACTGGTCAAATGACCAGTCTATAAGTCATATATAGGACACAGTCACATAACTAGGTCTGAAATAGAACACAATGATAATCTAATGGCTTCCGAATTGTTAAAGTAGTTGTTGAAGGCCTGATCGCATTGCGTGACGTCAGCACCTGCTTTGGGCGTTGGCGCCGGATGTGGAGTCGGAAGCCGTGTCTGAGAGAATCCACAATTTCGGGTACGCAATGTGACGATGATGCCTTTTGACGAATGACGCTTTAAAGGGGTGAATCGAAGATGAATCTGCGGTCAAACGGAATTTCAGCTAGTCCGATCCTGTTGGATGAGAGTGTGGACGGTCTAGCAGAAATCGTCGGTGAGAGGAATACTATTGGCGATGTCAGGTTGGTCGATACCACCTGCAGAGATGGCGAACAGATGCCGGGTATATCGTTCAAGATAGAGGAGAAGTTGGCTATAGCCGACATGTTGGACGAAATGGGCGTGGAGGAGCTGGAGACCTTCGCAACGTACAACGATAGCGACAGAAAATGCTCGAGGCTGCTCGCCAAGCGCACCAAGAACATCTCAATAATGGGGTGGAACCGTCTCGTAAAGAAGGATGTCGAAGACTCGCTCGCAAACGATGTCGATGCAGTATCTGTTTCCACAGACACTTCCGACATGGCACTCACACAGAAGCTAAAGATGTCCAGGGAGCAGCAGATCGAGAAGCTGGTAGATTGCGTGGAGTACGCGAAGTCGCATGGACTCTATGTGTGCTTCAACGCTGGCGACGCCACAAGGACGGATCTGGACTACCTGGTGAGGTTCGCGCAAGCAGGGAAGGATGCAGGGGGAGACCGGTTTAGAATTTGTGACACGATAGGAATCCTCATGCCGGCCAAGTCAGCCGAGATGATAGATACGATCATGTCCCAAGTCGACATAGATGTTGAATTCCACGCGCACAACGATTTCGGGCTGGCGGTTGCGAACGCCTTGGCGGCGTGTGAGGCTGCTGCACCGTTCAAGGGCAGGGCACTGTGGGTATCCACTACAATCAACGGGCTGGGCGAGCGGGCTGGCAATGTACCTCTCGAGATCTTCGTGATGAAT
>CP070736.1:1394952-1397518 GCA_020347645.1 Methanobacteriota archaeon | reverse complement strand
CTTGGAATCCTGTTCTCCCTCGGATGGGCTCCGTGCGCGCTGTCACTCGTCTTCCCGGTCCTGATACTACTGATATCTCAAGACATCTCGATTCTCCTGGGCGGTGTGTTGATGTTCACCTTCGGACTCGGCCACGGCGCAATCATAATCCCGTTTTGCGCCGCCACGGGCGAGATCAAAGGCGTTCTAGGCAACAAGTACGTGTCTCTTTCGAGATGGATTCAGGCCATCTTCGCGGTTGCGATAGCTGTAATCGGCGTGATATTTGCGGCGAGATACTTTGGTTTCAGTCTGTGGTGACTGTGTTTCCTGCTGGCTCATGGGGCAACGCCAATTACTATCGGCAAGTTGCGACCAATGACGAGGATTCCCAGATAGTCCATATCGTCGACCGTGAGTTGACCCTCAAACCCCTCACGGATTATGGTTAATCAAGGCCCTCCATGGCCTCTTATTCATGCAGATTGGAGCGCGAATCTTGATGGAACACATGCTCCAGGCAACTTGGGGTCATGAGTTGCCCATGTGCATTGACCGATAGAAGTTCAACATGGCCATCTTCATAGCGACCTTAGATTGTCCATTACCTACTGGTAGAGAATTCCACCTTGAATCTTCAAGTTCCGATCTTTAAACACCGGTAGATTCCGAGTCAATATCCGGGCCCTCGCACATTTTAATAAATTGCATAGTATTTAAGTGCAGGCCACGATTCAGAATCCTTTTCCAAGTCGATAGACTCTGTCAAGGTACTGCTGCCGAGTTGCATCATCAACTGCTGACACCTGATAGAGGAAAACCGTCTCTACGGATTTGATTCCTGCCTCAGTCAGCGTGGAGTGGAGAATCTTGCTCATAGCTGCACCGAGTCCCGTTGATTCGTAGAATTCCTCGGGGTTCCCAGTCGTGAAGATATAGAGGCCCTTCTCATGCTTTAGATGCCCATGCATTCCATCTTTGTCAGCTGTCCAGGCAAATCCCCAAGACATGATTCGTTGAAGCCACCCCTCCAAGATTGCCGGTATAAACCAACCCAGAACAGGTCCAATGATAACAAGTGCATCAGCGTTCGCCAACTTCTTCTGTTCGGCTTGAACATCAGCCGGCATAGGCTTTCCCTGGAATTGGAGGAAGTCAACATCCCTAAAGCTAGGGTTGAAATCTTGCGTATAGAGGTTCGAAATCTCAAAAGAGTGTCCTCCATCTTTCAACCCTCTGGAAAATGATTCTAGCACCGCGTTGTTGAATGATTTGGGGTTGGGATGTCCGAATACAATCAATACTCTCATCGTGAACTACCACAACTACTTTATTTGGGGCGCCAATATGGAGATTAGAAGTAAAATACTTGCCGTCGTTTGATCGCAATTCCTCATTGCGAGAACATGATTCGTGGTGATTTGTATGCAGATCGATTCTCAACTGCTCCAGGCGATGTCAATCATCGTCGCGATAATCAGCATTGTTGTTGCCTTCATTATTGGGATTCGTTCGATTCGGAACTTCTCAACTTCTCGTAAAGCATCAGTATTCATTAGCTACCAGACGCAGGCTTATGACAAGGAGTTGATGAGAGATCAGATCGAGATTGTCAACGATTGGTCTTGGAAGGATGTTGATGATTTCCGGCACAAGTATGGGCCACAAGCCAATCCAGAAGCCTATGCGAAGTTTGTGTCCGTGGCTGGCTTCTACGAGGGTTTGGCTCGTCTCTTGAGAAAGGGAATCATTGACGATGACTTGATACCGGAGATGGTGGCAGTAGGCATTGTGATGTTTCATGAGAAGACCCGTTCAATCCAGAAGGATGTATTTGGAAGCCTGGTACGACAAGAATCCGCTGATCTCTTGGACTACCTATACAATCGCATTAAACCTCCGGAGTAGCCGCGAACCCAAATGGACTGACGCCGAAGCGCGCTTGAATGAAGGCGCAAGAGGCATGTCAATAAGCGAAGGATTCGCGGAGATTGAGCGCGGAGCTCGACATATCTCATTTTCTAGAAACACTCTTTCAGAAGCGTCGGGTCGTCTTCTTCAACAGAAGGGGGTCACAGGAACCTCAAAGAAAAGGCCTTAGGGGCGGAAGGGCCGCTTTCACAAGCAGAATAACCTGAGCAGGCGAACTCTACAGCGGACTGAAATCCTACCCCCTCTCGTAACGGCAGAGTATCGATTCGCCTTTCTCGAGCTCTGCAGAGTCTAATTCAACCACTTTGTGCTCCGAGATGAGCTTCCTGGCTATGCTCCTCGCTTCAGGAACCATGTCTCGCGAGAATGTCGCTTCCCATCTGAGAATGTTCTCGTTTCTACTGAATACGGCCTCCCTGAAGTTGCGAAGTGTGTGGGGGTGTGCGATGAACGTGCCGCCTTGACCCACATCCCTCAACGCGTCGAAGGCAATGGATTGGTCATCGACTTCCATTTTCCGAAGTGATGGTCTGAAGTTTTCCCAGGTATACGCGTCGATGATCACTTGCTCCAGCGATGCCCCCTTTGCTTCGTCTAACAATCCGAGCCCGCTGATGAGGTCCACAGACGAGAATGTCTCTGCGCTGTAGCTGAG
>CP070736.1:1392173-1394852 GCA_020347645.1 Methanobacteriota archaeon | reverse complement strand
GACTATGCCATGCTCAATTACCCGGGAACCAAGACCCTGCTTGCCGTGAAGAGCGGCCACGCTTGGTGCGGCGTTTGCCCCGACTATTCCGAGACGGAGGGGAATGCGCTCATGTCCATCGACGAGCTTGCATCTGCTACCGCGAACAAGGGAGTTGATGTGATCGCACTTGACGGCGATAACATGGCGTCAATCGAAGTGGCATACGAGTTGAGGCACTCAGCGCGGTATCTCGTGGGAACTCAGCAGGACATGCCCATCGATGGCCTGCCATACTACCTGACGTTGAAACATCTTGCTGAGAGCCCCTCGATGAATCCCGCCGATGCAGCGACGCGCATGGTCAGCGATTTCGTGATCTACTACAACAACACGGATGGCAAGAAGAACTCCCTGGACCATCTTCTCGCAGATTCCGACATGGCTGTTACCGCATCAGCATTTGATATGGGAGACGACGGCGAGAAGATGGAATCGCTGGTCGAATGCTTCTCTGACCTCATCAGGTACATGGTTGACGGCGAATTGCCCGAGACGCTTGGCGGAGGCCTTGCATATGATTCGGCCGAAGAGGACTGGGCATGGATCCCCAATAACAGGAGCAACATAGCAGCCGCGAGAGACGCCGCTCTGATAGGCAAGATGGGAGACCAGGCCGGCTACGAGTGGCTCCCGGACATATACACCTGGTTTGAGGCGCTCAATATGTTCGTGAACTCCGACAGGTACAACGAAACCTTCCATGTGAATGTCACGGATACAATCCTTCCTCAGCTGGTTGCAGCGTTCCATGAGGAGTTCAACAAGTCCCTGGTGCATCTCGATCAATCGCAGATACTGAACCGTTCGGGTCTCTCCACGCCTCATGGTCTGAACATGTGGTTCCCGCCTTCGTGGACACAGTGGGACATTCTCGACTATTCCCGAGAGAGGGAGTATTACTACAACGGCAGCAGGGTTGTGCTCCCCGCCGAAGTCTTCTGCGTCGATTGCCCGTATCATTACGGGGACATCAATCTGGACCTTGTCGAGGACACGTTGTGGATGACTTGGTTCAAGCTCTACTACGATTCCAAGTGGACCATCTACGGGAATCTCAATGCGCCGAAGGAGACACCTCTCTGGTGATTGAGCAACGAGGGCATTGCGCAGATACTCACAATGAGGGAAAGAGATAGCCCTGGGTTCGCGGCCTGACGGCTCTCAGGGATCTCGTCCCTTGCATGGAATTCCTGCCGGTGTCGTCCGGCTCTGCCGAGTCTCTTCTTTAAGGGCCTTCCTTGAAGGCCGAGGGAACGCTGTTGACCTTCTGGAATTCAGACAGCGACGGCAGTAGGATGCCGCAGGTGGAACAGTTGGGAACGAACTTGGTGTTCCATGCTCCACAGCTTGGACATTTCCTGTAGAAGTCCTTCTCCAGACGCTCTCTCATCCTTCGAAGCTCTCCAGATTCCCTATTGATTACCGCGAGGGCGATTAAGAACACGCCAGCTCCTATCGCGATCTCACCCCAGAGCCACATGTCCGCAGCGACGTCTATCTTATCGTTGAATTCGTCCATAGTAATTGTCTGGTCGCTTTCCGCGTTGGTTACTATGCTGTTCGCAGCGATTATCAAGAACACACCAATGACGGCTGCCCCAGCGCCGAGAACGGCAAGCGTGCTGAACTTGTCCAACCCATTGTCCATTTCCAAGGTACCCCCGTATCAGAATCGTCTTCGTTGTTTTAAGGCCTTCTGTCTACTCGGCTGAGAGAGGCTTTCTGAGCCGGCCAGTACTCGTAGCTCTTGCTCAACCGAATATACTGATTCCGCTCAGTGATAATCAGGCGGGGGGATACTTAAGCTACCCTTAGCAATTCAAATCCGTGTATCGCGACTTGGTGTTCGCTAGGTGGACTCTGCTTTCCACCTGGCGCGGTATGAGTGAGCAGGCCACGCGGCGTTATTCTCGAGGGCGAAGAGTCAGCAGAGGATACTGGCTCAGAAGGCAAAGGCGCGCAGGATGATCTCAAATCGGAAGATCGCTCGACTTTGAAACCCTTAGTGGAGGAGATGGCCGAAGCCACAGCGATGGCGAAACAGCCACGTGATTAGCCTTATCCCCAGTAAAGTCTCTTCACAAGGCAACGTAGCTCTTACTCAGATTCAGCTCTCTTGTTCTTTTTGCGATCGACAACTCAATGAAGCTTGGTGCAGCAAGCTGCGCGAACTACTTGGAGCTCCGTCCTCGCAACATATTGACCGCGAACGCTACGGCTGCAACGATTGCCGCGATCAGGCCTACGAGAGGGAGGCCATAGTACGGTCCGCCGAAACTCAATACGCCTGAGTTCACCTCGAATGCAACGGAACTCACATTCACATTGCCAGCGAGATCAGTCACCCTCAATTGCACTGTGTGTTCGCCATGGCCGAGTTCAAGGGTGAGCGTGCCATCCGCTTCTGAGGGAGTCAAGGCAGTCCAACCATTGCCGTCAACATTGATCTCTGTCGACTCAACGAGAGTGTTGTCTGACGACTCCCATGATATCTCGACCTCGTTGCCCCTGATAGCGGCTCCATCGAACGGAGTCAGAATCAGCAGGCTCGGCGCGGTCGTGTCGAGCGTGAAGCTGAGGGATTCCGTCGCATTGTTCCCTGCGAAGTCGGTGGCGCGTATCTGGATCTCGTGGACA
>CP070736.1:1389300-1392073 GCA_020347645.1 Methanobacteriota archaeon | reverse complement strand
AGCCCAGGGAATTCCAGTCCAAGTGGAGTGGGGCTTCTGGCAGGGTTTGCGACGCGGTTGGACAAGATGAGGAGGGCGAGAACGTCAAGCTCACCCTGTGGAATGACGACATTGACAAAGTCGAAGTCAACGCAAGAATCAAGATCACCAACGGGTGGGTGTCATCCTACAAGAACGAGCTTCAGGTGAGTACGGGCAAGTACGGGAAACTTGACATCCTCGAACAGTAGGCCGGCCAACCATCTGAGCTATTCTAGATAACCAGCCAGAGAGCGGTCATCAGACTTCCAGGGACGATGACCATCATGAAGTCGTCATCAACTATTGGAAGATCTAATCGTTCAACTCCAACCGCCACTATTGCGCCCATGCAAGACACGATGAGCACGGGCCCCAACCCTTCTTCAGTCATCGCTAGCAACGCAGCTATGCAAATGAGCAAGTAGGCGAGCAGCGGCAGAAATGCCTGGACCGACAGCGCCTTGTCAAGCCGTCTGAGCTCACCCGCCAGGGGATCCACGAATCCCATGCCAACGAGAACCGGAGTGGCTATCTCCATCGGCAGGAGCCATAAAGCGACGGTGATTCCGGACGCTGCCCATGCGAACGAGGCGATCGAGTTGCGCTCGTGGGGACGCAGGCCCAGGAAGGTGAACCCCTTGCGCAGACGGACTGCCTCGAACAACAGGATCGCTGCAAAGAACGCGATGAGAAGGTGCCATCTCCTTATTGGAATTCCTGGCACCTCTGCGGGGAGGAGATAATACAGAGGGGCTAGAGCGACCAGACAGTGCACAAATCGTCTAACAGCGGCCGATTGGTCCATCCATAACACCATCCTGTCGGCTCTTACTCGCATGCCGTGCTAATGCATAATGGCTACCCTGCTGCGAAACCGAATCCCATCCACTTCTTCTCGATCCCTCGATAGAGTATGAGCGTGGTGAACAGCATCGAGAAGAGTACAACTACGATCCCAGCAAATGCCGCGGTCCAATCAGACCGCAAGCTAAAAGACAGTATCGTAAGACATACATCCGGAAGAAAAGACATGATACTGAATTTTGCCAGTACGCTCGTGTCGAACAAGAAAGTGTTTGTCTTAAGGCCGGTCAGATAGGCCGTGAGCGCGACCATGTAGAGGGAAGTCACGAACATGACTATCAGGGCTAGCCAGAGCAGCTCTGTATCGTTGTTGATTATCGATATCGCCACGACGAAGAACGCTGATATTCCCAGCGTTAGTACCAGAAACACGATGACCCTCGCGCGGATTAGCTGGGGTACTGTTACGGGCATTAGCGAGTAGTATTCCGACAAGTCGATGTTGTTCAGCCAGTTGTACATCAGTATACTGATGAATCCCACCATTGCCGCATAGAACACCGTGTTGAATCCGACGGGGATTGCGAGGCCATTGTTGATAAACCAAGCGGCGAAGGATAGAAAGAGGAGCGGCAGCACGAGCGAGAAGAACATCTTAGTCACCGTACCGCTCCTGCGGAGGTCGACGAGTTCCTTAGATATGAGGGCAAGATTCAATCCTTTCGCGATGGGAACACGCTCGAAGTACGATGGCAGGAGGGGCGGGTACATCTCACTTGACGTTTCGATTCTCACAGACACGGATGCATAGGCAACGCAGGTCATTAGAACCGCTGCGACGACCGACGCTATGAGAGCGATCACCGCACCAGAAGCATCGTTCCCGAACGGTGTTACTGCCATCTGGAATTCCAGCGAGGGCAGAAGAACTTCCAGGGAGGGTACACCAGCTATCAGATGAAGCAAGAATGCCAAGGCGACTGCTCCGGTGAGGGTCGCGAATATCGGAACGCTTCGAATATACAGAACCGAAGCGAGGAAGCTGAGCGAAAGGCCTAGCACGAACGTAGCGAGGATGGCTAAGAAGAACAGCAGTATGCTGACCAGGGAGAAACCCATTACTGGTGACACGAACACGAGGCCCATCGTAGCGGGCACAAGCAGAAGGATCACGTAGAACAGCGCATCCCTCAGGAAAATGCCCAAGAATGCTGCTCTGAACGAAAACGGCAACAGATACGGAAGGGTGACCAGATAGTTGGTCCTCCCATATCTTCTCTCCAGATACTGTCGACCCATGAGCCCGAATGCGCCTACGCTCAGTCCATAAATGAAAGCTGACAGATGCGAAAATGTAGCTATCTCTGCGAGGGAGACTGTCTCGGTTATCCGATCGAGTGTGAGCCCTACCACCGTGGCCAGGAAGAAGACGAACACTGGAAAGGTCATGAAACGTTCTTTTCCAGAATAGGTAGCATGGCTCCGAAACTCCTCCTTCAGCATAAGGCGCACAAGGGTCAGCGTTTGCGACCGCCTCCTATCGATCTCAGGAAGAACTCTTCCAACCCCACGCCGTCCTTCACGAGGTCGTCCTTGTTACCCTCGGCAACGATCTTGCCTGCATCGACAATGGCAAGGCGATTGCATAGCTTTTCTGAAATCTCCAGTATAT
The DNA here is from genome assembly GCA_020347645.1 of Methanobacteriota archaeon. Classification (GTDB taxonomy): domain Archaea; phylum Thermoplasmatota; class Thermoplasmata; order UBA10834; family UBA10834; genus UBA10834. The sequence goes on along the minus strand of CP070736.1, from coordinate 1,389,576 downwards.
GTGAGCACATGAATATTGTCCCACCGCTTGAGACATAGTCCTGCAGGTATTCGCGGACGATTTTCTGGTAGACGGGGTCAAGGTTGATGAACGGTTCATCCAGGAACACCAACTGGGGATCGTGGATGAACGCTGAAGCGATCATCAGTTTCTGTCTCATGCCTTTCGACAAATCCTTACATATGACCCCCTTCTTGCTTTCGAGGTCGAAGAACGAAAGCCATTTCTCTATTCGGTCGTCAAGATCTACAAGCTTCCTCACCTTCCCGACGAAGT
>CP070736.1:1386402-1389200 GCA_020347645.1 Methanobacteriota archaeon | reverse complement strand
TTCTCTATGGCAACGATGACGGCTGGATTTGTGGGACGTGGATTAATGTGACAATGAACCGCGAAGCTGCACTGGAGTGGATGGGCATTCCGATTGCAGTCGATCCAGCTACATGGTGGGCTGCTAACGGCGCCGATTACAGGTCAGACTTGAGCGCTTGGATCAATGATCAGGGTAACAATGTGTACGACATCTTCAATGGCTACGATTATGCGTACACGGACCTGTACGGTACCGGTCCTGTGATGAAGCTAGAGGGCGATGCAGAAACGGTCACGCTACGCATGGGCCATGTCACATGGGGTTACGAGGCGCTTCTGACGAGATGGCTTGCCGCGTCCGGACTGTCTGCGCACCAGCCATACATGGAGGACTTCGAAATGACGCTCGACTACGCGAATGCGACAGTCAATGTCTCCATGGACGCTGTGTGCCAGTGGAGCATGAAATGCGTCAAGCAGGATGCGGCCACTCCCGGAGAGGACGCGCCGTGCGCCTGGGCTTGGTTCCCCACACATCTCGACTTCCTCACGAGTACACAGCAACATCCTGACTCCGCCTACGACGACTACGCTCCGTTTCCGATATCTGACATGTCGTACATGAGCTGGAACTGCGGAGACCCGCAATACCAGACCGAGACGGACTATGAGTACACCCCGGTACAGTTCACGTTGCCGTCCTATGGAAAGCTGGTTGTCGAGCTGCCCGATGGACCTGTCCAGGGATATCACGCTGAGCCGGTCCCGTCTGATGCGGTGTTCCAGGCATTTAGGTATGACTCAGACTTGACCGACTATGAGAACCTCATGTACACGGGAGAGATGGAACTAGGCGACTGCGACTTCAGTGGTGCCGGAGGATATGAATGGGACGCTTACAACAAAACGCTGACCGTGCTAGGGCCATGGGCGCCTGAGGATCCGCACCCGCTCGACGAGAATCTGATTTACAACGGCGCGCCGTGGATAGAATTCAACGTGGTTGCCGACGGCAATCCGCTGTCAACTATCGTGTCCGAAGATCCTGAGCCTCGCAATTCAGATTCGGTCTTGGCATCTGACGTAACCACGCCCTCGGACATCGACGATTCGTCGGAACCTTATGAAATGGGGTGGAGCAACGAGGAACTCATCGACCAAGCTGGCACCCGCACTCTCATTTGCCCTCTCCGAAGCTTGCCGTAGACAACCAGAGCCAAGCTAACGCCACCGCCACCCAGATGATATGCTGATGGGTCGAATGCGAAGTCTGCAGGAGTCTAGTGATGCCGTCACCTCGGCATGGCCCGCTCCAATGATGGTCTCTGGAGCGAAGTGAATCAGCCAAGTCTTCGGATGTTGCAGTAACCTTCGACTCGAAGTAACATTTTCGTGGGAAGCAGAAGCCGGAGCCTATATAGTCGCTCGATTCGGTCTTCTGCATCAGGTCTTCACGGACGATTTGATCATACGAGTGTCCTTAGATCGATGTTTCCGTTTGCGGTCTCGATCTCCAGCTCATATCCACCCGAGTTCAGTGTTCCACTGACATAGTCTGATTCGTCTTCTGTCAGGTCCATAGGCACATCGTTCAGCGAGATGACGCCGTTGGTTGTGGTCATGCTTATCGTTGCATCGAGCGAAGTGAGTATGTGCACCTCAATATCGCCATTGGTCGATGAGATGGACATGTCCATGTCGACGCTGGACACCTCGACCGTCAAGTCGCCGTTCGTTGTGCGCACATCAGTAACGGAATCCATTCCCAGCACTTCCACGTCTCCATTCACCGAGGCAGCGTTGAGAACCAGTAGATCAGAGGGGAGGACGACGTCGAGATCCATAGCCTCATTCAAGGCATTGTCGTCTTCGTGAATGACCTCCAATATCAGGACGCCCTCGTCCTCCGTGATGCTCAAATCGAAGTCGTCCAGGTCCACTTCCGTGTGAGCCCTCTTCAAGCCGTCTACGTATATGATTGCAGTATCATCGATACCGATGATGCTGACGTAGCCGTTGACATTCGACACTTCCACAGCGGTGTAGGATTCCGCTGGGAGTTCATGCGCGACCGGTTCTGTATACTTGTAGAATCCGAAGTCATCTAAGTCATCCGCTAGTTCCCGAAAGAGCAGGTATGCTCCAACGGAGCCCAAGATGACTACAGCGGCGACGACGACCACTATTATCGCAATAGCAGTGCTTCCAAGCCCCTTTCCCCCTGCAGGAACGCTCTGACTGCTCTGCACGTCCCGTGAAGGGGGTATCCATGGTTCTTCGCTCATGCCTAACCCCCTATCGGCTACTGGAGAATCGGTACCAATCAGGCTTCTCTTATGGTTTTCTATTCATTCCGGGCAAACCTATGAATCAATTAATACCAGCGCACGTATGTTCAGACGGCGAGACACGTGAATATCTCGAGATTCGAGATGGTGCAGATGCAGTACGCCTACGAGGGCAAGGTTGACTGCGATCTCTCTGGGAGCGGCGTTCCTTCACTGGCATTGAGCGACTTGGTGAACGATGCCGATGAAGTGAATGCGCTTCTGGAAGCCTCCCAGAACTACACTCCATCCAGCGGCTCGCAGGAGCTGTGTTCCGGGATCGTCTCCCTCTATCGGAACGTGACAGCAGAGAACATCCTCATTACGAATGGCGCTACCGAGGCGAACTTCATGGCCGCATGGCATCTTCTCGATAAGGACGACGAGATTGTCGTGATGGTTCCCGGCTACCTGCAGACATTGACTCTGGCCCGTTCATGGGGCTTGAAGGTCCATCCATTGCCTTTGAGCGAAGATCTTGGATGGCAGT
>CP070736.1:1383493-1386302 GCA_020347645.1 Methanobacteriota archaeon | reverse complement strand
GAGGAGCGGGCTTCATCGGCTGCAACTTCGTTCGCCACATGTTACAGGAGCATCCAGACGACGAAATAATCGTTCTCGACAAGCTCACGTACGCCGGCAGGATGGAGAACCTCGAGGAGATCATGGACCGCATCACCTTCGTTAAGGGGGACATATGCGACAGGGATATCGTTAGGACGACCATGGAGGGATGCGACTGGGTCGTCAATTTCGCGGCCGAGAGCCATGTGGACAGGAGCATCGCCTCGCCAGAGGACTTCGTCAGGACCGATGTCATAGGCGTGTTTACGCTGCTCGAAGAGGCTCGGAGACGTGACATCGATAGGTTCGTCCAGATATCTACGGATGAGGTGTATGGTTCAACGGTATCGGGTTCCTTCTCTGAGAAAGACATCCTCGATCCGTCCTCGCCTTATTCGGCCAGCAAAGCGGGGGGGGAGCTCCTGGCGAAATCCTATGTCAAGACATATGGGCTGAATGTCATGGTGACGCGCTCATCGAACAATTACGGCCCTTTCCAGTATCCTGAGAAGCTCATACCCGTGCTCGTGATAAAAGCTCTCAACAACCAGCCCCTGCCCATCTATGGCAAGGGTACGAACGTCCGTGATTGGCTTCATGTCGAGGACAATTGCCGGGCGATAGACCTCGTGCTGAAAAAGGGCACGCCAGGGAGCCTCGTCAACATCGGCTCGGGCAACGAGGTTACGAACATCGAGATCGCGAAAAGGATACTAGAGCACTTGGACAAGCCCGAGAGTCTGATCTCCTTTGTTGCTGACCGTCCCGGACATGATTTCCGCTACTCGCTGAAATGGGACGTGATCCGGGAGATGGGGTGGAAGCCGGAGGTCGATTTCAAGGACGGACTCGCCACAACGGTGGACTGGTACATCAAGAACAAGGTGTGGTGGGAGCCTCTGGTATAGTCTCTATCTCTGACGCCCAGATGATATCTTCTGCAATAGATTGGCTGTTCTTCGGGCCGCTTGTCCGTCGAGGTGGTAAGTGAATGGGAGCATAAGCTCCTCCCGCCTGCTGGTCTGTGCCAGGTATGATGCACTGTTCTCGACGCATCTGCTGATAGCGATTTCGAGCTCGTGCTCGTTGAACGCCCCAATGGCCAATCCGTCCTGCACGAGACCGCTGATGTCTCGACGGTCACTCATATTGACCGAGATGACTGGCTTGCCCAGGATCAGTGCTTCCAGACCTACACTCGAAAGGGACACGATGACGAAAGAGGAGATGCCTACCAACTCCCATAGGGAATCCTCTGCTATGGTTACGCGGACGTCCTCTTGGGACGCTATCTCAGATACGATTCTACGGTACTCTGCCTGATAAGCAGGATGGAGCTTGACGACGATCTGCAGGTCCTTGTGCGCCTTTAGTGCCTTCAGCACCGTCCGTATGTACCGTTCGTGATGTTCGATCGTATAGCGTGACGACACGGGTTGATACCACTCGGTGGCCACTAACGCTGTCTTCTTTTCGATATCCAAGCCGAATCGGTCCGCGACAGATTCGCAATCGATGCTGCGCATGTCGACCAGCCTATCGTATCTGGGGTAGCCTGTGACGACCTGTGTCTCTTCTCCCTTCCCCCTCTGCGTATGCCACCTCTTGTAGTAATCGCCCCAGACCGCCTGCACATCGCCCACCTTCGGCAGGACGAACATACCTGCCATATCGTTGGTGAGGATGCCATGTTGTATTATGACGATCTTGACTCCGTGGTTCTTCAGAACTTGGCACATGGACCTGAACAACGGCGTGATATCCTGATGGACGACGAAAACATCCGGCCTGAACCGTCTCGCGAAATGTTCGGTCCAATCAACCCTCGCGAAAATCTGAGGTATGAGCCGTCCGAAAACGTCGTCCACGAGCGGGTAGACGGCCCTCCAGAACCGCACGCCCGTGTAGGCCATATGGTCGTCGAGCTTCGATAGCGAGCTATCGTCCCTCAACGCGTCGAGCAACCTGTCGGAATGCGACCTGGATGAGCGACTCTCGAGGAGTGCGGGGAACGCCTTCACTCCCCTCGTCCCCGACTCCCTCAGACTGCGTATGATGCCCTCCTGACATATCGGGCACGCGAATATCGCCACTCGCTCCATCTTACGATGCATGAGCAGGCTTGGCAGGTCCCTACGGTTCTTCAGCAGGAATAACGCCCTAGACGCGACGAAGCTCTGGTCCCACTTCGGCTTGTATCTCGAGCTTCTTCTGGACAGGGAGTTCGATGATTTCGGGAGACGCGCAACCTTCAGGCCCTTGCTCTTGGCCATATACGAGACGATGGGTGCGAGTGGCTCATAGCAGGCGGTGTGAAGGCTTATTGCGTTGCTGTTGAAGCGTGCATCTGACGAAGGCATATGTATCTCGTCGAACGGCTCCTCCAGCAGCACTCGGGCAATCTCCACACACCGAAGGGCGGCTACGAGCAGGTGGTAGAGCTCGTACTCGAGGGCTTCGCCGACGGAAACGTCGCGATACGTCATTACTCCCGAATCGAATACACGGTGCCAATCCCTGCTGAGGGCGTGCGCCCGCTCGTCGATGGAAGACCATTTGTCACTCGGGAAGAACCTGTCGGGTGTATCGTACCGTATCCCCATCGAGCGTAGGCGCAGGCCTGCCATGATGGTCAGGCAGAGCACGGTCGCATCGTTCCCCTCCTGAAGTTGTCTGACGTCCTCAAGAGAGCGCTCGTTCGCGCTCGCAGCGTCGTCGACAAGAACGAGGACCCTCATCGGAGCGCGTATCGGCAAGAACTCTTAAAGCATTGATGGAACGGAGAAGT
>CP070736.1:1380538-1383393 GCA_020347645.1 Methanobacteriota archaeon | reverse complement strand
AGGAGAGACACGCCAAAGCTAAGGAATACCGCACCACCATCAAGGAATACGAGTCCGAACTGAGCGGGGCTGCCGAAGACAAGACTGGACTTAGCCCAGAATCACTCCGGAACAAGATCGCGAACCTTGAGCGCAAAGCGGCAAAGCAAGAGGAGATTGCGAGGAAGCGCGAGCATGGAGCCGCCCTCCAGACCGAGAAAGGCGCGAAGTTCAGGTCGCGCGCTGCAAGATACCTTGAGAAGAGCCGTGTTCACGAGAGTGAAGCGCGTATGTTTGGAAAACGTGCCGACAACCTGGAAAAAGCTGGCTGAGGCGAGCCGTCAGCCCTCGTTGATGTCGCGTTTGGCCGGGGTTTTCGAAGGAGAGCGCTGCCACCATAGCATGGAAGCCTCGGTGGTGAAGTCTATCTCATCATCGCTGTCCTCGCCGTCAACGGTCATGTTTATGCTCAGTCGTCCCTCTCTCAGGACGACCTTGGCGCTTTCTATCGTTGATCTATAGCTGGAAACCGACTTGCCCCCTTCAGACAGCGTCTTTATGTCCTCGCGTATGAGGCCTGCCTCGCGCAGCATCCTTATCCTTCTGTAGCACGCGGCGAGTGGAATGCCGATGATTCTGCTCAGCTCTGTAGCATTGAGCGGGCTTTCGCTAGTCAGGTCCAGTATTTTCGAGGTGTGTTTGTCAAGCACCAAGCTGAACATCTTGAAGGGGTCCATAAGTCACACCTCTCAGATTCTAGACAACCCCTCCCAATTCTGATCGAATCCCCCGTTTCCTATGCCATCGAGTTGTATCGATGTATGCTCAGCTGCAAGCTTGTTCAGATGCCTCTGAATGTAGTTGAGGCCGCCTGTTTCGAGATCGACATGCACGAAGACCACGTTCTCCGTGGTGATAATGGGTATCATCTTGTTCAGGTCTGCAGACGTCATCGGGTCGGCTATGACAGATTGGCATGCAGGGCACACGCCTTCGTGCAAGATGACGTGATCGCCGCATTGCGGACATTCGAGCTCTGAGACCATCTCAGAATCGAATTCCATGTCCCTTAGCAGGCTGAGAATTCCTATGTCGGCAACTCCTAACCCCGTGCCACACATCGGACAGTGAGTTATGTCCAATTGCACCAGAGTGCCACAATGACCACATTCGAGTACGAAATCCGAATCGTCGCCATCGGGCTCGAGATAGCTCATTATGCCGTCAAGAGCGTCAAAGTGCAGTACGGGCAAGGAGACGTCGTTGAACTTCTCGATCATATCGTTGCTCGAGGCAGCCTCCGATTGCGCTCTCTCCAGCTCGGCGACGGATTCGGGCGACAGGTCGAGGATGTATCGAGCGCTGCATTTGGGGCAGAATGGGGTCCCCTCGGAAACCTTTGCTCCACACTCGACGCAGACGAAATACTTTGATTTGGCCATTGAGTTGGCAACCCTCGGGCCGGAAGACATGGATGGCCTTTTGGTCGACGTCACATTCTGGACGACGGCCTCGGTGATCCTCATGTCTTTATCGGTCAGAGCCTCGCCCTTGAGAACCTCGGATCTGTGAGCGACGGATTTGGGTTTCGCCTTGACGATCCTCACCAGAGTCTTCTTCTCCTCTCGGACTGTCACCATTCGGGGTTCTTCGACCTTGTCGCCTTTCAACCGGGAAAGAAGGGTACTGACTGCATCTGCGGCCCGATTTCTTACTTTCTGCTCTCGGTCGTTCGTCATAACGGTCTTCCCTTTCTACGCGAGTGTGCGCTCTGAGCAAGCCATTTTTATATGTTCTATTCGTCCAGATACATAAACCCGTATCGATTCGGTAATCATGCCTGATAACGTCTTGGTCGCAAGGGGAATCATACTATGAATGCGGGTTATCTCTCTGAGTTCACTGGCGCATGTAGAGCAGACGATTTCGAAGCTGAGCGCGACAGAAAAGGATATAAAGATGACCTAATATTGTCCTCCTCGCGTCCAGACCATCTGTTCTGAGGGCGTTGGTGCCATGACTGAAATGATTGAAGAGCTCGAAGATAAGCGTGCTCGGCAGAACTCAGAAGCCGAGCGTCGCAAGCGTCTGAGGGACGAGCTCAACGACAAGACTCGGCAGTGGGCCGACAAGCGGGATTCTCTGAACTCTCAGGTGAGGAAACTCATTGATGAGGCCAATCTGCACCGGGAGAGCCGAGACAGACTTAATTCCGAGGTACGGGACGCAAAGGCCAAGAGAGACGAATGGAACAGGAAATTCAACGAGTGCTCAGACCTCGTCCAGTCCCTTAGGCGGGAGAAGATGCCCAAGGATGGCGTTCCGATCCGTCGTATCAGGGCGGAGCTTAGGACGCTGGAGAAGAGGCACATGACCTCTGTCCTGAGCCCGGACAAAGAACGAAACCTCGTAGAACAGATGTCTATACTCTCTTCCAAACTCCAAGCGATGGAAAAGGAGCTGGAGCAGTTCTCAGAGGTGCGGGCTGCAGAGAAGGATGCGCGGGATGCCAAGAATAACGCTGAGAAGTATCACATGCAAGTTGGCGACCTGGCAGAGAGGGCGCAACTGGAACACGATGCCATGCTCAAACTCTACGAGGAGGCAGACACCATGCGGAAGGAGGCGGACCAGGCCCAGGAGAAGTTCATCGAAACCAAGCTGGCCGCCGACGAAGAGCACAGGGAGCATATCGAGCATATCCGTCAGGTGCATGACTTCGACAAGCTGATAGCCGGGATTCGCGACAAATCCCGACGGGCTAAGCGAGAGAAGGACGAGACCGTCGCCAAAAAGGAGGCTGAGGACATCTTCGAGCGATTCAAGAGCGGTGAGAAGCTCAGCACAGACGACATAATGGTCCTTCAGAAATCGGG
>CP070736.1:1377454-1380438 GCA_020347645.1 Methanobacteriota archaeon | reverse complement strand
CGACTGGTTGAAATCGAAGACTCCTTTCTCGCAGAAGACGTCGCAGAAGCGGACCGGAGCTATTGACGGCAGGTCGAGCAATACCTCATCGATCAAGAACTGGATGTACTCGTCCGTCCTTCCGGAGAACTCGGGGGGGACCGCATGCGCCCCCATGAAAGTAGGTACGACGTCCGCCCCGCACTCGGCGTCCAGCCTCCTCATGGTCTCGATGATCCTCAATTCCGTCTTTCTGTCGAGGCCGTAGCCGGACTTCCCCTCGACCGTTGTGGACCCGTGCTCAAGCATGGTCTTAAGCCGCTGCGCGGACTGGTCGAACAACTCGTCCGATGACGCACTCCGCGTATCCCTGACGGTCTTGAGTATCCCCCCGCCCTCGTTCAGGATGTCCATGTACGTCTTGCCCTTCAACTTCATGCCCAGCTCGAACTCGCGTGAGCCGGCAAACACGAGGTGTGTGTGGGCGTCGACAAGGCCTGGCATGACTACGCGACCGGAGGCGTCAATCCTCTCCATGCCGCGGCTGTCGTGCTTCCTCACTATTGCAGTGCTTTCGCCGACGTCCTCGATGATGCCATCGCGCATGTACACAGCACCGTCTCTGACTATGCCCAGCTCCGACATCTCTTCTCGAACTCTAGGTCTGCATGGGCCGCGGATTGTCAGCAGTTCGGCTGCGTGTGTTATCAGCAATTCCTCTGTCAGGTACCCGTCCCCTCCCTGCGGTAATCCAGTTAATACTCTATAAAACGAACTGGCCGCGTCACGGCCCTCTCTTGCCAATCAGCTCCTTAACGACGTACTCGAAGGTGTTCTGCGGGTTCAGCATCGTCTTGAAGTACTTGTAGTCGGCGAACTCCAGCTCCCCCATGAAGTACGATGAGAGGGCGTACGCGAAGACGCCCACTATGGCCAACACTATGAGGGCTATCCAATCGACCGTTGGCACAAGCGTCCAATCGACGACATACATGACACCGACCATGATCACCGCGCTGAGAATGTGTCTGAATGAGTGGGAGTACGGCAGTATCCTGCTTATCTTCCACGCCATGTATCTTATTGCGAAGAAGTAGTAGATGGAACAGATGAGCAGAGCACCAGCTGCGCCCTGCCTCCCAAGGCCGAGCATCTCCACGCCCAATAGCTCTGGGGGAACGAGCACCAGCAACAGTCCGAGCTGAAGGAGGACGCCGACGAGACCGATCATGAAGAGGGTTCCCGGCTTCCCTATCCCCGCTATGACCGACCTGAGCGGCAGGACGAGGGCGACCACTGCGCTCGCCATTACCAGCAAATCCATCGTCCTAGCGGCAGCGACGAACTCTTCGGTCAGGAACACCCGGAGTATGTCCGCGCCGTAGAAGAGGTAGAAGGCTGCCGTGGGTATGACGACGAGTGACACGTATCGCTCCGCCTGATTGGCGACATCCCAGCTGGCGGTGACATCCCGTCTGATGAAGTAGGTTGTGACGGAAGGCAGTATTAACGTGGCTACAGATAGCGAGAACACTCCAACGAATATGGCCATGCGCTGCACTCCGAAGTACAGTCCGAGTTCGTGCTCCCCCCAGAAGTACCCGACTATGGTCTTGTCGAGGTAGAGGTCGATGATGATTATCACAGAGACGAGGAACACGGGCGCGAGCGCCCTCAAGTAACCCGCTATCGTAGCCCAGTCGGGCATCGTCACGCGGTACGACCTCATCAGGACGGCCGTGAGCAGCATCGACGATATCATCCCGGCGGCGTATGCCGATGCCAGCAGCGCCGGACCGTTCGACCCGCCGCTCATGGGCGAAGATGCTATGTATACGACGAACGACACTCGCACCACCAGCTCGAGTATCGCGGGGATGTGTACTTTGGCGTCCGCCTGGAGCGCGTCGAAGGTGTGGGTAGCTATTTGGCTTATTCCAAGGAGGACGTAGTAGACCAGGAAGACATACATCGTGTCCGTCAGCGTGGGTATGATGGCTTCGCTCGTCGGCATCGTGCCTCCAGCGGAACCGTCCTTCCAGAGCTCTATCATCACGAGGGTTACGATGGCGAAGACGGCCAGCAATGCGAGCCTTATCACTGCGTATGCCCCTATGCACTTGCCCGTGTCAGTCCGGGCGTTCATCTGCCGTATGTGAACCGAGCCCACTCCGAAGTCCGACAAGAAACTGAGAATGCCTATCGTGGCTATGCCGAAGCCGAGCACGCCGAGGACGTCAGCGCCCATGTTCTTCGCGATGAATATGAGGGCAGTCGTGCCAAGGAGGGCGCCGACGACGTTGTTTGTAACGGAGAGCGCCGCCCGGGGGCTCATGAGTCTCCGGGTCTCCTTGCCCCCCCCGCCTGCCTCGTCAGGCATGATACCCGGAGGAATCGGTCGCAATATAAAAACGATGGCCGCATTCGGTGTTTCAGAGCTTGTCGGCGACTTCCTTGACTATATCCAATGCCGCGCTGATGTTGTCTCTGGAGTTCGCGTAAGAGAACCTCAGATGCCTCTCGCCTCGCGTGCCGAAAGTGGCTCCTGGGCTGCATATGACCCCTGCCTTCAGCAGCGCAATAGCGAAGTCCTCGGATGCCAGCTTCTGCGAGTATCTGGGAAACGCGTAGAACGCCCCCTTTACAGGTGGCGTTTCGAACGACGGGATCTGCGACAGCTTCGTGAGCGCGAGGTCTCTCCTAGCCCTGAACTCGTCGAGCATCTCAGCTCTGAACCTCTTCCTTATCTTCATACCCTCTAGTATGGCATACTGCGTCGCAGTAGGAGGGCACGCGAGCGTATAATACTGAACCTTCGCCAGTTGCTCAACGATCTCCTTCGAAGTCGCGACGTAACCTATCCTCCAGCCCGTTGCTGCGAGGGATTTGGAGAACGAGTTGACTATTATGGTATCGTCGTGATAGCGCGCGAACGAGATGTGTTCGCCGTCGTAGACGAAGTTGTGGTAGACCTCGTCCGAGAGGATGTAGAGATTCCGATCCGT
>CP070736.1:1374331-1377354 GCA_020347645.1 Methanobacteriota archaeon | reverse complement strand
ACTGAAATCCTACCCCCTCTCGTAACGGCAGAGTATCGATTCGCCTTTCTCGAGCTCTGCTGAGTCCAATTCAACCACTTTATGCTCCGAGATGAGCTTCTTGACTATGCTCCTCGCTTCAGGAACCATGTCTCGCGAGAATGTCGCCTCCCATCTGAGGATGTTTTCATTCCTATTGAATATTGCTTCCCTGAAGTTGCGAAGTGTGTGAGGGTGTGCGATGAACGTGCCGCCTTGACCCACATCCCTCAACGCGTCGAAGGCAATGGATCGGTCATCGACTTCCATTCTCCGAAGTGATGGCCTGAAGTTTTCCCAGGTATACGCGTCGATAATCACTTGCTCCAGCGATGCCCCCTTTGCTCCGTCTAACAATCCGAGCCCGCTGATGAGGTCCACAGACGAGAATGTCTCTGCGCTGTAGCTGAGAACCTCGGAAATCGACATTGTCACACCTGGTTTGGCCCCGTTGCACAATCCCCAGCCGCCACTCATGTACGGCAGACCGTAGCGTCGTGCCAGCTGCCCAAGCCCAGCGGTGAGCGACGGAGACTCCGCGGGTCCTGAGGGTACCGAACCAGTCCTCATATCACCCGGCGTCCCAGAGGAACTGTACACGAACGGCGACCCCGCATTCGCTGTCTGTGAGATGACGAGACTGGCAAGGTTCTCCACATTGATGACATTCATCGTGCCAGCGACAGTGACCGGCGATGTGAATCCCGACAATGGCATTGTCATGCTTACGATAGGTATCCCGGCTCTGGACAGTTCGACCTGTGCCTCGGCAGCGCCCTTCTCAAAAGACATAGGGGACACCGGAGACGATACGACTGAGAACAATGGCCTCTCTTTCAGCTCGTCCTTTCCTCCCGCGAGCATAGAAGCGAGCTCTATCTGGACTTTAGCATCTTCGGCATCGATAACCTCGACCTGTTGCACGTGTTTCCCTGTGTTCTTCAGAGACGTCCACAGCTGGTGTGAGGCATGCGACCTGTCGGAGACGTCCATGGGGATTACGACGGTGAGGAAGAAATCGACGGAGTCAATCGCATCTGCCAGCCGCGCGAAATCCGCAAGGTCGGATAGGGTGGCATCCCTCCTCTCCTCAGTCTCAAGATCCGTCATGTAATTGGCCAAGCCTGTTGTACCCGCGTACGGTATACCCTCAACAGGCACTTTCATGTCGTGCTTGGGATTGCGAGCGCAGAGGGTGAATTCCCTTGGCGCCGCTCTCACTGCTTCGTTCACCATGTCCTCAGGGATGCGCGCAATCAGTCTGTCGTGATCCACCAAGGCACCAGTGTCTTCAAGCATCTTGAGCACAAGAGGGCTTCTGATTAGTACGCCAAGGTCCTGAAGACATCTCACGGACTGCCCATGTAGGAAGTCTTCCTCATCGCGGGACAGGAAATTCATCTGAGCATGAGCCATGAGACCTCATCCAATTCTCCCTGTTTCAATCCTCGACGGCCTTGCCGCTCGTGTCCGCGATCTTCTTTCGAAGGCCGAGGACCATGACAGACATCACGACCGCCAATATCGCCGGCACAGCGAGAACCGCCATCAGCATCAGATTCTGCAATCTCACACCATCCAGGTCATAGCTTGTGCTACTTAGCTCTTCCTCGGTGGCATCGAGTCCAGCTTCGACGTCATTCAGCTCGCCCTGAATGCCAGATTCCGCCGCTAGCATCCCACCGGTGTCTGCTTTGAACTGTATCGCTGGGATGCCCCACGGGAGTATCTCGCCCAGCCTATCCCATTCGTCAGAGAGGTTCTGGTGCGTTGTCTGGTCCTGGACCCAGGTCCACATGTCGAACGGTCCAGTGTAGACGATCTGCCTTGCGCCGAGATCAATGGTGACCTGACTGGGCATGTCCGAAGGCATTGGCTCGGCATATGTGACGGTCATCGGAGCGCTGATCTCCTCGGTGTTGATCACGAATCCGCCAGTGTTGCCCGGGTCATGGTCGAAGAACAGCTGATCGCCCGCGGGCCACTCGAACACAAGCGTCTCGCCTTCGGAGAGGTTCCAGGCACCGGGCGTATAGCCGTACTCCAAAGTCTCTCCGTAGTAGGCATTTCCCGGCCCCCAAACGGGGTATATCTTCCCGTCATACGCATCGAAGAGAGACACGTGGTCACCCTTAGGATCGGCATCAGAAGGGAGATAGTCCTGCATCAAGCCTTCCCATACCCAGACAAGAGCCCCGTCATCTTCTGGTGATACTTCAGCGTACACTGCGTATTGGGCGGCCATGTCGATATCGAGATCTGCCATCTCCGGGCCGATTGTGGCGACGAAACTCATGTCTTCTATGTACCACTCGGTTGGCATGAAGGCCTCCCCCATCCACCGTGTCATCAGGATTTCCATGCCCCAGCTGATCGAGTCGAAACTAACGACGATCTCATCTCCCGATCTTTCAGCGTCGAGCGTGAAGTTCGCTAATGTCAGCGGGTATCCATACGAGGACCAGATGTCGAGCCTCTCCTCGCCCGCTTCGTTCATTAACCACGCTACCCAGTCTGTGGTCATTGTGTTCGAATTCGTAGTCCACCATGTGTCGAAGTCGTTGAACTGCGTGGTGGTGATCCCCAACACGGTCTTCGCTGCCTGCTCATCAAGGGTGATCGTTCCGTTCCATCCTATGTACCAGCCGTCATACATGTTGTATGCCCCCATGGTCAGCCTAGGCTCCGCCTCTTCTCTTGTCAAATAATTCATGTACCAGTCCAGTTTGGCAACTCCTCCAGTCGAATCGCCGAAGCACGGAATGAACTCAGGGTTCTCATTCATGTTGAGTTCAGTCATGTTCCGGCCCGTGATGTTCAAACGCATCATTGAGTAGATCCATGTGTCACAGTCGAAATCCCAGGAGTCGGTGCACCACAGGTAGAGATATGGGTAGCTGGTTGTTAGCACGTACTCGTTACCGTAGTTATCCCATCTGTCTTCGTACCAGGGGCCGAGCTCATGCTCGAACATGTCATACCAGAGATAATCCACGGTCCTCTCA
>CP070736.1:1371184-1374231 GCA_020347645.1 Methanobacteriota archaeon | reverse complement strand
GACATGCCGTTGTCGATTGCAGTCAGTAACGAGAAGATGATGGAGAGCGTCGCTGTGTTGAACGACAGCGCGCGAAAACTGATACGCACGTTCATGCCTGGAGCGCTTACGATACTGCTGACCAAGAAGCCGAGCATCCCCGACATACTGACGTCGGGAGCGAACCAAGTTGGTATCAGAATTCCAGACCATCCGCTGGCAATTGAGCTAATAAACAGATTCGGCCCAATCATATCCACCAGTGCCAATCTGCATTCGCACGAGGACCCAATAGACGCCAAACTCCCGATGAAGGATCTCAAAGACACCGTCAAGATCTGCATCGACTGTGGCAAGACAGCAAAGGCAGAGCCGTCAACCATCGTCGACGTTTCCGATGGCACCGTCGAGGTGATAAGGAAAGGCGCCATCTCTCAGGAGGAGATTGAGGACGCCCTCAGTGAGTGAGGATACACTGGACAAGCTGTCCCGCGCGGGAAGAGTCGCGAAGCTGGCGCGGGAATTCGCCATGGAGAATGTCATAGCTGGGGGCAGCGCGCTTGAGCTGGTGATTGCGATAGAAGAAGTCATCCGTTCGAACGGCGCGGAATGTGCGTTCCCGGTCAACATTGGCGTAAACGAAGTCGCAGCACATTACACTCCATCTAAGGAGAATGACATCGAATTCCGCACAGGCGATGTCGTCAAAATCGACATTGGCGCACACATAGATGGCTATCCTGGAGACACTGCTGCAACGGTTGAGGTGGGAACGAGGAACCATTCGACACTCATAGAGGCTGCGGAATCAGCGTTGGAGGTGAGCATGGAAATGGTCGCTCCTGGAACGACAGTGTCCGCAATGGGCGAGACGATTGAAAGGG
This sequence comes from Methanobacteriota archaeon, assembly GCA_020347645.1. Lineage (GTDB taxonomy): Archaea > Thermoplasmatota > Thermoplasmata > UBA10834 > UBA10834 > UBA10834. The sequence continues at coordinate 1,373,368 of CP070736.1, read as the reverse complement.
TTATAAAGAGTTCCGGCTTCAAGCCTATTCACAACCTTACGGGACACAGCATGGAGCGATTCAATCTGCATGCTGGGCTGAGCATCCCGAACGTGAAGAACTGGGATCGTTCATCGATCAAGGAAGGCATGGTGTTGGCCATAGAACCGTTCTCCACAACGGGAAGAGGCAAGGTTGAGGGTGCTCATAGGGGAGGAATCTACAGACTCATGCGGGACCGGAAAGCACCACCGGAGATATCCACTCTTTTCTCGAGGATTCAATCCTCGTTTGGCGGGTTTCCCTTCGCGGGGAGGTGGTGTGATGATTTGCATCCGGACGCCTCATCGCTCCTGTCGAAGATGGTAAGAATCGGCATGGCCATGAGTTATCCAATCCTAATCGAAGCTGGTAAAGGCGCAGTCGCGCAGGCGGAGCACTCCGTAATCGTAACTCGAACAGGATGCAGGGTTCTAACAGAATGATGTCAACAGTAGGCATATAGCCATCCCTTCCTACTCCGACGCTACCACCCAAACATGAGAATTAGCCAAGTATTTCGTATGAATGGAATAAATTGGGTGGAGAGGCATGACGAACACCTCTTTTGTGAAAAAGTTGTGGGTGGTTCGAAATTCTGGAGGAAATGGCGAGGTGTGTTGGTGATGCCTCTCCATTATGGAGATTGACGGGCTTTGCCCAAACCCGTCAGTTTATACAATATTAGCACTCTATATAACTCTTTTTAGTGCATCCCTTTGGCAGCGTTATCGTTCGTAACATCGTTAGCAGTTAGGGGCAATTGCGAAAGAGCTGAATAGACATGCAATTTCATGCCTCAAATCGTCTCGCGCGAAAGGGGCATAGGCAAGTTGAAGACTCACGTTTGTCAGATAAGACTGAGGAACGTTTAATATTTGCATGCGCTTAACAGAACCTCAAGCGAGGGTAGCCAAGCTCGGTCAAAGGCGACAGACTCAAGATCTGTTCTCGCAGGAGTCCCCCGGTTCAAATCCGGGCCCTCGCACATTTTAATTCCGTGTATTGGATTTATGTTGGTAGACACCGGCGTGAGATAGACGGAGCGCACACCTCAGAATTGGAAATGCAGATATAGCGGAACCGCCGCTTGTTACATCACCTCGAGGGTGGTTCGAGGGGAGGTCATGTGAGTGGCATTCGTCAATATGGGCACGTACCGAGCAAGGATTGGGAAAGAAGACGAACTCGCTGCACTATTAAAGGAGATATCTCAGTACATGAGGAGCTATCCTGAGAAGTTCGAAGGCCTGAAATCAAGGAAGCTCTACTCGAGATACATAGGTGGCGTCTACGGCGAGTACGTTGACATTTGGGAGTTCGAGAACTGGGTGGCCTATTCGGAGTACGAGAAGGCCTACGGAGCGGACAAGAAGTATGCTGAGTTCTGGCAGAAACTCGGAACGCTTGTGGAACCGTCAACATACTCATGGACGAACTTGGCTGAGGTCGCGCTGTAGTAGGTAGGCGCTGCCCCCTCATCGGGCAGAGGGGGAAGAGCGTCCGGTTCATGGGCTGGGGCGGAGCAATGGCTGAACTCTGGTTGGTGCTGGCATTAGGTACTATGCTAGCGTACGGCATCGGCCAAGTGCTCCAGAAGGTTGGAACGACAGGTAGTAGTCCTGCTACCATGGTACTCATCACCGCACTGGTGTGCGGCTCGATTTGGGGCGCGTGGTATATCCTATTGAGAGAGGATTTCGATCCCACAGCGTACACCTTCTTCATCGCTGTCATTGGAGCTGCACTTGGAATCATCGGCACTATCCTCTTCCTCGAAGCTCTCTCCAGAGCCAACGTAAGCTTGGTCGGAACCATTATCGCCGCCTATCCATGCGTGACCGTGGTGTCGGCATTTCTGCTCCTCGCCGAGCGCTTGACGGCCGTTCAATACGCGGGGGTTGGACTGATCATACTCGGCGTGGTTGCCCTATCTATGAGACAATCAGGCTCCGGGCCGAGCATCTCTCGAACGGCTCTGATTCTGGCTATCGCAAGTTTTCTCGCCTTCGGCCTCATGGGTGTAGTCATGAAGGAAGTCGTAGGGCTGATCGGGAACGACAATGCGATGGGCTTCAATTCCTTGGTGTATGTCGTCATCGGAGCCTCCTATTGGGCCGCTAGGCGAAGAGGTCATCCGGAGCAGTCGTTCATGAAGATGCCACG
>CP070736.1:1368000-1371084 GCA_020347645.1 Methanobacteriota archaeon | reverse complement strand
ATTGGATGCAGGAGCTCAGCCCGAATAGGCATAGGCATATGGGGCGAGGCGCTGGAAAGGACGGTCGCCCTCCTGGGAGACAGAGGCTGCAGTGTCGAACTCTCGGGGTTCGATGACCCTTCGGACCTATCGTCTGAGCTCAGTCGCAATAGATTGGACGGTGGGGTGAGGGGAATGCTGAGTTCCTCGGAAATGATAGAATCGGTCAAATCAGATTTCTCCATCGATATCGTCATGAGAACTGCGTTGCTGGCGTCGTCGGAGGACAAGACGTTCATGCTGGCCCCAGTAGGTATAGACGAAGGGCGGACTAAGAGCGAGCGCCTAGACCTCGTGAGGACGACCATCGCATATTTCCGCTCCGCTGGCTGGCACCCGACCATAGGAGTCCTTTCGGGCGGACGTCCAGAGGACGCATTGAGGGGGGAAAAGATAAGCAGGAGCCTCCAGGACGGACGCGACATAGCAGACGAGCTCACCGATGAGGGGTTCGAGGCGAAGCACTATCACATACTGGTAGAGAAGGCGGTCAAGGAGAGCGACTTTGTCGTTGCCCCTGATGGCGTGGCGGGCAATCTCATGTTCAGGACGCTCCACTTTCTGGGTTCGGGCAGAGCGTTCGGGGCCCCAGTGGTGAACCTCCCGGCCGTGCTCGTCGATACATCCAGGGCGAAGACGGACTTCGTGGAATCTGTCATCCTCGCCGCGGGCCTTGCCGAGGTGGGTTGTGGTGCGGAGCGCGATGCCTGAAAGGTTTAATATGGGCGCCTGAGCTACCTTGAACCGATGAGGCTGGAAATCGACGGTTGGAGCTCGAAGATCACCTTCTCCGCGACCCACATAATACCAGGCCACTACAAGTGTGGACGGCTGCATGGACATGACTATGCGATTAACGCGACTATCTTCGGCAGCGTGGGAGGCGAAGGTGTAATCATGGACTTCATCAGCGTCAAGGAGTTTCTGCGCAAGGTAGCAGCGGAGCTGGACCACAAGGTGCTCATACCGCTACGTGACGAAGGAGTGAATGACAAGGGTGACTCAGTACACTACTGTCTCAAGGGGAAGGAATACCTGTTCCCTGCGGAGGACTGCGCACTCCTGGATGTAGGAGTCGCGTCGGCGGAGGAGCTGGCGAACTTCGTGCTCGGAAGGGTGGCGGAAGAAGTGCATTTTCCTGACAATGTGACCAGAATCGAGATAGGCGTCGATGAAGGCGAAGGCCAGGGTGCCTGGACTGGGATGGAGCTCGGCAAGTGACGGTAGTGCTCGAAATGGTACTCTCAGTTGTTCTTCTCTCCGGAGGACTAGACTCTTCCACCGCCCTCGCAACCGTGGTCGAAAAGGGTAACGAGGCGATAGCGCTGACTTTCGACTACGGGCAACGACACAGGAAAGAGCTAGAAAGCGCCAGTAGGGTCGCTAGGCATTACGGCGTGAGAAGCCATATCATTATCGAATTGGATATCGGGAGACACCTGCGCAGCTCGCTTACGAACGCCACTATGACGATCCCGACGGATGGGAATGACAGAGATGGAGTTGGAGGTATACCCGATACATACGTCCCTGGACGCAACATAGTGTTCCTGAGCGTCGCCTCTGCGATCGCGGAGGGTCTCGGAGCTGACGAGGCGGTGATTGCGGCAAACGCGATCGACTACAGCGGCTATCCCGACTGCACACCTGATTGCATAAACGCCTTCCAGAAGACTCTGGCTGTCGGCACCAAGAGGGGTGTGTCCGGCAGACCTGTGCGCGTAGAGGCACCACTGTTGAACATGACCAAGGCAGATATAGTCCGAGAGGCGGTTCGATTGTCCGTACCTATCCATCTCACATGGAGTTGCTATATGGGGGGAGACAGGGCTTGCGGCAAGTGCGACTCATGCCGCCTTAGACTGCGTGGCTTCGAGGAGGCGGGGGAGGAAGATCCGCTCCCATACGAGGGAGGAAACCGCTGATGAAGATCTACTCGATATTCTTGTCAATACAGGGAGAGGGAATCACCATTGGAGCACCTACTGTGTTCATACGGACTTCAGGATGCCCTCTCAGGTGCACATATTGCGACACGCCCCAAGCGTTCGACAAAGGGGAGGAGATGCCCCTCGAAGACATCATCTCACGGGTGGAGGAGTACGGGGTGGGGACCGTCTGTTTGACTGGCGGTGAGCCACTTGCACAGAAAGACTCCTACAGGCTCATAGACAGACTTCTTGGCAAGCGCCACTTGGTCGTCGTCGAGACGAGTGGCGCAATCACGCTGGAGGAAATGCCCTGCGACGCGAACCTCTCCATCAGCATGGACATGAAGTGCCCTTCATCAGGAGAATCGTCCAGGATGATGTTCGAAAACATCGAGCTGCTCGGACCGACCGACCAGCTCAAGTTCGTGATCTCCGACAAACGAGATTACGAGTTCGCCAAGAAAGTGGTTACGGAGCACCGTCCCTCGTGCGCAGTGGTTTTCACCCCCGTTGGAGGAAAAGACCTGAAGGACCTCGCCGAGAAAGTGCTGAAGGACGGAATTGAAGTAAGGGTTCTACCGCAGCTGCACAAGTTCATATGGGGCGACAGTGACAACAGGTAGGTGATTACCCTCGAAACACTGGGCGTTTCGACAATAGCATAGGCAACGGCAGACTCGCCCTGGGATAGCCAGACGAAAGCCTGTCCGTCTCTTCCACAAGTTGCTCGAGAGTCATGATCTTCATCTCACCTGAACGGAGGCGCACTGGCAGCTTTCCAGAGGTCCTCTCCTTGTCGCCGAAGACCACGATCATGTTCACCCACTCCCGCTCGGCGTTCCTGATCTTCTTGCCCACAGAATCATCGGTATCGTCTATGTCGACCCTGACGGCAAGCGCATCGGCGATGGACCTGCAGTCCTTCAGAAACTCTTCACCGACTGGGATCAGCCGAACCTGCGTAGGTGAGAGCCAGAACGGAAAGCTCGGCTTGTCCTTCTTGAGCGCCTCCTCAAGCAGCGCGTACATCCAACGCTCGATGGAGCCGATCGACGAGTGACATATGACGCAACCCTTCTTGTTGCCGTCCTCGTCGACGTACATTATGCCGTAC
>CP070736.1:1364739-1367900 GCA_020347645.1 Methanobacteriota archaeon | reverse complement strand
ATAGTCATGACCATGGAGCCCACAATAAACATCCCGGGCGAGTTCGGCATAAGAATCGAAGACGATATTCTTGTGACCAAAGGAGGGAGCGAATCGTTGACCACCCTGGGAAAGGAGCTTGTTCAGATCTGAGAGGCTTCCTCAAACGCGTTCAAAAATCCCGAACAACGACAGCGAACCATATCGGGGCGGGGACGGATTCAATAAGTTCGAATTGGCGCACCTCGGGTATACTTCGTCCTTCCGCACACTAGAACCGGACGACCATTGGCCTTCGGGCACCGAATTGAGCCCTTGCCTTCAGCGTGCTCAGTTACCTGTCCACACGGGAGCAGTCCAAGCAGTAACGCCCTCCTCTCCGGAGCGATCCGATGCCGTGGTCACTCTCACATAGAAGTAGTGGGCGCTGTCCGATGTCAGTGTGGTGGTGTATTCAACCGTTGTGCTGTTGACATTCAGGCTGGCTACAACCTCCCCGCCATCAGATACTATCTCGACCAGCTTTATAGCGTCCTCAGCGCCGTCGGGATCAGATAACTGAACCGAGACTTCGTAAGTGCCCGTTGGCGACAGGACGGATCCCATGATGGCCCCGTTCAGCGTATAATGGACTTGCAGATTCTTGTCCTGTGTAGCATAACCCCGGTTGGCTTTCATTGCGTCATACAGATTCTCGGGGGTCAAGCTGGGAGCGAGCAGCACGGTCCTGACTTCTGAACCTGAGATCCAATTCGCGTTGTGTGTGTCTGAATTGGCAGCTGGCATAATGTGCCAACCTGTGTCAAGCGCCATGATGTAGCTCGATTCGTAATCCGCATTCCTAAGGTTCTCGAGGACTCCCATACCTTGGTCGCGAAACTCATTGTAATAGCTGTAGTTTAGGAAGTTGTCGCTGTAATAGACGGGATGATTGAACTGGCCGACCGCGCCCTGCTGTACAAGCCAGTCGTAGAACACTGGAAGTCGTTCCAAACGATTGAGCAGTGGTCCCGGCGGGAGATCGCGCGAGTTGAACACATTGATCTCTCCTATGCCAGCGAGCAGCCAAGCCTCGTATCCGGCCATCGCCACGAAGCTGTTGGAGGTGTAGTGGTCCGCCGCTGATAAGGTATCGGCCCATTCCTCCTCTGTGGCGGTCCATGCATAGTAAGCGTTCCACACAGGCACGTGGTCAGTTACAGCCATGAAATCCGCTCCTGCATCGATGGCTGCTTCATATGCTTCCCAAGGCGTGCCCGTTCCGTCAGAGTAGGATGTATGCGTGTGCAGGTCCCCGAAATACAGGTTGTAGGTCGTCGTATCCTTCTCATTCCCAGCAGAACTAGCGTTCTGGCACGGGAACGGCACTACCATAATTGTGACCGCCAGAATGAATAGGACGGCCTGAATTGCGCGGTTGTACATGTGGTCCCCTCCCCCTAGCTAAAGGGCTACTGACTCCCGATATCACCCACAACGGTAATTAGTCTTTCGTCCTTCCCCTACCTCTCATTTACACATGGATGACGTGAGGAATGAATATCTTTCACTAACGAATTGACGAATCGAGGTTCAACATAATAGATACAGCAGATGTACACGCCAGTGCTCAGACTCTTGGCCGATAAAAAGCAGGTCATTGTCCTAAAAGGCCGACATCTTCAATATTGCTGCCAAAGAAATGGCTTTGATCAGATTGCCGAGAAACCTTCGACAGTCTTCTGGTCTAATTTCTTGATTACTTCGATGAGAAGCTTGATCGTGTTCTCCACATCCATCAAACTCATCATGCCGGCATGAGCATGGATGTGTCTGACCGGCACGCCTATCACGATCGTTGGGCAGCCGGCATTGGACATATGCACGATCCCCGCATCAGTCTCTCCGCCATCCCCACTCGTAAGGGAAAGCTGATACGATATACCTACCTGGTCAGCGACCCTGAGAACGAGTTCCAGCAATCCCTGGTTCGGTATCATCGATGAGTCGTAGACGGTTATCGAAGGGCCGAGTCCCATCTTCGATGGAGCGTCCTTCGCATCGATGCCGGGGACGTCGCCTGCAATGTCACAATCGACTGTGAGACACACATCTGGTTTTACGATATGTGCAGTGGTCCTCGCTCCTCTCAGCCCCACCTCTTCCTGGGTCGTCGCCGCTCCCACGATAGTGTTCGGGTGGCTCATCTTCGATTCCTTCAATATCCTGATGACCTCCGCAGCGACGAATACCCCTGATCGGTTATCGAACGCCTTGCCGATGGCGACGACATCATAGCCTCGCCTCTTGCCTTCGGTGAACACCTGCTTGCGGAATGTGGAAAACGAAGAATCAGGAACGACCGGGTCACCGACCCTTATTCCCAACGCAGCTACCTCGTCTAGGTTCGAGGCGCCAACATCTATGAACATCTTGCTCTGCGGAACCACCTTCGTCTGTTCCTCGATCGGAAGCAGATGGGGCGGCTTAGCCGCTATAATTCCAGAAATCATGTCCCTAGAAGTCCGCACCTTCACACGCTGCCCTAGCAGGACCTGGTGGTTCCAATCTCCCAACGGATGGAAAGTGAGATACCCAAGCTCGTTCACAGAGGACACGATGAAGCCAATTTCGTCAATGTGAGCGGGAATCATCACAATCGGTCTGGTGGTTCGCCCGTTCTTGGTGAACATCAGAGAGCCCAGGTTGTCGGTGAACATGTCGTCTGAGTGATTATTCACGTAATCCCTCACCATTCTGGCCGACTCCTTCTCGAACCCGGAAGGACCGAAACAGTTGCAGAGTCTCTTGAGAAAGTCAATGCTCTCTTCGTTCAATGTGACATCCTCCAGCCAGAAACATACACATTGCAGATGAATGTTCCTTATAATCGGAAGAAGGAATGCCCGCAGAGAATAGGCCAATGGGAGGACGCATTGGAGAGTCTACACCACGACGCGACAATCCCTTTGCCGGGAAACGGCCATACTCTCGATTTCGACTTGTCCTCGAAGCTCATTCGATGGCGTGTGAGACGTCAGTCCTCCTGATTCTTGAGTTGCATACATCATTACTAGTAGTCGAATTAGGTTAGACGTATTTGCGGTGAGCGCGATAGACGCTTTCGCAATAAAGGAGAAAAGACAATGAGTTATGGCACGTATGGAGGCGGCAATCGTAGACGTGATTCAGGTCCCAGGGAG
>CP070736.1:1361459-1364639 GCA_020347645.1 Methanobacteriota archaeon | reverse complement strand
TCTGCAATAGCCCTTCTCAGATCCATTATGCCCGCGCTTGGACCGTACTTGTTCATCCCGTTGTCCAGCGCGGTCTTGAAGGCTTCTATCATCTCCTTTGGAGGTTGGATGTCCGGCTCTCCAAGGCCTAGGTTTATCGCGTCCGCTGGAGCGGATTCAAACAGCCTCCTTATTCCGGAGAACTGCAGAGACGCCACGCGCTTGGGAAACATCATGCTCGAAACGTGCAATTCCGTACATTAATCGTTCGGGTGTACGCTGCTGTGCGGTCAATGTGCCAACGGCTTGAACGATTCACAGCTGGCAGCACCGGTTTCTGATTGGGACGTGGGTCGGAGTCATAGGCGCATGCTACGCTACGAGATGCCATCCGTCCTCCTCTTCAGACCGATGTACGCTACAACCGCCACTGCGGCGACCGCCAATACCACCAAGACGAGCAGGAAGGCGTCGTCTATCGCATCGTCCCCAACAGGCTCGAGTGCGGAGATCAATGGGTTCGCCCCCCAGATGTTGCTCATGCTCGCTCCAGGCTCCATTGAGCAATCGCTCCATCCGCGGAATCCGTCCGTCCTCCAGGCGAATGCGTCGTGCACATATGCCAGTGTCAGATAGACCGAATCCTGATACTGGATCCTCTGGCAGGCGTGCACGTAGCCCCGTCGCTCATCCTCATCGAGGGCTGAAATCGACTTCGTAAAGTTGTCGTCGTATGCGGGGCTGCTGTAGTAGTTATCGTTCCACACCCACCCGCTCTGAGAGAACTGGCGGAACAGCTGGTATGCAGGGTCTATGTGCGAGGTCCATGACCACAGGGTCATCTCGTAATACTCCCATACCGGGCAGTAGACATACGCTCCCCAGAGTGGGTAGACCTGGGTGTTTACGGTATATTGGAACTTGACTCCGATGTCTTCGCCAGCGTCCACAACGATCCTGGCAATGGGCACGTCCTCAGGTGATGTCTGGAAGCATGTGAGCTGAAACCGGAGCGGGAAGCCCTCTGGGACGAGCTCCTGCTGGACCGCCCAGCTGTCCGCAGTGGCGACCCTGACATCGGGCGAAGTCGGCGTGTACCTGTATCCGTTCGATTCCAGCAGGTCGTTGGCCGCTTGGACGTCGTAGTCAACCAGATCATCCGCGGCGAGCTCGCAGTGCCACTTAGAGTTCACGGGCGGAATGATCGTGCTCCCTTCGTCGGCCAGACCGCCGTAGACGTCGGGGTCCGATATGATCGCGGTCTTGTCCAGCGCCATCGCGATCGCCTGACGCACGACAGGGTCGAGTCGTGCGGGGTTGAGGCCGATCCGCCTTAGGTCGATATCGAGCATCTTGGTCCTCTGAGCGCACGTCGGTCCGCTGTAGCAGCAGATGGTCCCAGTCTCATTGGCTTCGATCCTCGCTTTGATGTCTGAGAATCCGTGAGCATCAAACAGCGCCAGATCGAGAGTTCCGTTCTCAAGTTCCCGCATCATCTCCGTGTTGCTTTCGTGGAAACTCAGCTCGAGCGCGTCAAAGGACACGAAAGGCGACCCGTCATCAGCGTTCTTGTGGTAGTTCGAGTTCCTGACCAGAGTGAGCTTCGTGCCATCCAGATACTCCTGGTAGATGTCATCGGTGGCCATGAACATGCCCGTTCCCACCAACGGCGGGCTCGAGTCAGCGAATATGCCTTCCCAGTTGAATCCAATCTCCGCCCCGCTCATGTCAGCGAGCATGTGCTCCGGCAGTATCGGCATGCACATCATATCGGCGTAGGCGGCAGGCATCGGGGTGCCTGTCTCCCGGTCGAAGAAGTGGATTCGGACGGTATCCTCATCGACCTTCTCCGCATAGTTGATGAAGTACGCGTATGGCTGCGATGTCCAGAGAACGGTCAAGTTCGTCGCAACCAGATTCACTGTGAAGACCACGTCATCGGCGGTGAACCGTCCGCCGTCGTGCCATTGGACGCCCTGAGCTATGTCCATGATCCAGGCCGAGCCGAGAGGCTCGTACTCCTCGTCGACCTCCCAGGATTCCGCGAGGTTGGGCGTGGGCTCGAGATCTCCATCGACGGCCTGAAGGCAGTCATATACCAGACCATGGAACACTTTGGCGGCATCTGTGAGTCCGACGAAAGGGTTCATGCTGTCCACAGTCTCAAGGAAACCGATTCTCAATGTCGTTGGCTCATCCTTGGGTTCGGATGTTGCAGCACCACCAAGCGGCGATGAAGTCAATGCAATAGCTAAGATCAATGCGAAAACCGACAGTATCCCCCTACTCGCGCCGCCAGTGATTATCATTTCCAGCTCCCCCTAAACCTGTAGAACCCCCCGACCGGTCGTTCCGGCGTTGACGTAGTATTCTCCCATGCTCCTAAAAGCGTTTTCCACTTCGGACGGCTTTGGGCGCTTGTGGTTCGCTGACAGCGTCTTACGATTGAGACCCATTCCTTATCATACGTTTTACTATCGGCAACCGTGAAATCTAATGACTGGCTTTCGCCGAAAACTCTATGCCATTGCAGTTGCTATGTTTTGCAGGGGTGAGGAAATGGCGAAGGTGAGAAAGCGCTCCGGCAAGCTCGAAGAGTTCGATAGACGCAAACTCGAGGAGTCGATCAGGCGCGCAGGAGCGTCCCCCGAGGTCGCCGGTAGGATCTCGAAGCGCATAGAGCCAAAGGACGAAGTCTCGTCCGAAGAGCTGAGGCGGAAGGTCACTGAGGAGCTCAGACGGGAGAGCAGTGCACTGTCAGGCGCGTATCAGTCGACCAAACTGCTAAAGATACGGTCGTCTTCTGAGGCCAGGAACGGAGTCGTCCGCATCAACGAACAGCTCTTGAAGGAGTATGGCGCGAGATCCGGAGGGCATGTGACGGTTCGACACAAAGATCGTGAAGCCAAGATGCAGGTCGAAGCCCGTCCAGAACTGGATCCGCACGAGATCCAGGTGAACAAGGCAGACCTCGACAAGCTGGGGGCGCGAGAAGGCGTTCGCTTGGATGTGAAGTTTCCCAAGTGAGCGATTGCGGGTCCAGGGTTCCAACCGATCCGTGGGGCCAGCCTCATGCGAAGGCCGGCCTCTCAAACTCATTGTTGCGCGAGCGCTTGAAGAGTCGTTAGCTCATCGCTTCCCGCTGTCGTCTTCTTCAGCTGCATTGCCGGGTCTCTCGATCGCGCCCGGCAGTAGTATGTC
>CP070736.1:1357991-1361359 GCA_020347645.1 Methanobacteriota archaeon | reverse complement strand
TCCGAGAATAGTCTGAAGGGACGTGGCTCTCCGTCCACCTTCCTTTCGTGGATCCTCCTTGTCTGGAAGGTGGGCTTGCAGTCCTCTCGAGGTGTGAAGTCCAACCATCTTGCGCTTTTCGATTTGGTCTTTCCGAACTCGTCTCTCCACCTACACATCAATCCTTCTCCGGACGATTCTCTATGATTTCCGGAGGTCTCGCTTGAATTTGACAGGCTTTTGGCCAAAAATTCCGACAAGATTAAGTGACGAGACAGCCCATTCCGATGCTACTGACGCCTATCATAGGCCACATAGTCTGTGAGACGGGCAAAACCATCGAATCGCCACTGAAAGGGGAGGGGAAGAAGTGCGAATCTCAATGAGTGCAGTGAATCCGATTGCCAACATTTGCGCACGCTCCGACTTGTTCCGCGAGGTGATATCGTGTTTCTGAGGCATCACAGCGGAGCTCCTTCGGATCATGTGATGAGGTACGTTCGAGGGAAGCTTGTAATGCAGGGAATGGGACTGGATTTCCTATACGTGCCATGCTTTACAAAGGTCGTCAGCGTACCGACCCGGTCAGTAGACACAAGATTCTCCATGAGTGCATGGACCTCTGACTATCAGCGTGTCCGTGTGGAGGGGGAAGTCGTATTCAGGATTACTTCGCCCAAGAAGGCTGCGGCAAGCGTCGATTTTACTGTAAAAGAAGAGAGAAACAGTCGAACCTGCGGCAGTGCTACCATTCTCAAGAGACGAGTGCTGAGCGCTGTCAGAAACATAATCGCGGATGAGGTCTCCGGAATGTCTCTCAGAAATTCCTTGGTAGCATCCTCGAAACTGGGGAGGGCCGTGAAGGTCAGAGCGAACCATTCGAGACTGCTATCGGATATGGGGGTGAGCGTTATCGGAGCTCATGTCAGGAACATAGAATGCACGGTCGAAATGACTGAAGCATTAGCGTCTGAGCATCTAGGACTGCCTCTTATAGGAGGTCAACCGGCAGACGAAGCATTTGTGGTCGACGACCCCTCTGGCCAGACGCCTGTGGCGTCCAATGATCGAGCAGCATCGAACGGACCGACTGTAGAATGCACATCCACTTGTCCTTTCAGATTCGTTTGCGAAGACTACATGAAGGACGTCAAGGCTGGACGGGCATGGTGTACTCTGTTCCGTGAATTCTCCAGGTAGCACGCGTGCCCATTAGATCTTGCGGTCGTTGGAGAACGCAGTCCTTATCGTAACGGCTCCGTCCTCCATTGAGTAGTAAGCTGATATGCCTCTGTTGCCTTCGACCTGCTCCGCTACGATTGGCACTCCCAGTTCCTTGAGCGTCTTTCTTGACTGGAGAACATTCTCCTTACCGATGTCGGAGAGTTCTAGGTCTAGATCGGAGAACATCTGCGCTCCTCCGATGAGCTTTGCGCATAATCTCTTCCTATCCGCTCCTTCTGCCACGACCTTGTCGAGCAGGCGACGGATGCCTATGTCTGCGTATTTCGCGTCGGGCGAGTTGTGACCTTTCGGCGCTTTTGGAAGCAGAATATGCGCAACCCCTCCAATCTTGGCGATGGGATCGTGAAGGAAGATGGCTACACATGATCCGAGACCCAGGCAGCACAGCCGCTCTGGAGCTCTTGCGACGGCGAATTGTGCTATGCCTACCAGTTTCGCGTCGTTCATTTGGGAATATCTCCGACTTTCTTCATTATCACATCGAGAGTCTCGCCCTCAGGCAGGAGCAGAAAGTATCCTTCAAAGATTCTGTCGACTCCTCGGAAGATTGTATGGACGGCAATGACTCTATCGACGCTGGTGCCCAGAGTTGCCAGCGGGATGTCCAGGACCGCGCCCAGCAGATCCACGGCAGCGCCCGGGGGAGCTGGTACGAGGTCTGTGTCTATCATCTTGGACACTGCCACAAGATACCAGCACAGGCATATGTTTCCAGCCTCGCATAAAGCGGACATCTGCAGCTTTGATAGGTTGGAGAGATCCGCCTCTTCCTGCGACATATGTCGGACCAGCGTGTTCGCTGATGCCTCTGGGAAAATGACGAGAACACCGCTGCGAAGGTCTCCGCATAGCTGGGTGTACATGCCTGCAACCACTTGCTCATTGCCTCCCAACCACTCTCCCATATCTGCGATAGGCAGGAGTTTGCAGGACGTGACCTCGTTTACGAGCTCAATGTCCAGCAGCGAGGCAAGTGCAGTGGCCGCATTGCCGGCACCTACATTCGCGAATTCACTTATTATTTCAAGCGCTTTTCCGGCATCTTCTTCCTGCATGTGTCACGCCTCCAAGATAGAGTCCACGTCGAGTATGAGCGCTATTCTCCCGTTCCCGAGGATGGTCCCTCCGGATATCCCTCTTACCTTTCGAAGGTGATTGTCCAGGGATTTCACGACTATCTGTTGATGAGACTTCAAATCATCCACTGCCAATGCGGCCCTGCGCTCCCGACTCTGAACGATAAGGACACTTATCTCCGAGCTGTCATCATGTTCCGGGATGCCGAAAAAGGTCCGCATTCTTATCAACGGGATGACCTCTCCCCTGAGCTGGACAACTTCGCGGGTACGTATAGTCTTCACCTCGAAGGAGCCGAACCTGTGTGATTCGGATATCATGCCCATGGGCACAGCATATGTCTGATCCGCAATCGAAACCAACATCGCGTCGATTATCGCCAGTGTGAAGGGCAGCCACAAAGAGAATGTAGTCCCACCTCCAAGTGAAGAACTTATCATAACGGATCCGCCAAGGTTCTCGACGCTCTTTCGAACAACATCTAGTCCGACTCCTCGTCCGGATGTCTGCGATACCTCTAGTTTGGTGGTAAATCCAGGCTGAAACAGCAGTTCTAGAAGCTCTCTTGCCAATGCTGAGTCCGCCTCTTCCCGCGTCATCACTCCTCTCTCGACCGCTTTTTCTCGTATTGCATTGTAGTCTATACCCCGCCCGTCATCGGATATCTCGATGAGAACATGGTCCTGCTGCTTCGAGGCCACAACGCGTATGTGCCCGCGCGTCCTCTTGCTCGCCTTCTTCCTCTCCCCTTTCGACTCGATGCCGTGGTCTACGCAGTTGCGCAGAACATGCATTATCGGGTCGTTGATTCTGTCGATGACCGTTCTGTCGAGTTCGATGTTGCCCCCATCGACCGTGAACTCTACGTCTTTATTCTGGCTCTTTGCTATGTCCCTCACCATGCGTGGAAAACGGGCCATGACTGTTTCCAATTGGATCATCCTTATGCCGAGAACCTTCTCCTGAATCTCTGAGATGAGCCTATCGATGTGGCTGGTAATCTCAACAAGCTCCCTGTCGTCGTGCGATGCGGTCCTTTCAACGAGCCTGCTTCGAGCAATCACGAG
>CP070736.1:1354499-1357891 GCA_020347645.1 Methanobacteriota archaeon | reverse complement strand
CGGAGTGATGACCACTGCCTGGAACGCCCTCATGATGCTCTGCATGATTGAACGGACCTCCTGATCTTCCCTCTGAGTCGCATGTGTGATCCTGTGTTTGACGTCACCCAGGATCAACAGCCTGTCGGCGTGGCCTGCTAGGGATTCGATATCGCGGGACATCTTGGAAAGCTGGCTCGGTATGTTGAACCCGGCTGCTCTAAGCGCCGTCTCTATGCCAATGTGCAGGTCGGCGATGCATGCCCACTTCCTGCGTTCCTCGATGAGCAACGCGGGCGTGTCGGGTATCGGTATCAAGTTCACACGACGAGTACGGTCCGCGGGGTGATAAAAACCTGTCCCATCATCTGCCGATAGACAACCTCTGCGCGAGTACTGCGGGAAGGCCGGCCTTGAGGATAGCCTCTGATGCCTCGCCAATGTCATATTCGACTCTGTGGATCTCACATCTAATGGGTTCGCTCGAAAGGATCGCGAAGCTAGCCCGTGGATCACCATCGCGGGGTTGACCTACAGATCCAGGGTTGATGACCTTGCCAGAGGGCAGGGCGACAGCGAAAGGGACGTGTGTGTGGCCGAAGACGACGAACTCGCGAGGACATCTTTCCAAGATGGTTCCGTCGACGGCCTGCTCATATACGTATTCGTCCGGATCCCTATCGGAGCCATGGAACACGGCTGCTTTCACCTCGTTTCCGATATCGATATCGAGTCTCGTCGGAAGGGACGTCAGGAACTCCCGCGAATCTTCGTCGAGGTTATCGTGGGTCCATATCGCGGCAGCGGCGGCGTACGGATTGAGCATCGATATGTCCTTTGTCAGCGCCGCGCGGTCATGGTTCCCTGCGACCGAGCGAACATAGCGCCGACGAATATCAGCACAGCACGCATCTGGATGAGCGCCGTAGCCGACGACATCACCCGCGCAAACGATGTCATCGACGCCCAGCGTGTCCAGCGCCTCGAAAACGGCCCTCAGAGCGTGTATGTTGGAATGTATGTCTGCTACCACGCCTATCCTATTTGAAAGTCCTTCATTCAAGGCTGTCCAGCTCGTATCTCCGAAGCACGATCGGTATCTTCTCTATCACGTCCGTGGCCAAGAGGCCGTAGCTCTTCTCCTCGAATGATAGGTCTCCGGCCAGTCCCATCGCGAACGCCCCCATCCTCGCCGCATGGAACGGTTTGGCCCCTTGGGCGATCAGGCTTGCGACCAACCCAGTGAGCACATCGCCCGTGCCGCCGACTGCCAGAGCATTGTTGCCCGTTTCGTTAAGCTTCACGTAGGATCCGTCGCTGATAACGTCGACCGGTCCCTTGAGGAGTATAGTGGATTGCAGCTTGGCCGCACCTTCTTTGACGGTATCGCCCCTCTTGACAGGATCGTCAGTGCCCAACGCCTTTCCCGTCAGCTTCTTGAACTCACTGGCGTGGGGCGTGATTACCGTCGATTTCTTCCGGAGTATCTGTGGTCGCGATCCGCACGCTCGTATGGCATCCGCGTCAATAACCATAGGTTTTGCACATCTCTGTATGAAGAGTCCAATGCCAGCTATCGTCTCGGGTGCCGAACCGAGTCCAGGTCCTATGGCGACTACGTCCGCTCCTCTGGAGAGCGAAAGCAGCTCGGAGACGTGGTCTCTTAGAAGCATCTCCCCCTCGAGCGGTCGGACGATAAGGTTGGGCGAGTATACTGCCACCGGGAGAGCTGCCGACTCAGGCGTCGCGACGAAGACAAGGTCAGCTCCGCCCCTCATCGCGGCCATACCTGTGAATGCGGGCGCGCCCGTGTACGGCCCCCCTCCTATCACAAGAACCTTGCCAGCATCACCTTTCCGTGCGTTCGGCTTCCTTCTAGGAAGGAGCGAAAAATCTCCCGGGCCGCAATGCGTTTCGGCCTCCTCCGGTATGCCTATGTCGGCGACTATCATCCTTCCGGAGTTCTTCCTGTTCATGCCCTTCTTCGGAGCGTGGAATGTCACGGTGACATCGGCGCGTACCCTAAGGTCCGACGGCCATCCTGAGGGTACATCGACGCTGACAACAGGCTTTCTGCTTCTGTTGAGGTCCTTAATGGTCTTCGCATAAGGTCCTCTGGGCTTCCCCACAAGGCCGACGCCCAGCATCGCGTCCACTGTGACGTCGTACTCCCTGGCTATGAATGCGTCAATGCCCTTCGCGAATCCTCTGACCTTGTCATAATTGACCTTCGCTAGGTCAGTCATGGAGTCTGACGGCTCCTCGAGCGGGAATACCGTGACTTCTCTGTCTCGTGAGAGGTGTCTAGCTGCGACGAAACCGTCACCGCCGTTGTTGCCTCGTCCGCAGAGAACGGCAACACTGGCTGCTCTCGGATACCCCTCCAGGACGTTCTTTGCCACAGCGGCCCCGGCGTTCTCCATCAGCGTGACAGTGCGTATGCCCAGATGACGCGCGTTGATGTCGAGGACTTTCACTTCCTCCGGAGGAATAGAGCTCCTTACCACGCTCATTCGCATGGCCGGTTATCATATTAAACTTGCCGAGCCCAGCACAAGAATCTTGGCTCAGCGCGGGCCTCCGCACGGGGCTAGTCCAGAAAAGAACTAAATACAAAGACTACGTAGTACCAAAAGTCCGGTAGGGAATGTGCAATTGACGGAGATCAAGAGACTTGTGCTCGACGTGTTAAAACCCCATCACCCAACCATCATCGAGATGTCCCGTCGGATAAGTGTTTTGAAGGGCGTTTCGGGCGTAAACTGTACACTCGAGGAGGTCGACAGGGAGACTGAGAGCGTCAAAATCACTATCGAGGGTCTCTCAATAGATTTCGAGAGTATCGAGGAGACGATTTCGGACTGCGGTGCGGTGATCCATTCGGTGGATAGCGTTTCGGCGGGGAAGCAACTGGTAGAGGAAGTCGAAACCCCTCAAGACAGATGAACACCTGGCCGCAAGCTATGCTGTTCGGGATGGTTCGGGCGAAGGTATGTCGACTGCAGGAGCTGGATGTGTCACGCGTCGCGTTTGGGATACATTCATGAACGAGAAAGGGATTTTCATAGCCGACCCGACGGACCCCCCGTGGTCGATGGAACTGTGAGGATCATGGAAGAAGAGCCCGCGTCACCGCAATATGCTGAGGAGATGCTCGGAAGGCTGAAAGGCGAGATAGGCGAGACCGTGGTCGGCTACGAGGAGCAGGTGGACGATTTCATGACATGTCTCCTCATCGAAGGCCACATGCTGTTGCAGGGCGTTCCTGGAGTGGCGAAAACGACTCTTTCCAGAGCGCTCACCGACGCCTCAGGACTGCTGTTCAAGAGAATTCAGTTCGCGCAGGATCTTCTGCCATCGGACATAACAGGTCACTACTTCTACAATCAGAAGCTGGGGGATTTCGAAATCAG
>CP070736.1:1350418-1354399 GCA_020347645.1 Methanobacteriota archaeon | reverse complement strand
AAATTCCGGGTCAATATCCGGGCCCTCGCATATTTCAATCCAATGCATAGTTTTTATGTTCAGACTGAGCATCGATTACTGCCAGCGCAGCTCGGGTTGGCGGCCCGTCCTGCTCCATAGACTTCGCGTAATCGCTGGGGTCTTTGACGATTCTCCGTGTCTCCCTTCCGTCCAGAACCGGTCTGTGATGTCTTGTTCTCTCGACGGCCACTGGAATCGCCTTCAAGATGATTGGTGTTCTGAATTACGAAGGTTCTATCACTCTCACCTTGATCTCGTATTGCTTCAGTTCTTTGCGGAGTATGTCTGAATAGACCTCCAATGCATGCTTGATCATCGCATAGTGTCCGATATTCCCTCCCTGGGAATACCGTCGTAGACGCCGTGGCTCAGGCTCTTTCTCTCCTCGAGGAAATCAATTCTGTCAACTCGCCCACAGAGGCCACTCGGCCAGCGACAACCACTTCGCCGTCAATCGCCAGCGCCGGGGTCGACATTAGGCCTCTGTCCACTATCTGCTCGATATCAGTGACCTTCACGACTTCTGCCTGCACACCGAGGTTTCTCAGTGCCTTCGTGGCATTGACCTCGAGCATGTTGCACTTCGGGCATCCCGTCCCAAACACCTCAATCTTCATCTCTTCACCTCCTCCTGTTTCCTTGCCTTTCTCTCATTCCTTATGTTCTTGTATCCCTGCCACATGGCGTTCAGATAGTCCTGTTCTGCCGAGGCAGGGACGTAGTTGAATATCTTGAGTTCCTTCAACAGAAGGCGTTTGATTTCATCGTCCGGGGCGTTCTCAAGCTCCAGAGCCTTCTGCATGATCGCTTCGTACTCTGAGATGCCGACCTGTATGCCGCCGATTGTGAGCCGTTTTGAGACCGATTTCCCTGGACAGCATTCGCCTGGCAGTTTCTCACCTCACGAGCATACCGAATATCATTCCCGCGGCAACACAGAACACGGCCACGAGACCGACATAGACCGCGACCTTTTTCGACCCCATAACCTTCCTCGTGACGAGTACGCTCTGGAACGATAGTTCAGGATCGGCGAGCAGATATGCGAGGAGAGGGCCTTTGGCCATCCCGAGGTCGAGGAACATCCTTGCCACGGGGACCTCGACCAGCGTTGGAAAGTACATGAAGATGCCGAATGCTACTGCGATTGAGTTTGCTGAGAGAGTGTCGTTTCCCAGGTGCTCAGCGACCAGATCAGACGGGATGACTTCAGAGGCAATCCCGGCGACGAACACGCCAATGAGAAGGAGAGGCACAATCATCTTGATGAAGAAGTATGTCTCGCTCATCCAGGCTCCGTTCTCCTCGCGAGAGTTCGCCTTCAACGCCCAAGCCACGGAGAGCAGTATGAATGCAGTGAGAGCGGGGATTCTGAACTCAAGTGGTGCTGGAAAAGTTCCCGAGAGCAGGACACCTATCAAAAGAACGAGCAACACTAGAGAGCGGCTACGATGCATCCTCTCCTTCAAAGTCAGGCGCTGTGCCTTCTCTTCAGGCGAATCTGCGGCCGCGCTAAGGGCGCAAGGACTCGGTGAACTGTTGTTGAAGGCTGCTGCTGTGGTCGGTATCTTGCTGAAGATGAATCCCATCAACAGTCCAATCACGATGCCGAATGCTATCGCCATAACGCTCCTCGCAGCCGCGATGTCCCATCCGATTAAGCTTCCAGTATATGTGATGGCGAGTAGGTTGATTGCGGGTCCCGTGAACAGGAATGTGACTGCAGGCCCCAGGCCGGCGCCCTTCTTCCAAATGCCAGCGAAGAGTGGGAGTATGGTGCAGGAGCACACAGCAATTAAGAGCCCCGCAGCCGATGCGACGGGATATGAGATGTATTTCGGGGTTTCCGGTCCGAGATACTTCGTGATTGCTTCCTTCCTGAACAGCGCAGACAAAGCCCCTGCGATGAAGAAAGCTGGGATTAGGCACAAGAGCACGTGTGCCGACATGTAGTTGATGAGGCCTTCGAAGCTCGCTACCAGGAGCGAGGCAAGGTAGTCAAGTGCACTCATTCTATCTTCTCAGGCATTTCTAACAAATTTGAAATACTCCGGCGACTATAAGGGCTTTGTGGTTTCAAAGAAAACTGAAACACCTCTAGATGCTGTCTTGAGGAAGATGGATGTGCCTCAACAGGTGTCCAGAGGGATAGAAGAGGCCGGCGGAACCAGATCACTAGAATCGAAGATTCCAGGTCCGAGTCGAGTGAAGGCCATGGCTAGATATCACAAGGCCCTATCCGACGAGATCAGACTAAAGCTTCTCTTTGCATTGACAGTGACAGAGATGTGTCCGTGTGTGCTGAAGACGATATCGGGAACCAGCGACTCAAAGCTCTCGTATCACCTGAAGGTTCTTGAATCCGAGGGGTTGATCGTCGCGAAGAGGGTGAAGAACTGGCGAATCTACTCAATCACGGACACTGGCAGAAAGTCAATCTCAATGCATAAACGCTAAATGCCATCGTTAGGGGGGGTTGCCTGGCCAAGAGGAGGACAAAGGAGGAGTCGGAGAAGAAGCGTCTGCTGTCTCAAGGCTACTTCGAGTGCTCAAGCTGCGGCACGTTACTGAAACCGAAAGCTAGACGGTGTGGCGAATGCGGATCCCTCACGTACTCTGTCAAGGGGGCGATCTACTCTATCGCCGCTGTCGCAATCTTGGTAACTGCGTCGATTCTGGTCTACACCTACTATCCGAGGGAGGAATACAAGGTGCTTCCGAGAGTCGTGGACTTTGCGCCAAGTGGATACGGTACTTCTACTGGCGCGGAGATAATTGTGACCTTCAACAAGGCGATGGACATTCACTCTGTGGAAACCTCGTTCAGTGTTTCGCCGTCAATTGCCGGTTCATTTGCCTGGGCTGGGATAACGATGACCTACACGCCGTCCGGGGCGCTGATGGATCTAACATACTACACTGCGACGATTGGGCAAGGAGCGAAGGACTTGGATGGCTCGCAGCTTGACTGTGTCATGTTCTCATGGTCCTTCTTTACGGGTGAGATTCCTACTGAGAGGAGGGACGTCGGGACCGGGGCAGAAGACTTCTGGATTGGATATCCTCCGACTCACCCTTCGAGCGGAGAGACGGTGCAACATCCCGACTATGTGCTGTCTGCTTTGGACAGCGACGTCGTGATGATTCTTGACCATAGTGAGGGCTGCGCACCTTGTATACAGCAGGGAACCATCTGTCAATCGGTCTCCGCCGCCAATCCCGACATCACATACTTCGACCTGTCATCCGGAACGGACGAACCCGAGGCATCGCAGGCCTTTGCAGCTTACGATCCGAACGGGGGAGTACACTATGTTCCGCTCACCATAGTCGTCACTAGGGTACAGTCGCCGGCGGGAGGGACTGCGGTCGGATGGCACGCATGGGAGGGTGTCATAGACCTGGACTCTCTTCAGAGCTGGATTTTAGACGCCAAGTCGCATTATGACGAGAACAGTTGAGGCTAGGTCTTCTCATGAACCTCAGGTTGATGTCCATCTCCATCATCATCGCATGCCTCTTCGTTGTTGTCGCGTTGGCTGGCCTGGCCTCTATCTGGCTGGATGATGGCAGCCAAGAGCTCGGTCAACCTGCAGAGCCATTCACAGCTCTTGATAGGTTGGAGGATCAAGTCTCACTCGTTGGCAACTCCGGCAAGGTCACGATAATCCATTTCACGCAGTTAGAGAATCCTCTCTGTGTCGAATGCGAGGCCTACATGCATCAGCAGATAGAGGAGATTGAAAGCATCGCCGCGTCGGATAATCCGGACATTCAAGTCATTACAGTCAACATTCGAAAGAACCCGTACTCAGAGGATGGCTGGAGCTTGGTCGAGGACTGGTATGGGACGAATATCACTTGGCATTGGATAGAGGAGTTCGATCCATTCCCCGTCTCGAGCTCCTATCTTCAATACTGGGAGGTCAACGGAGCGTTCTCCAATCCGACACTTGTCTT
>CP070736.1:1346190-1350318 GCA_020347645.1 Methanobacteriota archaeon | reverse complement strand
TCAACCCAACCCTCGGCCTTCCTATACGACCCCAGAATCTTCACAAAGGCGCCGGACCGCAGCAGTCCGCTCACCGCGGCATGGCAGTTGGGATCGTCTATGTTGCCGTCGAAATCGGCGTAGAACACATACACCCAAGGTTTGTTCCTGCGAGGTCTCGACTCCAGCTTTGACAGATTGATGCCCCTCGACGCCAACTCACCCATAGCGTTGTACAGAGCCCCTGGGACGTTCTTCGTCGCGAAGACGATGGACGTCTTGTTCGCGTCTTTTGCAGGCGAAGGGTTCTTTTCGAGAATAAAAAATCGCGTGTAGTTCACGACCTCGCTCTGGATGTCCTCCTTGAGGACCTTCAAACCGTATACGTTCGCAGCTCTTCGGCTGGCGATGGCCGCAAGATCCATCCTTCCAGATTCCGCGACCAACCGGGCGCTCCCTGCCGTATCATACGCAGGTACCTGACGCCATTGTGGATAGTTATCCAGGAATTTTCGACACTGGCCCAACGCCTGAGGGTGGCTTGAAACCTCCACTATCGTGTCGAAGTTCGCGTCTGGATGGACTAAGAGGCAGTGTTTCACCGGGACGATTACTTCTCCGGTCACGGTGAGATCGTGGTCCAGAAGCAGATCGTTGACCTGCGTCACGCTGCCTTCTATCGAGTTCTCGACAGGCACAACGGCGTGCGTCACCGAATCCGTCTCGACCGCTTCGAACACCGACTTGAAGTCCGGGAAAGGGCGGGTCTCCATGTCGTTGCCGAAGTACTTGTAGCAGGCATCCTCGGAGTAGGCCCCTCTTTCCCCCTGGAATGCTACCGACCTATCATCGCTCAATGCAATCGCCCGCTGTACGCTCGCCATCGTATTTGACACTTGCCAACCGATTTGTCTATTCACACTGCGGAAAAGGCAGTGTACACAACTGTCCAGCGAATTCTTCCCACGCTTGATTATTCCTCCACAAAGATTTATATTGGTACAGTCCATGCACACAATCGGTCTGTCCCGTGAGGACGGACCGCACCGCACGGAGATGCTAGATATGGAGAAAGAGTCGACGGGCCTGTTGCTTACGCTGCCCTTGGGGCTCCTCATTCTAGCCTGAGTGCTGTGCATCGAAGAATTTTGGAGAGTGTTCCGATGTCGACACAATCCCCCAGTGGGAGTCCTGAACAAGGAGGCGAAGGCGGCTTCAAGGTCCCTGACACAGGGGTCTTCGTGAGCGAATACAACAAGAAGATCTTCGAGGCGACGCGCATGCCCGAGAGGGTGAAGATACTCGATACCACCCTCAGGGATGGCGAGCAGACGCCGAACGTCGCTCTGTCTACGGATGACAAGCTGAAGATAGCGCAGGCGCTGGACGAGCTCGGAGTCGACATAATCGAGGCTGGATTTCCAATCAACTCCGAGGGCGAGGCGGAGGCTGTCAAGAAGATAGCGGGCGCAGGCCTCAAGAGCGAGATATGCGCACTGTGCAGAGCGAGCAAGATGGACATCGACGCTGCCATCGAAGCGGGGGTCGATTCAGTGCACATATTCCTCGCGACATCCAAAGTCCACCTCGAGAAGAAGCTCAAGATATCGAAGGAGGAGGCGATCGACAAGGCCGTGACTGCTGTGCAGTACTCGAAAGACCACGGACTCATCGCCGAATTCAGCTGCGAGGACGCCACGAGAACTGATCTGGAATTCCTTCACGAGATACATCGTTGCATAGAGGATGTCGGAGTGCACAGGATAGACATTCCCGACACGGTGGGCGTCATGACTCCGCCTGCAATGACGCAATTCGTCACCGAGATAAGGGCTAAGACGAAGGTGCCGCTCGCAGTGCACTGTCACGACGACTTCGGCCTCTCCGTCGCAAATTCGCTGGGAGGCGTCAGAGGAGGGGCCGAGGAGGTGCACGTTACGATGAACGGCCTTGGCGAGAGAGCGGGTAACGCCGCCCTCGAGGAAGTCGTCATGGCGCTCCAGGCATTCTATGGCATCAAGACCAACATCAACACGCGGAAGCTCGCGTTCGTATCGCGGCTGGTATCGCAGCTGACGGGGATAGCCTTGCAGCCCAACAAGGCAATCGTAGGAGAGAACGCGTTCTCACACGAAGCCGGCATCCATGTTCACGGGATCCTGAGCGAGAGCTCCACGTACGAGCCCATGCGTCCCGAGATAGTGGGCAAGGAGAGGAGCATAGTCATGGGCAAGCACTCAGGTCACCATGCGGTCGAGAGCAGGCTCAAAGAGTACGGACTCACTCTCGAGAAAGACCAGATGAAAGAGCTCGTGAAGAGGGTGAAGAAATACGCCGAATCGGGCAAGAAGCTTGATGATGCCGAGCTGTTCGCAGTAGCGTACGATATCCTTGGGCAGGAGTCAGAACCCGTGATCAAGCTCGAGGAGTTCACGGCCTTCACAGGCCTCAACTTCACACCTACCGCTACGGTGGTGCTCAACATTGACGGTGAAGTGCGCCGTGCGTCTGAGACGGGCGTGGGACCCATAGACGCCAGCCTTAGCGCCATGAGAAGCGCCGTATCGAAGACCATAGTGCTGAAGCAGTATAGGCTAGAGGCCATCACGGGCGGGTCCAACGCGTTGTGCGAGGTGACGATCAAGCTCAGCGACAGCGAGAATCCAAACCTGCTGTCTCTCGGCAAGAGCGTAGGATCGGACATCGTCACCACGAGCGTAGACGCAACCATTGAAGCCCTGAACAGGCTTTGGGTCTGCAAGCTGAGCGCAAACGGACAGAAGGATGTCAGGAAGGCGTACTGATCCATATAGGATATCTTCGTCCAGGGAGTGAGAATCGATGGGCAGGACGGTAGCAGAGAAGATTCTATCTGAGAAGTCGGACAAGGACGTCGCAGCGGGGGAGATAGTGGAAGCCAGAGTCGACTACGTGATGGTCAACGACGTGACGGGCCCGGCGGCGTTCGATGAGTTCGAATCGCTCAACGTGCCGCTTATGCGTGACAAGGTCGTTCTGATACCCGATCACTACGTACCGAACAAGGACGTCGCCTCTGCCAAACAGGCGAAGAGGATGCGGGACTTCGCCAAGAAGCATGACGTCGACAACTACTTCGAGATAGGGTCCGGCGGAGTGTGCCACCAGGTGATGATAGAGGAGGGTTTCGCAGCCCCCGGAAGACTCATCGTCGGCGCGGATTCGCACACATGCTCCTACGGTGCCCTGGGGGCGTTCTCTACTGGAATAGGCAGCACCGAGGCCGCGACGGTCTTTGCGCGCGGAGTACTCTGGTTCAGAGTCCCGGAATCGATGAAGTTGTCCGTAAGGGGATCGCTCGGGAGACATGTTACGGGCAAGGACATAATTCTGACGATCATAGGCGACATCGGTGTCGAGGGGGCGCTGTACAGGTCAATGGAGGTCGAAGGCGACGCCATATCATCGCTCTCCCTCTCCGACAGGATAACGATAGCCAACATGGGCATTGAGGCAGGAGCTAAAGCGTGCGTTATGCCGCCGGACGAGGTGGTCTACGACTACCTGTCCGGAAGAGTGCGAGGAGAGTACAGAGCCGTCTTCGCGGACGCCGATGCCGATTATGTGGATTCGAGGACCTACGATGCTTCGAATATAGTGCCCGTCGTCGCCAAACCACACCTTCCCAGCAATGTCTCACCAGCCAGCGAAATCGCAGTCGACATAGACCAAGCATACCTCGGATCGTGCACGAACGGCAGGATTGAGGACTTCAGAATAGCAGCCGAGATAATGAAAGGCCGCAAAGTCCACCGCGGAGTCAGGATGATAATCGTTCCTGCGACAAAGAAGGTCATGGAACAGGCAATCGCCGAAGGTCTCGTCAAGATCTTCATGGATGCTGGCGCTTTCATATCCGGACCAACGTGCGGAGCATGTCTCGGAGGATACATGGGGGTGTTGGCCCCTGGCGAGAAATGCGTGAGCAGCACCAACAGGAACTTCGTGGGCCGCATGGGAGACAAGGAGTCCGAGGTGTACCTCGCGAGTCCGGCTGTCGTCGCCGCAAGCGCAATCACAGGCAGGATAGTCGACCCGTCGGAGGTTGTAGAATGACCGACAGACTGAGGGGACGGGTATGGCGTTTCGGAGACAATATCGATACTGATC
>CP070736.1:1341758-1346090 GCA_020347645.1 Methanobacteriota archaeon | reverse complement strand
CAGTATGTCCATGAACTTCTCGAAGTACTGCTTCTCCTGCTGCAGCTGTTCCCTGTCGAGCTCGAGGTTCGCGACGTCCGATATCGATTTCGAGTCGAGACCGTAGGACTCCTTCCTCAGCCTGTCGAGGTCATTCGCCAAGAACTTCTCGTGCTCAGCCAACCTGGTCCCTATCCGCTCCATCGCGATCCTCTTGAGCATGTCCTCGAGGAACTCCACCTGTTCCTTCTTGTCCTTCTTCGACCGCAGCATCATCGCGGCTTCGTGCTTGAAATCTATCCGAGCGCTGGCGTGCTCCTCATCCGTCGTCGATATCCACACGAGTGGGTGCTCTGGTGAGTTGAAAGTCACCTTCTCAGGGACGAGGGTCTCCGCCGATATCTTGGTCGCTGGATCGCCACCGGAGTGGTACACCGCATAGAAACTCATCCTCTCAAGGAAGCCGACTTCGATGAAGTCCTTTCGGTTCCTCTCGATGATGGTCGGACTGTTCTTTGCGAGCTGCTCGAGCACCGCCATCGGTGTGGTGTCCGGCTTCCTCTCGCCGAGAAGCTTGCTCGCTCCTGCAACGCACCTCAGAGGCTCGTAGGTCCTCGTGAGCCAGAACGATGGTGGGAAGTTCGTCCATGAGCGTTTCCTTTGTCCTTCGTCCTTCTTCACCTTCAGCTTGGAAAAGGAGAAGGTGGAGAACTGGTACCTGATCTTGCCGTCCACCTTCTCAAGCACTCCTGACGGCAATCCCTCCTTGGCGACTATCCTGTCGGCCCAGAATCCGAGGTCCGCACGGATTTGAGGCCGCGTTACAGGGCCGTGCTCGCTGATGTAGTTCAATACCTGCCTTCTCGTCTTTGTGATCAACCAGCTGAGCCATACGACAAGGGATTTCGGCGTGTCAATGAAGGGCACCGGCAGAATCGTGTGATCGGCAGCGGTTCCCCACGACGGCAGCACCGCGTCCCCTGGCGAGTGGGCGAAGGAGCGGTCTGCGTACACCTTGAGCGACACGTCCTCCTCATCATCCGACTGGTCTCTTATCGGAGCGGGTTCTATCCTGAGGTCTGAGTTGAGGAAGTAGTAGTTCTGCCTCTTTGACGGGAGAGCGACGAGCATGCCGCTGTCAACCCCTTTCGCGAGGAGCGTTCTCATCTGGATGTTGCTCTTGTCCTTCAGCTTCCTCGTCTGAGCGCTCAGGGACATGCGCCTCATCGAATCCGTCAGAGGGCTTCTCTCAATCTCCCTTCTGGTCAACGGCTGCTTGTGCATAAGGGCAAAAACGACAGCCCTCGAGACGTTGTTGGTCAGAAACTCTCCTATCTCAGTCGTCTTATCCTTCGACAGCGACACTACTTGCTGTGGCATCCCATCCACCTCTATGCTCTGTTTTGCTTCAAATCGGTCTCTGTCTACTTATAACTATGCGCAAAACACATCTCTCACGCACAGCCGCTGCATATGTGGTTCCCTTGTGGAATTCTGCACCGCCTCTCGAAACTCAGTCGGTCGGATGCGCTTTTGGAGACAGGAATCTGAGCCTGTGGCGTGCCCCGCTCAGTAGTATCTCGATGACACCTGCATCTGCTCGTCGACCTGTATCTTGCGCTTGCCGAGCTCCTTGAAGAAAGGCTCCGGGTCGATGCATGCTTCAGGCGGCAGCACGCCCCTCTTGTCTATCTTGCCCTTCGCGAGCCAGTCTGCCGTAATCGACGGCGGCACGGAGGTGTCCCTCGCCGATGACAAGCCGGTCTTCCGGTCATTCCAGGTGCACACGAACAGCGTGCACCTTGCAGGGAGGCCGTCCTTCTTGCCTGTGACGTCCGTTCTCAGGTAATCGTATTCGTCCACGACCTCTGTCGACTGCCTTGCACTTGACACGGCGTCCGTGTACATCGCCGTGATGTAGTCTTTTGGCGAACATTTGCATCCGCCAACATCCAATTTCTCCTCACTGCTGAAGCCCAGCTCGGCCAGCGTCTTGAACGTGGCGAAGTCGACTTCTGGAAAACCTATCCTGAAGCTCACGTGCCTTGTGCCCTTGCCTATGAAGTCCGCCATCGTGGCGGGCTCGGAGTGTTTGATGTAGTATGCGGTGACCTTGCCTGCGGGCTCGGGCATTACGACCGATGTCGCGCCAGACATGACCGGGACCTTCACCTTCTTGCCCTTGTCGACGATGCCAGGCTTCTGCGTCATCTCGTCGAGGACGGTCCTTATCGAATACGCCGGCATCGCGGCTCCCGTCGATTTCCTCTTTGTACCCCATGTGCAGTAGATCGATATGGCATTGACCGAGTCTAGTCTGTTCGCTCCAGCGGCGCCGCATACGTTCGTTATCCCCGGTGTGCTCCCTATCCCGAGGACGCACGTTATGCCTGCGTCCTTGGCCTTCTTGTTGAACTTCAACTGCTTGAGCGTGCCGTCGTAGAACCCTCCCAGATCCGTGTAGTGCACGCCCGCCCTTATCGCCGCCGACATGATCTTTATGTTCAGCTCGTACCATGCCGAGTTCAGGACGACATCGACGTTCTTCAACACCTTGGCCATAGCCTTGTCGTTGGTTGCGTCCAGTTTCACAGGGGTGACCCTGTTCGGATTCGTCGCCTTCGCGACCTCTCTCACTTTAGATATGTTGAGATCTGCGGCGACCACGTCCGCCTTGTAGTTGTCTACGAGGTCTTTGACGGTCATCGCTCCAATCTGCCCTGATGCTCCCACCACAAGCGCCTTCATATTGAACACCACTCTCCGATTCCCTTCATCCTATTTCAACAACTAGTCTTCTTGAGATTCTCGACGATCGCATCCCCCATATTCGACGTGGACGTCGTACCTCCAATGTCGGGAGTCTTGTGCTTGCCCGCTCTGAGGACGTCCTGGACCGCCTTCTCTATTCTCGCAGCCGAGTCGCTATGTCCGAGGGTGTCGAGCATGAGCGCTGCTGAAAGGATCGCGCCCACAGGGTTTGCCAGTCCAAGGCCGGCAATGTCGGGTGCCGAGCCGTGCACAGGCTCGAACATGCTTACTCCCTCGGGGTTTATGTTGCCCGAGGGCGCAAACCCGAGTCCTCCTTGAAGGGCGGCTCCCAGGTCCGTCAGGATGTCGCCGAACAGGTTTGGTGTAACAAGGACCTTGAATCTCTCAGGGTTCCTTACCATGTGAAGCGCGACGGCGTCGACGTATTGGAACTCGCTCATTATGCCGTGACGCTCAGACGCCTTGACCACCTCTTCTCTCCACAGACCGTAGATTTCCGTAAGGACATTTGCCTTGTCCACGGATGTAACAATGTCCGAATGCTTCGCCTTGGCCAGCTCGAACGCGTAGTCCAACACACGTCTCGCACCGTAACTCGTTACCACTCCAATCTGATATGCGAGGTCTTCCACGTCCTTGAGGTCCACTCCTATATCGAACTTGGCTTCGTAGGCCTTCCTCTTTAGCACAAGCTCGCTCTTCGAGATTCCCTTGCCGACTCGGGCGCCAAGTCCGACATAGAAATCTTCGGTGTTCTCCCTCACGAATCTCATCGCTATTCTGCGCCCATCGCCCGAAAGCGCTGAAGGTATGCCGTCGTAGAGCAGGACGGGTCTGAGGTTGACGTACTGGTCGAAGTGGAACCGCAGGCGGAGGAGAATACCTTTCTCGAGAACTCCCGGTTTGACCCGAGGGTCGCCGAGCGCTCCAAGAAGAACGGCGTCCTTTTCTCCCAACCGCTCTATCGTTTCGTCTGAGATGACTTCGCCTGTCTTCAAGTGGTGCGCCGCCCCCAGCGGGAGCTCCTCGAACTCGATCGATATCGAATCCTCTCGCGATGCCACGTCGAGTACGCGCAGCGCCTCCTTCGTAACCTCGGGCCCTATGCCATCTCCTGGAATCACCGCCACTCTCAGCACTGTAACATCTCCTTTGTGTACGCCATCAGCCCACCCTTCTCAACCAACATCCTCACGAACGGCGGATAGCTCTTGAACTCGTAATGCGTATCATTGGATTCGTTGGTCAAGACTCCCGATTCAAGGTCGACAGACATCATATCACCCTCTTCCGCATCGACGGACGCCTCGACGACCGGCAGTCCTATGTTGATGGCATTCCGGAAGAATATACGAGCGAATGATTCTGCAACCACGCAGGCCACGCCCGCTCCGAGCAGCGCTCTCGGAGCGTGTTCTCGACTTGAGCCGCAGCCGAAGTTCCTGTCAGCCACGATGATGTCGCCGTGCTCTATCCTTTCGGACAAACCTGGCCTCGCCTTCGAAAAGACGTGGATCGCCAGCTCGGCACCGTCCATGGTCGTGAGGAACTCAGCTGGTATTATCTGGTCGGTGTCGATGT
>CP070736.1:1337146-1341658 GCA_020347645.1 Methanobacteriota archaeon | reverse complement strand
CGTCGATGCGAACACCGCTGCCATGCCCACCATTGCATACGCGCCGTAGCTGGCCGTGTCAAATGGCGATACAGCATTGATGAAGATGCCGAAGCCAGCACCAAGCATCGCCCCGAGGAATAGCGAGGGACCGAAAAGACCACCAGAACCACCGGAACCGAGGGTCAGCGAAGTCGCCAGCATCTTCAGGATTAGCAGCACCGCAAAGAACATGATAGCCATCAGCGGAGCTGATGGAATCTCCAGGGTGCTGTTCAGAACCGCAGCGACGCTGTCGTATCCTACTCCCATCGCATGCGGATACATCAAACCGATGATGCCAACGAACGACGCCCCCAGGACAGGTTTGATGTAGGTCGGCAGAGAGATGGAATCGAAGGCTCCCTCTATTCTATAGTAGGTCTTGATGAATAGGACGCCCGCAAGGCCGGCTAGGACCCCCAGCCCTAGATACAAGCCGAGCTCGTACGGGTTCTCCAGCCTGTATTCGAAAACGATGTCGAATGTGGGATAGTCGCCAAGAAATGTTCTTGAGATCAAGGTCGCGAAGACCGTTGATATGATGAGCGGGACGAAAGACCTCGTCCTAAACTCGAGCAACAGAAGCTCGAGTGCGAACACCGCTCCGGCTATGGGTGTGTTGAACGTGGCTGCGATGGCTCCCGAGGCGCCGCAGGCCACCATTATCCTGAGTTCAGTGCTCGTCAGCTTGAGCGCCTGGCCCACGGCAGAGGCGAATGAGGCTCCGATCTGCACGATAGGCCCTTCTCGCCCTCCCGAACCTCCAGAGGCGAGCGTAATGGATGATGCGAGCGCTTTGAGTCCCGACACCCTCGCCCTGAAACGCGCTCCATTGGCGACCACGCCCCTCATTACGTCGGCCACTCCAGCTCCCTTCACTTCAGGGGCGAGCCAGTACACTATCACGCCGACGAAGACCGCGCCGATTGCAGGTACGGCGACGATCCACATGCCCATGGAGTTATCCATCGGCGTTCCACCGATGAAGAAGAGCTGCTGGAACGCGTCGATCATCCATCTGAAGGCGATTGCGATGAACGCCCCGAAGACACCGATCACGGCTGCGAGTACGCTGAGCTTGCCATATTCTCTCATGAATTCGCTGCGGATGTAGCCTCGCAGCGTTTTCTGGAACTCGCCAAACACGTTCTAACCCCCCTTGCCCGATGTCAACAGCTGGAAATCGCGATGCGTCACCTGCCAGTCGGGCAGCGGGTAAGCCTGAGTCTGTAATGGTCCGAGCCTCAAAGGTCCGGATCGTTCACAGGCTGGGTGAAGCATCACGTCCGAGATATTACTTTCTGACAAGCCTTTTCGACCTTTGGTCGATATGACTTTCAGGCGCAGCGCCGCTCCATTGTTGATGATCAGGGCCGCCGCCGGAGAAAGCACCTATTCTTGCAGACGATATGAATGACCGTGCCGGATATGTCTATGTGCTCCCCTTCTCGATTTGCCACCTCAAGTATTCTGGCGACCTCGACGAAACCAGCTCGCTCACGGAGTTCCCAGCGAATTTCCTGCAGTACTCAGATTCGCAATTGGTACAGTGGCTGAGTGTCATCTGGATGAAAGAGGCCATGTCAGCTTAGGATAAGCTGCTCGAACAGGATGAGCGCTCCAAATGCCAGAAGCGCGACCACGGACATCCTAACTGCACGCAGCCACGGTCGCGCGCGACCAAATCTTCCCAGGTAGTATCCCGCGGCGAAGATTATGCTGATGCCGAGGAGGCTTGAGATCATGGCTGCCAATCGAAAATCGCGTATGACATCCACCTCATACAGGAGGAGGGGCGTTCCCATGATGACGGAGACGAATATGGGCGCCATGAAGTTGACCGCGGCGACGACATAGACGGAGGCATGGGTTGTTCGCTCCACCTCCGTGTCGTGCATGGGTGACAACATCGCTCTCTCGAGCTTCTGCATCTCAATTTCCGCTTCAATGTGCTCGGCTTCGTACACGCTTGCGGCCGTCGATATTCCGATGGCAAAACAGGCTGCGAAGATAGCTCCCACTGCAATGTCCGAATTCGGTTCTGGCACGAATGCGGCTGCTGCAAGTATTCCTAGTACGACGAAAGTCGAGTCAAACAGAGTGTTTATGAAGTATCGGCGAAACAGATCTTGTGGTTTTTCAGCAATTGCCCGTCGTAACAGCTCCGTCGGTTTCATCGTCCTGCTACCCGTGTACCTATCACGTATGAGAAGATAGTCTTTTCGAACAAAGTGCCTGGTTCAAGTAATGGACATGGCCAAGCGACCGTGGGGACAGCCCGAAGAAGCGGATTGCGATTGGATGCGGCGAGATTATCCAGTCGGGCCTGACGGCCATTCAAGCAAGTCTGGATTCGGTGATTTTGGCGGAAAGAGGCATGACAGACGCATGGACGTGCTTATGGCTCTGTAGGTACCTCGAGAAGTTGAGCCACCGTCATACAATCAAGGATAGACCAGGTTCGTGCCGTGGTGAATGGCAGAATCCACTTGTAGGGTGGTCAAGGCGTGACCGAAACACTGATTTCATCTGTGGCCAATCGCAGTGAAGGTATGGATAAGAAGGAGATCGATGCGGTCATCGAGCATTCTTTCAATCGTCTGTACAAAAACGCCGTTGCACCTGTGAAGTATTGGCTTCTGATATACGTCAAAGGAAAGGGTGAGGAGGATTCTGATGTTCAGCGCCTGTTCGAAGAAGCGAAGAGCTACCCTCCCAGACTGAAACTGCTCAATTCCCTTAGAGAGGACGGGACTTGGCCGATTTCTGAGAATAGGAGGAAAGACGAGGACTCGGGTTTCGGACCACCTCACGGCTGGACATACAAGACCATGCTCCGTAACCTAGACTGGCTTCATTACTATTGCGCCTCCTCGGAAGACGGATACATCGACGCTGCCCTGGACAAGATAATCAGCTGGCAGAATGAGAAAGGCTACATCGATGGCCCTGAGTTCGACAAGATTCCGAGAACCTACTATAACGGTCTCGCGTTGTCAATAATATTGAAATTCGGCAGGTCAAAGAACGACATGAGGATAGCGAGACTGATCGACTGGCTGATGAAGATGCAGCGACCTGACGGTGGCTGGAACATTCCTTACATCCAGGATGCAAGGTACCTTCCGCAATACAGACGTTTGAGGATGGAGGATTTCCTCGATCTAGTGCATAGAGGTGAAGTCTCATACGACCCCGAGGCGTTCAATGACATCCCGAGCTGCTACTGGAGCACCGTCGGCGTACTCACAGGTATGGTGTGGATCCTGGACGACCCCAGGATAAAGGAGATCAGGCGCGGAGGGAGCTTCGTTCTTGACGGCTTCTTCAAGAAGAATTTCCATTCGACCTTCCGCCAATCGGAGAGTTACTGGACGACGCTGAAGTATCCCTCATACCACGGAAGCGGCTATTGGGCCCTTGATTCGCTGCTATATCTGGGATTCGGTCCCGACGACCCTAGGATCGAGAAACCTATCAGGTGGCTGCTCGATGCCAGAGAGAAGGACGGCTTCTGGTACTACAAGAATAGGCCAGATAAGCTTAGTGACCAATGGATCACGGCGACAGTACTGATGATTCTTAGCTACTACTCTGACCTCTTGTGAGCAACAAGGAAACGGCTGTGTCTGATCATTCGACTTCCCGGCTTCCTCCTCCGGTCTTTTCTGAGAAGGAGTCTGTTTACCGAGTGAGATTTCGAGTTCCATTCTGCCCGAGTCAAGCGAGCAGTCTTCCGTCGAACGACCAGTGAGCGCATAATCTCGCTGCACGTACGTGGAAGACATAGTCAGAGTATGTACAGTCTCTGGCAGATAGAATTCACTAGAAGTCAATGAAAAGTGGTCGCCTGTCGACATGCGGCTCGGTTCGACAGGCCCTATTCCAATGGTTTTGCCGCTGACATGCAAAGCGTCGTAGTCAGCTCTGCGTGATTAGTTTGATGGGTTCATTCATCTTTGTTGTCGCAGACTCCGTCTCCGTCGGCGTCGTTGTCGCAGACACCGTCACAGTCGTTGTCGCAGACACCGTCGCCGTCACAATTGTCGCCGGTGCCATCCTTCAGTTGGTCCTGACTCATTGTCCCATTTCCTGCGGCGACTACTGTTATGGCCGCATATGCGCTGACCAGAATGGCCGCACAGAGCGCGACCATTGCCCAGGCTTTGCTGGGTTTCTTCCTTCTTTCAACCTTTCTAACCAATTCAGTCTCGAATTCGTTCCTCATGTCCTCACTTCCTTTGTGCTACGATACCGGGGGCATTCTTTCTCTGAAAGTCTTGCTCAATGCCTTTGTGTTCTCTGCCAATAAGCATAGCCGCGAAAGTAAGTCCTTTATGGTACGGTCATCAAAGATTGGTACAATTCCCGAGGCATCCATTCTACCATTGCATGGTATGAACTGGAAATGGGGGTCTACAAGATCGTAGGCCGTGTTCTCACTCATGCGAAAGGTTTGGGAAGCACCCGCCGCAGAAATCCCAAGACTCG
>CP070736.1:1332464-1337046 GCA_020347645.1 Methanobacteriota archaeon | reverse complement strand
GACTACCCCTACGGAATAGAATGGCATGTCCCCGAAGAACTTGCCAAGTATCACATCCTTCGGTTCAATTGGGGCTGAAAGCAGAATCTCATAATGCTCCTCCTGACCGGAGTTGAGCGAGAACGATATCGGGAATACTAGAAAGAATATGAACATGGTGAAAAGGATGATCTGGATGAAAGCGACCGCAACGGACGACAGAAAGAAGACCTCCAGCTCATCGAGGAAGAAATCTGCCATCCAGGGAACAATATAGAAGATCGCCGCCGTCGTGGGTGCGCCGATTAGAACTGGCAGAAGGAGCCTGATTCTTCCGAAACTGCTCGTTCTCAATAAGTACTGGTTCTTCGCGAGTACAAACCATTTACGTCTTGGCACTTCTCAGTTCCCTCCATGACAGAAGTTCCTTCTGGTGGACTCCACCCGTTATCTCTATGTAGGCTTTCTCCAAGGTGTCTTTCCCGGTCTTCTCTAGCAATTCTTCCAGAGTGCCAACCGCAACGAGTCGCCCACGGCTTATTATGCCGATGCGGTCGCAAAGCTCCTCAACGATGGGGAGGATGTGACTGCACACGACTATGGTCTTGCCTGCATTCTCCGCAAGGTCCTTCATTAGGTCTCTGACCATCAACGCAGCGCTTGGGTCGAGGGTCGAAGTCGGCTCGTCGAAGAATAACAGAGGAGGATCGTGAATCAGTGATGCGGCGATCAGCACCTTCTGCTTCATCCCTCTGCTGTAGCCCTCAAGCAGGTAATTTCTGCGATTATGTAGATCGAACAGTTTGAGTAGATTTTCTGCTCTTGAAGAAAGCGCGTCTGAAGGAACGTCGTACAGGGCGCCAATGAATTCGAGGAATTCTTCGGCGCTGAGCTTCTCGTACAGTCCGGGTGATTCCGCGAGGAGACCCGTCATCCGCTTGATCTCCATGCTATCTCGGACAAGGTCGAACCCTCCGACGGTGGCGCCTCCGCTCGTTGGTCTGATTATGCAATTCAATAGACGAACCGTTGTGGTCTTTCCTGCTCCATTAGGTCCTAGCAACCCGAAAGTCTCCCCTTCGTACACTTTGAGATTGAGCTTGTCTAAGGCGATAATCCGATTGCGCTTTCCATAATGCTTGGACAGTTGTTTGGTCTCTATCATAGTCTTAGACATGCTATAACCACCTG
Organism: Methanobacteriota archaeon; assembly: GCA_020347645.1. Taxonomy (GTDB): domain Archaea; phylum Thermoplasmatota; class Thermoplasmata; order UBA10834; family UBA10834; genus UBA10834. The sequence goes on along the minus strand of CP070736.1, from coordinate 1,335,876 downwards.
GTCTCTTTCTTCGAGTAACGTCGCGGTTGCCCTCACATTCACTGTTCGGATTTAAAGTCTTCACACATCTGCATCACGGGCACCACACAAACTCGGACCCTGATGATAAAAGCTGTGAACCTAAGCCTATCAAGAATCGACACAACGAGGTGCGCAATTACTCGGCCTCTGTCACCTTCCTGTTGCTGAAGAATAGGGTGAGAAATGCGCCGAATGTCAAGAAGGCAGCTCCAATCTTGAAGACCGTTCCATAGGCGTCAACATCTGCCTGCCCAGATATCAGAGCTGTGGCAACAGCTGGGCCGACCACGGCACCAGAAGTCCGTATGATTATATTTACGCCAGTGGCTATGCCCGTCTCTTCTTTGGGAGTCGAAATGATTATCAGATTAATCATTCCCACCATTGCGCATACGATGCCTGATCCCATCACGACGATTCCCGTGATTAGCTCGAGTTCCGTCGCGTGGAACATGTCGAGAACCAAGAATCCTATGATTGCTAGACACATCCCAAATGTTGTCGGCCACTTGGGCCCGATCTTTGAAACCGCCACTCCTGCAATGGGCCCAAGTACGAACATCATGATAGACATAGGCAGGTTCAGCATGCCGATCTTCAGCGGACCCAGGCCGAATTCGTAGCTGGCAATCGCTGTAATGGTCAGGGAGACCATCAGCATGCCAAAGCCGACCATGAATCCAACTGCATTCGCCAGCGCTATGTCCCTGACCTTCATCAGTGAGGGGCGTATGAGCGGATTCTTGGCCCTCCGTTGCCAATACACGAAGAAGACGAGAGCTACCGAGGATAGAGCGAATAGCGTCAGTATCAACGAATCTGTCCATCCTCGGGTCCTTGCCTCTGTTGCTCCCACAAGAAACGTTACGAGCGTGAATGCAAGCAGCAATCCTCCTACGACGTCCACCTTGGCCTTCAATCTGACCGCGGAAGGGCGGACTTTCCACGCCACGACAGCCGTGGCCAACGCTGAGAATGGGATGACCGTATGATAGGTCCACTCCCATCCCCATTCCTCGGTGACGTAACCTCCAACCACGAGTCCGAAGGCGTTTCCGACACCGAACATCGCAGATATGACCCCTTGGGCGACCGCCATCTTCTCGTTGGGGAATTCATCCCTGATTATTGCGAAAGCTAGTGGGAAAGCGGACATTCCCAGCCCTTGTACAGCTCTGAACCCAATCATAAGGTAGATCGAATCGGAAAGGTCTCGGGAAAATCCGGTGAGTGTCACCGCGACCGAGTAGATGGTCATGGCAATCAGCAGCATCTTCTTCTTGCCATAGATGTCTCCCAGCTTTCCAAAGATGGCAATCGCCACCGCCGCTACAACGAGATAGATGGTCACAATCCACGAACCGAGGGCATAATCCTCCTGTGCGAGGCCGAAATCAGCCATGACCCAAGGCAACGATGGAATTGCCATCGCCTCGACATACATGACCATTATGGCAATGGACCCGAGCAGCAGTAGCAGGAGTGTCGTATATCGATCACCGAATCCCGTCTTCTCTTTGACCGAATCTGCTGCGATCGTGTCGTCCTCAATTGAATTCACAGGCTCCACCTTTCACGACGCAATGAGTGTTTGTGTACTGATTATTGGTGCCGGTTATGTCTGGTAGTTTATATATGATGGGGCCGATTTGCCCACCATGAGGAAGCTCATCATCAAGTGTCGACCACACCCGATTATGATAGGCGAATACCAGGACCTCTTGGAGAACTTCGAATCGTTCGAGCTGATAGAATTGCTGAAGATCGACTTTGAGAAGGGAGAAAAGGTAGGAATCGTTGAACTGATGCTCAAACCCGGCCTGAAGCTTGAGGACATCGAATTCCCTGAAAGCTATGAGATTCTTGGAATTTTGAAACACGAAGGACCTCGCTATGTTCTCCTGGGGAAGGTTCGAGCTCCCAAGAAGTTGATGCCTCTCTTCAAGATGTTCGATCTAGACTTGGTGTGGACTTCTCCCGCGAAGAAGACGAAGAACGAGGTAGTCGTGAGTGTGATTGGCAAGGAGGAGAATCTGAGGAAGCTGCTGGGCATGATAACGAAGGTGAGCGACGTTGTCGATGTCAGCTTCCAGAACGTTGAAGTTGGCACGTATGACATGCTATCCTGTCTTACGAGGAAGCAGAAGGAAGTCGTGACCGTCGCTCGGAATAATGGGTACTACGAACACCCAAGACGTATCAATGCAGAGGAGTTGTCAAAGAAGATAGGCATCAGCAAGGCCACCACACTAGAACATCTCCGAAAGGCTGAATCCCGTCTTATGGCGGTAGCCTTCAATGGGCACGGATGACTTGTGGCAAATCGCCTTGTCGTCCTCGATCAGTACTTTGTGACAGCCAAGCGGCAGGTTCGACAACGTCGACCCTCTAACCAGCTACGCTCTTTGAATTCTGAGAGCGGCGCTCCAGAAACCGATGAGAACCGAGGCACGCTATCCGACCATTCGAATCGAGTCAAGGCCTTTGTTGATGTGCAACCGGCCGACAGGAAACCCCTTTCCATTACCTCTCCACAATAGGGACACCGCATATCGCCAACCTCCCAAGGTGAATGGCGTTGCCTATCGTCAATCCTTTCGGCGTTGCATCCCCGGCTGCAGCCTCAAAGAGTCCCAGTCTTGAGTCCGCCGTGCGCATCCCAGCACGTCTCGATGAATGCCATCCAACCGAGCTGCGGGAAGGCGTACGAACGATACTCGTCGTCCGAACCACCCAACATGAATTCCTCCAAGGAGTGATTAGGCGCGATCGGGAAGTATATTCCCAATCCTGTGTGGCGAGTATCAGTTATCATTGTCGTGCCGATGGCGAACGCCGCTTCGGCGTACACCTCCAACACCGCGCTACAGGCCGCTATTACATCATCGTCATCCACACTATCAGACAGCGTGTTGACGAAGTTGCCGAAGTCCACCCTTGACACGGCAGTTGTACCGTACAGTATCTGCGAATGGCACCTTGCGTACATCAATGCATTAGTGTATTCGTCGATATTCGCAGCGAGCACATCGGCGAGTGCACAGATTTCATCTGCTAAATCGTCCATCACTGCAAGATCCACCGCTGCCTTCGAATTGATGATTTCTGCCTTATAAGGTGACACGCTAAACATCTCGATGAAATGCTCGGTCATTGCCTCGGACAGTTCGCGAGGAGTTATCTCCGGATTGGCATCGATATCCTCCAGGATGCGATCATAGGCGATTCCTCTCCAGCCGGTATAGCACTCGCTGGCAACCAAGTAGTCGACATTGGCGCATTTGGCGTACTGATAGGCCACCTCTACTTGCCCAACCAGGCACTCATCGGCTCCGATGATGTCGATGTGAAGACCATCGAGAGCCGCAATGACTTCCTTGTGCGTCAAACT
>CP070736.1:1327339-1332364 GCA_020347645.1 Methanobacteriota archaeon | reverse complement strand
TGCACAGAGCACCCCCCAGACTCAGTGCTATCCCAACGGAGCAAGGCGACCATGGGTTTGAGAGACAGAGCTAGGGAGATAGCCTCACGTCCCGAGGCTGAAGACGAGGAAGAGGGCCGAGAAGACGCTTCCGAGGCACCCGTTGAGGGCAGTCTTTCTGAGAATGAGCAACAGGCGAAATCGTCAGATGCGGAGACTGCTGGCTTTGAAGAGCGGCCGTCGGAAAGGGCTGAAGCCGAGACGGAACCGACGGAGCAGGAGGAGGTAGATCCTGCTGATCAATCGGAACCCGAGACGGCGACGAAGGATGAGACCATAATCGAATCCCAAGGACCGGATGAGCTGGTCGACAGGCAAGGGGAAGTCGAAGAGGTTGAAGAGGCCCAAACTCCCCGCCAGGAGACTTCCGAGGAGAAGCCTAGGGAGGACGAGCCTTCGACTCCCGAAGCGCTTTCCAGGATGCTCGAACCTTCGGTTACCTACCTGGTCGAGGAAGAACGTCCCGAGTTCGCATACTCATTGTTTATGGCTTCCAAGGCAGACGGAAGGTCTGGGATGATAGTCTCTAGAACTTATCCGAAGAACCTAAGGAAGGCGCTAGACCTCGAAGGGGTACCTATTTATTGGCTGACCAACGCGATGAGCGACGAGGCAATAGGTCCAAAGGACCTTGAGCGACTGACGCTGACGATGCGACGTTTCCTTGAGGAGAGGGAAGGGCAGCTCGTCTTGATCGACTCGCTCGAGTATCTCATCACAAACAACAAGTTCGTGAGCGTACTTCGATTGGTCCAGACAGTGAAGGACCTCATAGCTGTTCATAAAGCCGTGTGTATTGTGTCACTCAAGGCTAGCACGCTGGAATCTGCCAAGCTGGCTTCTCTTCAGCGTGAGCTGGAAGTATTCACGACGAGCGGGGTTGAAAAATCTCTGCCCATCCCGGACGTCGAGAACAAACTGATTGCGGAGCTCAAGCGGGATGAGATGGTCATAGAGGTGGAAAGAATTGCGGAGGAGCACAAGGCTCTGTCTGCAAAGGAGGAGAAGATCGCAGCCCAGGCCAAAGAGGTAGCCGCCGAGCGGTCCGCACTGGACGCGGAACGCCAGGAAGTCCGTCAGACCCTGATAAAGGTAAGGCAGACTCGAAAGGAGCTCGAGGATTTCAGGCTCAAACTCACAAAGGAGGAGGCACAACTCACATCCAAAATCAGAGCGAGACTCGCCAAGGAGATGAGCGCTCTGGACTCGAAGAAGACCAGCCTACAAGCGATGGAGAAGGAAGTCGAGTCCAGGTATCACCAACTGGACAGAATTGTTACGCTTAAGACGGAGCAGAGGATGACGGAACTGCAGGAGGAGCAGAAGCGTCTTGAGGCAGACCGGTCTAAGCTGGCGGATCTCACCGTCAGAGTCGAGGACGACAGACGCACTCTTGAGGAGAAGTTGCGCTCTGCAAAGGAGGGTGAGGACCAGGCAGATAGACTGGTCGAAGAGGCAAAAGCAAATCTTGCCAAGCTTGAGGAGAAGGAGCAGGCCTTGGCCATGCAGAAAGTCGATATGGAAAAGGCCAGGGCGACATTGGTTTCAGAGAGGAAGGAACTCGACGATTTCAAAGCGAGGCAAGAGGACGAATTTCGCCGCAAGGACGTCAGCCTAAATGCTTCAATACATGAAGTCGAATCGCGCGAGGAGTCTATTACGAGAATCACGCAGGAGCTGGAGGAGCTCAGAGAACGTCTCATGTCCAGCGAAAAGATCCTTGTCGAGCGAGAAAGCAGGGTCTCAGCCAGACAGGAGGAGTTGGTTGCGCTCGAAAAGGATTTGTCCACTCGTGAATCAGAATCGAGGAGCATGAGAGAGCAGGCAAGTCAAATCGATTCCGCTGCGCGAGCCAAGCTGGCTTCCATCGAGGATGACAGGAAACGATTGATGGAAGAGGTCGATGCTGAGAAGGAGGATGTCGCTCGTAGGTCCTCGGAGTTGAAAGAACGTGAGGAACGGGTACGGATCGCAGAGGATCGGCACAAAGAGGAGAGCGAGGCTCGCGGAAAGGCTCTCGACGAGCTCGAAGTACAGCTCAAGGAACAGAGTGCGAGTCTTAGAGAGAAGACGGACGAACTTGATGCAAGAGAGAAGGTCATAAGCGAGGGCAAGTCAGAAGTGGAGCATTTGAAGGCAGAAACTCAGACTGCGTCTGAGTCTTTGAGGGAGGAGCGCGAGGCTTTCCGCCAGGAACAGGAACAGATGGCATCAATGAAGAGGCAGTACGAGCAGGATAGGGCCGCCTTCCAGGAAGAGAGAGATGCGTTCGTCGCTGGCTCTGAAGCGAAGCAGAAGGAGCTAGACGCGCTCACCGCGAGACTTGAGACGGACTCGGTAGAAATGGAGGAGAAGCAGGGTGCTGTTCAGGAGATGCAATCCATTCTTGATAAGAGATCGAGTGATGTCGCCGCGTCGGAGCTCAGAATGGCCGAGGAGCGTGTAGAACTCGACAAACTGCGCCAACAATGCGAGAAGCGCGTGTCCGAGATAGAGGCGATGGAGCGTGACGTAATCGCCCGGAAGGAGGACATGGAATCGACTGCTTCATCGCTTCAGACTGCCAAGGAGAGTGCCGATGAAAAGCAGCGCATCATCGAGGAGCAGATGGATGCACTGTCGCGCAGGGAGGAGGATATCGCCTCGAGGATGGCAGCCATGGAGGCTGAGAGCTCCAAGATCGATTCAGAGAGGGCAGAAGTCGAGGCGAAGATGTCCGAGAACGCCACCGAGCGACAGGAAATCGAAGCCTTTAAGGCGGAGTTGGAGAACCGCTCCGTGGAGGTCAGCCGCAGAGAGGACGAGATCGCTTCGAAAGAAAAGGATTACGAGGAGAAGATCGCTCTAATCAAACGCGAGGAAGAGGAGGTTGCGTCGCTCAGAAGTTCGTTTGAGGATGAGCAGAAGAGGCTCAAATCCGAACTTGCGGATGAGCAATCGAAGATTGCTGAGGAATCCAAAGACATCCAGATTATCAAGGACGAGATGGCACAACTCCAGGCGGAGGTGGACGCGAGAGAGGAACGACTCGCAGAGACTGAGAGCTCGCTGCAGGAGCGAGAGAAGGCCATCGAAGAAGCCCGTATGACTCTTGAGTCCCACCGGGACTCGGTGGATGAGCGCCGTCAGCAGATGGAGCATCTGAGGTCCGAGTTCGAGAGAGATAGAGACGAGCTTCTCTCCAAGCAAAGGGAACTCCAGGAAGAGATGCAGACCATGAGAGAGCAGGCTGAATCGGAGCGCACCTCTCTTCTGGAGGAGAGGGAGGGACTCGAGAAGGCGAGATCGTCTGTAAATGAGATGCAGAAGGAATTTGAGAGCAGAGCCGCCGAATTGGATGCGAGGGAGACCGGGATAGCCGAGCGGGAAGGATCGATAGACGAACGCGAGAGAGCCCTTGCTGATGGTGAGTCAGAGCTTGAATCACGATTATCAACGAGCGAAGAGAAAGTGAGGGAGTCAGAGTCAAGGGTCGCGGAGGCTTCGTCCACGCTCGCGACCGTCACGGCTAGGGAGACAGAGTTGAACGAGAAGGAGAAGCGTCTCGAAGGCCTCGTTGCGGAAACGGACAGAGTCAGGGCGGAGCTGGATAGCGAGCGAAACGCGTTGAGCCAGGACAGGGCGGCTTTCGACCAAGAACGGGCTCAGCTCGCAAAGGACACAGCCCTTGTAGAAGGTGAGAAGGAGAAGGCCGTCGCCCTCGGGAAGACCGCTGAGCAGATATCTGAAAGGGAGATGGAGATCGAAGAGAAGTCGACCCGGCTGAACGAACGGCGCGAGGAAATAGAGGAATCGGAACGCAGACTCAATGACGAAAGGGAAAGGCTCGAGGTTAGGGAAGCCGAGATGAACCGCATATCCGAGGAATTGGAGTCATGGAAGACGGAGCTTCAGAATCTGGAGGAATCTTACAGAGAGAAAGGGAGTGCAGAAGCCGAATCCTTGGAGGAAAGGAGGAGCGGGCTTCAGAAGCTGGAAGAGACGCTGAAGGCGCGCGAGGAAGGGCTGATGGAACGCGAGAGCGCGTTGTCAAGTATGGAGGCTGCATCTCAGACGAAGATACAGGAAGATATTTCCTCCCTTGAGGGGTTGAAGAAGGAACTCGATGACGATAGATCTAAGATAGAGGAGATGATGACTGAGCTTTCAGAGACCCAGTCGCGTCTGTCTGCCAAAGACGATGAACTGACAAAGAGCGAGGCGGCGCTCTCGGAGAAATCGCAGGTGATATCCCAAAAGGAAGAGGAGATTGAGAAGCTGAAGGAGCGCGTCTCCGCCGCCGAGAAGTCGCTGGAAGAGCGCGAGCACAGCATATCCAAATCAGCTGACGAATACCATGACATCGTGGAAGAGATCTCCCGGAAGAAGGAAGAAATCGACGCTCGGGAGAAGGAGGTGGGAGGGCGCATGGCCGAGCTCGAGAAGAACTTGACCGAATTCGAGATTCTCAAGGCTGAGTTCGAGAAAGAGCGAGGTCTCATCGATCAGAAGGAGAAGGGACTCGAACAGCTCAGAGAAGAGCTTGAGTCATGGCGCCAGGAGCTGATGACCCGGAGGGAGAAGCTGGAAGAAGAGATCCATGAGAGGGTGGCCGAGATCTCCAAGCAGGCGAGGGCGGACGACGCAGAAGGGAGCGATTTGGATGACGAAGCCCTTTTGAGGAAGGAGGTCGAACTCCGTCAATTGGAGGACGCTCTGAAAACCCGCGAAAGGGAACTCGAGAACCGCGAGAAGACGGTCGTGTTGGAGATGGATAAGCTCGAGCGTGAGAGAGCCGAGATACAGGATCTCTGGGAGCGTGTCGAGGGGGCAAAGGATGGATTGTCAGCGGTTGATGAGAAGACCATCGAGGAGCTCGAAACGCGAAAGGCTCAGCTGAACGACGCATATCTTCGCATTGCAGAGCGCGAGGAAGGACTTAGGGCGGACGAACAGCGATTGGAGCTTGAGTGGGAACGAATGCACAGCATAGAGGAAGATCTCGCC
>CP070736.1:1321937-1327239 GCA_020347645.1 Methanobacteriota archaeon | reverse complement strand
TCGACGCAGTTCAATGACGATAGTTGTATCGCCTTATTGTGGCTGAGATTGAGGTTTCAATGGCGAATCACGACCTATTGGCGAAAGGCCTCTCAAGAAGCCTCGTCACCTGCAGTAACTCCGAAAGTCCTCTGAAAAATCTAAATATCGTGCGCCTCTACTAGTATTACTATTGTCAAAAAAGGTGTTACCAATGGGGAGGATACGAAGTGAAATGCGCAGGCTTTAGAGTAGTGATATGCTGCATCTCCGCAGGCTGCTTGCTGTCAGTCGGATTCGTTGGCGTTGTCAGCGCCGAGGGCGAAGAACTGGTTGTTATTTGCACCAACTCCGTCCTTGCGGATTTCGCGACCAACGTAATCGGAGATCAATTTTCAGATACCTTGAAAGTCGAGTTCATCATGCCCGCAGGCGCCTGCCCATCGCATTTCGATGCAAGTCCGAGTGATGCCGTGATGATCGCATCCGCGGATGTCGTGATATCCCTCGGCTGGGAACCGTGGCTGTTCGACCTCCTGGAATCTTCAGGTAATGATGATGTGCACAAGATCTCATGTCTTGGGCTTGTGGAGTGGAACTTGCCGACGGGTGCAGAGAGCCACCTTGTCCGAATTGCCGAAGGGATGTCCGAGTTTCTTCCAGAGTGGGAATCAGCTTTCGAAGCGAACGCGTTCAACTACACTGCAGAGATTGTCAACTCATTCGAAGCAGCTAGACTGAGGGTGCTGTCAGAAGGATTGAATGGAACTAAAGTGATATCGATCGATTGGCATGCGAAGTTCCTCGAATGGCTCGGATTCGAGGTCGTTGAGACCTACGGCGCTCCCGAGAGTCTTTCAACGGCAGATGTCTTGGAGATACATGATGCGTGCAACGATCCAGAGGTTGCCATGGTAGTGGACAATCTGCAATCGACGGTGGATTTCGGGTCTCAGCTAGCAGCTGATTATGGCAAATCCCACGTCATCCTCAGCAATTTTCCAGGGGGGATACCTGGAAGATACACCTATCTTGACAACATCGAGTACAATTTCGACGAGGTCGTGAATGGTGCTGTTGCATATGAGATGACACAGTCGGAGCTATCCGACCTCGAATCCGAGATATCTTCTTTGGAGTTTCAGAGACTGGCACTGGCATCATTAGTTGCCGTGCTGGTGTTCCTTCTTGCACTCTTTATAATCTTGGCTAGGAGGAAGCGGCAATGAATCATGAAGAAACGATAAAACGGATCTCCGAGTTCCATGGACACCTCGGGCCCTACGTTGTCATCGGTTATCGAATGGGGTTGGTAGCCAATCGGCTCCTTGGGAACGATCCGTTTGGCAAGGCCGCCATGGTTCTGACCGGCGACAAACCGCCGCAATCATGCCTTATTGATGGTATTCAACTCTCATCTGGGTGCACGCTCGGAAAAGGAGCGATCGGCATAATCAACCAAGGAACGGCTGCCGCAATATTCATCTCCAAGACCAACAAGGCTACAGCCAGAATATCTCTCAAGCAGGAAATAATCGACCGGATTGCCGCGACTTCTCAGAGCGAGATGGAAGCTCTTGCTACCGAGCTATACGTGACAAGCGAGGAAGTGCTGTTCGAAATCGGCCACAAGGAGTAATGATATGGTCGAGCGGAAGAAGGTGGTTCTTCTCGAAAACGTCAGTACAGCCTACGAAGGCGAGAGGATTTCTGCAATCAGGGATGTCGACATTTCAGTACATAAAGGCGATTTCGTCTGCATAGTGGGACCTAACGGGTCGGGCAAAACCACTTTGCTGGAGACGATCAACGGTATACTGAGATATACTTCGGGCCATGGAAGCGTCTTCGGTTTGGAAATAATCAGCAATGGCAGCGCCATAAGGAAACGGATCGGCTATGTCATACAGAACTTCGAGATAGATCCGCTCTCACCTTTCCTCTGTAAAAACGTGGTTATGTCCGGACGGACTGGTAAGATAGGTCTTCTTAGGTTTCCTGACCCAAACGACTGGAACGCCGTGAGACAGTCAATGGGCAGGGTGGGGATGGAGTCATGGTGGTCAAGACCCGTCGGGAAGCTATCGGGAGGCGAGTTTCAAAAGATACTAATTGCCAGAGCGCTTGCCCAGGAGCCAGACATATTTCTGTTGGATGAGCCCTACGCGAACTTGGATATACGATCGAGGCATGAAATAGGCGGACTATTCAGAGAGATACACGATGCTGGCTCAACCCTTCTGATGGTCAGCCACGATGTCAGTTCAATTCCTTCGTCATGTACGCATATCATAGTCATGAATCGGGGGAGAGTCGTCGGCAGCGGCTCGACGACCGAGGTTATCAAGAGCGGAATCATTGACAAGACTCTCGTTATGCGGGGGCCGAGTATATGATATCCATTCCGATGACGCTTCTGATCACAGCCACTCTCGGCTCTGTGCTCGCAGGTCTTACCTGTTCCATCGCAGGCGTCTTCGTTGTGCGGCTGAACATGGCTTCTATTGGTTTCTGCATGTCCCACGCAGCGTTTGCCGGAGCGGCGTTTGGCGTACTCATAGAGGTCGACCCGCTATTGACCGCCCTGCTGTTCGCGTCGATTGCAGCAGTGCTCCTTTCTCCGGTGGCCAGCCGTGCCAAGCTGAACACAGATGTCGTTATCGGAATAATCTTCTCTCTCATGATAGCGTTGGCTTTCATATTCCTCAACCTCTCGCCTGGAGAGGCAGCCTCGGGGGCTGCCCTGAGAATTCTCTGGGGGAGCATATTCGCCGTGTCTGAATTCGACGTGCTGTACCTCGCGTTATTGTCAGTCGCGATCATAAGCTTCGTTATATTGTTTTATAAGGAGATACTAGCTCTCCTCTTCAATCAGAAGTTGGCGAAGGCCGCAGGAGTAAACACTTACGTGTTCATGCTAGTGATAGTATTCATAACTGGTCTAGCCGTCTCGCTCTCTTTGAAGCTGGTTGGGGGACTGCTCGTCTACGCACTTATAATCAACCCGACCTCTACGGCTTATCAGTATTTCTGGGATTTGAGGAAGATAATGGTCTTCTCTCCCTTGGTCGGCGTAGCAAGCTGTCTTGCTGGATTTCTCTTTTCTCTGGAGACCGATTTTCCGGTAGGAGCGTCGATAGTCATCGTGTCGGCATTGATCCTAGCAGTTTCGATAACCGTCTCGCCAAAGAGGCGCATCTCAAAGAAGAGCAGAGCCTCTGCTGCCTGATGGGCCAAATATACCTCCTACACGCGCCAGAGTCCGATGGTCAAGCCGCAGCCTGGTATTCAGGAATCGTTTCTATTTGATGAACCTTGGAGATGGTCAGCCATATGAAGGAAAACAGGATTCCGATTCCGGAGATCAGGATGGCCGTTTTGATGCCGAATATCTCGCCGAGATATCCGCCGATGAGGCCACCAATCGGGAAGACCCCCCATACGAGGAAGCGCATGGTAGCATTCATCTTTCCCTGGAGGTGATCCGGCGTTATTGCCTGTCTCAAGCTGACCTGGTTCACATTGTAGATGACTGTCAGGAGGCCGGCAACGAACATCATCGGCATGAAGACAATGAGCGCGTTGCTTGGGTACGCCAGTATTAACGCGATAACAGGTATTCCGGAAAATGCAGCCGACACAATGATTGCCTTCCCCAACCCGATACGAGAGGTGAATCGGGGTGAGATAAGCGCCCCTGTCACTCCGCCGACAGCACCAACCATGAATATAGCCCCTATCCAGATTGAACTCAGCTGTAGTGAATCCGCCATGAATAGGACCATTAACGCGAAGGACATGCTCCCGAAGAGGTTGCTGGTGGAAGTGCACCCCGCGATGCCTCTCAAGGTCGGGTTTGAAAACACAATCCTGAGCCCTTCACGTATCTCCGCTACGACCGGTTCATGGACATTCATCCTGTCGATTATCTCCCGCTTCTTCACTCGCAGGAGCAGAATCGCCGATGCTACGAACGACACCGAATCGGCAATGAGCGCGAATGGCGCACCGACAATATCCACCACAAGGCCAGCACTACCTGGTCCGGCTACTTGGGAGGTCGCCCGACTGGTTTCGAGTTTGCTGTTCGCGTCCAAGAGCTGATTTCGTTTCACGAGGACTGGAAGGTATGCCTGATATGCTATGTCGAAGAAGGTCGTGAACACTCCAGCTGCAAAGGCGACCGCGAACATGATCGGCCAGTTTAGCGTATTGAAGTACCAAGCGACCGGTATCACTGCCAGCGTGAAAGCCCTGCCGAAATCGCAGATGATCATTATCTTTCTCCGCTCCTTTCTATCTGCGAGCACTCCCGCAAGAAGTCCGACGAGCAAGAAAGGCGACATCTCAATCGCAAAGAGAAGCCCCATGTCTGCTGGAGAGGCATCCAGCGCCAAGATTGCCGCGAGGGGCATTGCGACTAGGTAGAACTGACTTCCGAAGACGGAAATGGTTTCGGCAGCCCAGACGTTGAGGAAATCACGGTGTCTCCAAAGATCGCTTCTAAACTTCAATATCGATCCCCTGAACTCAGTTTATCAATCATGTCGCAAGCGCAGGTGTTCAGCTCCGTTCATTCCTTGCGGACAGCAGCATGCTCCTCAACCTTCTCTGCGCGTCCATGTACTTCTCAAAATCCTTATTGGTCATCGCCATCAGCATTGCGAATTCTACAACCTGTCGTTGAACGAATGGGTTGAAGTCATCCATCTCAAAGATCTTGGTCATAATGCTCGGATCTTCTCTATGCCTCCAGAGCATCTCCATCTGTTTGGATACGCTCTTCACCAACGGAGCCTCAGCTTCAATCTCATATCCCAGAGCGCCAAGGGTGACAAGAGCTCTCTCTACCGCTTTCTCGTCTCTCCGCTCATCCGCACATCTTCCGTTGACGAAGTAGAAGGTCCCCGCCGTCGCTCTGTAGTATGATTCCACCAGATGGTCGATTCGCTCTTCCCTCGCCACCTCGATCATATCGCATTCTTTCAGCCTCTTGACGTGATGGTATATAGTCTGAGTGGTCAGGCCGAGTTCGGCGGCAATCTGACTTACAGTGAGTTCCTTGGCCCTCAGAAGATAGACCATCTTCATTCTGGTGTCGTCAGCCAGAAGCTGGATGGCCTCAGGATCTCTAATGACCTTGTTCTCTTTCATCCTCACACCATTATGATCCGGTTGACACGATGTATGTCATACTATTAAGATGTTCGTCTGCATTGTTCAAAAATATGCGGAGCGGACTCGGTCAGGTCGGCTGAATGTCTAAATGTCGACGGTAACACGCAACGTAATTATCATTCCGACGCCAATCACCATCTGCAAA
>CP070736.1:1316501-1321837 GCA_020347645.1 Methanobacteriota archaeon | reverse complement strand
GAGACGATAAGTGCGTTTTCGTGATTGATGCGGAGGTGCTTTGAATTGACACGTAAGAGCACGGGCATACCCGGCCTCGACAGCATGCTTCAGAACGGGTTCGCCTTCCCATCAGCCATACTCGTGGCAGGCGAACCCGGAACCGGCAAGACGACCTTCGCGGTTCAGAGTTTGTTTCACGGTGCACGTGAAGGCGAGAAAGGACTATACATAACCGCAATCTCGGAACCGCAGTGGCTTGTGCAGAAGTTCCTCTCGTCATTCTCATTCTACGATCAGCAGGTGGTCGAGAAGGGAATGGTCAACTTCATAGACCTAGGGCCAAGCATAGTGAAGAACCCGAGCGATATGCTTGCGATCATAAAGAAGAAGGTCGAGCAGTATCAGGCAGAAAGGATCGTCATTGACCCCATAACGCCCATGACGGATTTGCTGCAGTGGAGGGGGGAAACAAGGGAGTTCATGCACGAGTTGTTCGCTTTTCTGAAGGCGTTCAACAGCCTCGTCATAATCACAGCGGAGATGTCGTACGACGACATCTCACACAGTCAGGAATCCTACATGGTCGACGGAGTAATCGTGCTCTCATACCCTGAGGAGGAGAAGGTCAGGCGGAAGTTCCTCGAAGTACTTAAGATGAGAGGAACGAAACATACTACCGGCCGCCAGCTGATCGACATAACGGACGAAGGGTTGGCTGTTCAGGCCGGGCTGAGGTAAGACGGCATATGAACGGCGACGGCACCTTCGCACTCAAAAAGGGAATATCCTACATATTCACCGAAGACGGCGTAGCCAGGGCGTTCGAAGGCTTCAAGCGTCTGCTGGCAGAGGGAAGGAGAGGCCTGGTGATATCGCGTACCCATCCGAGCCGGGTACAGCTGGCCCACGCTTTGGACTGCCCGATTATGTGGATAGCCAAGAGCACCAAGGCAGCGAGCAGCGTCCTCAGCCTGGAACCCACAAGACTGATGAAGATACATAGTACCATCGCGGATTTCGTCAAGACAACCAAGGGCGCTGTCATACTTCTGGATGGTCTCGAATACCTGATAACAGAGAACGGATTCACTCCGGTCATGAAGGCGATACAGCTGACCAACGAAGAGGTGGCGATGAACGACGCTCTCCTGCTCGTCCCGGTCGACCCGAGAACACTGGAGACTCAACAGCTTGGCTATCTGGAACGGGAGTTCACATTGCCGGACGAGAGTTCGAGGCGCATCAGGTTCCGATGAACTACCCGAGAGATGCTCTACTTTTTCTATGTGCGAGTCGCTTACTCAGACATATGCCCGACGATGTGCAACTGGGACGAGTTCACGTCATAACTGGCCCAGGCAAGGGCAAGACGACTGCGGCGTTCGGTCTGGCTATGCGTGCTGCAGGACACGGTCTGCGGGTCTGCGTGGTGCAGTTCATGAAGAGCGGCGGAAGCACGGGCGAGGTACTCGCTGCAGAGCAACTCAAGCGTGTGCGCGTAGCCCAGTTCGGAACCGGCAAGTTCGTCGGTGGCAACACCATCACGAAGGAGGACCAGCGGAGCGCTCGGAAGGCCGTCAAGCACGCTCTAGGTCAGGCGACCGGCGGGAGGTGCGATCTTCTTGTGCTCGACGAAGTCAACGTCGCTGTCTTCTTCGGATTGATATCCGCAAAAGAGATCATCGACATTCTGGAGGCGCGGTCAGAAGGAGTCGAGGTGGTTCTGACCGGTCGAAACGCCCCCGATGAATTCATTCAGTATGCGGACTACGTATCACATATAGATACAGTCAAGCATCCGTTCGAGAAGGGATCGTCGGGAAGAAAGGGCATCGAATGGTGAGAATTCTCACGCGGATTTATTCATGAGAAAGAGAAGATACCTTATCTCCTCCGCCGTGAAGACGGAAGCTGCTTTCAACCCCTCGGTGTCACCATCTCTGAGTAGTCGAAGAAGTCGCGGTTGGCCTCTGCTCATAAGATACACTCTCCTGAACGCCTCGGGTCCGATGTCGGGGTTCCCCAGCAGCCTCCGAGCGTCGTCTTCGCCCAGCCCCTTGAGCCGCAACTCTCGAACCACGCCCGATTGAACATGTCTCCTGTGGTAGAACCAGCTGTAGGCTGGAGTGTCTTCACGTGCAATTATGATGATCTTTGATGCCCGATCCTCAGAGTCAACAAGTCGCGAGAATAGCTCGACGATGTCTTCGCTGACCGAGTAGTAGTCATCGAATACGAGGAGGATATCAGGCTGAGCCACGGCGGAGTCTAGGTCGATGATTTCCGGGGCTATCTTGCTGGCAAATCCAACTACCTCTGCCTCAAGCTGCTCCGAATCCGCAAAATCACCGAGCGTCAGCCACGCGACATCAACGGATTCGCAGGCATGCACGAACTCCCGGACGAGGCTGGTCGCACCGAACCCCTTTCCCCCCATAACGACCATTACTCGAGCGTCCGATTGCAGGAACTCTTTCAGCTCCTCAATCTCACTTCCGCGTCCGAAGAACTCCATCTTCTCGGGGGCGTGACGAAGGTCTCTGACCGGAGCGCGCCTGCCTTCCACAAGTTCGACCGTCCGATCTCTCATGCGTGAAACCAGGCTTACGGCGCGCCTCTTACCCACCAGGTCTTCCAGAACTCGGCCCGCAACCTCCTCAGGCTCCCCTCCCCTTACGACGGTTATCGACGAGGTTCTGAAGGCGTCCCAGATGGCTTCGGCCTTTCTGAATCCTTCTGGAGTTACCGTGTACACGCTCATCCTACGCTCTCTGCCGATTACCCTGCCCCTGGACTCCTCTACGAGCCCATCTCGGATCAGCATCCTCACCGCTCTAGGCACGTGAGTCCTCGATATGCCGACCCCTTCAGCGATGCCTATCTGAGTGCTTTCCTGTGCGTATTCCTCCGGGGGAGTGTCCGTCGCATACTTGGACAGATGTAGAAGAACCCGGTCGTTTACGCTGAGCTGGCCCGGCATCGTTTCGCGAGATGCTCGTGTCCTTATATAATCGTGCTGGTTTTCCATGGCCAGCGGTCCGTCTGCCGCGTCACTCAAAGCTCTACTGGTAGCTGGTAATTACCGCAACACGTTTAAATACGCACCAGACCGTTGAATTGGTATCGGCAGAGTTATCCATCCCCCCGGAGGATGAGCTCCATGAATTTCGAGCGATGCAAGAGAGGCTTTAGGTCGGATAGACGAGGCGTTTCGGAAGTTGTAGGCAACATACTGATTCTGATGATCACGGTAGTGCTTTTCAGTTCCATAGTGATGTACGTCAATCAGATTCCCGTTCCAGAGACGACCACGAAAGCGGATTTCGCTGCCAGCGTCACGTTTGAGACTGCGGGCACCACAACGGCGTCCCTAACGGTGACTCACGCGGGCGGGGTGGTGTTGGATTCGGCGCAGACGGCAGTGTTCATACAAGCAGGCACGTACACTTACTATGACAAACTCTCGGAGGATGAGAACTTTACATACAGCCGGTGGACGACCGGGACCGACTGGACCAAGAGCTTCACCGTCGAATCCGAATACACGGAAATCATAGTGACCGTCGTTGACCTGGACAAAGATTCCGCTGTTTGGAGTAGCCAAGTGAGCGGCGGTTCTGGCGGGACTCCACCGATAATACTACAGAGATATCTGGACTCGGACATAGACTCTCCCACTGCAGATCCGGTTCTGCAGAATGACCAGGCCTTTTCGTTCTTTGTTAAGGTGACCGACCTCGACAACGATCTCGACACTAGTACAAGCGGCGTTTGGATCGACTCCTCGCAACTACCGAACGGTGACGTCGTCGATACGTACGAAGAGAGCACCGAAGAAGGATGGTTCAGGTTCGCATTCGGGGCAATTGCATCGGACGTGAGTGCGATTGACGGAAAGATGATAAAGATACATGCAAGAGACGAAGCTGGCCACGAGACGGTATCCAGTTTCATCGTCACTGTAACGGTTCTCCCGACCAATATCTTGAAACTTCCCTGGACGCCAACTTACGGTGGGGTTCTGTACGACTTTCTCACCGACATAAGCGCGGGACAGGGTTGGGGTACCTACAAACAGAATCTCACATCGGGAACGGTGGATGTCGATAATCCATCTCGCAATTTCACGAAGGATGAAGTGGTATTCGTTATTGCTGGCAGCGTCCACGTTACGAATCTGATGGGCGCCAATGAGCTGACGTTGCGGGACATGCGCACAAACACGGTCTACGTGCCAGAATTCAACGGTTCCAGCACTGCATCGGAACCGTTCTATGTGCTGACGATAGGCGGCTCGGCCGTATACTATGAATGCCAGTTCAAGACAGACAATCTGCCTCCAGGCGCCTATGAACTCCGGTTCAACCTGCAGGAATCAGGACCAGATGCTCCGAACTTCGACGATGGCGGACCCTTGTATATCGAACAGGAAGGTTCGCCCATCGACTTCATGCCCGCTTTGTGGGTCTATAGCGATGCGGATAGAGACACAACCTGGGGCTCGAGAGAAGATCCCTTCGATGTCACTGGTGCTAATAATAGCAGGGTCTATGTTAGCGTAAAGGTTCAAGATTCGACCGACTCGCCTTCCCCAATTGTGGATGATGTGCGAATTACTGACATGCGTGGAGATGCCCAGCTGCACGGAACGCCCCCATCTGGAGCAATGATCACTTCTTGGGAAGCCAACTATGAGGATGGCATCTACACGTATGATTTCATGATTGATTTGAGATTGAATAACGGTGATCAGTGGCTGAGCGGCACGAATTCGTATACCCTCCAGGTTTCCCGATTCTCCGATGAGAACGAGGGCGTGTACAATCTTCTATGCAAGCTCCACATCCACGCTAGCGCCGCGAAGGCCGACTTCTTCGTCGGAGGCGCAGGGTTCATGACCGGTACTTCGAATTTCGTCAATCCGGCATACCTCTACTACATAGAGAACAACAATTTCTTCACCAAGCGGACAATGTACGACTATTCGAATGCACCAAGTGCGGCTGACAACTACGCCGTCAGTGGGTTTGCACTCGGAGATATCGATGGTGACGGAGACGAGGATGTTCTCATCGGGCAGTATAGGAGCCACCATCTCTATTACATTGAGAATAGCCTGAACACTTTTGGAGCGTGGCAGGAAGCATCCCAGATTACGCGGCCAGTCACTGACGATACAGAGGCGGATATAAACTGGATTGCAACGGGTGACACTAACGGCGATGGCGATATCGACTTCGCGTATAGCACGCACAACGAAGGCGCGAGCGAAGGTCGTACAGTCGTCATATACAACAACACATATGGAGCGACAGGATACCTCTGGGATCCTCCTGGCGCACAACCTCGGTACA
>CP070736.1:1311028-1316401 GCA_020347645.1 Methanobacteriota archaeon | reverse complement strand
ACGACGTCAGGGGTCTGATCCTTGATCTTCGCGAGCGCCTCGATGCCATCTCTCGCCGTTCCGATGACTTCGAAATCCTCCTCCAGGGTGATCATGTCCTTGAGGATGACTCTCATGTATGCGCTGTCATCGACTATTAGAACCCTCACCTTGCCGGACATTTGCGACCCCTCAGATCTTCATCTGAAGGACGGCGTTCACCGATTCGAGCACATCCTCCGAGGTGAAAGGCTTCATTATGAAATCCAGCGCGCCCGCCTCCAAGGCCCTCATCACTGTTCTCTGGTGTCCAAGGGCGGATATCATTATTATCCTGGCGCTGCCGTCCGCATCCCTGAGGCGTCTCACGGTCTCGATTCCATCCGTTTCCGGCATGACGATGTCCATTGTGATGATGTCAGCTCCCTGCTCGCTGTAGATGCGGATGGCGTCCTCCGAACTCCTCGCTTCGATTACTCTATGTCCTCCGCCTTCCAGAATATTCCTTATGACCCTTCTCATGAATTCCGAATCGTCAACGACCAGTATTGTTGCCACTCGACGCACCTCCGACTTTCGGTTCTTCCGAAGACAGCTCGAGGATCTTCAACGGATCCACAAGCGTGATCAACCGATTCTCTATCTTCGCTATACCAGTGACGTATTCGGACTCTATTCCGTCAGCCACATAAGCGGGGACCGACTCAATCGAATCGGCAGGTAGCCTTGTGACCTCAGTAACCTCATCAACAATGAAACCAACAGGTGCTTCGTGGGAATCTATCACAATGATTCTCGACTTCTCGCTCGGCTCTGCAGCGTCCAGCTTGAAGCGTTTTCTCAGGTCGATTACAGTCACGAGCCGCCCTCTGAGGTTCATGACTCCTTCGATGTGCTCTGGACTCCTATGAACTTTCGTCACGTTCTGCGTCGGAAAGATCTCCTTGACGGATGAGATTTCAAAGGCAAACTCCTCGTTGCCGAGCTTGAAGGCAATATATTGTCTGCTCTCAGACCCGAGGGTCAATTCTCATCGCTCCCATAATCTGGTCGGTCATCTTCCTTCTCGTCATCAGGTTCATCTTCCGCTTGCTCGTCGAATCGGCGTCCCGTTTCTATGCTCCTTGTGCTCTCATTCAACTGGACTGCGAGATTAGCTATGTCCTGCGCGGAGGCGGAAAGCTCTTCCATCCCAGCCGCAAGTTCCTCAGAGGATGCAGACACCTCCTCCGCAGAGGCGGAGGTCTCGTTGGCGATGCTCGCCACTTCATCGAGATTCCTCGCAAGGCTCTCGGTCAGGGCCTTCTGCTGCTCCGTCGATGCACTTATCTCCTGGACCATGGCTGCAGTCTCCTCTACGGTCGCTGCTATATCTTCGAGTGATCTCAGCGATTCCGAGATGGTATTTGCGCTCTCAGTCACATCGCTAGAGGTCTGCTTCATCTTCACCGAGGTATCTTCTATGTCGGTCTCAACTGAAAGCAGGAGGTCCTGAATCTGGTCTGCCGCTTTTCTCGACCCCTCCGCGAGCTTTCGGACTTCGTCTGCTACAACAGCGAACCCCCTCCCGTGCTCACCTGCGCGAGCGGCCTCTATAGCTGCATTCAACGAAAGGAGATTGGTCTGCTGCGCTATGCTCGTGATTATCATGACTATCTGTGATATCTCCTGAGACTTCTTCGACAGGTTCTGCATCGAGTGCGAGGTCTCCTTGACGCTTCTCAGCAGATCGTTCATTCTCTCCAGGGAATCGTGTATGGCTCGACTGCCCCTTTGCGCAACGTCACTTGCATCTCCCGATGCGCGCGCAGCATTCTGCGCACTTTGTACGACATCGTAGATGGCTTTCGTCTGCTCCCCCAGCATCTTTACCATCTCTTCAACTCGTGCCGCTTGAGTCTCCGCGCCTTTTGAAGTCTGCCCCATAGAGTTCGATACCTGCTGAGTGCCGTCCGTCATGTGTTTGGTAGTCTCTGCCAAAAGAGTAGAAGCATCCTTCAACGTCTTTGATGCAACCTTGATCTCAGAGGTCATCTCGGCAAGATGGTCCTTCATCATTCTGAAACTGCTCACCAGCGTCGCCAAATCTCCCTTGGCCTCTATGTTCATGTCGACCGAAAAGTCTCCCCTGGATATCGCCTCCGCGTTCTCCGTCAGTCTTCTTAGGGGTCCGGATGTATTCTCGATCAGCATGTTCATGGATGTTACAAGATCGCCTACCTCATCATCGGGAGGGACGATGTCTAGCTTCGCCGTGAAGCTGCCGTCCGCTATCTCTCTAGCTCGCTTCGATACCTGCACAATAGGCGATGTAATCCTTGTGGAAACGTAGAATGTGATTATTCCGACAAACACGGCGACCACCAGACCGCTGGTAATCAAGTAAGTTATTCCTTCTCGGATTGTTGAATCCGCACGAGTTTCCATCAGTGTTGCCGCTTCAGCAGTTATGTCGATCAGGTCATCTATGTCATTCAACATATTCTCGAGGCTCGTCGTAGCATCCTTTCTTGCTTCGATTGCCTCGGCTGTCATGTTGTCTCGTGTGTACTCGATTGCCAGGCTGGTCCAAGTCTTGTAATCTGTCCAATGGCCTTCAAGACTGGTCAGTGCAGTTTGCTGGGAGGTTATGAGTTCCCCTCTATCCTGTTCCTCTATTACAGCTGCCATATCCTCCATTACGTCAAAAGCGTACTTCGTATTGAAATCTATCAGAAACTGAGAGAACTCGAGCTGGTAGGTGAATATGTCGTTGTAATAGCTGCTCGCGATGGCCGTTCCGTATTCGAGAATGTATTGCCTGAATGAGACGTCGGCCGTTAGGAGCGAAGCTTCAGCTTCGGCAATCTCGGAGACGACCACGAGATTCTCGTCGTAGAGAGTCCTCATGTCGTTCTTCATCTTGTGCATGTCGTCGAGGGATATGATACTCATCAAGGCGACGGGCAAAAGCGATAGCATGAGTATGATGACGGTCAACTTACGCGTTAGAGATGTTCTCATAACACCATCCTCAAAGCTCGGGTAGAAGGATATCGGACTCCGTGCGCTTCGCTGGAATCTCATCCCTCGTGTGAATATCAAAATTGATATGGTCAATATAAAAATATGTCGCCCAGAGTTCATTTCGCGATAACCGGGCCAGTACGCCTTCCCGAACCTGAAAACGGTTGGCAAGTAATATCTATCCGGCCTGCTATCTGATTGGCAATGGAAATTGAGGACGATGAGACCTACAATCTCATCAAGCGACATCTTCTCAATTCAAGAGGTTTCGACATCACTGGATACTCGCGTTCGTTCTTCAATAGAAGTATCCGCAAGAGAGCTGGAAGAACCGGCAGCAAGAGCGGGTTGGACTACGTCGGTAGGCTGAGGAAGGACGACGCGGAGGTTAACGAGCTGATTGCATCGTTGTCGGTGAACGTCACTGATTTTTTCAGAGATTCCGATGCTTTCACCGTCCTGACTTCTCGCGTGCTCCGTCCATTGGTTGAGAAGAAGGTTCAGCTTGGATGGAGCGCACTCAGAATATGGAGTGCAGGATGCGCCACCGGACAGGAGACCTACTCCATTGCCATTTGTGTCGCAGAGGAGCTGAAGAGGGTTGGTACAGATTCCGATATTGTCGTGAGGATCGTGGGCACGGATCTGTCTCCATCCGCCCTTGATGTGGCTCGAATGGGTTTCTACAGTGCGGAGCGCGTGAAGGGCGTCAACGATGCCTTGCTCTCGGAATACTTCAGGGAGGTAGATTCTGGTTATCAGGTGGTCCCTCTGCTAAAGAGAATGATACGATTTTCGAAGGGGAACCTGCTGGATCGTCCGACGCGGAGGTTCCTGGATTTGATCGTGTGCAGGAACGTGATCATCTACTTCTCGAGACCGATGCACGACAAGGTGATTGACAATTTTCATCACGCTCTGCGCCCTGAAGGATACCTAATGCTCGGCAGAACGGAGACTCTGATGGGCCCTCGTCGCAGGCTATTTGAAGCCGTGGATCATGAAAACAGGATATTCCAGAAGGCATCCGTACCCGTCAAATCAGGCTTCTGAGCGGGCTTTGCTCTGGCTGTCTGACAGGGCAAACATGAGCTCTTCCTGCAATAGGTCCAGTTGGGCTTCGTTCATCGAAGTGAAATCATAAGTGTCTGGAACCTCTACATCTCTCATGAAATCGGCAATCGCAGCATAGCTCTGAGTCATTTCGGCCGTGAGGAAATCCTGGAGCCGATCAATCTCGGTCGCTGACAGCTCTCTAGCCATTATCTGTGCTAGGGGGAGGCCTTCCTCTTCTGCCTGGCTCACAAGCTTTCGCAATAGGATATGCATTCCGCTCACCCATCCCTTCGTATGACAATCGTCAGACACAAGAGGAGTTGCAGAATATATAAAACTTCGCTGCGGACCTACTGCACCGAATCAAGCCATTCCGAGTACTCCGGGTCCTTTCCCGTGGTGATGTCAAGGAATCTGGCCTGCAGACGCTTCGTCACGGGTCCAGGCTTTCCATTTCCGACCGGGCGTCTGTCCAGTTCTCTTATTGGCGTGACTTCGGCAGCCGATCCCGTGAAGAATAGTTCATCGGCCAGGAACAACTCTCCTCTTCTTAGACTCCGCTCCACGACATCGTATCCCATGCCCCTCGCTGTTCTTATTACCGAATCCCTCGTAATGCCAGGGAGTATCCCCGTGCTGAGCGGTGGGGTGGCTATGATGTCGTTGAATACGGCAAAGATGTTCTCTCCAGACCCTTCGGCCACCATGCCGTGCTCGTTCAGTAGAAGCGCTTCATCGAAGCCATTCTGTTTTGCCTCCATAACGGCGAGAGCACTATTGACATAGTTGCCGCAAATCTTCGCTGTCGCAGGGACAGATGCACTTGATATCCGCCGCCACGAAGACGTATGGACGCGTATGCCGTTCTTGATCCCGTCGTCCCCCAGATACGCACCCAGAGGGAAGGCCATGATGAATGTGTCGACAGGATAGCCGATAGGGTTGACCCCTATTCCGGACACTCCGAACAGTGAGATCGGCCTCACATAGCAGGACCGCAGACCGTTCTGCTTCACGACATCCTTGGTAGCTGCGCAAAGCTCGTTGACGGTGTAAGGTATCGTCATGTGGATCGCCTTCGCCGAGGTGTGCAGTCTCGTCATGTGATCCTTCAGCCTGAACACAGCGGGGCCACTCTGAGTGTCGTAGCACCTAATGCCTTCGAACACGGCGGTTCCGTAGTGCAGTCCATGGCTCAATGCATGTATGGTCGCGTCCTTCCATGCAATCATTGTCCCGTTCTTCCATACTCTATCTGGAGCATCGATCTGCATTTGTCATCTTCCTCCACATTCTTCCTCGCCGAATGATGCCTGGTTCCTCAGAGTCCCT
>CP070736.1:1305554-1310928 GCA_020347645.1 Methanobacteriota archaeon | reverse complement strand
AACACGGAGTTCCTCAGACTGAAGGGCGCGATGGTGACAAGGGGGAAGAAGCCCTGGAAGTCGACGTCCTGATAGTAGGGGCCGGCCCTGCAGGCAGTACGACCGCACGATACTGCTCGGATAAGAATATCGATGTGCTCATGATCGACAGGAGAAAGGAGATCGGTCATCCGGTACAATGTGGCGAGCTTCTGCCAGATGTTAAAGAGATTGATTCGATCTTTCCAGCGACCGCTCAGTTGAATGAGTTGTTCGACGTCGAACCATCTCTCATCGCAGGGAGGAATTCCACGGTGAAGATAGTCTCTCCCGGCGGAAGAGGATATATGCTGGATTTCGCATCCTACAGCCTTGATAGAAGGAAATTCGATAAACATCTTGTGAAGCTAGCTGAGGAGGCCGGAGCAAGACTATGCAATGATGTGTCTCTTCTATCCGTCAAAGATGGAATCGCGAGGACTTCGATCGGCGATATCAAGGCGAAGGTTGTTGTCGGAGCTGATGGGCCAAACTCGCTGACGGCGCGAGAGGCGGGCCTAGACAGACCTCGATTGAGATATCCTGCGATTACAGGTCGAGCTGAGGGACAGTTCGACGATTGCGTCGAGATGTTCTTCGGATCCGTCGCGCCAGGTGGTTACGCGTGGATTATACCGAAAGACACCGGGGCCAATGTCGGTCTGGGATTCAGCCGCAAATCATGTCGAGAACGGCCAAGCGAAGCCTTTGAGAGATTCAAGAAGATGATAGGTGCAAGAACGAGCAGTACTTCTCTCGGGTTCGTGCCCATGTCCGGCCCTGTCAAATCGACCGTCGCGGAGAATATCGTTCTTGTAGGCGATGCTGCGGGGCAGGCGATGCCGTCCAATGGCGGAGGCATCCCCACAGCCATGATCGCTGGACGCGAAGCAGGCAGGGTCATCCGCGGATATTTGGCGAAGGATTGCAAACTTACGGACTATGAGCGAAGATGGCGTTCGCTGATCGGTGAACCCTTGAAGAATTCTCTTCGGACCCGAAGACTTGCGGATGTCTTCTTCCCCAGCAATGTACTTCTTGGACTTACGATGGCCATCCTTGGCACAAGAGGGTTAGACCGCGCAATCAGATGCAGACCCCTCTTCCTGTGAATCGTTCATTGATGAAGGGTGCCGACTTCGCAATGAGGAAGATCGTCGCCTATCGTCCGCCATGCTTCCTACCCGTTGTCTTTGTGGCACTCCCGCATATGTCGCATTCCTCAACGTGTGCGGCAAATCTCTTACGACAACCGGTGCATACAGACTCCCAGACGATGGTTCTGCTGATACCATTCTGATCAAGAGGTCTGCAGGAGACCCCCAATGCGGCGGCCACGTTCTGAATTGAGTAGTCGTCAGTTACGAGCTCATATCCGAGGTCGAGGGCAAGCGCCAGTATCTCTTTATCTGCAGAGGAGAGCCTTGTCAAATCCCCACTCGCTTTACTCTCAGCCAAGACTTGGATCAAGGATTCCTTGCTGGGTGAAAGGATCTTCACTTTCGTGGCGAGAAGCAGATCCAGCCGGTCTCCCATGCCGTGGCGTCGGAGTTCTGATGCGATGCCAGGCGAAATTATGAGCTCGAATTCGGATGGCAAGTCCTTGCCATAGTAAAGGGCAGAAGAATCAATCACCAAACCCTTGCCGACTCCTTTGGTCATTAGATTCCTCTCATTCCGTCCATCTCATTGGCCACAATCGACTCGATGTCTATCTTCCCCTCCTGTTGAAGTACTTCTTCCAACGAGCTGTTGGTCGATGGTCGCCAAGGTGTGAACTCACATCGCGTGTTCGAAGATATGGATGCTTCATAAACCCCAATTTCTTTCGAGATCCTCGTAATCTCCACCTTATCCATCCCGATAAGGGGTCTTAGGATCGGGACCGAAGTCGCCTGCTCCTCTACGAATAAGTTCGTCAGAGTCTGGGAGGCCACTTGACCCAGTGAGTCTCCCGTGATTACGAATGCCGAACCTGAGTCGACCGCTAGTCTACCGGCAATCCTCAGCATCATGCGCTTGCACAACACGCAAGTCAGGTTGCGTCTGCATTCCGAACTGAAAGTTGTTAGAGCCTCATTGTGCGACGCTATGAACCCGTTGACTTCGGCATCAATCGATCTCTCGAGCTGTCGCACGATCTTTGCTACATTGTTCGCCTGTTCATTCGCATCTCCCGAGGTGACGAAGTGCAGAGCTATCAGATTCACGCCCTGCTTTCCCATCAGATAGCCAGCAACAGGCGAGTCGATGCCATCGGACAGAAGAAGGACTCCGTTCATCTGCCTTCACCCATCGTAGTTGTAGAAGTCGTGCTTGCCACAGGAGACACAGTCCGGGTTCCTGGTGACGCGTATCTTCTGCACGTCTCCCGACCATGCATCTACGACCATCAGCTCCGGTGTGGGGTCTTCTCCGATAAGGACCTTGAATGCTTCTGTCACCTCGAGGGAGGCAACGATGCTAGGAAGGGAGTTCACGATACCCACGTCATCGCATGTGGGTAGACTCCTCTTCGGAGGCAGCTTAGGGAAGATGCATCGAAGACAAGGGCCGTCCGGCAGAATCGAGAATACCATTCCAGACGTTGCGACGGCACCGCCATAGATCCAAGGTATCCTCAGTTTCACACAAGCGTCGTTTACGATGAAACGAGCGTCCATGTTGTCTGTGGCATCCACAACCACGCTCGAACCAGCTATGATTTCCTCTGCGTTCTCCGTCGTCACTCTTGTGATGATTCCCTTGACTTCGACTTCCGAATTGATCTCTCTAAGCAGACGCTCAGCAACTTCCGCTTTGTTTTTGCCGATTGCCCTTTCTCCGAATAGTGTTTGCCGATGCAAATTCGTAATGTCCACAGTGTCCGAATCAACTATTACGGTCTCACCAACACCCGCTCTAACGAGCAAGGAGGATGCGTGCGTTCCCAAAGCACCACATCCTACTACGACCGCCTTGCCCTTGCTGATCTTCTTCTGGCCCTCGGAGCCGATTTCCTTCAAAAGGGTCTGTCGAGAGTACCTGTCCTCGTTCAACGGTCTCTGATACGTGCCGACTGGTATTAATTCGTTTCATGCAGGGAGACTCTATGAGAGCGTATACGCTATGTCAAAGCGCTCCCTTAGATCCTTCACACCTTTCCTCACGTTCTTGCCCTCTGCAGCTTCGATAAAAAGGTCGGCCAACTCAGGCATGTCGCCCTCTTTCATTCCCATTCGTGTTATCTCTGAGGTGCCCAGCCTCGCAACAGAGTCTATGATGAGGTTGGATCGTTCAACTCTGACCGAGAAGTCGTTCATTGTCATCCCGTACTTGTCGGCTACGCCCTTTTGGTCTATCAGCAGCTGATGGGATTCTGTGAATCCTAGCTGGCCGAACATGAGCGGGAACCCACGGTCCGACAATTCCTTTCCCAGCTTCTTTGAGTTCTTTACTACCTGCTTGGCGTATTGCTTTCCGAATCTCTTCGACTCGAGCAGTGCCTGTCCGAGTGCTCCCACCCTGTTCCAGTGTGCGTTGTCAACGATCCTCCAAGTGAGATTCTTCCTAATTCGATCATCATGGCCGTCTTCGTTCGTCACTATCAACCCGCCCTGAGGCCCGAAGAATGATTTGTGGGTGGAGCCATACAGGATTTCAGCGCCTTCTTCTAGCGGTTTCTGGAAAGTGCCCCCAGCAATCAGCCCCAACACGTGGGACCCATCGTATACGAGCACTGAGCCTGCGTCCTCGCATGCATCCTTTACTGGACCCATATCATACGGAAACGGGATGAAAGAGGCTCCAAGAATCACCAAACGTGGCTTGTTCCTTCGTATGAACGTTGCCGATTTCGCACTGTCGAGGTTGTACCTGGAAGCGTCGAACGGCAAGGAAGATGCCTTGAGACCCAGTATGTCCGGTATATACGGCTGTTCGTACCCATCGTAGCCTCCCGATGCAACGGGGATAGAACACATCTTGTCCCCACGTGTTACGACCGAAACGATCACAATCATCGCAGCGATATGGCCCGAGAGCGGCTGTACGCACGCATGACTCGAGCCGAAGACCTCGCAGGCGAGCTTATCAGCGGAGAGTTCAATTTCTGTAGTGATTCGAGATCCCCTGTATCCGTTTTCGAGGAACCCTCCCGCGTACTCAGCATTGATTGGCAACGTGTATCTGTGGCCAAAATCAGATGACAATAACGCCCTCACCTGGGGGCTGGTTATGTTCTCCGACGGCAGGAGGTTGATCGAGTCCTCCAACCTCCACTTCTGTTGGGCTCTCATTTGCCTTATGAAATAGCTCTGACCCATGGCAATCACGTCTCCGATTTGAGTGGACGATGCCAACTTGCGCTAGTTTAGGAGATCGAAGCGTCCATCCTTCTTCGCGAAGGACGAGAAATTCTCCTCTTCCTCCTCGAGTTCCTCCTCCATGACCACATTTACCAATATGTTCACGATCTCTCGGAGCTGCTTCACGTCTTCCCTGAGCCGATCTATCTCGCTTAAAACATCGTTGTCCTCGTTAGTCATGAAACCCCCCCTTCCGGTTGTGCTTATCGCGGCTCGCAGATTTAGCGTTTGTCCTCTCGTATCTCGAAATCTCTGTAGTCGTCTGACACTTTTCTGGTTTCGGTGCGCTCACAACGCTCGCAGTATAGCTTTTCGCCCTTGCGCTCAAGGGGTGTTCGACAGGATGAGCACAGCGCTCTCAAGACGCCGAGATGTGGGCCTGATGTGGTTAGCTGTACCGAGGGCAGTGCTTGGACGACCTTCGCTCTGATTATATCTCCCGGTCTCAAGAGATCCGCGGCATCCTCTACATATGAGCTGGCGATCTTCGAGACATGCACCGCGGCGAGAGTCTCGCTCGATACTTCACGCCTCCTGCCCTCCTGGGATGTGATGAAGCATATTGCCATCGCGGGCTTCACGTCTGAAATCTCAGCAATCACCGTGTCTCCTTCGATGAGAACAATGGGTGGGTTGTCAGGAGCTATTCTGACAATCTTCTCTCTCTCATCTATGTCTAGCTCACCCACAGCGCTTGAGTAGACCTTTCCGTCTTTGTCCTCGTAAGTGCCTTCTCCCGCCATGTACTCTTCCGCCTGGGCAACTTCGTCGCCTGGCAGGACTCTCCTACCGGTCTTCGCCAGCCTAACCACCTATTTCCGGAACTTGAACAGAACGACCGTAACCATCCCTTTGGCCTTTCTGTGGAATTCGAACGCATATGGTATCTCGAATTTATACCTTTTGACAGGCCTGCACTCGACGCCCAATGAGCTGGCCATCTCTGATACGAATCGATCGGTTGCCTTGTTGTGCAGTGAATAGACCGTCCTGGATATCTCGATGGCTTT
>CP070736.1:1299945-1305454 GCA_020347645.1 Methanobacteriota archaeon | reverse complement strand
GTCCGTCGTGAGAAAAGGCCATAGGGGCGGACGGGTATACGCACGACGGTCGAGGGGAATGGCATGAAGAGTGTCCGTGAATGTCAACGCGATTGTGAGTGGAGGGTTCGGAATGTTCATCCACAAGCATGTTAGAGCGACAATCCTCCTGACTATGTTAGCCGTTGTGGTGGCTATTGTCTCCCTCAATCTCCGGTGGTATCAGGTCACAAAAGAATCCAATACTACCGAGTTCGGCCTGACATATTTCGTAGATAACTATGGAATGAGCGGTTACGATTCTGAGTACACTGAAGTTCATTTAACTCTATTATTGTCGGCTTTGTTCGTGGCCATCTGGTTCTTGCTGGCAATTGCGTATGTCGGTTTGATTATTCCAGGAGAAGGAAAAGATCGGATAGGTCGAACAGAAGGTACTGTATTAGGCTGGGTCCTGCTTGCGGAGAGCTGGCTGACTGTCATAGTCTTCGCAGTCTATATCGCCCATGCATACAATACGGATATGCCGCCAGTGCCATTGTATGACCCGCATCCGTTGGATTCTTTCGCCGGAGATTATGGACTGAAAACATGGGGGCCTATGGCTGGATGGTATGTGGCAATCATAGCGTGCATCATCCAGAGCATAGCTGTGCTGACTAGGAATCTGCCGGCCCTACTTGGCAAGCCTGAGGATTCTGGAGAGCCCCCTCCGGATGAGATGCCGCATGGAGACCTTCCCATACGCTGAGCATGTGCAATACGCCTGGAAACCGATAACGAGAGCCTGTGTTGTCGTACAGTCTCCAACTTTCGGTGCCGCATCAGCTCGACTCCTATAGAATCATGCCGGCCAGCAAGGACACAGGCGCGAAAGAGAAAGGTTTTGAATGGGGCAATTAACCTGTTAGATGATACTCACTTTCACTGTTAACTCACATTTCACATATAGGCCAGAATATTCAATGTCTGTCAATTTAAGTTAACAAGTTAGCAAAAAAGAAGGGTAAGGGGTTTGGTTGTTTGGCTATCTCTCAACTCGGGAAGGACGTTTCCCAACAAGGTAACAATCTTCATCTAGCCAGTCATCTTCGTGCCACCTAATCCCAATGTGTCCATTTTATAACATTAACCAGTATAATTATCGTCAACGCAGAGAGAATGCCGTAGGGGCGGAGAAATGATAAGAGGTTTGGAGGGGCGACAAGCCCCTGTTCCCGTCTATCTCAAGTCGCTGAAGCTTCATTGCCCATCTTGAAGAGCTTGAACCCTACCAAGGACTGCCAAATCGCCGTCAGAATCAGGCCAATGAATGGCAGTATGATTGGCAGTTCCGTCATCATGGCCGTGAACGGCGAGAAGTAGGTGAATATGCTTGCAACTATGACTACATAGCCAATGCGTCCTCCAAAGGATCCCTTCAGCATCACTATCCCGAACATGATGGATGCGGTGCACAAGAGAATCAATGCCATGGCCGCGTAGATGTTCTGGGTCTCAAGTGCTAGCTCGGCAGAAGCTAGATAAGATGACCTGACTACTTCGCTGGTCGCTTCATTGTACTGGTTACTTATCTGAGAGATAGATATGATCATGCCCCGCGACGCAAGGAACAGCATAACGCTCACTGCATACATGCAGGTCGCTATGAGCATTGACGCCCTCCTGACGTTCTTCAGAACAAAGTACATCGCCAGGGCTCCTGGCAAGAGAAGAAACTCCCCAACCGACGTCATCACGAAAAGACCTGTAGGAACTGCAGGGTCTTCGAGCATCTCATCCGCAGGGACAGGAATCTCTTGTCCGCTGCCGAATACTCCGATGACAAACAGCACGAGGATAATCGCCCCAATCAGCAGAGCGAGTCCGCCCCACTTGACAACTCCGGTCCATTCTCTGTCTATCACTAATTGCTCATTGTTCATCAACTCACTCCCCACTGCCCAGCGGGATGACCTCTAGGTTACTTATCGGTTTTGATGCATATCCCGAAGATCAGGAAGCCTCTGGCTCGTGCATGTGAGAAAGGATAAAGGAGTAAGAAGTTTGACCTATCTCTCGATCAGGTTCCTCGGCGACTGTGCCCCAATAAGGGCATTTCGGGGTATGAGCCAGTCAGTTTCGTGCTCCCTTATCCCACAGGGTCCACCATTCTTGAGAAATGGTCATAGGGGGAAAACAAGAATCAAGGGGTTTACGACGAGTTCATCAATTATGTGAGTCTCAGAGTTCGTTCAAGGCTCCACTACATCGACTTTATCAGTGTCCATTTTGACTCCTTTCGGGGGAGTATCAATGTCGTAATACGTCAGGGTGGCTTTCCATTGTCCTGTAGGGTCCCATGAATCAATCACAAAGGTATCCGTCCGTTCGAAGAAGATGTCATAGATCGTTACCTCATATTGAGTACTTCCTCTGCTATCGGTCACTTCGCAAACGAATCGCTGTCCCATTGTATGCGAGGCAACGTTGCCTTTCATATAGAGATATACAGTGTCTCCGAGTTGATAACTTTCCGCTTCTGACCCCGATGCAGTCCTGAATTCAACCGTTCCTCTCGCTGGAAAAGTCCCTGGCCCTGCCATGGTCTCATCTGCGACACCGGCACAGCACGTCAGAAGAAAAAATGCACAGCACACAATTGCCAATACAGGCTTTCTCAACAAGCCATTTACCTCCGGCAGTCGTATTGATGAGTATATACTTAACATTTATCAAATGATCAAACTTGACAGCGTCTAACCCAGGGGCCAAATGCTTTGAATGTTCGAGGCCTATGAGTGCTACAAGGGGGCCATTGACAACGGGGAGTAGTCACAGCTCTCCTTTGATTGAGGCAAAGAAGAGAAAGGAATTTGGCTTCGATCTCAATCCGACCTGATTGAATCGTCGAACCGACTTGCCGGCCTTCTCGCTGTGTTATCATCACTGATAACCTGAAGAAAATCGCCTTAAATCCCTGAGTGGCTCTTTTTATTGAGGCTGCAATGACTCCTGAAGACAAGACGAGGACTGTATCAAGACTTCTTGCAGACGACTACTCTCAGAAGATTCTCGCCTACACATACAGCTCCCCAGTTTCAGCCCAGAAGCTCAGCAGGATGTGCAGGATACCTATCGCGGCCTGCTATCGGCGAATACACGAGCTCGAGCAAGCTGGCCTTATAATTGTTGACCGTGAGAAGGAAGTCTATAAGGGCAGGCGAGTCAGACTGTACCGGTGCAAGCTGCGGTCGGCGATGATACGTTTCTCAAAAGGAAGATTCGTACTGAAGTACGACGTATGGCCGGACAACGGCAACGGAGGAAGCGACGATCCTCCAGACCGGCAGACTATTCCCGATTCCTCAGCCTAGGCTTTTCGTCTTTCGATCGAGTTCGTTGTTCACGACTGTAACGCAGTGGTCGGCGTGGTAGCTAACCGGCCCCAATGATAGCTTCTTGGGCTCGTAGGACATCAAAATCGTCTCTTCATCTTCCGTTAGATCCTGGTCGTCGCCAAGAACGAAGGTGATATCGTCGCCAAATGAAGTATCGCGGATATCCTCACCGTCCTCTTTCAGGTAGTACATCTGCGATTCCTTTGATATGTTAGACAACACCTCGCTGTAGCTCCTTTCCGATACGTATATCCCCGGTGAGGTTCTCCTCTCACCGCCTGGCTTCTGCAGAAGCGCGTTCCTTATCAGGGCGGCAGTGCTTCTCTCGTCGGGATTGAGGTACTTGACCTCTGAGCCGACGATCTTGATCGTCTTTGGGGGGTTTGGCTTCCCAAGAAGCATCAGGGTTATCTCAACGTCTCGTCTGATGTCGTGCGAAATGAAGAACGCGGAGTTGACACACCTCAGAAGTATATCGAGCCTGCCAGTGGAGCCGCTCAGGTCGTCGAGCTTGAAATCCGCGGAAGTTATCGCCCTATGTCCCAATACGACAAACCTTCTCAGATCCCTCACGCTCCCTTTGCAGGTTCGAAATCCTTGAATTGTTTCATAAGCTGCCTTCGCATCTTCCTATTGCCCATGAATCCCTTCATGGCTTTGACCGAGGCGTCATACTGCTTCAGTAGTTCCCTGACCTGTTTTGTACTCGTGCCGCTTCCCCTCGCAATCCTCGTAACTCTCGCCGACTTGATCATCTTCGGATTCTCAAGCTCTTCTTCTGTCATCGAATCCATTATCACCCTGAATCTCGAGAGCCGCTCCTGTGTCATCTCCACATCCTGTTCGGAGAGTTTGTCTGCCATGCCTGGCAGCATCGACGCGAGCTTCTTGAACGGCCCCATGCCCTGCAACATCTCCATCTGCTCGTACATGTCCTTTAGGGAAAACTTGCCTGACATCAGCTTTCTTGCCGCCTCTTCGGCCTTCTTCTCGTCAACGACCTCGCTCGCAGCTTCGATCAACGATTTGATGTCTCCCATCCCAAGCAGCCTGTTGATGAAGCGCTCTGGGTCGAACTTCTCGAGATCGTCCAGGTGCTCGCCCGTCCCAATGTAAGCGATGGGCGCACCCGTTTCTGCGACTGCGCTCAGCGCACCCCCACCCTTTGCGGTGCCGTCCATCTTCGTGAGTATGACTCCCGTCAGCTCGACCGCCTCGTGGAATGCCTTGGCTTGAGGGCCTGCCTGCTGGCCCGTCTGTGCGTCGAGCACCAGGATCTTGTTCTCAGCATCGACCGCTTTCGCGACTTCTTTGATCTCATTGATCAAATCCTCCTCCAGCGAATGGCGGCCGGACGTGTCGAATATCACAACATCGTACCCTTTGAACTCCTTGAGGGCCTTATCGGCCACTTTCGTAGCGCTCTTCGCCTTGGGATCTCCGAAGACTGGCACGCTGATTCTCTTGCCTATCTGTGCGAGTTGGTCGTAGGCCGCCGGGCGATGCACGTCTCCTGCTACAAGTCCGACCTTCATGCCGCGCTTGTGAAGTTCCTTCGCCAGCTTGCCAGCCGTCGTTGTCTTGCCCTGGCCGTACAGACCAACCATAAGTATCCGTTGGGGTTTCGCGGGGATGTCCTTGGGCGTACCTAATATGCTTACGAGTTCCTCATGGATTATTCTTATAACATGTTCGCGGGAGCTCATTCCTGCCGGCGGCTTCTCACTCAATGCCCTCCTTTCGAGGTTCTTTGTCATTGAAAGCACGAGCTTTACATTGACGTCAGCCTGCAGCAATGCCCTCTGGACATCCTTCACGACATCCTTGACAAGTCCGGAATCGACATGGGATGCATTCGCTATCTTCTTGATCGCATCCCTGAGCGACGTCCCGAGTCCTTCCAGCACCATTGATTCAGTCTCATGCGCACTAAGCATGAGGGTCGCATAAAAAGCTTATGGGTGCTGGAAAAACTGACAAAAAAAGGGAAGGGAAGGGCTAGCCTTGTCAGAAGGGATGGGATGCACTCTAACAACTAGCCCAAAATTTCCCGGATGATATATTGCCAGTGCGGTATTTAAAGTTGTCGTAATCCGACTATATATATCTTCCACAGGAAAGATACCTTTCCTGTCTCCCTCCAGCAAGTG
>CP070736.1:1294056-1299845 GCA_020347645.1 Methanobacteriota archaeon | reverse complement strand
AATCACATCGCCGGGCTCAAGGGTCATTATGCGGGATATGTATTCCACAAGGGCGGCATCGTCGAAGACTCTGTCGCTAGTTCTATCCTTTTGGACTTCGATGCCATTTAGTCTCGTTGTGACTCGATCTGGCGGTCTCTGTGATACCAAGGGTCCTATAGGAGCGAAGGTGTCGAAACCCTTCGCCCTCGTCCAGTCAGGGTCTTGTTCCTGGAGATCCCTTGCAGTCACATCATTGAAGCCCGTAAAGCCGAATATGTTGTCCCAACCATTCCGCGAGTCCTTAGCTCTCCTTCCGATGATTATTGCCGATTCCCCCTCGTAGTCTACGCGTCCTGCCATTGATGGCAGG
Organism: Methanobacteriota archaeon; assembly: GCA_020347645.1. Taxonomy (GTDB): domain Archaea; phylum Thermoplasmatota; class Thermoplasmata; order UBA10834; family UBA10834; genus UBA10834. The sequence goes on along the minus strand of CP070736.1, from coordinate 1,299,493 downwards.
ACAATACGATCGCCGTGGCCGATGATTGCGGACGAGGGCTTTGTGAATATAATCGGCTCCTTTGGGACATTGAAATTCATCTCCTTGATATGGCTTCTATAGTTTAGGCCCACACATATGATCTTCGAAGGTCTGTCGACCGGCGGCAGGATTTCCAGTTCTTCGATATTGTGTGTTCTCGTGGTCTCGCCCGCTCGACCGTCTATGACGTCGATCATCCTATCGGTATCCTTTTCGAATACCTCGTTTCCGCATACACTCCCGACGAAAAGCTTTCCCTCGGCGCGGAACCTCCCGAGCAGGTCTTCTTGCCCTGGCATTCCGGTCATTTGAACATCTTGCGGATAGATTTGCCCACAACCTCAATTTCTGATTTCGCTGCTTCGTCACGGAGCCTGGACAATTCGGGCATTCCCGCTTCGTACTCAGCGACCCATTCCTTGGCGAAAGCCCCCGATCTTATGTCCGCCAGTATGGCCTTCATAGCATTCTCTGTTGATGGGTCGATCACCTTATCCCCTCTTGTCCTTCCGCCGTACTCAGCAGTGTTCGAGACGTTGCTCCACATGCCCTCGATGCCTCCCTTCTGCACGAGGTCGATAATGAGCTTCAGCTCGTGGAGGACTTCGAAGTAGGCAATTTCGGGCTGATAACCGCTCTTCACCAGGAAATCGAAGGACGATCTGATTAGCTCACTTGAGCCCCCGCATAACGTTACCTGCTCACCGAAGAGATCGGTCTCGGTCTCCTCTTCGAAAGTCGTTTCGATTACTCCCCTGGTCGTGGCACCGATTCCCTTCGCGATTGCAAGGGCGACGTTCTTTGCACTCTTGGAATGGTCTTGGTGTACCGCTATGAGAGCGGGAACCCCGTTACCCGCTTCATAAGTCTCCCTGACGAGGGCTCCAGGTCCTTTGGGAGCGACCATAATGACATCAACGTTGTCCGGCGGGACGATGCGCTTGAAATGGATATTGAATCCATGGGCGAAGTCGAGCGCCATGCCCTCCCTAAGGTACGGTGAGACTTCATTGTCGTAGACCTCCTTCTGCACCTCATCCGGTATGAGCATCATGACTATATCCGCGCTCTTCACCGCATCAGGGATGTCCATAACGGTCATCCCATCCTCCTTAGCCCGTTTGTAGTAGTCGTCCTTGAACTTCTGGGCGACCACCACCTCCACGCCGCTGTCTCTGAGGTTTAGCGACTGCGCTCTTCCCTGTATTCCGTAGCCTATCACCGCTATCCTCTTGTCCTTAAGGACTTCGAGGTCAGCATCTTTGTCGTAGTATATTCTGGCCATGTCTATCACCTTCCGACTGTCCTATATTGCATTCACCACTTCGATGTACTTTTCAGGTTGACTCTTCTTGATTAACGATTCTACTTCCTCGACCGTTCCAGTCACTCTGCAAACACCATCTCTGCTCAGCATGATTGCATATGCTTCATGCCTTCTGTGGTCCACGATGTCCGCTTCTATGACCTCCTGAAGCGCCCGGAGGTGTTCAATCACTCCCAGAGCGGTTTCGCGGTCTCTGACAGATATCACTATGCGAGATTTCTCCGACATCTCGCAAGGGCCGACGACTATCGTGTCTACATTGATCTTCTTCCTCGTGAATTCGGCCATGACCCTCTGCATCACACCTGGCTGATCATACGTCAGCATCATGATGACTTCCATATCACTCGCCTCCTCCCTTCCATTGGCATCTGCCCTTTATCCAATCCGAAGCGCTCTTGCCCGGTGGTGTCATTGGAAGCACGTCCTCTTCAGGATCTATTGTGAAATCGAGCAGTATTGGCACGTCTGATTTGATGCCCGACCTGATCGCATCTGTCACCTCGGAGTGCTTGTCGACTCTTATAGCCTGCGCTCCGTAGGCTTCGGCCAACTTAACGAAGTCTGGGGACCCTCCTAAGTTGGTGGCATTGTATCTAGAGTCGTAGAACAGCTTCTGCCACTGTTTCACCATGCCGAGCCAGCCGTTGTTCAATAGGCAAATCATGACGGGTATGTCGTTTTCCATGGCGGTCGCGAACTCCTGAGACACCATTTGGAGGCTTCCGTCGCCGGCGATGTCTGCTACGACGCTCTCCGGTCTGGCAATCTTGGCTCCGAGCGCAGCCGGGAATCCGAATCCCATGGTCCCCAATCCTCCGGAGGTAATGAACATCCGCTTGCCATAGCATTTGAAGAAGTGGGATGCCCACATCTGGTTTTGACCCACTTCTGTCGTCACGATGGCATCGTCGGGAAGCAGCTTTGACAACTCATGAATGACTTTTTGTGGCTTTATTGGGTTAGACTCGAGGTTGAAGTCGCAGGAGCATTCCTTGTTGAGTTCGAGAATCCTGCTCTTCCACGTAGCTCGCTTCTTGCGTTGCTGAAGTCCAGCTATTAGGGCGTTGACCACTGTCCAAGCGTCCCCTATTAGTCCCACTCTGCCCTTCACATTCTTTCCTATTTCAGACGAATCTATGTCCACATGCACGACCTTCGTCTGAGCGCCGAACTCGCTCAGCCTCCCGGTGACTCTATCGCTGAACCTCGTGCCTATTGCCAGAAGTACGTCACAGTTGTTCAACGCGTAGTTGGCCACCTGTCTTCCATGCATCCCGCACACTCCGAGCACGAGAGGATGGTTCTCCGGCACCGATCCCTTCGCCATCAGCGTCGTCACTATCGGAGCAGTCAGGAGCTCCGCGAGACGGGTTATCTCGGGTCCGGCCCGGGACCATGAGACTCCACCGCCGACGAGGATCGTCGGTCTCTCCGCCTGTTCCAGAAGCTTGATTGAATCCAATAGGCCGGCGAGATTTCTCCTGGGTTTGGGCACTCTTACCTCTTTGTTCATGTCCGTATCGGCGATCTCTGCCTGCAGGATGTCTATCGGGAGGTCGACGTGGACCGGTCCGTATCTGCCAGTGGTAGCTATCAGAAATGCCCGTTTCATTGCTTCAGGCAGCGTCTTGGGGTCAGTGACTCGGAAGTTGTGCTTCGTGATTGGCATCATTAGGCTGAAAGAGTCCGCCTCCTGGAAAGCATCATTACCCAGGACGCCCGTGGCAACCTGACCTGTCAATGCAACCAAGGGCGACGAATCCATGAAAGCAGTCGCAACACCGGTCACTAAGTTGGTGGCACCTGGACCGGAAGTCGCAATGCATACGCCTGGGCGCTTAGAGACCCTGGCGTATCCATCCGCCATATGAGCGCCACATTGCTCATGCCGTGGGAGTATGTGGCGCATGTCTGAATCCACTAGACTGTCGTAGAGCGGCAGCAGGACACCGCCTGGTATGCCGAACAGTACTTCGACGTTTTGTTTCTCGAGCAGCTCCACGACAGCCCTCGCACCTTTCATCTTCGATACACACTCCCAATTTCGGCCCGCAGGAACGCATCCACAATTCGGGGTTCCTTACGGGCTCAATATCCGCAGGTCGAGAAGGACGACTAGGATTAGCAGAATAACGACGTTGACGCAGCGACCAGCGGGTTCGCACATTGCCGTTCGCAATGACCGAGGAGATATTAAAATCTTGGCTGAGAAACGGGCGTATTATCTCCCGCCCCCTCATCTCCTAGGGGCCTGTTCGGGGTCGGGAACGCCGCGAACTGAGGTTCCCCCGAGCCGTCGCAATTGAGACGAATGTGTGGGATTTCGTCTCGAGTCGCATGATTCCGGCCAGTGTGCTGGCAGATGCTGGCAGGATTTCCAGATTCTCCTCTTCCAGAAGGATCTGCGAAGCACTGACCATCTCCTCATCCGATATCTCCATTCCCGTGCCGTTTGAGTCGAGCATGGCGCGTATGGCGTCTTCTGCGTCGGGAAGATAATTGCCGGCAAGCGGGTCGTTTATGTGCGTCAGAGTCATATCTGGTACGGCTATGGGAGTCCGCCTCTTGCTGACAACCCCCCTTATAGCAGCGTTATTGTTCGAAGTCCCAAGCATGTGCGGCTTCATGCCCATCGAATTGAATCCCTGCCACACTCCCGCCATTATCGTGCCGTTGCCTACGGGCACCGAAACCCAGTCCGGACGTCTCCCGAGGGACTGCGCGACCTCCTTGGCGATAAATGTGTATGAGTAGATGCCTATCTCTTTGCTTAGGCCGCCAGGGCTTGCGTCATGCCATCCGTTCTCATGGCAGTCTCTCGAGCAGGTTCTAATCGCGTCTTCGTAACTGCCGTCAATTCTCACGAGTCGACCGCCGGCTTCGGCGATCTCTGCGTTTCTCGTCCCTTCGAACTCCGAGGGAATGTAGATTATGCAAGTCATCCCGAGCTTCTCGCAAACGTAATTGAGTGCGATTCCGTAGTTGCCGCAAGTCGCAGCAGCCACTGTGTCAAGTCCCTTCCTCCTTGCATCGAGGGTTATCAGTAGTGCCATTCGGTCCTTGTGGGTCCCGGTTGGATTCTCTCCCTCGAGCTTGACATGCAGTCGACGGACCCCGAGCCTCTTCTCAATTTTGCTGCATCGCTTCAGCGGAGTGTCTCCTATCCGCAAGGACTTCATCCTTCTCTCGTATTCGCGGACCAGTTCCAAGGGTATCAATTTCAGCGCTTCCTACATGGGGTGAGTTTATGGAAACGGTTATGGGCCGTTTCCAAGTAATGGTTTCTACTGCTGCTCAATCCAAGCCGTTCTCCCTGATGTCCGCATCGGCTCTTGCGACAATATCGTCGAAAGCCAATGCAATCTCTTTGGGAATTGGCTCTACTTCGTGCTCGCTCATGATCTTCTTTGCCTTCGCTCTGGCTCTGCTTACGGCGCTCGTACTGCCATCGCCCTCCCAGGCTTCTCCTGTGCGGCGGTCGGTGATATCCGGTATGAAGTGTTCGCTGTCGAGCCATTGCATTGTGTGACGGTGCCCAAGGAAGCTCCCCCCAGGACCAACTCTCTTTATCAGGTCTGTGGCCATATGGTCGTCATCTACCACTATCCCTGCTGAGAGTCTCCCCATTATCTTAGCCATCTCGTCATCGATCACCATCTGCTCGTACGATAGCAAGGTCACATCGTCCAGCAATCCCAGTCCGGCAATCATGTCGCAGCCAGTCAAGAACTGCGGAAGGCCGCTCGACAGCTTCTCGTAGCATGACTGTGCCCCCGGGACCTTGGCAGACGTCACTATTCCGCCACACAGTATCGGGAACCCGTAATGATGCGCGAGTTCTCCCGCGCCTGATGATATCAGTGCCCTCTCTGGTCCTCCACCTGCCCAGGTCATAGTCCTCATATCGAAAGCGGCCCCTCCTGTTCCATAGATGAACGGAGATCCAGGAGCGGCCAGCTGCGTGAGGGTCAGCCCTGCGAGCACTTCAGCGTTGTTTACTATTATTGAGCCCGCGAGGGTCACCGGGCCAGTGATGCCCGCCTGAGGCATACCGTAGAAAGAGACTGGGACGCCAGCTCTTGCCAG
>CP070736.1:1288111-1293956 GCA_020347645.1 Methanobacteriota archaeon | reverse complement strand
TCGAATTGCGAAGTCCCGTCTGCACATGGGAGAGGCCAGCTCCACCCTTCTCGAGGCAACATGAGGCCGGAGGAGCGGGCACTCTGAGACCGACTGTCGTTGACGGGCAGAATGCGTTGAGTGTGGATAGAAATGAAAGGGAAAGGGTTTCAAGAGGTTCTCGTCCCTACATAGACGTCAGTATCAATTCCGCCTGTTCCAGCTGGGCAGTGATGGACGCCAACGTATCTGTAAGGACCACGAGACCATCTGAGAGGTCGCCAACGACTGAAACGTACTTCTCCTCCAGAACGAGCTTCTCGTCCGCGTAGTCGATGTCGCCGGTTTCCTTCTTCGCTTCAAGCGAAAAGTACTCCGTCAGGACATCCGTGTAGATGTTCAGCCGTCCATCCGCCCAGAACAAGGGATAGAGGTCTGGGTTGGTGAGCCAATCCACCATAAACATCTCGTACACGGCATACTCGAAGTTGACCGAGAAATCGATCCCGTAAACCTGTTCGAGGCTCAGAAGGGCTGCATCGACATCTCCACTCCCTAGGGATTCTAGCGCAGACCTTAGAGCCTTCGAATCGCTCAGAGCGTGCTCGTGCGGAAAGAGCGCGGTGTCTCCTACCCGCCCCCCTATAGTGTACAGATTCCATCCGAACTCCTGCACAGCCTCCATCAGCATGTGATTCGCCAAATCGGTCGCTTCCGATGGCTCGGCATCATCGACCAAGCGCCACAGACTCTTGGAGACATTATAGAAATCCTGGACAGCAGAGATCACCGGTTGCGTGCTGATACCTGCGGCCTCGATTGCTTCGAGATCGAGGGTCCCCATGATCTCGTTCGCGCAGAATTCCATGCTGTACGGGACCATCACAGACCGGTCCAATCTGATCATGGTTACGCCGGAAGATATGGCGCTCATTGCGAGAGCCTCTCCTGAGATCCTGTCCATGTTGTCCCAGACCGTGTGGTACGAGTAGTTGAATCCCGGTACCGCCCTGGTGCTCTTGACTTCCATCCAAGACACCCCAGATACTCCGAATGGGCAATTATCGGTCCATGTCGAGAATGTCCCGTGCCTCACGCTCAGGTCGTCAACAGGATAGTAGTAGTCCGAGAACGGCGAAGTCTTGGAGAAGTAGTCATCGATTGCACCCATCACGTCGAAGCGGAAGCGATAGGTTTCGGGAGCGCCCCTTGAACGCACGCTTGTAGATCCTTTGGTGCCTCCTCCCTCGCTGTTGAAGTAGGCGATTGTCTTGCCAATCATTTCTGGGTGGGTGGCGTTTATGAAGCTCCACGAGCCCTGCAGCCAAGCGTACCACGACTCAACCCATCCATACTCTTCTCCGGAAAACGCGACGAATACGATGGTCCTTGATGGTTCGTAGCCGGATTCAACCATTGCCCGAGCTATTCCGAGAACCCTCGACACTCCGGCAGAGTCGTCCGACGCTGAGTACCACCACTTATCGTAGTGGCCTCCTATGATTATGTATTCATCGGGATTTGTGTTCCCAGGAAGATATCCGACGACATTGTGGCCGGTCCCCTCGTAGTCAATCGTGATGTCCGACTTCAGGTTGACTATGACCTGCCCGCTGGCGAGCAAATCTCTCAGATAAGCCATGCCGTTGTGACCGATATCCACGCAAAGGAAAGGACGACCGCATTCGCCAGTCATATATAGCGAATCCGGAATTTGCTCCTCGGCCACCCAATCGACGATGGCTCCGATGGCGCCCTTCAATTCCGCCTGATACAGAAGCTGGCTGGACCATCCTGCTTCACAGTATGTTATGGAGATCAGCACAAGTTTGCCTTCAACGTCCTTGCCGGTATAGTCGTCCTCAAGACCGTATCCCACGTCGATGATCTCAGCGGTCACACCCTCCGGAGGTGTTCCATTGAGACCACCGTATGATGACGCGGGCAGAGTCAAACCTTCAGGAGAAAGCACCTCGACCGATGCTCCTTTGAAAGTCCAGGAGTTTGTCGGGAACTCCTCGATCGCGACATTCTGCAAACCGATTTCTATCATCTCGGACTCCAGATACTCTGCCGCTTCATACTCAGCTTCGCTTCCACATGGCCTGTGCATGCCACCCGGAAGAGTGCCCATGCTGTACGCTAGCTTCTCTGTAATATTGTATTCATACTCCCCCGATCCAATCGCGGCGGCGAATGCTAACTCCTCTTCGGTGAGTTCCCCGAGAGACGGTTGTGGTTTGTTCTTCTGTTTTCCAAATGCCGGTTGAGCGAGAGACATAGACATCGTCACAACCAGCAGGGCGACTCCGACACAGAGTGCCCAATTTCTCAATCCTCTTGTTGCCTCTACCTGCATGTGGTCCCCCCCACGCTGAACTCTTCTTCACGAGGCGAAAAATGGGAAATCGAGTCCGAAAGCGCAACAGCGTTAAAGCAGATAATAGTTGCTGTTCACTGATCGCAAGAGTCATCGAGAAACGAATATTGCGGGTCCAAGTTTTTCGCATCTTCGTCCGTCAAACGTGTCACTTGAGCTGCGCATCCCAGCCCAGTAATCTCGCAAGAGATCGGTGTGAAACTTGGATATCGGTAGGAATCAACTATAGAACTCATGTTCCGTGACGGTGGGCTCAAGAGGTATTCGAATAGCAGGAGCGTAGTCGTCGATGAAATCTCCTCTTAGTTCGAAGTGAGTGTTCGGCTTTGCGCAAACTTAGTATGATGTCTAACTGTTGGCGGGGGAGAACGCACTACATTTCTCCAATTCGGGGAAAGGGATGAACAACCTAAAGCCAAGCTCGGTGCCTGTTCGTATGAATAGCCTGGTTTGAGGTCCATTTAGATGTGGACGACGCGCTGCTAGTGTCTGGTAGCGGGGAGCTCTCACAGCGGACGTCCCAGCGGACGAAGGCCCTTTGGCCAAACCCCTTTGCGTCTCTTGTCTAGCACATATTCGTATTGTCACGGCCAGACGGCTTCCGTCGCTCGCAAGCGTTTTCGCTTCCACTTCCATCATCCACGAGTCAGGGAGCAGTCTCCGCGCAACCGTGGACTGCCACATTCGGGAACCACATTGTGATTACGATAAGCTGGCCATTAACAGCGTGGGCACAACATCTTTTTATTCTGGAAATCCGTTTTCCGCCTGCTGGGATGCACGCGGAACCGCTGACCGCTTTTGACTTCCTTGTGGAGGCAGGATCATTTGGTGTCGATAGCTCACGAACTGGCGAAGAAGCAGAAGGAGATATCGGTCTCCGAGTTCTTCGAGAAGAACAAGCACATACTCGGTTTCGATTCGTTGACGAGGGCCCTTATAACAGCCGTGAAAGAGTCCGTGGACAACAGCTTAGACGCCTGCGAAGACGCGAGCATCCTGCCTGAGATATCCGTAAAGATTGTCAAGGAAAGCAACAACGAATACAGGGTCATCGTCGAGGACAACGGTCCTGGAATCGTGAAGAAGCAGGTCGCGAACGTGTTTGGACGGCTTCTCTATGGTTCGAGGTTTCACACGCGGGCGCAGCGAAGGGGGCAGCAAGGAATAGGCGTCTCAGCAGTCGTGATGTACGGACAGATAACCACGGGCAAGCCCGCTAAGATACGCTCCAAGATATCGGACGAAGACGTCGCTCACGAGTGTGAACTTGTAATGGATACAAAGAGGAACAGGTCACAGAAGGTGAAGGACGACTTCGTCATTTGGGACAAGGAGCATGGCACGAGGCTAGAGGTGAACCTCAAGGGAAAGTATGTTCAAGGAAAACAATCCGTGTTCGAGTACCTCAAAGGTGTGGCGATAGTCAATCCTCATGCAAGAATCGAATTCACCCCTCCCGACGGCAAGAGAATCGTGTTCGAAAGAGCAACCGACGAGATGCCGCCTCATACGCACGAAGTCAAGCCGCATCCAGAAGGTGTCGAGCTGGGGGAGCTCCTGAACATGGCTAAGTACACGGAAGCGAAGAAGATGACCAGCTTCCTGAACACGGAATTCTCGCGAATCTCCCTGAGAGTGGCGAGGGAGATACTTGACACTGCGGATGTGCCTTACGATCTCAAGCCGTCCAGACTGAACCTCAATCAAGCAGGGGACATCGTCGACGCCGTCGTCAAGGTAAAGATAATGTCGCCCGAAACGGATTGCCTTTCACCGATTGGCGAAGGGCTCATCAGGAAGAGTCTCAAAAACGTTCTGGGAGAAGCCCGCGCTTCGTTCTACGCGCCCCCTATCACGAGGGATCCGAAGGTCTTCAAGGGCAATCCGTTCGTAGTCGAGGTTGGCATTGTCTATGGTGGACAGTTGAACAAGGAGGAGTCCGTTCAGATCTACAGGTTCGCGAACAGGGTACCATTGCTTTACCAACAGGGTGCATGCGCAACGACGCATGGCATCGAGAACGTTGACTGGCGCAGGTATGGACTCGAACAGAGGGGGGGTAAGGGGATACCTTACGGTCCGGCAATCATCCTTGTTCATGTGGCATCTACCAAAATACCATTCACATCGGAGGCGAAGGAAGCCATCGCGAATGTTCCTGAGATACGCGAAGAGATAGAACTCGCACTGAAAGCGTGCGCTCGCAAACTGAAGACGCACCTCAACAAAGCGGAGAGGAAGAGCAAGACACGAGTCAAGTTCGACATTGTCCAGGAGATAATCCCGATGATAGCACAGAAGAGCGCCAAGATCGTCGGGAAACCCGTGCCGGACATCGCCGGCACCATAACGAAGATCATGAACGTCGTCTGGGTGGAGGACGAGGTTGCCTACGACAAGAAGAAGCACCGCGTGTCCGTCAAGCTGTACAACTACACGCCAAAGAGTCAGAAGCTGCATGTGCACATGGTCCTCCCGTTCGACAAGGTGAACGAGAAGAGCTTGACGCACGAACCGTCCGAGGTGCGGGACGGTTCCAAGGTAACTTGGGACATCAGGAAGATTGCATCGGCAGAGGCTTTCGAGCTGGCGTTCGAATTGAAGGGTTTGGACAGGGATGAGTATGACAACGAGCTCTACGTGAGCGGCATAGACCCCGCATCTGTCATAGGTGCGGATGTGCTGCCCGGAGATTGGGACCTGGAGCACATCACGATCACGGAGGACAAGGCGACGGTAGAAGAGGCTTCCGACAACGGGGAAATCGATTACGATGAAGGAGCTGAGGTGATAGAAGATGAAGAATGAGAAGCGTCACCTCAGGGCGGTCGATAAGCTCACCGAACTGGCAGGCGACGTTTACAGGCAGCTAGACGAACGCAAGATACCGAAGATGTCCATACCGCTGAGGACCAAGAGCAACATCAAGTTCGACAGGCGGTCCGGCGTGTGGAAATACGGCCGCGCCACGGGCGTGCGCTCGGCCAAGAAGCTGACGGGGGCGCAGATGCTGCTGCGCACCATGTACATGCTCGAGTTCATGGAGGAGATGATCAGAAACAACAAGAGCTCCACGCTGAGGGAGATGTACTACATATCCGAGGGATGGGAGAAGGCCAAGTTCTCCGCCCAGGATGAGTCCAACATGCTGGCGGAGGACCTCGAGATAATCACAACATGCATGCGCGAGGATTTCAAGCTCAGGCCTGAGGAGGACGGCGCCCGGGTCATAGGCGACATAACGTTGAATGAGACCGACAGGAAGGGCAAGAAGAAGAAGATAAACTGCAGAGACGACGTCGGCGATTCTGGATACGGCATACCCTACAACGTCGAGAAGGAGAAGATAGGCTTCGTAGATTGCGACGCGGACTTCGCCGTCGCCATCGAGACCGGCGGTATGTTCGACAGACTGGTGGAGAACCGTTTCGACGAGGAGTATAACGCAGTGCTCGTGCATCTCAAAGGACAGCCCGCAAGGAG
>CP070736.1:1281854-1288011 GCA_020347645.1 Methanobacteriota archaeon | reverse complement strand
TTCTGATTGCGGTCGGCGTAGTGATCGTGATAGCCATCGTCGCAGCGGCGGTGGTGATGACGATACGCCGCAAGAGGACTGGTGGCCGCCCGGAGAAGGAGGAAGAAGACGTACGACTGCCGTGATCACCAGTTCCGACATCGGCATGAGAGGATGTTGACGACTGCACAATCACATTCCTGTCCAAACAAAAATACATTCATCAGAATTAAAATATGCGATGGCCCGGATATTGACACGGAATCTACCGGTGTTTAGACGTCGGAGCTTGAAGATTACAGGTGGAGTTCTTTGACGGTAAGAAATCGATCAGCCAAGACATAGGGCATATCACCCCATCTATCATAGTTCATTGCCCGGATGTCTTCAGCCACTTTGCGGCACGATTACGGGGTCTCAGATGAGTCCTGAGAGACGCGCACGAATAATCCTTTCTATCGTGTCAAGTATCAGGAAGATACTCCCAATCAGCAATGCCGACCCGATGAGGGGAAGGAGTATGTAGTCCCATCCGATCGATGCAAAGGGGTAAACTATCACTGCTTGGTAGAATGCGGCCCCCCAACTACTGAAGTGTGTAAGGCGAATGAAATCGCACACGAACACAGCAACGATTGTGAGCGGAAGCCCGTATTTGAGGCCGCTTAGCGCCCACGATGCGACTGCAGGGCCTGAGTGAATGAGTCTGACACCTTTTGAGGCGCCTTCTGTCGCGGCGGCAACGCGATTTCTTGAGGAGACGAAACCGTGGAATGACAGAATTGTCACCAATGCCATGATTGGAATCGAGCAGGCAAGAGCCGCATTGAGATAACCAACGTCAAAGGGGTTCCAGCGAGCCATTCGCAGCAGGACGAATAGACCGATGAATGGAATTGCGATGAGTCCCTGCATGATTGCCAGCACGATTCCGTCTGCATACGGTCTTGAATATCCTGCAACGATGCCAAGGGTAATTCCGGCGAGCAATGCAAAGAGGCCGGCCAGAATCGATATCGCAACAAGCGCGGTTGCACCATCAAGGAAGAGATATGTCGATGACTGCCATGGCCTAATTCCAATCGGATCAATCTCGTCTGACGAGAACCATGGCCCCGTTATTGCCAGCACTATCATGCCGATGAAGACTGCAAGTGACACCATGCCGACAGGGCTCCTAAGATAGTCCCTGGCTACTCGAATCAATGCTCCCACAATTCTGCTGAACGAAAATGATAGTTGGCCAACTCGCACGCTTGTCTCAGATGCGGCACTATATCGATCTTCGTCTTCGCGGAGACATAAATCGAGTTTGCGCCCCGGTCTTATCAGCGTCACTATTGTCTCCATCGCGAAGTTCACCATGAAGACCATGATTGCCAGCAGGAAGAAGGATGCCTGCAACGGAAAGTAGTCCATTTGATAGAGCGACTCAATGAAATACCATCCTAATCCCCAGAAATGGAAAAACCATTCGGCCGATACGACGAAAATCATGGAAGCGGCAATCATGAATTGGATGTTCGGCAGGGCTGCGAACACCCCGTCCACTAGGGTCGAGCGATTCGGGAAAACGGCGGCAGAAGCCCTGGTCTGTCCGTCCTTTGCGCAGAGGATGAAGGCTCCAAGAGATGCAAGGACAATAGAAGCCAATGGCATGATCACGTATTCGAGGTGGATTCCGGATGATCCATATGGCGCGATGCCTCCATACGGAAGCAGCCTCCACTCAAGAGACAGATACCTCAACATGAACCACTGCCATGCAAGGACGGGAACGGAGAATAAGGCCAGAGCTAGAAAGGATAGGGACTGCCGTCTGTAGTAAGATCGGACTCTCGAAAGGGCACCTCCAACTAGAGGTGCAAGAATCAGGCAGAGCAACAATGACGACCCGAACAGAATCAGCGTCCTCCACATCGCTGAGTAGATATGATCACTCACATCGGATTGGTACGTGAGGCTCGATCCAAAATCACCTGTCAGCATATCTCCGATGAACTCGAAGTATTCCATGTACACGGGCTGCTCGAACATGTCGATTGCGTGCTCGCGCCAATCCACATACCAATCTGACGCAACGCTAGGATCATAAGGGCCAGCGTCCGGAAGTGCAAGCCGCATTGGATCATCAGGAAGCACTCGGAACAAGCAGAATTCGACCGTCAGGATTACGAGAACACCGATGGCCAAAACCAGCAACCGTCTCAGGATGTACCATGAGAGTCTTTCCACGTCCCCACCGTCACGAACCTTTTCTTCAAATCGCCATGTTGACTATTATAGAATTGGGATGGATTGCCATGTTTCGACGTCGCGATCACCTCCGACTTACTGCCTTTTGTCTAAGGCGTTAACGAGAGGCGTTCATTTACGGGGAACTAGATTCTCTTCCGTATCTTGGATGGCACGCAGAATCCTATGCTGAGTGATACAACAATCAGTCCGAGGTGTATGATCAACTGCAAATCAGGCTCATCCGCCACGAATAGTTACCATATCAAGATTGGTGTGAAGAGCGCTATAGTGGCGATGGCAACGAACAGATACCAATTCCTGCCCAGAGTGCCATCGTAGAATCTTCTGACTTATGTAGACTGGAACCAGACATCAAGCCAAGTGACACCAGCATTCATCATAGATGGGTTGGGGGGAGTCCAAGTACCTCTGAGAGGGGAATCGAGAGGACGTTCGCTCTCCGGAAGAAGTTCGTCGTGCTTTAGGCGCATAGACTCCACCAACTTCCTTCGCAGTCTCGGCCTTGATCCCTTCACGGAAAACCAGCTAATCGACGCTCTTTGAACCTTATAATCATTGCCAATGCGTTCCACATTCTGCCCCTATGGCCTCTTCTCTGCGGCCATTTGAAACCCTGCAACCATCGACACCTTTGTGATGAATCTCCAAAGGAGTCTATTCTGTCATAACTGGCGTGAATAGGCGCTGCAAGAACGCAGTCACCGAGCGATTCTCACAATGCGATTCTTCCTCGATCACAACAGGAATAGACCTATGAAGAGCATGCAAAGCCCTGTCATTAGAAGCGCAATCGAAAGGTTCACCTCACCTATAGCTGATCCAGACTTCGTACTGCCCCAATAAGGCATGGACATGACGCTTGGCATGGGATATCTGGCGAGGACGAATGCCTTCCCGGTTCTGTTTAGAGTCAAGGCGGATGCAAACAACAGGGCGCATCCAATGGCGGTCATCGCTAATCCGATTCCGGCCAGCATTCTATGTCCTGTTATAAAATCATACAATCCAACTACTGAGATCGTCAATGCAACTGCAAGAGCGAGGAGAATCAGTGATCGGGCAAATGCGTTCGCCAAGCCGCTCAACAATCTGATTGTCATCCTGCGTCTGCCAAAACCGCTTCCTTTGCGTGGATCTGCCAGCGGGGTTGCACAGGAAGTGCAGTAATCCTCGTGAGCATCATTCTGTGCTCCGCATCTCCAGCACTCCATCTTCATCCGCTCAGTCTGATGATGTTAGCATAGCTTTATTGATTTGTCGCTGGAGCTCCCCTGGCCCTTTCTCTCCTGCTATTCGATGCTTCTATTCTCGACTGGATGCAAGAGGATCAGATGGCTTCCAAGAGCTTATTCCATAGCTTGACCCGATTCTTCACGTAAAGAACAGGATGAACGCATTAACGATCTAGTCGCCCTCGATGAAATCCCGGAGCATCTCATCCACTTTGTTCCAGGAGTATGACTCTGGTTTGTCTGATACCGCCACTGTAATCTGGTCACCTTTGATTCTGTATCTTCCTCTGACTGTCATATCTCCGATTGTTGGCAACGGCATGTCTCCTGAAAAGGTTCCTCTAGACAAATCCCCCTCGAATGTCACAGACTTCTGAGCAGCTCTCCTCTTGATTGTCGCAAGTCTCTCAGCCGGATCTCCTACCAGAGTGTATTTGAAATCCACACTTAGCACCTACACTGCATTATTCTCCCGCCCATATGGCTCTTTCTCTGGCATTCCGCCCCGTATGGCCCTTTCTTTGAGATTTCCGTCTGAAATGACATGTGCCCAGACGATAGTTGCGCGTCCCAGCGCGAATTCATTCTACGCCTCATTGGGGCATCTGCTCCGGAGGCGCCCTTCATGCAGACCTGTCAGGAGTTGTATGCGTGGTTCGCAGTTTGAATTGAAGGAGTGGGCAATGACACACAAGTCACTCCTTCGCGCGATTGAATGCAGGTTCCCGGCTTGCGAGGCGCAGCGAACTCGTCTTCGCCCTCGCACTGTCCACGGGAAAAGGTTATCACTGTTGACGACGTTATCGCGATTTGATGGGCCCGGCCCAACGGGCCTCAATTATCCTACGACGGGGGAATGTGGGAGGCTGACGACCAGTAATCATAATTCGGAAGAGCGTGATTGCAGTAGAACGATTTTGAACGGAATCTGGAAGAGACCTGGCCGACTGGCCTTCGTTTTTGCATTGACCTGGGCGCTTATTCTATCCATGGTATATTACGTGCCCGATGATGCAGAGGCGGATGATGCGGTTTCCACGCTCAGGATCGGAATAGTCCAGTCCATAGATAGCCTGAATCCGTTCATAGGCATAAACGACAACGCGTACATTTTCTATGGCCTCGTGTACGATTACCTGATATGCCTGGATGAGGACCTGCAGCCGAAACCTAACCTCGCAGTGAGCTGGAACATCGTTGAGGAGTACGAACCGTACGGCTCGGTCTGGCAGTACAACCTCACGAGGAACGCTCGCTGGCACGACGGCGAGAAGGTTGACGCTGACGACGTAGTGTTCACGTTCAACTATCAGATAGGCGACAAGTGGGTCGCCATGTGGGCCTACCAGCCTTACACGCTTCTGGTTCAGAGCGTAGAGAAGGTCGATCAATACACCGTCAGACTGCACTTCGCCAAGGACGGCGAGCCGGTAGCTTGCTCCTTCGGTGACAGCCTGATGATGCCCATCGTTCCTGAAC
The DNA here is from genome assembly GCA_020347645.1 of Methanobacteriota archaeon. GTDB lineage: Archaea > Thermoplasmatota > Thermoplasmata > UBA10834 > UBA10834 > UBA10834. The sequence continues at coordinate 1,283,062 of CP070736.1, read as the reverse complement.
ACTATTGGAAGGACATCCATTACATCGACGCCGGATTCTCTCACGTGAATCCGAAGCCGATCGGCTCTGGCATGTTCAAATGTACGGACGATACCTATTCGGAGTTTCTCAGAGGAGATCGTCTGATTCTGTACAAGCACGAGAACTACCATGCTCCTGCTGAATACGGCAAGGAGATACAATTCGACAGGCTGGTGCTCGAGAGCTATCTCGAGCCCGCTGCGCTGTTGGCGGACCTGCAGCGCGGGGCTATAGACATCGCGCAGTTCGACGCGCCTACGTACACGAGCCTCGTCGACTGGCTCGAGAAGAACCCAACCGACAAGATCCACACGCATGCTGCGCCGAAGTGCACGGGCTACTCGGTTGAGATAGGCATCTGTATGAAGCCGGACGCGCCAGGTCAGAATAACCTGCGGCTGGATCCTGCTGTAAGGCAGGCAATGGCACACGCAACTGACAAGAACTTCATTGTGGACCATGTGTATCGTGGCCTTGCGGACCTAGGCTCAACGATATTGTCACCGGTCTACCCATACTGGTACTGGGAGCCTGAGGGCGACGAGATCTACGAGTATGATCTCGATGTCGCGAACAGCCTACTCGACGCCGCTGGCTATCTCTGGAACGGCGACCATACCATGAGGTACGCGCCGGTCGGGCACCCATACAACGATGCCACACAGAACCTCAATCTCAGGTTCGAGATGGTTGTAGAGCAGGAGATAATCGAGGACAGAGCGACGGCACAGTTCCTTGTTGAGGAGTGGGCGGAGGTCGGCATAATCATCGACATACTGTATGTGGACACAGCCATGTGGGGTACCCTCGTGTATGGCGGCACTTACGAGACGATGTTGACTTATTGGAGCGGAGACCCCGATCCGAACTACCTGTTGTATGTGCAGAGCACAGACGCGCTGGATGGTTGGTCCGAGAACTGGTATTCCAACCCTCTGTACGACGAGAACTACACTGACTCCGTTCTGGAGGTCGACTCCGAGACGCGGTTGGAGTACGTCTATAATTGTCAGAGAATGATGTACGAGGACGCAGCGTTCATCGTCACCGCCTATCCGTACGAGTGCACTGCCTGGAGGACAGACCACTTCTCCGGCTGGGGCGACTGGGTGGCGCATCCTGGACGAGCGCTGTCCAACTTCTGGACAGCGAGCGACCTCTATTTTGATCTGATGCCGATATCCTCG
>CP070736.1:1275512-1281754 GCA_020347645.1 Methanobacteriota archaeon | reverse complement strand
GCGATGTGGTTCGATATATATTAAATACCGCAACCCCGCTTGTCGGAATCCGTCGCAATGTGCCCGATTTGGCCAAAGAATTCGCGGCCGCGACGATATTGGGGTGAGTCTTGTGGATTTAGGGAACATCCTTCTTCTTGCCACCCTTGCGACTTCGGGCTTCTGTGCGATGTCTTGCTTGTCGAGATTATGCTGCCTATTTCCTGAGCTGCCAAAACTTTCCGACCCTCTGATGATCACATCATTCGTTTGCGTATCAGCTGCCCTTACCCTGATCGCGTTCACGTCGATATCGTCCGATTTCACTTACCTGTACGTTTTCGAACACAGCTCCGGCAATTTGGACCCAATCTACAGACTATCGGCGGTTTGGGCCGGCGGTCAAGGCGCGCTCCTCGTCTGTACTTGGTTCATGTCATTGTTGCTCGTTCTCGAGGCTGTCGTCCTAGGGCGAAGACGAGCCGTGAGCCAGGATTTCCGAAGGGTCACCATCTTGGTGATGTCTCTTCTGATATCCTTCTTCTCGTTCATGGTTCTGATGTCTGGCATGTTCGACTACACTCCAGAAGCTGATCTTATGGCAAATCCTGATGGTCTCGGAATGGACGTGCTCCTGCAGACCCCGGAGATGGTCGCCCATGCCCCCTTAATCTTCGGCGCATACGCGGCTTTGGCATTGGTGTTTTCGGCTTCCGTATCACATAGTATCACAGGCGATGCTCTGTGGTTCACGACGACCCTTCCCTGGGGGAGGGTTGCCTGGCTCTTGCTCACGGCAGGCATAGGTCTCGGCGCAGTCTGGGCATACTATGTAATCGGATGGGGTGGGTATTGGTCCTGGGACCCAGTTGAGACTTCATCATTGATACCCTGGCTCATGATAACCGCGTTCCTGCATACTCAGACGAGGCTAGTGCGCGGAAGCGAATACGGAATCGCATCACCCCTTTTTGGCATGATGTCTTTCGCCGGGGTGGTCTTCGTTTCTTTTGTGGTCCGTGCGGGAGGACTTTGGGACTCCTCAGTGCATGATTATGGTGAAGCGGCCGGGTCTTCTGCGGCTTCACGGCTGGTCGCTTTACTGCAGCAGGAGCCGTCATTAGCCGGCATGTTCGCGTTTCTGGTGTTGCTAGTTGCCGTCGCCGCATTCCTGTCTGCGCGCGCGTACCGCAGGATCGATGAACCCCCTAACGGTGCGCGCCGAGAAGATTTGCACGAGTATGTGAACGACCGGAATACAATGTTACTGGCCATAACGTTGCTCGTGATGATGGGTTTAGTCGCCGTATTGCTCATGTTCAAGAACATCCAATCGAGCCAAGACGTAACCTTCGCCGAGTTCAACCAGAAGATGACTTTTCTTTTCGTAGCACTCGCGGTCACACTAGGCCTATGCCTCGGCTGGAAGATCCTGGGCAGGAAACGCACGTTCATGATTTCGGTTTCGGTAGTCATTCTCTCTATTGCGCTCGCGGTCATAGGGGCAATCTCACTATCGACGAGCGGTTTGGTACTGTTTGCCGTTCCATCATTCTTGTTTGCGATGGTCGCATCAGTTATCCAGTTGGCGAAGGCCTTTTCAAACGCTCCATTGAGGACTCGATTTTTCAGGGCGGGAGCTCATGTGACACATCTCGGAATCGCGATATTGCTGCTCTCACACGTGGCCGCCTCAAACCTTCAATCGTTTCCTGTCGAGGGACCGAAGGCCGTGGTTTCCGTGGACGGGCAGTTGATTGTCAAAGACTATGTCGTTCGCCTGACAGGCCTGACAGATTTCGAGAGCGCGTCAGGATATCCGGCCGGCGTCACTCATAAGAGAACTGCATACGTGGACGTCTACAAGGACGGTCGTCTCATCGAGGAGCATGCAACGTTGGAGGTCTTGTACGGCTATGATCCGGATCAGGGATACGAGATGCTCGAGAGAGTCGCATTCATCAGGTCATCCGTCTCGGAGGACCTCTATATGAGCTTCGAATGGATCACGGGTGATGCCGCAATGTTGCATGTCAAAGTCGTGCCTATGATGGCTTTCCTATGGACCGGAATCGTGCTTGTTGCAGCAGGTCTATTCTTCCGGTTCTTTGCCTTCGAGTCTCCAAGGTCGTACGATAAGTCCAAGGCATAGCGACCGCATGAGGATGACCGATAGGTCAAAGAAGAATCGATGAGGGATCACATCATGGGGAAATTCGCCGATAGGTTCAGAGTAAGGAAGCCGGCGCAAGTGCTGAAGGAAGCTGACAGAAAGCAGATACACGACGCGGCTCTCGAAGTCATGTCGACGGTCGGAATACGCGTGCACAGCAAGATGGCCCGCGAATCGCTCAAAGCAGCGGGAGCCGATGTGGATGAGAAGACTGCCATCGTGAAGCTCGATATTGCCCTCACGCAATCACTCATCGACAAGGCGCCCAGCGAGATGGTTCTTGCAGGCAGGAACAGGGAGTACGATCTTCCTTGTGACGGAACGCACTGCTACTACACTACAGACGGATGCGGCATCACCGTCTGGGATCAGCGAACCCGCAGCAGAAGACTGTCCATCTTGGAAGACATAATCAGGAGCGCAAGAATCGCGGATTACCTGCCATACTGCAGTGTCTACGAACCCATGGTGGTGGCATCCGATGTCCCAGAGGGAATTCACGTGGCCGCGGCAATGAAACAGGCGTTCGACATCTCGCAGAAGCACATCGAGAGTGAGTCCACTTCGACTCCAGAGGAGGCGATGACGCAGATAAAGATGGCATCAGAAATAGTGGGAGGGGCAGAGGAACTGAGAAAGCGGCACATCATGTCTGCGATGGTATGCACGATATCACCATTGACCTTGGATGAACACGCAACAGATGCCGCTATGGTCTGGGCCGAAGCACACGTTCCAGTCCACATAACGGGAATGGCCATGATGGGGGTGAGCGGCCCCGCTACTGTCCCAGGAAATCTCGTGGTCAACCACGCAGAGACTCTTGCGCTAACTGCGGCCATGCAGGCGCATTCGCCAGGTTCGCCTGCTATCTACGGATCGGTCCTTTCAAACATGGATCCCAGAACGGGAGCGATACAGCTGTCATCACCGGAGGCAATGCTCGTATGCGCATGTGCCAACGAAATGGCGAGATATGTGAAGATGCCTTCAGCCTGCGGAGGACTCGGGTCGAACGCGAAGGTGCCGGGGGTGCAAAGTGCCCTGGAAAACGGCATGATAGCCTTGGTAAACGCGGTAATGGGCGTAGAGATCAACAACGGAATAGGAATGCTGGATTGCTCTACGATGCTGTCTTACGAGCAAATGGTCATAGACAACGACATCGTCGAGAGAGCGATCACTACCTGTCGCGAAGTCCCGGTGAATACGGAGACGTTGCACCTGGACATGATCAAGGAAGTGGGCATCCTTGGAGAGGGCTCGAAGAAAGGTAGCTATCTCGGGGAGAGAGCTACGATGATGGAGGCGCGCGAGTTCTTCCGATCAGAGATATTCTCAAGTGAAACATATGGTCAATGGGAGGCAAAGGGGAAGAAGGACGATTTGAGTCGGGCGAATGAGAGGGCGAACATGATTCTCGAGACTCACAAACCGGACATGCTAGATGACGACATATCCAAGAGGCTTGATCAGATTGTAAAGGAATCGAAGAGATCGTAGTCTGTATGAAGAGACTTACGCCCTTTGACATTCCAATGGCGGTGAGGACGGATGGCTGCAGTGCGCTGGAAGTATCTTAGTAGAGATGAAGAGGACTTCGTTCACGAAAAGAGCATCGAGACGTTGAGCGAGATCGGGGTTCTCGTGAGGAGCGCATCCGTCCTGTCAATGCTCGAAGCCGCTGGGGCGATTGTCGATTCCAAGAAATACGTGGCGAAGATACCCGAGAGTATGGTTAAGGAAGCGATGAAGACCGCTCCCAAGAGCTTCAGTTTGTGTGCCCGCGAGAGGGGTAATGACATAATGCTTCCGACGAGCGGACTCCCACATATGACCACCGACGGTTTGACTCTATACATGGTGGACATAGACACCGGAGAGCGACGAGACGCCACTAGGAATGATTATGGAAAATTCGTCCAGCTCGCTGACGCACTGGACGCCATTGATTTCTTCTGGCCTATAGTGACAATCTCAGATGTGCCCGCGCGGTGTCATAACGCTTACGAATTGTGGACAGCGTTCGAGAACTGCGCCCTCCACGTCCAAGGAGATTGCACCGATGCGTTTGACGCCAAGCGGCAAATCGAGCTGGCATCGGTCTTGACTGGTGGGATGGACGAACTCAGAAGACGTCCCGTGTTCTCCGTAGCTACCAATCCCATATCTCCTCTATCGTTCGACAAAGGCGCCGTCGAGGCTCAGGTGGAGTTTGCAAAGGCGGGCGTGCCCATCCTCTGTCATTCGATGTCGATGCCCGGCATGTCATCCCCTGTGACCACTGCGGGAACCGTTGTAAATGTCAACTCGGAAAACATAGCTAGCATTGTAATAAGTCAATGCGCATCGCGAGGAGCTCCGCATATCTACGGCTCATCCTCGGCGCCGATCGATATGCGCACCGGCGCAATAAACTTCTCCGCTCCAGAACACCTCTTCATTTCAGCAGCGACAGGCCAAATGGCCAAACGATACGGAAGGCCATGTATGGTATCGAATTGGGGTATGGGGAGGGAGGGCTCCGGAATTCAGATATCCTTCTCAGAGTCCTTTTCGTATGTATCCAGCGTATTCTCAGGGAGCGATCTTATCCCAGGAATAGGCGGTCTCGATAGTTCCAAGGGATGTTCGATGGAACAGATGGTTCTGGATTCATATATCTGGGACAGTTTCAGCGCGTTTCTCCGGGATTTCGCTTTCAATGAAGGCACAGCAGCTCTCGATGTCCTCCGCGAAGTCGGTCATGGCAACAGCTTTCTCATGCACAGCCATACTGCTCGCAATTTCAGAAACGAGATTTGCGAGTGGGATAGGGAGAAATTGCTGTTGGAGTCGACGTTTTCCGACAAGATGATGCCAGATATGAGGAAAGTCGCTAAGACGCTTCTGAAAGATCATGAAGCAGTTCAGCTAGAGAGCGATGTGGCGAAAGAAGGCGAGCGGCTCCTGACGGAATACTCAAAAAGGGCGAATGCTACGAATGCTTCTTCATGATCATAAGGTCTTCAACAGTGTCGTCAGGTGTTCCGATCAGGTGATCGGTGATGTGTTCAGGCCCCTTCACGCAAACCAGTTCAATAGCGTTCTCTGAGCATATCGATACGCATAATCCGCAGCCGAAGCACTTGGCATCGTCTACGACCGCCTTGTCCCCTAGGAGGGATATCGCATCGAAGCGACACCGCTCAATGCATTTACCGCAGCCTGTACATCTTTCTGGGTTAGACTCTGAAAGGTATCGGCTCTTGTAGCAGATATCGCTCTTCCCCAGAATAACCATGCCTCTCAGCACGATGCAGCAGCACGTGCAGCAACTGCACATAAATTCCATTCCGGAGGAATCCGAGTTGTTGAGATGATGGATCAGCCCAAGCCGCTCGCTCCTTTCGAGTATTTCGAAGGCCTCTTCCTTCGTGATTCTCCGGCCTGCTCCTCTGTCGATGAATATCTTCGCGTAGTCATCGAATAGGATGCAGACGTCGGTCGGGTTGTCGCAGTTGCGTGCCATGACTCTGCATGTGCACTCGGTCTGCGCGATGGTGCTCGCAGAATCAATTATCGCAGAAGCGCTCTCAAGTGGCAGCACCTCCCCCCATTTCATAGAGATGGTCTTTTCTATAGGAATCACTCTCACTTGAGGCACGATTTGCCGAGACCATTTTTCATCCAGCGACAACTCCTTCTCGAACATGCTGTCGCAAAGATCCAAGAAACGGCTCCTGTTGTTTTCATCCTTCAATCTGCCGAATATCTGCTTGTCGTGCAATAGGAAGTCAAGCAGGTCGTTGACGAGCGCGTAGACGATTTCGCCCGCAGACTCCTTTCTCAGAACGAATCCCCTCTTATATAGCTCTTCAAGCGCATTGAACGCAAAGTCATGGGTTATCCCGATGCGCTTCGCAGCATCGTCGGGAGAGCATGGCAGAGCTAGAAGTAACTCAGCCTCGCTGACATTCAGAGCCATCTCGAGGATTTCTGGCAGAAACGCTGAGTCTTTGCCCTCGAGGTAGGCTTTTGCAAGCTCTGAGAAGACTCCCTTGCTCGGATGATTCATTTAGGCGCTTACCTGGAAGAATGTCTTGCATAT
>CP070736.1:1269118-1275412 GCA_020347645.1 Methanobacteriota archaeon | reverse complement strand
TCCTTTGACCAGACCTACTGGATGGCGGTAGCCGCCAGGAACCTGGCGATTGCTGAAGAGATGGAAGTCGACATCGTCACGATATGCAATGGATGCTTCGACACGCTTTTCGAGGTGGCCCACAAGCTGAACCATGACGAGGAGCTGAGGGCAAAGGTCAACAAGATACTGAAGGATGCTACAGGTACCGAATACAACGGCACCGTTAACGTGAGGCACTTCGTGGAACTGTTGCACAACGAAGTCGGGGTCGACGCCATCAAGGCGAAGGTCAAGGGCGACAAGCGGATGAAGGCGGCGGTGCACTATGGCTGCCACTTCCTGAAGCCCAGCAACATCAAGAAGATCGACGACTCCGAAAGGCCACGCATCTTCGATGATCTCGTAGAGGCCGCGGGCATGGAGAGCATCGAGTACAAGGACAAAGGCACCTGTTGCGGCGCCGGCGGCGGCGTGAGGGCGAGGACGCCCGACGTATCGCTGAAGATGACGGAAGAGAACCTCGAGAACATGACCAAGGCGGGCGTCGAGGTAATCGTCGATTGCTGCCCGTTCTGCCACCTGCAGTATGATGTGAGCCAAGTCCAGCTGAAGGACAAGAACTACCGTGTACCGGTGCTGCATCTGTCGCAGCTGCTCGGTCTAGCGTTCGGCCTCGAGAAGGACAAGCTTGGACTAGAGTGCCACCAGGTAAAGGTAGAGCTCTGAATACGAGGGGATTTTCGGAGATGCACGTCGCGAGATTGTTGGCCGTGACCGAGGTCCGCAGCGTACCTCCGGATATTCGCCCTTTCGTGGATTTTCGCGCCGCGATCGAAGAGCGGGAGCTGGACGAGGACGAGAAAGTGGCGATACTCGTAATAGAGACAACGAGCAGCTACATCCCCGTCTTCATCAAAGACCCGATCAGCCTCGAGGAGCTTGAGAGGAAGCTTGCTGACCAGGACGCCCAATTGGCTGCGGACTCGCGGGATGCGTTAGCTCCCCACCTGTCGCAAGGGCTGCGCCAGTAAGCTTCATTTAGCAGCGATGCTTTCCTCTCCTCGACCGATGAGGGACGGACTGCTATGAAGAAATTGTACAAGTGTTTCACGTGTGGCAAGCTGTACGACAGCGAGGCGCGAGCCGTTGCGTGCCACCAAGCGCCCGTTCAGTTGATAATCAAGGACGAGTCTCGACGCAAGCCGAAATTCCTCGGCAACTGATTATACGAAAACCTTTTGTCTCGGATGTTCAGTGCGTTGTGTACGGAGGGGACAATGTGTCGCTCGAGAAAGTACACGATGACATCGACAAGCACTGGCCCAGGCATCTGCGGAAGACAAGAGAGTTGCTCAGGATACCTAGTGTGTCCATGACGGGTGAAGGAATCGAAGACACTGCGGAAGCGCTTTCGGACATGCTCGATAAGATGGGCACGAAGGTCAAGCGGTTCAAGGCTAGTAAGGACAGCCATCCGCTGGTGGCGGGAGACCTCGACGTGGGAGCGGACACGACGGCCTTGCTCTACGGCATGTACGATGTCCAGCCGGCCGGAGATATCGAGCTCTGGAATCACCCGCCCTTTGGCGCCAAGATTATCAAGCAGAAGCCGTTCGGGGAGGTGCTCATCAACAGAGGTGTCTACAACTCGAAGGCGTCCCTGGTGGGAACTCTGCTTGCCATTGAGACGATGCTCGATAGGAATGAGCTGCCGATCAACCTGCATTTCCTCCTTGAGGGGGAAGAAGAACTCGGAGGGCAGAGCTTTCCGAAGTACATCCATAGAAACAAGGCAAAGCTGTCCGAGGCGGATGTCGCCTTCGGATTCGATTATAGCGAAAACGCGAACGGCGTACCCGTAATAGCGCTGGGGATGAAGGGCTGCATGTATCTCGACCTGTCCACGAAGGGTTCGGAGCGAGGTGGACCCATGAACGGGGAGATACACAGCAGCGATGCGGTCATAGTGGAGAGCCCCGTGTGGAGACTATTGCATGCCATGTCCAGCATGGTGGATGAGAACCAGGACCCGGCGATAGACGGAATCTGGGACGATGTTGAGGAGGCTTCAAAGGAGGATCTCGCCTTAGTACGAAAGCTCGCCAAGGCTTTCGACCCGGATTGTTATGCACGGGAATCTGGTGTCAAGAAGTTCAAGGTAAGAGGATCGAAGGAGAAGCTGCTAAAGAAGTATCTCTTCGAGCCGTCATTGAACATAGATGGCTTCATCGCAGGATACAACGGAGAGGGATCGAAAACGGTTCTTCCTGACAGCGCCAGGGCCAAGATCGACATTCGCCTAGTCCCGAACATGTCCATCGATGGAACCTACAGGAAAGTGGCTAACCACCTCAAGAAGCGAGGATTTACCGATGTTGAAATCGGGAGGTACGAAGACTATCCTTGGACGAAGGTCTCCGTGAACGAGAAGGTATCACAGGCGTGCATTGAGGCCATGAGGTATCATGGTAAAGAGCCCGAGGTCTGGCCGTTGACCGCGGGGTCGGCGCCGTTCTATCTGTTCGACCAATTCCTGGGGGTGCCATGGGGAGGAGCAGGTCTGGGCCACGGAGGCAAGGCACACGCACCGAACGAGTTCGCGGTTGTCAAAGGGATGAGAGATTTCGAGAAGAGCGTTGCCACAGTCTTCTGGAAATACGCCGAAAGCCTGTGGAGCGATTGATGAGCTCCGGAGACCTTGATATCCCCTATTTCGCGTTTCTCTGAAAGGCGTAAGGACTATGCTCTCCTCGAACTCATGCCGGACCAACAAGTCGGCTTCATGAGCCGAAGCGAATGCCAGACAAATCCCGAGAAAGCTCTCTACACCGTTGAAGTAGAACAGAGACCTGCTATCTGATGATCCGTGAGATGCAATCCTGGCCGTCTAATCCAATCGTTGCCGCATAATAATTTATATAGCATTAAATCCCATGCACGCGCCAGGGGGGGCCATAGTTGGTCCTATACAGTCAGACAAATTAACTGGCTAATGTAAAAGGGGATTTGGCATTATGTCGAGCAATGGTCTTTTTGGAATTCGTGTGCTAGCAGTTGTGATTGTAGCGGCGTTTGCGTTCTCTTTCGTCCCTAGGTTGGTTGACGGACCGGTGGTCGAGAACGTTGCTGCTCAAAGCGGGGACTATGTCAACATGGGTACGGTTAGTACCGTTATTTTCTGGAACCCATTGAACATACAGATGGTGGAGGACTATATCGTCACATTTCTTGTGTACAGCTCGCTCGTGACTTACGACCAGAACTGGGAAGGTCCGGTGAATGATCTCGCAACAAGCTGGTACCAGGAAGTACATACGAATGGCAGCATGACGACTTACATCAACATCACAGACAGTGCCTACTTCAGAAGCATTGACAACATCGACGATACTAGCTATCCGCTCGATGCGAGAGATGTCTCATACACATACAACCTCATCAAGAACAACTCCGGAGGTACTTACGACTGGTACCTCGAGGAACTCAGCTACTTCACACCTTACTATAACGATACCTCGGGCAGATGGGACCAAGTTAGCACATGGTGCTCATACGAAAAAGCCACACTCATGGATGACATAAGCTCAACTCCGATCCTCCCAAGGCTCATATGGGGACCGGAGGGAGAGAACTACGAGGCCAAAGCGCTTGGCAATATGGATCCGAGCGACCAGATCGGGAGTGGCCCGTTCGTCTTCGAGGATTGGGAGAGGGACAGCTGGTACAAATTCAAAACGGCCCCCAACTATCACGGTGCGGCTGACTACGACGCTGCCAGGACCGTCAGCATTCCAGGTGTACTATACAGTGTGGTCAGCGATACCTCTGCGATGTGCATTGAAATCAACACAGGAGTTCTGGACTGCGGTGTTCTGACCGGCGATCTCAACGCATTCAACAATGCCCTCGGCAAGGACGCAAGCGTCAATGTCTTCAAGGCCGCGGTGGCGGAGAACGGAATCACGGACATCGCAGTCAACGCGATACCCGATGTGTTCGATGCTGGAGGGTACCTCAATCACCACCCAGCTCTATTGGATCCGTTCGTTCGGGAAGCCATCGCAATGACTCTATGGAAAGACTACATTGTGAACGACCAGCTGGACGGACTGCCAACCCTGGCTCACTCGGTCGTGCAACCTGGATTCTGGCAAGCAGATATCCAGAACATTGTGCCTTATGACCCCGCCGGGGCCAAGGCGATGCTCGAAGCGAACGGCTGGGAGGACCTCGACGGAGATGGCTGGCTGGAGGCAACCGCGGAAGCGTACGGTGTCCAGATGGGATGGTTCCCCGATGAGACCGAGCTCTCCGGCATCAGGTGTCAGGCAATCGACACCGATGACAACTACGGCAATATAGCAACTGCTTGGCCGGGATGGGCTGAGGACGCAGGTATACAGCTCATAGGAACCATCGAGACGGAAACGACGATGGTTAACAAGGCGTGGTATGCCGCTGACTACGACATCTGGGTCTGGCACTGGGGATGGGGTCCCGAGCCGATCGGTGGAGCGCTCAGCGTGTGGCTTACCTCCGAGATCGAGAAGGCCGGAGACAACTGTCAGATGCCGATGGGGCCCTGGTGGTATGGGCCAAACAATTACACTGATGCGCCCACGACTTGGAATGTCGACGGAGAGATTATAGAGTACGAACTTGAAGGACCCTACTCGGCGTTCGACCAGAACATATCAATTGCATGGAAGACGCTCGACGTCGGCGAGCGCAAGATCATCCTCGACAAGCTCCAGCAGTGGATCTACGACACTCACACTGAGCTCGTCCCGTACTATGATCTCGGCCTCTACGGATACAGCGACTACCGGTTCGATAACTGGGGTGACTGGGAAGCGCACAACGGCCTGAATGTGGTGCAGGGCCTTCCCTGGATCTGGTTCAGACTTGAGCCTGTGGTGGACAGGAAGCCGGTCTTCAACGTGCCTCCTGAGACCATGTACACAGCGTACGAAGGCGTCCCAGAACCGTTCGAGATCGCAGTCTCTGACGACGAGGGCTCACCTCTGGATGTGGTCTTCAACTACGGCGACGGCGACTCTGACCCTGTGTCACTCACAGGAGACACTACTAAGGCGCAGTGGGCTAACGTGACTCATACTTACGATACCGCTGGCACATACACCTTGAATGTGTCCTTGACGGACGGATTCACAGAGGACGATGTCGTAAGATACCTGTATCGCGAGGCAACTGTGGAGGTGCTGGGCGTTCTGAATGAGCCCGCCACGATAGACCAGGTTACTAGAGATCCCCCATCGCCGGTGTACATCGACCAAGAAGTGACTTGGTCTGCCACCGCTACAGACCCGGATTCCGGTACGATGGGAACGGGTCTGAAGTTCACTTGGGACTGGGGAGACGACACGTATTCCGTGGAGACATTTGCCACGGTTCCCGACGGCACACCAGTGACTAGTGAGCAGACGCACTCGTGGAGCGTTCCTAGCGTGTATGAGGTGAGGGTATCGGTTTACGACGAATACGGTTCGGAAGATGGCGACCACAACAAGACAACCGATCCATATTCGTACACGGTAATCCTGAACCAGGATCCCGAAGACCCGGTCGTTCAGCCGATAATCGGCCCTGTCGGCGTGCCCGTCGAGTGCGTGGCATCGTCTTCAGATCCGGATCTGGAGGACCTGCGCTTCACATGGGAATGGGATGACGGCACCTTCGATGTTGAGACCTTGACCCCCGCCTACGCGGGCGAGATGCTGACGTCCATTGTGACACACGAATGGTCTGCTGAAGGATTCTATGACGTCACAGTCTGGGTCGAGGATGAGGCAGGGCACAACGTCTCAACTGCCGTAGTAGCCGAAATAACGACCGGCAACCTTCCTCCAGGTGCGATTAATCTTGACTGGTCTCCTAAGCCGATATACGTCGGAGTCAACACGACATTCAACGTGAGTGCCGTGGATGCGGAAGGCGATGCCATCGCGTTCACGGTGGACCTTGGGGACGGGAACACCACCAGCGCCACGACTGACGGCGGAATCACGACTAGACAGTATTGGGAGTTCCACCACACCTACGAGCTCGAAGGCTCCTACATTGTGAACATCACTGCTGAAGATGCCGAGAACAGTACGACCCGGCTTGTCACCGTGAACGTGATTGTACCTCAGGAGAACTTGCCACCCGAGTTTATCCTCTTGAGCAGCTATGATGCTATCTACGGAGAGCCGAAGACGATTCGGCCGTTGGAGGTAACCGACGTCAACGGGGACGAGATTACCGTTTGGTACGACTGGGGCGATGGATCCGCGATGAGCATGGGAGACC
>CP070736.1:1261961-1269018 GCA_020347645.1 Methanobacteriota archaeon | reverse complement strand
GAGTGCAATAAAACCTTTAATTGAAAACGAAAAATATTTGTCTGGCTATGCGTAGGTGTGCGGCCGCCGGGATTTGAACCCGAGTTCTGAGCTTGGCAAGCTCAAGTGATAACCAGCTACACTACAGCCGCGTTTCTGCAGAGGTTCAACACTTGTTTGCCTTTTATACATTATGTGTCCCCCTCATAGCGAAGAGATCTGGGTTCTTGTCCAAGAGTTTCATAACCTCACCAACCAGGTACAACGACCCGATGAAACAGACGCCCTTTGCCACCCCTTTTCCATGAATAGTCATTGCGATCTTGAGCGCCTCGTCAGCATTGTCAGTCGCTATTATGTCTCGACTCCAGAAGCGTTCCGATATACTGTGTAGTTCGGCGACTTTCATGGATCTCTTGGTGTCTACTTGCGTGATAATAATGCGTTCTGCGGTTGGAGACAGGGCCCTTATGACGCCCGCAGCGTCCTTGTCATTCATGCAGGCGACCACATAGATTAATGGTGTGAGATCGAGTCTTGCCAGGGCACGGACTGCCGTTTCTACCCCCACTGGATTATGACTTCCGTCGAGGAGGATGAGCGGATCCTTGGAAAGGATCTCGAGTCGTCCTCTCCATACGGTCTGGGAGAGTCCCGTTCGGATCGACTCATCAGAGACTTCGAAGCCTTTGGCAGCGAGCTCTTCAGAAAGGGCTATAGCCATCGCTGCGTTTTCGACTTGATGCTCGCCCATGAGCGAAATCCTGAGTTCTTCGAGACTCCTTGAGCCTCTGTAGTCGAAAACTGATCCATCAGCCGTCAGCCTTCGATTCTCGAAACTGAAATCCCTGTCCTTCAGCTTCAGCATCGAACCCTTCCTGTTGCCAATGTTCTCGAAAACGGACAGCACCTCTGGGTCATCCTCGCAGGTGACAATGGGGACGCCGTCTTTGATTATGCCTGCTTTCTCTCTGGCTATGTCTTGGAGCGTCCGTCCTAGGTACGCAGTATGCTCTAGTCCCACACGGGTTATCCCCGCCACTTCTGGGGTTATCAGATTGGTCGCATCCAATCTTCCGCCCATTCCGACCTCCACGATTGCGATGTCCACTCTTTGTTCGTCGAAGTATCTGAAAGCCAATCCTGTAGTGAACTCGAAGAATGTCAGCTGTTTCTCAGAACTTTCATCCGCCATTGATTCCATGGCTACCCGCAGCTCGTTCCCAATCCGCACGACGTCCTCCTGAGATATCATCGAGTCGTTGACCTTTATTCGCTCCCTGAAATCCATCAAGTGAGGCGAAGTGTATAGCCCGACTTCAAGCCCATTCTCCGAGAGTATTGAGGCCAGGAATGCGCATACCGACCCCTTTCCATTAGTGCCTGCTATGTGGACCGACTTGAAGTTCCTGTGCGGATTGCCTATTCTCGAGAGAAACTCGGTCATGTTTTCCAGACCAAGTTTGATGCCGAACCTCTCGAGGCTGAACATCCAATGCACGAGATCTTCATACGCCATGTTCATGCACAGTCTCGGTCATCTATTAGATGATTGCGCGGATTCGCTGGTCAACAGGGCTTCAGTCCAGGCTCCCGTGGACAATCCTTGTTCCTTCGCTATCCTACCCATCGCCTTCGTTGCACCCGAGCTGTATTGGGCGGCCTTCTTAGCTCTCTTCCATCCGTGTATGCCGAGTTCCTTGGCTACTTCTCTGAGGACAAGCTTCTTTCCACCGCGTCCCAACTCGTCGCGCACCGAGATCGCGGAAGCGACCTCAATCACTTCTGTTGAGGCAAACGGCGCTGCAAGACGTTTATGCGCATTATTAGCATACACACAGAATCTATCGAGTTCGAATAACGCCTTTTTAAGGTCAAGTTTCATGAGTTTGGAAACATCCGACGCAGATTCGTACTTAGCGTACCCCGCAAAGAGCTCATCCGCGCCATTTCCCGCCAGTATAACATCCTCTTCTGCAGCCTCAATTGCAGCGAGCAACGGAATTGCATATCCGATCGAGACGAGATTATCGGTCTCCAGCAATCGTCCGGCGCGGATGACAAGGTCTGTGATCAACTCCTTCGTGAGCTCGATAACTTCCACATCGAACTCTTCCTCAGCCGCCATGATCGATATGTTCCTGGAATCGTAGGAATCGGTGGTACACGCCGTATAGCATTTGACATCAGCGTATCTTCTAGCCAGGAATGCCACAATCGTGCTGTCCAAGCCGCCCGAGTATGCCACGGCGACCCTGGGACAATCCGCTATCGCGCCTGCCACCGCTCGTTCAACAGTTCCAAGGAGCCTCTCGAAGTCAGTCACAGTTCAAGGGAGGTTCGGACTTGTAGAAAAACCTTGCACCATGAGCCTTTGGAGCACATGTGCCGGATGTGCCAACAAGGTTCATCCGCTGCAAGTCATATGCCTATGCAGAAGGGAACGATTGGCCAGATGATTACCAAAGGCTTAAAAAGAGCATTGCTTATTTACCTGATGGAAGCACCAGAACGCCCCTCTGGGATGGAGGATTGTTGGATGACCGATGATGACCTGATGAAAGTCAAAGTGTGTTTTATTGGCGATGCTGGTGTCGGCAAAACCAGCCTCATTAAGAGATACGTTCTCGACGTGTTCGACGACCGATACATCGCCACAATCGGCACGAAGGTCACAAAGAAGATAGTCGAGGTGGATGACCAGGGAAGGCAGGTCAGAGTCATGATGCTCATATGGGACATCATGGGCCAGAAGGGCTTTCGTGAGCTTCTGCGTGAGGCATATTTCTTTGGCGCGCACGGAGCGATTGCGGTTTGTGACCTGACAAACAAGGAAACGCTTGAGGAACTCAGATATTGGATAAAGGCCCTGACGGATGTCGCCGGGGATGTTCCCATTGTCTTTGCCGGGAACAAGGCGGATCTGCAGAACGAGGCTGTCGTCAAGGAATCCGACCTCAAGGAGCTGGCCGACAAGTACGAGGCCGAAGCGTACATGACGAGTGCGAAGACGGGCCAGAACGTGGAGAGCATGTTCAAGGCTCTTGGCGCCGCGATGTCCGCTAAGATGAACTCGGATTGATCAAGGCCAGTGCCCGTTCCCAAAGTTGATAACAAGCTGAGAATGCTTATAACCCCAGTGTGGGCTATAAAAAGCGCTAGTCCGTAGCTCAGGGGCTGTTTGCATGATAGAGGGGCGTGATGAGAGCGAAGACCGACGTGCTCGCAGCAGAGCGAGTGTAACAGCCGCGGGCTTGACGCTTTTAATGATCACCTCGCTTTTCATAACTCCGCAAGGTATGACTGGGGACTCAATCGCCGAGTCTTTGGATTCTCACGAACGGCTCTTTCGTTTGCACGAAGGGACCATAGGCGCTGCCTCAGATTATGACTGGCTCAACTCGTCCGAGGTGTATGATCACCCCACGCTAGACTACGACGGCGACGGATTCCTCGGAATAAGCATAAGGAAGGACCTCCCTTCCCAGAGATGGAGACATTTCTGGGTATTGGACCCAGAAGTCACAACCGATGTTCACATACAGGGCAACTTATCGACGCACGTGTGGGCAGCATCCGAGGGCAACGAATCAGGAACTCAGATAACCGTTGAATTCTCGGACATGGCCGCTGCGGATTGGTACGACCCGGATGCATGGACGGTCATTGGCAGCGCCACCGTGCCTTTGCTTGGTCCCAACTATGAGCAGTTCAAGGCTTACGACCTCATAATCTCGGGTGTAGACTATATACTCCCAATAGGACACCGGCTCGTTCTGACGATATTGAGAGGCGACTCGGTGAATGACCGTCTCTTGGTATTGTACGACAATGTCGCGTTCGATTCGTACACGCTGGTGGAGACCAAGACGTTCATATCCGTGGACGAGATGCGCATCCTCGATTCCCTCGGATCCGAGAGGACGGTCTTCTCGGACGAAGAGGTCGTTACCGTAGTAGCCAACGTCTCCAATCCGTTCGGCATCTACGAGATGCTCAGCGCCGAGATTCAAGTCTCGTTTGAAAGCAACGGTACCACCATCCTTGAAGATTTCGAACAGATGATGTTGGATATGGAAGACACTTCATCGAACCCGTGCTGGAGGTTATACACTTATGATCTATCGGCACTCCCCAACGCGACTCTTGTCATTACTGTCAGAACGGTCGATCCTCAAGGCTCGCCGTCTTGGCTGAATAGGACCATTTCCATAGTGACGGTTGATGAATTCGAAGTCTTGGTGCCGGACATCGTAACGGTGATGGGTAATTTCTCCATTACTGTCCGCGCCCTGGGCTCTTATGGCGGCGTCGTGCCTGAATGGATTGGAACAGTTCAGCTCGAGGCCGTCCTCAGCGATGGTGTGACGCCAGCTGCAGGTGCCCTCGGGGTCAGTTCTGTCGTCATCGGGAGCGGCGATTTCGGGCAGAGATCGGTCGACAACCAGACATACAACCATTCCGAAGAGCAGATAATGATAAGAGCTTCATCGGGCTCGAGCGAGGGCTACAGCCCAGTGATAGATGTTCGGAGCGGTCCTGTCGTGAACGTGGAACTGTCGCCCGAAGGTCCGCTTGAGGTGCCCGCAGGCGCGTTGGTGGAGCTCTCGGTTGAAGGCACCGACGTGTACGGAAATTTAAACACGACCTGGACACCAAATTGGACTCTTGCAGGCGCGTTGGGCTCGCTGTTCACTGATGGTCTGAATGCTATCCTCGACGTGCAATCGTCAGGCGTTGGCTACGTCAACTGCACAAACAGCATGACAGGTGCCTCATCTAGTGTCGAGATAACGGTCAACCCTGCTCTTTTAACGACAATAGCGACATCCCCAAACGGTTCGATTCAGATTCGTGAGGGGAAATCGATGGTGATAACTGCTGTCGGTTACGATTCCTATGGCAATGAGGTGAGCATTGCCGGTGCAATGTGGAGCACAAGCACTTCCGGATCATTGGCTGGAATTGGGTCATCAGCAATCTATACAGCCGGTTTCATCCCGGAGGTTGGTTTGATAGAAGTCACGGTTGGAAGCGTAATCGCCTCCATTGAGGTAGTCGTGATAAACGCGGAGGATGGTCCTTGGCTGACACCCATACCTGCGCAAATTGCCACGGAAGACAGCAATTGGAATCTAAGCCTCTCTACCTACTGGCACCACACCAACGGCACAAGTGGGCTCAGGTGGCACGCCGAAAATGTGAACAACTCGCTTTACCTGGTCTACCAGGACTCAACCTTGGAGGCTTACGTGATTTTTATGACGCAGCCTGACAAGTCAGGGATTGACGTCTTTCGCCTTTGGGTCCGAGATGAAAACGGTTTCTCCACCTACCAAGATGTAGTTGTTAGTGTTCAAGCAATAAATGACCGCCCCAGATTCGTCAACGACCCTCCCACTGAACTGTTTGTGAAATTCGACACGCCGTATGCCTTCGATTACACTTACTACGTCAAGGACGTCGACACCCCGAAGTCCGAGCTTCGTATGTTCGCTTCGATGCCAACCAACATCTACTTCGATAGAGTATTTGGCACTTTCATATTTGGCGAACGAGACGGCACCAACGCATATTTCGAGATGGTGACGCTGACGGTTACCGATGCTCCAGAAGGAACCCCGTCCGATTCCACCAACTCCGACAACCTAAAGTTAGTGGTACGTGTAACGGACGACACTCCTCCTTCATTGAATGAGCCATTGCCGGATGTTCAGATGATGGAGGGAGAATCCAATCACTTCGCTTTCGATCTGGATGACTACTTCTTCGACCTGGATGACGAGTATCTCGTTTACACCTACGGATTCCAGAACATCGATATATGGATAGACCCCGCCTCCCACGAGGTATATCTCAACGCATCGAGTGAATGGTCAGGAATTGATGAAGGAACTTTCACTGCAATCGACCCTGTCGGTGCACTGAAGACCGACACGGTGCTCGTTACAGTCATCGCAGTGAACGACGCGCCTACTTTCAGGAGCCCCGGTACCGTTCATGTTCGATATGGCTACGAACACAACCTGACCGCATCCGATTACGTCTCGGATCCCGACCATTCCATCAGTGAGATCTCGTTCTCATTTGACACACCCTATATAGAGCATGAGTCCGGCAAGCTAGTACTATTGTTCCCAGCAAGTCTGTCCGGAGGACCGTTCACCGATCCTTATGTCGTGCCCGTGACCATAAATGTCAGCGATCCCGCAGGCGCGAGCAGCTCTTGCGTATTCGACGTGATGGTCAGCGATAACTTCCCCCCTGAAGTAGCATCGACAATACCCTACAGTGATTTGATGACATTTCTTGAAGATGAATACCTGAACAACTCCATATGCCTTGATGCATTGTTCTTCGATAAGGATGACGGGGAGGCTGGATTGAACTACACGGTGAGTGGAAACGAGAATGTCTTCGTCACAATATACCCCGATACATGTGTAAACTTCACCGCCGCTAACAACTGGTCGGGCACGGAAGTCATCGAGTTCAGAGCGATCGACTCACACGGCGCATGGTGTTCGTGGCGTGTGACGATCACTGTGATTCCGGTAAACGACGCTCCTGTGGCGCTGCAGATACCAGATATCGTCGTACGGGGCGATAGCGGAAGCGCTTACATCGATATATCTGGGTTCTTCATCGATAGCGAAACGCCCTTCCTAATGCTTTCATTCATTTCGATGCCCGATCCAGAGGTAGTGATCGTAGGCAGATACCTCTATGTGAACTTCCCCGACGGCACATCCGAAATCTCGGTGACATTGCAGGCCGAGGACTCGGATGGCCTGAAGTCCAACGAGGTCACATTCACCGTGAGCATGCAGAAGACATGGGCTGACCAGATTGGATATCCATACACATTCCTCATAGTTCTAATGTCAGCAGGAATAGGTGGGTATCTCCTTGCGAGGAGAATGCCCAGACCGTTTGCTCTCGAAGATCTATTCCTCATACACAACGACGGAAGACTGATTTCCCATGTCACCAAGCAAGATAGCATGACGATGGACAAAGACGTAGTTAGCGCGATGTTCACCGCCGTCCAAGAGTTCGTGCGTGATTCGTTTCAGGC
>CP070736.1:1254770-1261861 GCA_020347645.1 Methanobacteriota archaeon | reverse complement strand
GTGCCAGGGCTGCGAAGGGCTTATATGTCGCGCGACCATAGCAGACGCTAGTCCCCGCGAGGGAGTGGATCATGGTATCCTTTGAGATCCTATGCATCGAATGTGGCACCAGTCACGACCCTTCCAGACCGGCCTATGCGTGTTCTTCGTGCGGCAACCTGCTCGAAGCACGGATAGATGAGGCTGAGGCAGCCGCCGATCTTGCGGAGGGGGGTCACTCTGAGCGCCCCCTGTCCGTCTGGAAGTACAGGGAAGCCATACCTATCGAAGATGCCACACAGGCAGTGACGATCGCGGAGGGCGGGACTCCGATGGTTCGGTGCAGGCGGCTGGAGGAGGAGCTGGAAGTCCACAACCTATGGATCAAGTTCGAAGGTGCGAACCCGACGGGATCCTTCAAAGACCGCGGTATGACCGTGGGCGTGACCAAGGCGATCGAGCTCGGAATGAGTGTGGTGACATGTGCGTCCACCGGGAACACATCTGCCTCGTTGGCCGCGTATGCCGCGGCAGCGAATCTCGACTGTGCGGTACTTATACCCGAAGGCAAGGTGGCCATGGGCAAGCTGGCCCAGGCCATGATGCACGGCGCGGATGTGCTGTCGATCAAGGGTAATTTCGACCAGGCGCTCGAGATGGTCATGACCGCCGCAGAGGAGCTGGGCATGTATGTCCTGAACTCAGTTAATCCATTCAGGATCGAAGGCCAGAAGACGGCGGCGTATGAGATATGCGACCAGTTGAACGGCGTGAGCCCCGAGAGGCTCTACATACCCGTCGGGAACGGAGGCAATTCTGCCGCCTATTGGAAGGGGTTCAGAGAGTACGACTCGATGGATCTGACCTCCGGATGCCCGTTGATCAGGGGGATACAGGCGGAAGGCGCAGCCCCCATCGCATCGATGTTCTCCGAAGACAGATCGGAGCTGATTCCAGTCGAAGATCCGGAGACCGTAGCGACGGCCATCAGAATCGGCAACCCGGCCAATTGGAAGAAGACTGTCGCCGCCATAAAGGAATCCGGCGGCTCAGCATCTACTGTGACTGATGAGGAGATACTTGAAGCGCAGAAGTTCATGGCAAGGCTCGAGGGCATATTTCCTGAGCCTGCGGGCGCAGCAGCGCTGGCAGGATTCATGAAGGACTTGGATGAGGAGCTCGTGGACCGTTCTTCCGTGGTCGTGTGCGTGTCTACCGGACACGGCCTGAAGGACCCGGATACGGCAATCGCCCAATGCGCCAAACCGAGGGTCATCGAACCTACCATGGAAGCCCTTTCAAGAATGCTCGGAGGTGCAGGTGAATGAGGCTCATGCTCATTGGCTTCGGCGTCGTGGCTCAGAGCTTCGCGGATATGATGTCTTCGCAGTCGGCAAAGCTTGCCCGCGAACATGGCCTGCGCCCCAGAATAGTCGCTATTGCAGACAGCAGGGGAGCGGCAGTCGACCCAACGGGCATCGACATACCGTTCGCGCTGAAATCCAAGAAGGAGACGGGGTCGCTCAGCGACCTCGGGAAGGACATCTACACACAGGGTAAATCCGCGTCTGAAATCATCAGAGAGGTCGAGTGCGAGGTCGTTGTGGAAGCCACTCCCAGCGAACTCAATAAGGGCGAGCCAGGTCTGACACATGTGAGGTCTGCCATGAAGGAAGGCAGACACGTGATATGTGTCAACAAAGGTCCGCTCGCACTGGCTATGCCGGCCTTGATGGAGCTTGCGAACCACAATGGAGTCATGTTCAAATTCAGTGGCACTGTCGGAGGGGGTACACCGGTGCTTGACCTCGCAAAGAAGTGCCTCGAAGGATGCTCCATCAATTCGATACGAGGTATATTGAACGGCACCTGCAACTACATACTCACCAAGATGGCTTCCGAAGGCGTCGAGATGAAGGAGGCGCTCGCCGACGCTCAGAAGCTCGGCTACGCGGAGGCGGATCCCACCAACGACGTAGGGGGCTTCGACAGCGCGTGCAAGCTTGTTATAACCTCGAATTACGTCATGGGCACGAGCATGTCGATTCGCGATGTGGATATCAAAGGCATCACTGAAGTCACCATGGACGACATCGCCTCCGCAAAGGCAAGAGGGAACGCCCTCAAGCTGGTGGGCGTCGTCGGTGAAGGCGCCAAGGTGGCCCCCGAGGAGGTGCCGTTGACTCACCCCCTGAACGTCTCAGGCACGTTCAACGCAATCACTTTCGACACAGACCCCGCGGGGGAGATCACCCTCGTGGGCAAGGGCGCGGGGGGAATGGAAACTGCTAGTTCCGTCCTGCGCGACCTCATAGAGATAAGGAAGGATTTCAGACGGTAGATGAGGCACGATGTTGGAACCGAGAGGCTGAATCATGAAGATAGTCATGAAGTTCGGTGGCGCAAGCGTTGCCGACGGCGAGAGCATGAGAAGCGTGGGAGGCATAGTTGACAGGTTCAAGACCGAGGGGCACGAACTAGTCGTCGTAACGTCAGCGATGTACAACGTCACCAATTCGCTGGTGGGCGCGGCAACGCGAGCCGGAAAGGGTCAGCGGGAGCATGTGAAGCGCTTTGTGGAAGAGATCAGGAAGCGGCATCTGGACAGCGCACAGGTCGCAATAAAGAACGAAGAGGTCCTGGACAGAACCATTCAGACCATCGAATCGAAGTGCGAAGATCTCAAGAACATTCTCCTCGGAATCGCCCATATAGGCGAGCTCACACTGAGGTCGAAGGACTTAGTGATAGGGTATGGCGAGCGCCTTTCCGCCCCCATACTCAAAGGAGTGCTCGAGGATTTCGGCCTGCAGTCGATATCACTTACCGGAGGGGAGGCGGGCATAGTAACGGACGATCATTTCGGCGGGGCGGAGCCACTCATGAACGTAACGACCCTTGAGGTTCGGCAGGTCATGGACCCACTGCTGGAGAAAGGGATCGTGCCCGTCGTGACCGGGTTCATCGCAAACACACAGGACGGGACTCACACGACCCTGGGAAGGGGCGGTTCGGACTTCACGGCGTCGATCATCGGAGCTGCGATACGTGCGGACGAAGTGTGGGTATGGAAGGATGTGGATGGCCTTATGACGGCCAATCCGAAGATAGCTACCGACGCCCGCATGATAGACAGGATATCGTTCTCCGAAGCCATGGAGCTCGCACATTTCGGAGCACAGGTCACACACCCCAAGGCGCTGGAGAGCGCCGCCAGGTTCCAGCTGCCGTTCAGAGTCAAGAGCCTCAACGACCCAGACGACGAAGGCACCTTGATAGTCAAGGAGGTCAAGGTGAAGGACGGCGGCGTCGTCAAGGCGATCACCAACATTGACGATGTGGACTTGATCACCGTCAGCGGCGCGAGCATGTTCGGGACACCGAGACTCGCCGCTAGGGTACTGGAGATACTCACCGATGAGGACGTCGATGTGCTGCTTATATCCCAAAGCTCCTCCGAGGAGAACATAACGCTCGCCATCCCGAAGGACGATGGATCGCGCGCTCAGAACGCGCTCGAACTCACATTGCTCGGTTCAAGACAGGTACGCGAGGTGTCGATAGAGGCGGGCCTAAGCATCGTGGCAGTTGTCGGTGCCGGGATGAAGGGAACGCCAGGGGTGGCTGCACGCGTGTTCGCCACGATGGCGGCCAAGAACATAAACATCCGAGCTATTGCCCAAGGCTCGTCAGAACTCAACATATCATTCATCATCAAGAAACAAGACGCCGCGGAGGCCATCAAAGCGCTCCATGACGATTTCAAGCTAGGGGGATGCCCGTGAACATTGGCTCGTCGAAACTCAGAAGCAGTGAGATGAACGCGGGGCAGTCCAGAGCGGCCGCGAGGGGGCTCCTGCGTGCGACGGGTTTGAAGGACGAGGACTTCGACAAACCGCTGATAGCCGTGGCCAATTCGTTCAACACAATCGTACCCGGACACATTCTGATGGACAAGCTCACCTTGGAAGTCAAGAGAGGTATTGAGGACGCGGGCGGCATCGCCTACGAGTTCGGCGTCCCGGGGATATGCGATGGCATCGCCATGGGATTGCCGGGTATGAGGTACTCGCTACCTTCGAGAGAGATTGTCGCCGACGCCGTCGAGGCGATGATCGAGGCGCACTCAGCGGACGGCTGGGTCGGCGTGACCAACTGTGACAAGATCACTCCCGGCATGCTCATGGCATGTGGAAGGCTCGACCTGCCATCGGTCATGTTGACGGCGGGTCCGATGATGCCGGGCGAGTACAACGATCGAAGGCTGGATGTCATTTCCATATTCGAGGCTGTCGGCGAGCTCACCGCAGGCCGGATATCCGAGAACGACTTCGTCGAGATAGAGAAGCGCGCTTGTCCCGGCCCGGGTTCGTGCGCCGGCCTATTCACAGCGAACACGATGTCATGTCTAACGGAGGCGCTCGGACTCAGCGTTACTGGTTGTGGGACAGCGCATGCGATATCAGAGCGCAAGATGCAGATGGCGTACGAGACCGGGAAGCTGGCAGTGAAGCTGGTACTCGAACAGACCAAACCGAGGAGCGTAGTGACGAGAAAGAGCTTCGAGAACGCGCTCAGGATAGACAATGCGATAGGAGGCTCGACCAATACATGCCTGCACCTCGTGGCCGTCGCGAAGGAGTTCGGTATCGACCTCGGCCTCAAGGAGTTCGACGCAATATCACGGAAGACTAAGCACATCGTAGCCCTGAGGCCGGGAGGGCTGCATTTCATGATCGACCTCGACGATGCGGGCGGCATACCAGGCGTGATGTCCGTCCTCGCCTCCGAGCTGCATGACGAGAAGACTGTGGCTGGGAGAACCATACGTGAGATAGCCGACGAGGCTAAGGTGACGAACGGGGAAGTCATCAGAGACCTGGACAACGCCTACCACGAAGAAGGGGGTATCGCCGTTCTCTACGGGAACCTCGCGGAGGACGGATGCGTCGTGAAGCAGTCCGCCGTGGTCCAATCGATGAGGCGTTTCGAAGGCCCTGCGCGGGTGTTCGACTCCGAGACCGGTGCGACCAGGGCGATGCTGGACGGCAAGATAAGGAAGGGCGACGCTGTGATCGTCCGCTACCAGGGACCGAAGGGTGCACCCGGAATGCCCGAGATGCTGGGACCGACGTCCATACTCACGGGCCTTGGACTTGGAGAGCATGTGGCGCTAGTGACGGATGGACGGTTCTCCGGCGGTACCAGAGGTCTCTGCGTTGGCCACGTTTCACCTGAGGCCTTTTCAGGAGGCGCCTTGGCCGCACTAAGGGATGGTGACATAATCAGAATCAACCTCGACGAGAGGGAGATAGAGGTGCTCATGTCGCAAAAGGAGATGAAGGCTCGACTGAAGCAAGCGAAAGCTCCAGAGCAAGAGCTGCGCGGATACTTGCTGCGGTACAGAGAAGGGGTATCGTCCGCCAGCGAGGGCGCTGTCCTTGACCGATAGCCACTGCAAGCCCGACCCTCGCCTCTCAGAAAAGTACTTCCTTCGAAGACTCGTTCACCATGATAGGGCCCAGATGATTGTGGAGGTGTCGCATTGGAACCAGAGCAGCTGCTAGGCGACGTGTTGCCAAGAATCGTGGGGCTTTCGCTCATTGCACTATCGCTAGTTCTGATCTATCGCGTGCGCAGGGAGTTCTTCATAGTGGTCCGTGGCTGGATAGTGATCTCGTTCGTGGTCATACTCGCACTGTTTTGGATCTACGAGGTGACCATGTCGATCGCCGCGCCCTCCGATTGGAGCACGCATCCCATTGTCGGAATCCTGTTCGTGGTCACGGTCTCGTGGCTCTCCGTCTTCGTTGTGAGCGCCACAACGCTCTATAGGAGGACTACCGAGCTCGACGCGTTCATGGCGTGGCTAAAGGGCAAACCCGTCAACCTCGTGACGACCTGGGGCGCGGTCGGTCTTGCGGTCCTGATCATCAGTGTCGTGGCTAGCCAAACCAGCGAGAAGACCTTGAGCGACGACCCTTGGCTACTCGGCCCCGTCTTCGCCTACCTATTGACGTCCATACTGATCGACATGGCCATGCCGTTGTCCATGAGGACGCGCGGTGATCTCAGAAGGTTGCCGAAGGAATACCGGACCAGCATGGTCCTTCTCGCAACAGCATGGGTAGGGTTGCCCACACTTGAGTTCGTCTTCGATCTACTTCTAGGATCTATTGGCACGGACGACTTCGACCCGTTGTACCCGTGGATGATGATCCTACTGTTCCTCATGCTCACTAGGTCGGTAATGAGCAACAGGTTCGCGTCGATGGTAATCCATGCGGAGGTCGAGATGAGTGAGAAGGGGGGTTTCAGACCCTACGACATACCCAGAGGAGCGTATCTGATCGAGGACGAGACGAGCGAGAGCTCGCTGGCCCTGTTCACCGAGCTGGTGTCGCTGCCGCTCAGACCGGATGTGACGATACCCACCGGCTCTGAATCCGCCTCGGACACGCTGTCCTTCCTTATACCGAAGGGACTCGTCGTCACGAGGATGTATCCCGAACGCATCAGAGAGACATCTGGCCTGCAGGTGACGCCCATCATCTGGCTGACCGAATCGACCGGAGACAAGAGGATCCCTCCCACGAGCGTTGCACAGCTCGCCGATGCGATGGCGAAATTCATGGAATCCAACCCTAACAGCATAGTCCTCCTCGACGGTATAGAGTATCTCCTCACCTTCAACGACTTCAACAGGGTACTCAGATCCCTGGATTCGCTCAACGAAACCGTTTGGATCACCAAGTCGAGGCTGTTGATAGCGGTGAACCCAAAGGCCCTCGAACGAAGGGAGCTGGCGATGATGGAGCGAGACAGAGTTGTTGTAAGGGGTTCGGAGGAAATCGACCGGCTCAAACATAGTTCTGAACGGTTTGGCAAAGTCGGCACTATCCCAACCGGCGTCGCGAAAGGCTAGCCGCTCTGATCCCACTCCACTTCTGAGTTCTTAGTATAGGAGTATCAGACCCGTCCACCTAGCCCTCTTCTTTGAAGAGAAGTAGAGTGGAAGCCCGGCATTGCCGCAAGTCTTGAACACATCGATTCCCAATGCCTCCATCGAAGGCCTCGCTTCAAAAGGATATCGGCAATGTTCACCGCTCTGA
>CP070736.1:1247552-1254670 GCA_020347645.1 Methanobacteriota archaeon | reverse complement strand
AAGGAAAGTGTTCATCTCGGAAACGACTGAAACCGTCGGCGTCTCCATTTCCGGCTTCGCTTACACCGATCCGATGTGGGACTTCATGAGCAGCAATTGGCAGCACTGGTTCGAGTACGTCTCAGGATCGTCGACCGATTTCTACCCCGAGGCGAGTACAGATCTGCAGTACCTGTTGTCCTGGGAGTTCGATGGAATCGATCAGGGGACGCCTTTGTCGCTTGGCCTGGTCGATGGACAATACTCTGCGTACAACACCAAGTACGACATACCTGGAAAATTGTCTGCTATCTGGGGAGACTGGGGCACTCACAAGTCCGCCGGAGGAGACTCTGCATTCTACATCAGAAGAGATACCGATACCTCGGTCAATTCCTTCTTCTCGGGCATGACCAGAACAACCTATGTTCAGGGTGTGTTCTCGGAATTATACTTCCCTGGAAGCTTGTTCGGCGGGTATCTTGAGAGGGAATTTTACATACCCGATTACGAGCATCTCGTCAGGGCCCGAACTGTCTCGAACATATTCCTACCCGACAGGAACTTTCTGACTTCTGGAGATTCGGTGGTTGAAGTGCAAAGGCTTGGATCTGGACCGTTCTATCCATCCCTTCGAACAGAGGTCACTGACGACTCCTTAGTCATGTATCATCCACTTCTGAAGGACCAATCAGGAGCTAAAGTCGGTGGCATGAACGTCCCGAGCATGAACTTGTACAAGGACTCCATGTTTGTTGGAGTGTATCAACTGTCGGAGTTCCTATCGAGGCCCGACGCGGTCCGACAGATTGACCTGATGGGAGCAGGCACCTACGTTGCCAAAATCGACTATCATCCAAACGCGCAGTTATGCGATGATGTCGTCATCGAACTCGGCTTCAGCCTGCCATCATCAGATACGAGCCCACCGGAGATGACTTCGCTTCAGATGCCTCAGAGGTTCGTGCCAGGAGACACCGTGGAGCTCACCCTAACGGTCGCCGACGATTCTCCCAACCCGAGCGTAGAAGTTGGCTGGAGAGCGAGCACGGAATCACCCTGGAACACTTTGGAGGTGACCGAGTCATCCGAGAGCACATATCATGCAGATATCGCGACATCCGTTGAGGACAGCGCCATCGATATAGAAATCGAGCTCTCCGATTCTGCGGGCAATTTCCTCCGATACACAGCATGCAGCGCGAGCCTGAAACAAGTTCCTGTCATCTTCGATCTCTCGGCTGAAGGAACCGAAATCGGGTACAGAAATGCGGTTGATTCTGTTGTCCTCGTGGGCTCGCTGACGGACAGTGGAGGCAATCCTCTTCACATGACTGGCGCAGTCCCTCTAGAACTGATTGTTAATGATGAGAAAGTCGGGATGATTCTGGACGAGTATGTCACATCGTCGAGCCACGTACACGACGGTAACATTAGGTTTGAGTGGCATTTCAACCCAACAGAACTGTTCTCCGGACCGAGCGAAACCTTGGAAGTGAAGGTCGAATTCGACCTGGGGATATACCAGCCCATAACTAGAACATTCGAATTGAGATCGACAGACTACGAGAATTCCCCACCATCTATCTCCCTCGTTTCGCCATCGGCTGGAAGCTTGATTTCAAAGGGGACCGCCATCGACATTGACGTAATAGATGACGGAGAAGTGTTTGTGGAGGTGTTCCTAGACGGCTATTCCATCGGCGAACTTGAAGATCCGTGGGACGTGTCCACGGAGGAATGGGAGGATGGCGTACATGATCTCAGAGTCGTCGCAATCGACGATGTCATGGAGGAGACCTCGGAGACATTCTCGTTCGAGATAGACGGCACAGCGCCTTCAGTAACTATTACGAGTCCGTTGAACGGAACGATTGTGCCAAGAGACTACACTCTTGTCGCAGAGGTATTCGACGAACACCTAGCTTTGGTTACCTGGTCCCTTGACAACAACGACCATCAGGTTCTCGAACACCCGTACTCGATTGACTTATCGAACCTGTCAATCGGAACTCACTCGGTGGAGATTGTCGCTGTAGACCTCGTCGGACTCACCGCGGCCTCGTCCGCTCAGTTTGAAATGTCGGATAGTGCGGTCGTAGTCAACGTGTTGAGTCCAGAGGATGGAGCTGTGGTAAAATCAGGTGTTGCGATAGAGTTCTCAGCTACTGGAATTGGGGCAATCATGTGCAGATGGAAGACAGACGGATTATGGACAATCGTCCCGGAACCGTATCTGATCGAGACAGATGGATGGAGTGAGGGCAGTTACTCTATTACAATAAACGCTTCGAACGAATTCGCGGATTTCCACGAAACCATATTCGATATCACTATAGACGACACCCCGCCTTTGATCACTCTGATTTCTCCCGCGGGAGGGGATTTTGTCACATCCGAAGATAGCATAATGGTAAGGATGAATGATGCCAACTTCATGAAAGCCACCTGGACTCTCGACAACGTGTCAACAGGAGAGAGTGCACAACCAGAAGTGAGCATATCCCTGGCACACTTCTCGATTGAAGGATACTTCGTGCTCGACATCAGCGGAGAAGACCTAGCTGGCAACGTCGCAGAGGAGTCTATGATCTTCATTATGGACAACACCGCTCCTATCATAGAGGTGACTCGTATCGTTTCGGGCGATGCCATCGCTCCGACCGACAGCATACAGGTGAAAGTAACGGACCCATTCCTAGCATCAGTGGGCTACTCCATCGATCTTCAAGCTATGAAAGATAGATCCGCCAACTTCTCCATAGACTTGAATTCGTTATCGCTGGGATGGCATGATCTAGAGATAATGGCCTCTGACCAAAGCGGGCATGCCTCATCCATATCTATAGAATTCTACATAGATGGCATAGCCCCAGAAGTAGAATTCGTATCAGAAGACTCATTCGTACCAGGCGAGGACTTCGTTGTCATTGTCGCTGCGACAGACGACTTCTCCATCGCGGGCGTCAAGTGCTTCCTTGAAAAGCCCGATGGTGGATTCTATGAGATTTCTATGGATAGATCGGATGATCTCTACTCCATATCTATCGATTCCAATTGGCTCTGGGACGGCATGTCAATCTATGTTGTGGTCGACGACACCGTTGGAAACTGCGCTGAAACCGTTCCGATGATCTTGTCTTCCGCATCGGGGAATGATCTCGAACCTTTGCCTGATGAGACAGGAAGCGAAGAAGAATCACTATTCGGATCGATTTCGTTTATTGCCTCGCTAGGTGTGATCGTAGCAGCCACCCTCATCTCGTTCGCGATGCTTGCAAGAAGGAGGCGCAACGATGACACCAAATCCAATGCGACAAAGAGGTCCAGGAGCGTGCGGAAACCGGTTGACATGGATTCGACACCAAGATCCCCTCAACCAGACCGATTAGCCTTCGGAGACTCTGTAGGACCCGCCATAGGCGACAATCACGTATCGATTCTGGACGCTCTGGCCATCATGCCCTTGAATCCGACGCCACTTCCTGCTGCGTCCGAAGAAGACATGACTATAAACAATTTCGAAGACTTGGAGAGGCAGATGGAACTCGCACTCACGAGCCGCACAACTTACTTCGAAGAGGATGAGAACGAACCCTCTGCGGAGGACTTGTCATTCGATATGACTGATATTCTGGAATCGGACGCGATTACCATATCTGGTCTCAGGCTAAAGAAGCTCATGGAAGAGGATCGCTGATCATTCGGCGTTCGCGCCATTGCGCGATCCTTCCGTCATTTCTTTCTCAGACGGCTGCGCTTGCGGCGGAGCGGCTTGAGATTCCCTTCGGTCTAGCCATCGGACGATGAGCACCCAGAAGATTGTTATGAAGACCACGAAAATTATTATGCCGATGTACGAGTGCACAGTTACGAGCGCCGGATGGCCCCAAGCGATTCCTGCCATCACCGTCACGACCATTCGGGTTATGTTGGCCATCCATGTCACCGCGAATCCGGCCAAAAGGCCAGCGAAGGTGTAGGCGTCCACACGACGATATCTGGCGATCACGAAAGCGAGAAATGCGGAGAAGAACAGTCCGGCGGAGTAGAGTCCGCTGCATCCTACACCAATGCCGACTCTCAGCATCACCCCGTTGTATTCGTACTCGATTATGTTCGACAGGCCTATCCCATCTAGGTCAAGGATCGCGTTGACGTGGAAGCCGAGGGCCGTCAACACCCACGTGACGGGCATTGTCACGACGTAGTACTCCGCGTACGCGGTTACCCTATAATATGACTCGCCGGTCACGATGGAGTAAGTCCTCCAGATGACCACGAACACTATCGTCAGAAATAACAGGTAAAGGACGATGAAGTCCTTCACCTCTCCCAATCTGGACCTTTCCGACGAATAGACAACCAGGGATAGCCCGAGGAGGGTGACTATGAAGTCCTCCATACGAAGATCCGTCCTTCCAATGAAGACTATCTTCCACAAGGACCAAAGCAGAATAAGCGTGAATCCGGCGATCGATAAGATGACGCCGCAGAGGTCCTTTCTAATGTATCTCGATAAGAAATCGACGAGGGCACCCTCCGAGTCCTTGACATCTGATCGAAGCAACGAACGGCATGCGAGTACAGCCAGAGTCGTCCCGATGCCAACCATCACAAGCTCTATGAGCAGTGCCGAGTGGCCCATGTAGTGATTGTATAATGCTCCTGCGACAAGCAAGGAGCCGAACAGCAGGAGCCATTCACTTCGCAACATTTGCGAGCGGAAAGCACCATGTCGAGAATATATAACGGTTTAGGAATGGGTTTCTCCAGAAGGCGATTCCTCCTTGGACCAGATAGATATCAGAGCTGTGACTGCGATGATAACGAACAACAGGGATATCTCGGCCATCGTGGACATCGAATTGCCCGCCACAGGATACATGATGTTTGTCAGTGCAATAGTCGCGGGCAGGGCGACAGCGAACACCGCCCCGATCACCAGGGCGGTGACGAACGGGCGAGTGCGGAGGCGAATCTCGTAGCTATCGGACCGCTCCGACAGAAACGCGCTCCATGCTAGCAGCGATGTGGGAGCAAACAGCCCGAGCATCGTAGTCTGCCAGGTTGACACATCGGCCATCGTCACAATTTCGATAGACAGGGCGGCGACGCTTAGACTGACGAACAGCCCGAGAACTGCCGCTGGCCTGTATTCGAGGACAATTCCGAAAATCACCAGCGCTATTCCGATGGCCCCAGGGACGAGAAGCGAGAAGGATAGTCTGCTGAAAGTGAGGAACAGCGCTGCAGATATGATTGCCATTGCCACCTTGAGGCCTTTAGATGTTCGAGTCACGCGACTCCCCTCCTTATGCTCCTCACGATTCTCGCAGTGGTATCAGCTGGACCGACTCGCAAGAACGACGCTCCAGAACGCCTCAAGGTTGCTTCGACACCCACGGCCGCGTCAATGTTGCTGTACAGGAGCTCCGCCTCGGCCAAATCGGAAGCCGACCGTGGCTTCGAATACCAGTCATCGTACGTTTGGATCACTAGCGCTCTGTTCCCGGTTCTTCTGCATAGGTTTGCTGCTGAAACGACGGATTCCCTCGAAGACACTAGGTCGGAGATTATCACGAAAAGCATCTCCCTCCCACGCCTTCGCAGAATCATGTCTCCGACCGCTCCTTCGAGACCGAGCTCGCGCACGCGAATGGATCGACTGCCTGCAATGTCGCTGAGGGCATCCAGGAAAGCCTCACCCCGGTCGTGTTCAGCATCCTTCGAAACAGGGATAAGTGGCGGCTTCCTACGCGTCATATCTGGCGCAGTTCCGTTCTCTTGCACCTTCACCGAGCCGGGAATCTCCCCGAGAGCTATCAGAATCTTCTCGAATTGGTGTTTTGACAGGGAAGGATCAACGCTGGATATGACGGAGGTCTCATCGAATGCTGTGACGCCAGTTCTGTGATAGTTGCTGAGCAGCGCGCGGGACAGCTGCAGTGCGAGATCCGTGGCATGGTCGATCTTTGCCACCTTGTACGATGCCAAGCGCATGCTTCTGCTGCAGTCGATCATAACCATGGTCTCGAGCGTACCTTCCTTGTTGTACGCGTTCGTCATCAGCCTGCCAAGCCTGGACAAGGCCTTCCAATTGACATCCCTGGCTTTGTCCCCAGGCACATACTCGCGGATTCCCGCATGCTCGAACTCCCTCAGGACGACTGCAAGCGTCTTGTTGACGCCAACGTATTCGAAGTGCTCCTTACGGGCCGCCTCCCGTGCCATGCTGACGCTCTCCCGCCGGGTGTGCACCAGGACCGTCGTCTTTGCATGGACTTCCCGCTTGTGGACGTGCAGACCAAAGGCGTCCGACTGCTCGATCTCGATGCCTCCTATGACGTGGCTTCCCCTCCTCTCAGGAACGAACGAATAGGTGAAAGACCAGACTGAGCGCGCAGGCACTTTCGCCGAGACGACATTGCTGCCCGACGCCACCGTACATCCATCCGGCACGCGATCCTCGAACCTGGCCTCCAAGGCGGTCGAGTTCAGGTTGGTTATCTCAACCTTGACCGCCACGGGCTCTTTCGCGAACATCAGCTCGTCGAGTACCCTGCGGTCGATCTTGATCTGAGAGTCGTCCACCTCTTCGAGAAATCTGCGTCTTGAATAGACGAACACTACAAGAAGTCCAGAGCATACGACTATCCAGGACATGCTCATAAAGAGATAGGCAGCGAGCACGAAGACCGCACAGAATATCAATACTGTCTTCCCGAGAGGTGAGGATTCCAAGGTCATTCACTCTTCCGCTCATAGTGTGAAGAGTTCTCCTCGGCGAACTCTCCTCGGGGTATCGGCACCTCCGATAGCACCGATTCGGTAACGCTTCCGTGGGTCTGGCCCTCCAGGTCAGCCTCGGGCGTTAGTATGAGTCGATGATCGATTACCTTGTGCGCCATGCGCTTTATGTCGTCCGGGATCACATAACCTCTGCCGGATAGATAGGCGTGCGCTCTCGCCGCCAGCATGAGATGCATGCCTCCCCTCGGACTGAGCCCAAGCTCGAGGGTTTCGATGTCACGGGTCGTCCTCGTGATGTTCCTGACATACTCGATCACGCTCTCGTGCATGTATACTCCGGCCACGCCGACCCTCATCCTAGGTATGTCACCTGGCTGGAGGACGAC
>CP070736.1:1240062-1247452 GCA_020347645.1 Methanobacteriota archaeon | reverse complement strand
GTCTCCGTCTACGGCATAAGGCGAATCGCCAATGCCATCACCGCCGGCAATGTCCTGGTTCGGACCGCTGAAGAGGTCGACGCCAACGTAGTCGCTCCAGAAGTTGCCCCCGGATGGATATGTCCCGTTCCAGAGATTTGATGCTCCCAGGTTGTCCATGGCTTGAACCGTATTGCCTAGGAAGTTGTTGTGATGGCAGATGACTCCCGGGCAATCGGAAAGGTATATCCCTCGCTGATTGTTTGAGAACTCATTGAATGCGATCTCCGTGCTGACGTCTGTCCAGAAGCCTTGATAGTAGATGCCTTCCCATGTATTGTTTGTGATTCTATTGCACATGAACCTGGAGTTCGTTACGCTAGATATGCCAATGCCGCGCATGCTGTTGTAGGATATCTCGTTGTATGCGATGGTCGCATTGTCGATGAAGTTGCCGGATATCCCAATCGTGCTGTGCGACAAATTGCATCTCCGCAGGGTCAGGTCATCCACTTTGTATAGAAGCGCCCCGTAGTTCGTGGTTGGCGACAGGACGATGTCCTCGAAAAGGATGCCAGCTGAGTACGCTATCTGAAGCGCTGCATCCGTATTGCCGAGATCGAGGTTCGATACGCTCACGTTGCTGGACGCTACGACAATCAATTGCCCTATCGTGCCTCCTTCGATTTCCTCTCCTTGGCTTCCTTTGATGTACATAGTCGGCTTTCCATTCACCTCATTGTCTGTCCCTATGGTGTGTGTGTCGTAGTGATCGGAAGTCTGGCCAAATAGTGTAATGCCGTTGTTGAAGACCTGGTTGGATGACACCGTGACGTTCATAGTCCTGTCAATGCATATGCCGAACTGAGTGCAGTTGACGACATCATTTGAACTCACGCGCAGATCTCTGGCATTCTGGGTGTAGATTGCGTATACGCCATCTGAGATGTTATTCTCCCTTATCGTCAGATTCGAGGATCCTCCGTATGCTCCGATCGAAACGTGGTTGCAACCGCGAAGGTCGTTGTCGACTACGGTTATGTTGTCTACAGACCACGTCGCGATGGCATAACTCGTGACGCTCGATAGGGTGTTATGATCAACTATGGAATTGTTGGAATACGAGGAAAACTGAATTCCATTCCCACCGTTTGTGATGTTGTTGTAGGTCACCGTGGTATTTGGAGCGAAGTAGGTCAAGACGGCAGAGCCAGTCCAGGTGAAGTTGTTGTAAGAGATGGAAGTCCTATCACATTCGTAAAGATACACTCCTGTCTGAGGCATTGCAATGCCTGCTACTCTCCTCTGAAACGTGTTATTGGAGAAGCTGCAGTCGGTGCACTTATCGGCGTAGATAGCGTAAGACAAGTAGTCCTCAAACACACATAGCTCGACATTGCCGTTCGTAGCGTTGTAAAGGACGATTCCGTTCCCAAAAGAAGGTATGACATCGCTGTAGACATACACGCTACTTATCTTGAAGTGCGCGGTCGTATTGCGGATTTCGATTGCGTGGGCTGCGCTCGCATTTATACTCCAGCCCTGTATGATATACGGGTCACCAGGCGCTCCGCTCCCGCTCGTAACCCCGTTTGCAGGAGTGAATTGGATGTCTCCGTCTATGCGTATCGGTGCGTGGGGAGTGTAGGCGATTGCAGAGTCCGGCAACAGAACGACTGATACCAGAACGCTGATAATCATCATCGTCGCTATGATGATCGGTCGCATCCTCAAGATAGATAACCAGCAAGTTGATTTGAGCAAGTGAACGTAGTTGCTGGTCGCCATTCTAGAACCTATGCCCTCTTCTTGATCCGGAACAGACATGTAATCCCTCGTCAGGCATGGAAGGAGATTCGCACAACGAGACGGCCCAGCCTCCTCGATGGCTGCATCGATCCCGAAGGCTATCCACACCCCGCAAATCAACCGCAACAGTATTAATCGTTTCGTGCTCAATAGCCAGTAAGCCGATTCTGAGCGACTCATTGACGGGAGTTGAAAGGCGCTCACCCCACGATATCCTCATCTGATTTCCGCGGGATGACCTTTCACCACGGCTCCTGCGAGGCAATCCTGGCTTCTGACGCCTTCATCAAACGGGATCAAGAAGAAGCTGATCCCCAATACGCATTGAGAAAATCAAGCCAAATCTCATCCACAAAGAGCATCTGTCCATAGTACTCCGACCACTGTGGCATGGGCCACTGACCGATGCATACCTGGCAATTCTCGTACATAGCGAGTGACCTGGGGAGAAACACGCCCATACCCTCGTATCCCGATCTTTCTGCAGTGCTGCGGTGGTGGACGACTGCGTCCGAAAGACTCAAAATCACATCCTCGCTCGCAGATGCCACCTCTCCTAGACTTCGTTCGTTGATAGCCTTGACGAGCGTCGGGAGGTCTACGATCCTTTCCCAACCATTCTGAGACCACGGTAGAATTGCCTGTGCCCTCGCGTGCGAAACGACGCTCTCATAATAACCCATCTCGAGGATCATGGCGGATGCCATGTCCTTGATATCGGATACGAACTCACTCATCCCAGCAAGCTCTATCACCGAGAAGGTCACATGTTCGTAAGACAAGTACCACCAGGATGTTCCAGAATCGTCCTCCTGTTGGCTCACCTCTCCTTGGTGCGGCCCCCCTTCTCCTCGGAGTTTGGCGTTGTAGTACTCGATGTGTTCGTCAACCAGAATCGTAGCTAGTGCAAGTGGAGTCATTTCTGGCTCCGAGATGAGCTTTGCCAGGATAGCATCCCATGGGAAGCCGGGCATCGGGTCGTATCCCTCACTCGCCACGATATAGTCGATGTCTGCTCCAGATGCTTGATATTCGTAGGCGACTTCGACCATTGCGAGCACACAGGCCGCAAACAAGAGCACATCCACTTCTGCTCCGGAGTCACCAAGGGCCGATATGATCTCCTGGTGGGTGAGGTAGTCTATGCTCATGTCTGTCCCGGTGTCGTAGTCGAAGCATACGCCAAGGGCGTCGTCCCCGTGGTCCCAGAGTGCGAGGAGGAAGTTCTTCGACTGGAAATTCGAGGTGACGTACGAGACAAACTCTCTGAGCGTATCTGCATCACCCATATTCGTCTCGACTCCATGCAATTCGCAACCATCCAGTGGCACAAGTTCACCATACTCCACATGGTAGACACTTGCGGGACCTGTCTCGTTGTCCCACAGAAGCACAACGTTGACAGATTCTGTCGAGCCAATGCTCAGCATCTGGTCTACATCCTCCTCCGCCCAGACATCAAGGTCATTGTCGGAATCGATGTACATCGCAAGCGTCCAATCCGCTTTGGACTCCTCGTCTTCTCCGATGGCCCTTGCAGCGAAGAGCGAAATTGCGAACATGATGACAATAGCCAGACATACTATACGCTTAGATGAATCACGAGTTGACACGTCCTCACCCCCAACGCCGGAGGGAAATACCCTTCCTTGGGTTAATAATATTGTTCTTGTGAGTCAATTCCGAGTGTGGACCATCGAAGATGATACGACTTCGAGTTCCCTGAAGACGCAGCGGCAACAATCACGAGCGCATGGGGTTTTGACCGGTCCGGAACGAGAGGTCATGGGCCCTGATGCATTCAAAACAGGCTTTTTCGTGATCTTTGCACAGATCGCTTCAATCAGAATGCATGGTTCTATTCGAGACATTAGAACAGAGATTCCGCCAAATGCGTATGATTAGATCCAAAAAGCCCACGGCATTCCGATCAAAGCATATTGCAGTAGTAACGCAGAATCATCAAGATGGCCACGGTAACCCATTGGTCGTGAATCTCATGCGGTCTGTCTCTGCTGTACCAGAAACCGTCTTTCTCGCGCGCCTGTACAATCCATTCAATCAGCCTATCTATCCTCGGATCTCCAGAGCGAAACCCCAGGTAGAGCAACGAGTCAAGAGCCCAGTAGCCACTTCCGAAATAGGTAGGATACTTGAACACCTCCCAATGCTTCGCCGATTGATAGAACGATGCGTGGTGGTTCTTCTTAAAGAACCCATTGAGGACGAAGTTGCCCCCTCGTCTTATTTCCTCGATCTGCGGGCAGTCGGGGTTCCATGACATGCCTGTGAGAACACCAACAGTACTCCAGTAACAGCTTGGTATGTTGTCGAAATCCCTCGGATTGTACGGAATTCTATCGTTCTGCACAAGATCGAGAAAGTCTTTCATCTTCATCTTCTTGTATTGCGGAAGGTATTTGACGTCCTGAATGAACGGAATGTTCCAGCCGCCGTCATGTCGTTGGATCTGGATCAACCAGTTGAAGAGTCTGTTGACTCTTTGTTCGCCTAAAGGTATCCCGTACTTGCGAAAAGTCGAAAGAGCGAGGCCATTGTAGTATGGTCGAGGAATTCTGTCCGGCATCGGTCCTTCGATAAATCCTTCATCATTCTGCCAGCTGAAAATCATCTCTAAGGCGTTAGAGATGTATCCATCATCCTGAGTTGCGCAGTAGTCATGGAGCCAGTAAAGGTTTCGAATCATGGTGATGTATGTCCATCCGTAAGGGGAACCTCCGTTTGTGTCCTCTGCCTTCTTTCTGTCTTTGGATATAGGCCAAGTCCCATCCTCTCTTAACGATTTGAGCATCTTTACCCTTGGAGGATAATCCTCCGCTGATTTCAGGGCGTCTTGGACTTGATGATCCTCTTCGTCCTTTCCGTCGACATAGACAAGAAGCCAATACTTGACGGGTGAAACTGCCACCTTGCCGAGCCTTTGGCACGATTGTTTAATCACCGCATCTAGTTCTCTTTTCAGCACGTCCTCACCTTTGGAGGCAATCAAGGGAATTGCATCTGTGTCACCAATCTACACGCATCGATACGGTCCGCGTCGAGATGATGTTTCTGAAACATCTTTCCAATAGGAGTGATAGTCTCTTCTTGCCCGATGATATAGTAAACTCTTCTTTCGTGATAGTCTGTGGGTATCTCACAGTGGATATTCTTCTATATCCCACTCGCGCGCCTTCCCAATACCCTTCCTCCCCTATGGCATTTTCTCTAAGGAATGATGGACCCCGTGGAATTAGATACCGCGAAGATGACAGGCTAGACGTCCGAGATTCCATAATCCGAGATCTCTTGCCGAGGAACCGATTCGAAAGAAAGTCTCAACCCCTTTCCTATTGCTTCTTGTTGTGCATTGAGCGGCGTATCTTGGTGGAGTCAGTATTGAAGTGCGCGCCAAAGAATCATAATAGGGCATGTGTATTCGCTCCTCAGCACTGACTCGGGGGATTGCAGGTGAATTATCGTTGTAGCGCGATTCCGGCTTTGATGATAGCTGTTGTCCTGCTCGCACCTATGGGCATCGTGGTGGGGGAAAAGGCCACGGTCGTCTCTGGGGCTTGGGCAGATGTTGGTTTGATGACTGTTGAACTGAAAGGTACACATCGCGAAATGGGGAGACAGTACGGCCTGGCTGCAAAAGAGCCGATTCGTGCCAACGTCGACCTGTTCTGGGAGGCTGTGGAAAGCATGGGAATGTCTAAGAAGGGACTCCTTCAGAAGACCTCTGAGAGGTCAATGCCTCAGAGTATGATCGATATGTTGAGAGGCATGTCCGAGACATCCGGGGTCAGGTACTCCGAACTGCTGGCATTCAACGAGTTCGCCCCTGGGATGGAAGGCGGTGCGTGTACCTGTTTCGTAGCTAGGCCAGATGCTACTGCTGACGGAAACCCCCTGAGCTTCAAGACTTCCGATATTCATTATGGCCAGCAGGTGCTCCTGATCGTCACGCCCGAAGTTGGCTATTCCTACATGGCGGTCGCATTCGCTGGAGGCGTGGGCAGTTCCGAGGAGGG
This sequence comes from Methanobacteriota archaeon, assembly GCA_020347645.1. Taxonomy (GTDB): domain Archaea; phylum Thermoplasmatota; class Thermoplasmata; order UBA10834; family UBA10834; genus UBA10834. Next base: position 1,241,630 of record CP070736.1, on the reverse strand, counting down.
AATGAATGAACACGGACTCTCATTGGGATTCAACTGGCTGCCCATCCCGAAGGGAAGCGAGTATGAAGACGGTTTGAACACCTGGGACCTTCAGATAATGATACTCGAGCGGTGCAAGACCGTTAGAGATGCTATTGAACTCGTTGAAGGCGAGAAGAAGCAGATCGGAGGCAACATAATGGTGTCCGGCAAGGACGAAGCCGCGTTCATCGAGATTGCACCTTCTACCTATACGCCAGATTGTGCATATAGAATAATAGATTCCGGATTCGATGCTCACACCAACCATTGGCTGTATGAGCCGTTCTTCAGTTGGGTGCTCGATCCTTCTCTCGAACCATCAGGAGACTGGGCGGACACCTACATGTGGACTCCATCCATCTTCCGTTATGACCGCGCCGTGGAGCTCGGGGAGATGCACTGTGGCGAGCTGACCTCTGGCCATCTGATGTCCTTCGCGAGAGACCTCGAGAACTGGGGCATGTGTCCTACTGAGCTGTGGGAGCTCTACCCTGACTGGGCGGACGTTATGATGCCAGGCTTCCCGGGCAACTCGATCTGCAACGTTCAGACGACGAGTGCGTGCGTTTTCGAGATAGACATGGATGAGCCGAACCTGCTCTCGACGATGTGGATGGCTCAGAATAATCCGTGTCAGACTCCGTTTGTGCCTTTGCACATTGCGATACTTTATGATGACGTGACTGCCAGCTACGCGAATGAGCAGCTTGCTAGCTATATCGGAAGAGATTACTACCTGCTTGTCAATGGAATGGCGGCCGGATGGGGCGATGATCTTGTTCCGATATTCGAGGCGTGGGAATCTGAGGCCATGGACGCTATCGCGGAGGCCGAGGTTGAGGTGTTGGAGCTGCTTTCCGTGGATCGGTATGCTGATGCTGCCCTGCTTCTGACAGAGCTTGATTGCGCCCTCGCGCTTGAAGTCTGGGAGCTTCAGTCCGAGCTTCAAGTTGCATAGCGAGATGCGACAGGGCTTGCCGAGTCAGCTGTCATAATCTGGCTTTAGGAGAAATAGGGATACTGATGGGTCTTGACGTCGTCCGGCCAGATGTCCTTCTTGATTTCTGTCGCAGGAGACTCTGCTTTGTACGATACAGAAGAGGGTACCTGCGGGTGCTTCGGCAAAGTTCCGATAGTGTTATCTACGGTTACTCAGCTCAGGTTGTAGGGAGGTTCTAAATGGCGGAGGAGAAAGAACTGTCAAAGCGCGAAGTGAAGTTGACAATTTCTACAGCCCTAGCGGCGGCCTTCGGATTTGTGATAGCACTTCTGTGGAAGGATGTGGTTACGGGCGGTCTGAAAGTTGCTGGCATCGACACAACCTTCGTTGAAATAGACCTTGTTGGGTGGATTCTTTACTTGGTTCTCGCTGTGGGATTGACACTAGTTATGGTCGTCCTTATCGTTGTTGTCGGTCGCTGGGGAAGCAAGTAGGCGCGCTCACGCACCTTTCTGATGAGAAACGCTAGCGCTGGCCAGCAAAATGGTGGACCCTGTGGGATTTGAACCCACCAAAATGACTGGCTCGGACGATTTAGGTACATGAG
>CP070736.1:1232556-1239962 GCA_020347645.1 Methanobacteriota archaeon | reverse complement strand
GAGTACTCGTCCAAGATGAGAGGACCGGATCCAATTGGACCATTCGGGAAGTAAGTCCCATCCCACATGCTCACTTGATCGATCAACTCATCTTCTTCGACCGCGCTCCAATAGTGCTCTGGCAGAATGGGAATATTGATGGATAGCATCGTAGACTTCGTCACTTCGGTAGTGATACGAACGGTGTGGTCATCAAGCGCCCGAACGCCGGTAACATTCTGGAGATATCCTCCTAGCCTAGCGCATTCATACTCATTCCTAAGTATCATGTTGAAGGTGAAGTTCACATCGTGCGCAGTAACTGGCTGTCCATCGTGCCAGTAAGATTCAGCAGACAAGTTGAAGGTCCACTCCATCCCGTCCTCGCTAACCGTGTACGATTCAGCCAACTGTGGGCAGGGAGTCAGGTCCGGCCCGGGTGTGTAAAGCATTTCGTAATTCATCCAGAGTATTGAATGAGAAAGAGAGGTGGTGATAGTGAATGGATTGAAGCCGTCCGGCTTCTGGACCGTCCCGAGTCGTATGACGCAGTAACCTTCTAACTCGGCATCTGAGGATATCGGGACGACACCAACGATAAGCAGGACAGCAGATAGACAAATCGCAGGTAGCCACGCAGCAGAACGTACGGACCTCGGTCTTCCGATGACCTCTCTTCGATCGAGCCTCGTTGACAATCTGCTCGTCGCTCCTCGTGCGACATTGGATGTCGCGACATCGTGAGAATTAGTGAACATACCATTTCCCCTTCGAATCAAAGCCAGTCAAAACGGCTTTGATGACCCGCTTCAATTAGGACTGGCTTCATATAAAAAGATTCTGCAGCAGGCGTCCCGTAGCAGAGCTGCGATAATGTTATCTCTGGTTATTCGGCTCAGGTTCAGGGGAGGTTCTTAATGACGGAAGAGAAAACGATGTCAAAGCGGGAAGTGAAGCTGGCAATCTCCACAGCTCTAGCGGCTGCCTTCGGATTTGTGATCGCCCTTCTGTGGAAGGATGTGGTCACGGGAGGGCTGACGGTTGCTGGCATAGACATGACCTTTGCCGACATAGATCTGGTTGGTTGGCTCCTATACCTGGTTCTCGCTGTGGTGTTGACCGTGGTAATGGTCGTCCTTATCATCGTTGTCGGTCGCTGGGGTAGCAAGTAAACGCGCTCGCAATCCTTGCAGGTGAAAGCTGTTAGCGTCAATTGGCGAGATACTGAGCCCACCAGTTTGTGATCGCATCTGCGGAAGGCAACGAAAACGAAGGGCTCATCGCCCCTCACCGATCCATTTGCCATGGTGTGCCGTAATCTTCCTGTAGTCGGCACTTAAGGATTGGTCAAAGCAAGCTGCGATTGAGACCTCACGAGTCTCTTCTTGCTGCGCGAATCCTAATCGCGACCAACGCGATTACAGTCATCCCCAATATAGGTATAAGCAAGCTAGAGAACTCCGGTATCGCTGCGTATTCCACGAGGAAGAGGTCGTTGGTGTCCCCGAGCACTGTGCTTACCGGCAGCCAATAGGGGTCAGGCACGCCAGGGCCGCCTGGACCAGGAAGAGCGCCTGGCGGGAGAGGTGTTGGATTCACCGCCGCCAGATCGTTGTAGCCTGGCCACGGGTCGTAGATCAGTGCACAATCGTCCAACGTACTTGGGGTGCCTTGGTCGTCATATCCCGCTATGACTTTGTAATGACCCTGCATGGTATCCTCCGGAGGAATAGGCCATGTGCGGTCCATATTGCTGGGCCATCCGCCATGATCATCCCATAAGACGGGATACAGGCTAGATATGTACGAACATAGAGTCGGTGCCGTCAGAGCAGACGCATCCCACTGGTTATGTTGATGGTGGGGATTGATCCAATTATCGAATGTCTTCTGGATTTCCGCAATTGATCCACCTGTGCCGTCGAGGACTCCATAGCCATGTCTCTGGCATATCGTATCACCCCGGATCTCAAAAGCTCCAATATCATACTCACTATCGTCATATATCTGGTCCTGCGGAACCAGAGGCCCTCCACTCCTGTATCCATTGATCATCTGGATACATGCGGGACCGCTGTATACGATGCAGTGTGGACAGTCATCGGGCGAGCCGGTTGGGCCATAAGTATTGTCTCCAGGCGGACCGCCGGGGGCTCCGCCGTACTTCACGTCCTCCCATAGAACTGGGGGGAGATGCCAAGGCATCCACGAGCCGCACATGGCGCAGGTGACTCCAGGAGCGTCCCTATGCTGATAGGACAGCGGAAACCCTGGAATGATGGTTTGCGCAGCGGTGTGTGCTGGCAAGTATGTCGCATCCCTGTTCCTGGACGCCAAGGAGAAGGCTCCCGCGACCATAATCACGATTAAGATCAGCACAAGAAGCGGCCTTAGCGACGAGCGCCCTCTTTTCCTCTTAGGTGCAACGGCGACAGTCCTGTCGATGAGACTCAGTTTGACATTCTGTCCAGTGGAGCCGTCTGCGTGTGCCAAGTCGGAATCCACTGAGTTAGACCTCAGTCCTCTCATATCCTCCTTCCCCACGCCTAATCTGCTTCATACAGCTTAAGGCCTTCTTTCCGCCCCTATGGCCTTTTCTCTGGGGACACTTCGGACGCTTGCGGACACTACACGTTTACGATCTGAAAGCCTTCTGAGCCGTGCGGAATATGCGCATCCAGTCGCAAAAAACAGCGAAAATTGTTCCTTCACTAGTCCAGCCAGTGGTTGAGAGTGGGCCCAACCGGATTTGAACCGGTGACCTCCCGGTTATCAGCCGAGCGCTCCAGCCAAACTAAGCTATGGGCCCGGGCGGCATCTGCGCAATGAGGCGATTGGGATTAAATACTTTCCATTATAGCCTCAGATGTGTCATCGCTTCAGCTTCAGAGTGGTGTACTTCCCTTTGCAAGGAGGTCCTTTGCACACATGCAAAACCAAATTCGAGAGATCGTATATCGTGCAGAATATCGTCTCCGACCTATCTAGAGGATGAAGCTTCGAGTCTCCGTGTCTGCAAATCGAATCGGGCTTGTTGACATGATCCTTGAACAGATCAATCATTGAATCGACGGTGATCTCCCCCAGCTGAGCCTCGGCCAGTCTCCGCGCTCTGTTGTATCTGATCCGGGAGCATGTCATCGCCCCAGGATCCTCCTCGTACCTTGCCATCCTCTCCGTTGTGTAGTGGTTCGTGTGCACGAGGTAGCCATCTTCCGCATATATCCAGGCACAGTCCGTCGCGGAGCCTTCGAGCGAGTAGGCCTCACCGTTCTTGTCCGAGCAGATGTTGTTGTAGCTCGATGCGCGATCCTTGGGCATTGCCCAGGACAACGCCTCCCCAATCCTTCTCGCCTCAAGAACCTTCCTCACAGGGAAAATCTTGGGGATTCCGAGACGAACGTCGTTAGGGGACAGGGCATTCCCCGTCAATGAGATGCCTCTGTCGTTGAGCCCAGTCGATGGCAGGAGCCCGGCGTATGAGGTGCAAATGAACGAGGGTTTCCGGGTAGGCTTTGCCCTGAGCACCACCACCACAGATAGGCAGGCAGGGTCCCAATCCTCGTTGTGTCCCGCAATGACGTTTCCCTCTGCGGTGACATCGCCGGTTGCCACGACATCCGTGCATCCTCTGAAACCGCTCGGAGAGAGCAGCTCGTGACAGCAGAGAGCAAAGGTATCCTCGAAGGGCATTCCTGAACCTTCCGAATGCCCTCGTATCTCTTCGACGAAGTCTGGGTAGAATCCTTCTGCGTACGGAAGATATACCCTCGCTCGCTTAACCGCCTTGGCCCAGCTCATGCCTGTGTAATGCTCAATAGCCGCGGCCATCGCCTTCCTATACGCTCTGGCACGCTTGGAACATATCCTTCCCGCTTGCTCTCCCATCTCGAACGGCTTGCCCGAGACGTCCACCACTGGAAGAGTGCCTGCCCTGGCCAAACAGATCCCTCGAGATTCTGCAAAGCATCCTACTACAATAAACCAGCGGGTCTGCTATGGGCTATTGCAGGCTACCAGGCACTCCCTGAAGCATAGACAACGCGGCCTTTGGCACCTTCTTGCCAGGCTTAACCTGGATGCCCTCTCGGGCAATCGCCACGGGTCTCGGCACGGTGTCATGTGCGGAGCCCCTGAACTTCTCGATCGTGAGACAGCGTTCTATCTTCGTACCGGTCATTATCCTGTGGAGTCTTATCTCTCCCCTGCTGATGAATATCTCCGGCTCTATGGATGTATAATCGGGCACATCGGTGACCAGCATGCAAGTCAGGTTCGCCTCGGAAAGGAACCTGAGGAGAGACATGAGCCCCATATCGATATCCTGATCCTCTGAGAGCCTCTTCAGCGTTGTAAGGGAGTCCACCACGACGCGCGAGTACCTCGTCTCTTGGAGTTCCTGCTTCAGCATCAGCTGAAGCGACTGCACGCTCAAATCAGGGGACGCCTGCTTGAGTGCCTCGGCTTTCGCATCGTCCCTTGCCTCTCTCAACGAGCCCACGGCCCTCTGCGCCGCTATCTCGACCATCGAGACTTTCTTGCTGTAAGCCTTAGCCGTAGGGTGCACGTCCAGAATCCGTATCTTGCCGACGTCCCAGCCCAGATATCTGACGTTCTCCCTGATTTCCGCAGGCGGTTCGTCTATTGCGACCAGCAATGCCCTCTCGCCCTGCCGCACACCCTGCTGAAGGAATTGCACGGCAAGCGTGGTTCTTCCGCTTCCGATCGAGCCGGACAGCACATAGGGCCTACCGGGAATAAGGCCCCCTTTGAGCATCTTGTCGAGTCCTTCGACACCTGTTGCGGCTCGAAGCTCCTTCTTGGCAGCGGTCATTGGGGTCCGCCTCCGTCACCTTTGGGATCGACTGCGGAGCCAGTCCTGCCAGCGGATTGCGAAGGAGGAATGTCAACCTCGCCATTCTCGGGCGGAGGTGGCAGCGGAGGCTCCGCCTTCTTGTCATCGGGGGTCGGCCGCTCGGGCGTCCGCTCCGAGTCCGCATCGCCTTTCTTCTTGCGTTTGCCTCCGTCGGAGACAGGAACCACGATTCCGGTCTGGGCTATCTTCATATGTCTCATTCTCGAGTCGTGGGAGGATCCTCGATACTTCTCCACCGTGATTCCCCGCATCAACCCCCTGCCATCGAACCACTTGTGCAGGCGTATCTCACCTCTTGACAGCTGTGATTCGATGCCTGGACGTGTGACCTCAGGAACATGCACAGTCAATATCGAGGTCGCCCCCAGGTCGGAGAGCGTCCTGAAGAACGACTGCAGGGTCGCGAATTCCTCGCTGGTTCTGATATAGAAGTGCTTGAGAGAAGTGAGGGAATCAATCACAACTCGCGCGTACTTGCGCTCTTTGAATTCCTGCTTGATCAACTCCTGCAAAGTGCTGACCGTCACGTCGGTCGGTCCCTTCTCCGATGTTCTTCGTATAGCATCGCCAACCTTTCCCAGGGACACGATCTTCCGCTCGCTCGAGACGTCGCGCACCGGCGTCTTGTCATAATTGAGCACGTCAGGGGTTCCATCGAGAACGCTCACTCCATCGAGGTTCCACCCGAATTTGGCGAAGTTGAGGCGAACCTCGTTCGGCGGCTCGTCAATGGCAACATAAAGCGCCCGCTCGCCATTCGCAGCGCCCTCAAGAAGGAAATGCATCGCAAGGGTCGACTTCCCCGTGCCCGAGGTCCCAGAGACGATGTACGGCCTCCCGACGAGAAGGCCTCCGTCAAGCATCTCGTCCAAACCTTTGATTCCAGTCCTAGCTCTCTCGCGTATCATTATACTCCTCTCGATGCAAGTGGCTGCGGTGTCGGATTCATCATTCGGCATATGCAAGCTTATACTTTTCTCTCAGGGTCACACCGGCTGAAAACACCTCGTGAATATCGCTCTCGGAGCTCACCATCGCATCCTCCCGGGCATCTGGGCGAACAACCTTATTATATCTGCAGCCTCTTCCATCAGACGGTAAGGACGAGCATGCCAGTCATCAACTTCAGCTACTCCGACCTAATGCGTCTGATGGGCGTCGAGATCTCGATAGACACGCTCCGTCAGCGTCTGCCGATGATAGGCTCTGATCTGAAAAGAGCGGAGGAAAGCGAGGATGAGCTCTCATTCGAGTTCTTTCCAGACAGGCCGGATCTGTACTCCGTCGAAGGCATAGCGAGAGCATTGAAAGCTTTTCTCGACATCGCACCCGGGCTGGTGGAATACAGTGCCGATTCATCGGACGTCCAAATCCGCGTCGACCCCTCTGTGAAGCCCGTAAGACCGTACATCTGGTCGGCCATGGTTGAAGGGCTGACGTTTGACGATCCTTTGATAAGGTCAATGATGGACCTCCAGGAGAAGCTGCATCTTACCCTTGGAAGGGACCGCAAGAAGGTCGCTATTGGTATCCATGACATCAGGGCAGTGAATCCTCCGTTCACCTACAAAGCCGTCAAGCCGGACGAGGTCACGTTTCAACCGTTGCAGGGAGCAAGGGAGATGACCCCCGCAGAGATACTGCGCGAGCACGACAAAGGACTCGCGTACGCGTTTGTGCTCGAAGGCAAGGACCGCTACCCGCTGATAGTCGACAGAGACGAGCAGGTCCTGTCGATGCCGCCGATCATCAACGGCATCGTCACCGAAGTCACTGAGGAAACAAGGGACATCTTTGTCGACTGCACGGGCACCGATCTGAACGCCCTGAAGTATGCGGTGAACATACTCACGACGGCGCTGGCGGACAGAGGCGGGCTCGTCAGAACCGTCACAATCGAGGAGAACGGTGCAACGACTACAGCCCCGGACATCGGACCTCGCGAAATGGCTCTTGATGTTGACTATGTCAACAGTTGGCTCGGCACCAGTCTCAACACCGGAGAGATGGCGGCATGTCTTGCTAGGCTGGGTCACGGAGCATCCGTGGATGGGGAGACTCTGCGTGTCAGCGTTCCCTCGTACAGAGGAGACGTCATTCACCCGGTTGACCTCGCAGAGGATGTCGCCATCGGATATGGCTACGAATCGTTCGGCCGCACATTCCCGGCCGCGCCCACCTTCGGCGTGGAAGACCCGTTAACCGCCTTCGCAACGCGAGTGCGCCCGATCATGATTGGCCTGGGATACTTCGAGGTGGCGACATTATCCTTGTCGAACGAGTGGGAGCAGTTCGGAGCGCTGGGCATGAACGAGGAGACGGAGACCCTGCGAATACTGAATCCAGTATCGGAGATGCACACGCTTGTGCGAACCTCGCTCCTGCCGAGCCTTCTTGGGATACTGCGCAAGAACAAACACAGGGAGTTGCCGCAGAAGATCTTCGAGACAGGAGATGTCGTGCTCGGAACGACCAATCGTATGAAGCTCGGGGGCGTGGCGATTCATGCGAAGGCGGGCTTCACCGAGGTCAAGTCGCTCGTGCAGTCGCT
>CP070736.1:1224796-1232456 GCA_020347645.1 Methanobacteriota archaeon | reverse complement strand
GGCTTCCCGAGCAGACGCTCGCGGCCATAAAGAAGCGAGGCGTCGCTATCAAGGGACCTTTGACGACGCCAGTGGGAGGAGGCATACGTAGCCTAAACGTGACAATACGTCAATCCCTCGAACTATTCGCATCTGTCAGACCGTCGCGGCACTATCCCGGAGTCCCGAGCCCCGTTAAGGAGCCGGAAAGACTGGACGTTGTCATCTTTCGCGAGAACACAGAAGATGTGTACAAAGGGCTGGAATGGAAGCGCGGGTCTGAAGAGGCGTTGAACTTGCTTGGCTACCTCAAATCGGAGTTGGGCGTGGAGCTATCGTCCGACTGTGGGCTGGGCCTGAAGCCAATCTCGGAATCTGCAACGAAACGCCTGGTGAGATCGGCCATGAATTACGCTGTGCGGAAGAGCAGGCGCGTGGTCACCTTCGTACACAAGGGCAATATAATGAAGTATACCGAAGGGGCGTTTCGGGAATGGGGGTACGAACTCGTCAAGGATGAATTCGCGGATAAAGTCGTTCTTGAGAGCGAGCTCCGCAAGAAAGGCATATCATCCGCTCCGAAGGACAAGATATTGGTGAATGACAGAATAGCAGACAACATGTTGCAACAAATACTTACACGGCCCAACGAGTACTCCGTCCTCGTGGCACCGAACCTCAACGGCGACTATCTCGCGGATGCCTGCGCGGCACAGGTTGGAGGCCTGGGTTTCGCTCCAGGCGCAAACATTGGCGACGGCGTGGCCGTTTTCGAACCAGTCCATGGAACCGCTCCGAAGTATGCCGGCAGGAACGTGGCGAACCCTTCTGCGCTGATTCTGTCTGGCTCCATGATGCTCGAGTACCTAGGCTATACAAATGCATCGATGCTTGTCGAGAAGGCCGTCGAACGGACGTTGGCCGACGGAGTCATGACTATGGATCTGGCGAAACTCTCAGGGTCACAAGAATTCGTGGGCACGAGCGAGTTTGCGGACGCCCTCATCGATAGGATGGTCTGAGTTCGTCAATGTCTTCGATATCGCCTATATCTTCGTCTATGTCGTTCATCAACTGATTTCTCAGACTCTTCCTCTGTTTCATGTCGATCTTCTTTTCGGCCATGAAGCTGAAGATCGTGGCCAGAAGAGTTGTTCCGAGTATTACAATGAGAGTCGTGTTGAGGAACAAAGCGCCCAAATCGTCGTTCCAGACATCGACTCCCGCTAGCTGGACCGCGGGCAATGTAGCCAGCACCGCCGCCGCCAATCCTCTCGGCATCAGCGCGAAAACCGCCATCTCCTCCGCGCCGCTGAGTTGGCCTGCTCTCGATGCCAAAATGGCGGTCGCCCTCCTTGCCAGCACTGCCAAACTGACAACAAAGACGCCAACGACGAGATGTTCGGCGGTGAAGGACGCGAATCTGAATGATAGGCCGAGGTAGACGAAAAAGAAAGTTCTGACAAAGAATGTGATTTCAGAGTGAAAGTAATGAATGTGCTCATCGGAAAGCGTCGACAGAGATAGAGAGGTGAGACGCCGCTTGACAAAGCGCCGATTCCCCATTGCGAGGCCAAATGCGAGTGCGGCTACCGCGCCAGAGCTTCCGATAGCCGACAACTCCACCAAAGCTGCAACCATGAACAACGCTGCCACGGTTATCATGTACGACAACGGCTGGTTCTTCAACCTTTCAAGTACGAACAACCATACGACGCCCGCACCAAAACCGGCTGCGCCGCCAACGATGAACTTCACGGAGAGCTCCCGTACGATTGCCCAGACGCTGAATTCATCGAGCCTGATTACCGATATCAAGCTCAGAGTCGCCACGATAACGAGCACGTCGGTCATTACGCTTTCCATGATCAACATCGTCTTCGTGCGCTCTCTGATGCGCATCTTCCTGGCAATGGGTATGACCACCGCTCCCGTCGTGCCTCCCACAATGGAGCCGAGGGTGAGCGCGACGAGGAAGTCTATGTCCATTATGAAGTGCAGTGAGGCGCCGACAGCAAGCGCGAGGAGCACGAAATTGCCAAGGGCAAGGAGCACGGAGAACTTCATCGATGCTGCAACGCTCCTGATTTCGAGGGAGAGTCCGCCGTCAAAAAGGATGATTACCAAGGCGGCGGAGAGGAACAAGTCTTTGAACTGATCTATACTGGCTAACACGTCATAAGTTACTAAATCGAAACTCGTCCCGAGGAGTTCAGGACCGATTATCATGCCAAGGGCAACGAGCAGCAGAACATCAGGTATCTTGAATTTGTTAAAGATGGTATTACCGAAAAACCCGATGAAAATTATCGAGCCAATCGCCAGGAAGGCGGTTATCGTAGCTTGGTCCATCTAGTCGCGCACCCCATCCATCCTCTTGCCTTTGACTGGGCAAGGCTGTCCATTATTGCGAACAGCTTTCATGAGAGATTGATTGGATTACTATTTCATAATATTGCAGATAGCGCTCATCAGGTCAGTGATGGGCAACTAATTGTTTATACGACGTTTGCGAATCTCTCTACGTGGCGACGGTAACCGATGAGGCTGGCAGCTCTGCGGGGTCTGGTGCGCAGAGCGAATTAGATCTTGTCATCGTGGGTGCCGGACCTGCTGGCATGTCGGCCGGCATATACGCACGACGGGCAGGCCTATCGTGCTTGATTTTCGAAAAGGGAGTTCCAGGAGGCCAGGTGCTTACAAGCCCGATTATTGAGAACTATCCGGGTTTTCCAAAGATTGAGGGCATGAAGCTGATGGACGTGATGGCAGATCATGCGCGGAAGTACGTAGATATTCGTGAGGGAGAAGAGGTGACCAGAGTCGCGAAAGTCGGCGATAGATTCGAGTTCACGACAGCATCCGGCAAACACATCTCGCGCGCTATCCTATTGGCTACAGGATCCTATCACAAGAAGTTGGAGGTGCCTGGGGAGAGCCAGTTTTCCGGCCGCGGGGTGAGCTACTGCGCAACATGTGATGGGTTCTTCTTCAAGGAACGGAATGTGATGGTCGTTGGAGGGGGTAACACTGCGCTCACGGATGCCTTGCACCTCGACTCAATCGGGTGCAGCGTCACAGTGGTGCACAGGCGCGACACATTCAGAGCCGACAAGCATCTGCAAGAAAGCATTTCGGAGAGGGGGATAACAGTCCTGTTCGATACGGTCGTCGTAGAGATTATGGGAGATGACGTGGTCAGCGCAGTCAGGTTGAGGAATGTGAAGACGGACGATGTGGACAAGAGAGCGATTGACGGCATCTTCGTGGCGGTGGGCGAACTCCCAAGCAGCCAGCTTGCTTCAGAATTGGGTGTAGAGATGGACCCCGGCGGCTTCGTCGAAGTCGACAAGTCTTTTCGAACAAATGTACCGTTCATCTACGCCGCCGGTGACGTCTCAGGAGGCATCAGACAGATAGTCGCCGCAGTGCATGGGGGCGCTGCGGCTGCGCTTTCGGCGTTCGAAGACCTTGCCAACCCCTACTATTCTCACTCCGTTTGACTATCATTTGGGTATGCGTCTATCCAGAAACTGCACGGATCTGACATAGAGGTCTTTCAGGTTCTTCCGTTTGCGAGGCCAGTGTCCTTCGTCCATGTATTCGTGGTACTCATATTCTTTGCCCATCTCTTTCAATCTCCTGGCCACCTCTCTCGCCTCTGTAGGAGGGCATCTTGCGTCACGTGCGGACGCAGTCAACAGGATTGGGGCCCTGAGGTTCTCGAGGAAGTGAATCGGAGATCTTTCTCTGAATAACTCGGGACACTCCTTCGGATCGCCCATCTTGCTCAAGTCGTACGCCCTTAGATAGCCGCGCTCACTTTCAAATTCGGTTACACAATCGAAATAACCCACTATAGAAACGCCCGCCGCCCACATGTCGGGAGCTTTTGTCATGGCGAGCATGCACAAGTATCCGCCATAGCTCGCACCCCAGAATCCGAGCTTGTCATCGTCGACGAGACGAGTACGAAGCAGGTGTCTTCCGGCGTAGAGCACATCCTTTAGGTCCCCTCCCCCGAGGTCTTTGTCGTGCAGATGGAGGAACTCACGACCGTAGCCAGTGGAGCCACGGTAGTTCGGTAAGATAACCGTGAAGCCTTTCATGACGAGCATCTGGACGATTTGATCCCAAAGGTTGAGGGATTGCATCTCCGGCCCTCCATGAGGTATCACCACACCTCGCCTCGAAGACTTTCCCTTGGGAACGAAGAGAATCGCCGATATGCGCCTACCGTCGAAAGAACGATACCTGACGAGTTTCGGCTGTGCAAATGCGTGAGTCGGAAGGTCATAGGCCAAGAATCCTGTCACCTTCTTCCGCCGACTACCCCTCGTGATGAAGATCTCCTCTGGCCTGGTAGCTGATCCGTTCACGTATAGGAGACCGGAGCCGTCGGGAAGCCAGCTAGCATTTCTCGATACACCTCCCTTCTGCGAGACGATCCTAGTCCGACCTGTTTCTTTCACTTTCAGCACGATGTTGGGTTCTTGAACTTCGAGATAGGCGAGCCCCGAACCATCGGGAGACCATTGAGGGCTGTATTTGTCGTATGGTGATTTGACAAGCCATCGCCGCCTTCGAGAGGAGATCGTCAGTTCACCAATGTCGCACGAATCGTTTTCGTTTGATATGAACAGCAGCTTCGTGCCATCTATCGACCACTGCATCTGTGTGCCTCCGTAGTCGCTTGATATGCTGTATTCCGCTTTTCTCTTCGAAAGGACCCTCCTCGATGTCCCGCTCTTGATTTCTACGATAGAGATGTAATCCTCATCGCTTGCGCCCGCGCCGTAAGCGATGTTCTCGCTGTCTGGAGACCATGCGAAATCGGCAACTGGAAGATCTTCGTCAGTCAGCCTCTTGAGTCTTCCGCCTTCCGTATTGACGACGTACAGATTCTCCATATCGTCCTTGCGATTGGAGAGGAATGCGATCTTCCGCCCGTCCGGAGAGAATTCTGGGTGTTCGTTGTCCGCGACTCCGTCTGTTAGCTTCCGAGCGTCCTTCCCTCTTGCGTCCGCTACGAATACGTCGTAATCCTCGTCCCCTTCGAAATCCGCTTGATATGCGATCTTGGATCCGCATGGTGAGTAAGTGGGCGACAAGAGTGCTTGATTTCCAGAGAGAATCTTCCGTAGCTTGCCGTCCAATAGGCTGAGGATGGCAAGCTCGTAATTGACTCCTCTGTTCACTGAGCAGACCGCTTTAGAACCATCCGGATGTATACTGAATTCCTGCACCTCGACGGCCTTGAACAGCAGGGATATATCCGTTCCATCCTCCCTTTTAAATGCCATGGTGCTCTTCCTCGTTCAAAGAAAACACTCTTTCGATTTGATACTTTTGACAGACAGATGGTCTATCTGAAGCAGCGCCAATGTCGGCATGTCGCCGAATACAGCCGATACTGCGTAAATGACCGTCTAGCTATCCGGCGTGCTCGCAGGCCCGTATGGCGCAAGCTTTAACCCGTCCCACCCAATCTCGTGGTTGGAGGAGGTGAGCTGTTTGGTCAAGGGCAAACTTGGGAAGACCTATCACTGCGACATCTGTGGGCAAGAGATTAGCGTCACAAAAGAAGGTGTAGGGGTTCTCGTGTGCTGCAACAAGCCGATGAGAGAAATGTGATTGGGGGAGCGCGGCTCACAGGGTGCGCTAAGTGAGTGGGCCCGATCGGATTCGAACCGATGACCAATTGGTCTCCCAGGAACAGAATGGTTCCGTATGAGCCAATCGCTCCGCCGGACTAAGCTACGGGCCCGCGTGAAGCTTCCTAAGACACCCGAGGTCTTATTAGAGTTTCTGTAGCCCGCGCCGAACACCAGTCACGCAACACTAGTATCGATAGGTTCTCGTCTTCCCCTCCTCCAGTTCGACGCCGAGACCCAGTGAAATCCTGTTCAAGAGGTTGAAGTACGAGGCGATTAGATTCGCTCTCAGTATCTCATTATCCGTCAAACCAGCTTCTCGCAAGTCGTTCACATCGTCCTCCGTGACATCTTTGGGATCGAGAGTCAGCTTGGCGGCGTAGGCCAGCAACGCTTTGTTCCTCGGAGTCTCGTGCTTCGACATGTACTTCTCTGCAATATGTTTGAGCGCACCAGGGTCGTGTTCTACAAGCTCCAATGCTTCTGCATGGTGTACTGCGCTGTACGCACACTTGTTCGCCGCAGACACGATGACGGCAATCATCTCCCGCTCCTCCCTGGAAAGCGGACCAGGGCCCATCATCAGGTGTTCATAAATCTCCACCTGGTGATCGAGTATCTCGGGTTCCATTCCCTCCACCTTGAAGACGTTGGCAATATGCCCACGCTCGCTCTCGATCCTGTCGAATACCTCTTTCGCCCTTCCAGTCGCCGTATCCGGGTCTAGAGTCTTTATCCAAGCCATCGTCTCAAGCCTCGGGTGTTTCTTGCTACATAGTAGAAATCAGTTCAAGCTAAAAGGCTTACCGTACAAGTCATCGAAGCATCGAACTCGGCGCATCAGGCTAATCAGCCGCGGAGTCTCCTATCCGAATGCGATAGCCATCGACGAGTCGATAAGAATACAACCGTTAACCTCCCGCGTCGTACTCGGAGCACTTCAAGAGCACTTGAGCAGCGTCTGTCCGGGTTTGCCGCTGGCGAGACTCATCGTGCCATTCCACATATGGTTGATAAAGAAAGCAGCGATACTCGTGCTGAAGGGTGACAATTCAAATCCTTGGTTATGAAAATGAGGTAATGGCGCCGTCGAACGGGCTCGAACCGTTGACCTTCCGCTTAACAGGCGGACGCTCTACCTACTGAGCTACGACGGCTCCGTGGTGCGGACCGCAGTTAATCTGACGTGGATAATAAGCTTTTGCAGGGCAGATTACACTAGCCAGAACGATGATGGCAGGAGTCTACTCTAGCGACTTCCGCAGTTCATTGACGGTCATTCTCATCTTCTCCAGGGTCTCCTTGAGGCCGTCGAGAAACTCTTGTATTCTCTCAGTCGTAACCGCACCATCCGGAGAAGGTTCTATCAGATCCTCCTGCTCCAGTATTCTGAGAGAGTACCTCACCTTGTGCTGAGGATGCCGGAGCATCTCGGACAATCTGATTATGCCGATGGGCTCGTTGTCCATTATTGCCTTGAGCATCTCCACATGCCTTTGGAGTAGCTCCATCTCAGCTTCGATTTTGCTGGTCAGAACCGATCTACCTGCCTTCGCTACCATCACTTATTCCTTCCGCCGATGGGACCGTCGATCCGCGAGGTCGTGCTACATGATAGCATTTAGACCTATTTAATCCGAAAGGCCGAACCAGCTCAGTGGTAGACGGCGGTTCAGCCAAGCTTAAAATAACATCTCGGGATAGTGTCCTTCCTGATGACCGTCATTCAGGCAAAGGATGTCACAAAGGATTTTGGCCCGATGAGAGCTCTGGACGAAGTGTCCCTGGACGTACGGAAAGGCGACTTCTTCGGTTTCTTCGGTCCGAACGGGGCTGGGAAGACCACGCTCCTAAGGATTCTGACCGGGCAGATTCAGCCATCATCCGGCTCCGTGACGGTTCTGGGTACAGATGTTACTGACAAACCAATAGCAGTCAAGGAATTGGTTGGAATCGTTCCCGAGGTCGAGAGTCCGCCAACATATCTGACCGGGGCCGAGTATCTGTACTTCGTCGGGAAAGTGAGG
>CP070736.1:1216731-1224696 GCA_020347645.1 Methanobacteriota archaeon | reverse complement strand
GAAGACTATCAGAGTCGCCAGCAATATGACGGGTATCGCGAGCAGGAGCTTCCTGATTATATAGGAGACTAGGTCCGCCATGCCTCACCCCCGGGAGAGCATTCCCTCCGATGTACTCCGCAAGTGATCGCCACCTCCGCGCCTGATAGAGTGTCTCGTCGCCCTCGTTCAATTAAATGAAAGGGGTTTCGAGGGTTTGCGCGTTCACTCTATGTCGACATCAACGATGTTGATGGTCTGTTCCTGTCCCATCGGGTGTATGTACCATCCGGTGATGTAGTCGTGGATGGCGAATATCTGGTGCCAGAACAGCACGGGCGTTCTCGGACATTCCTGAAGCAGTCGTATGTGCGCCGCCGTCGCGTTGTCGCTGAACTCGTCCTCAGTCTCCGCGAGCGTCCAGTTGGCGACATATTCGTCGAACACCGGGTCCGCGTAGTGGGCCGTGTTCGAGCCGCCAACTGCCCAGCTGCCGAAGTGCCAGTCCAGTATTTCCGCCCTAGGCCATGAGAACCAGAAGAGTATCGCCTCTTGCTCTCCGGCCTGAGCCCTAGTCCTTAGCACCGTCTCCTGGTACTGCGTTATGTCCACCTTCACACCGGCGTCTTCGAACTGCCCCTTGAGCATCTCGCCCATCAGAACGTCCTCGGCCTTGTCCGTGGTCCAGAGCTCGAGCGTCAGCTCCTCCCCGGAGGTCGTGTTCTCGAGCCAATCGTCGTCGTCGGTGTCCTCGAACCCTGCCGCTGCGAAATAGGCTTCCGCTTTCGTCATGTCGTAGGTGTGGTTATACTTCGCTGGCACTGCGGTGCCTTCGGGACAGATCGGCGATAGCAGGTTCACGCCCTCCTCGCCTATGCCATGCCAAACAGTGTCGAGTATCTCAGACCGGTCTATGGAGTGCGCCATCGCCAGTCTCAGGTCGACATTGTCCCACGGCTCCTTCAAGCAGTTGAACTCGACATAGTGTATGCCTTGTCCCGGCCCGGTCATGACCTCCACGCCCTCGGTCGTCTCGTACGTTGCCACCTTGCTCGGGGGCACCTGCTGCAGGATGTCTATGTCGCCTGCCATGAACCCGGCGTCCCTCGTGGTCGCATCCGGGACCACACGGTATATGACCTTGTCTATGTTCGCAGGGCCCTTGTTCTCGTACCACGACGCGCCCCAGTCGTAGTCCGGGTTCTTCACCAGCGTGATGTGGTCTCCGGCCACCCATTCGTCCATTATGAACGGACCCGTCCCGACGACCTTGTCCCAGTTCTGGGCCGTGCCGTAGTCTTCGACGCCCAGCTCCCAGAGCGCGTCAGGCCCGATCATGCAGCCGTAGAGGTGCGACAGGTTGAATATAAGCGCCACATCCGCCCACGTCAGGTTCAGGACCATGTTGTAGTCGTCCTTGCACCATATCCCCGACTCCGGCCACCCGGAGTAGTCGGTCGTGTCCCAGTAGCTGGGATTGTGCTTTATCGCCCAGAACTCGTAGCTGACCCAGCTCTCGTTCTGCGAGTACCATTCGATCGTCCTCTTCACAGATTCGGTATTGAAGGGCGTGCCGTCGTGATACTTGACGCCCTGCTTGAGCGTAAGCTCGAGCGTCGGGTTGTCCGGGTCGTCCTTGTTGAAATTCCACGACTCGGCGAGACCTGGCACGTAGTCACCGTTCACATCCCTGGCGATCAGTGTCTCGTATATCATCCCAGGCGGCCCGTACATGGCGCTCGTCTGGGCAGGATTCATCGTCTCGACATCGGAGGTCATCGCGATGACGAGTACTTTCTCCTCCTTCGTTTCGAACAGCCCAGCCGCCCATGCCCCTGCGATCGCGCCTATGATCAGAATCACGATAATGACCGCGGCCCAGACCATCTTCCCCTTAGGCCTCACGGGAGCGGGCCCAGGTTTGGCTAACTCACTACCTTCCTCAGACATGTTCCATACTCCTCCTCAACGAATACGACCAGCCTCCAATGAAGCTGGACACATATCCGAACTACACCCCAGGGAAGACTTGACCTTCTTCCCGGTGGTAACATCGTTAAGAAACGTATATAAAAGGTATCATATCTGGCGCCCGTCAAGACATTTGACTGCTACGTTTGTCGCGCCCGCGCCAACCCATCATTCGACATCTTCTCGCTTTAGCAGGGGATCGTACCCCAGCAACAGGCGAATTTCAATCTCACGCTTTCAGCGCCAAGCTGATTACCACCTTTCCTTTTACGCGCCCCTCCCCAAGATACCGAATAGCGGCGGCAATATCGGTCAAAGGGTATAGTCTGTCTATCATCGGTTTCACCTTTCCGATCTTGATGAAGTCTGTGAGGATATCCAGATTCTCGTTTGGCTTGTAGAGAAAGAGTTTCACCTTCTTGCTCCCGAACGATCCAAAGAACGCGGCTTTAAGCATTACCGACATCTTGCCGCCGACCAGGAAGCATCTGCCTTTTGGGCGGAGCGAGCGCTTGTAGGCGGATATCGAGCGGTCTCCTTTCATGTCAATGATCAGGTCGTACTGTTGTCTGCTATCCGTGAAGTCTTCCTTTTTATAGTCGATTACGTAGTCGGCACCGAGCGAGCGCATGAAGTCCGATTTCTCCGCGCTATCCACGCCGGTCACCTCTGCCCCGTAGAGTTTGGCGATTTGAATCGCAAAAGAGCCCACTCCGCCGCCAGCGCCGTTGATCAGTATCCTGCGGTCTGGCTTGATCCTTCCGAATTTATGCAGACCCTGCAGGGCCAATAATCCTGCCTGGGGCGTGGCAGCCGCTTCCTCGAATGTCATAAAGCTCGGTTTCGGGGTCAAAGCCTCTTCCGTTGCGCAGACGTACTCGGCATAACCTCCCCAGCCGCTCTTGCACAAGTCTCCGAAGACCTCGTCGCCCAGCTTGAACCGTGTGATGTCCTTGCCAACGCCCTCGACCACTCCAGCCACATCGGCCCCCATTATTCGATATTTTGGATTCGCACGCTTCCCGAGATAGACGCCGGACGGTTTCTTCCGAGTTAACTCCCAGTCCCACGAGTTCACACTGGTCGCATATACCTTGACCAGCACCTCATCGTCCTTGGGAACGGGCTTTTCAATCTCGACTGACCGGAAGACGGGCGGCGGCCCGGGCGATGTGAAAGTCATAGCTTTCATGAGCTGCAATTCCAAATGAGTCAGGTTTTTCTTTCAGATATCACGGTGATGACCACATGTCCTCTCTTATGCCCTCCATCGACGTACCTATGAGCCTCTACGATTTGCTCCATAGGATAGCGCTTGTCGATGACTGGTTTCAACTTACCCGCCTCTACGAGCTCCTTTAGGTAGGTCAGGTCTTCAGTCTTGGGTTCACCTCCGTATCTCTTGTGAACATCAAGATACGTCCCGCCCTCCTTCAGACACTTCCTGCCTCGTGAAGAGGATATCTTATGTACTGCGTCAAATACAACATCATATTTCTCCCCCGTTTGGGTGAAATCCTCTTTGGTATAATCGATCACCTTGTCAGCTCCCAGAGATTTCACCAATTCCAGATTCTTGGTACTGCATACTCCTGTGACCTCTGCCCCGAAGTTCTTGGCAAGCTGCACCGCATAGGTGCCTACACTTCCTGAAGCGCCGTATATAAGGACTTCTTGTCCGTTCTGGATATCAGCCTCTCTGATGGGAGCCAATGCTGTGATCCCTCCGGTAGGAACAGCAGTGGCTTCCTCAAAAGTCAAATTGGTCGGTTTCAATTCTACCAACCCTTGCTTTGCCCCTCCCCCTTCTTCAGGCATACATTTGTACTCTGCATAAGCGCCAAAACCAAAACCGGTCATTGCAAAGACCTGATCACCCTCATTGAATCGTTTTGCATCTTTGCCTATTGCCTCGATTTCCCCGGATAGTTCCATCCCCAGGATAGGATGTTTCCTGGGTCTTAAGAGACCATTGAACAATCTTACAAGAAATGGGCTCGCCTTTCGCAGTTTTGTGTCCCCTATGTGAGCGGTTGTCGCATGTACTTTCACAAGTACTTCATTGTCCTTGGGAGTGGGCTTTTCCACCTCTTTGATCTTAAGGACTTCCGGCGGCCCGTATCTTTCATATACAATTGCCTTCAACCAAACACCTCTTGTCAAAACGACATGATGCCATTATTAGTTTGCCACGTCGTTGTGTCAAATCATAGGAAGAAACTATGACAACACACTCTGGATATGGAGTAAGACCGGACTCTGCGGTCTCAGACACCGCGGATATGATCGGCTAGTGGTCCAAAACCCCACGGGCCAGGATTCCTCGTCGGGGAACCGATTCGAAAGATAGCCTTGAACTCGTTGTTATTCTGAGAGGGTTCGTTGCCGCTCATCAGGCTCCATTTACTCGTTCCATTAGGGTTATGACTACATTTCCTTTCTTGTGTCCTGTTTCAACGTATCTGTGGGCCTCGACAGTCTGCTCCAGCGGAAAACATCGGTCTATGACCGATTTTAGCCTTCCCGCTTCAATGAGCCCTCTTAGGAAATCCAAGTCTTCGACCCTGTATTCTGCCATTTCAACTATCACTTTCTTACCGTCTCTTTTCAGAACTCTTCCCTTTCGAAGTGCTTGCGAGATATTCGGGTTTCCCAAGAGCAGCGTTCCATTCTCTTTCAACGAACCCATCAAGTCTCTGTACGAACTCTTGCCAACCACGTCGAAAATGACGTCGTAAGCCTCGTCGATCTTGGTGATGTCCTCTTTGGTATAATCGATTACGTGGTCAGCACCGATGGAGCGCAGCATATCCAATTTATCAGCGCTGTCAACGCCTGTCACCTCCGCCCCGTAATACTTGCCAAGCTGTATGGCAAATGTGCCAATAGTCCCGCCCGCACCTCTGATCAGGACCTTCTGTCCGTTCCTGATATCACCCTTTCTCATGAAATGCAAAGCGTTGAGCCCCCCTGTGGGAACGGCAGCCGCTTCCTCATATGTCATGTTGGATGGCATGATCGTCATCACATTAGCACTTGGCAGGCAGACGTACTCCGCATATGCTCCGAAATTCAATCCAGTCGGCCCGAAGATCCGGTCCCCTTCTTTGAACAGTTCTACAGCCTTGCCCACTGACTCGACAACCCCAGCGAATTCCTGTCCAAGTATCTTCTTTCTCGGTCTTCTGATGCCGAACCCTAGTCGAATAAGGGTCCTCATAGCGAAAGGGAACCTGAGGCCTCGAAGCTCACAGTCTCCCATGAACGCCGTCGTTGCATGCACTTTCACCAGCACGTCATGGTCATTGGGAACGGGCTTGGCCACCTCTCTTAGCTGAAGGACATCTGGCGGTCCGTATTTCGTGCATACAATGGCTCTCATATGTGCTTCTCCAAGGATTGATGCATGTGTCTCCTTAAGGGTTCTTACCCGCAACCTAACTCCTGCAATCTTTCCTCTTCGGGTGACCTCTCGCCGATCGTGCGCAGACGCGAATGGGATGTGCCGCAACCCTTTTTGAGCCGAGAACGCTTTAAGCCCATCATGCAGCGGAAGAACAGATTCGACGAGAGCGAGTTCGCTGAAGTTCCATCGCCCTGCTATGTCATAGACGAACTGGCAATCGAGGAGAATTGCAGGATCCTCGGCAATGTCCAGGAGCTGACCGGCTGCAAGATACTCATGGCGCTGAAGGGCTTTACGGTGCCCGACCTGTTTCCTCTGATCAGCAGATATCTGCAAGGCACCTGTGCGAGCGGCCTATATGAAGCGCGCCTGGGAAAGGAGAGGTTCGGAAAAGAGGTACATGTTTATGCCCCCGCATATGACGACTTCGAGTTCGAGGAGATACTCAAGATCTCCGATCACATTGTTTTCAATTCCATCCCCCAGTGGAATCGGTACCGACCGCTCGTGGAGAAAAATCCAACACGGATGAGTTGCGGCATCCGCATCAACCCTGAGTACTCCGAGATACCAGTTGGCCTTTGGGACCCGTGTGCGAGGTACAGTCGTTTCGGCGTCAGAGCCGATGATATGAGGAGCGTTCCGGAGGGAATTGAAGGACTCCATTTCCACGCTCTGTGCCAGCAGAACTCCGACTCTCTGGAGAGACTGGTCGATGTGGTCGAGGAGAAGTTCGGACCTCATCTCTCGCAGGTCAAGTGGGTCAATATCGGTGGTGGACAGCTCGTAACTGCACCGGACTATGACATAGACCGATTGTGCAGGGTCATCTCCGATTTCAGGGAGGAGCACGGCGTGGACGTCTACATGGAGCCTGGGGAAGCCGTCGCGTTCAACGCGGGAGTGCTATTGGCAACGGTACTCGATATCGTCCACAACGAGATGGATATAGCCATCCTTGATGCATCCGCTTGGGCTCATATCCAAGATGTTCTGGCCACGTCGTACAAGCTGGAAGTGGTTGGGGGAGAGGAGCCTGGCAGGCTGGAACACACGTACCGGCTGGCAAGCAGGAGTTGCCTCTCGGGGGATATACTGGGAGATTACTCGTTCGAGGAACCGCTCCGCCGAGGATCAAAAATCATGTTTTCCGACTTGGCTTCATATTCGGTTGTGAGCAACAACATGTTCAATGGCATCCCGCTTCCGGCGATAGTCATCTACACAAGATCCAATGTGCCCAAGATTGTCCGCCGGTCAAGATATGAGGATTACGAGTCGCGACTATTGTGACCGAGTCTATAGCAATAGACGTGTTTTGCCTTCCAGTGCCTGGTACATTAAGCGGGAGGGGCAAGACCTATGCCAGCTGCTTCACTTGGGAGACGGCGGTCCAGGTGTCCTCCGCAGCATCAAGTACATGATTGTGGCAACAGCAACCACGGCAGCCGCGGAGACTATCATCACGAGACTTAGCCCAGATATTCCGCCATCCGGAGTGTCTACCACGAATTGAAGCGTATCAGAGACGTTGTTGCCAGCTGCATCATGCACCCTGACCTCGAACGAGTGTTCGCCGTTGCTCAAGTCTGTCAGAACAACATAACAGTCTTCACAGGGCGTATAGGCCTCTCCGTCGATGCTGAATTCCATATAGTCGACTCCGCTGCCCGCATCGGATGATTCCCAGGAAATGTTGACCGCATCATCGGTGAATACCGTTCCGTCCTCAGAGTCAATCAGCACAGACGGGACGATAGTGTCGATGGCCACCACGAGCGTCTTGTGCGACTCACAATTGCCCGTGTCATCAACCGAGTAATACTCAAGGACGTGCACGCCCTCGCTGGTGATTTCAATCGGCTCTTCGTAGGTAGTCCAGTCTGAGTCATCGAAGGAGAACTGCGTTCTATTGACGCTTCCTGAGTCATCTGATCCATGCAACGTCACTGTCACATTCGAGCGGTACCAACCGTTTTCTCCCAGAGTGCCTGCGATTTCGGCTTCAGTACTGGGGGGAGAATTGTCCGTTGGTGCAAGGTCGAAGTAGAGCGGGTTCCCCGTCCAGAAGTTATCTACACTCCTTCCGGGATGTGCTAGCCAATCGCCCCAGCCCGTGAACGTGTCTGTCCTCCAAGCGTATGTCTGGTCGACGTATGACAGGATTATGTAGTACGCGTCCTCGTAGTGCACCTTCTGGCAGTTGTCCACATACTCTTTCCTCTTCTCAACGTTGAACTCCTGCACGGACTTGGTGAAGTTCTCCTCGTACTCTGGAGTGCTGTACATGTTGTCGCTCCAGCCGCTCCAAGAGACCTTCGACTGACAGAATAGCTGGTACATCGGGTCGACGTCTCCGCTCCAAAACCATATCATCGTGTCGTATGAATAGGAGTAGACGTACGCTCCTAGCGCGGCCTCTGTCATTATGTCGTAGTATATGTCGACGCCTATTTTCGCCCATTCGTACTGCAGATAGAAAGCTATGTCCTTCTCTTCAGGAGATTCCTGTCTCACAGCCATGTGGAAACTGAGCGGGTGTCCCTCGGGTACGAGGTTCTCCTGCACGGCCCAGCTGTCCGCCGTGCAGACCCTGGATTCTGCTTCGG
>CP070736.1:1208351-1216631 GCA_020347645.1 Methanobacteriota archaeon | reverse complement strand
GAACGACGAGGTCTATGAAACCGATGTCGATGCCGAGTTCCAGCGATGTCGACGATGCGACGGCTTTCAGCCTGCCATCACGGAGGCTCTCCTCCACTCTCAAGCGTGTCTCGCGGCTCAAGCTCCCGTGATGTGCCCCTACATCCTCCAAGCCGCGCTCCTTGAGCTTGTAGACGACGCTCTCGGTACCGCTTCGTGTGTTCGTGAAGATTAGGGTTGTGCGATGTTGCTCTATCATTTCCTTGAGAAGGTCGTACATCTTCGAGTTTGCGACCTCGAACGAAAGGGTGGTTGCGTCGATTGCGGGACAGATGACTTTAAGGTTGAGGTCGCGTTGGCCGAGGACTTCGACGATCTTGATAGGGCGAGGGCGGCCGTCGTCGAGGCCCGCGAGGAACTCGGCGACCTTCTCTATAGGAGCGACTGTTGCGGACAAGCCGATACGCACCAGAGAGTTGGTGCAGAAACTCTGGAGGCGTTCTAGAGACAGAGAGAGGGACACGCCGCGCTTTGAATCACATACCTCGTGTACCTCGTCCACGATCACGTACCTCACTCCCTCGAACTTCTTTCTGAACACGGGAGTAGACAGCACAAGCGCGAGAGACTCTGGAGTTGTGATGAATATGTGTGGCGGTCTCCTCGCCTGTTTCTGCCTTTCGCTCTGAAGGGTGTCGCCGGTTCTGACGGCTACGCGCACAGGAGGGGGAGGCATCTGCTTCGCCTTAAACCGATGAGAAAGCTCCTCTAACGGCTGCAGGAGGTTCTCATTGATGTCATTGGCCAATGCCTTCAAAGGAGACACATAAACGGCGTAGATCTTGTCCTCCAGCCGGCCCTCGCTCGCGAGCAGAGTCAATTCGTTCACAATCGACAAGAACGCCGTAAGAGTTTTGCCCGAGCCGGTTGGTGACGACACCATTACGCTCTCCATTCCATGGATGATAGGCACTGCCATCGACTGCGCTTCTGTGATCTCGTCAAACTTGTCAGAGAACCACTCCGCAATCACGGGATGAAGGAGGCCTAGAACCTCCGTGGTGCTTGGCTTTGCTGTAACTCTGGACATCATGTTGGCACCCATCAATCCGACTCCGTTAGCAGGTGTTCATATTAATACGTTTTTAGGCCCACGTTTGACCGTTAGAAACTCGTTGGCTAGCGAATCACAATAGCCTGTTCCTGAAGCCGTTTCCTCTTCATCCATGGCATCTTCACGGAGGCCCTCTCGCTTCTGTCCGACTATCTCGCGGGAACCGTGGGCACAAAGGAATTCGCCACCGCTATGAAATCCATTAGGCTGAAAGCCGCCTCCAAGAGCGCGCCGACGCCGGAGCGGTGAGTCTCTTAGCATCGCAATACTGGCCATAAGAATGTTCAAGAGGTGGTTTTCGCATTCGGGTTATTGTCACGATGTTCAGGAATCGTGGCTCTAGGGGGATTGACATGAAAGGGGAATCGCATAGGGCATTAGCCTGTGCAGGAGTTCTCTTCTGTCTGATTCTACCTGCAGTTTTGGCTGTGGGTGGGCCGATCAGGAGAGCTTCGGCTGAGACCAATGCCGCATGGACAATAGGATTGTATATAGACGCAGACAACGACTTCGACACGTATTGGGAAGGACTCAGCTTGTTGTATCTGAAGAACATACCGGCAAGTGCGGACGTAAATATTGTAGCGTTCGTTGACAGAATAGCCTATGAAGGAACGGAACTCTGGGATATAGAAGGAGATGACGCCCAGATAGTCGAGACATTCCCTGAGATGAATTTCGGCGACGGGGCGACCCTGAGCTGGATGATAAGCGAGACCGCGACACGCTATCCGTCGGACCACCTGGTCATCGATCTCTGGGATCATGGCACGGCATGGAACGGATTCTGCGGGGACTACACCTCGGACGACTGGATATACCTGGACGAACTCAAGGCTGCTATAATCGACGCGAACGTGCACATCGACATCCTCTCATGCGATGCTTGTTCGATGGCAAGCATAGAGACGGTCTACACCACAGCGTTGAC
Organism: Methanobacteriota archaeon; assembly: GCA_020347645.1. Classification (GTDB taxonomy): domain Archaea; phylum Thermoplasmatota; class Thermoplasmata; order UBA10834; family UBA10834; genus UBA10834. Next base: position 1,214,607 of record CP070736.1, on the reverse strand, counting down.
GGGGCTCGTGGACATAGTAGTTGCCTCGCTGGAGACCGTCGCAGGCGACGGCTTCCCTTACGACCTGATGTTCACGCCGGTCGCGCTTGACCCGCTGAGGACCGCGGACCAGGTCGCTGCGGACATGATAGATGGCTGGGCGCAGTACTACGATCCGCTGAGCCAGTATTTCTACGCGACTCTCGGAGCCGTCAGTGTCAGCAACTTGTACCAGTCTATGAGCACAATTGACGCTTGGTGTGACGAGATACATGCAAACCTCGATTCGTACTATAGAGCCTACAAAGCGGTTGTGAGAGACACCTACTCAGTGTTCTACACAAAGTATCAAGTGGACATGGTTGACCTCGGGAACCAGATCCTCGCCAACTCGAAAATCACAGACCCGACGCTTAGGACACTGACCCAGGACATGATTGCGGCGGTCGAGAACGCGGTGTTGTACCTTGACGATGCCCCGAACACCATGATGTGCGGAGGGTTGACGTTGTGGTGGGGATCCTCGTTCGAATGGAACTCCTATTCGGACGTCTACGCTGTAACGGACTTCGCCATTGACACGGGATGGTACGACTTCCTGGTCGACTACAACTATTGAGAAACTCCTTTGTTGGAGAAGGGAGAAATCCTTTCTCTTCCTTCTACTTTATATATCCCTGAGACGGCGACAGAAGGGGAGATTTTTTAACCCCAGAATGCTGGCTTGGAAATGAGTCTTCAGGTTTGAATTCGGGAGTTAAATACTCGATGGCTAACGTGTGAAATCCGCTGCAGTGTCTTTTACGGCAAGAATGTGCTCAAACACCAAATCACAACTATTTCGGAGTAGTCGTTAAATTCTGGTACTCTGTCTCTTGATATCAAACAAGGGGGTGTCACTTAGATGGTCGAGACGGATCCCGGCGGGCATGAGGAGGGCGCAGGACGTTCCGATGGCTCCCGCCCTGAAGGTGCAGAAAGGGTTCAAACGGCAATTTCCTCAAGAAAGCGCCTGCCCTCCCGAAGGATGATGACGGTCCTGGGATCGATAGCAGTCGCTGCCATAGTGTTGTCGGCCGCGTGGATTCTGTCGGGCATTTCCAGGTCGCAGGTTACGATCGTCGCAATAATCCCGCTATCCGGTCCTTCCTCATATCTTGTCGAGATGGAAGAAGCGATGTATTTGACTGTTGAAAAACTCAACAGGTGGGGGGGTATCAATGGGGTGCGCTTAAGACTCGTAGTGGAAGACTGCGAGTCGAGTCATGAGACCGCTGTTGCGAAACTGATAGAAGCAGAGGAGAAATATCATCCATTGGCTGTAGTGACAGCTGTGCGAGGAGCGGCGGTTCCCATGTCCGAAGTCGCAGAGGAGAAAGGTGTAGTGTTAATCTCCGTGGGCGCGACGGCCGAGAATCTGACCGCCGGGAAGGGGTGGACATTTAGATATTATTCGTCGCCCTCCTACGAGGCAAAGAACGCTTTGGATGTCCTGGAATCCCTCGATGCGAAGTCCCTTGGAATTCTATGCCTTGACGATGTATATGGACACTCTGTTAGGAGTCGCTTGACCGAAGCTTTGATGGCTACAGAGGTGGAGGTCGAGTCATACATTTTTCCGGCGAACGCCACTGACTTTACCGATGCGGTTGCGACCGTTGCGCACAAGGACGCTGTATTTGCGGTGGCGCTCAGACATCAATATTCGGCTATATTCCTCGCATTGAATTCCAGTGGTTACGCAGGACACGTTATGGGTGCTCTTGAAGCGTCGATTCCTGAATTGTGGTCAATGCCCGAAGCCCAGGGATGCTATGTCAGTGCGCCTATCATGTATGGTTCTACCACGTCGGTCGACAAGGACTTCATGGAGGAGTTCGAGCAGAGGTACGGCGAACCATTGACGCACCAAGGAGCCATTGGCTCCGACGTGCTAAAGCTAATCTGGAGCATTCTATCCGACAAGGAAATATCGAGGGAGAACTTGCGCAATTTGCTCAGTATGGGGTTCGTTCATTCCGGAATTCTAGGGGTCGTGACTCTTGATCAAGGCGTCCCCAACGCAGACATCCAAGTCTACCCCGCCGTGATAGAGGGGGGTGAGCTTCGATACCTATGACGGTCGCGTTTCGAAAGCGCCTATTCTCCAGGATCGGGGTCAGATTTGCAGCCGGACTCATTGCTATCCTCCTCTTGATGGCGTCATTGGCATTGTACTCAACTGTGATGGGCAGAGCCGCGCTTGTTGAAGGCGTCGGGCTCGCATCCGAAGCGATTGTGGATAGTCTGTCCAAGTCGATGGATATGCTCCTCTACTTGAAAAGTCACGAAGTGCTCACATTCATGGGGCACGAAGGGATTGTGAAAGAGACGAATGATTCCAACGCTATATTCGATGCGATGGAAGACCCGCAAGCGTATATCAATCAGATTGACGAGAACTGGTCTGCTGCGCCATTAGACATAATCCCGGAATCCATGGAGGAGATTCTTGAGAACAACATCTCACTCCTCCTAAAATCCGAACTTGTCGAGCATTACGTTACCGAACACGGCATGGACTTGTTCACCGGAGTCGTTCTGACGAATAAATATGGTGCAGTAATCAGCACGACCTATCGCATTGCCGATTTCAGACAGGCTGACGAAGCGTGGTGGCAGTCCGCCAGCCAAGGCGAGCTAGTGATCACCGACATCACGTTTGAAGAGGATTTTGCCCGCTATGCCGTGAGTGCCTGCTTGCCTGTGGAGGGCCAAAGCGGTGAATTTCTGGGCGCTGCCAAGGCATCATTTAACATACTATCGGTCGCCAAGGACATCGAACTCACGGCATTGGGTTACGAGACGAGCGAGTTGAAGATCGCCACATCTGAAGGGGGTTTAATTTTCTCGTCTAGAGCCTACATTATGTTGCAGGATGTTTCGGATAGATCCTACTTCGAACACGTTTCTGGCGAGAGCGGATACTTTTCGGATAGCGAGGGGGGGTCAGCCCGACTGTTCTCATATTCTGTCTCCAAGGGATACTTGGAATATGATGGCCACGGCTGGATTATGTTCCTGAGTCATGCGGAAGACGAAGTCCTTGGTCCCGCAACGGATCTGCAGCTGCAGATACTATTGGTGGCATCTCTGGCTATAACTCTTGCCATAATTGTATCCTTGATTCTTTCGCAGTCAATTACGCGCCCCATAGCATCGTTGGAGACAGCAACTCGAAAGATTGCAAGGGGCGAATTTGAAGAACGGATTAACGTAACTCGTCAAGATGAAATCGGTCGGCTCGCTGAGACTTTCAACGAAATGGCGTCAGAACTCAATCTCATGTATTCGGATCTAGAGGGGAAGGTCAAGGAGCGAACGGAGGCTCTGGAGAATCTGAACAAGAAGCTCAATGTGCTATCTTCAATAACCCGACATGACGCTTTGAACCAACTGACCGCTCAGAAAGGATGGCTCGGCATCGCAATAGAATCATCGAAGGACCCAGCTCTGACCGACCATCTCCGAAAGGCAGAGAGCGCCGCAGACCGCCTGGTGTCCCTACTCGATTTCGCGAGTGAATACGAAGAGTTGGGCGCAAGCCGCCCCGAATGGGTCGACCTGCAAAAGGCTCTCGAGTCGGCAATCACCGGACTCGCCCTCGCAGGAAAGGAGTTGAGGAGTAGGCTCGATGGAGTTGAGGTCTTCGCGGACCCGATGTTTTCGAAGGTGCTGCATAATCTCATAGGCAACTCAATCAAACACGGACGGGGAGTCACCACAATCTCACTATCATTCTCAGTCGGAGAGGGTGGAATGACGATTGTGGTGAAGGATGATGGTGTCGGCATTCCAGCGGAGAGAAAGGGGAGCCTCTTCCGAAGGGAGTCGCTTGCAGATGGCGAACCAAGCCACGGACTCTTCCTATCATCGGAAATCCTGGGCATTACGAATATCTCCATAAGGGAAACTGGAGTCGAAGGCGAGGGGGCCCGTTTCGAGATATTCGTCCCCAACGGGAGATTTAGATTCGTTGAGTGAATCCGTTAATGACTTGACTTCGAGGTCGGTCCGGGCAAATCATCTTCAGAGTCTCAACTCCCCCCGAACAGTGGCTTCATAGCGGAAGGGACATCATGGAGAGAGTACGGCAAGGTGATGTGCCCTTCATAACTTCAAAGGGATCGAGCCGATGAATGCGTTGACGTGCGTAGCCTGACGGTGTCCGAACCCGGTGACGCATCCCGAACATAGGGCGTAGGGAAAGAGACCACAGGTATGGAGTAGCTGGCTAGAGGAGTCCCCTGAAATGTCCTCTCTCAGCAGGGGTCTGAATGCGCTACTCGGGGAGCATTGTCCGAGTTGCAGGAAATGTATTTATCCGGACGTCGTGATTGGACGCGGGAGTATCGATGGCTATGAATCACCCTTCCTCACGGTGGATGGCGGGTGCCGCTTTCGTATTGCTGCTGACAACCATACATGTTTCATTCATCAATTTAGAGCCGTACGAGGACGTGCTCACAGCCGCGATTTCAGAGACTGCATATACTGCGACCATAGAGGTTCAAGTCGCTGACAATGTCGGCAGAAACGTCACCGGCGCAACGGTGACTCTCGTAGGTAATGACACGTACACAGCTTGGCCTGCGGACGAATACGGAAGACTTACGATCCCGGGACTCCTCGCGGACTCGAACGGAACCGAATACAATCTGTCGGCTCAATGTGATGGATACTTGGAACTGGCGGCTGTAAGCGCCATCGTGAAACCCTACAACACCACCTGGGTCAACCTCACCGTGAAAGGCGGCGTCATCTACGGTAGCATCACCGAGAACTGGGTGCCAGTCGCCGATGCGAATGTCTCGCTCGACGACTACGGATTGAACACGACTTCCGGAAGCGATGGCAGTTACAGAATTGAGGGGCTCAAAGGCGACACATATTCCGTCAGCGTGACTGCTGTCAACCACGATCCGCTGACAAGGATCGTAACGCTCCCGATAGACGGAATCGCCAAGCTAGATTTCGCTCTGACGTCCAAGATGGGGAGCATATCCGGAGTCGTCCTGCACGCCGCAAGCGAAGAACCTATCGAGGGCGCGGAAGTTTCGGTCAAAGTCGAAGGCCCTACTCCGGTAACGATTGTGGTTTCAACTGAGGTTGATGGCGCATATTATGTGCCTGGTCTGCCTGCGGGCACCTACTCGGTATCGGTATCGCTCGAAGGGTTCAACACATCGACCGTTGAAGATGTTGTGGTAATTAGCGGGGTGGATACCAAGGACGTGGACGTGTATCTCGAAGAGAAACCCACGGCAATGTGGGGGATAGTTAGGTCGGGTTCCATCCTGCTCGTTGGGGCGAACGTATCCGTGTGGGGAACAGACTACTACGGCCTGTCCTCCATAGAGGGCGAGTACGAAATAAACGGCATACCGGCAGGCACGTACACTGTCGAAGCGTCGCTCAACGGATATCTCAATGCGACGATCTCCGCAGTGGAGATATCTAGAGGCTCAAACCTGGAGCTGAACTTCAACCTGACAGGACTCCCGGGAGGGCTCTCCGGGATAGTCGTCGATCTAGTCACTGGACAGCCCCTATCAGGCGTGAGGATATTGCTTCTACCCCAACGGGAGGTTGTGACGAATATCAACGGCGAGTTCGTGTTCACAGGCTTGAAGGAAGGTAACTACACGCTTCGCGTAACAATGAACGGTTACAGGCCCGTCGAGATCAGCCCGATCATGATCACTAATGAGGAAATTGTCGACATAGGTGAAGTTCACCTCGAGACCGTGGGTGAGAGTTTTGGAGGTTTCATTTTCGGGTTCGATCTTGCTCATTCCATGATGATATTGGCGCTTTTCCTGACGATAGTGATTCTAGCCCTAGCGGTGGTCTTGCGAATAAGGACTTTCGAAGCTCCCGACAAGTCCCCTGCGATATATGATGAACTCGACATTGAAGAGGAAGGGGAAGCCGACGAAGGAGAGGAGGAACTAGGGGCCGACCTCGAATCCAACGCGGTCGATCTCCACGGTGAAGAGGATCAAGAGAGCTGAGTGTGCTCTTGGTGTTCTAATCAGGTCGCGGCCTATGTCATTTGAGACCCAGACGCTCCCTGACCTTGGATTCGTTCTCCTTTACCTTTTCGTTTACAGAGGCGTAGAGGCTACTGCCATGCGAGTCGATTCCGACCGTGAGCGGCCCGAAGTTTTCGGCATTGAGTATCCACACCGCCTCGGGCATTCCGAGCTCGTACCATTCGACGCCCGACACGCTCTTG
>CP070736.1:1199896-1208251 GCA_020347645.1 Methanobacteriota archaeon | reverse complement strand
ATTTGGCGATTTTGGCATCGAGCTAAACTCCTTTGCAAGCCTCTTCTCTCAGCCGCAACAGTTTCTCGGTACCCTGATCGGCATTTCTATGCGAGACTGGGATGGAATTCGAGGCGATCTTTCCGCGGCAAGAATTAATACCGACTTCGTCATTTCCTGGGCAGCTTCGGGGGGAGTCAGTATGATTGGAAGGTCGATCGGTTTGCTGCTAACTACAGCTTTGGTTCTGATAGTTTCGACGCCTGTAGTGTGTGATCAGTCCGCCGTTGGACAAGGTTCATATCACGCTCTTAGCACTGAGGAGATCGCTCTCTTGGGGAAGTTGGACGTAGGCCGAGCGATGGCAGACCTGGAGACGCTCTGCGAAATGGGCGAGAAGGCCTCGGGAGGTCCTGTGGAGATTGCCGCCCAGGAATGGGTTTACGAGAGGATGAGAGAGCTGCCCTTGGACACTGTCGAAATCGAGAGCTTTCCGACTACCTCGTGGACTCATTGCGGAGACCGCATCACTATCGCATCAGCGCAGGAGCGTGAAAATGCCGATTCGTTCGATGGTGAGGAAGTGCCTTGCGCTATATCGAGCTTCTGCTTCGGCGTCTGGGGAACTTGGTACGGAAAGCAGTACTCGTTTGGCACTGAGGACGACGGACTTACTCTGATTGCCCCGGTGATTGATGTCGGTCTGGGAACCGTCGCCGAGCTCGATGAGATTGGAGGCCTTGACGGTTCAATAGCCCTTGTGGAGAGGGACGATAGCGTCACAGCATGGCCGAATGTAGTGATTGAAGAGGTTTCAAGGCACGGCGCCTCTGCCGTCGTTTCCTATGGCTATACCAGCACCATGTATGGCCATACCGTTCACCCCGACGGCATAAAGCAAAATGTCATAGGCGGCCCGCTTCCGTATTTCGCCATTTCCGTAAGCTCTGCGACGCATATCATTGAATTGTTGCAGAATGGAGAAGTGGTTCTCGCTCTCGAAGGTGAAGCGAACGCCTTTGATGCCGCTCCATACGGCTCTGGTGAGTCAGTGAATGTGATTGGCTATCTGGAAGGAACAACCCATCCCGACGAATACATACTGTTCTCGTCCCACATGGATACCTTCTGGGACGGAGCTTGGGACACGCAGAGCGGCGTCGCTTGCGTTCTCGAGTATGCGCGCGTCTTTTCCGAGGCAAGAGAGACAGGAATGTTCGTGAACGAGCGGACCATCGTTTTCATCTCCGTGGGGTGCGAAGAGGCCGGAGGACCTGCCGATACTTGGTACAACTCTCTGATCGGCTCGTACGAGTTCGTCCGTGCCCATCCAGAAGTTATGGAGGGATTGGTAGTTGCGCTGAACCTTGACGGCGTATCCCTTAAGACGGATTCAGGCGTCTATTGGGTGGAGAGCACGTGGGAAATCAATGACTTCATAACTGAGGCAACGTACGATCTCGGTGAACTCGGACAGATCAACATCTACAATCCGGTTTGGTCGTGGACCGATGCATGGTCATATGGCTCAATTGGGGGAGGTTCCGCGGCGGAGATATGGTGGACGGACAACATGGATGTAATATACCACACCCAGCTCGATAACTATGATTTAGCCGACGAGGAACCCGTCGATCTAGTGCTGCGGCTCTACACTGTCATGGCAACTCGTGCGGCCAATGCCATCGTACTGCCACTTAATCTGTTGCCGACGCTGAGCTGGGCAGAGGAATTCCTTCGGTCTGAAGCGGCTACTCTTCCCTACATGGATGATGAGTTTGAGGCGGCGCAGTCCGCTTTGGATAGTTTGAAGTCGGCAGTTGTTACAGCCAATCTTCGTTCGATTGAGTTGGAAGCGGCATATGCATCCGCTAAGCCAGAGGAGAGGGCTGCAATCAGGGCTGAGGCTGACGCTCTGAATGGAGCTCTGATAGACGCAAGGAGAATAGTCACCTCCTGGACTGTTGGCATGGGCGGTAAGATGGCGTCATGGGACGTGTTCCTGAGACCTGAACAGCATGTGCACGATCTGAGCTGCATTGATCGTACAATACAAGTGCTCGAAACAGGCATCGGGCTTCAACAAGCTTTGAACTCACTGGCTAGCGTCTATACTATGGAATGGGGTCACCTCTTCAGCCCTGATACCTACGCAGCCACCATGGGATGGATGATCAACGACGAAATGTACTGGGGGGATGATTTCGATCAGCAGCAGTACTATGTCAATGTGCATTGGATCTACGCTGGACTGAGAGATGGGACGTTGACGAAACAGCAGGCGATGACCGCTCTTGATGAGATTAGACGCGGCGAGTTGATGCCATGGATCGAAGTGGATTTACTGAAGCTGGAATGGGCTTGGCTGGAAGCGGTCGCAATCATCGATGACGTCTGTTCATAGTTCTCTATGACTGAGATGTCGGTTTTAGGTCAGACTTCAGGGTGCAGTTTGAAGTGCTCGAGTCGTCTCTGCTCTCTATCTCTCTAGCCTCACACCACGGCGCATCGAGAGTCGATTCATACATGATCGGCTGGCCAAATTTCAATTTCGCGATTCTAGCACCGAGCTGAACTCCTTGTAGATCTCCCTTTCGGGCGCTTTCTCGGAAAGGAGGTCCTTGTTCACGAGGTAGCGATGAGTCTCTGGACAGTCAATCATGAATCCATGAATCCGAGACACAGGGGCATAAGAACTCTTGATATGTTCATATACAAGAATGTTGTTTCATTCGCTACTACTCGAGGGGGAATGGGGACGTGTCAGTGAAAGTACTCAGAACAGGGACAACCGTGAATATAGTCTTCATAATGCTCGTATCAAGCCTCTTCATCGGGACGCACGCTCGATCCGAGATTCTTGCAGATTCGGATGAATGGACGATTGCAGTATATGGAGATGTGGACGATACGCAGCTCGAAGACGCATGGGACAGGTACACAAGTCCCGCACTATTGGGAATACCGGCAAACGAAAAGATCTCGGTTGTTGCGGCAGTGGATAGGTTCGCGATCTCAGGAACTGAATTGATTGAGTATTCCGGTGGCGTTGCGACCGTGGTTGATACTGAGCCTGAGCAGAACTTCGGCCATCCTGATACCCTCAAATGGTTCATACAGACGGTCACATTGAGCTACCCATCACACCATCTTGCGGTTATGCTGTGGGATCACGGCGGAGGATGGCATGGAGTCTGTTGGGATGACACAGACGATGATCATCTGACAATCGATGAAGTCTCAACAGGGATATCAACGGCAGGGACTTACATAGACATCCTCGGATTTGATTGCTGCATGATGGCGAGCATCGAGGTAGTCTACGAGGTATACACCACTGGACTCGTGGGCGTGGTTGTTGGCTCGGAAGGCCAAGCTCCGTATACGGGATACCCGTATGATCTGATGTTTTCTCCTCTGGCAGCTGACCCTTACCTGACGAAGGAGGAAGTCGCGGAGGACATGGTCCAGGGTTGGGACGAATACTACAGCACCGGCCAGGGAAAAGGCATGATAAACTGGATTGACCTCCAGGCGGTGAGCGTGACCGTGCTTGGAGGTGTTGTGCTGAACGAGTTCAAAACCTGGATGAACGCGATGCAGGCAGATGTGGACAAGTACTGGAAGGAGTACTTGCGAGCATTCAGGGATTCGGAGATGGTAGTGGATTACTACAACGTCGACATCGAGAGGTTTGTAGAATACCTGCTCACAGACAGACACATCACGGATCAGGAATTGAAGGACGCTTCCATAGGACTCATGTCGGCGGTGGACATAGGTATCGTCTCTCAGAGTTGGGGGAGCACAGGTCCCTTGGCAGGGATCACGCTATGGTTCGGCTTGGGTCACGAGTACGAAGACTACGGCCTGACATACAGCGACACTGCTTTCGCCATCGAAACCGGCTGGGGCTCCTTTCTAGCCCTGGTTAACAGCTATTGGAAGTAACGTGTGCTCATCGATACGACCAGCAGGATTCAACCCCTCAGTGCTGGGCTGGCCTCAATCACAAGCATGAATGGTTGGATTGAACTATCGACTGTGAATCGGAATGGCTGGCCGACAATCAAATAGTGCGTCGTTACACTGGGTTATGACCCCTCCAAGATCTTCTTAAGGTTCTGGCCTTCCTCCTTCATGTGGTCTTTCACGGAATCTATTCTCTTCTTGGCAAACCTCGAGAGGAGGCTCGCGAATCGGAAAGAGAGCGTCGCTGTGAAAGTGCTGCCCCTCCCATCAGGCTCGATGATAAACGAACCCCCAGGGCAAACAAGAGAAGTCGGGAAGCTGAACTTGAATTCCACAAGTCTGTCCTTCCTCAGATTAGTTATTCTCCCCTTCATCTTGTGCAGCTTACCGTGGAGAGACTCCTCGCAATAGCATCTGCAGCCCTCGCGAAATCCATTGAGGAATTCCCATTTGACGTGATCATGATGCCATTCTCTGTAATTCTTGTCCAGATTCTCAAGCCATTCGAAAATGTCCTCAGGTGAGGCGTTGATGTGGACGACATCGCGCAAAGTAATCATGGAATCTCCAATTCGAGTATTACATTCGCCCATTTTGGCTTTTCCTTGAGCCGGATTCGAATCGCGATGACTAGCTCGTTTTCAATCAGAGGGCTTTTGCACCGGGATATGAACCTCTTTATCGCTCTTTCCATCCCCACAACCTTTTTGTCTGTCTCGCCAATCCGGTATGACGTGGGTATTCCGATGAGAGAAGTGTGCACCATCAAGACGCTTGTAGCAGCCGTGACCTCGCTCTTCTTGATCTCCGTCCTATCGTCTGTCTTGGCTACACCCGATAGCAACAACGACTTCTCTGAGGCGGTGGAAGTGAAGAACAACGACGTCATCACTGAGTCATTAGACGAGTCCGACGACTTGTCAGATTACTTCAAGATATACCTGGAGGCAGGGGACGTCGTTGACGTCATCGTCGCTGTGCCCTATGGTCAAGATTTTGATTTGTATCTGTATGATGAATCGTATGACCTTCGAAACAAGTCAGAGACTGACAATCCCGGAACTGATGAGTACTTTGAGGAAGTCTTCTTAAATGCAACATACACAGGGTGGTACTACATTGAGGTGTACGCTTTCTCCGGAGCTGGCGATTATCTGCTGTTTGCGTACGCAACTGCCGAGTGGACGATTATGATCTATCTCGATGGCGATAACAACCTTGAGACTGAGGCAATTGTGGATTTCATGGAGATGTCCGAGGTTGGATCCACCGATGATGTGAATATCGTGGTTCAGTTCGACCGCATCTCCGGTTATGATGGAAGCTACGGAGACTGGACTGGATGTGAGCGTTTCTTGGTGACGCAGGGGATGACGCCAGAGGTGGGAAATAGCTTCGAGAGCCTTGGCGAAGTCAATATGGGATCTTCCCAGACGTTGATCGACTTCGGCAATATGGCAATCCAGTGGTTCCCCGCTCATCGCTATGCGCTCGTCTTGTGGGACCATGGTGCTTCCTGGGAGGGCGTGTGCTGGGATGACACCCCGTCCCCTTGGGGCGACTCCCTCACAATGCCTGAGCTGAATGAGTCTTTGTCGACGATTGTGTCCACGAACGACCTCTCAAAACTCGATATCGTCTGGCTCGATGCATGCAACATGGCATCAATTGAAGTCGCATGCGAGTTGTCGGACTACTGCGCAAATATGGTTGCTTCTGAAATGCAAGAGCCTAACACAGGAGCGAACTATGATCTTACACTATCCTCCTTGGTGTTCAATCCTCAAATGACCGCAGCCGAACTATGCCAGCAGATCGTATCCGATTTCGTTGATTCATATGATTCCGCACCTGAGCCAGGATACCTTGAGGCGGATGTGACGCAGTCGGCGGCCAATCTGTCGGAAGTCTCTGCTATCATTGACTCTGTTGACGCATTGTCAAGCGAACTTGCAGGAAACACACTCAAGTACGTGAATTACATCTGGCTCTGCTGGTTTGAAGCACAGCACTTCGAGACCCACTACGTCGACCTTCATGATCTAGCTTGGAAGGTGTCTCAGTACTTGCCTTCTGAGACGGCCAAATCCTTGGCTTCAGACATAATGGCTGGAGTCAATGCCTCAGTGTTTGCCGAGGGTCATTGGGACATGCCAGGCGAGCAGAGCATTGTCAGGGCCGAGGGTATGATGATCTATTTCCCCTATGCCCATATGTATGATTCAGCATATGAGTCGGGCGGAGTTGAATTTGCGACGGTCACTCATTGGGATGAGTTTCTGAATGCGTATAACCCCTATTTCGACTTCCACAACTCGCCACCCTCAATTGTCACCTACAGCCCAATAGGCGAACAGACCATGACAGAGGGCGACAGCCTAGAGTTCTCAGTGGATGCGACAGACCCTGACGGCAATGCTCTCTCGTACTCGTGGTACGTCGACAATACTCCATTTGCAAAGGATGTCACATCCGTAGAATATGCACCTGGATACGAAGATGCTGGTTCGCACAGTGTGAAGGTTGACGTGTGGGATGGAGACGAGACGGTCTCCCACACGTGGTCTGTTGAGGTAGAAGAGGGCGACGATGTCCCTCCAAGCTCATGTGTCACTGCTCCGATATCGTATTGGACGGTTAGTGCTCCTATGACGGTTAGCGCCGAGGCATCGGACGATTCCGGAACGGTTTCGGAAGTGAGCCTGTGGTACAGACACAGCATCGACAACTCCACATGGGGAGCATGGACTGAATTCGGCACCGACTCCGTTTCCCCGTGGGAATGGTCTTTCGATTTCCCTGAGGGCAACGGATACTACGAGTTCTACTCGATTGCGGTCGACGACTCCAGCAACCAGGAGGACCCGCCATCGACGGTGGATGCTCGATGCGCATATGACGGCTCTCCCCCGGTCGCTTCGTTTACAGTGTATCCTCTCATTGGCGACATCGTCACTTCTTTCGAGGTGAACGCGTCAGCTAGCTCGGACTTCAAGGATCCCGGGGAGGTTCTTGAAGTTCGTTGGGACTGGGAGAACGATGGGGTCTGGGACACTGACTGGACAACGGAGAAGACTGCCACGCACCAGTACGCGGCCCCCGGGACCTACACCGTGAAGCTTGAGGTTCGCGACTCCGATGGACTCACCGACTACGCCACGGCGACGGTGGAGGTCGTGGAGGTCATACCAGAGTTCAGCATCGTCCTCGTGCCCGTGCTCTCGTTGCTGCTGGTAGTGGTGCTCGCCGCGTGGAGGAGGCGCACGAAGACGAATCCATGATTCGTGATTTGCGGGCCGGATTCAAACTGATCATGCTGGCCAAAATCCAATTCCACGAGGGAACATTTCAATTGGAGTCTATCGGTTTTAGACTGGGATGAATGGCCTAGGGTCAATCGCATGCATGACGTATCTCACTTGAGGTTTCTAGCCTGCTTCTTTCGTGCACAGGTTTAAAAGAGATAGCATTCATGCCGACTGCCGTTGGCTCGGCGCATCGAACCGGCTCAGAGTGGTCAGAATGATCGGACAAGATAATGACGTTATCGACATAGACTTTTCGCCAGGCGAGAAAACCGCGAACATCTGCTTGAGACGATTCGCTGGAGAGAAGGACTTCATCGACATGTCCAGAGTCGCCATCGAGAGTTGGAAGGCAGACAACTTCGAGTTTATGACGACGCCGGAGGATCTGCAGAACACATATGAGGAAGATCCGGAGAGGGATCCATCGAAGACACTCCTGATTTGCGAGGTCCACGGCAGGATGGTGGCCTATGCCGAGGCTTTTCTCGAGGAGAAGTCCGATCAACAGCTCAAATGTCATCAGTACGTTCACGTCCTGCCCGAGTTCAGGGGCGAAGGGCTCCGCGAAGCGCTCCTGAGGTACAACGAGAAGAAGCTGAGAGAGGCCGTAAGCCACAGACCTCCACTGGAAAAGGTCGTGTTCCAATCATGGGCATTGAACAGCCCTAACGACTGGCAGAGAATACTCTCGTCAGAGGGCTACGAGGAGAAATGGCATGTGCTCGAGATGGTAAGACCGCACCTGGAAGAAATACCGGATGCACCTCTCCCCGATGAACTTACAGTGCGGAAGATAACTGAGGAGGATTACCGCAAGGTCTGGGACGCTTCAAGGGATGCCTTCGTTGGCCAGCCGTGGACAGACGCCGAGCAGTGGGACGAAGAACATTACAGACAGTGGCTCAAAGGCCCTCAGTTCGAACCGGACCTATGGCAGATTGCATGGGACGGCGACAATGTTGTTGGAAGCGTCCAGAGCTTTATAGATCGGGAGGAAAACCGAACTTTCGGGAGAACGAGAGGACACACAGAGCGCGTCTTTGTCGCGCCTTCCTGGAGAGGGAAAGGGGTTGCGAAGGCCCTGTTGGCTCGGAGC
>CP070736.1:1191301-1199796 GCA_020347645.1 Methanobacteriota archaeon | reverse complement strand
AAATTCCGGGTCAATATCCGGGCCCTCGCACATTTTAATTCCGTATGATGGATTTATGTTAGAACAGGAACCTGGGAGATTGAGCTGTAGAGCCGGAGAGATGAATTCAGGTCTGAATTGCGTTGACTTGATTGTCAACGGATTAGCCAGCTATATAAGTGGCTATTGAGTTATATCGAGAAGGTTCGAGGGAAATGAGACTGAAGTGGGTACTATTGTAGCTAGGTCTGGCAGCGGGATTCACTAGGAGGTGTGTATGGAGGAGAAGTGGAAGCTGGGCGTAGTCCTCATAGCGATTATTCTCACACTCTCCGCCTGGACGGCTTATGCGATTCATTCATTGACTCAACTCGATGAAGAGTACATCTACCACCGCTCGGAGGTGACAAGGGTTCTCATTGATGGAAACGAGAACTTCACCTCCGAGAATGGGATCGTCTCGGGTGTTGGTAGCCTGTTGGACCCATACATCATTTCGTTTCCAGAGGCTAGCTACTATAAACAGACTACGATCGAGATTTCGAACACGACTCTGGCGTTCGTGCTCAGGGATTCGACATTTGAGTACTCCTACTCCTCCGGATGTCTTGTTTTTACTGAAATCGGCATAAGGATATCAAATGCAACGAACTTCTCGGTTGAAGGCAGTTACTCGAGCGGAGGCTGTGTCATCAGTGATTGTCACGACTTCACGCTCTGTGATAACCGACTGTCAACCACCATTGTAAACGGCACTCGGTACAGCGTATGCCACAGCAACGGAGGCAAAGTTTCGATGACCGGCTGCACTGATTTCTCCGTGGCAAACAATGTGAATCTGACTCTAACGTTGGATGGTTGCAGGGACTCAGTCATCACCAACAACAGATTCGAGAGGGGGACAATCACGGTGGGGAATGGTCTGAACTGTCTAATCGACTCCAACGTGTGTCAGTCAATTACTGTCCATACAGGATCTGCAGAATGTGCGGTCGTGGGTAACTCGGTGAAACACTATTCAGTTACTGGAGGAAGGGGGCTCTTCCTCGACTCAGTACATAACGTAACCGTCGACAAGAACACAATCGACAACTGCAGCTATCACGCCATTGAGCTTGGAAACTCCGTGACGAACTGCACTATTACCAGAAACAACATCAGTAACTGCTACGGCGCCATCACCCTGAGGGGGGCAAGGGGTTGCCAGGTCTACCACAACAACATATTCAGCTCGTACTGGTCTGGAGGCGTCATGCTCTCCGACCCCCTGGACTCTCAATACCATGCTGGAGGAGTTCTCGACGAACAGGGCTGGTTGAATTCCTGGGATAACGGCTATCCCGACGGAGGGAACTACTACTTCGACTACAATGGCATAGACATCTATTGCGGGCATTTGCAGGACACTTCGGGAGGAGACGGAATTGGTGATACCCCGCTTGTCATCTATACATATCTCAGCGGGACTCCCGCGGAGGATCGTTATCCTCTTATGGTACCCTACTGCGGATAGTCTGGACCCATGTCTCCACAGCCATCTCCATATTCTTTACCCTCAAATAATTCGACCTATACTCTTCAAGCTCCGACCTTTAAACACCAGCAAATTCCGGGTCAATATCCGGGCCCTCGCACATTTTAATCCAATGTAATGGATTTATGTTCAAACAGGAACACCAGAGAAAAGGCCATAGGGGCGGGAGACTCCCCGTCCTGATCCCCTAAGGGATATAGAAGATATAGGCGGGTGATGCCCAACCTCTTCTCCTTTGTGGGGAGGAGGGGAGTCATCAATTACCACGTGCCAGATCGGCCTTGTGATTTCCTATTTACACTTCGCAGCTGAACCGAACTTAAAGCCAATCTGCATCTTCGGCTCTCGTGTGTGTATTCTTGAGAAGAGGCAATAGGGGCGGACAGTGGAGGACTCTTTATGATTGCTGAGACTCTTCGTTATGGAGACTTAGTCAAGTGCCGACCGACATTCTCACAGTTGCAGTTACCCGAGCCTCTTTCCGCGTCTTGAAAGAATGACCACAGCAACATAAACAATAATCACGGCTGCTGCAAATGCTGCAATCAACGCGCTCCAGATAAAGGATGAGTCCGTTTCATCATCCCCATTCGGACTGCCGCTATCGTAAACTGGCACGTCGTTGTCGGCTAGCGAGTTGAGACCTAGGTCTATGTCAGCGCACTCCGTAAGATAGACTCCGTAGTGATTCCTCGTTACGTTATTTCCTGAGATCGATGACTTCGACGTGCAGTTCATGTACACTCCGTACTCATTGTCGGATATGGCATTGTCCGTTATCTGGAACTGCTCACAATAGCGAGCGTGCACGCCGTGTCTCGACCCGTTGATTTCGTTGAGCTCAATATTGACGTATTCGGAAGCCTCTGCATGAACACCGGAGAAGGAGTTGTTCATGAGAGTGTTGTTCTTGATGGTTAGACCGGCCGTGGAATTGAGAGTAATCCCATCATAGTTGTCGACCAAGACTGAGTCTTCGATCCATCCATTTCTGACGTTTGACAGCCAGATCCCGTCGTACAGCGCTCCTCCGAGTTCGACACGCACTTTGCTGATCTTGAAATGGGCATCTGTGTTGCTGATTACTATGCCCCCGGCAGATCCAGCGGCCAAGGAGGCGTTAATGACCCAGCCTTCGATCATGAATGGGTCTTCCGCAGTACCCTGTCCTCCGGTGATGCCGTTCTCGGCGACAAAGTTGGAATCACCATCTATCTGAATCACGTCGTGTGGCGTGTAAGCTTGATCTGCTTCTGCAGGGGTTGTTGATAGAAAAGCTCCCGCTAGAGGTAGAAAGAACCACACGGCGATTAAGCCAGAAATCCTCATTCTCTTGGTCATTCGAACCACAATAGAATCTCACCGTTTGCGCCATACATATACCTTCCCTTGCCCTTGCTGACACGAGGGAATGAATCGTCATTATCAGTGTCGAAGGCGTATGGTTGCCAGTGGATTCTTGAAATCCTTGAGCGAAAACTCTCGGAGCGCACTCGTTGGAAAAGGTCATAGGGGCGGAAGGGCAGGAAAACCATGATTGTCATACGTCCTGCCCACCGATTCATGAGTTTCTGCCAGGAGTTCTCAAGAATGTGCTGGCTCTTCCGCCCTCGATTCGAGTGGGAACTTTCTGATACTCGATTGGCTTCCGGACGGGTGCTTGCTCTTCTTTGAATTCATGGCTCCAATGGTCATTCTTGTTCTGTCTCTCAAGCTACCATGGGAGGGCCACCTTCTCTGGAGTTCTTCTCTTGCGACAATTGGAGTCATTGCTATGGCAATACTCGCCAACAGCAAATGCATCGTCTTCATTCAATCACCTCCTCCTCGGACCACGCTTCGAGGCTTCGTTGTGCCCGCCACGCGGGACATAGTCAATGGTATTGACAGTTCATGTCATGTGGAGGAGTCAAGTGGTGGACAACCTGAAGAACAAACGCTGACCATTCGGTCAAGCAGCGCTTGACTGATGAGACAACCTTCTCACGAAGGTATCTGGGCCAGTCTCCTAGCCATGGTCGTCACTTCCTAGCCCGGATTCGGTGAGGTCCGCTACAGCCCCTCCTGGCGTCCGCGCGAGCGTTCGAAGCATTTTGTTATGCCAGGTTGTTTCATATTCACGCCAGAAGTAGATGAGATTCGGTTTAACAGACACAACATCATCATCTTCACTGACCTCTTTGATGATCCGGCGTATTTCGCTCATCTTCTCTGATCTGAGAAGCACGCGAACGAAGTCTGGGATGTTGATGAATGGTCTGGCGATTAGCACGCACTGCGGGTATCTTGAAAGGATTCTTCTGCCGATTTTGACTTTGTCAGCACCACTCCTGAGATTGATGAACAACAACGTGAAGAAACTCTCGCCAGGCGGGAAGTCAACAGGAATGCGAAAATCCAACGACCCCTCCGATCTCATGCGCTCGATGTGTCGCCTGACAGTCTTGGTCGAGACTCCGACGACGTCAGCTATAATCTTGACCGGTTTGCGCGGGTCGTCATGGAGCGCGGCGATTATCTTCAGGTCGAGAGATGAAAGTTGCTTGCAGCTCCTACTGAGCGTCGCTCCCTCCGACCAACAGTCGAAATTCACGCCATCATGATAAGAGAGCAAACCCACCGTAGCCTCAGGCATGTCTGCGACTCGCTTGACGGAACCGACATACCGTTCGAGCTCGGATACCTCTCTGAGACATCCGAAGACCAATAGGACCCCTCCTCCAAGGACGGCAGCGGCAAAAGTGGATTCGTTCTCCCCTAGTCTGTCCAAGGTATTATCGATCGATGCGGCTTTTGATATACCCCAAACAACAGGGAAGGTCAAGTCTCCATAGTAACCGTAGGAAATCTTAGCCCTGATGCACTTGAATGTACCCAGCCTCGTCAGGACTTGGAGCCTCCTGTTGACAGTCTGCCTTGAGGTCCCGAGTCTCTTCGCGAGTTCCTTGAGAGGAATCCTGGGATCTTCAGATATCAACTGCAGTAGCTTCTTGTCAGTATCGTCCATTTGTCTAGTCTTCACTCCTCCTCGAACCACAATCGAGGAATGCAGATAACGGCGTTACTATAGGTTAACCTTTCTTGCTCGTGGGTTCCGAAGGTATTCATCCCTGAGAGACGGCCATGGAGGCGGATGGTGGCATCCTCATCGCTCAGACGACTACTCCCCCGCAAAGATACCTAAACTCCGATGGCATTCACCTGTCGGGCAAATTGACAACAGGGATCGAGTCACAGGGCCAGGAGTGCGAATCAGCGGAACGAGCGAAGCTCTCGTTCCTTGATGAATTTCTGACGGTTTGGATCTTCTTGGCTATGGCCCTGGGTGTCGGTCTCGGCCACGCATTTCCCGAAGTAGCCGAGTCGCTGGATTCTGTAAGGGTGTTCGACGTGTCGCTCCCGATCGCAGTCGGCCTCCTCGTGATGATGTACCCGCCTTTGGCCAAGGTTAGATACGATGAGCTTGGCAGACTTCGGGGAGCGAAGAAGATGTTGAGCACGTCACTTGTGCTGAATTGGGCGGTTGGTCCAGTCGTGATGTTCATTGTGGCGTGGATATTCTTCCCCAGCCCGGAGGACTCTGCATTCAGGAATGGTCTGATACTCATCGGCCTCGCTAGATGCATCGCAATGGTTCTCGTTTGGAACATGCTTGCGAACGGTGATTGTGAGTACTGCGCTGTGCTTGTTGCCCTGAATTCTGTCTTCCAGATCGTGATGTACTCGGTTCTTGCCTATGTGTTCATAACTGTCATGACGCCGGTAATGTCTCCGTCCTCAGAGGGAGTTGTCGTTGACATAACCATGGCCGAGATTGCGAAGAATGTGCTGATCTTCCTGGGCATACCGTTTGTCGCGGGCGTCGCGACTTGGCTCTTCGTTGCGCGCAGGAAGGGCAGGATATGGTTCGATACCGTCTTCGCTCCGAAGATCAGCCCTTTGGCGCTGATCGGGTTGCTGTTCACGATTGTAGTGATGTTCTCGTTGCAGGGTGAGAAGATTGTCGATCAGCCTCTGGATGTTTTGCGAGTAGCACTTCCCCTTCTCGTATACTTCCTTCTGATGTTCTTCCTGAGTTTTGGCCTCTCTTATAAGCTTGGATTCACATATGGCCAGGGTGCTACTCAATCGTTCACCGCTGCCAGCAATAACTTCGAACTAGCGATTGCAGTTGCAGTGGCGACCTTCGGAATTGCCTCGACCGAGGCGTTTACCGCGGTGATAGGGCCCCTGATGGAAGTGCCTGTATTGATCAGCCTTGTCAGTGTATCCCTTTGGCTGAAGCGGAGACACTATGATTTAGACGGAAAGCCAAGAAGATGAAAGGGAGTTCGACGTAGACCTCTCAGAGCAGGCTGGAGATTTCTCACCGGCAAAGAATTCGACCTTGAATCTTCAAGCTCCAACCTTTAATTACCATCAAATTCCGGGTCAATATCCGGGCTCTCGCACATTTTAAATCAATTGTATCATATATATGCGGTGTCGACGCGGATCCGGCCGTCTAGAATTGAATATCCCAAAGCACATGTTATACCCTTACATATTGAATGTAATCGAAAACCTTAAGCATATGTAAGGGTATGAAATGTCGTGGTCGTCGTCAAGAAGAAGGTAGTCGAAGGTAGAGGGTACTACTATCTCCAACACACTGTGAGAACTCCGTCTGGCGTTCAGGCTCGTGAGAGGTACCTGGGGGCAAAGTTGCCATCAGATGTCGAAGCCGCGAAGAGGGACTTCCTCACGGAGATCTACAGGGAACGATGGTATCCGTTACTGGATCAAGTTCACCTGAACTATCAGAAGGAGAAGCGTACGCTGCCTCCTAGCGCTTCGAAGAAGCGCGATCGTCAATTCTCTGTTAAGTTCACCTATGACACGAACCGTATCGAAGGATCGAAGCTCACATATCGCGAGACTGCCGATCTATTGGAGAAAGGGCTCAGTCCAAGCCAGAAGCCCATCGAGGACATCAGGGAGGCTGAGGCCCACGACAAGGTCTTCCAGGAGATGTTGCGACATAAGAAGGACCTGTCCATGCAGACAATCCTTATGTGGCACAAGACGCTGTTTGATGAGACCAAGCCCGACTTCGCAGGCAGAGTCCGAACTCACCAGGTGGCAATCTCTGGGAGCAGATTCATGCCCCCTAGCCCTGTGGAGATCCAGCCATTGCTCAAGGAGTTCTTCCGTTGGTACGATCGAAACAAGTGCTCCATGCATCCGGTCGAGTTGGCTGCTGGGGTTCATCTGAGGTTCGTCACGATTCACCCTTTTGCCGACGGGAACGGCAGGATGAGTCGCCTCCTGATGAACTTCGTGTTGCACCGATACGGTTTCCCCCTTCTGAACATCACCTACGAAGGTCGTCGGGGTTACTACAATGCGCTTGAGCGGTCGCAAGTGAAGGAGAATGACAGCACGTTCATTCAGTGGTTCTTCAGACGATATCTCAAGGAACACTCGGCATATGTCAAGGTCAAGAAATGATGCCGCCTGAATCATTCCTTACCGGTAGAGAATACCACCTATACTCTTCAAGCTCCGACATTTAAACACCGGTAGATTTCGGGTCACTATCCGGGCATGCTCGTGTCGCGACAAGTAACTCATGCATTTGAGCAGTTTCATATTCATCTTCAGACATATAACCTCATTCAGGATTCGGAGTGGCTGGTGACGGTGTCCTCCAAACAAAGGAAATACGTGGCTCTGGCGTTGACTGTTATTGTAGTCCTATCATTGGTTGGTTCCTATTTCTTCATCCGAGACAATGAAGACGATATCACGATATCACCTCTCTCAATAGACTCCTGGGGCATTGAGTCTGGATCATATTATCCTTGGATATGGCTCAATTCGACAGATGATCGCCTTCAGAGGTGCACAGGTGCGGAACTTGAGATCCGTTTCTCCAATGCTGTCACAAGGGAGTACGTCTGCGGGTGGGGATCAAACGGGGCACTGATCTATAGCTCAAATGGCACCTGGAGCGTGCAGGAACGTTTGTCCCTTCAGGGATATACCGCGGGAGACTATGGAGTTGACGTCTACCTAAACTGCACGTTCGACGGCTTTGAGTCTCCGGCAACCTACGCGTATGTTCATGTTCAGGGAAGCATAAACCTGCCTTCGGAACGTCCTCCGCTTCCGAGGGTGCTAGGAATCACGTTCTTCCCGATAGATGAGAATGGCGTCTGGTGTTACAGCATCACAATTGAGGATCCGGATCAGGACGGCGATTGTGCTCATGTGTATGCATCGAATAGAAGTGGCTATACGATATGGCACGTGTTGGCCAATAACACGGATGGTCATCTGATTTGGGGTATTGACGGCGATGCGAATATTTCACAGACACCATCCAGCATCCTAGTACAGGTGACCGATAAGGACGGGCCGTATGCCGATGCCCGCTTCTTGCTCTGAATGAGGGTCAATCTGATACGAATTGAACGAGTCGTCATGGATATAGGCGAGAAGATGCAGATTGGAGGTTCCTCAGCAGGAGTGGATTTCATACCGGTGAATAACTCCACCTTGAATCTTCAAGCTCCGACCTTTAAACACCAGTAAATTCCAGGTCAATATCCGGGCCCTCGCACATTTTAATTATGGAGGGTGTATTTATGTTCAAACAGGAACTTCAGAGAAAAGGCCATAGGGGCGGAGGCAGAGACGAGATCGAGAAGATGCCAATCTTCCGTCCCCGGTCCCGATTGACATTCGTTCATTCGGCCCGGTCCAAAGGCTGCGCCTTGAGTAACATCGCCTGACTCGCAACACTTCTCGCCTCATCGTTCTAAGGAATTACCATATACACGGTTGCAGATGTCTGTCAAGGGTTCGAATATGAAAGGCGTGCTGGATAAGTATGCTCTCGAAGCCGTCCTTGAGACTCTTCCTGTCGAGTTTTCTGTCGTTGACCGGAATGACAATGTCGTCGCCTGGAACAAACATGAGACCCGGATGTTCAAGAGAC
>CP070736.1:1182368-1191201 GCA_020347645.1 Methanobacteriota archaeon | reverse complement strand
AAGACACTTCAGGAGGAAGCTGCTGTAGAGGCTGCGCGCAAAGCGGTCGCAGCGGGTGTAGACCCCGTGGCCGCGATAGAGGAAGGCCTCGCAAAGGGCATTCGAGAAGTGGGGGAGAAGTTCGCGAGGAAGGAGATGTTCGTCGTCGAGCTGATCTACGCAGCGGAGATCATGGGAGGGGCGATCAAGGTGTTAGAGCCCGAACTCAAGAAGGCGGCTAGCAAGCGTAACGTTGTCGCTCAGGTAGTCATAGGGACCGTGGCGGGCGACATTCACGACATCGGCAAGAACCTCGTGAAGATAATGCTCGAGGCCGGTGGCTTCGAGGTCCACGACATAGGCAAGGACGCGGCGAACGATCTTTTCGTCGACAAGTCGAAGGAGGTCGGAGCTGGCATCGTAGGGGCGTCGTCGCTGATGACCACCACCGTCGGCATGCAGAAGGAGGTCGTAGAGGCGCTCCGCGGAGCGGGCGTCGAAGCGCCCGTGATGATAGGAGGCGCTGCGGTGACCGAGGAGTGGGCGAAGGAGATCGGAGCGACCTACTCGGCCGATGCGGGGACGTCCGTCGACACTGCCAAGCAGCTTGTCGGCAAGGGGGCGTGAGCGGCATGGCGGCAAAGAGCATGCCCCGAGGGCTGTTCGGCATGAAGTTGCTGGAAGTCATGGAGAAGGACGGTGCCGAGGCGATACACGTCAACTCCTTGCACCTTCTGGAGAAGCTGGGAATCAAGGTTGTTAGCGAAAGGGCGAGGGTCCTTCTGAAGGAGGCTGGAGCCGAGGTAGACGAGAAGACCCAGGTTTGCAGGATCCCGAATTACCTCATCGACGAGCAGATGAGGAAGTGCAAGCGTCCCGTTAGGATCGCTGCGAGGGACCCGAAGAAGGATTTCGTCTTAGACGGGAAACACTGCTACGCATGCACGGATGGTGTGGGCCTGTCGACGATAGATCTCGAGACGGGCGAGAGACGACCGTCGACGAAGAAGGACGTGGGCGAGTCGGCCAAGGTCGTAGACTACCTGCCGATGATGCACATGTACAACCCGCTCGTGACGCCGCTCGATGTGCCGGAGCACGCACACACGGTGCACGAGTTTGAGGAGTCGATGGCCAACTGCTCCAAGCATTACACGACGGGGTCGACCTACAAGCGCGAGGAGGCCGTTTACCAGCTGAAGATGGCCGCTGCGATAGTGGGCGGCGAGAAGGAGCTCAAGAGACGTCCGATCATATCGAACCTAACATGCACGACATCGCCCCTCGTGCTCGGCAAGACGACCGATGCGGCGATAGAGTTCAGCAGGGCAGGGTGTCCGCCACTTCTCATGGCGATGCCGCTGATCGGCGCCACTGCGCCGATGACGACTGCGGGTGCCACGCTGCTAGGGAACGCGCAGGTCATCGCATGCGCCACGGTGCTGCAGTTGGCAGCTCCGGGATCGCCTCTGTGCTACAGCTCTGAACCTATGGCAATGGATGTCCAGACGGGGTTGATGGAGGGACTGTTCCCCGCGGCGAACATGGTACGAGCAGCCCATGTCCAGATGGCGAAGTACTACGACTTACCGATCTTCATAGGCGGTTGGGGGTCGTGCTCCAAGGTACCCGATGTGCAGGCGGGCTACGAGAAGGCGTTTTCCGCGTTTATCGCGTACCTTTCAGGCGCAGACATGACCTCAGGTCCAGGAATGCTGGAGAACTGGACGGTTCTGTCGTACGAGCAGCTCATTATAGACCATGAGATGTTCACGATGATAGCCGACATGCTCAAAGGCGTGCCCGTCAACGATGACACGCTCGCAATCGATACGATCGAGGCGGTTGGACAGGAAGGACATTTCATGGGCAAGAAACACACCATTGACCACGCCAGGGAGATGTGGCAGCCGATGGTGACCGACGGGCAACCGTACAAGAACTGGAAGGCTGGAGGGTCCAAGAACGCCGCTGACCACGCACGGGACAAGGCCTTGGAAATACTGAAGACTCATGAGGTCGAACCGCTCGCAGACGACATCAAGAAGGAACTGTCGTCAATCGTAGAAGAGGCTGAGGCCAACATTCCGAAGAAGTGACCACGTGTTCCTGAACGGTGGGCCGTTCCAAACCCTTTCCGGAAACCACTTCCTGTCCATCGAGCGGCGTTCGTTCCATCATACCTCTTCAGAACGCTGGAATCTGTAGCCGCCCTTGGGGACGTGCATCTCGAACCTGGCTCCTTTGCCAGGCTCTCCAGTCTCCCTGATAGTTATTCCTGTGATCGACAGTATCTCCTTTGACAAGTACAGCCCGAACGACTTCCTCCCGGAAGCAGTTCTGCTGGGCTCGAACAAGCCCTCCTTCTTCTCCGGGGGAACGCCGACACCGTCGTCTTCGCAGACGATTGTCAAGCCCTCGGGACCCTCACGGTAGGTGAACGATATCCTCTTGATCTTGCCGCCGTGCCTTATGGAGTTGTCGACGAGATTTCTCAAGACATTCTGTATCATCGGGTCGCAGTACACCTGGAGGTCCCCGAAACCATTGATCATCTCGAACTCGCGCGGACCCATCCCGAACAGGCTGTGCGTCAGCGCTCGATCCATCTGCACCCACTCCGGTTTCTTGATGCCGACCTTCTCGTACAAGCTGGTGAACTCCAGGTTGGTCTCCAGGTTCACAGCTGCCTCCTTGATCTTCCTCAGCGTCTCCAGCAGTTTCTTGTCCTCGGCGGTCTCCTCCGCGAGGGACACCCAACCTGCGATGATTGATACCTGGTTCAGAGCATCGTGTCTTGTTATGGATCCCAGAAGACGAAGCTTTCTGTTTGCCTGTTCGACCTCCTTCGTGCGCTCTGCCACCTTCCCCTCGAGGTCGGAGTAGAGAACGCTCAGGTCGTCTGCCATTACGTTGAATGACTTTCCCAGCTGATCTATCTCGTCCGACCCTTTGAAACCGATTCTGACGTCAAGCTTGCCTGTGGAGAACTCCCGCGCAATCTCAGAAACATTTCTCACGCGCCTGGAGATCGAGCGGGCGAAGACGTACGATGACAGCACCGACAGTCCGAGCAATGGGATGGCGACTGCCAAGATGCTCGCTCTCAGGTTGTCTACGGAGCTCAGAACCTCCGCCGTCTGATGGTCGACCAAGATGATCCAGTCATTGCCTGGATAAGCGAGGAATCCCAAACTCAGAGAGTAGGAGAACAGCTTCTCGATACCATCATCGTTCAAGATGAAGTAGCCGCATGGCTCTGAAATCTCTTCGAAGTACTTCTCGTCGGAGACGTCCTCGAACATGTGGAATACTTTGTCTGAGAATATCATTCGACCGTCATCTCTTATGATGCGAAGCGTCGTCGTCTCATGCGGCCTGCCGAGGTAGACCGCTTCTTCAACGACGGATACGAGGTCGACGAATCCAATGATAGCGCCGGAGAAGACGCCTTCGGGGCTCCTCAGTGTGGTCGCGATGCCTATGCCATGGACGTCCAACCAAGGATCGAACTCAACATCCCCGAAGTACGATCCGTTCTCGATGATTTCTGGCCACCAAGGAGCGTTGTCATGTCTGTATTCCGCGACACGCGGTTTCATACCAACTACCACGCCGTACTTGTTCGTGACCGCAACACTGCTGTACACCGATACTCCGTGTTCCTGAACGTAATGCTGCATCAGCAGATCCGAAATGCCAATGGATATGTTGTTCTCCATAATCTGATCCATCAAAGGGGTCGTCTCGTCTGCCGGAGTGGAAGACCACTCCTGATCGATGGTGTCGATGTACGCTTCTCGGTCAAGAATGGCGTCGAACTCCGCGTTCGAGGTCGTCAATATGGTCTGAACCGATGCTTCGCTGCCATAGACCCACATTTCGTGGCGCTTCGAGTAGATAGTCGAAGCTATCGACGAGGCGACGGACTCCGCTAACTGAACTGAGTTGTCACCAACAGTTGCTACCAAGGAGTCTCTAGCCTTCTCGATCGCGAATATTGCCAGCGCTGAGAAGATGACGAAGACTATCGAAAAGATGGCGGCCAGTTTGATGCCAATACTTGATGAGACTTTGCGCTTGATGGCGGCAGTCAGAGATACCGCAATCCCCCCTCAGATATGACGGCAGAGAAGACGGACAAGTCGAAGTCATGTTCTCCGGCATCGATGCGGAGTATGCCCACCACGCCTGAGAATATGAAACCTCCGTCCAGCTGCTCTTTGAGGTTCTCTCTGGTTAGATCATGATCTATCATGAGTCCTTGCACGAGGTACAAGATATCGTAGGCGACGGCTCCGTGATGCGTAGGAGTGATGGCGTAAGTGTTCTCAAAGCTCTCCATGAACTCCCGTGCGTAGATGTTCTCCTCTCTGTATATGAGAGGGGCAGACACATAGACGCCCTCCATCTGCGGAAGCTCCCACATCTGCGGTATAGAACCACAGCTGGCGACGAGGATGTGTCCTTCATAGCTATGATTCTTGATATCTGATATCATCGGACCGATTTCGCTGCAGGAGCCCACGGCGAAAATCGCCTCGTTGTCCAACAGGTTCGAGATGCTCTCATAGAGATCCTCCTCGCTCTCGAAACCGTCAGATTCAACCGCCCCCCCAGCAGCCGAGAACTCATCAACGAGGGCGTCATTAACGCCGCATCCGTGAGGGTTCATCGAGTATAGGACGCCCAAGGAGGTTACCTCCAAGTTTCTGAGCAGGTTAGTCGCCACTGCTGCCTCACCGTCCGCGGAGACGTAGAATCTGAAGGTCCAATTGAAGCCCTCCGTAAGCTCGGGCGCGAGTCCCATGCCGACCAATGGCACTTTGGCGTCTTCGACCAGCGGTCCGAGTAAGGAGATCAGCTCGCATCCGATGGTCACATAGAACAACGGATGATGCGTTTCCTCGATCTCGGCGAACGCCGCCGAAACTGATGCGTTGTCGGCCAACGTTTCCTTGATCACCAGCTCGACATCCTCGAGCCCTATGCCCCCCCATTTGTTTATGCTGTTGACCGCCATCTCAAGGGCGGCCTTGACCTCAGTAGAATGCGAAAAGGTCGAAGAGGGCCCTATCATCACACCTATCTTGATCTTATCCTTTGACTGATCCGTGAGGATTATCAGCGATGACAGCGCGGCAATTATTACAATGACGCCGACAACTGCAGCAATCAACCTCCGGGTCCGGGGCGCGAGTGGTCTGGGGCGTTCACCACTCGTTGATGGTTCAGTGGTGTCCTGCCCTGGCGCGGCCAGCTTTGAGAGCATGTTTCCTCCATTCTGCTGTGTGTTATTCAATTCGAACACGGTAAAGCCAGCGATTTACGTTTGGAAAACCGCTTTTAATAGGCGGCTCCCGTTGCCCGTCATCGCGAGGCCAGGCGCCCATTGAACGGTCTCTTTTCGGTCCTTTCCGCCCGAGCTGGCTGGCCATCGAGTGTCGAGCTCTCGCCAGGTTTATCACGTCTTTCTGGTTCCTCTCCATCTTCCTGTGAATAATCACCAGGCCTTTCCAAACATTCTCATGCCGATGTTTGGATACGAATCTAACAGCCGGCGAAGTAAATATTCTTCGCCTTATTGGCCTGTCAGTGCCTTTTTCGGAGCGGAAATCGTGCACTATCCTCTGTCATGCATACGTTTGATTAGGCATCAGCGCGTTTGCGCTTGCCACTATGGACCCTTTCCAGCACATTCTTCTGCCGTTGCTGTTCCTTCTCGCCATCAGGTTGGATACCAAGAAGGCGATGCTGTTCGTGCCGCTCACCGTACTTCCGGATTTCGACGCGTTGTTCGGCCTGCACAGGGAGTTGGGACACAGTATCATCCCCATGGTCGCAATCCCGATGGCGATAATCGCATACGCTCGATTCCGAAAGTCCGAATGGCTCCTCTCGGCGCTGATCGTGCAGTTCTATCTGGCATCGCACGTGGTGCTCGACCTCGGGGGCGTGGCGTTTCTGTGGCCTTTCGTGCCAGAGCAGTTCTTCTTCGAGCCCGGCATCACCTTCGGGGTCGATGGCGGGCTGGATTTCGCCATAGTCCTCGACTATGGCATGCGCGACATGCCGGAGATGGAGACCACTAGCTTCCTATCCGACGCGGGGGTGGCGCTGCTGCTTCTGGGAGCACTGATGACTGTCGTCTTCCGAGGAGAGGTGGTGAAAGCTCTCTCTGATGCATGGCGATTCGCGAAGGAGAATCTGCTTGAGATCGTCGCGAAGCTGCGTTGAGCGGCGCGCTCGAGTGATATTTAAACGCTTCTGGTGGACAGACCATCCTGGACGGGGAATGGACGGATACCGGTCCTCTGACACCCGGAGCCAGTACCGTTATCAACGTCGATAACCCCGTCTTGCCCTTATATATAGTCTCAGCGGGAGTTGTTAAGCTTCGCTCAAGGGCGAGTGAGGTCCAGAGACATGACCATAGGCCTTTCAGAGTCGGGGTACGCGAGCGCTCGCAATCGTATCCGCTCTCGCGCTCCATCGACGATCCTAGTGTGCGCAGCGATGCTGCTTGCCCCCTTCTTCGCCCTTGTGCCGATTGTCGCGTCCGACCCGATCGACATAGACAATCCCGATTACACAGGAACCGTCACGTGGGACTTCAGCTCACCGGAGGACTATGAGACGACGGGCATAACGATAGATGACGGCGTCGCCGGCCTCAGCCTACTCAATGAATCCGTGACTGAGGAGTCGAAGGATGATTATGCGAACGGTACCATGGTGAATCTCGACGACTTGACCGCGCCAGGCTCTTTGGTGCTCGACGAGACGACGACTTCATCGACCGTCCTCGAGCTCCAGCCCGACGCAGCGACCGGCCAAGACTCATTCATATACGAGGACAGGGAGAACGACAACTACGGCACGGAGAGAGAGCTGAGAATAGACTCCGAAGTCTCGAGGGTCTACAGGACACTCTTGAAGTTCGATTTCCCGACCATCCCCGCCAGCGCATACGTCAACGAGGCTACGCTATGGCTGTACCAGAACCCTGGCGGAAAGGGCGACGACATATCGTTCACCATCCACGCGCTGAACCGCTCGTTCGTCGAAGATGAGGTTTCATGGAGAATGTGCAGCACATCCGCTTTCTGGACCACGCCTGGAGGGGACTTCTCCACCCAAGCATATGCCGCCGGCGTGCTGAACAACAGCGACGATTGGAAGTCCTTCGACTTATCAAACTTGGTGGAGTGTTGGATAAGGGGCACGGTAGCGAACAACGGTTTGATCATTGTGCCAAGCGAAGCTTCGAGCGACTCCGTCAAGGAATTCATCTCCTCGGATGAAGAGAGCTGGCCCGAACTCAGGCCGCGGCTGTCGATTGACTATACGGTTCAGGGCAACGAGGGCGCTTACGAATCTGGAGCCCTCGGACCCGGCACGAACTGCACGTTCACTACCGCAGGTTGGACGAACAGCAGCCTCTCGCTGCTGAACGACGAGTTCGCTCAGGCGCCACTGTCTGCGAAGTGGACCTGGTGGAACGACCCAGTCGCTGGCGGCGGCAGCTACAATGTGGGGCTCACAACGCCAGGATGGTTGCATGTCCTGGGCTCCCCCAACTCCTTGAACCGCGACACAACCATCAACTCCAACTACCTTTACCAGGAGATTACCGGAAACTTCGATGCTACGAGCAGCATAAGGGAGCTATTCACTGTTGACTACATGCACGCCGGCATCCTGATCGTCGACAACAACGCAGATTGGGTTTCGATTTCGAAGACTGGGATAGATTCAGATGGGGAGATAGTGGTCGTCCTCTGCGAGAACGGCGCGAGTTCCACGGTTGCTAGCGTCGCGTGGGAAGACCAGACGACAGCACGTTTGCGTGTCGTTAGAGACGACACAGGGATTCGGCTGTACGCAAGCGCTGTGGGGAGTCCATGGACCGAGGTACATGAGCTATCAGGCATCTCAACCCTGAAGCAGAAATTGAAGATAGGACTGTTCGTCTCCTCTGAATCGAGCGCTCAGCCTCAGGCAGAATTCAGCTACTTCCGAGTCGAGCCTCTGGAAGCCCCCACATTGCAGATAATGCTCAGAACGGGCAACTCATCCTCCTTATCGGACCCGTCGTGGAGCGACTGGACCTCCCCGTTCCTTGAGAGTAGCACGGTTCTCGGGACGACAGCGAAGTACATCAGATACCGCATCTATATGGCGACGGACTACGAATGGCTGACGCCGGCCTTCTCCGGATTCACAGCCCACTGGGAAAGACATGCTCCGTACGGGCTGGTAGAGACAGCGGACTACACTCCGACGGATTTCAGTTCATGGCTGTCGTTCAACGCGATACATAATAGCTCAGGTGGGAGCGTCGAATACTACTTCTCCACCGACGGAGGCGATTCATGGGACTTCTTGACTTCCGACGCATCCACGACGCTCTACTCATTGGAGCAGACCCTGCGAATCAGGGCAGCTTTGAGCACATACGACACGCTCACCGCGACGAGTGTTGACGAGTTCTCAGCGACCTATGGAACGGCACTATCGACCTTCTATGTAGTCGCCCCGTCAACGGTGGTAGCAGGGGATCCATTCACCCTCGACATCTGGACAAAGAACGGTGAGAACCAAACCTTGATCAACTGGATCGGGACGGTCGACTTGACGGCGATGGACGCGACTGGCACCGTCGAAGCATCGTCGGACCTCGAAATCGCGTCGGGAGATATCGTCAGCGCGGGCCATGCGACTATAGACAATCAGAGATACTACTCCGCAGAGACGATTTGCATACTTGTCGATTCGGGAGGCATAACCGGGCTGAGCGCTCCTGTGGAGGTGCGGACCAGACCCATCGCCTCGCTCAAGATGCTTCCCGAGG
>CP070736.1:1172838-1182268 GCA_020347645.1 Methanobacteriota archaeon | reverse complement strand
TGCGGGTCCCGCGTGCCTTCGGGTAAGCTAGGAGCCAAACTCGGAAGGCACATGCGTCGCCTTTATTATCAGGTCGTGACATCTCCTTCGTCCAGGTGCGTCCAATGAGGTTCCAGAAGGCGGAGGTCTCTTCGCCGGCGACAATCGCCAACTTCGGCCCGGGATTCGATTCGTTCGGCTTGTGCCTCGCCTCGCCTGTTGACAGAATTTCGATAAGCAGGCGAGAAGGCGAGGATTTCACCGTGGAGATTGAGGGAGATCATGGTTTGCCGGTCGATCCAGAGAAGAACACCGCATCTTTCGCGGCGTTGAAGCTCGCAGAGAAATGCGAGTGTGACGGAAAGGGGTTTTCCATGTCCATCCAGAAAGGCATGAAGCCTGGGAGTGGCATTGGAAGCAGTGCTGCATCCTCCGTCGGCGGAGCGGTCGCCATGGCAGCCCTGCTGGGCGTCAGGGACAAGCGAATCATCCTCGAGGCGGCAGCAATGGGAGAGGAACTGATATCCGGTTCAAGGCATTTCGACAATGTCGCGGCTGCGCTATATGGCGGATTCACCTTCGTATCCGACCACTCAAGCAAGCGAATCATTCGCATCGAACCGCCGACCTTCAATATCGTTGTGCTCCTTCCCGAGATAGAGATTCGGACAGGATATGCGAGAGAGATGATACCTGAAAGCGTCCCGATGGCCGACGCGGTCGCCAACCTCTCCTGGGCGGCGGGCATGGTCCATTCAATGATGAGTAAGGATATCGAGGCGGTCGCCCATCACCTGAATGATAAGTTGGTGATTCCCTACAGACAGGGACTCATACCGGGCTATGCTGCGGTCCGCGAGAGTGCATTGAATGCCGGCGCGTTGGCAGTGTCGATAGGTGGCTCGGGCCCTGCCATCTTCGCGATTGCGAGGGAAGGGACGGATAGGATACTGGAGGCTATGGCAGAAGCTCTGAGGAGTTCCGCCGGACTCGAGGCGGAATCGTTCGTGACTGAACCAGGCACCGGCGCAAAGGTCCTATCTGTCGTCTAATAGAAATGTCTATGCTGAGGGCTGAGTTCGTACCGCTCAGATCAGAAAGCAACCTTTTCTCCCGGCACCCTTGGGAATAGGGTGACGTCCTTCACATGCTTCTGGCCCGTCAGATACCTGATCATCCTCTCGATGCCCAACCCTCCTCCGACGGTGCTCGGTATCAATCCCTGCCGTGCCATCTCAAGATAGGTTTTGAATGTGCTCAAGTCGGTCTTGCGCTCAGTCATCTTTCGGACGATCTCTGCGTGCTCCCACTCCCTCTCGCCGCCCGAGAGAGCCTCGCCAAAACCCTCAGGCCAGAACACGTCGTAGTTGTGGTAGTACCCTCGTCGTTCCTTGTCCTCTCTGTCGTAGAACTCCCTTCGGAAGTTGGTGACCCAGAACGGGTCCTTCATCTCCTCGGAGGCCAAGGCCTCGAACTGATCACCGTACTTCTCCATGAGGGCTTCGGACTCGTAGATCTTGAGCGGAAGCGCCGGCTTCCGGAGGTCCCTGCCCAGTGCAGCAAGGTCTTCCTCGCACTCCTGGATGACGAAGGAGAATACGCGGGCTATCAATCCGTCAACCAGCTCCATGAATTCACCCTTTGTCTTTCCCTTGAGTTCGATGTCGACCTGGGTGAACTCGAACAGGTGCTTCCCGGTCTCGCTCAGGACGCCTTCCTCGAGCCGCACATTAGGAGACATGACGTAGATCTTGTCGAATCCCCCGTTCAGCAGCGAGAGCTGTTTGTGCAAGATCATGCTCTTGGTGAGCTGCAGCTTCTGCCCGTAATACTCTACTGAGGCGTCGAACTGTTTCTGGTTCAACGGGTCTGTCTCGGGGCATAGTATGACGGGCATCGTCTGCACCACGCCCTTCTCGTACATGTAGTCGTGGATCGCCTTGAGGGCGGCACTTTGGACTCTCAGTATCTGTGTCATCTTTGCGTCCTTCAGACGCGATATCGTCCTCTGCACATTTGTCACCGTCTAATGGACGATATATAAGCACTATATTTGACATTTTCCGCCAAAAATGCGGAAATAGGTCGGAATATGACAAAAATAATATATGAATTCCGTCATATTGACGAACGATGCTAGATCAGAAGGATTCGGCTATACTCGAAGAGCTGATGATGGATTCCAGGAAGACTACCAAGGCGATTGCGCGTGAGCTTGACATTCCGCGGGCAACGGTGCACGACCGCATCAAAAGAATGGAGGAACGGGAGGTAATCAAGAGGTACACTGCCGTCCCAGACTATGCTCAGATGGGTCTCGGCGTAACCGCTTTCATCTTGGCCCAGTTCCATCACGGCGAGGGAACCTCCCAGAGAGACACGGCGGATGAGATAGCGCTCATCCCGGGGGTATTCGAGGTGCACCTCATATCGGGGGAGTATGACATACTCCTAAAAGTCCGTGGGGCCAGCATGGAGGAGATCGGAAAACTCGTCGTCGACAGACTAAGGGATGTCAAAGGTGTGGCAAGGACGCTTACTTGTGCTTCGTTCTCGTCCGTGAAGGAGTGAGAGCCCTCTCATGGATCTGGGGGAATAGGTCTACCGTGCACGCTTCTCAATCAGCGCTTTGACGGTGTCTTCGACCTCCCCTCTCGGGGGTGCCACGGAATGCTCGTTCATTATACGTCTGACCTCGTCTCCGGCCCTCTGGACCAGGGTTTTGGAGCCTTTGGCCTCCCACGAGTCCCATGAGGATCTGTCGGATAGCGTAGGCATGAAATGCTCGGTCTTGAATCGCTCCAACGTATGCCGTACGCCGAGGAAGTCCTTCCCAGGGCCGACCTTGTCTATGACATCGAGCGCCAACGAGTCATCCGACACATCGATTCCCTCGGCCATCCTTGATATGATCCGCGATATCTCGTCGTCGATGACCATCTGCTCGAGCCAGACGGTCCTGCAGTCCTCGAGCAGGCCTATGCCCGCTATGAGGTCTGCGCCTGCGAGTATCGGCGTCACGGAACTGGCGAATTTCTCGTATGCCGCCTGCTCGTCAGGCTCCTTCGACGTTGTCACAAATCCTCCGGCCAGCGCCGGAAAGCCGAAGTGATGAGCCATCTGAGTGTACGCCGCAGATGTCAGGCCGTGTTCGGGCCCTCCTCCTGCGCGCGTGGATGCCATCATGTCCAGGACGGCCATACCGCAAGAGAATACGAAAGCTGTTCCGGGTCTGTGAAGCTGGATGATGGTGTTGCCCGCAAGCGTCTCAGCCACGCCCACGGCCACGGATCCGGCCAGCGTGACAGGACCGGTCGCACCTGGCCCTGGCATAACATAGAAGCAAATGGGCATGCCACCGTCGGCGGCAGCAAAGCCGGCATCCATGCCCTCCGCATCGATCACGAGCGGCGAGGAACTCGTATGGATTGAGGATATGAACGGTTTCCTTGCGAACTCCTCGCTACTGCCTGCTGCAGCAGCTCCGATCGCCAGGACATCCTCGACCTCCCATTCGGTCGTGTTGGTCGCCAGCGTTATGTGCTTCTCGGTGTTCTCCAGTGACGCGTGGAGGTCGTGAATGTGCCTGGTGCCCATGGGCACATCCTGGGAGGTGACGCTGGGCCAGTTGACGCCGTGCCCTCTCAGCGCATCGGAGACGAAGGCCGCTTTGGCGACATCCTCCTTCGTCGATGTCCGCCGCCGCCTCGTCTCGAAATCCAACGCCATTGTGCCGTTGCCATCGCTGCATATGTGCACATGATCTCCATCCAACCTCGCATCGTGCTTTGCCGTCCGACCGAAGAAAGTCACGCTCCTCTTGCGCGCACGTGCGCATTCTTCTACAAGGCTCGGAGGGAACCGGACGACTGCGCTTTTCTCATCCAAGTCACAGCCTGCGTCGACAAGTAGCTTCTGCGCCCTTTTGCTCTTCACAATCACGCCTGTTCTCTCGAGTATGTCTAGAGAGGCATATCTGATGCGCTGCACCCCGTCCGAGCTAAGTACGGTGCGCCTGCATCTCACCGGTATGGAGTTGGCCATCCTACATCCCTATCCTTCTGCTCTCCCGGCTCAGTCCCGGGCTGTTGTCGAACCCCGAAGTCTTTGTTGAACGAGTAAGAAATACATTTGACGAGAGCCAGGACGCGTTTGCGCCTGCCCCTCATAATCGGTTTTCCGCGCCTGCACATCGCCTACTGGACTTTGGACTCGCCACCCCATAGGGGCTTCTTCGCCTGGTCTATGATGGCTGCGAGATTCCTGTTCACATCGTCCGAGAGCGGAGGGACCTTGTGTTCCGCGAGTATCTTCTTCGTCTTCTCTCTCGCGGCGTCCTTCATGCTCTTCTTGCCGGTCTTTGACCAGTTGTCCTCAGATCGCCTGTCCATCAAGGTAGGCATGAAGTGGTCCGTCTTCAGATACTGCATCGTGTGCTTCTGGGCGAGGTAGTTGTTGCCGATTCCGACCTTCTCGATGATATCGAGTGCCAAGGTGTCGTCGCACGCCCACTCTCCTCTTATGAGTCTGGCAATCGCTCCGACGATCTCGTCATCTATGACCACCTGCTCCAGATGGAGGCAGCTGGAATCCTCGAGCAGGCCTATGCCACACATCAAGTCCGCGCCCGCCAAGAGCGGTCCGACGCAGCCGGTGTAGGTCTCGATGGCCGCCTGTATTCCTGGCTCCTTTGCTGTCCCTGAGACGCCCACGCACGACGGCATGTCGTAGTAGTGCGCCATCTCCGTGCCCATCGCAGAGCAGATAGCGTGCTCCGGACTTCCGCCGGCACGCACGGTGGTCTTCATGTCAAGAGGAGCGATCCCGAGGCCGTATATGACGGCCGCACCCGGGGTCGACAGCTGGGTCATGACCAGTGCGCTCAGCACTTCAGCATTGCCTACGACGACTGAACCGACCATCGAGGCCGGGCCAGTGGCACCTGGTTGAGGCATGCAGAAGAAGACGAGGGGAACACCGCTCCTGGCGAACTCCAAGCTCGCGTCCATGACTCCCGCATCGTGTTGGAGCGGGGCATATGTGCACTGGAGACACGAGGTGATTGGTCTCCTGCGATACTCCTTCTCTCCTCCTGCCGCTGCGTAGCCCATTGCCGTAAGGTCTTTCGCGTCCTGGAGCGTCACGCCTGTTTCGTACATGACGTGCTTCTCCGTGTGGTTGAGCGAAGCCTCGAGGTCGTGCAGGTGCACGACCGATGGCGGCATGTCCGTCGAGCTGACCATCGGCCAGTGGACATGTACATTGGGCAGTGCGTCGCAGATGGTCGTGGAATCGACAAGGTCCTTCTTCGTCGAGTTCCTTCGCTCTCCTGTCTCGAAGTCGATGGCCACTGCGCCGTTGCCGTTCGCGCACATGTAGCTGTGGTTCATATCGAGCCTCGCATCGTACTTCGGGTTTCTTGCTGCGAGGGTTATCGCCGACTTCTTCTTCCTGAGAGCCTCCTCGACGAGGTGCGAGGGTATCTTGGCGCTCCTCGACTTCTCGTCGGTCTCACAACCATTCTCTTTCAGCAGCTTCCTGCACGTGGGGCTGTCGACTTGAACGCCGACCTTTTCCAGGATATGCAGAGTGCCCCAGTGGATCCTGTCGAGGTCCTCATCGCTCAGGATCTGGAAGCGAATTCCACGCTGGATTCCGTAGCTCACAGACTCACCCGACAAGCTTCTTCGCAGAGTCCACTGCTCCTGAGGCATCGCCGCTGTACTCGTCCGCTCCAATCTCCTTCGCGTAGACATCGGTAACGGGCGCGCCGCCGACAATCGTCTTCACTGACGGGTTTTCCTTCTTGAGCGGAGTGATTATCTCGCCCATCCTCGGCATCGTCGTCGTCATCAACGCGGACATTGCCAGTATGTTTGGCTTGAGCTCGCCGGCCTTCTTCAGGAAATCGGCCGCTTGGACATTCACTCCGAGGTCGATTACTTCGAAGCCGTTCGAGGATAGCATCGTCGAGACCAGGTTCTTTCCTATCTCGTGGATGTCGTCCTGTACGGTCCCGATGACGACCTTGCCCAAAGTCTTTCTAGCCTGTCCCTGAGGAACCGCTGGTTCCAGGACAGCCAGAGCCGCCTTCATTGACTCAGCGCCCATCACCAGCTCGGGTAGGAAGATCTCTCCCTTGCCGAACTTCTCGCCCACGGTCTTGATTCCCTCTGCCAAGCCTTCCTCGATGGCGACCAGCGGATCGATTCCCTGGTCAACAATCTGCTTGGCGAGATCGGCGATGGTCTCCATCTCGTAATTTATCACAGCGTTCTTGAGCCGTGTCACGATTTCTTCCATTGGTGTTATACCCCCTAGTTGTCCCCGGAACTCGGTTCCTGAGGATTTGGGCTCGGAAGAAAGACCTTCAGCTTGAACGGTTCTGGACTTCCCTCCGAATCGAATCCGCATACGCCGTTCCCTAATTAAGGTTTCTGCCCTCTATGGGTGAACTTTGGCAAAACCCCACCGAGAGATTATTGAAATCCGTCTCTCTGCTGTCTCGACTCCCCCTGAGGCAGGCCGATAGGACGGTTCAGAGCCATTTCTTCAATCTGAAATAGAGAATCATGGTTGTGGCGAGCGCCGCCATACCCAGCAAAAGAAGTGGATACGCGAACTCCCACCCCAGTTCAGGCATGTGAGAGAAATTCATGCCGTAGACGCCGGCAAGGAAGCTCAGGGGTATGAATATCGTCGCTATCATCGTAAGCACTTTCATGATTTCGTTCATCTTATTGCTCACGCTAGACAGGTAGATATCTAGCATTCCCGCGATCATGTCGCGAAGCGACTCCACGTTGTCGATTACCTGGATTGTGTGGTCATACACGTCCTTGAGGTAGATCTGGGTTCCCTCGCTGATGAGGTTGACGTCATCTCTGTCTAGCGAGGCGATAACCTCTCTCAGAGGCCGGGCAGCTCGCCTGATGAGTATCATATCCCTCTTGAGTCTGTAGAGTTCGTGCAAAGTCTCCGGCGTCGGGTTCGATACGAGCATGTCCTCGAGAGTCTCGGTCCTCTCCGCTATTCCATCCAATACCTCGAAGTAGCCGTCGACAACCGCATCGATGATCGCATATGCTAGGTAATCGGAGCCCAGCTTTCTCATTCTGCCCTTGGACTCCCGAATCCTCTTTCTGATGTTCTCGAAGACATCCCCCTCGGACTCCTGGAAAGTGATTACGCACTGTGGAGTCAGTATGAGGCTAACCTGTTCAATCCTGAAATCGGAGGTGGCCGTTTCGCGGTAGGCCATCTTCATTACCACGAACACGTAGTTTTCGAAGTCCTCCATCTTCGACCGCTGGTCCACATTGAGGATGTCCTCCAGCACCAAAGGATGGATACCGAAAGCGTTGCCAATCTCCTCCATCACCTTCAGGTCGTGCAACCCGCAGATGTTCAGCCATGTGATTGTTGATTTATCCTTCAGGGGGAGGCAGTCACTGATGGCTTCCTCGTCTCGTTCGGAGTACGACGTTTGGTCATATTCTATGACGGTTATGCGCGTCTTCTCCAACTTCCGCTCGCCCGTGAATATCAGAGTTCCAGGGGGGGCGCCCGTCTTCCTGCTCAATTTCTGGGAAACCCTGAATACCGATTTGAAGGCGGATTTCGGTGTAAGGTTGATTTCACTGCCTCCTTTCGAGCCTCCGCTCTGTCACCTAATGTCCCTATTGCATGATGAATGAATCGCTTCCGCTAGAGCTGGGTCACGGGTCGGCAAGAAGTCGTTCGGAATTAGTAGCTGGCCAAACGACGAAACCTTTTTCTGTGGGGAGGCGTTGTCCGAACGGAAGGAGGCAAAAGAGATGCCAAGAGCGAACGTACCAATCATAGAGTTGAAGGGGACCGAGAAGACGGTCAAGATCGGCGCGACATTCACCCCTATCATAATCGGCGAAAGGATCAATCCGACGAACAGGAAAGCATTGATAGAGAAGCTCAAGGCGGGCGAGTTCGATGTGCTTGAGGGCGAGGCTAAAAAGCAGGTGGAGAATGGCGCAGACATACTCGACATAAACGTCGGGGTGCCCGGAATAGACGAGAAGCACGCGATGCTCGAAGCGCTCAGAATCGTGCAGAGCGCAGTCGACGTGCCTCTTTGGATTGACACATCCGACCCTGCGGTATTGGTGGAGGCGTTAAAAGCGGTCAAAGGCCGACCAGGTATCAACTCGACGACAGGCGAGGAGAAGCGCATGGAAGCGGTGATTCCACTGGCGGCTGAGTATGACGCTGCGCTTGTCGGGTTGACGATAGACGACGCCGGCATTCCGACGACAACAGAGAAGAGGGTCGAGATCGCCGGAAAGATTATCGAGCGTGCCGAAAAGGCCGGTTTGGATAGGAAGAACCTCATAATCGACTGCGTAGCGCTGGCGTGTGGGACTTCTGATACGGGTGCAAGGGCCACGCTGGATACCATCAGAACCGTCACGGAGAAGTACGGTGTAAACACCACACTGGGCCTGAGCAACGCTTCGTTTGGACTGCCCGCAAGGCCGAAGCTGAATGCGACTTTCATGCTGATGTGCGCCGGCGAGGGGATGAGCTGCTTCATAGGCAATCCGAGCGACCCCGAGATGGGTTTTGCTCTCAAGGCATCGAAGCTGTTCTGGGGCGAGGACAAGTTCGCAATGGGGTATCTGACGTTCTACAGGAAGTGGCAGGCCGAGCTCGATGCGAAGGCAAATAAGTGACCGCCCCAGCCCTTCGTCAGCCCACTCCAGATAAGGCTACTGAATGCTCTCGGAGGTAAGGCTATCTTCTCCTCAGCTTCGGGTTGAGGACGTCGTCGAGGGCATATCCCACAAGTGAGAACGATAGCACCATTCCAAGGATGCACAGCCCCGGCGGCAGGATGTACCACCAGGCGCCCTTATAGAACGCTCCGAAGTTGTATGCGCCCTCCAGCATGCCACCCCAGCTAACGACGCTCGGGTCTCCGAGCCCGAAGAAGCTCAGAAAAGACTCGGAGAATATCGCCAATGAGATGAGCAGAACCGTATTGGCGAAAATGAGCGGCATTACATTGGGCATGATGTGTTTGGAGATTATGTGTCCGTCGCCGGCACCGATTGCTCTCGCCCTCTCGATGAACTGCCGTTCCTTCACGGTGAGGACCTGAGACCGCACTATCCTGGCAGTCGAAGGCCAGCTGGTGATACCTATGACCACAATGACCCACACAAAATCTCTGCCCAGGATCGCCATCATCACGATCATGAGTGGGAACCATGGCAGCACGAGGAAGAAGTCCGTGGCTCTCATGAGCACCTCATCCATCGCTCTACCGAAATATCCTGCTCCCAGACCGATGACCGCACCAAGTATCGCCGATATCGCCGTCGCGACCAGGCCGACATAGAGCGATGCTCTAGCTCCCACCAGAGTCATGCTGTATATGTCCTGACCCTTGTGGTCCGTTCCGAGGAGGTGCAGG
>CP070736.1:1162715-1172738 GCA_020347645.1 Methanobacteriota archaeon | reverse complement strand
GGGTTCGTAATGCCACTCCTCATTGACCGGTGGTATCAGGGTCGTGCCAGGCTCGCCAAGGCCGAGGTAGAAATTGTCATTGACGAATTGCTTGTCAGTAGCCATGGCGAGAGCCTGTCTCACAATCGGGTCGAGCCTCGCTGGGTTTGGCCCGGCAGTGTTCATGTTGATACCGACCATTGTCCAATACTGAGTGCATTTCGGTCCGTCGAATGCGACTACATCCTCGACCTGGCCGCTCTCGATTCTGTCTCTCAAGACGAAGTAGTCCTGTGGATGAAACTGTGCGACGTCCAAGTCACCCATCTCCAGCGCCAACCTCATTGCAGTGGCGTCGTCGAAGAAGTGCATTTCGAGCTTGTCGAACTGTATCTCGACGCCCCTTTCTTCTTTCCAGAAGTAGTACGGGTTCTTCTCGAGCGTGATCTTGTCTCCCTGCAGGAACTCGGAATAGATGTCTGCCGTAGCCATGAACGGCCCTGTCCCGACCAGTGGCGGGTCGGAGTCCTCGAAGACCCCTTCCCAGTTGAAGCTGATGTCCGTCGCGGACATGTCCCTCAGCAGGTGCTCCGGCAGGATCGGTATATTTATCATACGGGCATGCGCCGCTGGCATCGGCACAACCTTCTTCTCGTCGTAGTAGATCATTCTATCGTAGTAGTGCACTCTGACGGTATAGTCGTCGACCTTCTCGGCGTAGTCGATGTAGTACACGTAGGGCTGATAGGCCCACATCGTCGTGTAGTTGTTGGCGTTCAGGTTGAGCGTGAACACGACGTCGTCCGCCGTGAACTTCTCGCCGTCGTGCCAGTAGGCGTTCTGTGTGAACTCCATTATCCAGGCGGAGCCGTATGGTTCGTAGTCCTCGTCGACATACCATCCGTCGTCCGTGCACAGATTGCCAATGATCTCCATATCCTCGTCTATGCATTGCGGCGTATCATAGACCAGACCGTAGAACACGTATGACGCGTCGTTGAGTCCAATGTTCGGATTAAGGGAATCGATTTTCTGCAAGAAGCCGATTCTGAGGACGCTCTCCTCCTCACCTTCAGCACTCGAATCAGTTGCAAGCTGGGACCCACAAGTCAATACCAAGAGACTCGCAAGAGCACCGCATAGAATACAAGTCCGAAAACCCTCTATCAGAACCATTATTGTCTCCTCCAGTTACAGAAGCGTCATATCGCAAGAGACACTGCTTCGATGAGATGGATTGACGGTTGGGACGAAAAAACCTTCGGTCTGGTACGAGAGCGGTGTGCTGATTCGAGCTGGGTTCATATTCGGACGTCTAGTTCCTCTCCAATCAGCGGGTTTCGATGAGTCATTCACCGCGCCAATCTCTATCCTCTGAGCAAAGCTTTTCTAGCAAGTATTGCTCCAAGGCCGATCATCAACGCTGAGAATATTCCTATCCCCAGCAGGTCGGTCGCAACGGAGTACTCAGCACCTATGCTCGTGCCGAAGACGAGCTGCCTCATCCCGTCGACGACGAATGTGATCGGGTTGTATAGGGCGACGGTTCTCAGCCAATCTGGCATCAGTGTGATTGGGATCAGGGCGCTACTCGTGAACATCAACGGAAAATTTAGCAGGTTGATCAGTCCGAAAAGAGTCTCCTCGTTCCTGACCACAAGACCCAAAGCCACGAACAGAGCCGCAAGGCCAATCCCCAGCAGTATCAAGAACAAGGCCAATCCGGCAGCATCGAGTACTCCGAACGAAGAGCTGAATCTGAGGCCGCTCAGTCCAGGGATGAGTACGAAGGACGCTGCTAGCACGATAACGACCGTAGCCTGAAGCATCGATTTGACGAGAGACGAGATTATCCTGGATAGAGGTATCGCTGTGCGCGGAATCGGTGCGACCTGAAGCTTGGATAGGAATCCGAACTTGCGATCCCAGAGTATTGAAACGCCGCTGAAGAACGAAGCAAACAACATTATGAACGCGGTCTGACCGACGGCCATGAACGAGAAGTAGTCCGTCGCGCCTCCGAACACCATGCGCAAGTCTATTCCAGTGTCGCCGATTTGCGCCAATCTGCCGATGTTGAACGCTTGGCCGAAGAGAAGCAGCCACATCAAGGGGGTCGTGAAGACAAGGATGATCTGAGCCGGCGTCCTGTACCATCTCTTGAGGTCGCGTGCGATAAGCGCAACCATCTCTACGATCACTGTCTCATCGCCTCCTGCGGAAGCGCCCTTTGCGTGCACCCGGGTCCGCTTTCTCATTCCCTGAACTGGATTCGTCGTCTCTGAGTTCCCTGCCTGTGAATTCCAGAAAGGCCTGATCTAACGACGGCTTCTTGACCGCTACCGACACAACCTGCACATTCCGGGCGATGAAGTTGGTGAGTATCTTCGGCAGTGAAAAGTTGCTGTCTGGAACCTTCAACCTTGCTCTATTGCCTGAGCAGACGCCGTCGAGCAGTGTGACCGCTGGCATATTACGTATCATCTCAAGGATGTCCTCGTCGCATTCTGCGACCTCAACCTCGATGACATCTCCGCCGACAGCCTTCTTGAGACCCGCGGGCGTATCCAGA
Source organism: Methanobacteriota archaeon (assembly GCA_020347645.1). Classification (GTDB taxonomy): domain Archaea; phylum Thermoplasmatota; class Thermoplasmata; order UBA10834; family UBA10834; genus UBA10834. Next base: position 1,170,187 of record CP070736.1, on the reverse strand, counting down.
GCTATGACTTTTCCGTGGTCTATTATTCCGATTCTGTCGCACAGGGTGTCCGCCTCTTCGAGGTAGTGCGTCGTGAGAAAGATCGTCATATTGGTCTCTTTCTTCAGCTTGTTGATGTGCTCCCACATGCTGGTCCTGGTTTGGATGTCGAGGCCGAGCGTCGGTTCGTCCAAGAAGAGCACCTCGGGCCTGTGTATCAGCCCCTCGGCTAGCTCCAGCCGCTTCTTCATTCCGCCCGAGTAGGTCTTGACGTACCTGTGCGCAGAATCGGCGAGCTTCACCAGCTCAAGCAATTCATCGATCCTCTTCTTCGCCTCGCTGTAAGGTACGCCGTAAAGGCTTCCTTGCAGCTCCATGTTCTCCCTGCCAGTCAGTTCATCGTCCACGGTGAGTTCCTGCGGGACGAGGCCAATGCCCTTCCTCACTCTGCTCGGCTCCTTTACGACGTCGTGTCCGAGGACTTCGGCCTTCCCGCCGGTCGGCAGGGTCTGGGTTGTGAGTATAGATATCGTGGTTGTCTTGCCGGCTCCGTTCGGACCGAGGAATCCGAATATCTCTCCTCGACCAACCTCGAATGAAATGGAATCGACCGCATGTATGCTCCCGCCGTAGACTTTCTCTAATCGTTCGACACCCACAACTGTGCCTTCGGAGGACATGGACTCATCCTCAGCCTGTGGCTTGTCACACCGGTTTGCCGTGATATACTTTGTCACGAAAACTGCAGAGTAAATCTGTCGAGTCTACGCTCGTCGCGCAAGGAGCAATAGTCCTGCCAGACTTGTCCGACTGTTGATCGGAATGGTTGGTTGGCAGTCAACTAGTGCGTCGTTACACTGGGATATGAGCCCTCCAAGATCTTCTTGAGGTTCTGACCTTCCTCTTTCATGTGGTCTTTCACGGAATTCATCCTCTTCTTGGCAAACCTCGAGAGGAGGACCGCGAATCTGAAAGAGAGCGTCGCTATGAAGGTGCTGCCAATCCCTTCAGGTTCGATTATAAACGAACCACCAGAGCAAACAAGAGAAGTTGGGAAGCTGAACTTGAATTCCACAAGTCTGTTTTTCCTCAGATTTGTGATTCTCCCTTTCATTCTGTGCAGCCTACCATGGAGAGTCTCCTCGCAATAGCATCTGCAACCTTCGCGAAATCCATTGAGGAATTCCCATTTGACGTGATCCTGATGCCATTCCCTGTAATTCTTGTCCAGATTCTCAAGCCATTCGAAGATGTCCTCAGGTGAGGCGTTGATGCGGATAACATCGCGCAAGGTAATCATGGAACCTCCAATTCGAGTATTGCATTCGCCCACTTTGGCTTTTCCATGAGCCGACTTTGAAACGCGACCTCTAGCCAATCTTCAAACAGAGGGTTTTTGCACCGAGCTAGACTCCTTCTCCGCCCTTCTACCTCGCTCATATGAAAGGCCATGGCATTCGATTGAGCTTATGCAAGAGCACTCACCTATTCCGCCACTCGAATCTTGCGCAGCCACTCGGATACCTTGTTCTGCGCGTTCCTCACTTCGCTACCCCGGACGGCAAGGCCTTCCAAAACCAAGGAGTGCTGGCAGAGGTTGGAGATGTCCTTGACACTCTCTCCAAGACGGTCTCCCCCATGCGTGCAGAAAGGTGCGATTGTCTTTTCAGTGGAATCGCACTTTGACAGGGACGATGCCACAGGCGCAGGTATCGTGTAACACCAGTTGGGGTAGCCGATGAAAACCAAGTCATAAGATTCGATGTCCTCGACTTCCGATGCCAGCCGAGGCCTGCAATTCGTCTCAAGTTCCTTTCTTGCTTGCTTCACGGTCTCGTCGTAATCGCGGGGATACTTGTCCACGGTCACAATCTCGAAGAGGTCCCCCCCGACAATCTTGTGAATCTGATTGGCTATCTCACGCGTGTTGCCGGACCACGAGAAGTAGGCTACAAGGATTCTTCTTGCTCTTGAAGTCGGTTGCGCCTGCATTTCACCCGTCGACATATTCTTCATCGTATCTCCCTCTCAGCCCATCTGATTTGTCTTGCTCTATCCGTTTGCTTGGACTCGCGCTCACGATGCTAATAAGCAACATTCCTTCAAGTACGGAATGCACTTGCCCCCTATGGCCTTTTCCCATGGAGGGTTGTCTTGTCCTGCTCCTCCGAGGATAGCCGTCACGGTTATTGCCACGCAGGTGTATGCACCGGTTCAGATGGCTAAGGTGAGATGTCCTTGGGCTGGCTCGGATGACTTCCTGTACCTCGACTACCACGACAGGGAATGGGGCACACCTGTCCATGACGATTGTAAGCTCTTCGAGTTTCTCATACTCGAAGGAGCTCAGGCGGGCCTGAGCTGGTCCACCATACTTCGGAAGCGTGAGGACTACAGACGGGCGTTTGCCGGCTTCGACCCCCAGAAGGTCGCTGCTTTCGACAAGGAAACGGTCAAGAGACTACTCGCAGACCCGGGGATTGTTCGTAACCGCCTGAAGATAGAGTCCGCAATTACCAATGCGAGGGCAGTCCTGGAGGTCCAGAGGGATTTCGGGAGTTTCGACTCCTATGTATGGTCCTTTGTGGGTGGAGCACCGATTCGCAACAAATGGAGGAGCCCATCACAGATACCGGTCATTACCTATGAGGCAAAGAGGATGAGCGCAGATATGCGCAGGAAGGGATTCAGGTTTGTAGGTCCAACCATCTGCTACGCGTACATGCAGGCGGTCGGGATGGTGAATGATCATGTCGTTAGCTGCTTTCGATATTCTGAGTTGCGCTGAAGCACAGATTGTGAGAGCGGACCGCCGAGGCGCGAGGAACCGGCTTTAGAAATGCGGCTTCCGGCTCATTCTTCATTCGACGCTTCTTGTACCGAACGGGATAACCCCGCAAGCATGTTTCGAATCTATGGCGACACGACTTACTGAAGCAAGAATCGGGATTCTTACTATATCCCCGGAAGGAGTGCTATCGCTCGACATGCGTATATGGGATATTCCGGTAGAGTGCCTGTGCAGAAATCATCTGTTGGCTGAACATCGGGAGCTTCACGCCATCTGGAGCATAATCATCAATGAGAAAGACGGTTACAGGAACCACCCTGAGGTGATGCGCTGGCACGGTCGGCTCGTAGCGCTCTGGGAGAGACACGAGCGACAGAGAATGGAGATGGGCAGGAGAGGATATGCGCACAAGTCACCCTTGGACCTGAAGGCGATTCCTTGGCGGCACAAAGGTCGCGAACGAGCGGTCTCGCTTGATTCACCAGAGTGCCAACGAGAAATGCTCAGAGACAAGGGATGCTCCTGCAATGTCTCAGGAGCCCGAAAATCTTCTTCTCAGACTGATCGGTGATCCGTCCACATATTGCTGAGGTGCGAGTTCATGACTCATACGGAGGAACAAAAGGAGCCATCAGAGACGTGGCGATGAGCCGATTTCGAACTTCCGATAATAGCCAAGTGTAAATTTTGCCATTCTTGCATTGAGCCAAACTCCTTCAAACATCTTTCTCTGTGTCCGCGGCCTCTTCCCCGAGTTTCCAACTGCTGAAATTTCTCGCCTCGATAGTCGGTTAGAATTCTACCACGCGGTCCGATACATGATTCACCAACATAACAATAGCCAGGCACCCCATGAACAGCAGCGGCCCAATTATCAATCCCGCGCCTATCAGCAATGCAAATATCGCGATTACAACCGCCACTGTGAGCGCAGTACCGTTCAACTCAAAGAAATGCTTCTTGGCGTAGCTGGCCGATACGATTCCAAGGACAAGGGCGCCAAGTTGCAGAGTCAAAACGAGCATTACTATCCCCTCCCAGTCATGGTTCGAGGTGTGAATCATCAGTAATGACAATTGATTAACGGCACCGCCAATCATGAGAAATGAACCCGTCAATCCCCCATAGTACAGGGATTGCTTCAGTCTTGTGTGGTTTCGGAAAGACTCATCTTTCCTATTTCTGAACGCCTCTGCCGCCAGCAGACCGGCAAGTACTGCGACCGTCGGCCATATGAACAGGACCTCACCATGCTCGCTCCAGAAGCTTCGGACCTTAAGCCAGTACCACGGCATTAGAACAAAGTCTGCGAGAGTGAACTCCTCCTCATGGCCCGTGACCAAGAAGTACTTCCCTGGACGGATCTGATAATCTCCCAGTTGCTCTGAATACACAATGCTCGTCAAGATTAGATGGTATCTTCCGTCGGATGGCAGGATGACGCTCTCGTAGTAAGTGGGGGAGAAGAAATGTGTCTGGGTGAACGGCTCGAATTCGCACTCCCATGCGTAATACGACGCCCACGGCAGGAATATCTGGTACCATCCCAAAGCCCCTTGCCCATCGGGGAGGCTCAGACCGCCGCTCTCGATGATGTTCTGCGCGTCCTCGTCGGGGCTCGGAAGCCCCGGTCCGACAAGCAGCAAGCAAGGTGGAAAGAACATATCTCTTACGCCTATCTCGAACTCGAACTCCTGACCGTTCTTTCCCTCGAAGGTATAGTATTTCGCTCCGACGGGACTTCCTGGAGTCATGCGCGGCAGTTCGCCATAGAATGCGTAGGATGTGTCAAGATTATCGATTCTCTCTGCAGTTTCGTACGACTCCCCTCCGGTGTCGAAAGTTGGCAAGTGGGCAGATGAGATTGGTGCCAAGATAGGAAGTATCAAGACGGCAAGGATTACCGTGGCGACAGCTAGCCTGGCCCTACCAACACACCGGTCAGATGTCAAGTCTCGCCACTTCCGAACAAGTCAAGCGAAGACATACAATATTACATTTTCTGTGCCCCTTTGAATTCGGACTTCGAACACTGGCCAAATTTGAATTTCCCGTTTTCAGCTCCGAGCTAGACTCCTTTCTCAAACCTCATGATTCACCACTCCCTGATGATCACCGTACTTCGTGAGTCTATTCGAGAGCCGGCGGAAAGACCCGTGCGCGCCAAATTACCAGTGATCTTACTTAAGCTATGTTTAAATAGCTTCCACCGTGCTTCCCGCGGCAAAAGTGCATTGGCGGACGACCAGCTGCATGAACACCATGGAGGCAATGTTGTGAAGAAGGCAATAATCATAGGGGCTACCTCCGGCATAGGAAGAGAATTATCAAGAATCTTCACTCAAAACGGCTATACTGTAGGCGTCGTCGGGAGGAGAAGCGAGCTGTTTCCTGAGCTTCAAGAAGAGATTCCTACCAGAGTATATTTCAAACGGATTGATGTGGCAAGAACATCTGAGGCAATTACTCTATTGGACGAACTTATCAGGGAAATGGGTGGTGTGGATGTAATCGTCATTAGCTCAGGGGTTGGCTTCATAAACCCTGAGCTGAATTGGGAACAGGAAGAAGAGACTATTGATGTCAATGTTTCTGGCTTCACCGCAATGGCAAACGTTGCTTTCAAACACTTATGTAGCCGTGGCTCGGGGCATATAGTGGGCATATCTTCTATTGCTGCCATCAGAGGCAGTGGAGATTCGCCAGCGTATAATGCATCAAAGGCTTTTGTATCTAATTACTTGGAAGGTTTGAGACAAAAGGCAGGCAGGTTGAAGATTCCAATCGTAGTCACAGATATTCAACCCGGTCTTGTTGACACGGCGATGGCGAAGGGGGATGGACTGTTTTGGGTTGCGCCTCCTGAGAAAGCGGCTAGACAGATTTTCAAAGCTATCAGGAATAAGAAGAAACATGCTTACGTTACAAGACGGTGGCGAGTTATTGCATGGCTACTTAAAGCTATGCCAGATCGGATGTATGATTGGACGTATAGTAGACTGTAAGACCACCTCGCCTGACACTGCTTCAGCGTCTTGCTGGTCCTAAGGACCAATGCGATCTAGACTCTGATACCTTTCATATTGATACGTAGCCGATGGCGGCGGTGGCTCCTGAGAGCCTCAGCTGACTGTTTCTATTGTGCATCTTGTGCGACATGCAAACTCGGTTGACTGGGTAGATTCTATCGTGAGGAATTGGCGCCGAACTAGACTCGTTCTCAACCTTCTTCTTGAGGCTATAGCCTTGATACGTCCTGCAGTAATCAATTTCGTCGCTTCCGATTACGCTTGCCCGGTCTATATGAGAAAGAATAAATATCTTTCAGCCACTCAGCGCCAAGAGGGTGGAATCGTGGGTGGAAAGGCAGTCAATGCTATTGTGCTCGGTGTGACAGCTCTTCTGGCGCTGCAGGCCGCATTTGTTGCGGTCTCTTTCGGTGTCAGCGGACATGCATCTCGCACGTGTATAAGCATCGCTGGAGACGAGGATTTCATAGAGGCCAACGGAGTCATCGGAGGAAGCGGCACAGAACAGGACCCGTACTTGATCCAGGATTGGCAAATCATTGGGCAATATATCGCAATCAGAATCGAGAACACGGATGCTCATTTCGTGATTTCGCATGTAGATATGTATTATGGGACAGGCGGAATCTATCTGTATTCAGTCTCAAACGCCACAATCCACAATTGCACAATGGAATCGTTTGACCATGCAGGAATAGCCGTTTGGGACTCATCCAATATTACCATCAGAGACTGTATGACGATGGGCAACGGGCACGAGGGAATAATTCTTCGGACTTCCGTGGACTGCACGATTTCTCGTAACTATGTCGCCACGAATGCCTGGCAAGGCGTAATGCTAGAGGAATGCGCAGATTTCGTGGTTAACGGGAACACCGTTATCGATAATGTATACGAGGATGCTGGCATATACGACTATCAGGCAGGAATAGTCCTGTTTTCATGCACAGAGATGACGCTATATGCAAATGCACTCCTTGAGGATAGTGCCCAGCATGCCTACGACGACATGGGCCCGGAGAACATGTGGGACGGTGGATATCCAGTAGGTGGTAATTTCTGGTCTGATTACTCTGGAAGCGACGGCAACTTCGACAACATCGGGGACACCCCGTATATCATCGACGCAGATTCTCAGGATAGGTATCCCTTGATGGACCGCGGTATCCCATCTCCCGTTCCTGAGCTCGTGATCTCAAGCCCAGAGGACGGCTCAGTTACATATGAACCTGTGACCACAATCCGAGGGACAACAAATCCCGGGGCATACTTGACCGTCAATGATGAGATGTTCTACCCTGAGATCGACGGCAGTTTCTCTATTCAGGTTCCACTCATTGAAGGCGTGAACGATTTCCTCGTGATTGCTTGGAAATGGGGATTTGGATATGGTGTGGGTTTCAGTGTCACCTACGTTGACCTACTTGCGGATCTGCAGGATCAGATATGTGAATTGAATGAACAGCTCAACGACACAAATGATGAACTGGATTTGACCCGAGTAGCCTTGAATGAAATGCTCAATGACACAAACGACGAGCTCAGTCTTACAAAGGAAGTCGTGACAAGTATTTGGGACACCATGAATGCAACCGTCGATAGAGTGACGGCATTGGAGGCTAGGGTTGAGCTGACTGAAGATATGATCTCTCTTGCCTGGATTCAGCTCAATT
>CP070736.1:1152446-1162615 GCA_020347645.1 Methanobacteriota archaeon | reverse complement strand
ACAGCATCATGTTTTGGACGGCTGCGGCCACATCCTGGAGGCAGTACAATTGCCTCCCACGATCACCGTAATGAGCTATCCTCTCGAGGTTGGCGCAGAATACGACTACGACCGGTGCAGTCTCCACGAAATCTTGGCCATAGGCGGCACTCTCAAGGAGCTTCTTTGTCTTCTGACTGCGAACGACAACAAAATCCCTCGCCTGAAGATTGCCGGCGGATGGGGCGAGATTGGCTAGTCTGAGTCCTTCGAGTATGATTGTGTCGTCAACAGGGTCCGCTTTAAACACTCTGATGCTCGTTCGTCCCTCAATAGCTGCGGCAACGTCCATCTGCCATTCCCCATTACCGTATCCTCGGCAAGTTCTAAGTATTTTGTCCGCGCTGGCAGCAGCGATAGACATGCCGGATGCTAGCCGCGCCAAGGTCACGTGTACTCTTGCACTGGAGTTCGCAACAGCCAAAGAGGCGTCGCAGGTCCTAGAGGCTGTCGACCTTGACAACCAAGGCTACATCGATGCTCGTCTCGATGGCAACAAGGTCGTCGCCACAATGCGAACCGAATCGTTGGACAGCCTGTTGCATACCCTCGACGATTTCCTCGCATGTGTCTCAGTAGCTGAGAAGATCATTTCAGGCTGAGGCGGTGCCGCTGTTATTCCGTTCTCTGTTTGACTCGAACAGCTATCCCGCGGTTGAACGCCAGCATCTCCTCTCGATTCATGAGGCTCCTACCGGCTGCGACCAACTCTCCTTTGGTGTTCACAATCATCACATCGTCCCCAGGTCGTATCTCAGGGGCGCAATCTATGACGAATTTAGCGAACACATTCGCACCCCTCGCGGCGAACTCTGCTGGCTCGTCCTCAATCATGACTCTCATTGCTGGCGGGGGCAAGGCTTTCATGAGCATCTCAGCCCCGTCCATCTTCAATGTGAATCTACCATCACGAGCCCTCATCGAGAAGGCGTGACGTCCATCGACCAGAACGTTCCTAATCTTGCCCGTCTTGCGCGATTTCACAAACTCGACCTTCCTCCCGTCCAGCACGTCTGCGGCGCCCTTCCCGAACTGAATGTCTAGCACGGCCCTGGTTCTGAGGAGGTCCATATCGACCAAACCTCTGCCAGGGGCGATTTCCTGAAGGAACTCGAGAGTCTTATCGCCCTCCCATATGACCGCTAGAGGGAAGCCGTGACCATGAGCGTGCCGTTCCATCACATCCCTGATGCGCTGGACAACTTCCTTGTCCAGGTTCTTAGGAATGACGGATTGCGCGATTGGATACATCTCGTCCAATTCTATCGGGACTGGACCGAAGAAGGATGCCACAAGAAAGCTGGCGTCGACCTTCTCCGAGACGTCTCTTATCTCCTTTGCGTAGTGTCGCGAATACGGTTTGTCAGCATCGTCAAAGCCTACTAGGACCTTAGTGTTCGGCCTCCTATATCGCGAGAAGAATCTGTCCCTGTAGCGCAACACTGTTGGTCTATCGTAGCTCTCGGGCCCACAGTAGAAGAACGCCGCGCCGCGGCTCGTCGGCTCAGCCTTCTCCATGAAATCGACATGATTGATGAGCGCCTTCAACGCCTCCAGCATCGCCGGGTGCGCTCTTGCCCTCATCTCCACCAGCTCCCAGAGGGTTCCCTCATGGATCGCATTCTTCACCTTCTGCAATTCTCGAAGGCTGATGCGCAGATTGTGCTCCGCTATGATTCTGGTGCGATCGGCTCTTTCCATCTCCTTGAGATCGTCAACGGATGTGCTCGAGCACGCCTCGCAACCGCATGCGAGATCGCGCAGGTCGTTCAGGAATCTCGTCCCATCTGGATACATAATGCGGTCGTCCCTTGCGTATTTTGCGTACGATGCGGAGTCGAACATATCGCATCCCATGAGAACAGCCAGGGGAAAGATCATCGGATGTCCCGCCCCGAAGAGGTGGACGGGCCTCGAGGGGTCGAGTGCGCTCTTGGAAATCATCACTATGTCGACGACATCTGCGAACCGATAGCTCTGAAGGAGGGGCACTATCCCTCCGATCGGATGCACTTCGAAATCCATGGCAGACAACGCCTTTGCACATCTCCTCCGCTGATCCGGGAAGACGCCACCCTGGACAGGTCCCGCGAGAAGCATATCGCCTTTGTGGTCGACCGATTCCTTTGCACGGTTGAGTGTCACATCGACAGCCCTGCTCGCTTCCTGCTCTGTGAAATCTGGCTCGGAGAAGACATCGAGGATTGTGCCTATGTCAGAGCCGATGTCCCTCTGGAATCGTACGATATCTTCGTGACCGACCTCCACGTCTCCGTACACGTGGTCTTGAAATGTTCCGCTGTCCGTCATAATGGGTCCCTCGAATCCGAGGAGCGAGTGGACATCGGAGCCGCGAACCCTCTCCCTCAGGTTCCCGTCTTTCCAAATAACGTACGAGTTCGTTATCACCATCTCGATGTTGAACTTCTCTCTCATCTCCTTGGGAGCAATCGTCAACTGATTCGGGTTTATCACAGGGAGCAGGACAGGCGTGGTCACTGTCCCATGCCTTGTCTTGAACTCGCATATCCTTGCGAGTCCGTCGCGTTCCCTTAGTTCGAAAATGTCTCTCGGATGTTAGGGCTGAGTGGTAATTAGCCCTATTGGGCCGAGCTTCACCAGCGTTCTGCGACGCTTCTGAAAACAATTAAATATGGTCTCACTTCTGCTTGGGAACGGAGCCACATGAGCAGCATGATTCAGATCATTGCGGGCATCGCTATTGTCTTCTTCCTCCCTGGGTACACACTCATCGGAGTCCTGTTTCCTCGCAGAGGGGAACTCGACCCGGAGTACGATGTCATATACAGGATAGCGCTCGGCATGGGCCTGAGCATCGTCATCGCGATAATCGTAGGGTTTGCACTGAACGCGATTAGCACTGAGGAACAAGGCTACGTGTCCGCAGGACCCCTGTGGATTTCCCTTGTGTCCGTGACGACGTTCTTCTTCGTGGGAGGATGGCTCCGAGGCGCATACCCTTGGCTCGGAGCGATTCATCCTGTCCTGTACAGAAATCCGCCGCCGAGAACAGTTGGCGGGGTGGTCTTCCCCAGCCGTTCCAACGAACGTCGGCTATCAAGGCTCGTGATGGAGCGCGAGTATTGGCTCGGAGAACTCAAGACATGCGCCGATAGGATGGAACGAGCTGGTGACGGCAAGAAGGATATCTATCGGAAACGAGTCGAATCAGCGAAGGAGACGATAGAGGCTATCAATATCGAACTCGACAAGCTGAAACGGGGTGCGCACAAGAATGGGTCCGAAGATTAGACGGGTCATGGAGCACAAGCTCGTGATAATCGTGAGGGACGACCTGAAGATGTCCGGCGGCAAGTTGGCCGTCCAGGTCGCCCATGCCGCAGTCTCGAGTGCGCTCGAGGCGAAGTCCAAGAAATCAAGATGGTTCGCGGACTGGTACCGTGAGGGTCAGCGCAAAGTAGTCCTGCGAGCCGCCGATTTGGATGAGTTGAGGACTCTCGAAGCGAAGGCCGCACGGGCGGGTCTTCCAAGAGCATTGATAACGGATGCCGGGCTGACGGAGCTGCCTCCCGAGACGACCACTTGTCTCGGAATAGGCCCCGCCCCCGAAGACAAGGTGGACCCTATCACGGGCTCCTTGCCATTGGTGTGAGCGACCCATGAAACCTCATGTGCGCGTTCTGGGCGTCGATGATTCCCCATTCAGTTTCGACGACAGTCGCTCCCTCGTCGTCGGGGCACTTGTGAGGACTCCATCCTACCTCGAAGCGCTGATGAAGACTGAAGTGACTGTCGACGGTACCGATGGAACAGATGGCCTCGTCGAAATGATTTCGTCGTCGAGATACCGAGAGCAGATCAAGGTGATAATGCTCGACGGCGTTGCGCTCGCCGGCTTCAACGTCATCGACATAGTCGCCGTACACGAATCGTTGAAATTACCAGTGCTTACGATCACGAGAGATCCTCCAGACTTTGAGGCGATTCGCTCGGCCCTGAGAAAACACTTCGACGATTGGCGCGAACGGTTCGCTCTCGTGAAGAAGCTTCCGCTCAGAGAGATGCCGACATCGGACAAACCCATCCTCGCGGCCGGAATCGGACTTGAGTGGCGCGAGTTTCAGGAACTGGTGAAGTCTTCGACCGTGAGAGGGGTGATTCCAGAGCCGATAAGGATGGCGCACCTCGTGTCCGCGGCGATGGCTAAGGGGGAGTCGAGAGGCCGTTCGTGAGCGCTGAATGATGGGTTGCTGCCCTCTCTGGCCAACGCCTCCGTATAACCACAAGTTTTAATAATCCGACGAGTTTGTAGGGCTTACTTCCATAGTGAAAGGTGAAGCGTTTGCCAAGAGGTCTTAACACTGCCAGAAAGCTGAGAACCAATAAGCAGAAAGCCAGATGGAGCGATCGTTATTACAAACGCCGCGCGCTCTCTCTTAAAGAGAAGTCTGATCCGCTTGAGGGTACATCCCAAGCCAAAGGAGTCGTCCTTGAAAAGGTGGGCATAGAGGCAAAACAGCCGAACTCCGCAATACGGAAATGCGTCAAGATCCAACTCATCAAGAACGGCAGACAGATCACCGCGTTCGCTGTGGGAGACGGAGCCATCAACTTTATTGATGAACACGACGAGGTTCTCGTAGAAGGGATAGGCGGAAGAATGGGACGTTCGTACGGCGACATCCCCGGTGTGAGGTACAAGGTGATCAAGGTTAACAACGTGTCATTGAATGAGCTCGTGAGAGGCAGGAAGGAGAAGCCTGTGAGGTGAGCATAATGGCCGAGGAGACGAATAAGGAACCATCGCAGAAGGACCCCTCCGAGAAGACGAAGCCGCCCGCATCCGATGCGCCCATCGAGCCTCCCAAGACAGAGCCCTCAGAGGCGAAGCCTGATAAGCCTGATAAACCCGATGAGGTCGAGAAGCCCGCAGAGACAGACAAGGCCGAGAAGGCCGCTGAAGAAACCGCCGAGAAGAAGCCAGAGAAACCCCAAGCCGATATCAAACCAAAGGCGGTGCCCTCACCGTTGAAGGATGTACTGCTCTTCGGCAAGTTCGACGTCTCCGAGGTAGAGGTCGCCGACGCCGGCATAGCCCGGTATATCGACATCTCACCGATCGCCGTCCCGCACACCGGAGGCAAGCATTCCAGCCGGGCGTTCGGCAAGTCGAAGATGAGCATCGTGGAGAGGCTTATTAATGGAATGATGAGGACCGAGGACTTCACGGGCAAGAAGATCAAGAGTTACAGGGCGGTAGAAGACGCATTCGTGCTCATTCACGAGAAGACCGATAGGAACCCGCTCCAGATGCTGGTTGACGCTCTGCAGAATGCGGCACCTCGCGAAGAGGTCACGAGGCTGCAGTATGGCGGCATATCGGTGCCCAAGGCGGTCGATGTAGCCCCTGCCAGACGAGTCGATCTCGCTCTGAGGCACCTGTGCCAGGGCGCACTGGAATCGTCGCATAAGAGCAAGAAGCCGATCGGAGAGTGTCTCGCAGACGAAATCATCGCCGCCGCAAATGGCGACGTTACCTGTCACTCCGTCGCGAAGAAAGAAGAGGTCGAGAGAGTATCCGCCTCGGCGCGATGATCGCGGGTGTCATGACCATCCCTTGTTGCGGATGCGCTCATGAGGAACCGAATGCGAGGTCAGGATCAACGGTGATCGTATGGGAAGGAAGGAGGACAACATTCGCAAGGCCCAGGTCCTTATGAGGAAGACGGACCAGATACGCAATATCGGCACAGCCGCCCACATCGACCATGGCAAGACGACGCTATCGGACAACCTGATTGCAGGCGCAGGGATGATGTCCGAAGAGCTCGCGGGGAAGCAGTTGCTGCTCGACTACGACGAGCAGGAGCAGGCGAGAGGCATCACGATAAATTCTGCAAGCGCATCGATGGTCTACGAGTTTCGTGGTACGGAGTATCTGATCAACCTGATAGACACACCTGGACACGTCGATTTCGGCGGTGACGTCACTAGGGCGATGAGAGCCATAGACGGCGTTCTCATCCTCGTGTGCGCGGTTGAAGGCGTGATGCCGCAAACGGAGACGGTCATCCGACAGGCTATTCGCGAGAGGGTCCAACCAGTGCTGTTCATCAACAAGGTCGATCGCCTGATAAACGAACTGAAGGTGACACCGGAACAGATGCAGAAGCGGTTGGCGAACATCATCAACGAGGTCAACGAGAAGATCTCCAATCTGCTGCCTCCAGAGCTCAAACAGAAGTGGGCGTTGAAAGTGGAATCCGGGAACGTTCTTTTCGGCTCGGCGTACAACAACTGGGCGATAAGCGTCCCCTTCATGAAGAAGACAGGCATCACTTTCAAGGACATCTACGATTTCTGCCATAGCGAAGACCAGAAGACATTGGCGAAGAAGGCATCTCTACACGAAGTCACCCTGGATTCCGTAATCACACACCTGCCGAACCCATTGAACGCACAGAAGCTGAGGATACCGACCATATGGCATGGTGAAATGGACTCGGAATACGGCAAGGGCATGTTGAAATGCGACCCGGAATCTCCCGTGGCGTTGATGGTCACAAAGATCATAATGGACCCACATGCTGGCGAGGTGGCCGTCGGCAGGCTGTTTAGCGGAAAGGTCGTCAAGGGGCAGGAATTGCACATCATTGGCATGCCCAATCCCAATAGGGCGCAGCTAGTCTCGTTGACGGTCGGCGCTGACAGGATTCCGGTCGACGAAATCGATGCCGGCAACGTCGTCGCGATTTCCGGTCTGAAGGATGCGATAGCAGGTTCCACAGTGTCGAGCGACCCGGAGATGGCGCCGTTCGAAAAGATGGTTCACTATAGCGATCCTGTCGTTACAGTGGCAATCGAGGCGAAGCACACCAAGGATCTTCCCAAGCTGGTGGAGGTGCTGAGGACAGTTGCCAAGGCGGATCCGTCCATCCAGGTAGAGATCGACCAGGAGACGGGCGAGCACCTCATGTCAGGGATGGGCGAGTTGCATCTGGAGATAACGCAGTACCGCATAGAGAACGAGTACAAGGTCGACATCAACACTTCGAAGCCCATCGTCGTCTACAGGGAATGCGTCTCGGGCGCCGGTGGCCCTTTTGAAGGCAAATCCCCTAACAAGCACAACAGGTTCTACATAGAGGTCGAGGCCCTCCCACCCTCGATCGTGGATGCGATCCGCTCGGGCGAGATAGTCAGCGAGGGCCGGGTCAAGGATTCCAAGGCCGTGGCCAAGAAGCTCCAGGAACTCGGCATGGACCGGGATGAGGCAAGGGGGATAAATGCCTTCGAAGGCACCAACATGCTATTGGATGTCACGAAGGGTATCCAGTATCTCCACGAAACCATGGAACTCGTCAGGGATGCGTTCGTCGAGGCTATGAACCAGGGCCCCCTGGCCAACGAGAAGTGCATGGCAATGAAGGTGCGGCTCGTGGACGCGAAGTTGCATGAGGATAGCATCCATAGAGGCCCTGCCCAGGTGATACCCGCAGTGAGGTCTGCAATGTACGGCGCCATGTGCCAGGCGGAACGGATACTGTACGAGCCTATCCAGAAGGTCTTCATCAATGTCCCCGAGGACCTGATGGGCAATGCGATCCGGGAGGTCCAGCAGCGCAGAGGAGTCATTGACGATATGAAGCAGGAGGGAGGCAACACTCAGATAGAGGCCAAGTGTCCCGTCGGCGAGATGTTCGGATTCGCAGCCTCGATAAGAGGTGCTACTAGCGGCCGGGCTCTCTGGTCGACGGAGAACTCAGGCTTCGTACCGATGCCTAGGGAGGTTCAGCAGAAGGTCGTTTCGGAGATACGACAGAGGAAGGGCCTCAAGCCGGAACCATACGACGCATCATATTACGCAGGGTGAGGCCGGAGCCAACACCCAGATTGCCACGGAAAAGACTAATATACCAAGAGCATCATGCTCGAATCGAAGGTAATGGAGGCCATGATATGGCAGAAAAACCACACATGAACTTGGTGTTCATCGGACACGTTGATCACGGCAAGTCGACCTCGGTCGGCCGACTGCTTCTTGATACGGGACACATAGAAGAGCACATAATCGAGAAGTACCGTAAGGAAGCCGACCAGAAGGGCAAGGCGACTTTCGAATTCGCATGGGTCATGGATGGACTTAAGGAGGAAAGGGAGAGAGGTCTCACCATCGATGTGGCGCACAAGAGGTTCAACTCCCAGAAATTCTACTTCACAATCATCGACGCGCCCGGCCACAGGGACTTCGTCAAGAACATGATCACAGGCACGAGCCAGGCAGATGCGGCGGTCATAGTCGTCTCGGCTATAGAGGGACCGCAGGCGCAGACCAAAGAGCATATCTTCCTCGCAAGGACCCTCGGTGTGAGACAGATCATTATCGACGTCAACAAGATGGATGCCGTGAAGTACGACCAGGCGAAGTACGACGAGACCAAGAAGGCGGTTTCTGAATTGTTGAAGACCGTCGGATTCAAGCCTGATGAGATACCGTTCATCCCCGCGTCGGGATTCAAAGGTGACAATGTCGCCAAGGCATCAGAGAACATGCCGTGGTACAAGGGCCCGACGCTGCTCCAGGCGCTCGACGCTCTCAGTCCGCCCGAGAAGATGACGGACAAGCCGCTCAGGCTACCCATCCAGGACGTGTATACCATCACCGGCGTGGGCACCGTGCCTGTCGGCAGGATTGAGACTGGAATCCTCAAGCCGGATATGAAACTGACATTCATGCCGTCGAACAAGACCGGCGAGGTCAAATCTATCGAGATGCATCACGAGACGCTGCCTCAGGCAACCCCTGGTGACAACGTCGGGTTCAACGTAAGGGGAATAGCCAAGAACGACATCCGCAGAGGAGATGTCGGCGGACCTGTCGACAATCCACCCACCGTCGCGAAGTCTTTCACGGCACAGATTGCAGTGCTCAACCACCCGAGCGTGCTGACGGTAGGATACACGCCGGTATTCCATTGCCACACAGCACAGGTCGCATGCACTTTCACGGAGTTGCAGAAGAAGATCGACCCGAAGTCCGGCGAAGTAAAGGAGGAGAATCCCCAGTTTCTGAAGACCGGGGACATTGCGGTCGTGAAGGTGACTCCCACGAAACCTCTGGCGATAGAGACGGCGAAGGACTTCCCGCAGCTGGGAAGGTTCGCTGTGAGAGACATGGGCCAGACGGTCGCTGCCGGTTCCGTCATAAGCATCGAAAAGAAGGAAATGTGATGCGAAAACCCCTGAAATCCCCTTTCATTTTCATCATGTACTCTTCCAAGAGGTACTGAGACCATGGCCCAACGAGCCCGAATATCGCTGAGCGGAACTGACCCAAAGAAGGTCGACGGGGTTTGCAGACAGATCAAAACCATCAGCGAGAAGACCGGTGTTGCGATTTCTGGGCCGATCCCGCTACCGACGAAGCGACTGATTGTGCCGTGCAGGAAGAGTCCAGACGGCGAAGGCTCGGAGACTTGGGACCGCTGGGAGATGCGCGTACACAAGCGGCTCATCGACCTCGACGCGGACGAGCGGGCATTGAGGCAACTGATGCGAATACAGGTGCCGGATGGCGTGAACATCGAGATTGTGCTGCGTTCTTGAAGAGCTCTGTCGACCAGATGGGATACGACCATCGTTTTGAACCCAAATAGTGCGTATCCTATGATGCCAAGATTGTGAATTGTGTGAATTGTGCGCATAGCCCATCGCTCAAACGTAAACGCTTCTCCAGACGATCCTTAGGTCAATACTGGATTAGGAAATATTGCGGAACAGGTGGCTATGCGCGGTTCCTACCTGGAAACGTATTTAACAACCATCCTCAATCGGCATCATCGCTGATGCCCGATGGGCCGATAGATCAGCGGAAGATCGCCTGCTTTGCAAGCAGGAGGTCAGGGGTTCAAATCCCCTTCGGTCCACTCTCATTTTGAGAGCTGATTAGATCTCACCTGACGGCGTCATCGAGATCGCGCAGGTTCAGGGTGTCACAAATCTCCTCTGCAAATCGCACATGCTTCTCGTGGGCAGACGCAACGCAGCCCTTGAGCAGGTATGGACGAACATCAAAATCGAATGCGCTGAAGTACGTGGCCAGCACACAGCCACTCGCGCTAAGTCCCACGATGACGATAGCATCGCAT
>CP070736.1:1141179-1152346 GCA_020347645.1 Methanobacteriota archaeon | reverse complement strand
AGGTCCTTTTTCATCTTAGGTACAGGACCATCTCCACTTCTCCGTAGTACTTTTTTCCCTCTTTGATCGCTCTTGGAATGCACCCGGTTCTTCTAAATCCCATCTTCCTGTACAAGCTCTGGGCGCGCCTGTTATACGTGAAGGTCTTAAGGTCAACCTGTTCGAGACCCTTCATTCGTTGTTTCGCAAGTGCAATTGTCCTCTTTATCAGCGCCTCACCGACACCTTTTCCTCTCAGCTCCTCTCTTATGACGATGCCAAGTTCGGCTCTGTGGAATTCCTTGAACTGCCGTCGAACCACATCGCAGTTGCCCATGGCCTCGCCATCAACTTCGGCAAGAAGAATCACGGTCTTCTTGCGCTCAATATCACGCATTCGCTGCTTCAACCACTTCTTCTCATCTTCGAGGGTAGTCTTCTTGTTAAAAATGATACCCGACATTGGCTCTTCAATCACTGCATTGATCATAGCCATCAGAAGAGCGGCGTCAGTCATCACTGGCTCACGAATGAGGACCTCCGTTCCATCCTTTGCCTTGAACGAGTAGCGGACCATGTTCACACGCAGGACTTAGGGAGATAAAGCGTTTCTTCTGCGTCACTTGGGAGCCTCCGCTCCTATGGCCTTTTCCCACTGTATCCGTTCCGAGACTGTACATTTCAGGCCAGTAAGTCGGTTCCCCGAGTCAATCAGCATGGAATTGGGGCTGGAGCTAAACCCCTTTCAGCTTCTTCTACTGACTCGCCAAGAGAACAGAATCACCATTGAGGCTGTCGCCAAGACGGCGATTGATGTCGCAATCCCCATAGCGATGGTTGGTGTGACCGATGGACCGGGGTTTTGAATCAGAGGCTCTTCAACCGGTTGAATCCTCTGATCACCCTTTTGGGGAACCAAAGGAACTAGTCCAAGCGGCTTAAGAAATTCATCTACTTGATTCGCCAGGAGTTCCTCTACTGAGGGCATCACAATTTCTCTCTCAGTCAATGTGTAGTTGAAGGCCGCAGCGACAGCTCCCACAGAAGCATGCAGAGACGCAATGGCACTGGTTCGAAAGGTGGAGTTCGACCAGCTGTACCAATCATCCATCCACTTGTTGGCCTTGATGTTCGACGTTCCGAAAGTGATGTCCTTCGCTAAATCGAGCGTCGCGTTGTATGGATCTTTGTTGCCGAGACCGATTGTTAATGGCTCGTCCAGTGAACTAAACATGGAATCGACAGCCTCCTCGTAATCAGCATGGTGAACCTCCGACCCCCAATCTGTATCAGCTCCCATCGTGTGCCCGAACACTCCAATGTCACCTATGTAGTGCGCCATCGCTCCAAGATAAAATGCCGCCTGAGATAGGCTTCGCGTATCAATGGCTCCAACGACGAGTTTGTACATGTCTGACGCTCTTATGGCACCGATATCATCTTGGATGCCTCCCGACTTGTTAAAGTAGACGTGATGGTTCTCATGGTCGCAGAAGTAGCTCGGATGATCTGGAGCCTCCGTACCGAACAAGAATTCTGCATGATAGGTTTTCGACAGCAGAAACACGTCACGGGTTTGGAGTGCAAGAGCCATGTCCGCCACCCAGTCGTGAGTACCGTAGTCTGGATTATCAGGGTCATCTGAAGACCCTCCATTGCTCCAGGCTTGTGCTGAAGATGCGACTGCAACCGCACATAGGAGTGCCGAAGCTATACAATAGGTGAATCGCGCCGTTTCTCCCCCCTAATCCCATGATGTTCTCAGACCTGTTTAATGGATTCACCTTTGCTGTTGGGTGGTGTTAAAAAGAGAAGAAGCCAAGCGTTCCGCCCCTATGGTCTTTTCTCACGACGCAGACCTAACCGGATTCATGTCCACCAAAATGACTGGCTCGGACGATTTAGGTACATGAGGGCCGTTCTAACGCGTCTTTGGGAGGTGGCCGGAAAACAGCGTTCAAACCCCTTTCCTTTTGCTTTGTATTCATTGGTACTGTTCCTTGGGCATCATATACTCAGGCGAACGGGTGGCCGCCTCATGTGGCTTGCAAGCGTTCCGATAGAGACGATCGCCTCCATTATGGGACACGAATCTGCCGAGATGACCCTGCAGTACATCGGGGTCAATCTAGGCGATCAATGCAGGGCGTTCGAAGCGGTCCAAAAAATGCGTGTCCAGATGCAAAAAACGGCAGAAAATGTACCTTTACTGACCGTGCCAGAAACATAGGTGGGCCCAACCGGGTTTGAACCGGTGATCTACGCCTTGTAAGGGCGTCGTCATAACCACTAGACCATGGGCCCTTGGTTATCGCGGCCTATGCCGTAGTGAGGTTTTAAAGTATTCTTCAGCTCAAAGCGATTCTGCCTGCTTCCACGCCCCTCGCGAAGGCCTTTCTATTCTCCGATGAATTCCGACGAATGTTCAAACCCACGGCCTCTTTGAATAAGTCTTCATCAATCCCAGTCGTGCCAGTTCCTGCCAAAGCTCCGATCATCACGACATTGGATGACATTGGCACTCCTTCCTCTTCGGCAACCTTTTGCGAATCTATGAACACTGCGGCTCTCGACACGGCTTCCACTCTTCTCTTGATATCCTCGAATGAAGGATATTCGAGGTTCTGTGTCGAGACGCTGAGAGGAATGATCATGTCAGTGGAGGCAACAAAGACCGTATCCTCATTTGCCTTGCAAATCGCCCTCGCCGTTTCGAGAAGTTCGAGTGAGAGTATGATGTCGGCACCACTGTCTCGTATCAAAGGGTTAGAAGAGTCTCCTATTCTCGCAGTACATACGACGGACCCTCCGCGCTGAGCCATGCCATGAGTCTCGCTTAGAACGACATTTTCGCCTGCTAGCATTGCAGCGCTGCCTATTATCTTCGAGGCTGTGATGATTCCCTGTCCTCCGACGCCGACGAGATAAATGTCTACCATCAGTCATCCTCCTTTATGGCGTCATAGGGGCACACGTTTGCACAAACACCGCAACCCGCACATAGGTTCCGGTCGATGGACTGAACCTTGCCTATGCTTGAGATCGCCGGACACTGGAACTTCGTGACGCACGTCCTGCATTTCTTACAGGCGTCCTGGTCTACATGGTGTCTCCTAATTATGGCCCCCGTATCATCTCTTTTGGCTATCAGGGCGCATTCCCTTCGCGCCACAATCACGCCGACTTCGTCCCGCGCGAGAGCTTCGTTCACGGCGTCGATCATAACGTTCGTTTCGTAGGGGTCAATGGTTTTGAGCCACTGGACCCCGCATCCTCTGACTATGTTCTCAATCGGCACCTGAATGGCCTCGGGGTTTCGAGGGTCAGGGCTGCTCCCGGGATGCGGTTGATGTCCCGTCATCGCCGTCGTACGATTGTCTAATACTATGAGCAGGAACTTGTGTCTATGGTGAACCGCATTAATCAGAGCTGGAATTCCGGAATGAAAGAAAGTCGAGTCACCTATGAATGCGATGGTTGGCAGGTCGTTGACTTTCGCGAGTCCGCCAGCCGTTCCCACGCTAGAACCCATGCATACCAGCAAATCAGCCGCGCTATAGGGTGGCGCTACGCCCAGCGTATAGCAGCCTATGTCTGATGCAAACAGAGCCTTGTGTTTCGTGACCTTCTCGATGGCGAAGTAAGTGGCACTGTGGGGACAGCCGGCGCACAGAACAGGCGGCCTATCAGGCAGGTTTTCCAAACTCTCACACTCAGAGAAGGATGCATGCGATAGTGAGAACGCGTTGGAAAGCCCCCTCGCGACGATATCCTGATCGAATTCGTGCGCTCTTGGGAAGACGCCATCCAACTTCCCTACCACTCTTGTCACTGTTCCGCTGTTCTGGGCAACACTCCTCACCTGGAGCTCAAGGACTGGTTCTAGTTCCTCTACGACTGCCACCGTCTCGTGATTTCTGAGGAACTCGAGTATTTTCTCTTTAGGTATGGGGTTCGAGAATCCAAGCTTGAGGATGTCCGCCGGTAGCCCCATATCCTTTGAGGCGTCGAGGGCGCAGTTTGCCGCCGCCGACGAGGTGATTATCCCATAGTTGCCCCCTCCATTGACATGGATCACCCGGTTGAATCGCGATTCTTCCGCTATCCGCTCCGCCTTCTTCAACTGGGCAAGAAGCGCTAGGTGTCTGACTCTCGCTACTGCCGGCACAGTGACGAAGCGGGTTGGCTCTTTCTCGAACTTCGCCTTCGCAGGTGGCGCTCTCATTTCACCGACGGTGACTGGACCGCGAATGTGCGAGATTCTCGTTGTCGTCCGCAGCATCACCGGTAGCTCGAGTTCTTCAGATACATCGAACGCATACTTGGTCATCTCATAGCATTCCTGAGAAGATGAGGGTTCAAGAAGAGGAAATCCTCCGAACAAGGCGTAGCACCGGCTGTCCTGCTCATTCTGACTCGAATGGCATGACGTGTCATCTGCCGATACCAGCAAGAAGCCCCCTCTCGTGCCGGTGTAGGCGAAGGTCATGAGTGGATCTGAGGCGACGTTGACTCCGACATGCTTCATGCTCACAAGCGCTCTGACTCCGGATACGGCGGCGCCAATAGCTATCTCCGTGGCTACCTTCTCGTTTATCGAGTATTCGAAATAGAACCCGATCTTGTCGGCTATGCGGAATAGCGTGTCGCCTATTTCCGACGCAGGCGTGCCTGGGTATGTGGTGGCAACTGCTATTCCCGACTCTATCGCTCCTCTGGCGATTGCCTCGTTCCCGAGGAGGAGGACTTTCTTGCCTGGCTCCGAGTCAATGATATCGTCCATATCGTCCATGGAATCGAGGACCTACAGGAAATAGCTTTTCAAGCTATCAGATAATCATTCGCAACGCGATATAGAAATGATGACTGAGCAACACCTGCCCGCGTTATCTTGAAATACGAAGGAGCTGGTTAGCGGGGTCGTGCCGGGCAGAACGCTTTCCGAAAAGATCCTTGCCCGGGCTTCCGGGACACCGGATGCCAAGGCAGGCGACATCGTCGAAGCATATCCAGATATTGTGATGTCTCACGAGAACACATTCCTGGTTGCGAAGGCTTTTAGGGAGATAGGCATCGACAGACCTTGGGATGTGGATAGAATAGTCGTTGTCTTTGACCATCGATCCCCTGCGAACACGCGCCAGACAGCCAATGCGCACGCTTCTATCAGGTCCCTTGCCCGTGAGATGGGCATATCGAAGTTCTTTGACGTGGGCGAAGGAATCTGCCATCAGATACTCGTCGAGCAGAAGATAGTAAGACCTGGTCAGCTTGTTGTTGGCGCAGACTCTCACACTACCACCGCTGGTGCAGTCGGAGCCTTCGGATGCGGAATAGGTGCTACTGAGATGGCCGGGGTGTGGGCTACGGGTAGCATTTGGCTGAAGGTGCCGGAAACGATACGTGTCAGCATTTCTGGACATCTGGAAAAGGCGGTTTTTACAAAGGACTTGGCTCTCTACCTGGCATCTAAGATCGGCTCATCCGGAGCGGATTACAGATGCGTGGAGTTCGACGGAATCTTTCTTTTCGATATCTCGATATCCGGGAGGATGGTACTATGCAACATGGTGGCGGAAATGGGGGGTAAAGCTGCTATCACGCCGGCTGATTCCACATTCGGTGCGTGGTCTCCGGAGTGCGCTTCGATATCCGAAGAAGCCTGCAGGTCGGATTCGGACGCTGACTTCTGCAGCCACTTGGAGATAGTCGCGGACGACATTCCTCCGATGGTCTCCGGACCTCATAAGGTGGAACTTGGGAAGAGTGTTGAAGAATTCGAAGGAATTCAAGTTGACCAGGCATTCATAGGCAGCTGCACGAACGGCAGGTTGGAGGACCTGATAGCTGCATCATGGGTTCTGAAAGGCAATAAAGTCGCTTCAACCTGCAGACTCTTGGTAGCACCCGCCTCGAAAACCGTCATGCGGGACGCTCTCGATATGGGAGTGATTCAGACGATACAGGCTGCGGGAGGAGTCATTCTCCCACCGGGTTGCGGCCCCTGTCTGGGAGCTCACGCCGGCGTCATTGGTTCGGGCGAGGTATGCATATCCTCAGGCAACAGGAATTTCAGAGGAAGGATGGGTTCTGAAGACTCCGAGATCTACTTGGCCAGTCCCGCAACAGTGGCTGCCAGCGCGGTAGAGGGCAAGATAGCTGACCCGAGGAGGTGGTTGACTATTGACCTGTGAGAGACGCATCTGGAAGTTCGGGGACGACGTCAACACCGACCTAATAATCCCTGGCATGTACCTAGACAACTATGATCCGTCACATCTCGCCTCCCACGCCATGGAAGGCGCAAACGCTGATTTCGCAAGGTCGGTTAAAGAGGGTGACATCATATTGGCAGGGCGCAATTTCGGATGTGGTTCGAGCAGGGAGCAAGCCGTCACCTCTCTGCGCGCTTGCGGCATTCAGACCGTAGTAGCTGCTTCATTCGCTAGGATATTCTACAGAAACGCAGCCGCTCTTGGAATCGCGGTCTATGAATCACCCGAAGCCTACGATGCGTTCGAGGAAGGCGAGAAAGTCCTGCTGGAAAGAGAGGAATGCGTACTACGTTCGATTGATGGGTCGAAGGAAATCAGACTCAGGGACATGCCACCTCATCTGAAGACCGTCATAGACAGTGGCGGCCTGCTTCCGTACCTGAAATGTAAGATTGTCGAGCACCCCAAAGACTAAGGACCACACCGATGCGCAACCCCTTTCGAATCACCGCTGCAGCGAGGAGTATTCGATTCAGTCTCCGCTAGATTTGGGGGTTCTGCGCCTGCGAAAGCCGATGTAGAATATGGCCATCATGATCAGCACGGGCACTACGATATCCTTGAATTCGGGTATGACATCGAATAGCACTTCGATGTTTCCGGTCGTGTTCTGGGTCCATTGCCAGCATATCAGCGATTCGCCGGATACGCTATAGATCGAAGTTAGATGGTTCTTAGGGTCGGTATCCGGATTACTTATTGTAAGGGCGCTCCAGGACCCGCTGGACTTCTTCTTGCCCATTATCGTCTGGCCTACGCCGCTGCCCGTTGTGCGAATCCAGAATGCATAAAGGTCGCCAGTCGAAGTATCAAGTGAAATCGTGGGATACCTATTGCCGACATTCGAAGGCATCGACTCGTTGAGGTCTACTGCGGTCGCCCAGGAAGTTGAATCTGTGTTATTGTAGGTGTACCAGATATGCGAAAGCAATACAGAACCGCTGGCGGTGTCGTCCCCGTAAACCACATGGACAACCCCGTCGCTATCTACGACGACCGAAGGCGGTGCATAGATTACATTGTCGTGATTGCCATCCTTCGGTGCAAAGATCTCTGTCGCGGATCCCGGCCAAGTGCCGGTGTACTTCTTGCTGTATACATACCCGTCGTAGATGAATATGGCCCAAACATGGCTACCAGATCCAGCTGGAGCAATCGACCCCCTGATTTCATCAGAGTTGATTCCGCCCGAAGGCGCCATTTCGCCCGAATACACCCACTCAGTGATATCGTTCGCTGAGCTGCTTCTGAAGGCCGTGAATTTGTACTTGTCCGGGTTATTCTGTGATTGATTTGTCCCCACAATCCAGAGGTATCCGTTGACGTCCCTGCATATGTAGGCATTCTTACTTGCGATGCTTTCCGTAGATACGGCCAGAGTGGAGTCACTGACCTCCCATGTGATCGCGTGCGACCCGGGACTCACCTCGCCCTTCTGTATATAGACATTAGTGGAAGAACCTGCAGTGTCCCCGACGGCGTAGACGACCTCGTTGTCGCTGTCATACCATATCGACACTTCCTCGACGCCCGATGTGGAGAAGACAGCTGCACCGCTTATCCATGTCTCCCCTCCGTCGGAGCTGTATTTATAGACCGTATCATCACCATCAAAATAGAAGCTCCAATGGTTGGTTCCATCATAGAAGAGCTTCCTCTGGTATGACATGGAGGTAGCGTCCTGGGAAGTAGTTGAGGAGTCCACGACCCATCGTCTTATTCCATAGTCGGTCGTATTAGTAGCCTGGTCTCCTCTGTCCCTCCAATCAGTGGTTTCGATTATGAAGTCCATGCTGACGGGGCTTCCTATGCTAGACGTAACGACTCCAATCTCGATTCTATTCGTGTCCTTGGCAGCCTGTATGGGAACATCTAGCTCACTCCACGACCCAGAAGAGAACGAATAGACTGATTTCGTGCAAATCACACCGCAGACGCCCCCAATCTCTATCATGAAGTCAGCCCCTATGACTTGAGTGCCGATGATTGTGCTCTTCCCCGTGATTTCTGATTGGTCGCTGTCGATGAATATTCTGGTGAAGTCTTGCGCGGTCTTCCTGACAGGAACGACCGTTCCACCACCGGCGCCGGTCGAGATAGCACAATCCTTGGGCACGTAAACGCCCGAACAGAGGTCCCCATAGACACTCATGTAGAAGTACGAGTTGTCAGTAGATCTGTCTACGCCAATACCGTCAATGTCTACATTCGGATTCGCTATTGGGAGATCATCGATGTCCTTCACCGTCTTATTGGTCCAGTCCGCGAAAGCTCCGTCCACGGAGATAGATTCCGGGGGAGAGATACAGTATGCGTATGCACCGGCTCCGGTTATCAAGACTCTCTGGAAGGATGATGATATGCCAGTGTGTTTTAGCGTTGCCGAGACGAATTGTCCCGGCAGTGCATGCGATGAATCGGCGACGACAGAGACGGTGTGTTCATTCCGAATCTCCAGTGAGAATGGGGCAATCGGCTCGATTGCATCGAGACCTATGATATCCGGGGTTATGCTTTCGATGCTCCCCCCCTCGCCCTGACAGCTGAATCGGAGTTTCAGGAGCTCCGATTGGATGCTCGGAGTGATGAGGTCGCTCGCAACAATCTCATCTGCGGGAGTCTGCTCGACGATAAGGAGTCCGCCTCCAAGCAGGACCGGGTAGCTCGTGCTTCTGATTCCCTCGCTGTCCTGGGATACGAGAATCAGCCTCGAAGAGCTGTCCAATTGCGTTGGTAGGTTCGCCATCGCCTCGATGCGGTCACCGGAAAGGCGATTCGGAACCGACCCCATCTGCCTCCAACGACTCCAATCCAACTGGTCTTGAGGGTCTTGAGTAGAAACGAACTCGTAAGAGATTGATGTCATGACCGTTTCGTTCCACCCCAGCAAATCTAGCATGAAATCGGCGCCGGTTTCTCCGATGAGATAACCTGTGCTTCTTTCATCATCTGCATCAATGAAGACCACAAGCCTCTGTACAGAATCACCAACCATCAGCTGACCTTCGACTCTCACATAAACATGTAGTTGCGTGTGATATGTTGCCGCGCTCCATTCGATCACATTGGTTTCCGGCGTTGTCGAAGCAGTTGTCATCGTGAACATGACTTCGTCATCCCATTCACCGAAATCTCCATCCACCTTGTACGGACTCCCTTTGTGGGAGTATGAGACATAGACGAATGCAGAGATTACCACGACTATCACTATTAGAACTGCTAGCCCCCTCACTCCAAGGGGTGCTCGAATGCGGCTCGCCATGTGCCCTCTGGCCAACCCAGTGCCGTTGATCATGTCCCTTCCGTTCGTTACCCCGAGCCCGTTCGTGAGATGCACTCCGTTGGTGCGGCTCTTGCCATTTATGATGCCTACTCCATTTACGGCGCTCGTGCCGTTTGACAATCCTCGTGGATCCCTAGCACGTCTAAGAGGAACCATTGTCGTAATCTTAGCGTCCTCAGGCTTCGCCTTTCCTTCTTCGAAGAGCATAGGAGGCTCGGTCGCGCTTTCGAAAGCTTCTTCGTCAGCAGGCGTGGGGACGCCAAGATCCTCTCCCTCATCAAACTCAGCCCCGCAATGCGGGCACTTGGAAACATCAAGGTCAACTTCATTATTGCATGCTGGACAGTAGATGGGCTCTTCTTCTCCGATTTCGTCCTCCTCGAACGCGTCCTCGTCGACCAGAAACTCGGCTCCACAATGTGAACAGACGGGATCATGCAGGCCAACAACGGAATCGCAGACGGGGCAGACAGCCTCTTCATCTAGCTCTGATTCCGTTGACGGGGGTTTCCTTTCCTGTACGACCTTTCTTGGTTCCGTCTCGTCGCGCGATGCGGAGAAGCCGCACTTGCTACATCTCGCTCTGGGTCGTTCCAGAACCGAATTGCATTTCTGGCACACCAAATCGGCAGCGTCGGCTTCTGCGATGTCGTCCAGTTCCTCTATGATCTTGTCGACCGCTTTGTCCCAAAGACGTTCCTCAGCCTTGCTGTAGAGCTCGGAGTAGACTATTTGACATGACGGGCATGATGTCGCTGTCGGAAGCACTAGTGTGCCACAGAAAGGACATTCTAGCATAGTGTCCTTCTTGAATACAGCTCCACATCGAGGGCAAGCCTTCTCTTGGCCTGAGACTCTCAGGCTACAGTTCGGACATGAGAATATCTTGTTCGGATTCGTTGGCATGGTTTTGTTCCCTTGAGCGTTCCAACTCATGCCCTGTGGCTCTTTACGTTCGTCAGTGCATCCCTTGGGAGCACAGCAGCAGTTGCTCCATAGTATGCATGGTTTTCTGATATAATAGATTGCGCTGTTATTCGGCAGATTTCCGGCCGTTTATGCACAAATCGCCGTCTACTGAACCCTTTTCAGGCTTCTTCGGAGACGACTCGGCACTGAACACTCGCGTGATCCGTCTTATGCTTTGATGTTTGAAAAGATCACCAATGCATAGAGCCTGTCAAATCGTCTTAGTCCTAATACGAGATTCTCACTAAACAAAGGATAATATATGCACATTCAATCATTGCCATGGGCTCGTAGGGTAGTCTGGATATCCTTTTGGCCTTCGGAGCCGACGACGTGGGTTCAAATCCCACCGGGCCCGCCACTATCCATAGCCAGTAATGCAATCTCTCTTCTCAATCAGGAGGGTTTGTGCACTCGGGCATGTCGCAGGTTCGTCAAGAACTCCGAGGACCTCTTCTCTTCATAATCACTGCGAATATCACAATGGCAGCGGCAACAAGGCTAGATGCTATAATCACCAGTGAAACCAGGGACATTCCTAGTAACTCACTCTCAATATGGACTGTGAAGCTGAGCGTTTCCTCCGATTTCAGCCCAGCGTAGTCGTAAGCCCTTACGATGAGTGTGTGTTCTCCCTCTCCAATGTCTGTGAGATTGACGT
>CP070736.1:1129732-1141079 GCA_020347645.1 Methanobacteriota archaeon | reverse complement strand
CTACTCCCTTGCCGTCGTCCGCAGACTTTGCCTGGACGACCCGTAGGATCTTCTCTCCCTTGGACATATCAAGCACCGACCTCCTTCATGATTGCTGATACGAAACACTCGCATCCGAAATGGAAAGGATTTGGAACGAGTTTCGAAGCGCAACCAGTCCTTATGCAAACCGCAGGGCCAAGCTCACTTCACTTCGACCTTCTGGGTCTTCTTTTCAGGCAGAGCCGCCTTCGGGGCCTTCACCGTCAGGACGCCGTCCTTCAGCTGAGCGTCAACTTTGTCGGGGACAATCTTGTCTGGAAACGGCAGCGATCGGTGGAACCGCGCATAATGACGCTCCTTCCTGACGAACCCAGTCTCCTTGTCCTTCTCCTCCTTCTCGGAACTCGACTCGCCTGAAATCTCTATGCCGTTCTCCGTGACCTCTATGTTGAGGTCATCCTTGCCTATGCCCGGGATCTCCGCCTTCAACACGAAATCCTTGCCCTCATCCGAGATATCCACTAGTGGCTGTCTGATCAGCTCGCCGCTCAGAGTCCTCGGGGCGACGAAAAGCGTCTCCCAATCGGTCTTGAAATCGTCGAATATCCTATCCATGTCGTTGAGCATCGTCATCGGGTTGGACCAAAGAGTCCCCCAGTAGTTCCTCGGAGCAAGTTCGTCTCGTCTGTCTCTTCTCCTTATCACTCTCTCAACCTCCATAATTTCGTCTTTCAAAGTGGGCACATGCCCAAAACGCAAATATGTTAGCGCTTCTATATGAACATTACGCTTAATACAATCGGCGTATTGTTGATCGGGCCGCTCCTGCTAATGTAATATCTACCGAGCGCCATACGCTCGTCGGATGACGGGAACGCTTGATGGCAGCACGGTCGTGGTTTCCGACCCAGCAGAGGGAAGCCAGATCTACAACAAGGGCTACTATGGCGTGCCACAGAAGGGCGGCGGTCTGAAGCTCGACCTCATGGAGGCAACATACCTCGTGGACAGCGGCAGATTGACGGTCAAGTCCGGACGCAAACAGATGACGGCAGGCGACCTCCTGCGCTTAGCCCACAAGTCCTCCAAAGGGTTTGAGATACAATATCTCGTGTACCGCGAACTGCGGCAGAGAGGGTACATCGTGAAAACAGGCCACCCCCCTCTGGATTTCAGGGTTTTCCCAAGAGGGGGTGCGCCAAATAAGACATCGAGCAAGTGGTGGGTGGCCGCGATATCCGAGCGATCCACGTTCGATTTGGGCGATATTCTTGGCAACATAGACAGGGCAGAAGAGATCAGAAAGAAGCTCATGCTGGCGGTCGTCGACGAGGAGAGCGATGTGACATACTACAACGTGCGCAGGCACCTGCCCAAGGGCAAGCTCGGCCCGGTCGACATCGGCAGAAAGGCTGAGGGCATCGTTATGGCTGACAGGGTCATTGTCACGGAGAAGAAAGCAATGGAAGCTCTCCGACGTGATCATTCCTTCGGCAAGCTGATTGGCCCCATACTTCAACTATCGCTGATAGAGGCGGTCTTCCTGGCAGAGCTTGGGGCACTGAAGCTCAAAGACGGGAAGACGCGAAGGACAGTAGGACTGGAAACGCTGAAGAGGAGGGCGCGCAGATTGCAGCCAGATTTCGAACTACGCTCGGCGACCTTCAAGGATCTGAAGGGGAGAGGATTGATAGTCAAGACCGGCTTCAAGTACGGCTCGCACTTCCGTGCTTATGAAGGCGACCCCGACAGGAATCACGCAAAATACCTAGTCCATGCCGTTCCGGAACACTACAAGGCCATGTGGCCCGAGGTAAGCAGGGCAGTTCGGCTGGCCCATGGCGTGAGGAAGAACATACTGCTGGGGCGAGTGTCGACCGGCCAGGTGGAGTACGTTAGCCTGGCGCGGCACCGGCCCTGAGGACGCTATATCCTGGTCTCTCCGCTCGGCTTGTACAGTTCGCCCCTCCATCCGACGACTTTGAAGTTCTCACAGTAATCGTCGATCCTGTCTCTGAATTCCATCGGGGGTAGGATTCCCTTGCATCGCGTACCGAAATGATCGCAGTCGTAGCATGATACCATGACGTGGAACTACGTCTCATCGGGTATTAATCGTTACTCCGGAAACCCTGGGCATCGCTCGTCACAACAGCTTGGGCGCTACCTCAACGAGCCTGTTGGCGTATCCCCACTCGTTGTCATACCAAGATAGTATCTTGCCGAATCGCCCCTCTCCTCCGATGACCATCGTAAGTGCCGCGTCAATAATCGCAGAGTGCGGGTTACCGACCACGTCCGATGACACGATGGGCTCCTCGCATATCTCCATGACCCCTTTCATCGGGCCTGCAGCCGCCTCCTTCAGAGCGGCGTTCAGGGCGTCCGAGGACATCTCCTTCTCGGTCGTGAAGCTGAGGTCCGTGACTGAGCCGCAAGGTGTCGGAACCCTCATGGCGAATCCGTTGAGCCTGCCCTCTAGCTGAGGTATGACCATGCCTATGGCCTTCGCGGCTCCCGTACTGGTCGGTATGATCGATGCAGCCGCCGCTCTGCCCCTGCGGAAGTCCTTATGCGGCAGGTCGATCAAGCGCTGGTCGCCAGTGTAGGCGTGGATGGTCGTCATCATGCCCTGCACCATCGAGAAGCAGTCGTCTATGACCTTGGCCGGGGGCGCGAGACTGTTGGTCGTGCATGACGCGTTCGAGACTACGTCGTGTTTGGAGCCGTCGTAAGCGTCCATGTTGACTCCGAGGACGAGCGTGACGTCGCAATCCTTCGAGGGGGCAGAGACAATCACCTTTCTGGCTCCGCCCTTCAAGTGCTTGGCCGCATTCTCCCTGACCGTGAATAGTCCAGTTGACTCGATGACGACATCGACTTCATATTTGCCCCACGGTATCTCGGCAGGATCTCTTATCTGGGTCACCGCGACGTCGCGGCCGCCCACGCATATCGAGCCTTCTCCGACCTTGACCTCTGTGTCGAGCTTGCCGTAGACCGTATCCCATTTCAGCAGGTACGCGAGCGAATCGACGGGCGCTATGTCGTTGACCGCCACTATCTCGATATCCTTCCCATAGCTTTTCTTGTTGATTGCTGCTCTGAAAACGTTCCTACCGATTCTTCCGAAACCGTTTATTCCAATCTTCATCTGAGGCCAACCTCGGTACGCAAATCGCCGCCTCATTTAAAAATGTGTTCTCGCTCGAAACAGTATTCACCCCGAGCTGCGAGTGACCAACGATAGTTCGAATAATTAGAGAGCGAAAAATATATATCTGATTAAAACGCAGCGAAGGCATTCCTCACCAAATGATAAATAGCGGTAAACTCGTACAACATCCCAGTTCTGGAGGGAATTCCAGTGGGTACGGGAATTATCGATCAGAGAAGGCTAAACGGCGGTATCGCCGCTGTGCTTGTTGTATTGTGCATGACCGTTGCGATGCTGCTTCCGGCAGTAACACTCAAAGCCGAAACCTTTGACGTCACCGATTCGGCCGCTATGTCGGTTACAGGTGAAGCCGGCTATGGGTCTGATGCAGGAAGAAGCGTTGCGTTGCTTGACATCAATGGTGATGGCGCGGCGGATTTAGTTGTTGGCGATCCGTTTGACAATGAAGGTGGCCCAAATGCTGGAAAAGTCCTCATCTATCTCGGGAACACCGACCCCGAAGCCCCGCTCGATTCAGATCCCGATGTTGTTATCACGGGTACAGCCGGCGGCAGACTCGGCTGGGCTTTGGCGTATGCTGGCCATGTGAACGAAGACAACATCGACGACCTCATCGTTGGTGCACCATGGAGCCAGTCCGGGCCGCAGGATTACCGTGCTGGTAAGGTTTTCATCTTCTTCGGGTACTCGGGTCTCGGCGGAGATCCGGCCCATCTAGACCTGGACACTACAGATGCGGATGTTGAAATTACGGGTTCGGCCGAAAGCCGTCTTGGATACTCAGTTTCGACGTGTGGCGACCTGAATGGGGACGCCCATGCCGATGTCGTTGTTGGAGCGCCGTTTGCTGCGGAACTCACCGGAGAAGCGCATATCTACTATGGCGGCGATCCGATGGATGACATAGTCGACAAGACCTTTCTCGGACCATCAGATAACGACTACTTCGGATGGTCGGTCGTTGGCGGGACCAACGTCGATGGTACCCCTCAGAAGGACATAGCGGTCGGCGCTCCCGGGGTCGGCGGCGGTAAAGGCGCAGTTCAGGTCATTCTGAACCCGGCGAAATCCGTTCCGAAGGTCATTACGCTACAGCCTAGTACCGCATCGACTGAGAGGTTTGGAGAGGCGATTGCACTAGTCGACATTAATGACGATGGTTATGGCGACGTCGCAGTCGGAGCTCCACTTGCGGGCGATGCAGGAAAGGTGTACGTGTACTACGGATCATCTACGGTCAGCAAGTTCGATAAGAACGTGGACTTTGAACTCAGCGTTGGATCTGAGGGAGATGAGTTCGGGACTTCACTTGCCGCAGGAGATCCACGGACCGACTCGATAGGCGATCTCGTCGTTGGAGCTCCGTACAACGATGAGGGCGCTACCGATGGTGGTCGGGTTTATGTCTTCCATGGAAATTCCTCCATCGAGCAGTATACCGAGCCTGACATTATCGCGCAGGGAAGCATCCAATCGTCGCGATTCGGATGCAGCGTCGCATCGGGGACGGAATCGACCGCAGACTTCAACAGCGACGAAGCAGCCGATTTCGCCGTGGGTGCAAATGATGACGGCGTTACAGGAGCAGCTTACCTGTATCTTGGCGAACTTGCTCCGGTCGAGGACCGCCCCACCTTGTCTGGATACGTGACCGATTCCAATGACGATCCGTTGGTTGGCGCGCTCGTGCTCGTCGAGAATAGCAAATACTACGAAACCTTCAGTACAACGGATGATGGAAGCTACGGCGTAGTCGAGGATATATCCGTCCCACCTGGAGTGTACGATATCACTGCATCCTATGACGACTACTTCGCCGAGACCGTTTCGGACTTGGACATGATACTCGGGGGTGTTTACCAGGAGGACTTCATCCTAACCAAGTATCCCGTCATTAGCGGCAAGATATTCGATGGTTTGTCACCATTGAACCCGCTTCAAGGCGTCCTCGTTCAAGCCCTTGATGATGCCGATGAGGTCCTTGACGAGATGACGACTGATTCCAGTGGGTTGTATGAGTTCATCCTCCCGTACAAAGATATTCAGGTGCGCATCAAGGCATCCATGCAGGACTATCTTGACGAGTTCTCCGACGCTATCTCGGTTCAAGCCGATGGAGAGTATCTAGATACGGACCTGACCATCCACCACAAGCCAGTTCTGCTGGTGACTGTGGAAGACGGCTTCCTTTCAGGCCCCGATGATTGGATTGAAGGTGCCGAAGTCGTCGTGACTATTGCCGACGTAGTGGTCGCGACCGGAACCACCGACGTCGATGGGGAGACGTCGATGATAGTCGATGATGTGGGCGTTGCCACCGTTACGGTAACCGCTGTGGGTTATGAAGAAGGAGAAGATACTATCACTTTGGAAGAAGACATCCTGGATACAGAACTGCCGTTCTCTTTGAACCGACAGCCAGCGATAGTCGGAGTGGTGGAGGACAAGGACGATGGAACGCCGATTGCTGGAGCCGAGGTGGAGCGATTCGAGGATGGTGAATATCTGGACACAGCCGTTACGGGTTCATATGGAACTTTTTCGTTCGACATCGTGGAAGCGGGCACCTACGTATTGACAGCTTCTGCCGTCGGATATGTTCCTCAGACAATAACCGATGTCGATGTAGCGGCCAGCGAGACAGTGAACATCGATTTCAGCCTCGAATCAGATTCCTTGCCTCCGGCGTCCTCGGCAACGGGCATAGTTCCCAATCCCGATCCAGTAACGAATGTGATAACCGTTTTGGATTTCATCGTCGAGGCAGAAGCCACCGATTCAAAGAGCGAAATCGAGATCGTGCAGCTCTACTGGCGGAAAGGCGAAACGGGAGACTTCCAATCCTCCGATGACCTGGTGGATGATGAGACCCCCTATGCCTTCGATTTCGTTGCAGATAAGGGAGATGGCGTGTACTCGTTCTATACAATCGCCACCGACTGTGCTGGAAACACAGAGTCCGCACCTGCCGATGGCGCGAACGATACCTGGGTTGTAGTGGTCACTGGGATTCCCGCTTCAACCGTCGAGGAAATAGTTCCTTACGAACAGAAGACCGACACTTTCTCAGTAACCGTCGACAGCGATCACGTGTTCCCTATCATTGTGGCCGAGCTCTGGTACTCGTTCAATGGCGGGCCCTACGATATGTGTGCAGAGGTCGGTGATGCAGTGCCATACACCTGGGACTTCTTTGCGGTGTACGGAGATGGCGTGTACAGCTTCTACAGCATCGTTGAAGACCAGTATGAGAGGGAGTTGGAGCCGGAAGACCCCGACACATCAGCCTTGGTGGACACGACTGCGCCCGAGGTAACAATTATAAGTCCAGAGGACGGGGAAGACTTCCGAACCGACCCCGATGTGCCTCTGGCGGCAACGGCAACAGATGACGGCGCGGGCTTGGCCCTCGTGGGTTACAGGGTGGACTCCGGTGACGACGAGATCATCGACCTTGATGGCGAATCAAGCTACGAACTGGACGAGATGCTGACCCTGTCGGATGGAACGCATACAATAGCAGTCTGGGCGGTTGATACATTGGGCTGGGGAAGCGGCGAGGTAATGGTAACCATCGATGTGGACGTCACGAAGCCAGAACTCGTCATAACTTCCCCGGAGGATGGTCTCGCGATGCCAACAGGCGATGTCTGGGTTTCATGGACGGTCAATGAGGAAGTAACAACACGCATCAGCCTTGACGGTGGATGGGAACCCGTGCCGGAAGGGGAGACTTCTTATCTCTTTTCGGATCTGGATAACGGCTTCTACACCGTCACAGTGGAAGTGACCGATTTGGCGGGCCATGAAGAAACACAATCTTCAACTTTCTGGGTCGATACCGAACTGCCGAAAGTCGAAATCGTGGAACCCGGATTCTTCGCGACTTCTGACATAGTAATCGAGTGGTTCCAGGAAGACCTAATTACCGGCCTCAAAACTAGTCAGGTTCGCTTGGATGAGGGAGATTGGGAGAATGCCGATACCGAGGTTGAGAATGTCGAACACACATTCTACTCCGTGTCTGACGGCGTGCATACGGTCGAGGTGAAAGTAGTCGATGAAGCAGGGAACGAGATGTGGGATGACGCCACGTTCGAGGTCGACGGGACGGCACCCGTGATTGTAATCGACTCGCCGTACGATGGCCAAATCGTCCCAATCGACTCCGTGGAGTTTGTGTGGTCGATTGAGGACGACGGCACCGGCGTCAAGGGCGCAGAGTACAAGCTCGACACAGGGGCTTGGGAACCCCTCCCGAGCAATGCTGGTTCGATAACGCTCTCCGACCTCTCCGATGGGTCGCATACGCTGATAGTCGTAGCACTCGATATGGCGAACAACGAAGACGACGAGGATGTGCAGTTCGTGGTGGACACGACGAATCCGACCGTATCGATATCGTCTCCGACCGAGAACGAAACCCTGTATACATCCGATATCGACATTGTCTACGCAGCTGACGACACGGGAACGGGAGTCGACAGCGTCGAATACAGTGTTGATGGTGGAGATTGGGAAGCGGCCGCCCCATCACCAATTCTGCTGGAGGCTCTCGATGACGGCGACTACACTGTGGAAATCCGCGCGACCGACCTGGCCGGCCATTCAACCACCGCGATAGTCAACTTCACGGTGGACGCCTTCGTTTTGGACGTTGAGATAACCGACCCGGAAGATGGAGCCATGTTCAACACCGACTCTGTCACGGTCACGTGGACCGTTTCCGACCAGGATGCGACGGTGGAGGTCAAGCTCGACGATGGTGCATGGCAACCTGCGATCGGGAGCATGATGGTGTTCTCGGACCTCGCGGACGGTGAGCACACCGTTACGGTCCATGCGACAGACGACGCCAGCAATGAGGGGTCTGACTCGGTGACTTTCACTGTGGACACAACCCCGCCGGACGTGAGCATAGAATCGCCTGAGGACGACGCGATCATAGCCTCCTCTTCGGTGGACGTTTCTTGGTCGGTCTCTACCGATGCGGAAACCACGGAATACAGCGTCGATGGAGGTGCTTGGCAGGCCGTGGACGGAACTTCGGTGACCGTATCGTCGTTGACAGATGGTGAGCATACAATCTCGATTCGGGCCACGGACATCGTGGGCAACGAGGCATCTGACAGCGTGACCATAACCGTCGACACTACCGATCCCAGCGTGGAGATAACCGCTCCGAGCGAAGGGGCGACCGTAGGCACTGAGGTGGTTGTTCAGTGGACTTCTGACGACGGCACGGGCAGTGGCGTGGAAACAGCGGAGATCAGCATAGACGGCGGCGCTTGGGAGACGGCAACGACGATCTCCTCGCATACGCTTACCGACCTGGCTGATGGACAGCACACTGTGGACGTGAAGGCAACGGACGTGGCGGGCAACGAAGGCACCGACTCGGTTACCTTCACGGTCGTGGAAGACGACACAGCCCCGACGGTGTCGATAACGTCCCCGACAGATGCGTCAAGCCTCCCATCGTCAACCGTTACTGTGACCTGGACGGCTTCGGACGGCACTGGAAGCGGGATTGCCACAATCGAGATAATGCTCGATGGCGGCGCATGGACAGCCGTGACTGGCACCTCCCATGCATTCACGGATCTAGACGAAGGATCGCATACGGCGTCCGTACGCGCAACCGACAATGCCGGCAATTCGGCCATGGATAGCGTGACGTTCATGGTGGACACCGTTAATCCGACGCTGACCATAACCTCGCCCGCGGACGGATTGGAGACCGAGGACAAGGTCGTCATAATTGAGTGGACTTGTGACGATGCTGGTTGCGGTATTGACCGCATCGAGGTATGCATAGACGATGGGTCATTTGTCTCAGTCGGGACGGCATCAGAACACACCTTCAGCGACCTCGAGGTCGGTGAACACACCGTCGAAGTCAGAGCCTATGACAAGGCGGGCAACATGGTCGAGGAAAGCGTCACCTTCTCTGTGACCGATGAGGACGGAGGAGTGAGCGCCCTGTTGATCGGCGGCATCGTCGTACTGGCGATCATCATACTCGCTGCCGTGGCCGTGATGCTCATGCGCAAGAAGAAGGCTGGCACGACGCCGCCACCGCCAGAGGAATAGGCGCATAGCGGAGCGCTGACGCGCCCCGCCAAACCCCATCAAACCTCTTGATTTTAATTCACAGCAATTCACAGCTAGAGCTGTACCTCTATCCCCAGCTTCTCGGTGAGCTCCTTGTAGCGGTTCCTGATCGTCACTTCCGTCACACCGGCTACGTCCGCGACCTCCCTCTGGGTCCTTCTTTCGTTGCAGAGAATCGACGATATGTATATTGCCGCCGCTGCAACGCCAGTCGGTCCTCTGCCGGAGGTCAGTTCTTTCTTGGCGGCGTCTTTGAGAATCTCGGCCGCCTTCGACTGCACCTCACCCGATAACTTCAATTCCGAGCAGAATCTGGAAACATAGTCCTGAGGCTTCGTCGGCATCAGCTTGAGCTTCAGCTCCCTCGTCATGAATCTATATGTGCGGCCTATCTCCTTCCTGCCAACTCGGGACGAGTTGGCCACCTCGTCCAGGGTTCTCGGGACGTTGCACTGCCTGCAAGCTGCGTACAGCGACGCGGCGACGACACCCTCTATGCTCCTTCCCCTGATGAGGTTCTTGTTGACCGCCTTCCTGTAGGTCATCGCTGCGGTTTCGCGGACGTTGCGGGGAAGCCCCATCGATGAAGCCATACGATCAAGCTCACTGAGCGCGAAAGCGAGGTTGCGCTCGGTCGCGTTGGATACCCTTATCCTGCGCTGCCACTTCCTCAGTCTGTAGAGCTGTGCCCTGTTGCGGGTCGGGATGCTCTTGCCGTACGAGTCTTTGTTCTTCCAGGATATCTCAGTAGACAATCCCTTGTCGTGTATCGTGTACGTCATGGGAGCGCCGGTCCTCGCTCTCTTCTCTCCTTGCTCGACGTCGAAGGCTCTCCACTCGGGCCCCTGATCGATGAGCTGATCATCGAGTACTATGCCGCAGTCCTCACAAACGAGTTCTCCACGTTCATAGTCTCTTACAAGGTGAGAGCTGTTGCATTCAGGGCATCTTTCGATCTGCTCAGTCTCTTCTCTTACCTTTGGCATGGTCCCCCTCTTCTAGCACATAGACCTCTTTGCCTAGTACGGCAATCGTCTTCATGTTTTTCACGGGTCGGATGGCGACATACGGTGAGCGGACAGGCCCGAAGACTCTGGCCACCTTGCCCATGTCACTCTTCAGATTGTCGCGCACAATCGCACCTTTCTTCGGTGCGAATCTCGCCTTCACAATAAGCTTTCCGTCGTGGGAGACATCCTGCACGACTCCTAGAAGCTTCAACCCGCTCACCGAATCGTATTTATATCTTGTGCTCAGCGCCCTATGTTCGATGTTATATATAAGGTTTTCCTCAACCTATTTAAGCCTTGAGCATCAATCCACCCGTCGACCCTTCCGCTTCCTACGCGGATGGTCCGCGTGAAAGGAGAACAACATGACCGAAATACCCCCTTCCCACCCCAGGCGCGAGTCACTCATGATGAGAGAGCGGCTCGTGGCAGGGTTCGTCGGCGGAATCGTCTCACCGCATGGGCTAATAGCCCATGGCCGAGGCGAGATGTTCTACTATCTCTTGGGGGAACGGACCGTCAAGGAGGCGCGCATCGCGTCCAGGGCTGCGGCTGCAACACTGCTTGAGGCGAAGCGGCCAGTCCTCTCAGTGAACGGCAACGTTGCAGCTCTCTGCCCAAAGGCAGTCGTAGACCTTGCCAATGCGGTGT
Source organism: Methanobacteriota archaeon (assembly GCA_020347645.1). Classification (GTDB taxonomy): domain Archaea; phylum Thermoplasmatota; class Thermoplasmata; order UBA10834; family UBA10834; genus UBA10834. Next base: position 1,130,144 of record CP070736.1, on the reverse strand, counting down.
CCGCGAGGGTGGAAGTCGGCCTATTCCATCGGTCAGACGAACGTCTATCCAAGATACTGTCCGCTCTGGAACATGAGGGCGCGAAGGAGGTCCTCGGCTTCCTGCCCGATGGAAGGATACCCGGTCTTGAGGGTTCGAGAGGATTGTGTTCTCGTGACGGCATACTCTCCTCGGACGTCGTGTTCGTCGCGCTCGAGGACGGTGATCGTGCGGAAGCACTTGTACGCATGGGCAAGAAGGTCATTGCGGTCGACCTCAACCCCATTTCGAGGACGGCGCGCTCAGCAACAGTTGCAGTCATTGACGAAGTGACGAAGGCGATTCCAGGTATCATCGGCTGCGTCGAGGAAATAAGGGACGATTCAGACGAGATCAAGAGAGCCATAGACCGATACGATCACGACGGGAACCT
>CP070736.1:1117947-1129632 GCA_020347645.1 Methanobacteriota archaeon | reverse complement strand
GCAAACAGCCATATCAGTTCAGAGATAAGGAATTCGGAATGGTCAACTTGAGGCTGTTTGGCGAATTCAGATACAAGGTATCGTCGCCGGAGAACTTCGTCAATCAGTTCGTGGGAACGCTGAACTTCGCTACCAGTGCAGAGGTGGAGGAACGAATCAAGGAGCAGATGGTCGTTCTCGTCTACGACTCCCTCGGAGACATGAAGAAGGACGGCCTAGGCGTGGCTGATATCGCCAGTAACCTCACGACTATAGAGCAGATAGTCCTGGCGAGGTGCAAAGATCATTTCGATCAGTACGGTCTGACCGTCGACAAGATGTCGGGAATGTATATATCTCTGCCCGAGGAGGTGCAGAACGCCGTCGACACGAGGTCTTCGATGCAGATACTGGGCGCAAACTACGTCCAGTACCAGACCGGCCAGGCCATGAGGGAAGCGGCGCAGAACCCCGAGGGCGGCACTGCGGGAGCGGGCGTTGGCGTTGGCGCCGGCATCGGGATGGGCTGGACTATGATGGACTCGATGAGGCAGCAGCCTCAGCAGGGCGGTCCGCCTCAGTCCACAACGCAACAGGTCAATTCGATCTCGTGTCCCAAATGTGGCGCTGCGAATCCGCCGAGCAACAAGTTCTGTTCCGAATGCGGAGCGAGTATGATGCCCGAGAAGATGAAGTGCTCGAAATGCAGCGCCGAGGTGGACATCTCTTCGAAGTTCTGTTCGGAGTGCGGGACCCAGATGGCAGACGCAAGGAAGTGTGCGTCATGCGGCGCTGTGATGACCGCTTCGTCAAAGTTCTGCCCGGAGTGCGGAAAGGAAGCCTGATAAACTCACATCGCATCTTGGGAATGAAGACCTTGGCGTCCATCAAGTGCCCTAAGTGCGCCGGCCCCGTGACATTCGACACGGGCACCAAACTTGTCAAGTGCTCCTACTGTGACTCACAGATATTCATCGACCGCTCCGGAGCGGGTTTCTATTACGCCGTCCCGTTCATGGTGAGCGAAGCCGACGCGATTGGCTTGTTCAAGCGTTGGGCTGCCGGGTCGACAAGGGCAAAGGACCTGGACAAGCGCGCGGAGGTCGCTGGCGCAAACAAGCAGTACTTCCCGGTGTACATGTTCAAGCGTGACGTCAAAGGCAGAGAAGAGGTTTTGATAGAACCGGCCGGCTCGACCACGCTGCCTGGGCTTCATGAACTCAAGGTTCCTGCTGGCGATCTGAAGATCTTCGACGCCACATTCGATACGAGCGGAGCCGAGCTCATAAACCCGGACATCGAAATGTTGTCATACATGGACTCGCTCCCTGGTGAGGCGAAGGAGCAGGCGCTGGTGTATTTCCCGATTTGGCGCCTGGATTACGTGTTCGAGCAGAAGCGGTATGAGGTGGTGATTGATGCGTCAACGGGAGAGGTGTTCTCGGCGAACTTTCCTGCGAGGAGTTCCACGTCGTATATGATTGTGGCGATCATCGGTTTCCTGGCATTCGCGTTTGAGGGCATCCTCGCACTCAGTTCGTTGATGACTGCAGTCACCCTGATGGTGCTGACGGTGCTAGGAATATTTGCGATTTCATTCTACGTCGCGAGGAGGCTGTAGTATGACTGGAATTTCGGTTGGGCTCAACTGTCCGGCATGCGGCGGATCGATCACCGTTGTCGAAGGGGAGGACACGATTGCGTGCCCCTATTGCAGCTCCACCCTGTTTATCGAGGGTGACGAAGGAGTCACAACCGTTGCCTTCAGGAATCGAACGACGAAGCAGAAGGCTGTCGACGCATCCCGTCGTTGGTGGTCGAGTGGCTGGAAGGCGAGGGACTTGAGACGTGTCGGCAAGGTCACTGAAGTTTACCCGATATACCTGCCGTTCTGGAGGGCAACCACTAGAATCGCCGGATGGATTTGCGGCTACGAGATTCGACGACACACGGACTCCAAAGGCAGGGTGCACCAGCAGAAGATTCCGAAGGAAGTAATGATACTCAATGATTACCAATTCTCCGAGATAGCAGCCGATCCGGGGGACCTCGGCATAAGGTCCCTTAGGAATTTCTCAGGCGAGACGAGCTTTGCCGACTTCGACATGATACCGACATTTGAAGCTACGACAAGCAGGGACGACGCCATCTCACACGCCAGGAATAAGGCGCTGTCTAGTGCGAGATCATCAGCTCGAGTTCCGAGGGTGACGATGGAGCGACTACACATATTGCCCAGGAGACTGTCCATGGTCTACTACCCTGTTTGGATCGTTAGGTACGACTATAGGGACAGGAAATACTTGACGACAGTCGACGGCGTCACGGGACAGATTATATCGGGACGCGCACCAGGGGATCCTCTCTTTCAGAGCTTAGCGATCACTGCGGGTTCTTCGGTAGGAGGTCTGCTCGCGGCTGTCGGCATCATTCTGTCCGATGTGGCGGTAGAAATGATGATCGCTGGCATCGGAGCGGGGGTCGGAGTACTATACCTCACCTACAGGTTTTTCAGACACGGTTCCGAGATAATTGACGGCGATTTCAGACACAAGCCGGCGTCCATGTCTGAGACAGTGAATGAGCTTCGGGATGTTGCGAGATCGCTTCAGGGGGCTTACAGATGAAAGTGGTTCAGGTAAGGTGCCCATCCTGCGACTCACCCATCTACTCGAAGCAGCGCGATAGACTGTTCTATTGTGACAGATGCAACGTCCTGCATGTAAGGGATGGCGGCGTCGAGAAGATTGATTTCGAAATCGCGGAGTTCGCAAGCGAGCCGCCTGGAGAGAAGGTATACATTCCTTTCTGGCGACTCTACTGTTCCTTCGTGATAAGGTCCAAGAGTGTGGAAGGAGAATATGTGTTCAGACTTGCTTCCTGGATGAGGGGCGAGGACGGTAGCGGAACGATGTTCATCTATGTTCCCGCTGCAGATTTCGACACAACGACGTTCAAACGCCTAGCTATCGATTTTACGGTTTCATCTCCGAAGTATAACACAAGACTGAATTTCGGCAGTATCCGCAGGATGCCTACGGCAATGTCACGTGAAGAGGCGACGGAGCTTGCCGATTTCATCATTGTAACAATGGAGGCGGAGAAGCCAGGGGTGCTACAGCAACTTGACTATACTCTGACAGTTAACGGCACAAAGATGGTCTACCTCCCGTTCGGCGTAGGTCCGAATGGTATGGTACCCGCATTCTGATTCAGACCATCCTCCCAATCTCTGCGAATCGTCTCACTATTTCGCCGTGATCGAATGCCATCTTCGGAAGATCGTTCATTTCCACCCACGTTGCCGATTCAGCGTCATCCCCCGCCCTGAGCTTTCCGCCTGTGGGTTTCAGGTGATACACTGCCGTCACGAAGTGTCCCCTTGGGTCTCTCTGCGGGTCGGAAAACACCCCGAAGAGAGCGACGATCTCGGAGACGATGCCCGTCTCCTCTTTGACCTCTCGGACGACGCAATCCTCCATCGTCTCGCCGTATTCGAGAAACCCGCCAGGGAGGGCGTATTCGCCCTTGAAGGGATCGCTCTTCCTCTTGATCAGAAGCACCTTGCCGTCCTTGACCACCAGCCCATCCGCGGTCACTGAAGGCTTTCGCCAATGGTTCTCGAGCTGGCTCATCACAGACCGAGCCTTGTTCTCGTATTCTGATAGAATCGTCTCGCCGAGCTCGGTCAAGCGAGTCGCACCTCCTTCTCTGCCACCCCGTTCCGATACGACTATGTCTCCACCTGCGTTCTCTGATAGCCTCTGAAGGACATCCCAAGCGTGTCTATACGACATGCCCATCTCCTTGGCGGCGGGGGAGATCGATCCCAAGTCCTTGATCTTTCTCAAAAGCGTCGCTCTCCCATCGCTGATAAGGAATCTCCCGTCGTCCACGAGCCACAGTTTGAGCTTGAGGTCGTACATGTCCGTCTATCGACGCGGATTTGATTCACGCGTACTTACCATTTTCTGAAGGTCTTTCACGCGTCGTCCATCCTCGAACACCCAACACAGACCATGTATCCTTCGGCTGCTCACTTCGGCATCGGGATCCTTACGCTTCTTCGTTTGGCTGCCTCGATCGCCTCCGGGTATCCCGCGTCGGCGTGTCTCATCACGCCCATTCCCGGGTCCGTTGTCAGCACTCTTTCGATCTTCTCGTCAGCCTCCTCTGTGCCATCGGCGACAACCAAGAGCCCAGCATGAGTAGAGTATCCGATGCCGACGCCGCCCCCATTGTGTATCGCCACAAGGTCCGCTCCGGCGGACGCATTGACAAGGGCGTTGAGCATCGGCCAATCCGCTACGGCATCACTGCCGTCCAGCATTCCCTCAGTCTCCCTGTGAGGGGATGCTACAGAGCCACAGTCGAGATGATCTCGTGTAATCACTATCGGTCCGCTCAGTTCACCGTTCCCAACCATTTTGTTGATGATCCTCCCGAACCTAGCTCTCTCGCCAAGTCCGAGCCAGCAGACACGTGCCGGCAATCCTTCGAATGGCACCATCTTCTCCGCCAGCGCTATCCAATTAACTAGCTGACGGTTGCCGGCGAATTCCTTCATCACAACCTCATCCGTCTTGAGTATGTCATCAGGCTCGCCTGATACGGCGACCCATCGGAAGGGTCCTCGCCCTTCGCAGAACATCGGACGGATGTAGAGGGGAACGAATCCCCGGAAAGAGAACGCGTCCTCCACGCCTCCCTTGACCGCCTGGGCGCGGATGTTGTTGCCGTAATCGAAAACAACTGCGCCCTTTGATTTGAAGGAAAGCATGGCCCTAACGTGAAAAGCAATGCTCTCGATCGCCCTCCTCTTGTACTCATCGGGCGCTTCGTTCCTCAGATCAGCAGCCTCCTCGACGCTCAACCCCCTCGGTATGTATCCTCCGAGTTCGTCGTGAGCGGATGTTTGGTCGGTGACAACATCGGGGACCACATCTCTCGCAACCAGTGCGGGATGGGTGTCCGCGCAGTTACCGATAACCCCTATCGATAGCGGCGTGCCATCGTTCTTCGCTTCCACGGCTCGAGCCAGAGCTTCGTCCAAGTCCTCGAGCATGAGGTCGCAGTAGCCGATGTCTACTCTTCTTCTTATGCGCTTGGGATCGCATTCGACGGCGATGCATACACCACCGTTCATCGTCACCGCTAACGGCTGCGCGCCGCCCATGCCTCCGAGTCCTCCCGTGAGCACAATCCGCCCTTTTAGCGTTCCCCCGAAGCTATGTCGGGCGCACGCCGCGAAGGTCTCGTAGGTCCCTTGAAGGATTCCTTGCGTTCCGATGTACGCCCACCCGCCGGCCGTCATCTGGCCGTACATGATGAGTCCCTTGGCCTCAAGCTCGTGGAATGTCTCCCATGTGGACCATCTAGGAACGAGGTGAGAGTTGGCTATGAGCACCCTGGGAGCGAGCCTGTGAGTCCTGAAGACGCCGACAGGCTTCCCGGACTGGACGAGCAGAGTCTCGTCGTTCTCGAGACTGCGCAGTGAATCCACTATGGCATCGTAGCATTCCCAGCTCCGAGCTGCCTTGCCAGTCCCTCCGTATATGATCAGTTCCTCCGGCTTCTCCGCATTCTCCATATTGTTCTGGAGCATCCTGAGTATGGCTTCCTGCCTCCACCCTTTGCAGGTGAGCTTGTCTCCACGCGCAGCTGCTATACTCCTCATCGCCCTCGATGTACAAGAGACGAGTATTGCGATAATATGCTTTTGGAGGCCGATAGGAAGAATAGGTTTATCTGACATACACCGCTTGAGGGCCGAGAGCATGCTGAGGATTCCAACGATACTGACAGCAGACGAGGTGCTGGACAAGGCCTTCAAGAAGGCGTCGAAGGCGGAGCATAAAGGCCCGACCAGGCTCGAGACAGTCAGGGAAACGAACATCTCGAAGATACGATCGGCCAGCGACGTAATCGTATCCACTCTGGGCAAGTATGTGAAGGCGTTCCCGAGCATAGAGCGCCTGAGCCCGTTCTACGCCGAGCTTATCGATGTGACGATCGGCAAGGACAAACTCAAGAAATCATTGGGCGCGATAGACTGGTGCCGAGGCAGCGTCGCACGCGTTTCACGAGAGGCGATCGGAAGCATCGCGAAAGCCCGATCGATCGATGATATCGACAACTTCAGGAGAGCGGCTTACGGAAGGATATCGTCCATCGTAAAACAGATCGGCAATGAGCTCGAATTCGTCTCAAATGCCAGAGACAAGATAAGGAAGTTCCCAACTGTGGATATCTCAGTCCCCATCATTGTGATTGCAGGAGCGCCAAATGTGGGCAAGAGTCAGCTCGTCGGACGGATATCGACCGGCAAACCGAGGGTCGCCGTCTATCCATTCACCACGCAGGAGATATCAGTTGGCGTCTTTGAGCGAAAGCGCATAAGATATCAGGTAATTGACACCCCGGGCCTGCTGGATCGCCCGCTCGAAGAAAGAAACGCAATGGAACTGAGAGCGATCCTCGCGCTGAAGCATCTCGCTGATGCGATAGTCTTTGTCATAGACCCCAGCGAAACCTGCGGCTACACTCTCGCGCAGCAGGAGCATCTGCTTTCGTCTCTCAAGGATGAATTCGGCTCGACGCCTATGGTAGTCACGGAGAATAAAGTCGACGTGCTCAGGTCGGACTCCGACCGACCGAAGCTGTCGGCGGTCAGCGGTGAAGGGGTCTCCGAACTCGTAGATGAGGTCGTACGCAACCTCGCCGACAGTCGGAAGCTTCAGCAATGCTTATAGCGCGAAGCAGTGATTAGCTCCCCGGGATTGCACCTTCGATCAGCGCTGCGGTTGGGGATGGGATGGCTATCCAAACTCGCCGAGTGTAAGGGGGCGGAGCATGAAGAGAGTCGTGTGCAGTGAGTCCATGGAGGATTACTTCTCAACGCTTCAGCGAGAGGTGGACCACTGCTATGAGATCGCTCGACGCGCTCGCATGATGGGCTGCGACCCCGAGCTTGACATCGAGATACCTCAGGCACCCGACCTTGCGGCAAGGGTCGAGAAGCTCCTTTCCGAGTGGGAGGTCGACGGCGTGGCGGAGCGGATTAGGACCCTCACCAGAAAACACAACAGGGAAGAGGTTTCCTTGCTGATAGCGAAGGAATATGCCCGCATGCCCGCGCGTTCCCGAGAGTTCGCGATAGAGCGCGCGATAAGACTCGGGCTCGCAGTGCTCACGGAAGGCATCCTCGTAGCCCCTCTTGAAGGAATCGCGGGAGTGTCCATAAACAAGAATCCAGACGGCTCGGATTATCTCACGGTCTATTTTGCGGGGCCCATACGGTCGGCTGGCGGTACCGGACAGGCGTTGAGCGTGCTCATAGCCGACGTGGTCAGGAGGGAGCTCGGATTGGGAAGATACGCTCCCTCCAATCAAGAAGTCCTCAGACTCAGGGAGGAGATACCCCTCTACAAGTCTTGCCAGCACCTACAGTATACTCCGTCCAATGAGGAGATTGAGATCATGGCGGGGAATGTGCCCGTGTGCATCGACGGCGAGGGTACGGAGGAGGCGGAGATATCTGGCTTCAGAGACCTTCCGAGGATATCCACCAACCGAGTGAGAGGGGGGGCTTGCCTCGTTATCGCGGAAGGCCTTTGTCTGAAGGCGCCCAAGCTGCACAAGCATGTGAAACGACTGGGGATAGACGGCTGGGAGTTCACAGATGACTTCATCAATCTCAAGCGAAAGGGGCAGGAGGACGGGACGCCGGAGATATACCCCAATATGAAGTTCCTGAAGGACATGCTTGCGGGCAGACCCGTCCTGGCTTATCCCTCCAGGGTGGGAGGTTTCAGGCTCAGGTACGGAAGGACTAGAGCGACCGGCCTTGCCGCATTGGCGTTGAATCCCGCCACCATGGCACTTCTGGACGACTTTGTTGCCATAGGTACGCAGATCAAGATAGAGCGTCCAGGCAAGGCAGGGGCGGTCACGCCATGCAACTCAATCGAGGGTCCCATCGCTCTATTGGACACCGGCGACCTTGTCCGGGTGAACTCTGTCTCCGATGCAATGGAGATCCGCGATAGGGTCAAGGAGATAGTCGATGTCGGCGAGATACTCATACCCTACGGCGAGTTCGCCGAGAACAACCATCTGCTGATGCCCACCGGGTTCTCGCTCGAGTGGTTCAGGGAGGAGCTGCTGGAAAGATGCGACGAACTCCCTTCCGATTGGAGGTCTCCTTCGTTCGAGAGAGCGCTTGAGATGTGCTCAGAATTGAAGGTTCCCCTGCATCCGAACTTCAATCTGTTCTGGTCGGACCTCGAACCCGAGGAGATCATGGCGCTTCAGAACCACCTCGTCGAGAGTGCTGAGTGGAATGACGAGGCGGTCGTACTCGAACTTCACGAATCCTGCAAGAAGACTCTTGAACGACTCGGAGTTCTTCATCGCGTTCGCGATGGAATGATTCGCATCGATGAATGGGCAAAACCTCTCATGCTTGGCTTGGGACTCCAGGCGAATGGCTCAAGACTGATTCGGAAGTCGACGTCGCCGGTTCCTGAAGACGCATCGGCCGTTGAGATAGTCTCTTCGCTTTCGGGCGTCGAGGTGCGCGCCCGCGCAATCACGAGGGTCGGTGCGAGGGTCGCGCGACCGGAGAAGGCAAGGGAGAGGCGCATGAAGCCGCCCCCGCACTGCCTGTTCCCTGTCGGTTCCCACGGTGGCGCCCAGCGCCTGATGAACGGAGCCGCCGCCGCCGGCACGATCAGGACACCTCTTGGAGAGAGGTCTTGCCCTATGTGCGGCACGGTAACATTCTCATGCAAATGCCAGTGCGGGGCGCACACCGTGTTCACGGGCAAAATATCGCCCCAGAGCATACCGATCAGCGATATGTTCCAGTCTGCCTCGTGGCTGATGAACGGCAGGATCTTTGAAGTCAAAGGCGTACAGGGCATGATATCCAGGAGCAAGACGCCGGAGGCGATCGAAAAGGGCGTGCTGAGGGCCAAGAACGGAGTGTTCGTATTCAAGGATGGCACTATCAGAATCGACGCGACCGATGTCCCCCTAACGCATTTCAAACCATCTGAGGTAGGCATCACCGTCTCCGTTGCGAAGACGCTCGGCTACACAAAGACGGCGTTGGGAAAGGAGATCGAGTCGAAGGACGATCTCCTCGAGCTGAAGGTACAGGATGTTATCATACCGGACTCATGCATAGACTACATCATGTCAGTGACGAAGTATGTGGACGAACTCCTGGTAAGGTTCTACGGTCTCGAACCGTTCTACAACGTGAACGTCAGAGACGACCTCATCGGCCATCTTGTGGTGGGCCTTGCTCCTCACACGTCGGGCGGAGTGTTGTCAAGGATAGTGGGCTTCTCCAAGGCACATGCTGGTTATGCTCATCCGTTCTTCCATGCGGCTAAGCGTAGAAACTGCGACGGCGACGAAGACTCAATCATCATGCTGATGGACTGTCTGCTGAACTTCTCGCGGTCGTTCCTGCCCGAAAGGCGCGGAGGACTGATGGACGCGCCTCTCGTCCTCACCACGAAGATAGACCCGAACGAGATAGACAAGGAGGCGCACAACATCGATGCACTGTCGGAGTATCCGCTAGAGTTCTTCAAGGCGACTCAGCGCTACGCCCATCCGAAGGAGGTGGAGGCAATCATGGATCTCGTTGGCGGCAGGATAGGCACCGTACTGCAGTACGAGGGACTGCAGTTCACGCACGACACCAGCGATATTTCAGAAGGACCAGTTTCATCAGCGTACACCGCGCTCGAGACGATGGGTGACAAGCTGGAAGCCCAGATAGCGCTTGGCGTCAAGATACGCGCGGTGGACGTTTCCGATGTAGTCCATAGGATTATCACGAGACACCTCTTGCCGGATACCCAGGGGAGCCTCAGGAGATTCACAGGGCAACAGCTGAGATGCGCCAAGTGCAACGCGAAGTACAGGCGCATGCCGCTCAGAGGGACCTGCTACTGCGGCAACAAACTGACACTCACAGTCCATGAAGCCGGCGTCAGCAAGTATCTTGAAACCGCCAAGAGGATCGGCAACGCCTACAACGTGTCTCAGTACACCCTGCAACGCATTTCCCTTTTGGAGAATTCGATCAACTCCCTGTTCCAATCGGACAGGGTGAAGATTGCGAAGCTCGATGAGTTCCTGTGAACCCGACTCATTCGAGGGCTGAAAACTGTTCGCGCAGATTCTCGAATCGCTCCTCGAGCATGCTCAGCCCTTTCAGCAGAACGTCTTTCGCGGCCATGGAGCCATCGGTCTCGAATCTGAGCACAAGCTTCGAAGGGTTTCCGGTCACTTTAATCGCATCGACCTCGCACATCTCGACACAGGAGTTGCACAGATTGCACCTCTCGGGATGCTTGGCCGTGAGTTTCCTTCCATCTTTCTCGAGTACGTCCTTAGGGCAGACCTCCGCACATGAACACCCCGCATCGCACTTGCCATCGTCGATATCGATTTCGGCCGCGTATTTGTAGCCTGCGCCTACGGTCGCCTGCCACCTGGCGTGGTTCTTGCCCGTTCCGAGCTCTGCGGTCGCGTACACCAGCAGCGCTTGGTCTTCCGCCAGCTTGACGATGGGTATGAGGTCGTCCTTGACTCTGAATTGCTCGTTTCCAACTGGTTCGAGGTCGCCCGAATAGACAATGCATGGCCCCTTCTTGTTCAACGAGTACATGATTGTGCACGAGGGGCAGCCCTCTCCACCGCAAGAGCACTTGCTTTTGAAGTTGAAATGCTCGAGATCTGTCGGGATAGGGATCAACGATAATCTGTGGGAAACGATCTCGTCGAACAGCGGTGAAACGCTCTCGAACGCCTTGTTGTCCTCGTCCATGATTGGTCCAAGGTGGAATTCCACATTGCTGATCGCCATCTTGGGCACATCAGCGACTACTGTTCTTCGAATGGCATTCACGAAGGTTGGGTTGGTGTCGCTGATTATGAACTCAGCTTTCGTGGGCGTCATCTCCAGCAGGTCGATCTTCATGATTGCTCACCCTAGACTCTGCGTCCCCTGCGGCCGCCCTTCTTTTTTGTGCCGTCATGCGGGACCGGAGTCACATCCTCTATTCTGCCAATCCTGAGGCCGGCTCTCGCGAGTCCTCTAATTGCCGCCTGTGCTCCTGGACCGGGGGAGATAGACTTGTTTCCGCCAGGTGCGCGAACCCTCACGTGAATCGAATCGACGCCTTTCTCCTTCGCAATCTCCGCTACCTTCTCGGCAGCCCTCATGGCCGCATACGGAGACGCTTCGTCCTTCGCCTGTTTTACCACCATTCCACCGGTCGCTTTGGTGATGGTCTCGGCTCCTGTGATGTCCGTCAGCGTTATGACTATGTTGTTGTAGCTGGCATATATATGTGCGATACCCCATCTGGCCATCCGTGGTCACTTCTCCTCTTCGTCATCGGTTTCGGCGTCCTTGGACTCAGTGACGTCATCTTTCCCTCCTTCTACCTTGGCGACAGGCATCTTCACATTCCTCGGTGGCCCTCTGGGCGCTCCTCTTCGACCGGGTGCAGCCCTCTCGGCCGCCCTCTCCTCTCTCGCCTTCTCCGCGAGGCGCTGTCGCTCCAAGTCCTCGGGCTTGGGTCGGGACGGATGCATGTCGTTCGTCAAGGGGGAGGATACGTGGTATTCGATCATCTCCTCCTCTCCTTTCTTGACCAGGTAGCCTGGAATCGTAACCTT
>CP070736.1:1105552-1117847 GCA_020347645.1 Methanobacteriota archaeon | reverse complement strand
TCCTTTAGCCTGTATATCAGACCCGGGAACTGTTCGGGCTCGTATTCCGCGCCTTCGAGTACGAGTGCGATCGCTCGAAGGTCAAGTTCCGAACCCAACGATGCCGATGCGACAACATTCTCTATCCTTATTACGGCCATTGCACCTAGACCGGTCTGACGGTATTTGAAATCAAGCCCTCCTGTAGGTGGTTCAAGGCATAAAATCGAACTTGACCGGGTTCGGAGCTGCCTCGCTTCATGCATTCTGTCAAACGCTGTCAATATAGCCCCACGAATCCAGTCAATACGCAGTGTCCAAGCCGACTCCAGTTGGGAGCGACGGCGAATCACGCGAGCGTTTTTTTAGGACCGTAGCCATCTGGCTTGCCAAGGGAGTGCTGTCGGTGAAGGGAATCAGCCTCAATATGAACTCAAGACTGAAAGTCTTGACAGATGACCAGATCGAAATGATACACGAGGCATCTCTGGAAATACTGGAGAGGACAGGTGTCAGGTACGACAGCAGGGACGCAAGGAAGAGGCTCCTTGACGCGGGTGCCGAAGATCATCCGACGAGGAAGGGGGTAATCGTCTTCTCCAGACCCATGGTCGAGGATGCCATCAGAAAGGTGTCTCGAAGCAACGTCTTTCCCGCTCGAGACCGAAGATGGGATATCCACTACGACGGCGAGCATATGTTCCCTTATGCAGGAGGCGGCGACCCGCACATAATTGATCTTGAGTCGGGTAGGCAGAGGCCATCGACCTACGCAGATGTTGAGATGGCGGCAAGACTAGGTGATGCCCTCGAAAACTGTCACTTCGCATCCAGCCTCGTCATGGCAAATGATGTCCCTCCCGAACTGTTGGTGTTAAAGACAATGGAAGCGACCATGAAGAACTCGGGAAAGACCGCTGGTGGATATGCTCGGGACAAGGATACCGTCGATTACCTAGTGAAGATGTGGGTGTGCGTTTCAGGAGGAGTCGAGGAGCTTCGCAAGAGGCCGTTGTTCAGTCTAAGCGGGTCACCCAGCAGCCCTCTCACGTTCTCCACACAGAATTGCGAAGTCCTTCTGCGATGCGTCGAGTACGGAATCCCGTACTCCATCATACCTTGTCCGATATGCGGCGAGACAGGACCAGTGACTCTGAGCGGGGCGTTGGCCCAGCAGAATGCGGAACAGCTTGGCGGTATAATGCTGGTGCAGACGATAACCACTGGCTTGCCCACGATCTACTCAGGAAGAGTATGCGTAATGGACCCTCATTCAGGAAGGGACCTTTGGGGGTGTCCCGAAGGGGCGCTGCTGTCTGCAGCTCTTGTGCAGATGGCTCATAGATACGGTATGGTGTCAGACACGAACGGCATGTCCTCTGATATAACCAGGTGGGACATGCAGATGGGATATGACCACATGATGACAGGATTGTTGCCGGCCCTGGCGGGAGCAGACAGCATCTCCGGTCTCGGCAGTGGATGGGAGGGCGCTAGCAGTCTCGAGATGATGGTCATAAACAACGAGGTCTTCAACGACATTGCGAGGATCATGCGTGGAATCAGGGTCGATGAAGGGAGTCTGGCGATAGATCTGATTGACAGGGTAGGGCACATGGGCAACTTCATCGCAGAACGGCACACGGTCGACAACCTTCGCAAAGGAGAGTTGCGAGTTTCGTCGCTTTGGGACAGGCGAAGTTCCGACAGAGCGGTAAGAGAAGGCTTCAAACCGATTCAGGAAACCGCGAAAGACCATATTCGAAGACTGCTCAAGGAGCACGAACCGGAACCACTTGACAGGGATGTGGAATACGGAATCGATCAGGTCATAAGAGAGGCTGCTAAGAAGTTGCTGGGGAGGTCATAAGCGGGCTGTGTCTTGCTGCTTTGACTATGCACTCTATGACGCTCTGGAATTCCTTGTCTTGATGCAAACCGCTTCACTTCACCACAGAAAGGTCTGGTCTCGTTCCCCGCGGCTGGAACTGTTCTTCCTGAAAACCTATGCTCGCAATGGCTCTTACGGCTGCAAGTGGGCAAGGCTTATGATGGTTGTGGTAATCAAGAGTAGAGAGGGGAGTATCGTCATGGGCAAGAGCCTTTTCACAATGGAATTGAACGGCGAACCGTATGACAGAGGCTACAAGTACGGCGAATCCTGCAAGAACTTGATTGCACGTATGATTGAAGAACAGTTCTTCCAGGAGTTTAGCGGCAAACTGACAAGGGACCAGTTGGTTAGACATGCTCGCAAGTATGAGCCGTTCATCCAAGACTACTCTCCTGAGATAGCAGATGAGCTAAAGGGGATGGCGGAGGGATCTGGGCAATCATACGACGAAATAGTCATGGTAAACGCCCTCGAAGAGAGGAAAGCTTTCGAGCGCCCCCATTGCACGGCCTTTGCCGCAACAGGCAATGCTACCGTTGACGGCGAGACGTACGAAGGACAGTCTTGGGACGGAATCGAAGGTGAGTGGTGGGATGGGGAGCTGAGCCTTCTATTCAAAGTCAGGAGAAAGAACGGTCCGGACCTACTGAACTACACCAATCCTGGGATACTAGTGTGTGCGGGACTTAACTCGAACGGAATCGGAATCAACTGGAACACTGTCCCACAGAAGGAACCTACTGTTGGAGTTCCTACGTACATCATCGTAGCCGAGATACTGAGACAGAAGACTCTTGGAGACGCACTGGATGCCGTCACTAGGGCGGACAGAGCGGGATACTTCAACTTCATCATCACGGATGATACGGAGCTGTATGATGTAGAAGCCACACCCAGCGACACGGACATATCCTATGGTGGAGAGTTCGTGGGCCACGCCAATCATTTTGTGTCGAACAAGTTCAGCTCGGCAGAGAATGAAGGAATGACCTCCTCTAGTATCGTTCGTCACAACAGGATCAATAGGCTGTTGAAAGACAACTACGGGAAGATAGACCTGGAGGTATGCATGAGCTTCTTCCGCGATCACGTGAACTATCCTTCCTCGATCTGCTGTCATCCAGGAGACGACCCGGATCCGAAACAGCGAGGACTCACTCTCGACTCATGGATCAGCATACCATCAAAGAGAGAGTTATGGATAGCCCATGGATCCCCCTGCAAGAATGAATTCGTGCGATTCAGTCTCTAGGGCGAGCGATTAGTTGCGTCTTCACGGACGTTTCTGAGGCCTCGGGGTTCCCCCGCCTCTGAACCGTTGTCTTCAAACCGTAGGTTCTCCGACAGCGCGCCCGCCTCTTCAGGCGAAATCCTAGCCTGATTGAAATGAAGGTTCGAATGCACTCACCGAACTCGAGATTCCTAGCACATGTATGATTTCGGGACGCACTTCAGTATCCGTACGCCTTCGATGTCTTCTTGATGTATTCTTCTATCTCGGCCGTGACTCCTTTGTCCATGGGCACTGGCTCGTGCTCATTTAGTATCTTCTTCGCCTTCTCTCTCGCAACGGCGGTGATGTCCTTCGACCCCGCCTTCAACCACGACTCCATCGACCTACGGTCGAGAAGGGTCGGAAGGAAGTGCTCATTCCTGAAGTGCTTTGCCGTGAAAGAGGTGCCGAGGAAGCTGGCATTCGGGCCGACCTTGCATATCTCATCGACTGCAAGCGTCTCCTCCGTGACTTCGATGCCGCCCAGGACTCTGGTGACCATTCCGGCGATCTCGTTGTCGATTACCAGCTTTTCATATGATGTGGTTATGCTGCCCTCGAGTGAGCCGCAGGCGTCGTATATGAAGTTCATACCAGCGAGACCCGCCATGAGCATGTTGGTCGCTGTTTCAAGTCCCGCCTGGGCATCAAGGGCCTTGGAATCAGAGTTGCCGCCCGTTCCCCTGCGGGGGATACCGTAGTATCTGCCAAGCTGGCCCGTTGCGATGTTTATCAAGCCGACCTCCGGACCTCCCAACGCTGTCGCTCCAGTCTTCATGTCCAACGCCGCTGAGACCGTTCCATAGAATACGGGGGCGCCTGGGTTTGCGAGTTGAGATATCATTATTCCGGATAGGACCTCCGCGTTCTGCTGCGCAAGCAATCCTGCAAGAGTCGCTGGTGCGGTGCCGCCAGCCAGTGCTTCAGGAGCGTATATCATTGGCTGATTGTACTTGGCATAGACCAATGCCCCCTCGATCAGCTCTTTGGATTGCTGCATAGGGCTAACGGGGTTCGTGTAGCCAAGGAGGCAAGGTTTCTTCACAAGCTCCTCGATGCCACCCCTGAGGATTGACGCCATATCGATGGTTTCCTGTGCCTTCTTAGCGGTCCAGTTGTATCCATCGGTAGTCTTGACGGAGTTCTTCCAGTCTTCAATAATCACGTGCAAGTGATACAAATCGTCTGGGACATCCGATGGAGTGACATTCATGACATTCAAGTGAATATTCTCCAGCGCATCGACGAGTTTCGCAAGGTCTCCAACATCCTTCAGCTTTCCAGGCCTTATCTTGCCATCGAGATCGTGCACCCTAACGGCGAGTCCAGAAGGTCCGAAGTAGACATTGTTTCCGGTCATGTTGAGGACATAATCAGGATCCCTTCCGTATAGCTTGAACTCCTGAGGAGCCTTCTTTATGGTATCCTTGAGCAGATTCTCGGGGATGCGAACCATCATGGTCTTCTCATCGACTTCAGCTCCTGCATCCTTGAACAGCTTCAAGGCCGTTGGCTCCCAGATTTTCATCCCAAGTCTCTGAAGGATTTCGACTGTAGCGCCGTGAATCTTGTCTAGGTCGTCGTGAGATAAGATTTCCAGTTGACCGCCTGTTGGTCCCCTAATTTCCAAGTTCAATACCTCCTGATGTCAATCCGCATTCAGAATTATTGTATATATATGTTGTTTGAAGCGATGGAAAAAGGTTTATAACAATTGGATTCGTTGTCAGTTTCGCTATGTTTTCCACGGGGAAACAGCATCGGGGGTGAGTCAATGCTTGGGTCAGATGCTGCGAGACCAATGTCTGTGAGTTGGTGTTTTATAGCATGGGACCATTTTTCTCGCTTGCGCTGCTGTTTCCACGGAGAGACAGAATCGGGGGGCAATGTCAATGAATTGGCTAAATTCTTCGGGTTTGTATAATAGACGAAGGTTGCACGGATTCGCATCCATCGCGGTTGCCATGTGCATGCTGCTCTCGGCGCTGACGGCGCTTGTTGCGACAGCTCCGTCGGTTGAAGCCGAAGAACCAGCTATTGTTTACAGAATAGGGGTGACGGAGCAACCAGACTCCTTCAACCCGTTCGACATGATGGCTGGCACGTCATGGTCTGTCGCTCACATGATGTATGAGTTCCTCTATGCCGTTGGCCCGAAGATGGACCCATATCCACAACTTGCAGCGTCGCATGAATACAGCGATGACTATCTGACTTGGACATTCCATCTCGTTGAGGATTCGTACTGGCACGACGGATATCCTGTAACGGCACACGACGTCGAGTTCACTTTCAACATGATCTTGGATTATCCACGAGAATGCGCGCTTATGGCTGATTACCTCGAGAATGTCGTTAAAGTTACCGCGACGGACGAATATACGGTTCGGATAGAATTGGAGGCGCCAAAGGCTAACATGCTGGGCCTGATAATCCCGATCCTCCCGGAGCACCGCTGGACTAAGGTAAGAGATGGTGATGTCGGGATCAATCGGGTAGATATGTTTGATCAGGAATACTTTCCGGATGGTCCCGTCGGCTCTGGTCCGTTCATTCTGAACGAATACTCCCAGGCTCAGGGCTACATCAGTCTTCTCGCTCAAAAACCGTACCACCGCCTTCCAGATATCGAAGTCGACTCGGTCAATATCGACGAACTGCAATTCATCATCTATAAGAACGCCAATGCGATGGTTACTGATCTCGAGATAGGGAATATCGACGCAGTCGGCGGCGTACCAACGCTCTCATGGGATACCCTCATGGCGAACCCAGATATTGAAGGGCAGACGCCTGCGACACACATCCTTGAAGAATTCGGATTCAACTGCGCGCCTCCGGAGTGGAGGGAGTCCGTCAATGAGACAACAGGAGAACGCAACTTCCCCGATGCTTCGACCAATTACGAGACCTGCAACGTGAAGGTCAGGCAGGCGATGGCGATGGCCACTGACATACCGTACATTGCAGATGAGATCCATCTGGGCAGGGCTCAGGAAGCCTATGCAATAATACCGCCGGCGACGCCTTTCTGGCATTACGCGGTACCTGAGGAGGATAAGTGGCATAATTACGGCATCGAAGGTGCGAACGCCCTCCTCGACGAATCGGGATACGGAGAATTTGACAATGATGGCGTCAGGATGAACGAGACTAACGGTGCTAGGCTGGAGTTCGAATTCTATTACATCCGCTCGATCCTCATGGACGAACTGACTGCCCAGAAGATGCAGGAATGGTGGAAGCAGATTGGCGTCAAAGTCAACCTACACGCTGCCGCCGAGGGAATCTTATACAACTTAGAGTTCGAAATGGAGTACGACATGTTCATCTGGAGCTGGTGGCCCGACGTCGACCCAACATGGTTCCTGTCCGTGTTGACCACGGGTCAGATACCCTTGGACAATAGCGACAACACCAAATGGTCCGATGCTTTCTACACGAACCCTTATTACGACCAGCTGTGGTTGGAACAGCAACAAACGATGGATATCTTCGAGCGACAGGCGATAGTCCACGAGATGCAGCAAATCGTGTATCGGGACTGCCCGTACATCTGCCTTGTGTATCCAGCCGGCCTGATTGCCTACCGGACTGACAACTGGGAGAACGTCCCCGACATGGAAATCAGCTCCGGAATAACTCCTAGTTCGTTCTGGTACTATTTCGAGATCGAGCCAAAGGGAGTGCCGGCGTTTGACATAGGGCTCGCCCCCTCATACGAGGTGCAACGGGGCCAGAATACCCCCTTCTCCGTGATGATACACGACTCGGATGGAGACCCACTCGAAGTCACATGGACCTTCGGTGATGGCAGTGACGAGGTCTCCCAGACTTTCACGACAGGGACTGACACATCTTTCGAGGCAAGCGTCACTCACAGCTACGACACCTTGGCGAACGATCTAGTACTGAAAGTATCAGTGACGGACGGCACGTACGTCAGGAACAACACGGCATCAGTAGATGTCGTTACGCTAGCCAATTCCGTTCCGACCATCAGTGACCCGTCATGTTCGCCATCTGAGGCATATATAGGAGAGACGACGACATGGTCGATCACTGCGAGCGATGCCGAGGAGACCGAGCTTACGGTGACTTGGGACTGGAACGATGGGTCGTTCACAACCACAACCGAAACAGCTAGCGCGCCCGGGGAACCCATAAATATTGAGCTGACGCACGTGTTCGATAATCCTGGAGACTACGACGTCACAGTGTGGGTGAATGACGGTTACGACGCACCAGGCCACAACAATTCGTTCACGTTCGCGACCTACTCTGTGGTTGGGAACTCGCCTCCTTATGCGTTGACAGTCGCTGACACCGCCACCAATGTGGACATATGGACCTCATTGAGCGCGACGGCCAGAGACGCCGACCCGGACACGCTGCAGTTTACATGGGAGTGGGACGATGGTACGTTCAATGTGACGGAGTACGACACTTCGTCTAACCCGAATGCCGTCGTCATTGACGACGTTTGGCACATGTGGGATACGCCTGACACGTACTCGGTAACGGTATGGGTCGATGACCTCACGGGTGAGCCAGGGCACAACATCTCCTCTACGGTCGAAGTTGTCGTATCGCTGGATGGGGACCTCCCACCGAGCAGCATTCAGCTGATTGCGGACCCGGATCCAGCCGTTCAGGGACAACCGGTCGAGATAATCGTGAGGGCAGCCGATGGCAACGGAGACGCCCTGACGATAACCGTGGAGTTCGGAGACGGTGAGAACTACACAGACTCCACCGTTGGTGGCACGACGGGACCTCAGTCCATCCTTGCGGTACACACCTACGTCGATGTGGACACCTATACTGTGACGGCGCATGTGGACGACGGAACGTTCAATGTCAGCAAGACCCGTGAGCTGTTGGTCGGGGAGCCGCCGGAGAACTCGCCGCCGAGCATTAAGCTCGCAGGGAGCTACTCCGCGATGTACAACGAAACCTTCACCATCACGCCGATGGTGATCTCGGATGCTGATGGCGACGACCTCACGGTCTGGTACGACTGGGGAGATGGCTCGCCAATGACTGAGGGAGACGTCGACTACGCGGCTTCGCATGAGTACCATGAGGTAGCTATCTTCACGCTGAAGGCGTATGTGGATGACGGCATCTCGGAGCCGGACCACAATGTGTCCGCGACCGCTCAGGTAACCGTTGGCAGCAACCTCAAACCGACCATCAACGAACTGCCGAAATACAGCCCAACCGAGAACACCACGGTCGGTGTCGAGATAACTTTCACCGTGAACGTCAGCGACCCCGAGGGCGACCCGATGGTCGTGAAGATCATCTTCGGAGACTCGCAGAACGTGAATGAGGAAACGGTCAACAATATGGGCAGCAGCGAGAACTTCACGGTAACGCTGACCCATACGTACACCGCCAGTGGAAAGTTCGATGTAAAGGTCTGGGTGGAGGACGATAAGGACCATGAAGATCCGGCATGGAGCGAAAGGACCTTGACGCTGACCATCGACCCCATTCAGGACGATGAGGATGATGACGGAGGATTGAGCACCGTTGCGATTGCCGCGATAGGATTACTCGCGATCATTGCAGCGGTGGCGGTCGCCGTTCTTCTCTTGAAGCGGAAGAAAGGTTCAGAACCGGAGCTCCCGGAGGATGAATCATCTCCCGAGCAGATGGCTGAACCGCCACCACCGGAACCTCCTGAGGCTTAGACAGGTCGCACAACACCCTCAAACCCTTTCAATCGACCATTTCCGCGAGATGACAATATCGCAGACTAAGACACGAATTTGACGAGTGGAGCCAACGCATGAGAGACTTCAGGCGAATAATACTAAGGAGAGTCATAAGCCTGTTCGTCACGTTTCTCCTAGTGATATGCATCAACTTCTTACTCTTTCGGATGATGCCTGGCGACCCGTTGCAGTTCATGGTTCCGTCTGACCCCAAGATTCCCGATGAGTACAAGAAGATGCTGATCGAAAGATACCACCTGGATGACTCTATGTCCGAGCAGTTCATCATATACATCAAGGGTATCTTCACTCTTGATTTCGGCGAGTCGTTCATTCACAAGGTTCCGGCGATGGATTACCTCTTAGAGTACATTCCGTGGACTCTGCTCCTTGTTGGCATTGCCTCGTTCTTCATGATTGTGATTGGCATGCTCATAGGGATTATTGCAGCATGGAAGCGAGGCGGTTTGTTCGACTCTGGATCTCTTGCATTCTCGCTCTTCTTCTATGCGATGCCCACTTTTTGGCTCGCTATGATAATGGTAATGACGTTTGCCGTAGCGTGGGATATATTCCCACCTTCCAGAGCGCTGGATATTGGGACACAATTCGAGTTCACCCTTGCATCAGTTGGGGACCTCTTGCACCACTTGATCTTGCCCGTGACCTGTCTTGTGCTCGTGTACATTGCGACGTTCTCTCTCGTGATGCGTGGCTCTCTATCTGATGTGATGACGGAGGACTACATAACCACCGCAAGAGCAAAAGGTCTGTCTGAAAAGGCGGTATTGAAGGATCATGCTGTGCCAAACGCAATATTGCCGATGCTCATACTGATTGCACTAACCGTTGCGTACATCGTTGGCGGGGCGTTCATGGTGGAATGGGTTTTTGAGTACCCTGGAGTGGGATGGGCGACGATAGACGCGGTCTATGAAGAGGATTGGCCAGTACTCCAGGCTGCGTTCTTCCTGATAGCTGTCGCTGTGATAATCGCCAACTTCGTCTCGGATATTGTAATGTTGTATTTGGACCCTCGTGTGGAGTTGAGTTGAATTGATGGGACGGTGATTGAGACGAATTTCGCGTGGTCCGGACCATTCGCAGAAAGGATGAGGCTCATCCGCAAGAAGGTTGCAGAGACAGGACGAGTGTTCAGGAGAAACAGGATGGGCATGCTAGGGCTCGCGATACTCATCGTATTCGCCGCGATGGCGGCGTTCCCAGCGCAGATCATGTGGGTCTTTTCGACGATTGGAGGTTGGGACTATCCCTATGGTCCGCATGATGAGGTGGCTTCATACGGAACTGGCACCGATCCGTCATCGGAACACTGGTTGGGAACGGATTCTCGAGGAAATGACGTTCTCGCCAGGGTGATATATGGAGCTAGAATTTCCCTGATGATTGGCACCCTAGCTGCCGCCGTTTCCATGGCGTTGGGTTCGATAGTCGGCCTTCTTAGCGGATTCTGGGGCGGTTGGAGAGACGAGGTCTTGATGAGGGTCACCGATGTCTTCCTTGTGCTGCCTTGGTTGGTGCTGATGATTGTGTTTGTGGCGGTCCTTCCCGGAGGACCCAGCGTAATCAAGATCGTTATCGTGATAGGCATAACTGGTTGGGCTGGTACTGCGAGGATAGTGCGAACTCAGGTTCTATCTGTCAAGAAGAGGGCATTCGTCGAGAGGGCGAAATCCGTTGGGGCAGGGGAATTCCACATCATCAGAAAGCACATATTTCCGAATGTGTTTCCGTTGATATTCGCGAATGCAATCCTCACGGTAGCGCTGGCGATCCTTTCAGAAAGCGCCCTCAGCTTCCTCGGGATGGGAGCCGCCGCGACGGTAGACGTCACGTGGGGCAACATGCTTGAGGATGCGCTGAATGCTCAAGCAATGTACAACGGCTTCTATCTATGGGTGATCATGCCGGGGCTCTGCATAGTCTTTCTGGTAATGGGTTTCACTTTCATCGGCTACGCGCTTGACGAAATCTTCAATCCCAGACTCAGGAAGAGATAGGCACACCGTCCAACCATTCTTTCGTGGTCTTCTTGATGAAATCATCAATCTCAGTTTGAACGCTCTTCTCCATCGGTGTCGCTCTGTGCTCCTTCAATATCCACTTGGCCTTCCGCCTAGCTTCCACTGAGATATCTTTGCTGCCGGCCTTCAGCCAGCTCTCCCAATACCTGCGATCAAATAGATTCGGCAGATAGTGCTCCTTCCTGAACATCTTTCGCGTGTTGGGCGATCCGAGATAATTCGTGAATCCATACTTGCAGATTTCGTCAACTGCCAATGTCTCTTCACTTACATCTATCCCTCTGAGAACTCTCGAGACCATGCCGGCAATCTCGTCGTCAATAACCAGCTTCTCGTAGGAGAATATGAGCGTGCCGTCGAGCCCGCCGCATGCCTCGTATATGAAATCCACGCCTGAAATTGCCGCCATCAGCATCGACATAGCAGTCTCGGCGCCGGCTTGGGCATCCACGGCCTTTGAGTCGGTAACCCCTCCAGTGCCTCTTGTTGGCAAACCGTAGTACTTGCCGATTTGGCTGGTAGCTGTGTTAATCAAACTGACTTCGGGTCCTCCCATAGCAGCAGCTCCGATCTTCATATCCATAATCGCGGAGGCCGTTCCGTAGAGAACGGGCGTACCAGGGCCAGCGAGCTGGGCAATCACGATTCCTGCCAGTACCTCCGCGTTCTGCTGAGTTAAAAGACCGGCTAAGGTAGAAGGAGCGGTTGCGCCTGCGAGTCCTTCGGGGGCAACAACCAACGGTTGTCTGTATTTCGCATACACGAGCGCACCCTCGGTTAGCTCTTTGGAGAGCTGCATGGGACTGACGGGATTCAAGAATCCCAGAAGTGGGGGTTTCTTGATGACTTCCTCGTAACCGCCCCTTAGTATTGCTGCCATGTCGATTGTCTCCTGGGCCTTTCTGGCAGTCCATGTGAACCCATCCGTCGTCTTGACGGAGTTCTTCCAGTCCGCATTAATGCAGTGCAGGTGATAAACCTCGTCGGGGACATCGAATGGCGTGACTGTCAACAGGATGTGATGTATATTCTCGAGATAGTCCGCAATCTTTGCCAGATTCTCGACGTCGGCCACCGTTCCCGGTCTGACCTTTCCGTCCAAATCCTGAACTCTCATCGCACATCCTGCGACACCGAAGTGCACCTTGTTCTGGCTGTAGTCGAGTTCATACTCGGGGTCTCTTCCATACATCTTGAATTTTGAGGGCGCTTTCTGGAGCGTTTCCTTGACAAGGCTTTCAGGGATTCTGACCGTCCTTGTCCTCATTTCAACATCCGCCCCTGCGTGATCGAACAACTCCAACGCCTTCGGCTCAAACACCTTTATGCCCAATCTTCGGAGGACTTCCATCGTCGCGCCATGAATCTTGTCCAAATCGTC
>CP070736.1:1092825-1105452 GCA_020347645.1 Methanobacteriota archaeon | reverse complement strand
GAAGGCGATTCCAGGTATCATCGGCTGCGTCGAGGAAATAAGGGACGATTCAGACGAGATCAAGAGAGCCATAGACCGATACGATCACGACGGGAACCTCGAGGCCGTCATGCGAATCATGGCCTCCAACCTCGGGCTCATCGCTTGCGACTCCCGCTCAGAATGAGAACCCACATCTTTTTCTTGTCGCAATGTTCTCCTCGCTCAGGTACGATGCCATCGAACGAGTTGCTGAATAAGGGCGTGAAGAGGATCGAATGGGCGAGGACGCATATGCCCGTCCTCGCCAGGATAAGGGACCGTTTGGTGAAGGAGCAGACCTTCGATGGACTGAAGGTGGGGATGGCTCTGCACACCGAGGCTAAGACCGCCGTCCTCGCGGTGACGATAAAGGAGGCAGGGGCAGACGTGCGTCTGACTGGATGCAATCCTCTGTCGACCGACGACTCCGTGGCTATGGCCCTGAACGAGAGGTATGGGCTGGAGAATTACGCAGAGAAGGGGCAGTCGCAGAAAGACTACTATGCCTCACTCAACCGCGTCATCGATATGAAGCCCGATTACATAATCGATGACGGCGCCGACCTCATTTTCCTTCTGCACACAAAGCGGAAGGATATGCTCCAGAAAGTGAAGGGAGCCAATGAGGAGACGACAACCGGCATCATCCGGATAAGGGCCATGGCCCGAGAGGGCGCCCTTCGATTCCCTGTGATGTCAGTAAACGACGCCTATATGAAATACCTATTCGACAACAGGTACGGAACGGGGCAGTCGACGATGGACGGCATCATGACCGCCACGAACCTCGTCATCGCTGGCAAGAGCTTTGTCGTCGCTGGCTATGGTTGGTGCGGCAGAGGGATAGCCATGCGCGCCAAGGGCATGGGAGCGGATGTGACGGTATGCGAGGTAGACCCTATCCGTGCGATAGAGGCCAGACTCGACGGCTTCGCAGTGAAGACGATGGCCGAGGCAATCAAGGCGGCAGACATGGTCGTGTCTGCCACCGGCTGCAAGGACGTCATAACCGCGAGACACCTGCGCAACGCTAAGGATGGCTGCGTACTCGCCAATTCGGGCCATTTCGACAACGAGATCTCAAAGACGGATCTGAGGCAGACGGCCAAGAAGCGTCGGAAGGTCAGGGATTTCGTGGACGAATACCAGTTCAAGAACGGCAAGAGGATATACCTTCTCTCGGACGGGCGTCTTGTGAACCTGGCCGCCGGCCAGGGTCATCCAGTCGAGATAATGGACATGAGCTTCGCGATACAGGCATCATGCCTAGAGTACATGGCTCTCAGCCCGCAGTCCTTGGAGCCAGATGTGTACGACGTCCCTGATCACATAGACGAGCGCGTGGCCAGGATCAAGCTGGAAACAATGGGCCTTAAGATAGACTCGCTTTCAGCCTCGCAGAAGAAATATCTGAGCAGCTGGAGAGAAGGTACCTGAAGCCCACGGCCCCGCCCGCCCCCACATCCGCTTTATAAAGCCAGTGTATTCGTAGATCTCCACCTTCCATTTGACAGATTTTTCAAGTATAGCGTAGGCGATACAGGTCTGCGGAGAGAGGGGTTTGCGCAAGAGCAATTTTCTGGGAGTTTACGGCCATGCGGCCATTGACATCATCTACTCCTCTGACGGATTTCCGCAGCCCAACACATGTGTCGAGTTGGTGGACCGGCAGGAGTTTTTCGGGGGGACGGGCGCTAACCTTGCGAGGATAGCGGCCACTCTCGGGGTCAAAACCGCCCTCGCTGCCCACGTGGGCGATGATTTCCCCAACGAGTTCAAGGGGGTCCTGAGCGAGGCGGGAGTGGACATTACAGATGTTATCAAAGTGCGGAAGCAGAGGACGCCATACGTAATCATGATTTCCGACTCGAATCACAACCAGATAGGCTTCGTCGATCAGGGCGCTGTCCGGGTGCAGGACAACCAACCGTTGAGGACGCACACGGTCGATTCGTCAAGGTTCGTACACATCGGCACAGGCAGGCCGGAATATATGCTCAAGGTGGCCAGAAGGGCGAGATGGCGCAAGAAGACGGTCTGCTTCGATCCCGCTCAGGAGATACATTACGTCTACACTCCCGAGACTCTCAAGCAGATATTGGAGTACACACACGTGCTCTTTATGAATTCGTCCGAGATGGAGACGGCCAAATCGTACCTGAACCTCGAGGACGACCGCGAGCTGCTATCATATGCAAACCTCATAGTCAACACGCTGGGAGGAAATGGCAGCAGGGTCATCACGGACGACGATGAGGTTATCATTGGCGCGATCGACCCAGACAAGACCGTCGACACTACCGGGGCTGGAGACGGCTTCAGAGCAGGGTTCTATGCAGGCTTGAGCCGCGGACTCCCCGTCGAGGAATGTTCTTGGATAGGGGCATCCACGGCGTCGTTCGTCGTGGAGAACGTCGGTGCCCAGAGCGCATTACCGACATGGGAGATGGTACAGAGACGGGCGGCGCGAAGAAAGAAAGTCTAACGTCCACGCAGGTCGCCTGCATCTTCTGCGCCAGGCATCATATCGTCGAATCCGACCGGAATGCCAGCCCCGAAAGGTTTATGACAGGACATCCCATTATTGGGGACCGGTGAGACCAGATGGCCGTGGGTTTTATACTCATAAGCACCGCACCGGCGAAAGAGCACGAGGTCTACAACGAACTCCTGAAGGTTAAGGAAGTCGTGGAACTGCATCCGCTGTTTGGAGAATACGACCTGATTGCGAAGATCGAGGCGGAGGACTTCAACCTGCTAGGGCAAGTAGTCGTGGACAAGGTCCGCTCGATTCCCGGAGTGATAGATACGAAGACGCTTACAGGTATAAAGTTCTGAGTCGCAGGTCATAGTTGGTGGGTCGGATGGAGTTAATTGAGTTCCTGACGGTAGTCATACTGGTGTTCGCGCTGTTCATGCTCCTCGCTGGCGTATTCACCGCGTATTTCGGAAGCGGGAAGAGCAGAATGATCGGCGTAGTCCTTGTCCTCATCGGACTCATCGTAGGCGTGATCTGGGTCGTGATGGGGATGGATTCAGTCGATGTGATCGACGTCAACCTGAGCAAGGTTGTCTGGGACGGGTTCCTGTACATTCTGGCGGGCGTTATTGGTGCCATCGCAGCAATAGGAGTCTTCCTTCTCGCCATAATGAAGTCGTAAGCGCGGAAACCTTTTTCTACAAACTCAACCTCTCACCTTTTCGATGAGTGTCCAGATAGTCCTAGGTAGCAAGAGTGATCTCAAGGTGGCGGAGAAGGCGACCGCGGTCTTGAAGGAGCTGGGCGTCAGTTACAGGATCTGCATCGCCAGTGCCCACAGAACCCCGGAGTTGGTGGACAGACTCGTCTCAGAGGCTGACGCTGAGGTGTTCATCGCAATTGCGGGGCTGTCGGCGGCACTTCCCGGAGTAATAGCTGCAAGGACGGGCCGTCCCGTCATCGGTGTGCCCGTGAGTGGGGCGCTGAACCTCGACGCAATACTGTCGGTCGTTCAGATGCCGCCTGGAATACCCGTTGCTGCGGTCGGGCTGGATAGAGGAGAGAACGCAGCCCTGCTTGCCGCGCAGATACTCTCGCTGAAAGACGAAAGCATAGCAGCGGGGCTCGAAGAATATCGACAGAAGCTGAAGGACAAGGTCATCAGAGATTCCCAGGAAGTTGATGCGTAGATGTTCGATCCGGATAAGTTCATCGACGACCAGGTTCAGAAACTGCGCGAGACGGTGAAGGGAAAGGCTATAATCGCCGCCTCTGGCGGCGTCGACAGCACGGTATGCGCAGCCATAGTCAGCAAGGCGATAGGCGACCAGCTCCTGGCGGTATACGTCGACACTGGCTTCATGCGGAAGGGCGAGACCGAATCAATCGACGGCATGCTCGGACGGCTCGGGGTGAACCATGTAATTGTCAACGCGAGCGACGAGTACTTCGAGGCGTTGAAGGGCGTCACCGATCCTGAGAGGAAGCGTAAGATAATCGGGGAGAAGTTTATTCGCGTGTTCGAGAGGGAGGCCGGCAAGTTTGGAGCCGAATACCTCGTCCAGGGCACGATTGCGCCTGACTGGATTGAAAGCGGCGGCGGACTCAGGGACACGATAAAGTCGCACCATAACGTGGGGGGTCTTCCGACCGAAATGAACATGGAGCTTGTGGAACCTCTGCACGATTTGTACAAAGACGAGGTCAGGAAGGTGGCGCGCGCGCTGAAGATCGAGGTTGCCGAGAGGCAGCCGTTCCCGGGCCCGGCGCTCGCCATCAGGATAATGGGCGAACCGACGCGCGAATCGGTGGATATAGTCCGTGAGGCGTGCGCCATAGTCGAAGAGGAGATTGAGAAGGCTGCTGCGGCCGGTAAGATGGACCTACCATGGCAGTATTTCGCAGTCCTGCTCCCTGTCAAGAGCGTTGGTGTGCAAGGAGACGTCAGGGCCTATGGTTATACCGTGGCGGTGAGGGCAGTGGAATCGCTGGATGCGATGTCGGCCGCCTACATGAAGATCCCGCACGATGTGCTGGAAGCCATATCAACAAGGATCACCAATGTCATGAAGGACCGGGTCAACAGAGTGGTGTACGACATAACGGACAAGCCCCCTGCGACCATCGAATGGGAGTGACCCGGAGCCGTTTCTTGCAGCACAATTCGTTCAGTAGAGGCTTTATACTCAGGCAATATTCACTCCATCATGCGGGTCTTGGTGGTTGACAACGGCGGCCAATGGACTCACAGGGAGTGGCGCGTGTTGCGCGATCTCGGAGTTGAGACCGAGATAGTCGGCAACAGAGCGCCAATCGGATCCTTGAATGCAGATGGCCTTGTGCTCTCTGGAGGTTCCCCGAGGGCAGGGTTGGATGGCGAAGCGATGGGATTCTGCGGCAAGTACCTGGACGAACTCGACATACCTATACTCGGTATATGCGCAGGCCATCAGTACATGGCGATTCACCTCGGAGGGAAGGCAGGGCCGTCTGCCACGCCCGAGTTCGGAAAGACCCTGATAACCGTCGTGGATGAGGACGACCTTTTCAAAGGGCTTCCAACATCGTTCATCGCCTGGGAGTCGCATAATGACGAGGTCATCGAACTTCCGCCGGGGTTTCGGTTGCTGGCGAAGTCGGATACTTGCCCCGTCCAGGCAATGAAACACGAATCCCGGAAGCTCTATGGCCTTCAGTTCCACCCAGAGGTGGAGCATACCGATAACGGCTACGACATCTTTCAGGCATTCATAGATGTCTGTGGGGATGATAGGAAGGATTGAGCGATGGAAGAATCGATAAAGGGTGTGCTTGTCGAAGCGGCGATGACGCGACAGCGGAAGGAGACCGTTGAGAGGGCCGTGGGCCGCGCTGTAAGGCGGAAGGGAATGGATTACAGCATGTACATCGCTGCAATGTCCGAGCTTCGCGACCTCGCAACTTCGATGAGCTTGGGCGTTGAAGAAGCCCTCGAGAGCCTACAGAAGGAACAGAAGGGATAGGGCGAGCACGACCAGCGCTATGATGACGCCCAAGGCCAGCATCGCATAGGCAATACTGGAGCTTGAGCCAAACGCGATCGGTATCGGGCCAATCAGGACCACACCTCCTGTCCGAAGTCTTCCTTCATTGTTCCCATCAACGGGAGGTGAACGCTCGCGCACATATTTGTTGTCAATAGCGAGGGGTGAAGTCCACATAGTCAGGAGCCAGACCAGGAGTCCGATTACTATCAATGCCGTACCGAGCAGAAACGACAAGCTTGAGCCTGAGAAGACCGGGAAGATCAGCAGCAGCGATACGTCGGTATCGCCGTTGACGACGGACGCAGCCACTAGTACGCTCCCTCCTGCTATAATGCCGATCGGGAGCCATGAACTCGCACGCACTTCGACACCTATCTCAGGATTATTCTTGTATGACTTGGCGTTTGCGCCATTGACCAGGCGGACCTAATTAATTTTCTGTGCCTTGCCCCATCTCTAAGAAGCCTTTTATCGCATTCTGACAATCACTATCGCAGGCGCCGATATGACGACCCTGAAGGACCATCTGATCCAGATACTCGAATCGAGACAGTTCGAGGTCGAAGAGAGGGATGGCTATCTGTACGGTCAGAGAGAGGATGTATCTTTGGTCGTCATGGCAGCCAGCGACATGATCGGTGACGACATCGATGACTTCATAAGGAATGTCAGGGGGTTCTCGGGAAGGAAGGTTGTGGCGTCCCTCTCGAAGATCGACGACAGAATTCACAAACACCTTCAGGAGCTGGGCATACATTACTGGGGTAGGGAGGAGGTGGAGCATGAGATTGGCACGCTGCACCTTCGAAGCGTGTCCGATCTGGATGCCGACAGTCTGTTGGACGAGGTGATATCCGACGAAAAGCCGCTGGCACTTGCGGAACCACCGGATTTGGCAGTCCCCATAATTGTCGAGAGCGCCGAAAAGATTACTGAGCAGATAGTGAAGCCCACGATATCAATTGATGATGTAAAGTACATCGCGCGGCACGAGGTGCAGGGATACAGATACGATCTGGAGCTGACTCCTCACTTCCTGTTTCACTACGTACTCAACATCGACGACAAACAACAGCGGGCAGGCATTGTCGCCGTCAATGCGATGACTGAACACGTTGAGACTTGGCGATGGGGGTTCGAACTTGTCGAATCGATCGATGCACCAGCCTCCAAGCGGGAGCCCACCATCGAAGAGGACAAGGCACTGGAGCTGGCCCGAGAGGTGGTATCCCGGGAATATCGATCCTACGTCGAGACTGTTCGCGACTACGGCCATGCGGAGGTCATCGAGAGAGTCGGCCCTCGTGAAGATGCGGTGGTTATCGAGTCGAAGGGCCTCGTGTACCTTCCAGTGTGGTGCGTCGAAGGAAAGGGTGGAGCCCTTTTGATTAATTCAGCAAGCGGGAAGATTATCAGCGAACACCTCCATGGACCGGAGTCTATGCGAGGTTGAGCTTGCGGAACCTTTCCAGTATTCCCAGCCAATGGGATCCTCGCCAGTAGATCTTTCCGCAATCGGCGCACTTCCAGAATCGGTCGTTGCTGTCGAACGCGCCTTTGGGTACCTGGTCCTCGATTTCACCTTTCGCCACTTCCGCAAGGTCACCATTGCAGGCCGAGCACCTGATTTCAGCTTCGTCAAATACCAGCTCGCACGCCTCGTTCACGAGTCTGAGCTGCGAATCGAGGTCGTCGGATTCGATGTATATCGAGTCAGGCTGCTTTGAAAGCAGTCTATCTCGAGTCAGAATCCTCCTCTTCTCGTCACGAGCCAGCTGGACCAAGGCTCCGTCATCTAGGTCCTTCTGGTAGGCGGTGTCGTAACCCAACATCCTTAGCCACCTGGCGAGCGATCCCAGCATACTGTCCGCCGCGAACCGAGTACGTTCCTCTGCGGCGGTCATTTGACCACCTCGTATTGCAGGAGGATGCCATCGCCCATGACCTCGGCGTTCCTGAGTTCCAGCTCGACGGTATCCTCGATTGATGATGCACCCTCTCCACCAGCAGGCGTCGGTGCTTCGTCACCGCCGATTATCAGACTACCTATGAATATGTGCATCTCGTCGGCAAGTCTCGATTTCAGAAACGACCATATGACTTCAGCGCCCCCCTCGACTAGGATAGAACCTATGCCCATACCTTCCAGAATCGGCAACGCCCTGTGGAGGTCCACTCTTCCCACGCCAGATCGAATGGTCTTGGCGTTCGGGAACTCTTTGACGCATTCCTCAGATGTGATGATTATCGTTTGTGCCTGGTCGTCCAATACTTTGGCATCAGGAGGAGTTCGTCCTCGAGAGTCGAGCACTATTCGAATGGGGTTTGAGGGATTGGCAACATACTCGGTATTGACTGTCAGTTTGGGATCGTCGGTCAGTACGGTGCCTATTCCTACTAGAATCGCGTCTACGGAGTTCCTCAGTTCGTGCACGCGCCTTTTGTCGAGGTCATTCGAGATCGCGGTCTGTTTGCGACTGTTCAGGGCGATTTTGCCATCGGCGGACATGGCGCAGTTCACAGTGATCTTCAACTGTATCGGTCACAGCATCACAATAGATGCTAAGAACTTTTCCGATTGCGCCTATCGGTCAGTGCTCTCTGCCCGCCAGATAGAGCGGATTTGCGGACCTTATGGGTGTCTCCCAAGACTTATATGTCGACTACTTCATTCAGGCAATTCATGGATGACGGGGACATCAGTATCCACGAGCTGAAACGCGTAGACCTCAAGGGAGCTACGATAATCGATGGCTTCCCCAGCGTGGGGCTCGTCAGTTCGATTGCTGCCAACTACCTGATAAAGGTCCTCGATCTCGAGCACATCGGGATAATGGATTCAGAGCACTTCCCCACGGTGTCGCTCATACGAGATTCAAAGCCCCTGAGCCCTGTGAGAATTTATGCTGGAGGGAAGGGCGGCCGAGGCGACCAGATCGTCGCTTTCATATCAGAGTTTCAGCCACCTGCGCCACTCGTAAGACCCATCGCATACGCACTCGTCAAATGGGCAATTGAGCAGCGATGCAAGATGATCGTATCCCCTGAGGGATTGGTCGTGGATCCCGAGCTGAAGACAACGACCGACGTAAGCGACATCGTCTTCGGCATAGCGAGCACCCCAAGCGCTCGCGAGCTCCTGAAGGAGAACGAAATACGTACATTCGAGGAGGGCGTGATTTCCGGCGTCGCGGGCATACTTCTCAACGAGGGTAGGAAGCGCGATTTCGACGTGATCACGCTACTGGCAGAAGCACACCCCGACTTCCCGGACGCGAAGGCGGCAGCTCTCGTACTTGAGGCTATAGACCGCATCCTGCTCGGAATCGAGTTCGACGCCAAGCCACTGTTCGAGGAATCGCAACGGATAGAGGAACACATTCGGGAGATACAGAAGCAGGCTGTTGTCCGTGACGAAGCGAAGGACGTCCCGCGACCAGCCATGTACGGCTAGTCAACGGCTATCTCGATCAACCCCTCCTTTTCAACTATGGAAAATCTCCTGTCCACAAAGCTCTCTATGACTGCGATGTTCGTTTCCGCGTGTCCGGTCAGCTTCTCAGCCATCACGACCGAACTCCCCTTTGCGGTCGCCATATATGGCAGCACTTGGTCGAGCATGTATTCGTCGACGACGGTCCCCGACGCAATGGTCTCCAGAAGGTCAGTCGCACACCCTTCTCCGAGCGCCTCGGCTTTCACACCCTTCTCCCCGAGGGCGGCTTGACCGACCACCGAGTTCTCACACTCCCCTGTCAGTAGAATTCCCGCCCCCGTACTTCTTCCCCGTCTAACATCTGAGTCTATACAGACATCGCCCGCTGAAACCAGCCTCTTCATGGCGGAGTGGCGCATCCTGCTGACGACATGGTCGGGGAGATTCTGGGAGTAGGCGACGCCCCCTACGCGCAGCAAACGCCCTCGAACGCCCAAGTTCGCACCTCGGAGCGTTCCTGCAGGGAGAACCTTCATGTGAACTTCGCCACCCCCTTCAGGGTAGAATCCCCTTGAAAGTAGTTCCAACGAGCATTCCAGTCCGAACTTCCCTGATATGGGCAAGTGAGTCCTCGTGAGATAGTCTATTGATGGAGACCATTTGACGTCGGTTCCCCCCGTGATAACCATTTCCGCGGTTCCCTTGGAAAGGGCTGCGGGCAGAAGGCAGCTCAGGACTACCAGAGGTATGCTTCCCGCCGTCCCGATGCCAAACTCGAATCTTCCTCCGAGGAGAGCACCGGGACGAAACTCTATCTCCTGTGCGCCTAAGCTCAGTCCTTCGACGGTGGCGTCGGAGAGTGCGGCGACCGCCTGGACGCTGGTGATGTGTTGGTGTGAAAGGCCGGGTTGGGCGCGGCCAGCACGAATCCTCGCTATGCGGACCGGTTGTTGGGTCACCGTCGAGAGCGCGATGGAAGTCCGCAGTACTTGTCCTCCTCCTTCGCCCATGGACCCGTCGATCTCAATCATCACCCGCACTTCCGCGATTGCCAAACCTTCTTCTAACGGCTCCCGACACGAAAAAAGCGATTATCATGGCGGCGGCGAGGAATATCAAAACCGCGGCGAAGTAAAGGAGCCACTTGGGGGCGGTATCATCTCCGCTCATCACAATGATCACTAGGCCAGTGCTCTCGGCTATGAACGCTCCGAAGCCCAAGGCGAAGGAGTATAGCCCCATCGTGGCACCGTAGCAGTCGTCGCTTGAGCAATCCGCCATTAGTGCAAGCGCTGCGGGGACGAACGCGCCTACGCCAATCCCCAGTATTCCGAGCGGAATTAGCCCCATCAAATTGAACTGTATTTCGTCATCGGTCCTCGTGTATATGGAATCCGAGAATAAGAGCGCAATAACGATGATTCCGAGTATGCTGAAGACGCCGTATGCCATGACTGGAATCCTCCCCACGATATCGGAGACCTTTCCCCAAAAAGGCTGAAACAACCCCA
The DNA here is from genome assembly GCA_020347645.1 of Methanobacteriota archaeon. GTDB lineage: Archaea > Thermoplasmatota > Thermoplasmata > UBA10834 > UBA10834 > UBA10834. Next base: position 1,094,979 of record CP070736.1, on the reverse strand, counting down.
GGGCGACCCCGGCGGCCCCGAACATGAGCCCTATCATGCTCCCACTTATGTCCTCGCTGAGCATGATTCTTGGGAGGTAGGTGATTGCCAGACCGAGGAGTGTCGCGATTATCAGCCAGATGGGGAACATGAGCCTGACCTCACGTATTCTGAACACCTTCTTCAGGTTGTGCCACGCCATCAAGCTCTCAGACTTGACGCGGACCTCCTCCTTCTTTACGAGCAGCTGTAGCATCGACGCCGACACGATCAACAGGCCCGCCATTATGAGAAAGCCCATCTGTGCTCCGACGAGGTCGATCAGGAAACCGCCGGCAACCGCGCCGATTATGTATCCGAGGAAAGTGGCGTAGTCAAACCATCCCATCTGGCGCCCTCGGTCGCAAGTCTCAGCGTGATCCGCGATCATCGCAATAGCAGGCGCCACCGTGGCTGCGGCACCTATGCCATGTATGCCATGCATCGCGGCGAGGTACCAGACATTGTTCGAGAGCGTATAGAGCAGCACGATTGAGGCGGCGAGCGCAGTGCCGAAGACTATTATCGGCTTCCTGCCCGTCCTGTCGCTTAGGATGCCGAAGTAGTTGGCAGTCAACATCTCTGCTAGCGGATACGGCACAGCTATGATTGCCACGTTCAGAAGCCCCTCATAGTCCGTCTCACAAGGAACGTACTTCGCAATAAGGAGAAGAAGCGCCCCAAAGGCGACCCTGAGGAAGAAGGTCGAGAAGTAGAGCACTCTCAAATGCCATGGCGTCTTTATGCCCCTGCCTTTGAGAAAGCTGAACATCATCTGTCTGGCAGATTGTTGAATTACTTAATCCTTGTGGGAACTGGTCGCCATATTGTGGGGACGTCCACGCCAAAGGCTTTCTTCAGATGGCTTTAAATATCGACCCTTCATAAACGACTGACGGATTCGGCATGGCCTTCGAAGCAGTTAGCTTGTTGTCATTGGTGGGAGCGTTGGTGCTCATTCTAATCAGCTGCGAAATCTTCACCAACGGCATCGAATGGCTCGGGTGCAGGCTGGGACTCGCCGAGTCTGCCACTGGGAGCATACTCGCTGCTGTAGGTACCGCATTGCCGGAGACGATGGTCCCCATCATCGCGATTTTCTTCGGAAGCGAAGCGAAGGGTGAGGAGATAGGCGAGGGCGCGATACTGGGCGCCCCCTTCATGCTCGGCACATTGGCCATGTTCATCGGCGGTATAGCCGTGCTTTTGGCCTACAGACGAGGCAAGAGGACCAGCGATAGATTAGACCTCGACACCGTGCACGTGCTTCGCGATCTCAAGTACTTCATGCTCGCATATACTCTGGCACTCATAGCCGGACTCTGGAGTATGCAGTCCGCAGTAGATCTGAGAGGAGGCAACTACATGCTCGCCGTCGTGCTCCTCGGGGCCTACGTGATGTACGTACGCCGAACTCTTGGGGATGAGACGGTCATCGAGGAGAGCAGCTGCCCGACGCTTCATCTCACAAGGGTCACTGGGATTTCCACAACTGGCAAGTCCGGTTTGACACTCATTTCCGTGCAGGTCATCGGCTCGCTTGTCGGAATAATCGTCGGCGCAAAGATCTTCGTAGACGGAGTCGAAGACATATCGGTGGAGATTGGCGTCCCTGCAATGATTCTTGCGTTCCTAGTTGCGCCGATAGCGACCGAACTTCCCGAGAAGTTCAACAGCTTCATATGGTACTGGCGATCAAAGGACGTTCTCGCCCTCGGCAACATTACGGGCGCCATGGTCTTCCAGAGCAGCATACCCGTCAGCATCGGCCTCCTGTTCACCAGCTGGGAACTCGCTCCGATAAACATCGCGAGCATACTCATCGCGCTCGCAGCATCTGCATGGATCTACTACTGTGTGAAGATAAAGGGACACGTCAGCTACAGAACCATGATCGCGTCCGGGTCTCTCTATGTCTCATACATAATACTGCTATTCGTATTCGGGCATCCGTGAGCAGAGCAGCTATGCTGCTCTACGCAAATACTGGCGGTCCTCGAGGGTTGAGAAGGTATAAGTACAGACGACCACCATTAGCGCCGCGGATGGGATGACGCCGATTCTTTGAGCAAGTAGGTGACACCCTCTTACACGCGAACAGGATGGGACCCGTGTCATGGTCACGGAAGCCGAACT
>CP070736.1:1079928-1092725 GCA_020347645.1 Methanobacteriota archaeon | reverse complement strand
TACAGCTGGGAAGAGGTCTACAACCTTCTCGGCTGCAACGCAGAACTCGAGCCTCCCACTGTTGAATGCTGACGAAAACCATCCCGCATAGGTAGGAGCTTTTGCTCCCTCCTACCTATCAAATCCCTTCATCACGAAAGCTTGTTCTGTTGCACGAAGACCACAGTTGCGAGCGGCAGCTGAGGCCTCGAAAGAATAAAATAAGCATGGGTGGATTCGGCACCAGCGAACTATGGGATGCACTCAGTGGAGTTCGACGGGGTAGCTCGTCTATCCACTGTGTCGATGCTAGCGCCGTGTCAAGAGGTAGTCGTATGAGTCGTTACGAACTCAACCTAGGAGCAATGACCAATATGTCTGGAGGGTACAAGACCAGAGGTGCTATAAGCCCCAAGGTTCTGGCTAGGATCATCGTGGTTGATGATGAGGATTTCATAAGAGATCTCTACAGAGACATGTTCGAATCGAAAGGTCATACGGTCTACTCTGCCAGAAACGGCGACGAGGCGATTCGGTACCTGAAGACGATGTCCGTGAGGCCGGATGCGATCATCATGGATCATCGGATGCCTGGAAAGGACGGCATTCAGACGACCAAGGAGATACTCAGCATAGATCCCAACATACCCATCATATTCTCAAGCGCCGACGAGGAGGCAAGGAACGACGCAATCGAGGCCGGGGCGATTTCGTTTTGGGCGAAACCTTTCCCAATTCGCTTGCTAATAGATGCCACCGTCGATTTGGTCAAGGCGCGCAGAAAGTAACTGAGTCACTCGACCCGGTACCTAAGCAAAGCTGCGACTCCGCCCAATGACTCGAGTTTTCGACCAGCCTCGTGGAGCGAGCTTATTATCATGAACTCGCCTCGAGAGCCCTCCACCAATTTAAGGAGAATATCCACCTCTTCAGTTCTGACGCACGAATCCAGGACGAGAAGAAGTCTGATGGCGCCGGACTCGGCTGCCGTTCTCACAGAGTGCATGCCATAGGAGAAAAGGCCATCCGAGCCTATCTCTGAAAATAGCTCCTCGACCAATCGCGTCTCCCTTGCGACGCGGGAATTGTCGACCGCCTTTCCCCCGAGTCCCTTCTTCATCGCTTCGTGAATCCCTGCCATACCTGCCTGGCCGGTCGACACGATGACTACTTCGGAGGGAAGGTCGGGATGCCTTTCTCTGATCTTATGCGCTAAAGTCTCCTTTGTGAAGCCAGGGCCGAGTATCACCAACGGCTCTCCTGTTGCCATGGGCACGACCTTGTTGATGATATCCTCCAGGTACGTCTGATCGCTGGATTTGGTGTTGTACATCTTGCCCTCGGGATTTCTGGTGATATTGGCGACCTCCTTGAAGCCGTACTCCCGAGCCACCGCAATGACGGCTTCGGTGTCTTCTATTGCGACGAACACGACCGTTGGCCTCTCGCTCGCCTGCACCGCCCTCTTTATCCTTTCGAGATACGTCTGCTTCCATTCCGACTTGACGATTGTTATCGCGTCACCGACGCCTATCATAAGAGTGTGATGCTGCCCCAAGTCCTGAGGACCGGACTCGATCTCTCCGAGGAGGCGGAGCCTGTCGTCAGATTCGTGGAACTCAGCCTTCTTCAGACGTATGCCCAGCCTCATCCGAATCTTCTCGGTCCTCTCCGGTCTGAGCTTGTCACCTTTGTCCTCCTTGCGCCTGTACGTCATTGCATATACTAGGTCAGACTCGTCCAGCAGGTTGCTCATATGCCACAGATCGTCGATTGTCTCGGGCAGCAGCTTGATCTCGTTGGTCCTGGTATCTTGGTGTAGAACCCTCATATTCCTTCTCGAGCATGCATGACGGTGACCCAATATCAAGGCATCGAGCAGCTGGGCATATCCCACAGCTCTCTAGCACTCTGAATCCTTTGGGGCTCCGAAAGGCACTGGAACGCTTAGATTACAATGACTCGCCAAAGTTTATATTCTAATCAGGTCATTTGCAAACAGTCTGACGGGAGGGAGAGTGAATGGCGAAGTATATGGCGATAGAAGAGACCCTTGGTGAACTCAAGAAGACCACCCCTTCCGTGTATGAGGCGACTGTCGTCTCAAGGAGTGGTATGCATATAGCGGGTGACTCACCAAAGGGCGTGCATCTTGAGACTTTTGTGGCCATGTCGGCGATACTCCTCGGCGCAGCGGAGACCGCTACCAGCGAACTCAAGGACAAGCTCCAGTTCGTGCTCGTCGAGCTCACTCGCAGCCGTATGATGCTCACGAGCGCTGGAAGCAGGGCCCTATTGGTGTTGACTGCTTCGGACGATGTCTCCACTGAGGAACTGGCGGAGACCGCGATCAAGTACTCCGAGATGGTTTCCGAGCAGATATGAAATCAGAGTCTTCTGAAGCCGCGTCGCCCCCAATCGAATACTGTTTCTGCAAGGTAGACGAGGCCCTCTCCTCCGCTTCTGCTTTTGCCCTGCGTTTCCGTTCGGCCCTCGACGATAGCCTCTAGGATGTCAGCTTCGGACGATGCCTCATCCACAACCGTGAAAGACCGCCCAATCTCTCCAATCTTGTGGGCGTCGCTGCCGCCGATGCCAGGGAGCCCAGCCTCCTCAGCAATCCTCGATGCGATTCGGTTCCCGCGCGCAGAACTTCCGCCGTTCAGGGTTTCAACTGCGTCGAAGTCCGCCTTTGTGACGGCGCGTCCACCGACGCCGGAGCCGAACCTCGTGGGGTGGGCCGCCACGGCTATCCCGCCGGCCGCGCGAATCCTGTCGACCGTTTCCTTGATGGATAGGTCTCTCTGGACGGGCGAGGCGAGTCCGTAGCCGATTATATGTCCTCCAGAGCTAGATATCTCAATTCCCCTGACGACGACCAGCCCCATAGCCTCGCCCATGGCGAGGGCTTCCTGTGAACCATCAATCGAGTTGTGATCGGTTATAGAGCATCCATCGAGTCCCGCATCCCTGCAACGCCGGAGTATCTCTTCCGTACCTGCGGTGCCATCCCGTGAATGCGTCGAATGTATGTGAAGATCGAGTCTCATCGTATTCTCGCACCAGCCGGTATATCTCTGTCGAATACCATCTTGACTCCATCCGGTCCGTGCATGACGAGCGCCGAGTCGTCAAGGACCAAGGCGGCGTACTTGCCACCCGTCTCCCCGCCACTGGCCGCGCAGCCGAGGACCTTGTCACCGACCTGGATTCTCGGTGGGTCCGCGCTTGCCATCACACCAGCACGCATATCGAGCTTCTGAAACTCCTTGTACGATATCTGCTTGTCGGTCAGCTCCAACCCACTTGATATCTGAGTCCCTGGGACGAGCTCCTTTTCCGGGGTGAGGAGGGCGAGCTTGTCGCCGTCCTCCGCAGCGAGCAACATCCCCTCGGACTTGACTCCCCTCAGTTTCGCAGGTTCTAGATTTGTCAGGATGACCAGTGTCTTGGCACTGAGCTCGTCGGCGGTGTAGTAGTCCTTGAGCCCACTCACAATGGTAATAGGCTTTCCGACATCCACCTTCATCACGTACAGCTTGTCCGCGTCAGGATGGGGTTCGACGCTGAGCACCTTGCCTACCTTTAGATTGAGCACTGAAAACTGCGAGAACCCTCCAAAAGCGGTCGCTTCCATCTTTGCGAACAGCGGCGCGGGCCTTTCCAGAGCTGCCCCCTCATTCAAAGGCGTCTCCAGACCCTTCCACCCTGTCTCTTCCAGGGAACCGTCCATCCCGAGCCCCTTCCAGATACTCTCGGAGGAGAAGGGGAGGAACGGATATCCGAGCACTGCCAGCGCTTTGCATATCTCCAGACTCACGTGGAGGACGGTCTCACAACGATCCCTGTCCGACCTAACAAGAGCCCATGGAGCAACCGCGTCGAAATACTGATTTCCGCTCTGAGCCAGGTCCATGAGCGATTTCAGCGCTTCTCTGAACTCGCACGCCGACAGGAACTCCGACACGGATCTGCTCGCATCGGTAATCCGCTCCAAGGCCGCTCTGTCTCGGTCGTCGAGATCGCCTTTTGCAGGAACGGTTGCGAAATTCTTGAATGTGAAAGACAATGCCCGATGGACGAAGTTGCCGTAGGTCGCGACGAGTTCGCTATTCACCCTCTGGGCGAAATCCTCCCAGGAGAACTCGCTGTCCTTGAATTCCGGCATGTTGGCCGACAGATAATATCGGACCACATCTGGACGGAGCTTCGTCAACAGTTCCGGTATGTCGATGCTAACACCCATGCTTTTGGAGAACTTCTGACCGCCCAAGTTCATGAACTGGTTGGCCACAACGTCGTACGGGAGGTTCAGGCCTCCCACGCCCGTCAGTATTGCTGGCCAAATGATAGTGTGGAATACTATGTTGTCCTTCCCGAGGAAGTAGTAGCTTCGACAGGAGCCATCCTTCCAGAAGCGTTCCCAAGCATCTGGGTCCGATTTGGTTGCCGCCCATTGCTTTGCAGCTGATAGGTATCCGATGACCGCCTCAAACCACACATAGATGCGTTTGCTGTCAAATCCGTCGACAGGGACAGGAACCCCCCATGAGATGTCCCTCGTTATCGGCCTATCCAAGAGACCCTCATCGAGCACATTGAGCGTGAACGACCTGACGTGGGGCCGCCAATGATTACGGGCTTCGACGTATTCTTTCAGCCCTCCAGTGAAATCCGAGAGCTTGAGGAAGAAGTGTTCGGTTTCCCGCAGCTCCGGAGAGGAACTGCATAACTGACAACGGGCGCTCTTCAAATCCTGCGCGTTCAGGTCCATCCCGCAAGCATCACACTGGTCCCCACGAGCGTGGTCTGCCCCGCAATGAGGGCATGTCCCTTCGACGTATCTGTCGGGCAGAAACCGGCTGCATCTATCACAGTAATACTGAGGAGTGGTCATACGTTTTAGATGCCCCTTCTCCAGCAGTTCTAGGAAGACCTCGTTGACGACTTCCTGATGGTTACTCGTATGTGTATGCGTGTAAAGGTCAAAGCTGATGCCCAGACCCTCTATGGCCTTCGAGTTGATCTCGTGATACCTGTCTGCAATCACCTCTGGAGGAACCTTCTCCTTGTCCGCGGAAACGGTGATCGGTGCCCCATGCATGTCTGAGCCCGAGATGAGCAAGGTCTCGTTGCCTACGAGACGGTTGAACCGGGCGAATATGTCGGCCGGCAGAAGCGACCCTGTGACATGTCCCACATGGATCGGGCCGTTGGCATAAGGCCATGCGGAGCAAACCAGTACTCTATCCATATATATGCGGCGCCCTCAATCGATGGCTCCGCACTTAAAGGTAGCGCGTTTGTTCACGCAGGAGGAACATGCGGAAGATTGCCACAGGTCCAAACCTGCCAGGCGTGATGTGCATCATATTGCGCGCACGAGCATGGATTGATATGTTTTTAAACGGAGCCCACCTTAACCCAACCTAATGAGGATAGCCGTACTGCTGAGAGATAGGTGTCAGCCGAAGCGCTGCGGTGCAGAGTGTTTGCACTACTGCCCGCCAGTCAGGACCGGAACGGAGACGATAGTCATGGGAACCAGCGATAAGCCTGTGATATCGGAGGAACTCTGTGTCGGATGCGGTATCTGCGTCCATAAATGCCCGTTCGAGGCGATCAAAATCATCGGCCTTCCGCGTGAATTGGAGGGAGAGATGGTCCACCAATACGGCAAGAACGCCTTCAGATTGTACAGACTGCCTGTTCCCATGAAAGGCCAGGTTATCGGCCTCCTCGGACCGAACGGGATCGGCAAGACAACGGCCATATCGATGCTTTCTGGCGAGCTTGTGCCAAACCTGGGCGAATACGAATCCGAAGGGGACTGGGACAAGGTCCTCGATAAGTACGCGGGCACGGAGATGCATGATTACCTCGAACTACTCGCAGATGGCTCGATCATCACGACGATGAAGCCCCAATACGTCGACAAGCTTCCAGCGGCACACAAGGGTGAAGTAAAGGAACTCCTTGGTCGACTCGACCGGGATGGGAGGCTCGATGAAGTGGCGACAAGGCTGGCGATATCCGGCGTGCTAACGAGGGATCTGAAGAAGCTGTCTGGGGGGGAGCTGCAGAGAGTCGCAATCGCCGCGGTTCTCCTCAAGGACGCCGACGTCTACTTCTTCGACGAACCTTCGTCCTATCTGGACATCTATCAGAGGCTCGAGGTCGCTAAGGTCATACAGGAACTGGGCAATGAAGAACGGGTCGTGGTGATAGAACACGACCTCGCGGTCATGGATTTCCTTGCCGACCTGGTTCACATAATGTATGGAACGGAAGGCGCATATGGCGTGATTGCCCAACCCCGACCGGTGAGGGCGGCGATAAACACATACCTTGAAGGGTATCTGCGTGAGGAGAACATACGCATAAGGGATTCGGAAATCAAGTTCGAGGCGAGACCTCCCCGGTCCGATTGGCTTTCCGAGCCGTTGATCGAATTCACTGAGCTGAGGAAACGATTCAAAGGATTCAGCCTCTCTGTCGGAAAAGGCGCAATCAAGAAAGGGGAGGTCGTCGGGGCGGTCGGGCCCAACGCAACAGGCAAGACGACCTTCGTGAAGGTCCTCGCAGGAGAGGTCTCGCCCACCGCGGGGAGTGTCAGCGGTCAGGCCTCAGTCAGCCACAAGCCCCAGTACATCAAACCCGATTTCGGCGGGACCGTCAGGGAGATGTTGTACGATGCCGTCGGGAAGGATTTCGATTCGGGTTTCTTCCAGGCCGAAATCGCCAACCCGCTGAGTCTGAAACATCTCTTGGACAACGACGTAAAGAACCTCTCTGGGGGGGAGCTGCAACGCGTCGCCATAGCCGAATGCCTGGGGAAGCAGGCGGACATCTACCTTATCGATGAGCCATCGGCATACCTCGACTCGTCACAGAGGATGACCGCCTCCAAGACCATAAGGAGGGTCGTCGAGAAGCTGGGCAAATCCGCGCTCGTAGTGGACCACGATGTCTATATGGTCGACCTGATCTCTGACTCGCTTATGGTGTTCAGCGGAGAGGCATCTAGAAAAGGCAAGGCGGTCGGCCCCGTCGACATGAGGGACGGGATGAACACCTTTCTCCGGGATGTCGATATCACTTTCAGAAGGGACCACGAAACACATCGGCCGAGAATCAACAAGAAGGGTTCAAGACTCGACAGGGAGCAGAAGGCGAAAGGCGAGTTCTACTACGGCTGAGACTTCTCCTCGTCCGCCCTGGCCTTCCTATTCCCCTTGGATTCCCAAAGCCTGAGCTTGTAGACATACCATGCGACAATGGCTATCAGGCCAGCTATCACCGCCAAATCGAGCTTGTGGAACACATCCATGATGTCCTCCCAGCTCGGGCCGAGGGCGTAGCCTACATAGCCCAGCATGAAGGTCCACGGGAGCGATCCGACGAAACTATAGAACACGAACTTTTTGAAGTTCATCTTGGCTATTCCCGCAGGCAGCGATATGAAGGTGCGTATCACCGGCAGCAACCTGCTGATGAAAGTCGCAGCCTCACCATACTTTTCGAACCAGCGCTCGGCCTGAAGCAGGTGTTTCTCGCTCATGAAGAAGTACTTGCCATATCTCAATATGACCCGCCTTCCCGCATGCATGCCGACCCAGTACGCGACGATGGACCCTATAGTGCAGCCCACTGCACCCGCGACACCGATGCCAATGAGGGTCATGCCGGTATCTCCCCTGTAGACCAAGTAGCCCGCAAACGGCATCACTATCTCGCTGGGAACCGGCATACATGCGCTCTCCAATGCCATCAAGAGCATTATCCCGAGATATCCAAAATGCGAGATCCAATCGAGAATGAGGTCTGTGCCCCACTCGACCAAGCCCATGGACTGTGGGTAAAGAGAGGGGGTCTATAAAGCATTGGTCCGATAGCAATAGCCGCCGAAGATATTTGTATGGTATTGGAGTTTTGACGCTCGATGAGAGCGTCGGAAGTCCTGCAGAGCCACAGTGCGATGATGATGCTTGGCCTGGTGGTCGGCCTCATAGTCGGCGGCTTCCCGGTCATGACGAAGGAGATCTCGATGGGGGCTCTGGCTCTGCTCATGACGATATCGCTCACCAATGTCAGACTCGGAGAGACGCAGGCAAAGGGTATGTCTCGGGACGCCGTACTGATGCTGCTTCTGAACTATGGCTTCCTCACGTGCGTGATCCTGCTGCTAGGAAGCCTCTTCAGCGAGAAGCTTTGGTGGGGCTGGATTCTCATGGCTGCAGCCCCCTCGGCGATATCAATAGTTCCGTTCACGTCGATACTCGGTGGCTCGACGGCCAAGGCGCTGATATCGACCTCAGCCAACTACCTGGCAGCGCTCATCCTGATGCCCATCATATCGCTTGCACTCATCGGCACCTCCGTATCTGTGTCTAGCCTCATTGTGTCTCTCCTCTTGTTGATCGTGCTGCCGATGGCACTTTCCAGACTGATGATGCTCAAAGACTTCGAGAGAAGCACAAAGACTGTCGTGACGAACCTATCATTTTTCGTCCTTATCTTCGCCGTTGCTGGCTCGAACAGAAGCGCGTTTCTAGACGACCCTGCGATGGTTGTTGCTGTCTCGGCTGTTTGTCTGGTCAGGACCTTCGGAACAGGCTATCTGACCGAGTTCTTGCTGAGGAGCAGGTCGATGCCAAAGAAGGACAGAATTCATATCGTGCTCTTCGCAGGATACAAGAACCTCGGATTGACCGCGACGCTCGCAATCGCGCTCTTCGAACCTATCGTCGCTGTACCAGCAACGATATGCATTGTGTTCGAGATACTGTGGATCATCAGCCTGCTCAGATACTATCAATCCGCTGCAAGCTGATCGGACCACGGTTTATTAACTGCCCTTGTGTTGCCTCCCCCTCTTAATAACCGAATGGAAATTCTTATTAAACCGCTCCGCCGTGGATGCGTAGCTAGATATGGCACACGTACATCTGGAGGACGGCGCGATCTCTCCCATCTGGGTCCTGCTTTGGTGGGCTGTGGCTGCAGCGTTGATAGCGTTCGCGCTCTATACTTTGAGGCACGAGCGCACATCCGTCAAAAGGCTCACGGTGGGTGCCATGTGCGCCACGGTTGGTGTCGCGGCGTTCATGGTCACGATACCGTTCTTCGGGGGCTTGCACCTGAATCTGACTCCTTTGATAGGCATTCTTGCGGGACCTGCGATTGGCAGCCTCTCCGTCCTCGTCATCAACCTATTCAGCGCAGCAGTGGGACATGGAGGATGGGGCGTGATCGGAGTGAACGTGGTGATGAATCTCGTCGAAGTGATGATCGGGTACTACGCGTACAGGAGTCTGCGCGTCAGCCTGCGAGCCGGCAGATTCACCTCCGGATTTTCAGCGGCCACACTTGCCTTGGTGGCCAGTGCGATCATAGTTGTCATCGTAATAGCAGTCGCGGGCATACAGGACTCGCACCTGGATGAAGATGAGACTGCGCGCAACTTGGTGTTCATAGCCGCAGCGAATGTCGTGGCGGGAGTCATCGAAGGGTTCGTTACAGCATATATTGTGGTGTTCATAGGAAGAGTGAAGCCGGATCTACTTGAGGAGGTCGAGATACGGAGAGGAGAGGCAAACATGTCCGTGCCTGCTGCAGCACGATAGCCGCTTTGATGAGGGGGTGACTGGGATTGTCTGGTAGGACCTACACGAAACATATGCCGGATGTGCGCATGATCGCCCAGTATGCAGAAAGGGGTACAAGCGTCGTCCACAGCATCAACCCATGGACGAAAGCGTTTGTGCTCATACTCGTGGTCGCGCTGGTCACTGTCGTCACGGACCTCGCCGCTCTTCTCGCGATCTACGCACTGACGGTCGCGTTCTACGTCCTAGCAAGACTGCCGGTTTCACTGCTGATCGGGTGGTATGCAATCCCGATCCTGTTCGTGGTCACTCTCGTCATCATGTTCGTCTTCACGGAGCCGGGGGATGAGATCGTGGGATTCGAGCTTGGCTCGAGGAGAGTAGCAGTCACAGACAATGGCCTTCTTCTGATGGCAAAGCTCGTCGTCAGAGCGCTGGCGGTAGTGACCTTCTCACTGGCGACATTCATGACTATACGCTACAAGCAGGTTGTGTACATCGCTTGCAAGACGATGCCGGCCGCCATGGCGACCATGTTCCTTCTCACATACAGGTTTCTCTTCGTAGCAACTGATGAACTTACGAACATCCTCGACACGATTCATTCCCGGAACGGAAGCCTGGTGAAGGGCATTGCCAGACAAACGAGGATGTTTGGCGGAATATTCAGCCACGCGTTCGTTCACGCCTTTGACAGGGCGGAGAGGATCTCCAAGGCAATGGAGTCTAGGGGGTTCGATGGCGAATTTCCGGTCGCCGAGCGCGTTCCCGGACCTGGTGCTAAGGGCTTTGTCGCTGTTTCGATTCTGACCGTGATCCTCGCGGTCGCTGTCATCGACCGGTATCTTGGAGTGAAGGGGTGGTAGTATTATGAAGCCGACAGGTTCGACGGAGGTTTGCCACGACGACAAAGACGCGATAATTCACGTTGACTGTGTCTCCCACAGATATCCCGATGGGACACAGGGAATACACAACATGTGCTTCAGCGTTTACCCACGGGAGATTGTAGCACTCTGTGGGCCCAATGGAGCCGGGAAGTCCACTCTCATAGAACATCTGAATGGGTTGATGATGCCAGACATCGGCGGGGTCCGCGTCTTTGGGGAGGATATCTGCAAGGACAACCTGTCCAAGGTTCGCAGGCTTGTCGGCCTCGTCTTTCAGGATGCAGATTCCCAGCTCTTCTCGCCCACTGTCCTCGAAGATGTGATGTTCGGTCCACTCAACCTTGGTCTTTCGCAGGAGGAGGCGAGAGATAGGGCGGAGCGGGCACTCGATGTGGTTGGCATCACGGACATGGACAGGATCCCGCATAATCTAAGTGGGGGGCAGAAGAGGCTTGTAGCCATTGCTGGCGTTTTGGCGATGCAGCCCAGGATTCTAGCGGTGGACGAGCCGACAGGCGACCTCGACCCGTCCAACGCTAGGAAGATGGAGCTCCTTCTCGCGTCTCTCAGGGACGACCATGGACTGAGTGTGGTAATAGCTTTGCACGATATGGACATGGCAGCCCGCATAGCAGACAGAGTCTGCATAGTCAAGCAAGGGGGGATCATAGCAGAGGGTACTCCGAAGGACATCCTGTACAACGAGGCACTGCTCGCTTCAGCTGGCCTTGAATTGCCTACGGTGGCCAGGATATTCAAGGGCCTCGGCCTGGAAAACGAGGGAGTTGAGCTCCCTCTTACTGTCAAGCAACTCCTGCATCTCCTAGAAAAGGACGGTCTCCTGCGTCCTGGAGACCGCGTTCGAAACGATGAGTAGAAGCCGGTGCAAAAGAAGGAATGGGAAAGGTTTTGGAGGAGTTTGATTCTAAACCCGCTTCTCACGGTTCACAGGTCTTCCGGAGGGGGAGGAAGCTCCTCTGATTCCTCCACTGACGGCTCTACTTCGGATTCTGGCATACCGCCCTTGCCGCCCTTCTTGGACATGATCATGGCGGCCGAAACCGCGCCCGCAACCACGATTATCGCGATTATCGCGAGAACCCACCAATACTCCTCAAGGAAGCTCTCCTCACTGACGCCCTCTTCGTCCAATATCGTGACCACGACCTCGTCGGTATCACTCAGGCCGGCGGCGTCTGTAACCGTCAGCACCACGGTGTACTCACCAGGGACCTCGAACACGAAGCTTGGACTCACGCCATAGAGCTCTTTCTCGTCATCTTCGTAAGTGAAAGTCCAGGTGTAGTTATCTATGGTACCGCTGTCGTCAGTTGAGCCTGATCCGTCAAAGGTCACCTCTTCACCGACATACTCGGTTATCGCATCTCCCGCATCCGCGACTGGCGGGGCGTTGACCCTGATAGTGACCGTATCGGTGTCGTAGTTTCCGACCGCATCCTCGACTGTCAGAGTGACGACGTACACACCAACTATGTCGAATGTGAAGACGGGGCTCTCACCGGAAAGCTCCTCCTCGTCGTCGTCGTACTCAAATGTCCATGAGTAGCTCTCAATTGCGCCACTGTTATCGGACGAACCGCTGCCGTCGAAGGTGACCTCGTCACCAATCGACACTATCTGATCTGGACCTGCGTCAGCCACAGGATCGATGTCGTCGACTATGGTTATAAGGACGGTGTCGTTGTCCGAGTTGGCCGCAGCATCCTCCACAGTCAGCGTGACGGTGTGGTCGCCGGGCGTTACAAACAGATAGACAACCTCCATGCCATATAGGGTCACATCCTCATCGTCGGTGAAAGTCCACGTATAATTGACGACTTCATGATTGTCCGTCGATCCACTGCCGTTCAGCGTGACCTCCGTCCCGATGGGGGTCGTCCTATCCAGGCCAGCATCTGCAACAGGCGGCGTGACGTCCTCGACCGTAATCATTGCGGTGTCCGGCTCGGACGCCTGTCCGATGGTGTCGTTCACGACGAGCTCTACCGTGTAGATTCCTAGATCTGCGAAGGTGTAGTTGCAGACCTCTCCATAGAGCGTTTCATTAAGCTCGACGATCGTCCATGTGTAGTTGTCTATACCAACGTCGTCCGAGGAACCGCTGCCGTTGAGTACAACCGGGGTTGCCTCCGGCACAGTCATGTCGGGACCTGCATCTGCGACAGGTGCCATGTCATCATTGACTGTTATTATGAGTGTGTCGATGTCCATATGCCCTGCGCCGTCAGTCACAGTCAGAGTTATCGCATAATTGCCGGGCAAGGTGAACACGTAATCCACTAATTCACCTGACAGCGAC
>CP070736.1:1066958-1079828 GCA_020347645.1 Methanobacteriota archaeon | reverse complement strand
GGTTCCTTCAGGCAGCTAAGATTGACTTCATGGCACTTGCGTTTTCGGAATGTCTTTCTCTTCAGGCCATTTCCATGCATGCCAGATTATGAGAGCGCTAACAACGACATATCCAATTCCCAAGAGATACTCCCAGCCGGCTTGAGCCTCAGAGATATATCCCAAATTAAAGACTGTGTACACGGCGCCCAGGCCGATGCTTGCCAAACGGATCGCAACCGGCCTGCCTATTAGAGAAAATAGGATCATCGAAGCTTGAATTATCGCAAGGGGCGCCGCGACAAACAGCAATAGGTCATCAGAGACCGGCTCAGTCTCTTCCTGCAGAAGGGAGACCATATCCCCAAATGTCCAGAGCAGGAAATGTCCAGTCCAGAGTGCTGCGAGCTTCGTCCTTATGCCTATCTTCTGATCTTCCAAGCTTGTTACACTCTTTCCATCCGATCCCATTCTCTCACCAGCCTCCGAAATCGCTCTATTCCCTAATGAATAATCCGGAGCTCTCGGTCCTGTGGTGCATTTGAAATCCCATTTCGTCCCTCCGGCCTCCTCTCATAGTCACTTTCCAGAAGCCCGAATCCATCGGACCATCCATGCGCTGCCCGTCACCGCCCCAAGCACGAGAAGCGAGGTGATGAAGATAGCTAGATTTTGATAGCCATTGTAGTCTCCTGCATAGAAGTAGAGCCATACTATCAGGAATATCAACCACAAGAATCCGGCAATCGTGTTTAGGATCTGAGCTTTCTTCGGTTTGCCACACTCTGCTCCTTTGTCTTCGAATCTGGATGCATACTTGATGCCCCAGCTGGCCCAGGTAGCCGCGAGAATGCCAATGCCGATAAGTATGGAAACCATGAATGCGGCTATGTTCTGCCAGACATTGTAGTCCTCAGCATAGAAGAACAGCCAGACTATCACGAATGCCAGCCATGCGAACACAACCAGCGTGGACAGACCTACCCTCCACGCAAAGCCTGGGGTGCTGAGAATCTCCTTATCCTTTTCAGGAATCGGTTGCTCATTCATTCTCTCACCTCGCCTTGAAGAGAATCTCGCATTATTTAAGTTGAGCCCGAATTGGGCTCGACAGCAGTGCTCTCTTCGCGTACTTCTTGAAGAGGACGATGCCAAAGGCAATTGCCATGACAATCAGAATGATCGTGCTTATTGGAGCAAAGGAACAATGCGATTCGTAGCCTAACATGCTCTCTTTGCTGGCAGACGAATCGGGAATGACCGTAACTACGGCAGACACTGCAGAAGAGATGAATCCTGAAAGGACGATAAGAAGCAGAAAGCCCTTAAATGAGAGTACGATGAGACTCTTGAATGAAGCCATCTTAGACAACCTCAACTCTGAATTCCTTCGCCCCTATGGCCTTTTCTCCGAGAAGACCAGCGCAGCATGCAGAGAATCTCCGCAACCTATATATCGAGTGGATTCGATTGCGGCGTTAAGTCTTCCCGATCTGGGTGGTAAACGCCGTCGTTGACATCTGTTCATGATGGCGGATAGGGGGCGATGGTGGAGATGAAAGACTCAAGTATCTCAGTCTTCCGACCTGAGAGTAGAATTGGGAGAATTGACTACCGGCTTTCCGGTCATCTTTCTGGAAGCCGTTACAGAAGAAGCGTGTTCAGACGAGGTCCCGGGGTCCGTAGAAGAAGAATCGGCCGCAACCTCAAATGGATAACCGCCGTCGCATTGACAATAGTAGTCGTCTCAGCGTGCCTAGCATCGCTTTCGAAAACGAATCCTCCGTCGACCTTGCCTGCAAAATCGTCTGTGAGCATGTCGACTGAGGCGATAGACACCGCAGGGGATGTCGGCCGCTCCTCATCCATAACCGTCGATTCGGACGGTGCCACACATGTCAGCTACTACGACTATTCGAATGGTGCCCTAAAATACGCTGTTGGTGTATCAGGATCATGGGTGACGTCCACTATAGACACGGGAAATGTCGGCCAATTCACATCCATAGCAGTGGATTCTAACGATAGGATGCACATTAGCTACTTGGATATGGCGAATTGGAATCTCAAGTACGCTACCAACGCTTCAGGTTCCTGGGTGACGGCCACCGTAGACAACTCTGGATTTGCCGGCGCGTACTCATCCATAGCCATCGACTCGAACGATAAAGCACACATCAGTTACCGTAATAATTCGAATGATGCTCTGAAGTACGCCGCCAATGTATCAGGTTCCTGGGTAACGGCCACCGTAGACAACTCATGTCAGATCTCCAGTACATCCATAGCGATTGACACGAGCGACAGAATACACATCAGTTATTATGACGAGACGAACGATGCCCTCAAGTACGCCTCTAATAAATCGGGCTCCTGGGCGACGGAAACAGTGGACAGCTCAGGTGATGTAGGAGGGTCCTCGTCAATAGCCATCGACTCGAACGATGGGATACACATCAGCTACCGCGATTACACGCATGCTTGTCTCAAGCATGCCACTGACGCTTCGGGCATCTGGATGACGTCCACGGTAGATGATTCACCGAATGTCGGCGAAGACACGTCTATAGCAGTGGATTCGAACGATAGGATCTACATCAGCTACCGCGACGTCGCGAATTATGACCTCAAATACGCTATGTTCGCAGAGGGCTCTTGGTTGACGTCCACACTGGACAGCGCTGGGGATGTCGGCCGTGACACATCGATAGCTGTGGACTCAAATGACAAGACACACATCAGCTATTTCGACGACACGAATGATGACCTGAAGTACGCGTGTGAGCAGCCTGTGCCCCTGGATAGCACCGGAGACGTCGGCCGCTACACGTCCATAGCCGTCGACTCGAACGACAAGATACACATCAGTTATTTGGACTACACCAACCGGGACCTAAAATACACGACTGATGCGTCTGGTTCATGGGTTACGTCTACGGTAGACAGTCTAGGGGAGATTGGCGAATACACATCCATAGCCGTCGACTCGAACGACAAGATACACATCAGCTACTACGACACTACGAACGGCAATCTCGAATACGCAACCGACGCGTCAGGTTCCTGGGCGATGTCTACAATAGACAGCCCAGGAGATGTCGGCAGGTTCACATCCATAGCCGTCGACTCGAACGACAGGATACACATCAGCTATTACGACTATACGAATCATGACCTCAAGTACGCCACTGACGCGTCCGGTTCCTGGCTGCCCTACACGATAGATACCGCAGACGATGTCGGCTGGGACACATCCATAGCCGTCGACTCGAACGACAGGATACACATCAGCTATTACAACTATACGGATCATGGCCTCAAGTACGCCACTGACGCGTCTGGTTCCTGGCTGCCCTACACGATAGATACCGCAGACGATGTCGGTCGCTACACATCCATAGCCGTCGACTCGAACGACAAGATACACATCAGCTATTTCGACATTACGAACGGTGAGCTCAAGTACGCCACTGACGCATCTAGCTCCTGGGCAACGTCAACTATAGACAGCGCGGGAAGTCTCGGCCGTTGCACATCCATAGCCATTGACTCGAACGACAGGATACACATCAGCTATTACGACTTCACAAATCATGACCTCAAGTACGCCACTGACGCGTCTAGTTC
The DNA here is from genome assembly GCA_020347645.1 of Methanobacteriota archaeon. GTDB lineage: Archaea > Thermoplasmatota > Thermoplasmata > UBA10834 > UBA10834 > UBA10834. The sequence goes on along the minus strand of CP070736.1, from coordinate 1,076,222 downwards.
CTGGCTGATCTCCATCATAGACAGCGCAGGCGATGTCGGCTTGTCCTCATCCATAGCCGTGGATTCGTTGGATAACAGGCATATCAGTTATTACGACAATACAAACTGCGACCTCATGTATGTCATGATAAAGAACCCGCTATCCACCCCGATACCAGAGTTCTCCGATGCGATAATTCCGATAATCGCTTTGGCTCTGCTCGTGATGGTTGCGGGAAGGGTCAGAATGCGGAGGAGCGGTTCTCGCGGGGAATGAGGTCATTCCTTCTCTCCGCCCCTATGGCCTTTTCTCACGAGGAGTTGACTGCCCCTCGGTAAGCCCCCCTTCCTCGTTCTCTTTCCTTCATCTTCCGTGATTCCTCAGCCGCCCATTTCAAGTTCGAGTACCACTCGTACCATCCATACTGTTCAGGCTCTTGCCAGTCATACAGCTGCTCATTCATCCAAGGCTTGAGTTTGTCGCATGCGTATTCGAATATTCCGAAACCCAAGATTGTCTTCTTAGACACGAGTTTGCTCCTTGCAAGAGACGCAACATAGTCGAGGTAGTCGGCTATCATCAGGATGACAGGCAGCGATAACTGGTCCTCGGCCTCTTGAGCAGTCTTGAAATCCGCTTTCGTGAGTCTTGCGGCTGCGTCCTCCCACTGGGGCGAGCACCAGAATTCAGCAATCTGCATGACCATTGCGGTCTTCCTGTCCTTTGCCGCCACTCTGAGTTCGTAGATTGCGACGATCGCAGCCACGACGACGCTTGCCAACGCTGCTATCTCAAGCACTTCCATCGACTCAACCAATGCCATTCCTCCAGGGGGTGAATCACCCCCAATGGCTTAACTGCTTTCTCTCCGCCCCTATGGCCTTTTCTCACGGGTTTGAGCGAGGCTCCACATCATACCAGATGAACTCAGTATGCTGATTCCGATAATGCCCACAATTGCTGCCACGCCGGATTCAATCTTGCCCGCCAACAGCAACGCAGCAGCAGTTCCAATTATCACCAATCCGATGATGAAAAGAATCTTCATCATAGCCAAGCCCTCTGCCAGCTGAATCGCCTCAGTTAACTTAAGGCCTTCCTTCCGCCCCTATGGCCTTTTCTCTGCGATGCGGCCCCTTTGAAACCCTGCAGTCATGAGCATTCTGAGGCTTGGAAGCGGCCTCAAACACCGCAGGTTTCTCTTCGTCGGAATCAGGAGAAGAATACGCAACGATGGCCTAGGCATTCCATCTATTTCCCGCGCATACCATTCGTCTTCACCTCGAGGGCTATCGTATCCAGCAACATGCGGAGTCGTCGTCCCTTGCTGTCAAACTCCTCACGGCTAATCGAGGAAGCCTCTGGACACAGTTCATCGACCACCACCTCACCATCGATCGAAATGTTCACCGGGTAGATGACGCAGCCCAAGGGCCTATGTGGATACTCTCTGCAGCGTTTTCTTTGATGATCGTAGAAGTAGCAGTAGTCTCCGGCATTGCGCAGTCTACGGATACCATCTGCGCCGCGATGCGCGAAATGCAGACGAGCGTAGCCTCTCCGCTCAAGCCGTGCTATATCCGCGCTGCATAGCGGCATCTCCGTTTCGCAGCAACACTTTTCGCAATGAGAACAGTGCATCCAACCTGCGAATACTGCGGGGGAGTTAAAGTTTGTGATTACCGTTCTCTTGTTGCCCTTCTGCCTCCGTGCCCTTTTCTCACGGTGAGCTGCAGACGAAGTGAGCTGTGTGGCACGAGGTCGGTCAGAGGATTCCATATCAGAGGCGGGCCCAATCCTCCCATTCGATTCCCCAACGAAGGTTCACATGATAGCCTTCGAAGGCAGTCAATATCTTCGCCAATCTGTAGATCACCCTATCTTGAGGTCAATTTATCCAAACAAGGATCGTTTAACCCAATGTCCACAGAACGGACAGACGCTGGCCTCCATTTCGAGCGTGCGGCCGCAAGAACTACACTTCCTAGCTGACTCTCCCCCAACTGCCACGGGAGCTTTCTCCAGCTCTTTGCCGCAATTTCCGCAAAGCTTCGTACCATCAGGGTTCTCCGAGGCGCAATTCCTGCACTTCATGGCAATTTCAGTCTATGAATCGCTCACGACGACTTAAGGACTTCGCTTCTGCCCCCACGGCCTTTTTTCAAGCGAGGGTCTAACCCTCTTTCTTCTTTCGTTCCTCCGACTGCGCGATTACCAGCGGAGTCCGAGAGATCATGTTTCCACAGTCTGCGCAGAATCTCCTACCTTCTGGGTTGTCAAATCCGCAATTCGGGCATTTCGACAGGCCCCGCCTTGGCTGGGGTGGCGTGTTGACACTCCCACCGCAATCACCACAGAGCTTCTGGCCTTCAGGATTCTCGGCTCCACAATTCGGGCACTTCATCGCTATTCCCTCCGTTTCAGAATGGCCTTCGTTGCCTTAAGGGCTTTTCACCGCCCCTATGGCCTTTTCTCCGATGAATAGAAATCAACGCGACTTGCCTTTCCTTCTGAGCAATACCCAGTTCTCCCAGTAGACAAGGTATAATGTGGAAATGCCCACAATCACCATTCCAATCATAATTGGCGCCTCTGCGATGCCGGAATCGACACCTACCCATAGCAGAGTCAATCCGACAATGATCAGCAGGAATCCTACACCCATTGTCTTCCATACTTTGGGGCTGCCCCAGAACTCCCAGTCGACCATATTCCTCGCCAACACAGAGTATCTGAGTCAAGATGCTAATAAGATTGTCATGGATTTCCGTTCGCCGTGCCCCGCCCCTATGGCCTTTTCTAACGAAGTCTGCGGTATCGCTATCCCCTATTCTACAATCGTCTTTCCAAACGCCTCTCCACACTGGGGGCAGAATTCCGCATCTCGCAAGTCGAGATTTCCACAATTGCGGCAGAATCGCCTTTCATTTCGCATCGTCTGCGGCTCCTTTCTAGCTCTTGATCTGAATCGCTCGGAACTATCACCAAACCTTCTCTTCCAGAGTATCGAGGGGATAATCAGTCCCATCCCTATGGTTAAAACAACGGCGCCGACGATGGAAATGATCAGAGGCATTGAGGTTGGCTGCAAGAGTTCCGAATCCGTTTCAAGTCCAGCTTCTTCAAAGCTATCTCGCACAGCTTCGTTGTCGTGTTCTACAGCAGAGTAGACCCTCAGACCTGCAAAGGTCATCTGGGCGCCGAAGGTGACCAGCAGAATTCCGAAAAGCAGTAGAATTTTCAAGCCCTCGGGGAGCCTCACTCTGTCTTTCTTCCTGCGTGTCTTCTGCCTCTTTGGTCTGCGAACCGCCATTCCCCCTAGACAGTCTTGCGTATGCATCCCGCCCCTATGGCCTTTTCTCACGACGAGCGATTGATGAGAATGCTGCTAGCGTCGTATCCTGAATTTGAACCACCAAATCGCCAGAATCGATAGGGTGAAGGTCAAGCCAAGTGCAGCGCTCGCTATCAACTCGCCTTCCCAAGCCAGCTTCACAGACCCCACGAGAAGAAACATCAGTACCATGAACACGATGAAGAAGAGGTAGTATCCACGAGGTTTCTCAAACCACGAGTAGTCTCCCCTCCAACCTGGGGGGAGGGCAGACACATTCTTAGGAACTCCTGGCATATAACCAGGAATTGATGGACTCCCTGTCAGATAACCGTTTCTCTGGCATTCCGCCCCTATGGCCTTTTCCTACGACGGCCTTTCATTCTTCTACCGCTTGTAGTGATCGGTGTCCTGTACAACTTCCAGCTCATTCCCGTCTGGGTCAAGAAAGTCAGCGGCTATTCCACCCCAAGGCATCTTGGTCGGTTCGAGAGTGAATACTACGCCGCGCTCCTTGAGCCTTCGGTGCAGCGCATAGATGTCGTCGGTGTCAAGGACGATCCCGCTGCGCCTTGTTCCAGATGATTGAGTTCCGGTGGCATGCAACCCTATCTTCGCCAAAGGCTCATCTGGACCTACTTCAGCGTGGTCGAAGTGCCTGGCATCAAGGGCAATTCTCAGGCCAAGAGTCTCATTGTAGAACTTGATCGCCCTATCCATGTCGCTAACCGGAATCATTGCTAGCCAAACGCGGGTAATTCTTCCGATACCTTCTTCCTCCACAAGATTCACCAGCCATCAATCGAATGTTTCTCCGCCCCTATGGCCTTTTCTCTGCGAAGATCATGTGCCATCGCGTTGGCGCTTCTTTGCCAGGCCATTCAGATGATTATCGTTACCGGGACGGTTGCCCCATTGTCTACCTGGATCACCTCAGAGTGAACCGTCGAATTCAGGCCGCCTGGTCCCACCACAATGTGGCAATTATGAGGTTCCCAGGGCCAATCCCAAAGGACATCAACCGTGATATTGCGCGTGGACAGCGGCCCTATGTGGCCAGAAATCCTATGCTCACCATCGACAAACACGCTAAATGCGTTCTCATAGTCCGGATTGTCGTTGTGCACGCTCAGCTCAAGGTTGGCGGACCCGTATTGTGCGAAAAGGTCGCGATAACTTGGATACTCAGTATACACATCCTGAATATTCACGCCATACTCAGTGACTTCATCGCTCGGTCTGAGAAGGATATGGCAATCAAGACGGTATTGCCCTCCAGGAACAATCATTAAATTTGTACCCTCCCAGGTTGTCCTACTGTCTCCAGCCTGAATGCAAGACAGCTTAATATATGCCCTAACAGTGGAAGGGCCAATCCCGTCCCACTTATGCATGATGACGGCTTCAGAAACTTCGCCAGGTTCAACTTCGCCATATCTCTCATCGAATGCATCCCACGGAGAGAAAGGTCCCTCGGGTTCTGAGATCCAAACCACATAGCCAACCCCCTCGCTACCTTCTTCGTGATGAATATAGCATATGATTTCTGCCGTGCTGGTCTTTCGAAACAACCCAGCAGCGTAAGCACTAGCGACAATCAGAGCAGCAATCACCACAACCAACAGCGAGATCTGAATTCTCCTGTCCATTTCCTTACCCTTTCGTGTTATGCGCTTCCGCCCCTATGGCCTTTTCCCACGACGCAATAGCCGGACTAAATGAGAAGCATCCTCTCCTCACGGACTGCCCTTTCCGACCAATGTCCCCATTAGATGGGGTCCTGCTATGGTGACAATCAGCACCAAGATCCAAATCCTGCCTTCAAATATGTTGTAGTCCTCAAGCAGAGTGTCCCATGATTTTCCCTGCACGAAATGTCCGAATCCGACCTCGAAGAGCAATGTGAGCGAGAGCCACACAATCCCCATTACCCAAAGGTCAGTTCCAGAGTACTCCACGCTCGTTTTGAGCAAGAAGACATAAGCGACGAGCAGGATTACCGAGGATAATATGATTGAGCTGATTGCCCTTCCGATTGTCTCTCCCATGCTAGGTGTTAGAACGGATTCACGAAAGGCGCCGTTCAGGATGGCGCAGAACACAAGCAGACCCCACAAACCAAGAATCCACAGTAGAAGCACGAACTTCAATTGACCATCACCTCGTCCTTTTGAAGCCTGCGCCCATTGGCGGAGGGGCGCACCATCATCATGGCGGTCGATGCGATTCCAGCACCTGAAAGCCGAATAGCCTTCGCCAACTTAAGCGCTTTCCCTCGCCCCTAAGGCCTTTTCTCAGGCACACTGACCGGAGAAAGAACATATATCCTATAACGCCGTTATGTTCATTCCTCGGTGTGGTTCGAGGAGGGGGTGAGTAACTGAAGAAGGCAACCGTAGCGATGCTCAGCACATTCTCGGCAATGCTCATGCTCGTATCGATTTCCGGGGGCACTGAGGCCAGACCGCCACAGGTTTCAGGGACACTAACGAACGAGGTCGTGCTGAGCTACGAAGAGTGGTACTCCGGTCCAAACTTGTTCATAGTCATGGAGAAGCAGTGGACCTGGGAGGGCGACATAACCGGTACACAGCACTCGCATCTTGAGATCACCGCTCACGGCAATAATCTCTGGATCGTACATGAATGGGCTACCTTGGAAGCAGAATGGGGAGACCTTAGTGGCACCATGGAGCTAAGGATAGTGGGCCAAGGATCCCCGCCGAACTTTGTTGTTCACTTCTGCGTCGTCTCAGGAACTGGTGATTTCGCCAACGTGAATGGGCGCGGGACTGTTGTGCTCGGGCCGACCCATTCTCCATACTACGTCGCATGGTTGAACCCGTAGTATTGCTTTGCGCTATCTCGCCGAGAGGGCGCCTGGAGACGCTCGCCGATTTCAGGGCGAATGGTCTCGGTAATCGCTCTCGAGCCATTGAGACGATAGTCTAGAGCCGAGAAGCGCATTTATTATCCTGGGAATTACGGTGAGATGATCCCATTGATAGGTATTGACACCGAGCTAGACTTCTTCCGCTCCTATGGCCTTTTCTCTGAGGGTTCATGAGGAAGCCAAGACTGCCTTCATGCCCCTTTCTTCTCGGTAGTGGCTTGCTGCTCAGGCCATTTCCATGCGTGCCAGACAATTAGGCCTATGAGCACGGCCTCCACTATCATAAAGTACGTGTAGTACGCCCACACGTCACCTGGCACGAGCAGAGTGGCGACAAGGACACAGCCATGGAAGACGCCCACGATAATGTTCACCAGCCTGTTAACCCTGGCCTTCAGCAACACTGACAGAACGATCATGAGGATTGAGACTGACATCAGAATCGACATGCCGAACAGCAACCCCTGGGTCATCTCGATACCCGCAAGCTCACCCGTCAGCAGTTCTTCCAATGTACCTGGCTGGAAAAACGAAATGATGTCTGTGTACGCGTAGCAAAACACTAAAGCAGCCCACAATATCGCGAGCTTCATCTTGACATCCATTTTCGTATCAATGAAGGCCTTTGCAGTTTCTTCCTGGGAATTTATGCTCCCACCGCCTTGCAGAATCGGACTAGGAAGTAAGGCTCTTTCGCCGAATTTGTCGCCCCTATGGCCTTTTCTCACGGACATCTAGCGATTCCGAGTTCGAAGGAGTGGTAGTTTGTTCTTGACAAGATAGAGATAGCCACCATACGAAAGGAGAGCGAGTGCCATGAAAATCAATAGCGCTGGCGGCTGTAGCTCTGGATCGTCATTGATGAACATTATCCAACCCATCGAATTCACTGCCGTCCCCATTGTAACGAAGAATCCGAACGCTAGCAACACAATCGAGTACGATGATTCGGGCCGCTTGAGAAGCAAGAATAGAGCGATGAACCCGAGTGGAATAGTAATTCCGAGATCGAAGTATCTCACGACCCACCAAACGGTTGGAGTGGCTTCGTATGAGCCGCTTGAAGTCGATCCTGTAGAAATAACCTCAAAGAGTTCGGAAATCCACATCATCGCAAATAGAAGAAGGAATATTGACATAACCGCAACATACATACGCAATCCTCTCGGCCTAAAATGCGGGCAATCCTCCTTCGAGAACATTGATAGAGTCGCCACCAACAGAATCAAGCCGCCAATCACCAGAATCAAGAAGAGCCAGGAATACTTCTCGATGTTACCCGGGTACTCTGGATTCCCCCATTCCTGCCCGATTCCTATTGACATTCCAGCATACATCAGGGTTATTGGAGTCAGTATCAAGAAATACTTGGAGCCGTCCCTTCGAAAAAGGTAGAAGATGCTACCTATAAGGAGGGCCGGGGTTATCACGATCAGATTAGCGACATCCTGACCCTCAAGCTGCCAGACTCCGGACTGCGAGGTTCGATATTCAATGTCGCCTGTGCCAAGCGGTCCAAGGGCGGCAATCACAACAAGCACTGCAGCGCACACTATGCCAGTCGCACATACCATGGGTCTAGGAATGAGCGCTTCGTGTTCGATCTCTTTCCCAATTCCGCTTGTCACTCCAATCCTCCCACTGAACTCGCTCATGAAACATGTTCCGCCCCTCTGGCCTTTTCTCAACGGGACGTATACCAAGCCGGGATCTACTGGTGTCTAGATGCAGGAGCATGAGAATTCAATGGTGGATTCTTGTATTTGCCGGCAGCATACAGTGCAACGCCAGTAAACAGAACCACGATACCGATAACGAAGACAATGATCCCCTCAGTGAAATATGGCTGCGCCACATCCATGTCTCCGTGGCGGGTCGTCTCTTCCGGATAGGCCATTATAGTCGCGGCCATTATCAACACAGCCCCGCCGACAACTGCCGTCACAACTCCTGCGTTCATGAATTTTTTGTCAACCATGATCATTCCCATTCCGTAATCGCTTTCGACAGCTTAAGGGCTTCTTCCGTCCCTATGGCCTTTTCTACGGTCCCGATACTGAGCCGGAATCCACTGGTGTTCAAGGGTCGGAGTATGAGGGCCTCTGGAAGGTCGTTCTCCTCGTAGACGAATGCCTTCACGACTCTTCCGCCTTGGAGAAGGCTTGTTGCTCAGGCCATTTCCATGCGTGCCAAACAATCAGGCCTATGAGTACGGCCTCCACCGTCATCAAGTACGCGTAGTACGCCCATACGTCACCTGGCACGAGCAGAGTGGTGGCAAGAACACCGCCATGGAAGACGCCTACGATGATGTTCACCATCCTGTTAACCTTGGCCTTCAACAACACTGACAGAACGGTCATGAGGATTGAGACTGTCATCAGGATCGACGTGGCAAACAGGAATCCCTGGTTCAACTCGATACCCGCAATCTCGCCCGTCAGCAGTTCTTCCAGTGTGCCTGGTTGGAAGAACGAAATGATGTCTGCGTACGCGTAACAAAACACTAGAGCAACCCACAACATCGCGAGCTTTATCTTAACATCTATCTTCGTATCAATGAAGACTTTCGCAGTATCTTCCTGGAAATTCATACTTGCGCCGCCTTGCAGAATCATCTTTATCGGCATAAAAGTTACGTTCCGCCCCTATGGCCTTTTCTCTGGGGAAGATTGCGTAGTGCAAACGGTCCTCTTCTCTCGCGATTTCTGCCAGCCAATCGCAATCTAGGGTTTAGCTCATGCGGTTCTTGGCCCTCTCCTCGTTCCATTCCTGCAGACTCTTCGGGGTATGGACAGCTTCGTCCTCTGGCTTCCTGACAAGACTAAGAGCTTTAGAAGGGCACGTGATGACGCACAAACCGCATCCGGTGCATAGTTGCCTGTTCACGCTGGAGACGTCATCCATCACGGAGATCGCCTTGAAATGGCAGCGAGTGAGGCACGTCTTGCTACCTTCACATGCTTCTTTGTCCACCACTGCGTAGAAGTTGGTCTTTGCCATTGAATTCTGGATTCCGTACTCAGACAGCGCACGGAGGAAAGTGCATGAGCATGG
>CP070736.1:1052768-1066858 GCA_020347645.1 Methanobacteriota archaeon | reverse complement strand
CCAATCGAACTGCCTTGACATACAGGCAAACCCTCATGGGGACAAACCATTCCAAAACTCATGATAGAATTTAGAAGGGGTTTCCACGAAGCAGTAACACCTGCTACATCAGGCCGTAGCGTTGATCACGCAGGTCTCGTGGTCATCGCAATCGTACGAGTAGTTGTAGTCATAGCTGTGCTCATGGGGCATATCCGTGCCCTCACCAGACCACTTCCATGCGTGCTGATGCGCCCACTGATGCAATCCATCGAGCCCGAGCGCGTCCGCAACCGGCTCCGATGCGATTGCTGCGCCAGCGACGCCGGCTATCGCCACGACTCCGACTATGGCCAACAGCGCGTAAATCTTCATCTCCCGTGTACCTCCTTAGATGCCTCAACGCACACGGCTTCCTGTGCCCAAGGCTTCTTGGTATACATTTAGCTGAAAGGGTATTTGGAGTTGCGCTGAAAAGCGGCTCCGACCTTTTCACCCAAGTGAAAAGTGAGCTGAAAAGTGACTCTCAGCCCTCATTAACCGATATCTTCACCTTGTTCGTGGAGCCGTGCCGCTCCTTCGTGACGACCCCCTTCTCCTGAAGACGGTCCAATACGCGGGACACTTTGGCGTTCGACATCTTTGTGGTCTTGATCAGGTCCTTCTGCAGGGCTTCGCCCCCTGCGTCCATGACTGCTTTGAACATCCTCCTCTCATCGCCTGTTAGGAGTCGCAGGATGAGGTAAGTCTCCCGCCTTTCTCCCGCGGTGGTGATGTCCGCAGCATCAGGCACTGTCTCCGTCCTGTCAGTGGATCGGGATTCAGTTGGTCTGTCGATATCCTTTCCCGGGTCATCCGGAGGCGGCGGCGGACGGGGCTTCATTGTTGGCGGGAGAGGTTCGTATTCTTCTCGCATAAGGATGAACATAACGGCGATGGCGATCAAGAAGGACGAGATGACTATGATGACGAGGTTCGTCGAGCTGTAGACATGCTGATCACCCATTCCCGGCGAGGTGTGTTCGTCCGTGGGCGGCTCCTCCGCGAATATTGCGTAAGTGAGCAGCAGGATTGCTATCACGGCAAACACGGCCGCCGCGACCTTCGTCCATTTTGGCATGTAGACTCTTCCAGCACGATTTGCCCGCGGTTCGTTTAAGCGCGCGACGCATATATCTATCCTTCCCAGGGTAGATGGGCTTCTCTGAAATCCTAATGCGCAACTTAAAGAGGGCCGGCATCATTTCCCGCCAGGGGAGACGGACCGATTTGGCGGACGAGGGTAATCGGCGTATTTCAAAGGATGATTACTTCATGAATATAGCCATCGAGGTGTCCCGAAGGAGCACATGCACTCGGAGACAGATTGGCGCTATCATCGTGAGCGACGTGGGGGAAATCAAATCCACAGGATACAACGGCAACCCACGTGGTCTTCAGCACTGCGAGGAGATCGGGTGTATACGGGACAAATTGGCCATCCCTTCCGGAACGCGGCTGGAGACGTGCACCGCGGTCCACGCCGAGCAGAACGCCCTCATGCAGGCAGGCACGAACGCACGAAACTCAACCCTCTACTCGACGATAGTGCCCTGTCCGATATGCGCGCGAATGATTCTGAACGCCCAGGTCGCGCGCGTGGTCTATATCGGGGACTACTCCGATTTGTCCGGACTGCAACTGCTGGAGCAGGCAGGGATCGAAGTCGTCCGCATGGACTCCAAGGATCTCGATGCGCGCGCCCAGCGATAACCGGCTGCGGCGGTCCACGTTCCGCTTATCTCGCCCTTGTCTTGCTGACAGGAGGATTGCCGAACATCTTTGTCGTATACGAGTACTCCTTGAGCACCAAGTCCCATCCGGAGTCCTCCACGAAGTCAAGGTCGACGTTGTCATAGGCTCTCTCGAAACTATCCCAATACGCTTCGAATCCTCCGATGGAAGGGCACACGTAGACTCCCAGTCCCGTGGCAATTCCCTTGAATCTCCAGCTGGCCCAGTTGTAGACAATGGCATCCTCGGCCGCAAACACGATCTCGTCGCAGCATTCCGCGACATACGGGTGAGATTCCCTGAGGTTGTCCCCAAGGGTTCTGAACATCACGATGATATCGGGATAGTACCACGCTCCCATCGTGTTCATCCATAGCGAAGCGTCAGCGTAGATGTACGCGTCCCTTATGGGCTTGCCCAATGTGGTGTCCTTGGGTATCACCGCTTCCCGGAAGTCGCAGAAGGCGTCTATCAACGGTTCGAGGTTGTTCAGGTCTACCACCGATAGCGACCCGAAGTCCTGCATGTAGGGGTACAGAGTAGGATATGTGTGAAGCGGTGCAGAGTACCATTCCCCGTAGTCATCCACCAGTTTGCATGCGAGGTCTAGCGGTGCAATGCCCGGGTCATTTGACAGATCTTCAAGGAGCGCGATGTAGTTCTGACCATCGAAGGGAACGCCCATCTGAGACGACACCAGATAGTCCGCCGTTCCCCTGAGCTCGTATGCCACCTCGACGATGCCGAGGGTGCACGCGTCCATTGAGATCACATTGATGGTCTTTCCAGACTTGGCCAGCCCGTCTCGGATGCCAGCTCCGAGTCCGTCGATCGACATCCATATCTTTGGCAGATCCGAATCCGGCAGACCTTCATCAGAGCAAAGGCCCAGGTAGCCATTTCCGTGGTTCTGGACCATGAGCATGAAGTTGTCCGCTGCCAGGGACGGCTCGGTTAGCGAATAGTCTAGGAAGTAACTCAAGGTATCCGGCGACGAAGAGTTGATCTCGTCGAAGCTCATCCTTTCCACCCAGCCTTCCTCAGTCAATGTGCTTATGTTGGCCGGCTTGTAAAGCCGATCGATGAACACGCACAAAGCCACGTCCTCCCGGTTGAGCAGATGGTCGATCCACAAACCTATGAAGTACTCTGTGTACTCATCGAGATTGTTGTCGCTTGCCCAGTACATCGCAATCGTCCATTTTCTTCGGTTGTCATTCGTCGAATCATCAGTCTGGCCGCCCATGGCCGCCGACGCAAGAACCGACGAACCGAGCAGGATTATGACTGCGATGATGCCCGCCATCCTCGCGGGCTGAGTTTTAAATCCCCATGTACTTTCCAATGCTTCCTCCCCCTCTGGAGAACAACTCTTGAGGTTGAGCCCAAGACGCCGTTTCTCGCGAGCGAGGAAAGGCGGATACTGCTAAATAAACCTTCCAGGTCAGTGAAGCGCGGATGGACAGAAACCATCATCTCCTGGACGGACGTCCATCAGAGGGCGATGTAAAGGTGGTTGAAACACCGCTCGCATAACTGACGATAACAATCTCAGCACTGATTGAGCGTAATCGAAAATCGTCGAAATGCGGAAATTCCTGCGAAGTGGGTAGGGAACCCTATCAGGCGCTTTCTCGCAGCCTATTTATATGCTAACGGCATGCGCTGAGACGGGGGAGTCGGATATGAGCAAAGCCGCCATCCTTAACCAGATTCGCCAGGCCGAAGAGAAGGTCAAAGCTATGGTCGAGCAGGCCGAGGCTAAGAGAAAAGCCCTTTTGGCCGAGGGCAAGAGGCTCGCACTCGAGAAGGTCGAGATGTCCGAGTCATCACTCATGAAGGAGATGGATGCCAAACGCGCCAACGCGATGAAGCGAGTCGAGGCGAGCAAGGCGAAGATACTCGAAGAGGGGAAGCGCCGTGCTGAAGCCCTGGAGTCAAGCGCGAAACGTAGCACAGTCAAAGTGGAGGCATTCGTTCTAGCCGAATTCGAGAGGGCAGTTGATGCTTAGACCCGAACAGATGACCCGTGTAGCAGTCGTCGGTTCATTGGACAATCTCAACGCGACGATCGACTGCCTCTTTGAGTTGGGTGCGCTACATCTCATAGATTTCACACAGCAAGACAACGATTTCAAGATTGGCCAGCCGCTTCCGGAGGCATCAGCGGCCTCCAAACGACTACTGAAACTCAGAGCAATGATGCGGTCGCTGGAGCTTGAGGAACATAAGCCGTCCCAGAAGCTGCACGTTCGCGAGATTGAGGACAAGCTCGACCAAGCCCTTGTGACCATGGATCTGAACATCTCCGGGAAGATCGAATCGAAGCAGAAGATACAGTCCTTGATGCGTGAAAAAGAGGCCGAGATACGCACTCTCGAGCCTTTCACCACATTCGGTCTGAGCGTAAGCGATTTCAGAGATTACGACAACCTCATGGTCTTTGCGGGCGTGTGCAGGAAGGACCCAGAGGTCGCCCTGCGCAAATTGGGCGGCGATTACGAACTCTTCAAATCGGAATACTCTGGCGGCGTCGCGGTAGCATTGTTCGCCAGGAAAGAATCGGAGGCCGACTTCGCGCGTCTCCTGGCTGATCATGGATTTCAGGAAACCAGACCTCCCGAGGTTGAGGGGAAGATAGATGCAATTGTGGCCAGGAATCGGAGAGACGTCCAGGAGCTGGAGAGAGACCTGAGCAGAATCGAGACGGAACTCGATCAGGCGAGAAGACGGTTCGCAGACCTCATAGTCGCATCCGAGGAACACCTGTCCATCGACGTAAGTAAGGCTGAAACCCCCTTGCGAATAGCGACCAGCGCGCATTCATTCGTCATGGATGGATGGATGCCATCTGCTCGTGCGAGGGCGATTCACGCCGCTTTGGACAAAACGTGTAGCGGCCTGGCCTTTGTGGAGATTCTGCCCTTGGAGAACGAAGACGAGCCTCCTGTCAAACTCCGAAACCCCCATGTGATGAAACCATTCGAATTCTTCATGACCATTCTCTCGACGCCGAAGTATAAGGAAATCGATCCTACATTCGTTCTGTTCATCACATTCCCTCTCTTCTTCGGTTTCATGATAGGGGACCTTGGCTTCGGCGCGGGGCTCTTCCTGCTGGGTCTGGTCATACGGCTGAAGTTGAAGGATTCTCCCGACATGTCCCGCCTTGGCTCGATAATCCTGGTCGGCGGTATCGTGGCAAGCGTCTTCGGCCTTTTCGTCTTCGCCGAAGCCTTCGGCGTGCCATTCCATCCACCGGAGGCGGCGCACGACGAGTATTCGTGGGAGTCCGTAGCCAATATACCTATCCACCCGATGCTCGACAAGATGCACGACGTCAAGGAGATGCTAGCCTTATCGATACTCGCTGGTTGGGTGCATTTGACGCTGGGATTCGTGCTGGGGTTCGTCAACCACTTCGGACACAATAACAAGCACGCACTCGCCAAGGTCGCGTGGCTCCTGATGCTGTTCGGTATGTTTGCCGAAATGATGCTCGTCGCAGGCAACGCTGCACGGACGAGCGAGTTCATCAACTCGACGGTGCTAGCTCCCTTGCCAGATATGACAACCGCCGTCGCAGGCATTACTGTCTCGATACCCGCCGTCGTATTCATTCTCGTCGGTGCCGTAGCGCTGCCGTTCACCGAGGGGGCGATGGCGCTCTCGGAGGTGATAGGATTGTTCACGAACCTCGTGTCCTACACCAGATTGGCCGCTCTCGCTATCGGCAAAGGAGCGATGGCTTTGGCGTTCAACTCGATGTTACTGCCCCTGGTATTCGGGGGCGACAACATCGCATTCGCCGTGCTCGGTGCGCTCGCGCTGTTCGTCACCCAGATGTTCTTCGTGTTCTTCCTGGGGTCGTTGTCCGCGGGCATACAGGCAATAAGATTGAATTACGTTGAGCTCTTCCTCAAGTTCTTCGAAGGGGGCGGGACAGACTTCGAACCCTTGGGTTACGAGAGGAAGCACTCGATTGCAGAACCAAGAAATGCAGGAGGCGTAGTGAAATGGATATAGGGACAGGATTGGCGCTACTCGGCGCAGGCATCGCGATGGGTATCGCGGGCTGGGGCACGGGTTTGGCGCAGGGACAGGTAGGCGCAGCGGCAGTCGGCATGACCGCAGAGAATCCGAAACTGTTCGGGAAGGGCATGATAATGATGGTGCTCCCCGAGACCATAGTGATACTCGGGTTCGTCGTCGCGTTCCTGGTGATAAATGCGGAATGAACGGAACCGATGAGGCAGTCTAACCGCAAACCGCCGCGGAGCAAGGAGCGTGAGTTCCATGGGCTTGGAGAAGTTGGTAGAAGACATCCTCCGAAGAGGAGACGAAAGGTCGCAGGAGATCCTTCGACAGGGCGAGACAGAGAAGCAGGAACAGATAGACCTCGCGGAGAAGGACATCTCCGCCAATCGCGACAGGGCCGAGAAGCGCTTGGAGGCCCAGATAACACAAATGGAGAAGCATGAGCTGTCGAGCGCTGAACTCGAGTCACGCAAGATGCTGCTCGCTGCTCAGAGGGAGATTCTCGAGGATCTCAAGGAGCGGGTCCTCGTTGAGTTGAGCACCTATCCCAAAGACAAGCGCGACGCGATGTACTCCCGACTCTTCGCGAAAGCGAAAGACATCCTGGGAGACTGCTATGTGTACTCCAACAAGGATGACGCATCCACGCTCAACCCCCCTGCCGGGGTGACAAAGGGGGGCGTGATTGAATGCAGCGGCGGTTTGGTGTTCGAGAGCACGGATCGCAGCATAAGGCTGGACTATCGGTTTGAAACGGTCCTGGAAGAACTCTGGAACAAGAAGATGAACGAGATATATTCACAGCTCTTCGGATGAGATGGCGCATGAAACTGGTCGGCGGCAAGGGTAATTACGCGTACGCTTGCGCACGCGTCAAAGCGAGAAAGCAGTTCCTCCTCACGAGGGAAGTATATTCTAGATTACTGGTCATGGACGTGCACGAAATCGGCAGGTTCTTGGGCGAGACTCAGTACAGTGAGGAGATGACCCTTTACGCCTCAGGTCATTCAGGAGCTGATTTGGTGGAGGTCGCCATCACCAGAAACCTGGCCGCCACCTATTCGGACATCTTGAACTTCACAACCGGCAATCTGAGGGATATGGTCGCCAACTATCTGCGCCGGTGGGACACGTTCAATGTCAAGACCATCCTCAGAGGGAAATTCTCCGGCGCCGATGAAGAGGAAATCATCGATACGCTGGTGCCGGCAGGGGCGTTCTCAGAGGCCTTTCTAAAGACGCTCGTGGACAAGGAATCCGTTGGAGCCATCATGGAGGAATTGTCCAAATACTCCTCCCTCAGAATCACCTCAGAGCTGGAAAGAGAAGTCGTCGAATCCGGCAAACTGGCGCCGTTCGAAGACCATCTTGATATGATACTGTACTCCGACCTGCTTGAGGTGTTGGAGCCCACGACCAACGCGACGCTGCTGCTCAAGAACTTCGTTCGGAGGGAGATAGACGTCGCCAACCTCAAGGTCCTGCTCAAGCTGAAGGTTGAGGAGTTCCCGGAGGACAAGGTGCAAAAATATCTCATACCCGGAGGGATGGAATTTAGCATGAGCAAGCTGAGGACGCTCGCTCAGGCGAAAGGAACATCTATGATACTCGAGGAGATGGAGCGATCGTCGATGTACGACGAGATCAAGCCGAGCCTAGATAGATTCAAAGAAGACAACAAATTGTCGGGCCTGACCATCGCGCTCGACAAGGCACTCGTCCGGACCGCCGAGAAGTTCGGAAGGTACTACCCTCTCTCGGTGCTGCCGATATTGGATTATATAATACGCAAGAAAGCGGAGATAGACAACATAAG
The DNA here is from genome assembly GCA_020347645.1 of Methanobacteriota archaeon. Lineage (GTDB taxonomy): Archaea > Thermoplasmatota > Thermoplasmata > UBA10834 > UBA10834 > UBA10834. The sequence continues at coordinate 1,059,252 of CP070736.1, read as the reverse complement.
GATCATCGCGAGGGGCAAGGAAAAGGGTCTTTCGAATGAAGTGATCGAAGGGCTGTTGGTGATTTAATATGGAGATTGCGGTCGTCGGGTCTGAGGAGTTCGTCGTCGGTTTCAGGCTCGCGGGAATCAAGAAGGTTTATGGAGTACCACCTGAGAAGCTCCAGGACACGATATCAGAGCTGATGGAGGATAAGGACATAGGCATATTGGCCGTGAGCACCGGTGACCTTGAGAAGCTCCCGCAGCAGCTAACGGACAGAATGATCAGAAGTGTCGACCCCGTCGTGATACCCGTGGGTGAGGACGAAGGCGACATGCGCGCGAAAGTGCGACGGGCGATGGGCATCGACCTTTACAAGAGCAAGTGAAGTAGGAGGAGCGATCGAGATGGAGAAACAGAGCATTGGAAGGATCGTGAGGGTAGCGGGACCAGTCGTAACGGCGGAGGGCGTGGCTCCCAGGATGTACGACGTCGTTCTAGTGGGCGACCTCAGCCTCATGGGCGAAGTCATCAGACTAGTTGGCGACCGGTCCATCATCCAAGTTTATGAGGACACGTCCGGCATCCGTCCGGGGGAGCCGGTGAGCAACACTGGAGAGCCGCTCCAGGCGGAGCTAGGTCCAGGATTGCTTTCGAGCATATATGACGGGGTCCAGAGACCGCTCCCCGTTCTGAAGGAGAAACAGGGCGACTTCGTGTCGAGGGGAGTCACTGCCCCAGGCCTCGACCGTGAAAAGAAATGGAAGTTCACTCCCTCGGTAAAGCAGGGGGACGTCCTTCAGGGCGGCATGGTTGTGGGCGAGGTTCCTGAAGGAAACCTCGTGCATAGGGTACTCGTACCTCCAAAGGTCCGGGGAAAGGTAAAGACGATATCCGAGGGCAACTTCGCCGTGGAGGATACGATTGGGGAGTTGGAGTCGGGCTATAAGCTGAGAATGATGCAGAAGTGGCCCGTCAGGACCGCTAGACCGTTTGCAGAGAAACTCTTGCCGGACATACCATTGGTCACGGGTCAGAGGGTGCTCGATATGTTGTTTCCACTCGCCAAGGGCGGCACCGCCGCCATACCAGGAGGATTCGGCACGGGCAAGACGGTTACATCTCAACAGCTGTCGAAATGGAGTGACGCACACATCGTCGTGTATGTCGGCTGCGGGGAACGGGGCAACGAGATGACCGAAGTGCTGACATCGTTTCCGGAGCTGGAGGACCCAAAGACGGGCAAACCGTTGATGGGAAGGACAACGCTCATAGCCAACACGTCAAACATGCCAGTGGCGGCGCGAGAGGCATCGGTTTACACCGGGATCACTGTGGCAGAGTATTATCGGGACATGGGATACGACGTGTCCCTCATGGCGGATTCGACATCCAGGTGGGCGGAAGCGATGAGAGAGATATCTTCCCGCCTCGAGGAGATGCCAGGAGAGGAGGGGTACCCTGCATACCTCGCATCGAGGTTGTCGGAGTTCTATGAGCGATGCGGAAGAGTGAAGACACTCGCGGGGCCGACGGGCTCCATCTCCGTCATCGGAGCCGTTTCGCCTTCAGGCGGCGACTTCAGCGAACCCGTCACGCAGAACACCCTCAGAATAGTCAAAGTCTTCTGGGCGCTCGATTCCAAGCTGAGGGAGAGGAGACACTTCCCCGCGATCAACTGGCTCACGTCGTATTCGCTGTACAGCCCGATGCTTGAGGAATGGTACCGCAAGAACGTCGCGGAAGACTGGAGCGGTCTGCGCCTTTGGGCCATGGAAACGCTGCAGCAAGAGTCGGAGCTGCAGGAGATCGTGCAGCTAGTCGGTTCCGACGCGTTGCCTGAGGAGCAGCGGTTGACGTTGGACGTAGCAAGAATGATACGAGAGTTCTTCCTGCAACAGAGCGCGTATCATCCGGTCGACACGTACAGCCCGCTGAAAAGGCAGTACGAGTTCATGAGAGCGATACAGCGATATTCTGAACTCGCAAAGAAGGCGGTGTCTCTGGAAGTGCCCCTGGAGAACATCCAGGCTCTGAAGTGCAGATCCGACCTAGGAAAGCTGAAATTCGAGGACGAGATGGACAGCGGGCTCAAGTCGATCGGCTCCCAGATGGAGGCCGAGTTCTCTGGGCTGGGGGTGTGAAGCTTGACGAAGGAGTACCACACCATCAACCAGATAGCAGGACCTCTGGTTTTCGTCGAGAGGACCGAACCAATCGCCTATGGAGAGCTAGTGAGCATAGCTCTGCCCGACGGCAGCACCAAACGAGGACAAGTGCTCGACACCTCCGAAGAGCTGGTCGTAGTGCAGGTGTTCGAAGGCACGGGCGGCATAGACAGGGCGTCGGGGGTCAAGTTCCTGGGGGAAACACTGAAGATGCCGGTTTCAAAGGACATGCTCGGTAGAATACTGTCGGGCTCGGGCGATCCATTGGACAAAGGCCCTCTGATAATTCCAGAGAAGCGTCTGGAGATTATCGGAGCAGCGATCAATCCATATGCGCGTGACAATCCGAGGGAGTTCATACAGACTGGCATATCGTCCATCGACGGAATGAACACATTAGTGAGAGGGCAGAAGCTGCCGATATTCTCCGGTTCGGGGTTGCCTCACAACGATATCGCACTGCAAATCGCGAGACAGTCCAAGGTGCTGGGGGAAAAGGAGGATTTCGCCGTGGTGTTCGGCGCAATGGGCATCACGAGCGAGGAGGCCCAGTACTTCATGAAGGATTTCGAGAGGACGGGCGCGCTCAAGAGGGCCGTCGTGTTCCTCAATCTCGCGGACGATCCTGCGATCGAGCGGCTGCTAACCCCAAAGCTAGCGTTGACGACGGCCGAATACCTCGCCTTTGACCTCGGCATGCATGTGCTAGTCATATTGACCGACCTTACCAACTACTGCGAGGCGCTGAGACAGATTGGCGCGGCAAGGGAGGAGGTCCCCGCACGACGGGGTTATCCAGGATATATGTATACAGATTTAGCGAACCTGTACGAGCGGGCAGGCAGAATCAAGGAAAAGCGTGGGTCGATAACGCAGTTCCCCATCCTATCGATGCCCGGTGACGACATAACTCATCCTATACCGGACCTCACTGGATACATAACAGAAGGCCAGATCGTCGCGTCCAGGGAACTGCACAGGAAGGGCATATTCCCTCCCGTCGCGGTCGAGCGCTCATTATCCAGATTGATGGGACAGGGCATCGGTGAGGGTCACACGAGAGAGGACCACCGAGCCGTATCCGACCAGCTATACGCCGCCTACGCTGAGGGCAGAGACCTGCGAGGCCTCGTCGCGATCGTCGGCAAGGAGGCGCTGTCAGACAGAGACCGGAAGTTCCTGGACTTCGCCGAATCGTTCGAGGACAGATTCGTCCGGCAGGACATGAACGAGGACAGGACCATCGACCAGACCCTGAATTTGGCTTGGGAGCTGCTGTCCGCTCTGCCAGTCGATTCGCTCACGAAGATAGACCGCAAGCTGATAGAGAAATACCATCCGTCTGAGAAGAAGTGAGGTAGGATGTCGATAAGAGAGGTCCAGCCGACCCGGTCGGAACTGCTCGAGGTCACGAAGAAGATCAGGCTGACCAAGAACGGCCACAAGATCCTGAAGCTGAAGAGGGACGGTCTGATACTGGAATTCTTCGAGATACTCGATAAGGCCAAGGACCTGAGGGTTGAGATAGCGAGACAGTACCGGGACGCTTCGGAGAAGATTGCTATCGCGAACGCGGTGGACGGGGTGATCGCGGTGCGGTCGGCAGCCTACGCCCTCACCATCCACCCCGAGATCCAGCTGAAGATCAGGAACCTCATGGGCGTTGTAGTGCCGGAGATTCAGTCTTCAAAGATCGTAGCACCCCTAGATGAGCGAGGCTACGGGGTCATCGGAACCTCCCCACGTATCGACGAGGCCGCAGACGCCTACGAGCGCCTGGTCGAGACTGTTGTCAAGGCGGCCGAGCTAGAGACGACGATGAAGAAACTCCTCGACGAGATCGAGAGGACGAAGCGGCGAGTAAACGCGCTGGAGTTCAAGATGCTGCCAGAGTTGGAGGAGATAGAGCGATTCATAAGATTCCGCCTTGAGGAGATGGAGCGGGACAACATCTTTCGTTTGAAGAAGATCAAGAAGAACGCCGCGAATACAGCAGAGGCATGACCACTTGAGGCTGGAAGAGCTGCTACGGGACCGAACGAAGCTGCTTTGGCTAGTGCGAATCGCCTTCTGGTCCAGCATCGCGCTCATGGTGATCGGATTCTTCTTAATCGCCGAAGACATACTTGCCTGAGGTCAGCCTGAGAAGGCCTCGACCCAGCTCTCGCCAGTCCCGAGATGTACCATGGGCACCTTCGCGGGGTCGGGTATCTGATTGTGCATTCTCTGGAATGCCGTCTGCGACTGCCATGCGGAGGCGTTTATGAGTCTGATGCCTCTATACTCGTCCAACTTGCAGACGTGCACGTGCCCCGTCACGAATATGTCCGGGACGGAGTCGATGACGAGGTAGTCCTTCTGCTCGGGGGCGAGAGGCGTCTTGTCTCCGTAGACAGGCGCGAGGTGTCTCCGTCTGAGCATCTCCTTCATGGCCTCCTGCGGGTTGGTGTAGTTGAGATGACGAGCCCCCGAGTTGAAGTCGTCGATGCTCTTCCCATGATATGCCAGAATCCTGCGGCTCTCTATCTCTAGGTAGCACGGGTTCCCGACAAACCTGACGGTCGAGTCGAAAAGACTCCTTATGTCGTTGGGCAGCGCAGGCTGTGGCTCTGCGAGACGGACGGCGTCGTGATTTCCGGGCATCATCACGACCTGTATTCGGTCCGGGAAGTCTTTCACGACTTCGGATAGGGCGGTGTATTGCGCGTAGAGGTCGTCTATCTTCAGTTCGTCCTCCTGCCCCGGATACACTCCAATGCCATCGACAAGGTCGCCAGGCATTACGATGTATCTCACATTCTCCGCGGCTGAGTCCTCCCTGAGCCAAGCGACGAACCTGCTCCATTCCCGGTCAAGAAAGGTGTTGCTGCCTATGTGGATGTCCGAAACGAACGCCACAATCGATTGGGAACCGTTAGGGGTCATGCCGCTACTCAGCGGCACATCCGGTCGGATAACGTCCTTTGCGATGACGATCCCCCCATCCCTGCTGACAGTCCCGACTATGCCTATGACCTCGTCCTTGAAGAACGCCTCGTTCCCCTTTGTCGCCTCCTTGAGAATCAGGACCTGTATCTTCTCAGTCTCGTCCTCCATCTCAATGATGGTATGACCATTCTTGGTGCTCCGTGAATCGTTAACGATGCCCGCAAATCGCAGATCTCGCTGCAACTTCTTCGCCTTGGCTATAGACACGAGGCCGGCCAACTCTCTCCGTTTGGCGAGCATCTTCTTGAGCGAGGAGTAACGGTCCTTGAACAACTTGGCGAAGTCGATGACGTTCCCCACGCACGTAGAATTGCCAGTGATGTCCTTCAGCACAATGACTTCGCGCGACGGAGGCGGCTCATCCTCGGGGGGTCTTCCAGCGGTGGTGGGCGCGATATCCCCCATCTCGACGCGCGACGATTCGCGTTCGATTTTGGGAGAGCTGCGCGCGTATTTCAAGACATCCTCTTCAGTAAGCACCAACGGACGGCTCTGCAGGTCGCCGACGATCTTCTTGGCGCAATTCTCGGGATCGGACAGATTCATCAGCACTTCTACAGCCTTCGGATCGAGCAGTATACCTTTCTCGCTGAACTCTTTCAAAACACTTCTCTTCATTGTCGCCGAATCTATCGCGGACGTGTTTAAATATCTTTTCGGGCATGGCTGGCTGATGTGCGAAGTCCAGCTCTTCGCAGATGTCCATCCTACCGAAGGCAGGGAAAAGGTGGCGACCGCCATGACCAGACTGTTCCCTGATGCCGTCATCGAAGGCGATAGGAGACTCGTGGGGCGTTCTCGAAGCGTGGAGACATTCTCAGAGCGACTCGCAAAACAGAAGATCCGGGCCGCCGCGAGGAAGATCTTGCTGCGCGGAGCTTCGGGGTCGGAAACGCGTTTCCGCCTCAACAAACAGGTTGCCACAGCGGGCAAGGTCTCGTTCTCAGAGGAAAGCCACCCGCTGGGCGACCTGCATGTAGTCATCCGTTCGCAGAACCTTCAGGGGCTGATCGATGCAATAGCTCCCGTCTTCCAGGAGGATGATAGGTGATAGGCATCGCATCTCCAGCGTTCTGCTTCTCCGCCTTCGAAGAGGTGCTAGAAGACATATCGAAGCATTTTACGCTCTGGGAGGTTCTGGTCGAAGGAGAACATCGATTGGACCTCGCTCGCGACGCTATGCTCGGAGCGATGGAATCGTTCGACATGCGTTTTCAGATACACGCTCCTATGAGCGACGTGAACATAGGGAGCATATATGAACCGATGAGGGAGGTCGCCGTCAAGGAGATAGTTGCGACGATCGAGGCCTGCCGTGACATGGGAATCAGCATTGTGACGATACATC
>CP070736.1:1038183-1052668 GCA_020347645.1 Methanobacteriota archaeon | reverse complement strand
CAGACTGTCAAAAGAAGAGATGTTCTGCAGGCGATGCGGAGTGGTTTTCACCTCGGATTTCTCCGAGGGGCTGTTTCAATGCCCGGAATGCGAACGCATCGTTTCCGGCGATGAGGCCGCGTGCGAATGCGGAGCGATTCTCGTAGGCGAGGGGAACATGATCTGTCCAGGTTGCGGCGCCGAAGCGCCGGAGACTGCGCTCGAGTGTTCTGTGTGCGGACATCCTTTCGTAGAGGAGATAAGCGAATGTCCCGCATGCGGCAGAAGAGTCGACAAGGACGCCTTCACCTGCATGTGCGGCGTTGTCTTCTCAGACGCGGTTGGTGGTGTGGAGTGCTCGGAGTGCGGCGCCGAGGTGGACCTGGGAGACCGGTTCTGCCCCGAATGCGGCGCGAGGTTCGCGGACGAGCTGGCGCTGGAAGGAAAGATGGAAAGAAGGGTAAGGAGTTGAAGGGCGGACACGCAAAGACGTGTCCGCCGACAAGATGTTTCACCGATTATCTGACGAAGTCTATTCCGTCGTCATCCGGTGTGTATGAACGAGCGGTTCCCCCGACCGCCTGGCTTGCGTTGTGCGCATTGCCCTTGCCCATCAAAAGACTGGACTTCGCACCAGTGACAATCAACAGGATACGCACTTGTCCCTCGAGCGATTGGTCGACGCTGCAGCCCCAGATGATCCTAGCGTGCTTGTTGATGCGCTCTCCAACTACCTCAGCTGCCTTCTGAGCCTCCGACACAGTCATGTCAGGCCCGCCGACAACTCTTATCAAGGCACCCCTGGCCTCCTTGAGATCTATCTCGCCGAGCAAAGGCGAACTCAAAGCCTCGTCTATCGCCTCCGCCACGCGCTCTTCCGAGTCGGAATCGTCGGACTCTCCCATACCTACAAAGGCGACTCCTCCCTCGTTCATGACCGTCAATATGTCGCTGTAGTCTAGGTTGACGAGTCCCGGCTTCGTGATGATCTCTGTGAGACCTCGGATCGTCTGCATGAGCACCTCGTCAGCAACCTTGAAGGCCGCGTCCACCGGCAGCTTCGGCACCAATTCCAGCAGTTTGTCGTTGGGTATCACTATGGTGGTGTCGCACAACCTCCTGAGCTTCTCGAGGCCGTCCAAGGCGTTGTCCATCCGGACCTCTCCCTCCGCTTTGAAGGGAAGCGTAACGACACCTATAGTAAGCGCCTTGAGCTCTTTCGACAGACGCGCTGCGAAGTGCGCGGAACCAGTACCAGTTCCACCACCCATGCCTGCTGTGACAAATACTATATTGGCGCCATCTAGGAAGTCGCGTATGTCGCGCTCGTTCTCCTTGGCTGCGGACTCTCCCACGGTGGGTATCGCTCCGGCGCCGAGACCTCGCGTGACGTTCTTGCCAATCAGGATCTTCTTGGGTGCGTGTATGGCCAGTAGATGTTTGGCATCCGTGTTGAGTGCGCACAGCTGCGCCCCCGAAACACCCGCCTCAACGCATCGGTTTATAGTGTTCGAACCACCGCCGCCACAACCGACTATCTTGATACTGACATCAAGCTGAGCCGCGATCTTCGCTATCTCCTCGTCATCCGCTGTCAATTCCGAGGGTTCCTTCTCCTCGCTCTTCGCGGGTTCTGAAGGCTTCTTCAATATCTCATCTACGTCTTTGCCTAATGCATCTTTAACCAGTGACTTCGGCATGAGTGCACCCCATAAAGCTACGTAAGTAATTGGGTAACCTGAATATAAATATTCCTCAAGAATGGCTCAAGCCAGTAAATCGCGAATCGGACTTGTTATTTCGCGAACCACATTGGTCGCACGCGAACGCGCGTACGGACGGGAGCGTCGTTAGTGCGCGTGAGCTAGCAAGATCCCAATCTAGATTGACTAGTTACTAGTTTCACTAGTTGCGCGGGTGCGGTACTGCTCATCAGACGATTCATAACAACAGGCGAAAGACCCAACGGTGGCGGACCGAGCGGAGTGCGGCCATCTCAATCATGTCCTCCATGCGCCTTTCCGCGAGAGACTGACCGCGTCTGGCCTAAGACGCAACTTAATATACGCATTCGACGATAACGTAGTGAACAGCCTAAAAGCGGATGGGATGATCAGATGAAGTCTCTTATTGATGATGCTCTCGAGCTGCATGAACTGACGAAAGACTCCAAGGCGCCAATTGACATGCCGGACGACGACGAGTTGGCCAAGATCGTCGAGAAGCTGAAGGTCAATATTGCGATCGTGGGCTGCGGTGGAGGCGGCACGAACACGATAAACCGACTGAGCCACGAAGGCGTGTTTGGGGCGGAGCTCGTGGCGGCGAACACCGATGCCAAGCATCTGCTGCACGTGCACTCGCCGCACAAGATACTTCTTGGGAGAAACGCGACCAAAGGTCTCGGGGCGGGCGCGATTCCAGAGATTGGCGAGCGCGCTGCTCAGGAAGCGGAGGACGAATTGAAGACATACGTTACGAACAATAACATAGTGTTCGTCACGGCCGGTATGGGCGGCGGCACCGGCACGGGCTCCGCTCCCGTGGTCGCGCGGTTGGCGAGGGAATCTGGTGCACTTGTCATAGGGATAGTCACGATGCCATTCAAAGCAGAGGGCAATCTGCGCATGGAGAACGCGGTCAGAGGGCTCAGACGCCTGAAGGTCAATTGCGACACGACAGCTGTAATCATGAACGACAGGCTGCTCGAGATGGTGCCCAAGCTCCCGCTCGACGCTGCTTTCAGGGTTGCTGACGAGGTGCTCATGGAATCGATCAAAGGACTCACGGAGATCATGACCAAACCAGGACTTGTCAACCTCGATTTCAGCGACGTGACGACGATCATGAAGAACGGCGGCGTCGCAATGATAGGCATGGGCGAAGCGGACGACAAGACATCGCGGAAGGAGCGAGTGGACGCGGCCGTGGGTCAAGCGCTAGAATCCCCGCTTCTAGGAGACATCGACGTATCATCCGCGAGAGGGGCTCTGATACGGGTGATCGGCGGGCCCGATATGACCGTTTCGGAAGCTGAGAAGGCAGCGGAGATCGTGAACGACCGCATCAACCCGAACGCCAGGATCATCTGGGGCTGCAGCGTGGATCCGAAGAACGAAGGCTTGATCAGGGTCATGGTTGTGCTCACGGGCGTCAAGGAACCCAGCTTCGACACGGCGATGGAGAAGAGCCGAGAAGAGAAGAAGAGCGCCGAGGATTACGTGCGATAGGGCAGGAGATGTCGGGAAAGGCCGAGCGGGGCAAATGGAGATACATCGCCTTCCGTGTCGATTGTGAGAGAACCCTCAGCAGACGAGATTTTGTGGGGGCGCTTTTGAGCCTTGGGAAGAAATCCTCCGTGGGCGATAGCTTCAGACTGACGGTGTTCGAGCACGGGCTAGGCATACTCAAGGTGCCACACCGACTCAAAGACGACGCCATCGCTCTGCTCCGTTCGATCGACTCCGTGAGGGGGCTCCGATGCGAGATCACCACTCTCAAGACCTCGGGGACCATCCGCAAGCTCAAGGACGAGTATCTGGTCGACGATAATGAGTTCATTGAGGCCAGCATGTAATCCCCGATTTCCGCATCGGTGAAATTCGCCACAAACCTTTATATCGGCTTACCGCCTTAGGACGAATCCGGCCAAAAGCTGATAGCGCTGGACTTATGAATGTCTATTGAAAGGAGAGGTGTCATTCAAGATGCAGCCAGGACAGATGGCCTATGACCGGGCGATTACCGTATTTTCGCCCGATGGCAGGCTTTTCCAGGTCGAGTACGCCCGCGAGGCAGTCAAGAGAGGGACGACTACCGTCGGCATGAAGTTCAACGACGGCGTAGCGCTGATCGTCGACAAGAGGATCGCGAGCAAGCTCATCGAATCGAAGTCTATCGAGAAGATATTCCAGATAGACGAACACATAGGCTGCGCGACATCCGGGTTGGTGGCGGACGCAAGGGTGCTCGTCGACCACGCCCGCGTGGTGGCGCAGATCAACAAGGTCACCTATGCAGAGAAGATCGACATCGAAACGCTGGTGAAGAGGTTGTGCGACTTCAAGCAGAACTACACGCAGTATGGAGGGGTGAGGCCCTTCGGTACGGCCCTTCTCGTAGCGGGGGTGGACGAGGCTGGCGCGCACCTGTTCGAAACGGACCCGAGCGGCGCGCTAGTGGCGTACAAGGCCGGCTCCATAGGCGCCGGCAAGAACGCCATCATGGATGTCTTCGAGGAGGAATATGAGGATGGGATGTCAATGGACGAAGCGATCTTGCTCGGGCTCAGGGCACTCACGAAGGCGACTGAGGAAAAGCTTAGCACCAAGGCGGTCGAAATCGGAGTTGTCAAAGCGGACGAGAGCTTCAGGAAGCTGACGGACACCGAGGTCGACGCGTATGTTGACAAGCTCGGGGGCTGAGCGGTAGTCTATGGTAGACCTCGACGATGCGATTGTCGCAAGGTACGAATCTCACGGCGAGAGTTTCGAGATACTGATTGACCCCAAGGTCGTCCAGCAGATGAGGGACGGCAAGGAGGTCGACCTCATAGACCACATGGTCATCGATACCATTTTCAAGAACGCGAAGAAGGGGACGAGAGCGTCTGAGGACAAGGTCGAGGAGATTTTCGGCACAACGGAAGTCGTTGAGGTCGCAAAGGTGATCATCCTCAAGGGAGAGGTACAGCTCACGACGGACCAGAGGCGCGTGATGCAAGACAACAAACGCAAGAGGATCATCGAGTACATCGCGAGGAACGCTATGAACCCGCAGACGGGTGGACCTCACCCGGTGACGAGGATAGAGACGGCGATGGATGATGCGAAGGTGCAAATAGATCCTTTCAAGCCTGTCGAAACGCAGGTCCCAGCAATCATGGACGCGCTCAGACCACTTATACCCATCAGGTTCGACAAGATACGGATGGCCGTCAAGATGTCCGGTGACCACTATGGTCGATGCTTCGAGGACTTCAAGAGCTTCGGCAAGGTGGTGAAGGAGGAGTGGCAGAGCAACGGCTCATGGATAGGGGTAATCGAAATGCCTGCAGGCCTTCAGAACGACTTCGTCGATCGTGTCAGCAACAAGACGCACGGTGAGGCGGAGACGAAGGTCCTGAAGGACAAACGATAGCCCGGTGTCATCCAGCCATAAGCCAGACGTGTCGTCTCGTTGGAGCCCTTGCGTACCCGTACGACCAAAACCTTAAAGCAGAGGACGCGTTTTTCGCCTTCGGTAAGAGACAGAGGTAAATGCGCTGCGCTGGAGAACCCAGAAGGCCAATATGTCTTCGGGTCACGCGAGCAGAGTGTTTATCGGAATGGCCAATTTCAAAGCGAGTGAGTAGAATGCAACGAAACGATAATAGAGAGAGTGCAAGAGAGATAGTTGTACCTGGAGACCTTCTCGCCGATAGAGGCATGAAGGCCGGCCCGGGGACGTACATCGAGGACGGAAACATATTCGCTTCCCTCCTCGGCATAAAGAGCGTACGGTCAAACACGGTCGGCGTCGTCCCGCTTTCGGGACAGTACGTGCCAATCCGCGGGGACATGGTCATAGGCAAAATCGTGGACATAGGAGCCTCCAATTGGCTCGTGGACATAAACGCCCCTCACCCTTCGCCACTGCACGTAAACGAAGTGCCGTGGAGGGTCGAGTTCGGGGAGACCGATCGGTTCATGACCGTTGGAGACCTCGTCCTGCTGAAGGTCGTCGGCGTTGACGAACTTGGGCGCGTGCAGATATCGATGAAGGAACACGGCCTCAGGAAGCTCGCGGGCGGCATGGTCTTCGAAGTGGCGCCCGCCAAGGTGCCGCGCGTGATCGGCAGGAGCGGATCGATGATACAGATTCTCAAGAACCTAACGGGGTGCAGGATCCACGTTGGGCAGAACGGAAGAATCTGGATAGACGGAGACCTTGACAACATACTGAATGCTGTCGAAGCCATCAAGCTCATAGAGAAGGAGGCGCACAGCAAGGGATTGACAGAGAAGGTCAAGAATCTGCTGGAACGGGCTTCGAAGAAAGGAGCGTGAGGAACAATGGGAGGAACACCTTTGCCTGAAGGTATCAAGCTCATAGACGAGAACGGGAGGAGAATCGACGGCAGAAAACCGGACGAGTTGAGGCCCCTCAGAATCGAAGCGGGCGTGCTTAAGCGCGCAGATGGTTCAGCGTATCTCGAGTGGGGACAGAACAAGGTCATTGCCGCGGTCTACGGTCCGAGGGAATGCCATCCAAGACACATGCAGGACCCGACACGGGCGCTGGTTCAGTGTCACTACAACATGGCTTCGTTCTCGGTCGACGACAGGAAGAGGCCGGGACCGGACAGGAGATCGCAAGAGATATCCAAGATAACCTCGGAGGCGCTCACACATGTGGTCTTCACCGAGTACTTCCCGCGAACCTCGATAGATGTGTACATCGAGGTCTTGCAGGCGAACGCGGGCACGAGATGTGCGGGGCTCACGGCGGCCTCGGTGGCGCTCGCCGACGCGGGCATACCGATGAGGGACCTGGTCGCCTCCTGTGCGGCTGGAAAGGTCGCGGACACAATGGTCCTCGACCTTGGCAAGGAGGAGGACAACTTCGGCCAGGCGGACATACCCGTCGGATTCATACCGAGGACGGAGGAGATAGTGCTCTTGCAGATGGACGGTGACCTCACGATAGACCAGTTCAGGACCGGATTGGGCATGGCCGTAGATGCCTGCAAGAAAGTGTACGAAGTTCAAAGAGACGCGCTCAAGCGCAGATACACCATAGCCTCAGACGAACGCGAAGTTGCGGGCAGCGCGGAGGTGAAGTGACGATGTCGAAGGATGTCATGGCGGACCTCAAGCGCGACCACATCACAAAGCTGCTGTCGAAGGGCATAAGAATTGACGGACGCAAGTTCGAGGAGATGCGGCCGCTCACTGTCGAGAAGAGCTACATACAGTCAGCTGAGGGGTCGGCCAGGGTGCGCCTCGGCGACACCGATGTCATAGTAGGCGTCAAGATGGTCGTCGGCCAGCCCTTCCCCGACACGCCCGACAAGGGTGTTCTCACGACTAACGCGGAGCTGAAACCGCTCGCGAGCGAGACTTTCGAAAGCGGTCCTCCTGGTAAGGCGGCCATCGAGCTGGCGCGCGTGGTCGACAGAGGTATCAGGGAAGGACAAGCGGTCGACATGGAGAAGTTGTGCATAGAGGCTGAAAAGGAGGTGTGGATCATGTTCATAGACATCCACACCATAGACTACGATGGCAACCTCTTCGACGCGGCCAATGTGGCCGCGATCGCGGCGTTGAAGGACGCGGTCGTCCCCGCCAAGCGCGCGGACAAGGGCGAGGATTTCCCTCTTCCTGTGGCCCACGAACCGATCTCGGTCACAGCAGTTAAGATAGACGGACACATATTAGCAGACCCCACCTACGATGAGGAGGTCGTCGCGGACGCGAGACTGACCGTAGCTATCAACGAAAAGGGCAACATCTGCGCCATGCAGAAGGGTGGCGAGGGCAGCTTCAGCGTGGACGAGGTGCTGAAGATCGTGGACCTATCCAGACGATTGGGTGCGGAAATGCGCTCCAAGATCTGAGTTGAAGGACGGTTGATGATCATGGCCAAGAGGACTAAGAAGGCAGGACCCGCGGGCAGACTCGGGGCAAGGTACGGCGTCAGAGTTAGAAGACGCATCGCAGACATCGAAGCCCAGGGCAGAGGTAGACATGAGTGCCCCAAGTGCAAGTCCGAGGCGGTATCCAGGACCGGTACGGGTATATGGACATGCAGGCATTGCGGGTCGAAGATGGCGAGCAGCGCATACAATCTGACAACGCCCGCCGCGGTCAAACGAGAAGTGAAGCATGTGCCGACTGAGGAAGGCATCTTGGAGGAGACGCCGGCCGAGGAGGAGTCCGAGAAGGCGTAGAAGGATGGTGCTCACATGTACAAATGCTCTAGATGCAAGGAGCCCGTTCGATCGGGCATGAACCACGTAGGACTGCAGTGCGAGAAGTGCGGCTCGAAGGTGTTCTATAAGGAGAGGCCAAACGTCCGCAAGTCGATTGAGAGTAGATGACCTTGACCGACAGAGCCAACCTGATACTGCGGACTGAGCACGCAGAGGTCGTCAGGAGGGCGCTGTCGCCCGAGCTGGCTGAAAACATACCTCGCACGAGGGTGAAGGTGACCGGCGGGAAAGACGAGATTGTCATAGAGATTGACGCGGACGGTCTCGCAGCGCTCAGAGCGGCCTTGAACTCATATATCAGATGGAGTAATGTAGCTGAAGAGACGGCGAAGGAGGTTGGAAGAGCATGATGGACAATCTACCACCGAAAGTTCAGAACCAGATAGCGCAGTTCCAGCAGTTAGCGCAACAGATACAGATGATGACGACCCAGAAGCTGCAGCTTGAGGCGCAGGTACGCGAGCTCGACAAGGCCCTGCAGGAGCTGGAGAAGGCGGGCGAGGACGCAGTCGTCTACAAGAGCGTAGGTTCGCTCATGATCCAGTCCAAGGACAGAGCGGGCCTGACCGACGAGCTCAAGGAGCAGAAGGAAACCATGGAAGTGCGAGTAAAGACACTGGATCGTCAGGACAAACACCTTCGAGAGAGGCATCAGAGTCTACAGGAGCAGATCTCGAAGGCTTTGCAAATACCGTCCTCCAAAGAGGAAGACGACGAACCCAAGGCAGGATGATCCCCCCTCGACATCTTTTTATTACGTCCACTCATTGAGACGTCTGTGCTGTCCGAGATAGCGAGTGAACTCGAATCGAGCGGGGGGACTGCGGTATTCCTCCACGGCAACGCGGACCCGGATGCACTAGCAAGCGCATTCGCCATTTCGCGAGCGTTCGGCAATGTGACGATTGTAGCGGCCGGGGGGCTCGACAGGATCGCCAAAGTACTCGCTAGGCAGTTGGGCGTAGACGTCCTTCAGAGCGCCGAAGCGACCGGAGTTGAGCTGATACTGATTCTTGACACATCCGGTCCAGACCAGATACCGCTCAAAATGGATTATTCAAACGCGATCGTAGTCGATCATCACGCCCGCAATGAGGCGTGGGGAGTGGCCCGCGTCTATCTCTGCGACGACACAAAGGCTTCCTGTTCCGAAATCATCTACGAACTTTTGAAAGCCGCCGGGAAGAAGCCGGAGAGGGACGTGGCGCTCGCGCTGATGACGGGAATACTGACCGATACTGGCAATTTCAAGTACGCCCGCCCAGGCTCGATGTTTTCGTTCGCTGAGCTCATGGAGATGCACGGCATTGATATGGGCGAGGCAATCGGACTGGTATCGCTCAACGTTGACACGTCCGAGAAGATCTCGCAGCTGAGGGGAGCTCAGAGGCTCAAGTACTGGAAGGTCGGAGACTGGGTCGTCGCTATCTCACAGGGGAGCGCCTACGAGGCGTCTGTGTGCAAGGCGCTTCTTCATCTCGGAGCGAACATCGCCTTCGTCGGGTCCCAGAGAGGAGACACTTTTCGGATCAGCGCCAGGGCTACATCCGATGTCGTCCGAAGCGGCATCCACCTGGGAAATCTGCTGAATGGCATAGGCTCGGAGACTTCGAACGGCGGCGGCGGCCACCCAGGCGCGGCAGGCATCTCAGGAGTAGGCGACGTCGAGGCGATGCTCAACATATCAGCGGAGAATGCCATAAGGCTCCTGAAGGGGCTCCAATCATCTTGTGATCGATAGGGCCTTGACCTTCTCAAGATTGTCCGGGTTGGCTGAAAAGTACTCTCTGACGGGCTCGAGGAGTCTATTGACGTATTCTGCCGTGCCGTTCTTGAGGTCCATAGGATGCAACGATCTTGACTCGTAGGCTTCCTTAAGCTCTGAGAAGCTTGTGTAATCCACCGGGCCGCCGTGTTTCGCTGACCGGTCGATCCTGATGACATCTGTCTTTGGAAACACTATCAAGCGCATCGTTTCGAGAACGGGGTTGCCGTCAACCTCCGGGGGACAGAAGGCGTTCTTTAGCTTTCTGCGCACTTCATCTGGAGAGTCGTGCATGAAGACCGCCGTGTCCGGACTGCTCTTCGACATCTTCGCATCGACCGGGTCCATCCGAACTCCGCCCTGTAGGCTCATGAGCAGCGGCGTGTGCAGGGCAATGGGCTTCTTCCAACCGAGCTTTTCGGCAGTGTCCCGCGCTAGCATATGCGCCCTCCGCTGATCCATCCCGGAATAGGCTATGTCGACGTCCAGATGGAAGATGTCTGCAACCTGCATAGGAGGGTACATCACCTTCGAAGCGTCCAAATCCACATCCTCCTCCGACCGCCCCATGATCGTCATCGCGCGCTTTACCCGCATCAGCGAGCTGGCCTTGCAGATCCTGATGAAACGCTCCCAGTATTCAGCCTCGTTGATGAGATCCGAGGCGTAGACGAACTCGGTGGACTTGTCGACCCCCAGTGCGAGGAAACAGTCCCGAATGTATTTGCCGCAGGCACGGATGCTTTCGATGTCCCCTCCGAGTTTGTCGTTGATCATCGCATGCCAATCCGCAAGGAAGACCGTCACATCGATGCCTGCACGCTGCATGTCGACGACCTTGAAGGCGTTGGTCATCTGTCCGATATGGATGAACCCGCTCGGTTCGAAGCCGATATAAGCCGAAGGCTTCGTCTTGGTTTCGAGGAGGCTTCTCAGCTCCTCGACCGTGACAACCTCCAGCGAATTCCTCGTGATGAGCTCCAGCCTTTCGTCGACATCCATATTGCAGCGCCCCATCCGATAAAGGGGAATGCGAGAAAAAGCTTTGCGGAACCGCGCGACACGGAAAGGTTAAGAATCGAGCATGCATTAGCATTCTTCCCTGTCGCGCGCGGTAGGAGAACAGGACATGTCAATCTCGAACATGAGAAACGGTAAGATGGTCATCAAGGTCTCTGAGGTGAAGGACGTCGCAGGCGACGGGTTCAGGATATCCGAGGAGTTCTACCGCGAGCTTGACCGCGAGGTGCACCTCATGATCGAGCTTGCAGCGAAGAGAGCGAAGAAGAACGGAAGGAAGACGCTCAAGCCGTACGACCTCTGAGCAGCCCCTCAGTGGCATTCAACTGGTGTTCTAATGAAAGAGCGTGACTCCGTTGGATCCGAACGAAGCCGTGCGAAGCGCAATAGACCAGCATCGGTCACGTCGCCAGTCTCCGTGTGGAAGGAGAAGGAGAATGTCGGGGGGAACATCGTCGACACCGGTGTGGTGATTCTTAGAACGTCTGGATGCCGACACTTCTCCGACGGCGGCTGTTCAATGTGCGGGTACAACGTTGAATCGCGAGATGGCATCAGCGAGGCCGATCTGGCCGCGCAATTCAAGAATGCGTCTGCCCGGCTCGACGACATCGAATTCCTGAAGGTGTACACCTCTGGATCGTTCTTGGACGACCGCGAGACGCCGAACGGGATACGGGAGCTGATACTGAGATGGTGCGCCGACAGGGGTCTACGGCTTCTGGTGGAGTCGAGAGCGCAGTTCGTAACAGACGATGTGATGAATGCGTTGACTGGAATTCATGGTGACCTGGAGATTGCAATCGGATTGGAGAGCGCTAACGACAGAGTCTTGAAGTATGCAATAAACAAGAACATGACTGTCGCCGACTACGATAGGGCGGCGACAGCGGTGAAGAAGGCCGGCGCGTCTCTCAGATCGTATGTGCTCCTGAAGCCGCCGTTCCTCACGGAGGCGGAAGCAGTCGAGGATGCCTTGGCGACGGCGAAGCACGCAGCACTGCAGAGCGACACAATATCCGTGAACCCCGTCAATGTACAGAAAGGGACGCTAGTCGAACTTTTGTGGAGGAATTGGGCTTACCGACCTCCTTGGCTGTGGAGCGTAATGGAAGTGCTCAATTCATGCACCGCCCTCGATAGGAAGATAGTCTGCGAGCCCACGGGAGGGGGCAAGGAGAGGGGTGCACACAACTGTGGTTCGTGTGACGCCTATTTGCTGGACGCAATCCGTGAAAGGTCTATCTCGCAGAACCGGAAGGATATTGAGACGCTCGAATGCGAATGCAAAGGTATGTGGGAGAGCGTCGTAGAACTCGAGGGGCTGGTCGCCGATGGCACCGTTGACCTGCAGAGGATGTTCCGTAGCCGCACTCATTGACCGCCCCTCACTTCGGGCCTCGAAGCTCCATAAGAGAGATCAACGCTTCCTCGCATGTCTATCGATCATCTCGAACAGTTGGTCCTTGTCGAACGGTTTGACTAGGAAATCCAGCGCGCCGTTCTTCAGTGCATCCCTCATGATTGTCTTGTCCGCGCTCATGAAGACTATTGGCAGCGATGGGTCCTTTCTGTGAAGCTCCCTCATCGTATCGATACCATTCTTTGAGGGAAGCCTATGGTCGATCAACACGATGTCGGGGTCGAGCCCCTCGCCGATCTTCTCGATCGCCTCCTCGCCGTCTGTGGCGTAGCCTATCAGCTCAAGACCGTGCAGTGGTAGCATCTCTTGGTAGAGCGGGATGAACGATGCCTCGTCCTCAACCACGAACACCTTCCTGCTCAGCCAACCACGTCCCCTGAGCTACGATTGCCGCTATGAGTATATTGTCGTTTCGGACGCACAACCATGAACTCAGATCCGCGCAGAAAGCATCTCGTAGTCAGCCAACGGGTGCGTATATGCCGTAGACCGGCTACTCGTTCGCCCTATTCGAAAACCCTGCGATTCTCAAACGCGGTATCCAAGTCGCCACGCTTAAGTATTGTCTAGCTGATTGCTTCGTAAGCAGTTGAAGGGCATTGACAGAAGGCGGCCCATGCGTCTGCTCCACGACTACCCAGATGCAGACGTCCTTTCCTGGGATTCGCGGGGTTCGTCGGCTGTGGCATCCCAAAACGGACGATATCATTTGACACAGTGATGAATCGGCCACGGTGCGAGGAGGCTGTTTCTCGCCTCTATCGAGGGCGTGGTTCCACGTTGATGGATGCTGGGAAAGGCCAAGCACAGCACAGAAGATGAAATCGCGTTGCGATCCACTGGCATGGGGCACTTGCCTTCTCGGTGCGTATCAGACAGGCAGAAGTGAACCGAATAATCGGGTAATTGCGGGGTGAGCTAGTGTTCAGAGGTGAAGACAACAGAGGGGACATCGACGCAACCGACTTGAGGAGAAGGGCATTCGAACTGGGTGTTGACGTCGGCGAGAACGGACACATTGAAAGCGTCGGCTGGGTCAACCTGGAGCTGCGATCTATCATGGCCAAAGCAGAGCAGATCGGCATCCTCGAAGAGGTACAGAAGAAATACATGGAAGGGAAGAAGAGCGGCGTCGCTCGGCGTTCGAAGTACGTAATGGGCCAAGGGGGCGGAAAAGCGGACTCGAGCCTGAGGATAGCGCCGAGGATGCTTGACAAGAAACCCGCACGGAGGACTTCCGGTGGAAGCAGTGGCTTTGTCGAGAGGATATCCCCAGAGGAAGGATTGAAATCGACGATAAACGTCATCAAATTCACGGCCGACAAACCAGAGGTAAAGAAGGATCTTAATGGACTGTTTGCAGGAATATTCGACCTCCAGGAGAGACTGCTCGACATTCAAGAGGATCCAGATCAGAGGAAGACTTTCAATAAATGCCTGGAGTTCCTTACGGAGGTCGGTTGGATCGAGAACAGCGACCTCACTCATTTCGACCAACACCGAGCGGTCGTCAAGCTGCTGTCCACCACCGCCATTGCGAGGGCTTTCGGTCACAGCGACGACCCCGTTTGTCAACCGATATGCAATCTATTTGAGACGGTGGGGCGAAAGACTTTCCGAAAATCAGTGATCGTCACCGAGCTGGAATGCGTCGCTCAGGGAAGATCCGCGTGCAAGTTCGAGATATCGCCGCGATAGACTGCTGTTCAGTTGACGGCATTCAGACAACCTTCGATCTATACCAAAAGCAAATCGAATCGTGACTTACAGGGTTGGTTACAGAGCCTCACAAAGTTTTTCAAGGAGCACTCTGCTTCGAATGAGTCAAGGTGTGGCACATGAGCGAATACGAAGTCAGAAGGGGGCACCAGGAGAACATATCGCCTGAGAAGCTGAAGGCGCACATGAAGGATGTCTTTGGAGACGTCGACAAAAGAGACGATAAGTTAGTGTCGTCGTTCGGTGCGTTGAAGGAACTGCGGGCATGGCAGGGTGGCAGGAATATGCTATGCGTTGAAACGGACATGGACCCTTCCGTAGACGATGAGGTCGCTCAGAAGACTATCAAGGCGTACAATACCTTCCTGGAAAGGGCGACTGGCTACACGGCGAAGGAGCGGGGCAAGAGGGCCCAGAAGAAGGCGAAGAAGGGCAAGTAGGGCTGAACTCCGGAGCTCGGCCGGTCAGTTTTATATACAAGCACCCCATTCAGCAAGCCTGCGATACCGAGGCGGTATCGACCAGACGCCGTATGGGCTATGCCTTCTGAGCATCCCAACACTCGCGCAGAAAGATGTTTTCGGGCGCGCACGAGGCGTCACGGTCG
>CP070736.1:1023571-1038083 GCA_020347645.1 Methanobacteriota archaeon | reverse complement strand
CCCAAGACGGCTACGCTGCTTTTCAGAAGCGGGAAGGTCGTATGCACAGGTGCCAAGAGCCTCGAACAGGTGAAGGCCGCCGTCGACAAGGTTGTCAAGCAGATTGAAGCCGCTGGCGTTGTAGTCAAGAAGGAGCCGGAGATCATGGTTCAGAACATCGTCGCTACGAGCAACCTCGGGGCGAAGATCAATCTCAACGCGACTGCCATAACTCTCGGCCTTGAGAAGGTCGAATACGAACCGGAGCAGTTTCCCGGCCTCGTATACCGCCTCGACTCGCCCAAGGTGGTCACGCTTCTGTTTGGCAGTGGGAAGCTAGTTTGCACCGGCGCGCGCAAGCCGGAAGATGCTGAGATTGCCGTTGACAAGATCACGGAAGAACTGAGAGCCGCTTCCCTCCTTTCTTAGGTTGACATGGTGGCTGCATCGCTTTCACACCGCCTGAATACAGAGCATTGCCTGAAGCGGAGTTACGGCGTATGGCTACAGATGAGACGATCGCGAATCATTCAAAGCGTCCCTAAAACAGAATTGGATTGATAAAGGAAAGCTGAAAGAGTTTGCGTCACGAGACGACGCTCGTGAACTGGGCATAAACAGGCTGGGCTATGTCTACTTGCCACGCGTGCGTCGGCTATTGCCGTGACCGTTGCCGCCGTTGCCGTTACCACCGTTGCCATTGCCGCCATCGCCGCCATTGCCGTTGCCGCCGCCGTTGCCTCCGCCTGAGCCCTGCGGAATCAGCGCGCCTAGAACGATCCAGGCATCTCCTGCATCGACACCGCCTACTCCGATCTTGTAGGTGGCGTAGTCGACATGGCTTTCGTCAACCAAGTCGGAATACGGATGGTCGGGATCGAGCAACTCGCCTTCTTCACCCTCAGGGTTATAGAGGTGAGCTATGGCATAATCCACGCTGTACCCTTCTCCGATCATTCCGACACCGTTGACAACGGTTCCTAGACGAGTGTGCACTGTGTAATCGCCCTCTTCGAGTCCCGTCGTGTCCCAAAGCGTTCCGTAAATCACGTGTCCGCCCTTGTTCACCTCGCGGCTGAGTCCGTTCTCTATCTCCATTTCCAGAGTCAACGGGTTCCAGCCTGCGGAGAGGACCAGGGGTTCTGCCAAGACGTCCGACGTAATGGTCATCTCAATATACGAGACGGAAACCATTCGCGTCATGGGCAGGACTGTTGCCGAATCAGCGATTATTGCCGCTTGCTGCGCGAGACCGTCGGCATACACGTCAGGATACAGGTTGACGTCGGTCGTCAAGATGTCCCTTGGCGAGTCGTACCCGGTCATGTCGATGACCATTGCCTCAAGACGGACATAGTTGCCCAGTCGCCACTGCGGTGCGTACACCATATTGTCCGCGTAGAACACTGCACACGAGATCGGGTCGTCTCCCGAAGGCGTCGTTATGATCAACGGCGCCCCTTCCTCGCTGGCTCCAATCATGCATGCACAGGATGTTACCCCGAACAGCACGGCGATTGCCACCACAGATACTCTCTTCGTATTCATTTGTTGTCTCCCCCGGAGTTTCAGTCAGGGAAAAAAGTCTACTGACTGAAGGGATGGCAGAATGTCGAAAAGGTATTTGACGACTTGTATGAAATCAGTTTCAGAAGTACGAAACTCGTCAATTCCATCACAAATTCCGAGTAATGTCGCTACTTGATGATTCGAATTCGATTGGTCATCCCATGGCGCTCTCTGATGACGAGACCACGGTTCTCCAGCTTGTCCAGAAGCCGAGTAACCTTTGCCTTGGAGAATATCTTCGCCGAAACCACGTGCATCTGCAAGAGTTCGCCTCCAGCGTCACGAATCATCTCGTATAGGCGCAATTCGTCTGCATCAAGCGTTTCCAGGACGCATTCATCATGACCCGTCACTGATTGCTTCGTCTCTTCTGCAGCAGTCTGTTCGATAACTGCATTGGCAGAAGAAGCCTCGAATTCGGCTGGTTGACGCGCGGGGATGGATCGCACGAGAATGTACACCGATGTCGCAAGAAGCACGATTGACAGAGCGAAGATCAAACCCCTGCCTCTGGAGAAATCCAAAGCTGTCCCATCGCCCGCCTGCGCCGCCGCATTCAGTGCAATCACGAGTATTGTTGATGAGATGCAAACTGAGATTGCGGAAAAGACGAGTTGAAGGATTCTTGCGCTCACGAGTCTTGAACGCAGACGGCGATATTATACATTTCCCGAGGATGTCGTATAGCTATGTTCTGTTACCTGATAGTGTTTGAAAGGAGTCATTGACTGCACCTCTTCAATCCGTCTTTATAAGATTATCCCTCCCGTCAGTAGAAAAGGTTTTTAACAGGATGCTAGAATGATATCTTCAAGCCGGGACGGGGGATAGAGGGGACTACCGTGGTTAGAATCATGGCCGATGGCAGGAGACTTTTCGTCGCCTCAATCGTACTTCTGACAGCATTGATGGTTCTCCTCTCGTTTTCGCTTGTGAATCCTGCGACATCACCCCTGACATCTATTGCGGATCTCGACGACGACGGAGTACCTGATGGCGAAGACGTATTTCCCGCGGATCCGAACGAGTGGAGCGATTCTGACAAAGATGGTGTTGGCGACGTAAATGATGCGTTTCCTGATGACCCCAATGAAACCCGCGACTCCGACGGCGACGGAATCGGTGATTGTCTCGATTTCATGGACGAGGGCAACGGCGGAGTGAAGATATCGCTCATCAGATTCGAGTTCGAAGGATACACTACAAACTGTCACCGCACCAAGTACAGTCCAGACCCGTGGTTCGAGATTCGAGTTGACGCGGACTGTGATGGCGACTTCGAGACGGTCTTCCAGAGCGAGGTATTCTATGGTGAGGATTGTCTAGAGAGCTTCTTCGACGCGGAAATAGATCTGAACGACGATGCCAAGAGCGTGAGGTTCTCGATAATCGTCTACGACGTCTGGGATGTGGACAACAACGAGATCGTCGACTTCGAGATATTGGACTATATGCCTCTAGACGGTCTTATGGCGGAGGACCAGACGGTCGGACTTCCCTGCTGCTGCACATGGACCTATTGCGGAGAGGGGGATACGGACGACCCAGACTGCACGCTAGAATACATGGTCTCAACGATAGCCATACTCTGAGGATTCGGTCGGGTTCCTTGAAGGCTGACTCTTGAATTCCCGAATTGTGTTCTGGTCGTCCCGAGGTGTCAAGCGGCTAAATCCTGGAATTTCCTCATCCCTCATAGATGAACACCGTGGCTGTAGGCCATCAACAGGCTGCACAACGACTCGAACCTGTGTCTCGGAATCGGTGCCAAACCTATCCTCCTCTCTCACTCGTCTCTGCCCGGTTCAAATCGAATCGAGACTACTGCACTTCCTTGTCCAGGAGAGCTTTCAAGTTCCTCGGGAAGAGATTAAGGCTGAGGCCCACTCTCTGCAATTTGCTTTTGATATGCGACGCCCTGTCGTTGCTGAACCTGCCTCGGAGAAGATATGCGGTCTCCTCCTCGCTGAACTCCTCTCGGCTCTCGCACCAGTCGACGACATTCTTGTTGTAGGGACAGGCTCTCTGACATAGCATGCAGCCAACGATGGAGTTATGGGCTGAGGTGTCCACCCAATCGGGGAAACCGTGTCCCGCATCTTTCTCGTTTAGTAAGGTCAGACATCTCTCAGCCCTGATCAAGAACCTATCCTTTTGGATCGCATTGGTCGGACATGCATCTGTGCATGCCTTACACTTCTTACACAGCGGAAGCGCCCGTTTGTCGCTCCAGTTATCCGTCGTGCATTCATAGTCGGAGTAGAACGCCGTCAGGCGGTGAAAGCTGCCATATCTTGGGATGTATGTTATGTTATTTCTACCATATCTAGCTAGACCACTTCTGACGGCGAGGAGCTTCAATGGCAGTTCGGCCTTCACACATCTGTAATCATTCGGTTCGAAAGCTTCTTTCAATTCTTTTTTCGCCCGCCAAGTAATCCTTCGCACATCACAATATGTCGGAGGGACAATAGTCCGCACTCTGAATCCTTTCCAAAGGAAAGTCGTGCGTATCAATGGCGTGGGCACCGCGACGACGATTATCGACCTAGCGTTTCGGATGCTCCTTGGCAGTTTCGGTTTGAAATAGGAACCTGCCCGCTCCCGGTAGAAGTCATTGTCTAGCAGGCCTTCGCTGTGCAGCGACCTTATCTCTGCACCAAGCTCATCGAGATGCTCGACCGACACAACGCCCCCATAGCAGCCGTTCTGCTCAAGTCGACGGATAAACGATGGTCTCTCTGACATAGCGTCTGCCAATATGCAATATGATGGAACTTATTTGAATAGTGTCGCTCTGGAGCAGGATTATTGGCCAAAGTGCCTGCCATTCCGCCGGTCCCATCTTCAGTGCGCAAGCGCAATGATCCTTTCATGTTCACCTTACATTTGCCGTATAGAGGCAATCACCTGGAAATCATCGTGTGCAGGAATTCGAGATTGTCGCCGGCAGGATAGATCTGTCTTCACCGTCATCAAAGCCGTCCCTATTCTGTCAAGCATGGCCTTCCGGCTACTTTCTGTCTCTTTCAATCATCCCCATCAAAAGCATGGCTGATAACAAGATCCGCCTGTCGAACTGTGCCGGGATTCGGGAGCAATCGACCTCCCAGATATCGCCAATGATCTTGAACTGCTGTTTTATTTCAGCCACCTGCCTCCCCTGGAATTCGACTACAAGCTGTTCGGGGACAAGTACGCCGCCCGGCATGTACTTCCTCATGAGACCTCTTCTCGATCGCTCAGCAAGTTTGCCCACGGTTTGACCGTGAGCGTTGAGTAGCAGATACTCATCCTTATGCACCCCAGATCTCAAGGCCTGTCTGCGTATCTTACCTACTACGGCTTCCGTTACCGAATCGATCACCCCGAAAGTCCCCCACATGTCCACGACCTGGTCCTGTCGGATCCGGAACAGTTCTTCGGACATGCTATCGTCCGCGAACACTCTGATGTCTTCTTTGATTCTGATCAGCTTCTGCTTAGAATATCCGAGGATCGAGCCGTCGGCGTTCTCGATCCAGTATTGGTTCGTGATTGCCACGACCTTCTTTCGGATACGGTAGAAGTTCTGATACCATATCGGGTTCCCTGGAACGGAAGGGGGAGGGATTCCGGATTCCGCTGTGGATATGCCTACTCTTGCACCGCACTTGCTGCAGAATGCGCCTCCCTCTTCCGTCGGAGTTCCGCAACTGGGACAATTCGAAGTCATTTGACTCTGGTAGACATCTCTCACGGATGATTTAACCCCTCTGCAAGTTCAAATCATCGCTCTGACTCTTCGCCAGGTCCTTCGCAGGAAGCCGGATTACGTCAAGAACAGGCTACTATCTTTCAGAATGCTTCGTCCGAGTCCGCCGCCGTCATCTCCTTCCAGCTCAAGGTTTCCAACCGTCAGCCCTTCTATGGATTTTGTTTCAATTGTAAATCGACAGCGGCAAGGATGATGTCGTATCTGGTGATTCCCAGGCTCTCCCTCCTTCCCGAACAAGAGAACTGCTGGAGCATCATCCTCCTCTATTCGACAAATCCTGAGAGGACAAGGGGGGGGAGCTCCGCATTTTTGCCCTTTGATGCCGTTCTCCCCGACAGTCCATTCCATGTCAGCCATCTGTTTCCGATTACTCTTGGAGCTTTGGTGGATTCAACAAGAAGCTCCTATGTCGTCAACACAGGCGCGTCGAATGTCCACCAAGTCCATGGATGAGTTCCGGCTCCAACTTGAGCATTATACCTTTTGCCGTGTGGGATGATCCGATTTTTCGAGATTTCCTCTGGTGATTCACTTGATGCAATTTGCCTCAGAATGAGGTGACCAACCCGATAGAGTCAGCAATTCCCGGGTTACTTGGTGACGCAGCAACTCATCACGTCTTTTCTTCGCCGCTCAGAGGTGGGCAAAAGAGCTAAGTGGGGTGATTATCATGCAGTTATCCGTAGGTGGTCGAAGTGGCGACATATGTGGTGCTGTCTAGATTAACGGATGAGGGGCGCAAGACGTTGAAGGCCAAACCAGAACGAGTAAAGGAGGTCAACGAGGAGATTTCGAAGATGGGCGCACAAGTTCTCCACCAATTCGCGCTTCTCGGCGAGTACGATTTTCTTTCCATCCTGGAAGCTCAAGACGATGCTGCGATTTCCAAGGTAATGGTGGATCTAGGGTCCAGAGGAACTCTCGAAACGAACACTCTGTCGGCGATACCCATTGATGATTTCCTAGCTGGGCTCAAGTCATAGACATACCTAGGAGCCCACTTGCCCACTCATTCATGGGCACTGTCCGGTTGTGGATACTGCTAAACGTTGAGCCGACTCTGAAATCGGATGACTGGCTCATTCTCAATCAGGGCCTTGTTGCACCGGGATATAAACCTTTTCACCCCCTTTCCTCGTGAAATCGGAGGTTCGGTTCATACGACATGCAAACCTGCCTGCCTGGTTCTACGGCCAGACCCAGGCGCCGGTTGAGCATCGGGGTGCTCAATGGTCTCTACTTAAGGTTGAACAGCTCAAGGAACTCTCCCCACCCGGTTTCATTTGGGAACCAGAGAGTCTCAAGATACCGCGCCTCGAGCGAGTTCCAGGAACCATACCATCCCCAGTATACAGTCATGCCGTGGGTGTCCCTCGTAACGGCCGATGTGGATATGGCCACGACCGTGTCCTTCAAGGCGTCGGTCAGTCCAAGGGTCGATTCCGACAGGGCCGTCCGCTCATCGCTCACAGGATATCCGGCCAATTCCTCATACAGCAATTCTGCCAGGTCGATCATGTCTAGTTGAAACTGAGTTCCGCAGTCGGCATATGCATCCTTGACCGCGTGATTGTAGGCATTCTTGAAAAGGTCGATTCCGTCTATCATGTCGTCTGTCCACTCGCTGAAGGAATCCATGGCGGACATGAACTTGTTCACGTCTATCGCTGCGAGGTTTACTCTCTGAGACTGGTGGTAGTACGATTCCCATCCCATAACCATGTCTCCCGCTACCTGCATGGGTGTCCTGGTGGGGTCTTGCATCAATGGCGTGAACATTGAATCATAAGGGAAACCGTTGCCAGGCACAAGCTCCTCCGAGGCCACCATTATGTCGACATATCCTGAGTAACCCACTTCGTACAGCCTCTCCATGCTTGACATCGAGCAGGCATCGAAACCCAATATGTCCAGTGATATGTCAGCATCCTTCAGCGCACGGTCAAGGTCAGGGCCGTACATCCTTGATCCATCCGTATCGTCACTGCTGAAGGATCGCCACGCGCTGCCATGATCCCACATTATCACTGCTAGGTTCTCCGACTGGTGTTTGGTGGCGGTCCACATGAGAAAGTCCCGAAGCGTGGAGGAAAGGCCGAACCCCAGCTCCGTCTCAACGTAGCTTGTCGTCGTGTCCTCGCCTGAGAACTCGACGATTTCGTATCCCGTAGTGCTCAACCTATCCACCCACGAGACGATGTCGACCTCGTCGCTGTCCGGGAGAGCGCACAGCCACGGATAGGTGAAGTCGTCGTAGCAAATCTCCAGGTTGTTGTCGGCGTTTATGAAGAGAGCGATCGTCCACTTCGGAATGTCGTCATTGTCCTGAACGACGGCAATCGACAGCCCTGCGAATCCAGGGACAGCGAGAGTCAACGCTGCCAGGACAGTCACTGACTTGCGCACAGAATTTCTTCGAATGAGATTAACCATTTCAAATCCCCCAAGTCACCGCCCAACCAATCTTTGTCGAGGTATATCAAGAATTCTGTTCAGAAAGCTGTGATTCATGGTTCGAACACTGACAAGATCCTAATTCCGCGATTTTAGCATCGAGCTAAACCCCCGAAGACTTCTCGCCCTTCTATGATGCTTGGATTACTGTAGAGTCCGATGAAGCTAGGAAGACATTCCGCAACCGAAAGCATTCCTTCACTACCGATTAGTGGTCAGCGAAGGGAGCGTTGCGACTAAGAATCCTTGATGAGGGGTTGCGCGCCCCTCAAACCACAATAGACCCTGCAGGAATCCTTATGTGAAGATGCCTGCATAGGTACTCCGGAGCTCAGGTTCATCAGTTCTATCTATTGCCGGATGTGTCGAAAGGAAACTGAGGGTGATATGCTGAAAGACAGCGAGTTGAGGAATACTGATTGTATTGCAGAGTTTGAGAGAGTAACGAAATCATATGGAGATATCAGAGCTCTCAACAACATCACGTTCAGCGTCAGACAGGGCGAGATTTTCGGGTACATCGGTCCGAACGGTGCTGGGAAGACGACGACAATCAAGATACTAGTAGGCCTCATCAAGAATTTCGGGGGATTGGCTAGAGTTGCATCGGGCGACTCCGGTGCCCACAGTGACAGAGCACTGGGATACCTGCCCCAACACGCAGCGTTCCAGGAGTGGAGAACTGTGGACCATTCGCTGACAACACTGGGCAGATTGTCGGGCATGAGCGCCCAGGAGGTCCGGAAACGCATCCCCGAGGTTCTGGACCTTCTTGGAATTGCAGATATTAGGAATAGGAAGATAGTCCACCTCTCGGGAGGTACGATCCAGAAGGTGGGAATGGCACAGGCCATACTCCACGGCCCTGATTTCCTAGTCCTCGACGAACCGATGGCCGGCCTCGACCCAGCCAGTAGATACCAGTTCAAGAAGGTATTCAGACAGCTGTCTAAAGATGGGACTACCATCCTATTCTCCTCGCATATTCTCAGCGATGTCCAGGACGTTGCGAACCGCATCGGCATCGTAAGCCATGGCACGCTGATCCACGAAGGCACGCTTGAGGAACTCAGACACAGGTTGGTAGTGCCCAAGGATATCGATGTCATGCTCTCGAGAGACTCTGGTCGTTGGAAGGAGCTTGAGAGCGTCCCGGGCGTTGCCAGTGTTGAACTTATCGAGAAAGGGAGGATGACGGTCCACCTTACGCAGGATGCAGACATCGATGCCTCAATAGACGGACTGGTCAGAGAATTGCTGGATGGAGGTTCGAAGATACGCTCCATATACCCTGTTAATCCAAACCTCGAACAACTGTACGTGCAGTTCGTTACTGGAGGTGCATCTGCTTGAGCCTCGCGATATTGTTCAAGGACGAACTGAACGGATTCTATCGATCGAAAGTCATGCTGTTTCTCTGGGTCGGATTGCCCGCGCTTGCGATTATTCTCTATATCGCCACTTCGGGTGTAGATCAGGAAGGAATCCCTTTCTCTTCTTTCACCGCCCTCCTCGTATCAGTGATCGGCGGCGTAATCTCTGCAGCCATGCTTACCGTGGGAATAATCAACGAGAGGGAGAAGCACGTCTACGATCTCTTCTTGATAAGGCCAGTGAAGAGGCACAGCATCGTTCTTTCCAAGTTCCTTGCGGTCTATCTCTGCGTAGTCGTTGCCGCGGTTGCGGCAATCATGTTAGGAGTTGCCGTCGACCATTTCAGATCGGACCTTTCCTCGGCCACTTTGTTTTCGAATATCTTGCCGGCGATAATCATCGCGGCATCGATGATCGCAATCTCCTGCTCCGCAGGTATACTCATAGGGATGTCTTCTCCATCCGTCCTGGTCGGCGTAATCCTGGTGATATACGGGGCAAATCAACTGTCTACGGTTGCCGTCTTGCCGGTACTGACCGCTTCCTCTGACGAGTATTTCCCTCTGATTCCGGGGCTTGCCATAACAGTCGTCCTTCTCCTGATGGCGATTTGGGTCTTCAACAGGAAACAGCTGTGACTCCTGAAATGTAGATGCTGTTGCTGATGATTCGTGCCGCGAGGTTGGCCGAACACCTATGTCTGACACTGAGACACGGTCTTCGATTCGCCGGCCTCCGAGGCGGTTCGACTATGGGCTGCTCTTCTTGGCTCTACCCGACAGAAGCCGTTCTCTGAGGCTTCGCTGAGTCTCGAGGTACTTCGCGAATTCTCGGGCATTCATATTCATCATCATTGCGAATTCCGCGAGATCGAGCCCGATTGATGGATCGATATCGTCCATGTCGTAGATCCTGCCAACAATGTTCGGGTCTTCCCTCCGTCGTTTGAGGTCCTCAGCTAGTTCCAATATGCTTGATGCCTTCTTCTCGCTCATGTCAAATTCGAAGCCAAGATTGCCAAGCCCTTTCAGAATCTCTTGAATCCATTCCATGCCTCCGCATTCGTTCGCGCAGGCTCCGTTTACGAAGTGGAAGTATCCGGCAGTTGCTCGATAATACGACTCGACGACATGCTCGATGCGTTCTTCTCTAGACACTTCAACCATGCCTGCCTCGCAAAGCTTCTTGATGTGGTGGTATATGGTCTGAGGGGTCAGCCTCAGCTCACCTGCAATCTGACTCACGGTCATCTCCTTTGCGCGGAGCAGGTAGATCATCTTCATTCTAGTCTCGTCAGCCAGCAGCCGAAATGCACAGGCGTCTTTGATGATCTTTCTGTCTCTCATTCTAGCACCTTTGACACGTGTGTCCTGTTCATTCGGCGTCTGAATGCCCTTTCTGCGGCTTCTTCGTGAAGACGGCCCATGATACGCCGTACAAGTGTTCTTTGTCCTTCAGCGGAATGAATCCTGACCACTCGATGGTCATTTCCCTATCCGCTGCCCTCTTGCGAAGGAATTCCGGGGTTACCTTGTTGATATAGTTCAACTTTTCCTCGAGCGCTCCTCGACCCTTAGGAGGGAACCCCATGCCGGCTATGCACCCGTCACACCACCCCTCAAGCCATAGGGTTCTGTCTCCAGCTTCTATCTCAGCAAAGATCTCGCTAGGTTGTGGAATATCTGGTACAAGCTCGGCGACAAGGGCCAATATGTCTTCATGTGTCGGACGATTCTGGTTTCTCATTGCATCACCATTATGATGTTAATCTTGTAAGTACAATGGTGGTTTTACTATTAATATATTCGTCTAAATGGTCCTGTGTCATGAATCTAATGAAGCTCTTCGCCTTGAGCTATACGTTTGAATGAATTACTGACCACTCTTCATTCTCGTGTTTTGCATCAAGTTGAACTCCTCACCCTCTCCTTGTCAGGTCACACAGACTTCATGTCAATATGGCTTTGAAATCGCTTGTCCCGGGCGTTCCGTCTTTTCACCCTTGATTCAGTCTTCTTTGGGGGTGTCTGATGTATAGGGGACAGTATCATCGATTCAGCCGAAACATCTAGTGTGATTACTGCCAAGCCCCTAGGGACCATAGCTAGTATCGTATGACCGGGGGAAAACTGTATGTCATTAATACGCGTACTAAGGGTGAATGTCTTCAGGTGACAGACGCACCACCGAAGATCGATGGTTCGAAATATCTGCTGAGGAATCTCTCAAGAGACTGGGTGGTCGGAATGATGGTCTCTCGCAGTCTGAGGCAGAAGAGAGACAGGCCAATTATGGCCGCAACGAAATCGTGAGAGAGAAGCCAAAGGGCACCGCCTACTATCTCGTCAGGCAGATCAATCAACCCCTGATATACGTTCTCCTCGCTGCCGCCGTTGTAACGTCGTACTTGCAGGAATGGATCGACGTAGGCGTGATAATCGCAGTCGTTGTTGCCAACACCGCAATCGGATTCGCCCAGGAGAGAAAGGCAGGAAGGGCAATACAGGAGCTCCTCAGATTCTCGGAGTTGACTGCGAGAGTGAGGCGGGACGGACAGGAGAAAAGTATCTCCTCTGTCGGAATAGTGCCCGGTGACATCCTGCTTCTTCAAGCAGGAGATATGGTCCCCGCCGATGCGCGTTTGATTGTCGCGAAGGACTTCTTCGTGGACGAGTCGATTCTCACAGGTGAATCTCAACCCGCCCTCAAGAACACAGATGTTCTGGACCGCGAATGGTTAATCCCAGCTGACCAGACAAACATGGCTTTCTCGGGGACCATGGTAGTGCGAGGCCGTGCAGAAGCGCTCGTGGTGTCCACGGGAGAGCATATGGAGATCAGCAGGATCTCTCAGGAGCTTAGGACTACGGTGAAGACGGAATTCCCGATGATAGTAGAAATCGAACGTCTCGGGAAGATATTGTCAATACTCGTCGCATCGACAGCAATCTTCGCATTCGCGAGCGGCCTCTTGAGAGACCAGGAGACGGTGTACGCATTCCGCGCATCCGTCGCTCTTGCAGTCGCTGCAATCCCTGAGGGGCTGCCTGCCCTGGTGACAGTCGTGCTTGCATCCGGTGTGCGGGAGATGGCCAGAAGAAACGCAATTGTGAGGAGTCTACCAGCGGTCGAGGCACTTGGAAGCACCACAGTCATATGCTCAGATAAGACAGGGACTTTGACTCTGAACAGGATGACAGTTGTCAAGGTCTTTGCCGGGGGCAAGGACTTCGACGCGGAGCCGCCGTACTACAGCTGCGTACGGCACTGCGACTATCCCGGTCCAGTCTCAGTTGACAAAGAGAGGGATCTCTACGACGCCCTCGCAGCGGGCATGATGTGCAATGACGCAGTGATTAGCGACGATAGGATTGAAGGCGACCCCACTGAGACTGCGTTGCTGCACGCGGCTGATGCCGCCGGCGTCAAGCTCAGGCTGCAGAGAATCGACGAAATTCCCTTCGAGACATCCGTAGGATACATGGCTACACTTCATGAGGACGTCGGCAGCAACGTAATCTTCGTTAAAGGCGCACCTGAAAAGGTCCTTTCAATCTGCGACGTCCAAGAATTGGAGGGCAAGACGCACAAGATTGACGAAGATGAGATGCGTCGCAAGGCTGCAGAGATGGCTGGTGAAGGGCTCCGAGTGCTTGCCGTTGCCATGAAACGAGTCCCTGAAAAGAAGACTTCTATTCAAAGGTCGGACCTAAGAGCCCTTGTTCTTCTTGGTCTGATCGGAATGTTCGACCCACCTCGTCCGGAGGCCAAAGAGGCAATTGTCACTTGCAGCCAGGCAGGAATAAGGGTCGTAATGATTACAGGAGATCATTCCGCCACCGCCGAATCGATAGGCAGGGATCTTGGAATCGTGAGAGACAGGAAGAGAATCGTCACCGGTAAAGAGATACAAGCGATGGGAGACGCAGAAGTCTCTAGAGCTCTTGATGATTCCAACATCTTTGCGAGAATGACTCCCGAGCACAAGCTCAGACTCGTTGATATTTTGATGAAAAAGAACGAAGTCGTGGCAGTCACCGGCGACGGAGTGAACGACGCCCCCGCATTGAAGGCCGCTAGTATTGGAGTAGCTATGGGCCGGGTCGGGACCGATGTAGCTAGGGAGACTGCCGATATTGTTCTCAGAGATGACAACTTCGCCACCATCGTGGCAGCGGTCGAGGAGGGAAGGAACGTTTACACCAAGATCCAGAAGATACTCGCATGGACCATTCCGACGAACATCGGCGAGGCGATGATCCTCATGATTGCCATAGCTGTCGGTTTAGACTTGCCTCTCGAACCTCTGCAGATACTCTGGATAAACCTCGTTACGGCCATTTTACTCGCGATGCCACTCGCCTTCGAGCCGAAAGAACCAGGTCTTCTCTTAAGGAGTCCGAGGCCGCGTGACGAGAGCATAATCACCAACCTCTTGATGCGTAAGTTCGTAATAGTCTCGACTCTCATGGTCGCCGGTACCTTCGGGATCTTCTATCTTTACTCCAGTTTCTATGGGGAAACGCTTGCTGTATCTCAGACGGTAGCGTTGAACACCCTGGTATTCTTCGAGATGTTCTATCTGTTCAATAGCAGGTCCCTGACCGAATCGGCCTTTTCCTCCCGAATGAGGACGAATATTTGGCTCATCGTTGGAGTTGCGGCATGTTTTGTCTCACAGTTGCTCATTACTTACTTCCCTCCGTTGAACGATGCATTCCACACTGGAGCATTAGGAATCGTCGATTGGGTCATCTCATTCGCGATTGCGAGTTCAGTATTCTTTGCTGTCGAGATAGAGAAGATGTTACGACGCAGAAGGGAAGACCGGCTCTGAGGAGTCCTCGTGATAGTCAGGAATAGCTGAATTCATACTCGGACGACTAGCAGCACCGAATCATGCGATTTCTTGGGACAATGTCTGTTCTCTCAAGCTCATCTCAGGCAACTGACTAGCACAACTATAATGTAGCGCGCGAATTGTTCAGGGGCGGGGAGGTCAGGGATTATGAACCTTGTGAAGCGCGGATTGGCCGGTACAGTGGCCATAGTCACGGTTTTGTCAACCATAATGATGTCGTCGACGAATTCAGAAGCCGAGGCAGCAGACAAGATTGCCTATGAGTATTATGTTGTGGGCAACCCTGAAGACGTGGTCACCACCACCTCGCCTGGCTTGCTGCTCGCAGGAGGAAGCAACGACATCGCAGATGCCATGAGATGGATGATAGAAAGATCGGGCGGCGGAGACTTCGTCGTGATCCGCTGCTCGGGCTCGGACGGGTACAACCCGTGGATATACAATCGATTGGGAGGAGTCGACTCGTGCGAGTCGATTGTCTTCCTGTCGCAGAAAGCGTGCCACGACGAGTTCGTGTT
>CP070736.1:1005924-1023471 GCA_020347645.1 Methanobacteriota archaeon | reverse complement strand
TTCGACGTGAGTATCTTCTTCTTCGATGCCAGGTCTTCGACCTTCGACAACAGGTTCAGTTTGAATTTCTTTGCCAGCTCGGGCACGGGGGATGTCGACGGTCCGAAGTTGCCCACGCAGCCCTTCTTGTTGTCCCAAGATAGGCCACACCTGCCACACGTCTCGTACATCTCGTCAAACTCCAAGAGATCCCATTCCGTGACTGAATCCTCATCGACCGCGGCCTGGAGAATCTCGTCCTTCCGACTCTCTGGGACCTTGTTGATGACGATCCAGTTAGTCTTTATCTCGTTGACGAAGGGCTCCAATATCTTCTGGTCTGCTGGATCCTTGATCTTCTCCAAGTAGAGGTCGTCCCCCTCCACTTTGACCCTCGAACGCTTCAGTAGTCCGTCGACCTTTTCGGAGCCGAGCCTGCCTCTAGCTCGCTTCAAGTCAGCCACGCGATCTACCTCGACGAGATCGCCCCACTTGTCGGGGTCGCTTACGAACGCTTTTGCCATTGTCATCTTCTTGTCCCTGCACAAGGACTTCGCGGATTCCAGCTCGGTGATTGCCATATTCAAACCCATTGTCACACCTTCTCCGAGAAGGAATGTGAGGTTGCACCAAGATGTAATACCTTTCGCAAGCAGACGTGAGAAAGTCGGAATTCCGCTATCGGCGGGCCGTAATGCCTTGTACCGCCGTTTTTGGAGGGGAGATATATATCCGACGCGGTCAGAGCCTCGGGATGCTTAATCTACACTACCGCCATTCGGGTTGCGAACCCATGCCAAAGGCATGCTCATCTTGTGTGCACGCTGGTAGGGGGAACGGGATGATGGTATGACGATCGCCAGAATGAGCCTTCTGTCGGACAAGGATATCGAGAAGGTGCACGAAGCGTCGCTTCGCATACTCGCCGACGGCGGGGTCAAGGTTGAGAGCGGTGCTGTCAGAGCGATGCTGAGAACCGCTGGAGCGCGCGTGGACGACACCAAGGAATTGGTATTTATTGACGAATCAATGGTTGGCCGCTCCCTCGACAGCGCTCCTGGGAAAGTGAAGATATGCTCGAGAGGCGGCAATGACTTCATCATCCCGAGCGAAGGCAATCAAATCGTCTCCACAGACGGTCAGCCTCCGGCGGTATTCGATGTGTGCGAAGGTCAGAGGAGGGCTTCGACCCTCAAGGACCTGAGGGAAATGATGATACTGGCCGATGCCCTTCCCGAGGTTGGGTTCATCTGGCCGACCGTCATAGCAACCGACATGCCTTCTGAGAAATCATCATACTACGAGTTCCTAACTGCCATCGCATACTCGTCGAAGCACATACAGCATGGAGCGGTCTCCGCTGACGAGGCTAACTTCCAGGTAGAGGTGTGTTCTGCGATCCTCGGCTCGAGAGAGAATCTGAAGGAACGCCCGATCTTTTCCGATGTCAGTACCCCGATATCACCTCTGAGGTACGATGCCGGCGAAGCAGATGCCATAGGAGTGCTCGCCGAGGCTGGAGTGCCAGTGGTGCACCTATCCATGGCAATAGCGGGCGCGGTGACACCGGCATCGATTGCTGGCTCGCTCGCTGTGGTAAACGCCGAGAACCTGTTCGGAATGACCATTTCGCAGACCGCATGCGAGGGTGCGCCAAGCATCTACTCGTCATTCTCGGGCGTCATGGACTTGAAATCAGGCGTTTTCCTTTGCGGTACTCCCGAAGGGATCCTTATCGATTCTGCCGCAGTGCAGATGGCGCAACACTACGGCTTGCCAACATGCGCAGGGGGGCCATCGAACGCGGCTCGGTCGCTGTCTTCCGAGGCTGGTGCAGAAGGGGCGATGACGACCATGGCGGCGCTCCTGATCGGCGCGGACATGATGGTAGGCCTTGGAGGCATCGACAGGGCGGGCATGATCTCGAACGAGAAGATGGTTATGGACTGCGAAGTCTGGAGATGGCTTCAGCGGCTTCGGGATGGAATACAGATCGATGATACCACG
Source organism: Methanobacteriota archaeon (assembly GCA_020347645.1). Classification (GTDB taxonomy): domain Archaea; phylum Thermoplasmatota; class Thermoplasmata; order UBA10834; family UBA10834; genus UBA10834. The sequence goes on along the minus strand of CP070736.1, from coordinate 1,021,485 downwards.
CTGGGCGTGGAAGCGATCTTGAGACAAGGACCTGGAGGAACTTTCCTATCGGATATGCACACGGCGAAGCACCTGCGAAAGGAGTTCATGATCCCTCAGGTGACGGCCTATCATACGAACGCGGAGCCGGACAGGAAGGAGGACGAACTGCTGACATACGCCAAAAGGCGGGTGGAGGAGCTGTTGTCTACTCACGAACCGCCGCTGTTCGATGAGGCCACTGCCTCCAGAGTCGGCGAGGTGGCGAAGAAGTACGGGGTCCTGATGCCAGACGGATCCCAGATTTTCGAGCACGCATGAGATGGATCAGACACGCCTCTTGAAAAGCTTCTCCAGGTCTTCGGGAGTGAGTGTGATCATCGTTGGCCTTCCGTGCTCGCAGGTGTATGGGCTCTCCGTCTCCATCAACTCAGACAGCAGCTGCGACATCTGCTGATGTGAGAGCTTCTGTCCCGCCCTGATGGAGCCGTGGCATGCCACTCGCCAGATGAATTCGAGTCCCATCCTCTTCGGATTCGCTTTGTCCGCCAGGTCTGCGAGTAGGTCCCTGAGAGTCTTCTCGCCCTGCGGAGCGCCGAGGACTGTCGGGACGGCTCGCAGAGCATACGACTCGCCCCCGAATGGCTCTAAAACGAATCCGGATTCCGAGAGCAGTTCGCCATACTCCTCTGCTGCCCTTGCCTCTGCAGGCGTGAGATCAAGCACAAGGGGTGCAAGCAGCTCCTGCGAGACATCCGAGGAACTCTCTATCGCCTCCAACAGACGCTCGTAGGTGGCCCTTTCTGAGGCGGCGTGCTGGTCGATGAGCAGAAGGCTGCCCTCCGATTCGGCCAGTATGTAGGTGTCCATGATCTGCGCCAGCGGACGGACATGCATCCCAGTCTGGGATGTGGCTTCCTCGTCCTCATGGAATCCCAGCACCGATTGCTCCACATTTGGAGTCCGCACATGGGCAGTGGGTGGAGACCCTTCGAACCTCTCGGAGAATCTCGTCAGAGCGTACTTGAACGACAGATCCGGTTCTTTCAGTGCCTTCGTCAGGCAATCCCCGATGATGCCTATCACGAGCTTCTCGTTGTCGAATCGCACCTCTCTCTTCGTCGGGTGCACGTTCACATCTACAGACGAGCTGTCCACCTGGATCTTGATCACTCCGATCGGATACCTGTCCTTCATCATGCGTGAGCCAAAAGCATCGACTACCGCGGACAGCAGTCTGCGGCTCTTGATCGGTCTGTGGTTCACGAACAGTCTTAGATCGGAGGGGGATGAGCGGGTATGTTCCAGCCGCGCCAGATGAACATCTACGCGCATATCATGTCCCTCCGCATGTCCCTCGAACATGTTCGAGGCGACTTTGTGGCCGAAAGCGAGTGTCAGCGCACCCTCCATGCCCTCAGCAGCTGCATGCGCCATCGCAGCTCTGCCATCGGATAGGAGTTTGAATGACACTTCTGGCCGGCACAGCATGAAATCTGTTACTACTTCTCTGCAATGGGCCAGCTCGACCGATGCGTACTTCATCTGTTTCTGCCGTGCTGGTAGGTTGCCAAAGACGTCCTCGACGACTATCTCAGTTCCCTCTGGACAGCCCACAGGTGAAGAGGAGGTGACAACGCCTCGGTTGAGGATGACCTCGGTGCCGTCGGTCTGACCGTGCTCCCGAGTTCTTACCTTTACCCGCGCGACCGAGGCGATTGAGGATAGCGCCTCCCCTCGGAAGCCATAGGTGCCGAGGCCGCGGAGGTCGTGGATGGACTGTATCTTGCTGGTCGCGTGGCGTTCGAACGCCTTCCGGGCGTCCTCCGCCGACATTCCGCAACCGTTGTCCTTCACTGATACTTTGCTTCTGCCGCCCTCGGACAACGCAACTACGATGCCTGTCGCTTCGGCGTCGAGGGCGTTCTCAATCAGTTCTTTAACGATAGAAGACGGCCTTTCGACGACCTCGCCGGCCGCGATCTTGTCAATCGTGCTATTGTCGAGAACCCTTATCCTTCCCACCTAACTCACCGCTTCTCCGCTTCAGTTCGCCGAGTTTGACATATGCCTCCATCGGGGTCATCCGGGCGAGGTCGAGCTCCATTAGCTCCCTGGCAACCGCTCGGTCAAGTTCACCCGGCCCGACGGAAAACCTCGTTTGGGCGTGTATCTTCTTGCCTCCCTTGACCTCTATGGCGTTCCTCTCCTCGATGTCGCTCAATACTTCCCCGGCTCGTGAGACGACCTCGGACGGAACTCCCGCCAGCCTGGCGACTTGTATGCCGTAGCTCTTGTTGGCCCTTCCCGGAATGACCTTGCGTAGGAACACAATCTCCGAACCTTGCTCTTTCACCGCCATGGAGTAATTTCTCACTCCTTTGAGCGACTCCGCAAGCTCCGTGAGCTGATGATAGTGAGTGGCGAACAGAGACTTGGCGCCGATCTTCTCCCCGTCGTAAAGATGCTCGGCGACTGCCCATGCGATGGCAAGGCCGTCGAAAGTGCTTGTGCCGCGACCGACCTCGTCGAGAAGTATGAGGCTGCGCTTAGTGGCACAGTTCAGTATGTTTGCGAGTTCAGTCATTTCAACCATGAAGGTTGACTGCCCCCGTGACAGATCGTCGAAAGCGCCTACGCGGGTGAAGATCCTGTCAACCAGCCCTATCTTGGCCTCCGAGGCGGGTACGAAGGATCCTGCCTGCGCCATGATTACGATGTGCGCGATCTGCCTTAGATATGTGGATTTCCCCGCCATGTTGGGACCCGTGAGTATCACTAGCCGATCCTCACCCGTGTCAAGACGAGCATCGTTCGGGACGAAGGAGCCGTCGAGGACGCGCTCAACGACCGGGTGCCTAGCATCCTTCAGCACTATGCCGTCATCTCCGTTCAAAGACGGTCTCGAGTACCCGTTCAAGACGGCTGCCTCGGCGAACGAACGCAACGAGTCCAAGACGGAGACGGCAGAGGCGATCCCATGGACCGACTCGCCGTGTTCCGCCACCTCGTCTCTCACGCGCATGAAAATATCGAACTCGAGCGTGTGCATGCGCTCTTGCGCAGCAAGAATCGACTCCTCCTTCTCCTTGAGTTCGGGCGTGACATATCTCTCTCCCGTGCTGAGAGTCTGCTTGCGGATGTAATCGGAAGGCACGTTGCTCATGTTCGCCTTCGAGACTTCTATGTAATATCCGAAGACGTTGTTGAACCCCAACTTCAGGTTCTTTATGCCCGTTCGGTGGCGCTCGGACCGCTCGAGGTCTGCCAGCCACTTCTTGCCTTCCCTCGAAGTCTTTCGCAGTTCGTCCAGGTCGGCGTCGAAACCGTCCCTGATAAGTCCTCCGTCCTTGAGTGTCAGCGGCGGATCGTCGGATATCGACTTCTCTATGAGCTTCACAACGTCGGAGACATCGACTAGCTCCGCGGAGAGCTCCTCGAGCTTGCGAGCAGAAGCCTTCGATAGTATTGGCTTGAGCCCCTCCACGGCTTTGATACTCTCCTTCACGCTCAACAGGTCCCTGGCGTTCGCGCTGCCATGGGCCACGCGGACTATGAGTCGCTCCAAATCCTTCACACCGCTCAGGGATTCGCCCACATGCATCCTCAAGGACGTATTGGAGACTAGTTCCTGGACCGCATCTAGTCTGCCGTCAATTTCCTCGATCTGCATTGAAGGTTCCGTGAGCCATTTCCTCAGCCTTCGGCTTCCCATCGGAGTGAGCGTATAATCCAACACGGACACCAGGGTATTCTCCTGCGTGGCGTCCCTCACGTTCCGCACGACCTCGAGGTTTCTAAGGGTGGCCTGATCGAGCACAAGTCTATCCGATAACGAATACAGCTTTGGCTTGGAAAGGAACTCGAGATCGCGCATTTGGGTCGACTCGAGATATCTCAGTATCGCACCCGCGCTCGATATCGCTCCAGGGCTATCCGAGAACCCGAGTCCCTCGACCGACTGCAGTTTGAAGTGCCTCTTGAGAAGCGGTTCAGCCCCCTCAAGCATGAAGCAGTAGTCCTCGAGTTCGGTTAGGCGCGTGTTCGCATCGTCGAGTTCGCTCCTCAACGCGATATGCTCGAAACCCCTCGGAACCAGGACTTCTTTTGGTTGTCGCTGTGCAAACTCCGTCAGCACCCTGTTCTCTGCGTCCTCACCGTCTGCTTCAGTCGCGATGAACTCCCCTGTTGAAATGTCCACGAACGCCATCCCGAAATTGCCGCCCCTCTCGACTAGCGCCATCAGATAGTTGTTGCTTCTACTGTCGAGCGCTGAGCCTTCGATAACCGTGCCGGGCGTGACAATCCTTACGACGCCTCTGTCTACCAGTCCTTTCGCATTCTTGGAATCTTCCAGCTGCTCGCAGATGGCTACTTTATAGCCCTTGTTCAGAAGTTTCGTTAGATACGAATCGAGTGCGTGCCAAGGCACGCCACATAGTGGTATCTTCTCCTTTTTGCCCTTGTCTCTGGTGGTCAGGGTTATCTCCAGCTCCCTCGAACCGATTACCGCGTCCTCACCGAACATCTCGTAGAAATCGCCGAGGCGGAAGAGCAGAAGACTGTCTCTATGCTGCTCCTTGATCCTGAAATACTGGTTCATCATCGGTGTGGTTGCCCTGCCCACGTAGCTGCTCCCCCTCTGACGGAAAAACATGAGACTATCTATTTCAAATTATGGAATCTTGCCTCGGATCCCGTCGCTGACTGCCATACTCCTTTTATCGCTCGGAGTCGCTACCCCATGCAGATGGGATGTGTTGACTGCCTTGACAGATAGCCCGGCCGTACTCGTCTACACTGATGGAGCTTCCAGGGGCAACCCGGGCCCCGCGGCTGTCGGTTATGCCATCTTCGACCCCTCGGGCCGATGTCTAGAAAGGGACGGTAAATACGTCGGCGAGCACACAAACAACGAGGCGGAATACGAGGCGCTCCTGTGGGCAATAGAGAAGGCGAGTTCCTACACCCTGGACAGTGTAAGATTCCATTCCGACAGCGAGCTGGTCGTCCATCAAGTCAACGGTGTATATCAGGTCAAGAAGGAACACCTGAGAGACTACGTCTGCCGAATTCGGAAATCCGTCGAAAGGTTTCAATCATTCCGCCTGGTATACATGCCAAGGGAAAACCCGAGAATCGTGCTTGTCGACGGCATAGTCAACGGAGTCTTGGACGGAGAAGAAGCGAGACGAGGGAGCATACCATGACCGCATCACCGAGAAGGAACAGGAAAGGGCTTGAAGGTGTTTCACGCCTGGATGAATTCGGAATTGTCGATGACAAAGAAGTCAGGTTCAAGACCTATGCATCTGCGGCATCGAAGCTTAGTCCAAAAGAACGTGCTGCTTGGTGGCGGGATGTATTCCAGCGGGACCGCGAGATGCTCGAGTACATAAACGAGCACCGACCGTAGATATCTTATGAAAGACCAGAGCGGATCATTTAGCAGGGGACGGGCGCTCCAGCACAGCTGGACGTCCACCGAATCCACTCAATCTGTTCCTCAGGCCGAAGGGCGGTACTGTCATAGCTGTCGACGGTATTGCGACACGGAGAGAAGGGCAGTCGATCCCAGTACTCGCACTGACATATCATCTATTCGCAATCCCGTCGGAAGTCTGCGGGAGGGTCGGACCTCAGCAGCTCCCTCCTGATTCTCTTGAGAGGGATAGCCCCGGGAGGATTCGAACCTCCGTCGCAAGATCGCTCCTTGCGAGATACACAATCCAGAGTCTCGCATGATTGACCGCTACACTACGGGGCTGATATGACGACTGCGGCTATTCGATTTCGATACTTAAGAGGTTTGGCCTCCGCGGTGAAGGGACATGCATGAATCACTCATCCCTCTCGGCGCTCGATGGCCTCGACCATCTGGTCGAAGACCCCGTCGATGCCGGCGGAACCGTCGATGTCGATGATATTGCCCTTCCTGCGGAAGTGTTCGACGAGCGGCGCGGTCTCCTCGGTGTATATCCTCAGCCTGTTCCGGACGGTATGCTCTTTGTCGTCGTCTCTCTGCACCAGCGCCGAACCGCATTCATCGCATACTCCTTCGGCCTTGGGCGGACTGAACTTCACGTGATATACCGCCGCGCATTCCCCGCAAATCCTTCGACCTACGGCCCGCTCCACCAACGCCTCTAACTCGACGACTATGTTCAGCACGAGGTCAATCTCAGTTACCTTGTCGAGTTCCTCCACCTGTCCCATCGTACGCGGAAAACCGTCCATTATGTATCCGTTGGCGCAGTCCGACTTAGAGATTCTGTCGAACATGAGCTGAACTATGAGGTCGTCGGGACAAAGCCTGCCACTGTCGAGATAGGATCCTATCTTCATTCCGAGAGGAGTCTTCTTGGCGACCGCCGCCCTCAGAAGGTCGCCAGTGGCTATCTGCGGGATGCCGTACTTCTTGGACAACCTCTGCGCCTGCGTGCCCTTTCCAGCGCTCGGGGGACCGAAGAGTATCAGTTTCAACATCACGAATACCCACCGAAGCATCTTGAAGGATATACTTATTGCTTGCTTCGTCCGCTGATCGGCAAGGTTGAAGCCTGATCATGAAACGATTTTATCTTCCCTCCGCGTTAGCAGTCGCAGACCCTCATGAACAAAGAGGTCGCTGAAGAGATAGGAAGGATTGTGGGCAAGGGACGCTGCTCGACCGATATCGCGGACCTCTATGTCTACGGTTTCGATGCGTCCATACACCACAAGACCCCGGACGTCGTCGTGAGGCCATCGACTGTCGAACAGATATCCGAAATAGTGAAGCTCGCCAACAGAACCCTCACCCCAGTGATTCCCAGAGGAGCGGGTACTGCCATGTGCGGGCATAGCGTCCCGGTAAGAGGAGGAATCATACTCGACTTGACCGGTATGAACAAGATCAAACAGATGCGCGTGGAGGACCTGTACTGCGTCGTCGAGCCCGGAGTGATCTACGACGCACTCAACGCTGAGCTCGAAAAACACGGTTTCTGGTTCCCCACGACGCCGGGAAGCGCCGAAGCATGCACCATCGGCGGAATGATCGCCACCAACGCCTCGGGAATGAGGGCGATCAAGTACGGCGCGACCCGTGACTATGTCCTTGGACTCGAGGTCGTCCTGCCGACTGGTGAGGTCATCCATACGGGAACGAGAACTCTCAAGAACGCCTCTGGATATCAGCTCGACAGGCTAATGGTGGGGGCCGAGGGCACACTTGGCATCATCACTGAGGCCATTCTAAGACTCGCCGTCAAGCCGAAGGCCTCCGCGATGACCGTCGCGGCGTTCAACTCGCTTGTCGAAGCCGGCAAGTGCGTGTCCAACATCATCGCAAAACCGCTCCTGCCATCCGCCATAGAACTAATGGACTCAGTGACGATCAAGGCGGTCAACAAGTGCATGAACGCCGGCCTGCCGGATTGCGAGGCGATATGCATGATCGAAGTGGACGGGCATCCTGCATCGGTCGAGGAGGAGATGTGTACCGTTGAGGATATTTGTCGCAAGAGCGGCTCGATCTCTACGCAAGCGTCTAGCGATAAGAAGAAGATCTCCGAATGGACGCAGGCAAGGAAGGCGATAATGCCATCGCTCAGTAGATACGGCGAGAAGTTCGTCTCCGTAGCGCTGGCCGACGACATGTCGGTGCCCATTTCGAGGATACCGGAGGCAGTAGAGGCTTTCCACAAGATTGCCGAGGAGAACGGAGTCATAGTCGGTACCTACGGTCACTCCGCTGACGGCAACCTGCATACGAAGATGCTTGTTGAGCCGTATTCGGACGAGAGCTGGAAGGCAGGAGAAAGGGCTGTCGGGCAGATCTACGATAAGGTGCTCGAACTCGGAGGAACGGTAACGGGAGAGCATGGTGTATCCATAACCAAGGCGCCGTACATGCAAAAGGAACGCCATGACTCTCTCGGGACGATGAGGGCGATCAAGAAGGCGCTTGACCCCAACGACATAATGAATCCTGGGAAGATGTTCGACTGGCAGGGAAGCATAATATCGCATCTGAGATATCCGGCATTCCTAGACCAGCCCTGCGAGCGCAATGACAGCTGCGAAGGAAGCTGATTACGGCGCGGTCCGTGAGGCAAGAACCTTATTAGCACCAGCGCGCCATAGCTCGCAGCGAATGAACCGTCACAGTGTTCTGTCAAAGCTCCACTGGTGCGACAGGTGTAATGTCCCGCTGATTGGCTCCAGCTGCGGCAAGTGCGGCGGACCTGGCAGGGAAGTGCCTCTCTCCCCACCTGGCGATGCGAGACTGGCGTTGGATGGGACCAAAAGGAAGCTCAGATACCTCTTCCTCAAGGAGTTCGGCGTCCAGCAACTAGTACAGGACATAGTGGTCTTGAACAAGACCTCCGGTGACGATAGGGCGGACGAGGTGATTGTTGACGGGCGCAGGATCGCGCTCCTGAGGTACGATCTCGAACTTCGCCGGCACGACCTATTGCTGAGACTGGATGGGGCTAGGATGCTGGCCGCCATGGACTCGCGCAAGCAGGTGCTCTTGCGCAAGGTCGGAGGGCACTTGAAAGGCAGATATCTCCCTCCGGAGGCAATAGAGTCGTTCGACCGTGGCATAAGGAGGGGGGACGAGGTTGTTATCAGGATGGGGGATTTCATCGGATGCGGCTCCGCCAAGGTCGATGCGATCTCGCTACGCCATTCGAAGAAGGGGGTGAAGGTGAGGGACTTCGCTAAGCAGAAGCCGATTGCGCCGAGGAACAAGCGGATCCGAACCAGGGTGCTCGTTCGGGCGAACCAGCCTCATCTCGTCGCCAAGAAGGCAAAGGCGGAGCACGAACTAAGGGAAGCCATCTCATCAACAAAGCTGCCCATCACGGTCTCTTTCAGCGGAGGAAAGGATAGTCTGGTTGTTCTCGACCTCGCTCTCTCTGTCTCGACTGACATCACCGCCGTATTCATAGACACGGGTCTCGAACATCCCTACACCAAAGACTATGTCGACCGCTTCGTCAAGCAAAGAGGGGTGAGGCTGTTGAAGGCCCACGCAGGGAATGCGTTCGATGATAATGTCGATTCGTTTGGACCGCCTGCAAAAGACTTCAGATGGTGCTGCAAGGTCTGCAAGCTCGCTCCCGTCTCGTCGCTAATAGAGGAGAGGTTCCCGAACGGTACAATAACAATCGAAGGCAACAGAAGGCTGGAATCGTTCTCGAGGGCGCACACGTACTTGACGGAGGAGAATCCGTTCGTTCCTGGTCAGGTGACCGTCAACCCCATAAGAAATTGGACTGCCATGGACGTCTGGCTCTACATAATATGGCGCAACATGGAGTACAACCGCCTCTACGACGAGGATATAGAGCGAGTCGGATGCTGGATGTGCCCTTCCGCCCTAGCTAGTGAGGCGGAGGAGATATCGCGCATAACCCCTGAGTTGTCACGCGCATGGGAGCTGAGGCTCGCGGAATGGGCGGAATCCAACGGCCTCCCAAAGGAGTTCGTGACGTACGGGTTCTGGAGATGGAAGGAGCTGCCGCCCAAGATGAGAGACCTCGCTAATAGACTTGGCATAGATGTGAAACCGATGAGAGCAGACACCCTCGACCTCAAAGTGTTGAAGGGCGTGAGCCCCTGTGTCGCAGGTGGGTACACCATCGACGGTGTGCTGGCGACGACGAAGGTGCCGGCCTTGAGTAGAATCGGTGAGATGCTCAAGGTCATCGATGAGGTTGACATATCGGAGGAATTCGGTGTTGCCAGGGTTGACTCCGATAGCGGCAGGCTCAGAATATTTGCGGGCGGGCAAATCACCGCTACGGACGAGTCGCCATCCACTGCTACGGAGCTATTTGACAAAGGCGCCAGAGCGCTTCTGAGAGCGAGCCTCTGCACGCGCTGCGGCATATGCGAGAGGACTTGCGAGCACAGCGCCGTATCGCTGGCTGAGGGTCCAATCATCGACGAGGATCGATGCGTACGCTGCGGAGCGTGTGTGGACAGCTGTGTGGTCGCACACTACTTCGACAAGCTGGCATCGGGGCTGATGGCGGCCTCCGGACCTGACAAAAGGAAGCGCAGGAAGAGACGGTGATCAGCCGTCTTCGTCCTTGAGTTTCTTGGCGACTTGAAGCGTCTCGCTCTTGGCCTTGGATACGCCCTTCTTGCCGAGGTTCAACGCCTTCTTGAACAATGGTTTCGCTTCGCGCGCCACAGTCTCCGTCGCATGAACTCCTGTCTCGATTACCTCGCCGGTGGCAGCAGTCACCTTCTTCGCGCCCTTGTTGATGACACTCTGGCTAGGAGTTCCTCCGCATCCGGGGCAGCTCGGAGCATCGCCCATCTCCTTGCCGCATCTGGAGCATCTGACCATGCTTGCATCCTCCTGCGGTACGTACACCCACCAAACCCTATAAACATATCATAGGCATTTACAGCAGCCAAGGCTGACGAGAGTAGAAATCATGGCGGACATTGTGTTGATAGTCAGCGCGGTGGCGGGGTTTGCCCCCGCGATGGGACTCATGTTCTACACGCTGAGAGACTATACCTTCCCGGCGGTCGAAAAGCCCTTCTTCGACGACCGAAAGATATTCGCGTTCTTCGCCTTAGGCATCGTTCTCGGCATGGTGCTTTTCGCCTTCGAGAGATGGGGCAGCACTGCGTCATCGGCCGAGACCCTCCTCGTGCTGATCATCGGTTTCGCTCTGATGGAGGAGTCCATGAAGTTGATGATACTGAACTTCCCGAGGTTTCAACGCAAGATAGACACTGCGTTCTACGGACTCTCCTTCGGGCTCGGGATATCAGCCACCTTCACATTTGCGACGATCTACGCCAGCGCGCTGGGGGTGGAGGATTTGAAGGCCGTCGACATGACGGCGTACGCGCTCCTCGGACTGCAGTTCGTACTCCTTCACGGTGCGACGACTGCATTCATAGGCATAGGCGTTGCGAGGGGGGAGATCAAGCCGTATTTCTCCGAGGCTCTCCTGATACACATAGGCTACAACCTGCTGATGGTGCCGTTCTTCATGTTCGACGTATTCGAGCCGCCATTGAACCTCCTGGGACTTGGAGCGGCGTACATCGTAGTCGTATACGGGTATGTCAAGCTTCAGAGACTGTCGCTCCCTGTGCTTATAGAAGATGCGAAGAGGCTAGCAGGCGGACCACGGAAGATAAGACGATGAATCATGTGACCCTGTAGCGTCCCTCGCCCACCTCGTAGACGAGACTGCTGTCTCTAAGCTTGACCATCATCTCCTCCGGGTCACCCTTGCCGAGCACTGCCAGGACGCGTCGCACATCCTCGATTCCGAAATCGCCGAGTTCATCCGTGAGTTCGCGGGCGATCGCCTCCATCATCTCTGCCGAGCCTCCGATGACCTTTACGCGCTGCGCGACGCGCGCACAAGGGTCCTTGGACGGCTTCGCCCTCGGGCGTCTGAATTTCTTGCCGTCGCCCAATTGTAGGTTTGCCTGTGCCACCATCTCCGCAAGTTCCAAAGGAGAATCCGTCTCGAACTTGATCATCGACCTGCGCATCTTCACCTGACGGCCGCACGGGCAAGAGGATGTCTTCCTGACAGACTCGACTCCGCGCGCCTTCCCGCAAGCGGGACAGATGACCAAACCATATTTCAGAACGGCATCCCCCTTCCATCGAACTCAGAACGAACGCAATTCCTTCTCGAGCATCTTGAGGTTCTGCTCCAAGAGTGTGAGGGGACTGATGGGCACCAGAAGCACGGAATCCGTAACCGCCACCTTGTCGTTCAGGTGCTGCAGAAGCTTCAGCACCTTGGAGAACCCGTTCTGGGAGACCAGGTATTCAACACCCGACAGCAATAGGATGCATCCAGGGTTCTCAATGGTGAACGTCTTGATGTCTGAGTACAGCAGCGCGAGGTTCGATGGATCGCGCGAGTAGCTCTTCTGCTGGTCCATCGAGAGCCATAGGAACGGCGCTCCATGGAGGTCGTACTTCTCCTTTACCTTCTCGGGATATTCTCGCGTAACGCAAAGGCTGGGAACGCCGTGTCGATGTGCGTCGGCGAACATGTCAAACGACTGATCTGGAATCTCCTCCTTTATCAGGTACGAATACCCCGTCTCGAGGGTATACTTCCTCTCACTCTTCTCGTCAGCATGTCTGGCCGGACGAAGGTTATCGACCACCTCGTACACCTGGAGCACACACGACAGATAACCTCGACTGGTGCACTCGATCTCGTCCACCTCGAACCTCTTTGACGTGAGCTGTGAGACGATGCCAGAAAGGTATCCGCGAGCGAAATCACAAGTGTTCCCCTCCTTGGACTCCACTGAATCCTCGAGGTTCACGACCAGCTCGGTCTCCTCCGCCGACTCGACGCGAATCCTGCTCAGCCCGGCTTCCATCCATACGGGGCCAATCACGGCCTTGACCTCGTTCAGAGTGGAACATTCGAGGCCGTAGCTGTCGACAAGAGCCCTGCCGCATCGCTGTCCGTATCGGTACAGCATCAGCTTCGCCCTGTTGTCACCCTCGGTTATCTCCAGCTCCTCTCTCAGGTGTGACAGAGCGACACCAGGCATAACGAAGAACGGGATGGCTCTCACTTGGAATCCTCCGCCACCATCATCCTGGTTATCTGGGCGAAAGTCTCCTCGACGTTATCCCCGGTCTTGGCGCTGGTCTCTATGACGGGTGATCCGATCGACTCGCCGAACGCCCTGGCATCACCGATCGAAAATGCCTTGTCCAGATCACTCTTGTTGGTCAGGACGATGATAGGCGCCTCGCCGACAACGGAAAGGAAGCCGTCCACCCAGGACGAAAGGGACTGCAGCGTCTCAGGCCGTGTGAAATCGCACACGGCGAGTGCTCCTGCGGCTCCTCGGTAGTAAGCCGCATGAAGGGTTTTCTGAGTTCGCTGTCCGAGTATGTCCCAGATCATGAGGTTGGCCTCCACGTTCTCGAAGGACACCACCTTCTTTGACACCTTCGTGCCGAATGACTGCAGATATCTGTCGTCGAAAGCGTCGAAGACGAATCTTCGGACCAGGCTGGTCTTGCCGACTGCGCCATCTCCGAGGAGGCAGACCTTCAGAATGTACTTGAGAGGGGGCATCGAGGAACACCCCGCTAATGCTCTGGAATCTATTTAATCGTTGATAAACGGCGGACAGTGGAACAGTGTCTGACTGCTATCCACGACCCTTTACGGCGCAATCGCATTTGTCGCCCGTATGTCAGTAACAGATATATGCGTGCATGTACTTGCATACTGAAATGGCACGCAAGAAAAGTGCGACTCGCGGCGACAAGTCGACGCGAGAACGAATGCTCGACGCGGGACTCAAGACTTTCGCACAGAAGGGATTCGTCGGCGCGACGACGAAAGAGATCTCCTCCAGAGCAGGCGTCAACGAAGTCACGCTCTTCCGACACTTCGGTTCGAAGGAGGGGTTGTACTCCGCGGTGATTTCAGAACGTCACCCAACAGAGAGCCCTTGGATAGCGGTGGCTTTCGATGACGACGCGTCCGCAGATGAGTTGCTGAGGGCGTTCGCAGCTTCGCTTCTGTCGGCACTGCGCGCCAACCGTTATCTCTTCATGATCCTCATGGGTGATGTGTGGAGGGCTCCCAAGACGAGAACTGTGATTGAACGGTCTGCGTGGGAGAATGACGTCGTCGAAGCAGCGAAGTGGATGGGCGCCCTTATGGAAGCTGGAAAGATCCGCAGGATGGATTCTCGCATCGCTGCAAGGACAATGATTGGAATGGTCCAGTCGTACTTTCTCAGTGTCGATCTGCTGGCGGACCGGACGCCCGACCCCGCCGAGGACGACGTGATGCTGAGCTGGTTCGTTGAGGTCTTCCTCGACGGAATCCGTGCAGGAGGGAGAAGATGACGGGAGCAGGTCTCGGCGAGGATGATCAACGCGGACAGCACGGAGAGGAGGGGGTGAGCAGGCATGGATCTAGTTCCAAGGGTGGTCCTAGTTACGGAGAACGGTGAGATCACCAATAGGCAGCTTGAAGCGCTTGCAGCAGTACGCGACATGGGAAGTATGAAGAAGGCTGCGGCCTCCCTCGGAATATCCGCGCCCGTCCTGTACAAGTATGTCAAAGAGGCCGAATCGCGCTGCGATGAAACGGTAGTCCGTTCAGATAGCAGGGGCACGAAACTGACGCCTTTCGGAGAGGAGCTGTTAAACAGGCTCGATGCTCTGAGACTGAGGACGCAGGACAGGGATTCGATCCACGTCGCAGGAACACTGGTGTCGGAGCTATGCCTCCTCAGCGCCGCGTCGGCGCTGGCGCGAAGAGGTATCGAGTGTCGCGTGACGATCTCGACCGACAAGGAAAATCTAAGGCTGATGGACGAACAGCGCGTGGACTGCGTCATCTTGGACGACCCTCTAAGGGCGATGGAACTCGCGGAGAAGGCTGAGGGCGTCGAGATCGGCACAGACTTGCTTCTTATGAGGCGGTCCGGCAAGAATTTCATCAGGCTGGCGTTCGGCGCTCAGAGGCTCGGATTCAGATATCTCGAGCAGGAAGGCATTGAATTCCATGTCTCAGACATGATCTTCGAACCCGCACTGCTCGATCGCACAGAACTGAGCTACTTCGTAAACCGCAGCCTCGTGCGGAGGGGCATTCTCTCCGCCAAGGGCGCCCTGGAGCAGGGTTGGTCCACCCATGCCATAATGGCTCTGTCATGTTCCGACCACGACGACAACCGCGAATTCTTGGCGCAGGCCATGAGAGCGGGCATTTATCCTAAAGGGTAACGCTATACCCTTTTAAGCAAAACCCTCATATACGACCGGTCCTGTCCATTCATCAGGTGAGGAGCTTGACCGAAGCCAAGGAGCCAAAACCAGAGTTTACAAGAAAGGTAGTTGATGCCGGAGGCAAGACCGTCAACTTGTGCTTCCAGTGCGGGACGTGCACCGGGAGTTGTCCGTCAGGGAGGCAGACGGCATTCAGGATAAGGAAGTTGATACGAAGAGCTCAGTTGGGATTCGAGGAGGACGTTCTGCCCTCGGATGACCTGTGGCTGTGCACGACCTGTTTCACGTGCTACGAGAGGTGCCCGAGAGGCGTTGAAATCGTAGACATAGTCATGGCCTTGAGGAACATGGCGGTGAGACAGGGACACATGGCGGAACCACACAGGAAGGTCGCGGAGCTGATTTCGAGGACCGGCCACTTGGTTTCATTGAGAGACCAGGACAAGGCGCTGAGGGGCAAGCTCGGACTCGAGGAGACGCCGCCGACGGTCTTTTCGGATTCGAGGGCGCAAGAGGAAGTCGTCAGGATCGCTCGGCTATGCGGTTTCGACAAACTCGTTGCCGAGGGAGGGAAGTGAGATGACGAAGTACGGTTTCTTTCTTGGTTGCATAATGCCGTTCAGATACCCCGGCATCGAAAGCTCGACCAGAGCCGTCGCCGAATCACTCGGTGTGGAACTCGTCGACATGAAAGGTGCGAGCTGCTGTCCCGCACCGGGAGTCATGAGGTCCTTCGACCAGACCTACTGGATGGCGGTAGCCGCCAGGAACTTGGCGATCGCTGAGGAGATGGAAGTCGACATCGTCACGATATGCAA
>CP070736.1:986049-1005824 GCA_020347645.1 Methanobacteriota archaeon | reverse complement strand
CGACCAGATAGTACGACCGAAGTATTCCCAAGAGGTTGCACAGATGCTGGTGAAGGCGACCTATACCCACAAGCCCGTCGTGCCCCGGGGGGCGGGGACATGGGGGCTTGGAGGGTCCGTTCCGGTCAAGGGCGGATATGTCCTTGACATGACAGCGATGGACAAGATCATAGATATCGACAAGGAGAACCTCGTCGTCACAGCCCAAGCTGGCGTCACCTGGAAGGCTCTTAGCGAAGCGCTCGATGAAGAGGGGCTCTTCCTCCCATGCTACCCGAGCAGTGCGCCATCGGCGACTCTGGGCGGCTGGATCGGCACTGGTGGGACGGGCATCGGTGCGTACAAGTACGGGACGGCGGGCAACATCATAAGAGATCTTGAGGTGGTTCTTCCGGCAGGGCATATCGTTCATACGGGTGACAAGTATGTCCCAGCAAGCGGCGGCGGGCCAAACCTGACCTGGATGTTCGTTGGGTCCGAGGGCGTTCTGGGTGTGATCACTGAGGTCACCTTGAGCGTGCTGCCGAAGCCCGAGGTACTAAGAGCTGTCGCATACTCTTTCGCCGACCTATCCAAATTCACGCCGGCGCTCAGAAAGCTCTCGAGGAGCGATGTCGTGCCGATGCATGTGATGTTCGGTGACAGGGCGCACTTCGAGTATCTGAGGGCGGTCGGAAAGGACGCGCCGGATGTGGGGTGCATGATTACTTGCACGCTCACAGGCGCCAAAGACAAGGTCGATCTCGACGAGAAGATGCTCGACGAGATCATGACTTCGTCCGGCGCCAGCAAGATGCCGACTGAAGTCGCTGAGCACGAGTGGTCCGAAAGGAGCTATGAGTTCAGAGTCCGGGAGATGGGCATCGGAGCGATACCTGGGGAGATCCTCGTGCCAATCGAAGGTTTTGAAAGAACCCTCGCTGAGGCCAGGACGCTCGTTAAGAAGATGAAGCTCAAGGGGCCGATAATCGGCAGCGTCGCAGACAGGAATACCATCATGCTAATGCCGTATTACCTGACAGACGACCACAACTTCTTCCGCTCGACCGCGGCCATGGGCTTCGGAAAGAAGCTGGGAGACATCGCCTTCGAGAATGGCGGCAGACCCGTCGGGTTGGGGCTCTTCTTCGCCGGAAACCTGACGAAATACCGCGGGAAGGATGGTGCGGATCTCATTAAGAGAATCAAGAAAGCTGTTGATCCGGAAGGCATCCTGAACCCGGGGAAGCTCGTAGAGACTGGAACTCGATTCGGCATACCGATGCCTGCGGTGCTGATGAATTTCGGCATGAACATGTTGGCTGGTATGAAGCGCATTATGCCCAGAGACAAGGTCGGGGAGGCCGAACTGTCTAGACTTAGGAAGTAGGCGATCGCCTTATTCCGTCGCTCGAAATCAGTCCTTTGTAACGGCAGGGTATGCCCTCTTCACGGAATGCGATAGGACGACGCCTATGGTGCCGCCCACGACGACTTGCAGAGTGTTGCCAGCCGCCTCCGCGAGGGCGGCCCCCAGCCCGACGTTCAGAAGTAGCAGCTCGCCCACGAAGTAAGTGAGAACCATGCAAGCGCCTCCGACGACGATGCCCAAGACTATCGCGTATTTGTGACCGCCCTTTATCTTGCACAGAACTCCGCATACCGCGCCTTCGGACCCCTTGGCGACGAGCGTCAGTGGTGCGAAGAACCCTGACCCGAGTAGTATATCGGCAGCTGCGGATCCGAATCCCCCGCAGATCCCACCCATACGCCATGTGAAGGTGAGTGCGGAGAAGAATACCATCGCATCGCCTACGTTGAAATATCCTTTGGTCGGACTGAAAGGCACGAAAGTCGCTACGGTGACCGCGGTCACCAACGCAGTGAGTACGCCATAGCGCGCGACATTCTTAGGCGATACGAACGCCTTCTTGCGAGCCGATAGCACCGCCTGCAGGACGACGACCGCTATTATCGCGCCAAGGAGGAGGAATGGCCAGTATTTCATCAGGAAGTTCTTTTCGACGATTACCCTGACCAAGTCCGTCGAGTTGTGACCGTCGACGTCCCTCACCGTCAGGCTGACGTCATAGTCTCCGACAGTCCAAAACTCGAATTCGGGTGTTGCGCCATAGAGAAGCTGCATTTCATCGTCGTAAGTGAAATTCCAGGTGTAGTTCACTATTCCGACATCGTCCGTCGACCCCGTGCCGTCGAACACTGCCACCTCGCCTACCTCGATCGTTATGTCAGCTCCCGCATCGGCAACGGGCACGCCGTCCTGTGCAGATGCCAACGAGGGCGCACGAACGGCAGAAGGCATGAGACAAAAGGCGAACAGACTGACGACCGACATGAGCGCTATGAGCCCTGAGATTCTACGCAGATTCAAAGGATCCCCCTCGCCATTACAGCATCTCGAATGTAGATTGTGTACTTAAACTTGCCACAGAGGAGAATTTGGCCATGCGTCAGAAGTGTACAAGGAATAGATATTTGGCCGTTAGAGGCACGATGAAAAGCATGGTCACGATGGTCAGAGCGACATAATCGAAAGTGCGCATTTTGAGCTGACGCATGTAGGTTCGATCGGTCCTCGCACCATATGCTCGAGACTGCAATGCCAGCGAGAGGGAATCCGCAGTGCGGAGGGCGGCTACGACTGCAGGAACCAGCACAGCCACGTGCTTTTTCGAACGCTTGATCAGGCCTCCGCGGTTGAAGTCGAGGCCTCTGGCTTTCTGGGCGTCCGTTATCGAACTGATGGTTGCCATGAACGACGGGAAGAACCTCAGGGAAATTGCCAGGGTCAGGCCGTAATCGAATCGCAGTCCCATTCTGACGAGTGCGCGCACGAGGTCCCGCTGCGCCGTAGTGAACATGAGGATGTACCATACGCACGCAAGGCAGCCCACGCGTACTGCCGAGGTAATGCCCCTCCAGACTGCGGGCTCCGTCACTTTTACAGGACCCAGCTCAGCCCAGACCGGCGTTCCGGCCGGATCAAAAATCGGCCATAGAATCACTATGAGTGCCATGAATCGCAACACGAACCTGAGTGCGAACCATGTGCGACCCATGCTAGCTCGTGAAAGGAACAGCAGAAGGAATATGAACGCCAGAAGTGCCGCCAACGAATAGACTGTTGATAGAACGAAGGCGAGAAGGCTCAGCAACAGCACCGATATGATCTTGACTCGGGGATCCAAGCGGTGCAGGAAGGTGTTTCCTTCCGAGTACAGATCTATGAAGATCGTCATTGCTGCTCCCTCAAAACTCTGGCCAGCTCATCGGCAAGTTCTTCGACGGTAGTGATTTCTGGGGACACACCATACTCGCGAAGGTGGTGGGCGACTTGGATTGCCGGAGGAGGGATTAGCCCGCATTCGCGCAGCAATTTGAGATCGGAAAAAGCCGTTCTAGTCTTGCTATCAAACACCTTTCGGCCGTGTGACAGGACTATCACGCGGTCGGAATGCTCTGCAACGACGCGCATGTCGTGAGTGATGAGTATGATGGTTGTGCCTTGACGGTTCATCTCCCGCATGACGTCCATAAGGCTCTCGGCTTCTCCAGCATCCAGTCCTGTGAACGGCTCATCGAGAATGATGACCTCCGGAGCCATGGCTATGACTGATGCGATTGAAATCCTTCTTCTATCCCCCAGACTGAGCGACAAAGGTGCCTCGGCCTTCAGACGCTCAAGTGTCATGATTTCAAGCGCGCGTTCCGTCCTTCTCTCAACTTCCGGTTCCGCAAGGCCGAAATTCATCGGGCCAAATCGGACTTCCTCGGCGACGGTCGAACAGAACAGTTGGTGATCGGGGTTCTGAAACACATATCCGACTATTCTCGCCAAGTTCGCGACTTGTTCCTTGCGAGTGTCAGACCCTTTGACAATGACTCGTCCGGTTGTCGGCTTCAAAAGTCCGTTCAGATGTTTCGCGAGGGTGGTTTTGCCGGAACCATTCCCACCCACGAGCGCGATTTGCTCGCCCTTTCGTATATCGAGTGTGATCCCGCGGAGTGCCTCTGTGCCGTCTTCGTATGAGAAATTGACGTTCTCGAAGGCTGCGAGCCGCTCACCATGCGTTGAGGGCACGACAGTCATCGGGGTCTCACCTGGCCGCCCTCCGATTCTCGATGGTCCGAGCTGCATGGCTGACGAGACCTTCCACAGTAATGTCCCTGCACTCGAACTCGTGAATTTTGAGTCGAATCGCCTCGCTTATCTCTGAGACCTGAAGTGGGGGCACCCCGATGTTCCTAAGCTCGTCCGGGACGGTCAACAACTCCTCAGGAGTGCCAACTCGCACGAGTCTTCCCCTTTTGAATAGCGCGACGCGGTCCGCGTAATCGGCTGCCTCTTCTGCATCGCGCCCAGCGATTACCACGGTCATATCATGCTTGCGTTTCAGATCGGCAAGAAGGGTGTAGAGCTCAATCCGTCCAACGGGGTCTAGCGCGTAGGTGGGCTCATCCAGCACAAGCATTTCAGGCTGCATCGACAGAGCGGCGGCTATGGCCAATCTTTGCCTCTGCCCTCCTGACAGGCTGGACGGCGGTTTCTCGTTGTAACCTTTGAGGCCGACTATCTCGAGAGCGCGCTCAACGCGATCCACCAGTTCATCTCTCTCAACAGCGAGGTTCTCAGGACCGAATGCGACTTCCTCCTCGACGCTCATACAAAACAGTTGATTCTCCGGCTCTTGGAAGACTATTCCCACCTTGACGGAGTGCTCCGCAACAGTATGCTCTGATACCTCTCTGCCGAATATCTCCACCTTTCCTGTTAGTGAGCACGACACCGCGTGCGGAATAAGGCCGTTTGTCAGCATACAGAGAGTGGATTTGCCAGCTCCTCTAGCGCCCAGAATCAGCATTATCTCGCCCCGGTCGATCTCGAACGTGACTTCGTCGAGAGCGGCGCGATCTGTATCGGGGTATCTTACTGTGACATCGCACATATTCAGTGCTTTCATCCGGAACCCTTCGAATGCCGCTCAATCGAGGGGTCCACTATTAAACCTTTGGAGAATCGGGGCGACGCTTCCAGGCATTCGCCTCGGCGATGCTAGTTTGGGAGGAACTTTGCCTCCTTTCCCTTGCCTATCACTCGGATTCTGCCTTTCTTGCTCAATGATGCAAGGGCTTTCGTTGCCTGGTTTTCGGGCAATCGGGTAGCTCTTAGAATCTGTTCCTTCGATGACCCGCTAGGCGCTATTGCATTGTATATCCTGTCCTCCGCTTCCTCTCTGTTATCCGCAGGCAGAATCCGCAGCTTCTTCATGGGCGGAGGTGCAGGCGGCGGGACGAGGCAATACTTCTCATGCTTGCCATTCTCGGACCGTTCGGCACTGCCTGAGGATATTAGCCTCCCCAGAGATATGGTCACCTGTTCTTCTGAGCGGCCCGTCGCCTTTGCCAGCTCGTCGATGGTCTTGCCGGTTTCGACTAGTAGGGCGAGTACCTCGCCATCGAGCTGCGTTTCGGGGGGGTGTCTGTCGCGGACGAGCGGCGCATTGCTCAGGTGCGTCCTGAGGAATTCCTTGCTTACCTCCTTGAAACTCTCCAGATCATTCTCCAGATGTCTTTCCAATTCGGTTACGTCTAAGCCCATCTCCCTCCATCTGTCGATCTTGGCCCTGTAGAAGGCCTTCTTCATCTCAGGCGGCTTCATATCGAGGAGCGGGGCGACGGAGCGTGAAGCATTTCCTTCCTCAGGAGGTTTGCTGACATCCGCAAGGGTTGTAACTGTGTATCTGACTCTGGAGCCTTTGAGAGCGCGGTGAATCGCATCCAATTTGTCGAAAAGACGTTCATCCGCGTTCAACTTGACCTCGAAATCATAGTCGCCGACCAAAGGGAGAGCATCAACGCCTCTCATCCGTTCAACCAGACGCTTGGGGGACTCCCCCTCGCTGCTGAGCGCGATCTTGACATATATCTTGTTCACCATATTCCAGACGGGGCGCTTGATGGCGCTGCGCCCTTTTTATGCTTTCTGATGCGAAATCGTAGCGTAGCCAAAGAGCAGATGGCGGTTTAATATACGAGGGCGTCGGATTAGCTTCTGTGATGGCCTCGGATGCGTCAAGGCTGTTTTTGGTTAGACAGTTCGCGCGACATTACCGGAGCTCCTCCCTTGCGATGCCTGACCGCTTTGCCAAGCGGGAGTTCGGTTTCATGTTCTTCGACCGAGGTTTCATGATGAGGCATCTCGCGTTTCCGAGCAGGGCTGCATTGAAGAATTACCTCGTGGAAAACACACCGGCTCACGCCTACTACTCCACGGCGTACTACGAGAATCCCGATGCTTCGAACATGAAAGAGAAGAACTGGTTAGCAGCCGACCTTCTGTTCGACCTGGATGCGGACCACGTGAGGGGGACCGAGGGCCTACCGTACGATCAAATGCTCGGCAAGGTCAAGAAGGAAGTGAAGCGGCTGCTCGACGAATTTCTACTTGGGGACCTGGGTTTCGACGAGGCCGAAACAAACATCGTCTTCTCAGGAGGGAGGGGATATCATGTGCACGTTCGCAGCCCCAGAGTGCTCAAGCTTACGTCACATGAACGAAGGGAGATAGTTGACTACGTGACGGGGACAGACCTAGATATCGATTGGGTTTTTCCGTCGACGCCTTTCGAAAAGAGCAGATACCGCGACAGAACGGGCGTTGCCTACAAACGCGCTATGCCAAAGAGAGGCGACGGCGGATGGCGTGGTCGAATCAGAAAGGGTATCGACGACCTTCTTGCCGAGCTTGAATCTCTCCCTGAGGACGAAGCTAGAGGTCTAATTGCAGACGTCCTGACGAAGTCCAAACGTGACATCGGCGCGAAGACGATCCGCGGCCTGTACTCCGATCTCTTCGTTAAGAGCCGTGGGAGATGTGGCGCGGACCGAATGCGAGAGGACGACATTTACGAGGTCTTCTCCGAGAAACGGAACAGCGAGGCGTTCCTGGACCTCGTGAACTTGAGGGTTCGCGGCGATGTGAAAGGCGAAACGGACGAGCCCGTGACCTCTGATGTGCGCAGACTAATCCGGCTTCCAACCTCCCTTCACGGAAAGACCGGATTCCAGGTGGTGCCCTTAGCAAGGGACGAGCTCGATTCGTTCGATCCGTTCGCAGACGCGGCCCCCCTGGCGTTCGAGAAGTCCCTGGTCAACGTAATCTGTCACAAACCAGTCGCCGTGAGGTTGCGGAGCCAGCACTTCGATCTCGACGAGGGGGCCAACAGTGTGCCGGCATATGTTGCAGTGCATCTTGTCTGCAGAAGTCTGGCTGCAATCGATAACGGGCACAAAAAGTATTTACCGACCGTAAATGTATAAACCGAATCGATGCCGCTTTCCAGCAAAGTTCTGGAGGATTCTATCAGGTTAGACCGGATCAGGCGCATCAAGTGGACTCTATACGTCGTTCAGATAATCATGTTGGCCGCGCTCGCGGCGTTGATGATTTTCATCATGGGGAACGCCCAAATCACGCCGGTGCTCTACCTGCCGCTGGACTCGTTCGCTGCGGTTATGGTGCTTCTGCTGCTTGTCGTTTGTGTCGAGAGCTTCTTCTTCAGAGTGATGGAGATAAGATTCGCGCGAAGTTCGAGTGCCAAGCACCTTATGGCCAAGAACTCGATCCGTGTGGCCATCACGATAGCGGTTGTCTCGGGTTTCGTAGCCTTGTTGCTTATGGCGCCGCCTGTGCTATCAGCCGTCCAGGATGCAACGAGCAGGACCTTGATCCTATCTGCCGATGAGCCTATTACATTTTGGTCAAGGGACCCCCTCGCATTCCAGGAGATGGTCGAGGTTCGAGTCACGGCGGTCAACACCGTCGAAGTGTACCTTGTTGATGGGGACCTCTACGACGAAGACAACTGGTCTTTGAGTGAGATGTTCATTCTCAGAATCAATAAGGGTGCGGCGGAATACGTGGTCGATGGCGAGGTCGTGATTGACGTCCCGGAAGCGGATCACAACGAGTATGCACTGATACTAAATGACCTAGAGAACCCGGGCTCCGTCGCCACTGTGACTATACTAAGAGACATCTCGGGGACATTGACCGGGATAGTATCGTTGCTGGCCATAGCGATCGTCGTTTCGAACATCGCATGGGTTGCCTACTTGATGCCCATCGAACGCAAGTATTCAAAAGGCTCGATATACAAGTAGGGCTCATTCGATTGCGCAGCACATTCGCTTCTCTATAAGGCGCCATCCGCTCATCGAGAGCGCGTGCATTGTTCTCCTCGAGGGCACAGCGATACCATCGAGTCCTGCCTTCACTGCTGCCTCCTCCCATTCCCGCTCCACCCTCTGGCGCATGCAACCCAGCAAGAGTCGTGATCTTGGCAACGTCCTTCTGGCCGCATCGATTATATCCAAGACATCCTTATTCGAGGGGGGATTCATGTGCTCATACGCAGTTCCTTTGGTTGGCACGAAGGCGATTATGACCACGGCATCCGGAGCATACGGAGCGAGTGCTTCGATTGCCGTGTTCTCACCGACGATCTCTCCTCCTTCTATCCCGACGCATATGTGGGGCGCGATCACGGGTGCCCCGATATCGCTGAGGTCGGCAATCACAGATAGAAAATCCTGACAGCTGGCGTTTAGGCCCAATGTGGTTCGAATAGCGGAATCGGAGCCGTAGACATCTGTTGAGAACGCGTCCACGCCAGCGGACACCAGTTCTTCGAGTTCGGGCTTAGGCATCAAGCCCACGTGCGCATTGATTCTCAGCTCTGTGGATTCCTTGATCGTCTTTATGGCACCTGCGAACTCGGACAAAGGGACCTTGCCGTTTGCGTTGGAGCCGCCTGTGAGAAGGAATCCTATCGCGTCAGTATCGTTCAGGCGATCAGCGAGCTTCAGCAAGGCATCGGGGTCCCTCGCGTGTAGCATGCGCTCTATATGGACGCCCGAACAGTGCTTGCAGTCTAGGGCGCAGGTGCCTCCCGTCACGGAAACAGACGGGAAGCTCGTCCCAGGAAAGTAGCAGTCGACCGTCTTTGACACATGAGTCGAATCGGGAGGTGTGGTATGAATAGGTATCTTCGGCTCGGGTCGTTCCGGCTCTCCCGGGGCCAACGCAACCTGCAGAAGATTTATCTGAAGTTCCTTCTCTAGGGACCTCTGCTGGTCACGATGATTGCCTTCGAAGTCAAAGGGGAATTCCGAAAAACAACCCGAGGCTGGCAGAACTTCACCATCGAAGTTGCATCCAAGGATGAGGACGCAGCCATCGAAAAGACTTTCTCTCTGATGGGCAGTCGGCACGGCGTAAAACGCCAATTCATCAGAATCGGGGGGGTAAAGACGCTCAAACCCGAGGAGATCACTGACCACAGGGTCAAATACCTCTTGGAGGCGAATGACTGATGGACGAGAACGAAGTGAGGGAAGCTGTAGCCATGATCGAGACCGCGAAGGCGCAGCTTGAAGCGTTGAGAAGGCAGCAAGAGATCATCAGACTCACAGTCGACGAGCACAGCAGAGCGAGAGACACCATTGACAGGATTGCGGCGGGAGATCCTGGCGAGGACGTTCTCGTGCCCATAGGCGCGGACTCGTTCATACACGCGAAGATATCCGACAACAGGAACGCGGTGGTTGGGATTGGCGCGAGCGTGTCCTTCCAGCGCACTCCTGAGGAAGCCGACGAGATCCTTGACGCTAGAATCGATGAGCTCAACCGAGCCTCGCGGAAGATCGAGGACCGGGCGGCGCAAACCGAGCACTCCATACAGCAGTTGACTGAGAAGATACAGCATTTCTACGCGCAGTCTGGAGCGGTTCAGGATCGTTGAGGACGACCTATGTTCCGTGCGTTGAGGGAGAAGTTGAGCGCTGCATCCGCAGCTGCGACGACAAAATCTGTCGAAGACATATCCGAGGTGATCGGGGATTCTGGAAGGAAGCTCCGACAGGGTGCGCTTGACGATGTTCTGGGAAAGCTAGAGATGGACCTGATTCATGCCGACGTCGCATTGCCAGTGGCCGAAGAACTCACGCAAAATGTTCGTTCGTATCTATCGGGCAAGAAGTTGGACAGAGGGTTCAAGCTGGACGAAGGCATCAACCTCGCATTCCGTGCTGCCGTCAGAACGATTCTTTCTAGACACGCCTTTTCTCTTGAGGACGTAGCCAAAGGCAAAGGTGAGCCTGTCGTCATGATGTTCGTCGGCATAAACGGCACAGGGAAGACCACGGCGATAGCGAAGCTCGCCCACCGGCTCCAGAAGCATGGACGCAGCTGCGTCCTGGCTGCGGGCGACACTTTCAGGGCGGGCGCAATCGAGCAACTTACCCTCCATTCCGAACGGCTTGGGTGCAAGATAATCAAACATCAAGCCGGGAGTGATCCTGCTGCAGTTGCATACGACGCCGTCGAACATGCTAGAGCGCGGAAGAAGGATTTCGTGCTCATCGATACGGCGGGCAGAATGCAGACCAACAAGAACCTCATGGAGGAGATGAAGAAGATTCGACGCGTCGCCAAACCCGATGTGGTTTTCTTCGTTGGAGATTCTCTTGCGGGATCGGACGCCGTCGAGCAAGCGCGCAGGTTCGACGACGCAATAGGAATTGACGCCATAATCCTGACAAAGATTGACGCGGACGCTAAGGGGGGAGCTGCGCTCTCGGTAACCGACGCTATCGGCAAGCCCGTAGCCTACGTCAGTTATGGTCAGGAATACGACGAGTTCGATCGCTTCGACCCGGACTGGATGATTATGAGGATATTCGGAGATGAGTGAAGTCACATCAGCGGCGCCTTCACCCATCGGAGAGATTTTCTCCGGCAAACATTATGGCATAGACTTTCGTATCGAACATCAGCCCGGTAACTTCGATATACTCGTTCGCATCGTGGCCGGTGCCAGGAATCGTTGACCAGCTAACGGCATCGAGGCCGGCTCTCCTGAACGGGTTGGCGAACGTTGCGCCGCCGATGCCGGTTGGCTTCGGTTCGAAGCCTCCCACGCATTTGATCGCGCGCTTCAGTCGCATGACCACCTCGGCATCGGGGGAGGTGCTGCCCGCAGACAAGGACTTGTCGATGAAACCGAGTTCGATTTTCGCTCCGGACATCTTCTCGTGTTCGTTCGCGACCGCCCTCATTTCTGACATGACATCGTCGAGATCGTAGTCGGGCAGAACGCGGAAGTCGCAGGCGAATTCCTGTCTGCCCGGGACGGTATTGATGTTGCGCCCGTTGGGCTCGCTCTTTGTCGGGACGAAAGTACTCTGCGGGGGATCGAACAGCGCGTCCCTCTTCGAGAATCTAGACCTCAGTCGGTCCATGCATTCTACAAGATACCTCGAAGACACTTCGAAGGCGTTGATGCCGTTTTCCGGGGTGCTACCGTGGGTTTGTCTTCCTTTGACGACCACGCGCATCCACGCGACACTCTTCTCAACGATGGCCATCGACGCCCCATCGGGATACCCATGGTCTGGCACGATGATCAAATCGCCCTCCTTGAACAACCCCTTCTCAAGAAGGAGATCGATGCCGTGCGTGTTGCCGTACTCCTCGTCTGATACGAAGGCAAGGCAGATGTTGCACTCTGGAGTCACGCCTGCCTTCACGAGCGCGGCGAGGCCGAACAACGAGGCTATCAAATCCTGACCATTGTCCTCCGCACCTCTCGCATACACCCTGCCATCGACTACTTTGGGTTCGAAAGGGGGATAGGTCCACGCGCTTAGGTCGCCTTCTGGAACCACATCCATGTGGGTCACCACCCAAACATTGGCTTCGGTTGTTCCCTTCACCCTGATGATTATGTTTGGCCTCTTGCCGGAAGGGACTCGTGGATCCTCAGACATATACAGCTCTATGTGTTCGAATCCGAGCGCTTTCGCAAGCGATACTAGAAACTCACCGCGTTCCGTCTCTCCCGGTCCTCCGTTCTCTGGTCCAACGGCGTTGATGCTCAACATGTCACATAGCGTCGCGACGACCCTCTCTTCGTCGTTCGCGATGCTTTGCAGCATCTGCTGTACGTTCAATGGGTGCACTCTCCTGTGGTGATTGGTCAGGGGGTAGCGACAATTCGCTTATCTGGTTTTCGGGCATCCCGTTCTTTCAGCGCTCCACCAACATGGCAACTGCGTTTCCTCCACCCAGGCACAGTGTAGCGATGCCTCGCCCGGCACCGCGGGCCTTCATGGCGTATATCAGCGTCGTGAGCACCCGGGCACCGCTGCATCCGATAGGATGGCCTAGGGATATCGCGCCGCCGTTTACGTTGAACTTGTCCTCGGGTACTTCGAGGCTCTTCATGACTGCGATTGACGCGCTCGAGAACGCCTCGTTGTGTTCGAACAAGTCGATGTCGGCCATCTTGAGGTTGTTCCGATCCATCAATTTCTTCACTGCGGGGATGGGGGCCTCCATTATCAACTCCGGCTTCGTGCCGGCGCTCGCATAATCGATTATCCTCGCTAGGGGTTTTACGGAAGCGCTTTCAGCAGTCTCCCGGTTCACGACGACGAGGGCTGCCGCGCCGTCATTAATACTGGACGAATTGCCGGCAGTCAGTATGCCGTTCTCCCTGAAGACCGGTTTCAGCTTGGCCAGTGCTTCCAGACTGGTATCTTCACGGGGGCCTTCGTCGCTGGAAAGCTCCGATTGTCCTTTCTTCGACGGTATTTCGACGGGGAAGATCTCTTCGCGGAATGCCCCTTCCTTCGACGCGCGCACGGCCTTCTGGTGGCTCCACAGGGAGAACTCGTCTGCGGCCTCTCTGGTAACCTTGTGCCTCTCTGCAACGATCTCCCCCGTATTGCCCATGTGAAAATCATTGAAGACATCCCATAGGCCATCGCGTACCATTGCGTCTACGAGCTTGGAATCGAATAGTTTGTATCCGAATCGGGCCTTCTCCAATAGGAAAGGGGCATTGGTCATGTTCTCCATGCCGCCAGCAACAAATGCCCTGCCTTTGCCTGCCAGTATCGCATCGGATGCCAGCATGACCGCCTTGAGTCCTGAGCCGCAGACCTTGTTGATTGTCAGCGCCGATACCTCGGGCGGCAGACCCCCATAGAGGGCTGCCTGACGGGCAGGGTTCTGTCCCAGCCCGGCGGTTATGACGTTGCCCATTATGCACTCTTCTATTGTCGATGCATCAATGTCCGATCTCTCAACGGCCTCGCGAACCGCTAGTGCTCCGAGCTTGGGGGCGCTGATGTTCTTAAGCCCTCCTCCAAACTTGCCGACTGGCGTCCTTGCCGCACTGAGAATAATTGGTTGCTCCATGTAGGTTGCCTCGTACGATTTCATGAAGCATGATTTCGAGCTCTATAATAACTTGTTGATGTCGTCGCCCGGCATGCGCCGTACGGGCATGTACAAATGCCTGCGAGAGGCGACAGGCGGCTCGTACCATCTGCATGCAACCGTTCTTGGAACGACTTTGGTGACGGCTGCGGATTCGGACGTGTGCCCTCCGCAAATCTTGCATCGGTATCCCTTTCCTGCCCCCATCGATCCCATCCTCTTCGAGCATTCGGGGCAATAGGGATTGTGGGTCTTCTGTCGCAGTTCCGCGAGGTGCACTATTCGCAACTTCTCCACATTGAGGCTGCGGGGGTCATCGCGAACAGCGCCGTGTGCTATGATGCGGTCACCAGGGATCAGTTGTCTAGCTATATCGCGCAGAGATCCAGACGGCTCATAAAAAGCCGCGTCGATCTCTCTGCCATCGGATACCCGCAAGATGACGTGCCCGCCCTTGATAGTCCGTGGGGGCTGCGTCACGCACGCTCGGACGCGCGCGGAAAAGCCCGCGGAAAGGCCTCCGATGCGGGCGTCCACCACATGGTCATCGGTGCCCTGATTACTGAGGAACGCCAACCACGACGAAGGGGCCTCTCCTCGAATCATCTTCCTCGCACTCAACAGCTCATCAAGCGAATCGCCCCTTATGCCGAACAGGACGGGGCAGGGGGAGGAGGGTGCTATAGCGACGTGCTCTGTCTCGTAGTCGTAGTTGTTGAATGTGTTGACGGTGTTTCGGTCCATCTCCACTACGCTCAACGGATCTATCTCGCGGCGGGTGCCAATTCTGTGCTCCTGCCTGTATGCGATGACTTCCCAAGTCCTATCCCGTGGCCGCCAAGAGATGGAGGAGGAGGCTCCGATGATGCCACGCCCGTTCTTGTATTTCCTCCATTGGGCTCCACACTCATCAAGCAGAGTCTCGGCTTCACTCAACGAAACGATGCCTCTTACCGCACGCCAGTACATCCTCGGTGACGGCCGCCGGTTAGTGCATACGATTCCGGGATTTGTCTTATCACAGTCGAATTCGGCCTCGCGTTCTAGAACCGCCTCTGCGACCGCAAGGACTTCTTTTGGATCTGCGGGGGTCCCTCTCCTGTATGACTGCACCGCGATCCCATCGATCTCGCCGCAGTAGTCGGAGGTGCCGACCCCCCTCCCCAACGGCAAACATACAGCGGCGTTCCCTCGGGTCTTCCACGGAACATTTGGGTTCAGACGGACCAGCCGGGGGAGGCCGATCAGATCGTATTCTCGCAACTCTTTAAGCATGAGGACGGCAAGATATGTGGTGCACATCCCCTCTGGGGAATCGGTATCGTCGAAGGCTAGATATGTGGCGGCCACGGGAGAGCATCGGAAGCGACACAAAAAAGCGTTGCTATGTTGCAGGAGCTCTGGAAGACCATACATGCAGAAACAGGCTCATTGTTTGGACGTCGAGAAGCAGCGTGCAGTCTAGTACGGCTTCGTCGCCTGGAATGACTGCTACGGAGCTGGAACCAAGGCGAATGCGAATCCGATATTCACTCAACGAATCCGCCAGCGAGAGGCTGTCGGCGTCCGGCTCGGCTATGATCACCCCAGACACATTGAACCGGTCGAATTCGAATAGACGCCAATTGGCGCAGAGAAACTCGAGGCTCATCGCGAACTCGGCCTTTGATAGAATTCTCGCATCCTCGGAATCTGAGAATATTGTCGTGCGTGGAGGACCTGTAAATACGATTCCTTCCACGAGTATCTCGTCCCCGATGGAAAAGTCGACTGCCGTTGCCCGTACTGAATCGGGACCTATCATTATGGAGACTGTATCTCCGGAGAGGTAGTCCGCGAGAAGAACCGAGGTGTAACCGGACTCGAAATCCCGTATGTCTGCCACGATCCCGCACACTTGGAGAGGCGTGCCATCTTCGACTGCGCCCATCTCGGAAACCTGTAATAATGGTGGGCTGCTGCTCAATGTCAGCCCGCACAGAGCGGTCATCGCGGCCAACAGAACTCCGCTCACAGACCTATGGTCGATTTGCACACTGGGCACGTGTGGGATTCTGGTTCGCTATGACTATTATCCTTTGGATACTTGTAGCCAGCAACTCGGGTGAGAAATGATTAAAAGGCGCAGAGAATTACGGGTAGGCGTCGGTGAAATCGTGGGGAAAAGCCTTCAAACCGAATATCGACTCGAGCTATGTAGCCTCATATGCATGCTTTCCATATTCCTTACCCTGATCGGCATCGGAGGGGTGTTCTATTCTGACGGTTTGCCCGGAGGCTTGTCGATACTGGAGGACGTCACCACTCCCCTCGGACGATGGGCGTACTGGCTGATCGTGATAGGCCCAATCCTGCTGGTTGGAGGAATCTGGTGGTTATATGACTACATAAAGAAATCTCGAAGTCTTGCGCGATTGATTTCCACCCCGAGCAAAGCCAAGTTCGTCAAGAATCTGGACGAGATTGAATACCTTGCGTGGTCGCTGCCTCAGCGATTCGAAGACAGAGTCCTTGAGATGAAGCGCCGGTTCAACATCAAATGATGAATGATTCGGTGGCGAGGGGCCCCCCTCTATTTCCGATGGGCTGTCATTTTCCGACCCTACTTTTCGATTGTACGGCTGTGGACCGCAATTACCTTGCCTTCTGCCGATTGAATCTTTGATTTGATCCTTTCCATGTTCCTTCTTGAGCAAGTCAGTCTCAGATGCGTATGATCAGAGGATGTCGTCTGTTCTACATCTGCAATGTTGTGAAGTGAAGAGACCAACGAAAACGCTTCGTCTGTAATGGGGAGTCGTGCGACTATCTCGCACTCCTTTGCGACGGATTCCTCGAGAATGTCAACTAACGCATCAAGTCCTTCGGATGTGATGGCGGACACCAGGAGGATTGCGTAATGTGAAATCGTCGAATCTAGATCTTTCAGGATTTGCTTTCTTTCAGAGATAGACAGTCTATCCACCTTGTTTCCGACTACGAGGACCGTTTGTCCCTGAAGTCGCGGTGTGAGAATCGCATTCGACGTGGCCAACTTAGTTCGAACAACGTGCAACGGCTCGCTGATATCTACTACGAGAATGATGAAATCGGAAAGAAAGATCTCCTCTAGTGTGGAATTGAATGCGTTTATCAAGTCCGGAGGCAAGTCGCTGATAAATCCCACGGTATCCGTGAGAAGCAGGTTTTCTGAAGACCTTTTCAGCCTTCTAGTCGTAGTAGAGAGCGTAGAGAAAAAACGTCCGTCCACTTCTACTTCGGATTCACACATGGCATTCAAGATCGCCGACTTTCCTGCATTTGTATATCCCGCTAGAGAAACCAGAAAATATCCTTCATGTCTACGCCGCTTTCGACTCAGCTCTCTCTGCCGTGACCTGATGTCCAAATCCCTCTCAATCTTGCGTATGTGTCTTCTTGAGTGCTCGTAATACACTTCTGTCGCATATGCGCCACCGCTCAGAAATCCCGGCCTCTCTCCGCTCTTCGCTTTGTGGATCCATTCTCTGAGAAACGGGACTTCGTATCTCAATGTGGCAAGCGTTACCTGCCTCTTCGCCTCTCTCGAATGAGCGTGCTCCGCAAAGATCTTCAGAATGACTCCGATTCTGTCTACACACTCTTTCTTGAACAACATTTCAAGCGCGTGATGTTGCGAAGGTTTCAACATCCCGTTTACAGCCAGCAAATCAAATTCGGACGATTTCAACTCTTCAGCAACTTCCTTGATCTTTCCAGATCCAAGAAATGTATTTCTATGCGGCGATGACCGTTTCTGTATGAACACCCTTTCAATCACTATGTCCAGAGTCCTGAGCAGAGATTCCATCTCCTCGATGTCCTCTGTGGTGGACAGCAGCACCGCGGTCCTCATCATCCTATCGGCTACGTAACTGCGAGTATCTTAATCAGCCTTTCAGCAAGTTCCAAGCGAAATCACGGAACCGGACCTTCGTTTCCTATAGGGACAATAACCACAGACCAATCTCCCGCAAGGCGTTGAAGTCTTCCACTCGAAACAAAGGGGGGTCCCCTGAAAATCCGGATAACGGCGACATAGGGTTTTTATTCGTAACAGGACATTTGCATCACATGCTGGCACACGCGAATCGCCAAAATATTGAGGCTACGGAAAAAATGGATTCGCAGGATAATATTAACCCTTAAGTAGGCTCCCCGTTATTCCCCAAATCCCTCAGTTTCACGTGGACCGTGCGAACCCGGCTGCACATGAAGTTTGGAGGGAGGGGAGGAGCTTTTCTTCTTATGCGGGGGAAGTGAATGCAGGACACGATATTTCAACAATTCATGCGACCAAAGTCGCTCTTCAGGGGCGACAGGGATGTTCTTAGACCCTCTTACCTGCCGGACGTGCTTCCGCATAGAGAAGAGCAGATCGACCAACTAGCCTCCATACTCGTGACCGCCCTAGAGGGGCAGCGCCCATCGAACATACTGCTCTTCGGCAAGACAGGCACCGGCAAGACTGCCACGATGAAGTACGTGGGGAAGGAGCTTGAGCGCGCGAATGCCGGAGCCGGAAATGTCCATTTCATCTACATGAATTGCGAGGTCGTCGACACGCAGTACGGGGTTCTTCAGAACCTCGGGAACCTCTTCATACACGATTTCGAGAGCCGGATCCCCTTCACTGGGTGGAGCACCGAACGCGTGTACCACATACTCAGGGAGAAGATCGACGAAGCACGTCGAGTGATCGTAATCGTGCTGGACGAGATTGACAAACTCGTGTCGAAGAGCGGGGACGATGTACTGTATCACCTATGCAGGATCAACGACGATCTCAAAAACGCCAAGGTCAGCGTAATCGGAATATCGAACGATTTGAAGTTCACCGAGTTCCTCGACCCCCGCGTCCGCAGCTCCTTGAGTGAAGAGAAGATGGTTTTCCCGCCCTACAACGCGGAACAGCTCAGGGACATCCTCAGCCAGCGAGTCAAGCTCGCCTTCGACGAGAACGTGCTGGATGCGTCAGTTGTGCCCCTGTGCGCAGCCCTCGCAGCCCAGGAGCACGGAGATGCCAGACGCGCTCTCGATCTCTTGCGGGTCGCCGCGGAAACCGCAGAGCGGAACAACCTTCCAACGGTTACGGAGTGCGACGTCACCAGAGCAAAGAACAAGATCGAGCTAGATTGCGTGACGGAGGCCGTCCGCACCCTCCCTCTCCAATCGAAGTTGGTCCTCATGGGGGTGGTGCTCAACGATGAAGGAGGGAACGCCAAGCTAACAACCGGCGACCTATACGAGACCTACAAGGAACTCTGTCAATGCACCTCGGTCGCTATTCTCACGCAACGCAGAGTCACAGACCTGATCTCCGAGCTCGATATGCTGGGCCTCGTTCATGCACGTGTGAAATCCTTT
Organism: Methanobacteriota archaeon; assembly: GCA_020347645.1. Classification (GTDB taxonomy): domain Archaea; phylum Thermoplasmatota; class Thermoplasmata; order UBA10834; family UBA10834; genus UBA10834. Next base: position 987,154 of record CP070736.1, on the reverse strand, counting down.
GGCCGCGGGGGACGGACAAAGGAGATCGAGCTCAGCGTTCCGAACGAAGAGGCCAAGACAATACTCCAGGACGACGATACGATCGGCCAGCTCAGGAACTACAGGATACGCTATCAGACGACCCTCATGTGATCTCTTCGGGTTGATCCGACGACTCCTCGGAGCCGCCGTCCGACGGCGGGGCGGGGGGTTCTCCTTCTTCCACCTCTTCGGAAGACGGGGCCGCCGCTTCCTCACGGCGTTCTCTGTCATGGTCCCTCACCGCGGCTTCTCTTTTCCTCGATATGCGCTTCCTCACACGGTAAGTAAGTATGACATCGAGGATTATCGGGGTGACAACGATCAGAATAATGGAAATCCACAGGTTCCTTACGCTGTTGTCTGGCGCCGGGCTCCTCAGCGTATCAGAGAACCACAGTTTGAGAAGGCCGAACCATGGGATTTCCCCTCGCGCCTTGCCGACAATCCACGACTCATCGACCGGCGAGTACGCGTCGTGGTATCTCTGATCAATCCAAGTGTTGTGGTCCCCCCGCGTGATGAACCCGCTGCTGGGCGCGCGCGTCCTGAATGCGTCCAGGATGTCTCCGACGTCTATGACGACTGTCGCATCCCTGTAGCCGTAATCGTAAATGTAGATTGCGCGTGTGAGATGGTCCCACGAATCCATCTGGTCGCTCAAAGCCCACTTGTCCGAAGGCAGGTCCCTCAAAGCCTCACAACTGTAGCTCTCCCCGTCCGGGTTCACCTCAAGGTAAAGGACTGCACGGTGTATTATGGGCGTGTCCGCGGTGTTCCCCATCTTGTTGTAGATTATGACGTCTCCGTAGTCCCCGTAGGTTCGATGCCCAGTACCGAAACCTTCCACGTATGTGACAACTTCCTCCGCGCGGTCAACATCCTTCACAAGGACCATGTCTCCCGTGTCTATGACTCCTATGTAACTCGTGTTGTCCTCGCTGTGCATCATGCTCTCGGATTCTACGACGACCAACGGCGGCCACAGTCCCGTGTAGGCATACATCGCCAACAGAATCGAAACCACGAACACCAACGCTATACCTGCATCCCTGAGAAACAAAACCATGGGGCTCGGTCTCTTGCG
>CP070736.1:964982-985949 GCA_020347645.1 Methanobacteriota archaeon | reverse complement strand
ATCACCCTCAACGCAATAGCGATCTAACTCGTAGCTCTCCCTCGGTCTCTCCTCGGCATCTATCGCGCGTTGGATGAACTGCCCGCAGTTGCTGCCTATCAGGTTCTCCTCGAGCTCTCCTATGCTCAGTATGACATCGTAACCGTTCCTTCGGAACTCATCGACGAGTCCTCGCGAAGGGTCATCCATTTTTGGATCGATGACCGATCTGAGAGATTCTTCCCTGGACCGCACTGTGGGATTCAGCGGTGTCATCTTGATGATGAACATCGCAGGGTCGAAACGCCTTCTTATCACATCCACATCGATTGGAAAACCCTCTGCGGGAGCGAAGTTCAGGGTGATCTTCTTGTCCCCCGCATCCAAGTCTACGAAGCGTTCCGAGAAAGCAGCTATCTCCTCTAGCGACAGCTTCTTGGTCGGTATCATCTCGTCTCGTTTGGCCTCATCGGTCGTATGTATCGAGAATTGGAGCTGGAACCTGCCGTTGGAGTAGCAGTCGTTCTTGACGTCGATCAACTCCTCGAGGAAGTCGGGCGCGCCCCCTCCTCTTGGCGCAACCGTCGAGAGGGACGCGTATAGTCCCGGCGCGTCGAACGCCTTGGGGAGCATCCTGAGCGCCTCCAGCACGGAAGGGTTCAGCGTCGGCTCGCCCATCCTCGCGAACTGCACTTTGAATTTCGAGCAGGGTATTTTGCCGTCGGCGTACCTCAGCCGAACCATGTAGTCTATCTGTGATATGATCTCCTCAGCGGTCATCTTGCCGGAGTAATTGCCACCCGCATCGCACATCTTGCACCTTATCGGGCATCCGAACATAGATGATACGATCAGCACCCACTTCTTCTTCCGTGGATTCGGTGGTTGGAGCGACTCGACGAACTCCACCATATGCTCTCCCCGACAGGCGGAGTCGTCCGTCTCCCTCATTCGCGCCACATAGACCTTGGCCAGGTCATCCCGGCCGTACTCAGCGATTACCCTCATGCTTGTCTCCTCCGTTCTTGAAGTATCGGTCGATCATCATGGCGGCCAGGATGCCGTCTCCCGCGGCTATCGCGGCCTGTCTATTCTTCCCTCTGACGACATCCCCAGCAAGGAAGAGCCCGGGAATTTCAGTCCTTGGCGGATAGTCTGTGACCATTTTCCCTCTGAGGGTTGGGTCCAGTATATCAAGCTGCGGCTCCCGCCCATGGGCAACGATGACGTAGTCGGAGGCGATCTCTCGGAGTCCCTCATCGTTCATGCAGGTTATCGCCACGCCATTCGGCCTTGCGGCGAACGCGGTCGCGGTGCAGCCGACGAAGACTTTCACACGCCGTTCGTGCGCCCTCTCCGCCAGCAGAGGGAGACAAGTCGGCTCAGACCGAGTAAGTATCGTCACGAGACCACCCTTGTCGCTAAGGTTGATAGCATAGTCGAATGCTGCATCGCCTCCTCCAAGGATTGTGACGCGCTTTTCCCCTATGCCGTCCTGTGGCAATGACGAAACGCCGTAGAAGAGGCGCTTGCCCTCTATGGTCTCTATGCCCGATACATAAGCCTTCTTGGGCTTGGTCCCAGTCGCGATGATAACGGCTTCCGAAGTGTAGTTTCCATCATCAGTCTGCGTCTCGAAAGCCTGGCCGATGGTCTCCACTCTTTCCGCTACTGCCCTTTCCAAGCGCACGTCGAGGCGATGTAGCTGCGCAGCTATCTTGGACGCCAGCTCTTTGCCGGCCACTCCTTCCGGGAAGCCTGGATAGTTCTCCACGAGATTGGCTTCGTGCAGCAATCCTCCCGGCTCTGCCTTCTCGAGGAGAAGGGGTTCCAAACCCGCGCGCTTGAGATACATCGCAGCCGCAGCCCCGGCCGGTCCGGCACCGATGATGACCGCTCTCACCGTCTCATCCATTCCAACACCTCCTCCGTCGTGACGGGTATTGCGAAGCCGTCCGTAAGGGTTCTCAGGCTCGAGAGATGCAGTTCCTCGTCGCTCGAAGCCGTTCCATCGACGACGAAGTAGACTTCGAAATCCCTCATGAAAGCATCCCTCGCGGTCGATTCACAGCACAGATGAGTCATCACTCCTGTGATCACCAGTCTTTCGACCTCGGCTGCGCGCAATACCGAATCGAGGGATGTGCGAATGAACGCGTTGTATCTGGTCTTTCTGAGGACCACATCTCCTTGGACGGGCGCTATCTCAGCGGCAATTTCAGAAAGAGGGTCCGTATATCGCAGGCTGTCGCCCCACCACCGGTCCATCACGCCTGCAGGCTCGTCGTCGAGGAGGCCGTGCCGCGTATAGATTACTGGCCTGTTCGCACCTCTAAAGCAGGACACGAGCTTCTGGACGTTTTCCAGCACAGCCCTACCCATCGGCAGACAAGCGTGTGAGCCCTCGTGGAGGAAATACTTTTGCATGTCGATCACGAGGAGGGCTGAGCTTGTCGACAAGAATGGAAAACGCGTCTCTCTGTGGGAGCTTCGATACGGACGAATAGCATCCAGCCATCTACGCGCTTTCGTCTTAAGCTCGCTGCCGACCACGATACCAACCTCCCAATCCGCCGTTTCCTGGTTTGAGAGGCTGGAAACGCTCGAAACAATGCCTCGGTATCCAATCGTCCATTGCGTCGGACTATATTTTGCTTTCTCGTCTAGCGGGAGAGTGCTTCACGGCCCTCTTGGCTGCTCGGACAGCGCGAACAGGAATTCGTCCCATTGCGTATCCTTACCGAACGCCAGCTCGCCGTAGTCATACAGTTGTCCCCACGCGCAGGTATAGTAGATGCTTATACCCATGGTATTCATGCACGCGCCCGAGTCGCTCGTAATGAAATCGTAGTAGACCACAGCGCTCTCGACCATATCTTCAATGCGCTCGGCAACCGGCCCCATCTCAGGTATCCTGTCAACGAGCGCCAATGCGAAGAGTCCGAGATCGACGAACGGGTCGAGCTCTCCCAGATACTGTATCTGTGGTGTGTGCTGCTCGGTCGTCTGTATTGCCGATTTCTGCAAGCTGTCCTCTACATAATCCAGCAACACGGACGCCATGTCGTCTACTCCTTCCGTGGCGAGCCTCTCCACTTCTGAGAGATCGATCAGCGAGAGGGAGGCGTACGGGTACCCCCCGATGCCCTTTCCGGTGCATTGCGAGTAGAACTCCATGAACGAATCGACCATCGTCTCGCCGATCTTTCGCGGCGTGAGATCTTCCAGAGCGTTGATGTCTTCGAGGAGCCACTCCCACTGAAATCCTTGTCTCGCGATGGTGGTGATTGCCGCGACCATGTACTCCGCAAGGTTCCGTATCTCGTAGGCCACTTCGACGCCTGCCATCAGACATGCGTCGAAATCGATGATTTTGAGCGCGCCTTCAGGCAGCACCCCGTCCCCATATGCGGCATCTATCGCCCCCGAGATCTCGTCCATTGTCAGGGAATCGTAGCTTCCGTCCGGGAGTTCCGAGCTCCAGTCCTCGCATATGCCATACCAGCTGGCTCCATGGTTCCACAGCTCTAGCATGTAGTTGTCGGCGGGAGCGTTGGCCACAGCGGTCTTCGTGAAGTACTCCAGCGTCTCCCCGTCCCCCATGTTGAGTTCCTCGGGGCATCCTCCCGTGAACTCGAGGCAGTCACAAATATGCACTCCTGCTTCAACGTCGATGTGGATTTCATCCTTTTCGATGAAGTACCAGTGAGTTCCCTCGGTGAGGGTCATCGTGTCCGCCAATGCGACGACCTTCACCCTTCCGGTAGAGCCCACTGCGGCCATCTCGGCGAAATCCTCAAGCACATTTGATTCCAGGTCGTTGTCGCCGTCAACGTAAACCATGATGGTCCAATCGACGATGGTGTCATCCGTCCGTGAGTCGTCGGCGCTGCAGACAACAGCGGGCGCTATCAGCGCGAACATGACCACGACGGCAAGCGTGCCACGGGCGGCCGCCTTGGAAGTCAGTATACTCTCCTCGTGAGCCGTGAGTTTCAATCTGCTACATATTGTTTGTGTCAGTATCCGCTCTGATCGACGGGTATCCGCGTAAGAAAAGGACATAGGCTGTGGCAATCGGCGCAATGATTATATCGCCCCAAATCGTGGCGTAAACCGGTTCGAAAGGAGGAAGACGAATGAGTGATGAGGCAAAAACGTGTGAGGCAGACCCCTTCTGCGGGGTCAAGTCCGCGAAGGACCCAGCTAACGCTACGGATTTCGAGAAGAAGCACACGCCTGCTATCAAGGCACCGAGCGCCGTCAAGACGGGTGAGTTCTTCACTGTGACGGTGGAAGTGGGCAAAGAGGTGCCGCACCCGAACGAGCCAGGCCATTTCATCCAGTGGATAGAGCTGTACTCTGGCCAGACGTTCATCGCCAGGGTCGATCTCACCCCGGTGATGGCCGACGCGGTCGTGACGATTCCGGTACGGCTTCAACATCTGCATCCGCTCAAAGCCGTCGCGAGATGCAATCTCCATGGGGCATGGGCGGGCGAGAAGAAACTAGAAACCTGAACGAAGACGGCTCGCGTCGACCAGCCAGACCCTTACCGTCTTTTGACACATCGTCGGAAGAGGCGGCCTACAAATGAGCTTTGGGAGACTTCCGGAGGAGATAGAGCGTGACGCTCATGCATGTCTTCAGTGCGGCTACTGCAATTTCGTCTGCCCTATCCAGCTAATAGACGGTCGGGGATGGGAGTCTTACAGAGTCCGAGGCAAGATGTATCATTTGAAGAAGTATGCTCACCCTGGATTGCTGGAAAGGCTCACCGGTGACCGCGCGAAGATGTCGAAGGAGTTCGTAGAGAGGGTGTACAACTGCACGGCGTGCGGTTACTGCCAGATCGCCTGTCATGTGGAGATCAAGTTCAATGATCGATGGGAGCAACTCAAGCAATGGCTCGTCGAGAACGGCGTCGCGCCTCTCGATAGGCATAGAGCCCTGCGTACGAGGATCTTGGCCAAACACAACCCGTACGACGAAGCACACGAAAGACGTGCTGATTGGCTGCCCAAGAGTGCGGACAGATCGGATAACCCGGATGTGCTGTTCTTCGCTGGGTGCACCGCCAGCTACAGGCAGCAGAAGATAGCCCAGGACGCGATCCGTGTGCTCGATGCGGCCGATGTGGAGTACGATGTGCTAGGCACGGATGAGTGGTGTTGCGGCTCGCCGCTGATACGCACCGGGCAGACGGATGTCGTAACCAACGAGGAGAATGGCCTAGTCGCCCATAACATGCGGGAGTTCGAGAGACGTGGCGTTGGCACCGTTGTGACGGCCTGCGCGGGGTGCTTCATGACTCTGAATCACAACTACCAGCTATACGGAGGCAAACACGGCTTTCGGTTGTACCACATGACTCAGTTCATTGACATGCTGATAACCGACGGCAAGCTCGAGCTGAGGAAGCCATTGCCGTCGAAAGTTGCCTATCACGACCCATGCCACATTGGCAGGCATTTTGGATTGTACGAAGAGCCAAGACGCGTCCTCAGGTCGTTCCCGGAGTCGTCTTACCTCGAGCTGCCGCGCAACAGGCAGAACTCTCAGTGCTGCGGCGCTGGTGGCGGATTCAAGATCCAGTTCAACGACCGTGCGGAAGATTTGGCTTCGCTGCGGGTGAAAGAGGCCGCCGCAACGGGCGCCGATATGCTGGTCTCAGCATGCCCGTTCTGCGTGACCAACCTATCGCAAGGAGCGAAGCGCGCGGGAATCGAGATGAAGGTGGCCGAGCTCGTGTCGCTGGTGGCCGAATCGACCTAGCGGACGCCCGTTTTTAGAAGGTATATTATCGGTTCATTGACATCTTCCGGCGAGTGTGATGCGCTCCCTCCCGTTGTTCAAGTATACCTCTAGAGCGCGATCGACAAGCTGGATGGTCGCCCTCTGCACGATGTTCGTGGTGGCGAGCTTCTCCATCGTATCCGGGCTGCAGACCTCTATGGAATCTCTAGCCGGCAACTTCGAAGAGGAGTACCTCCTCGTTACTCATCAAGGCGTGAACGGACCGACGATGTTCGATCGGACGGAAGTGGATTCGGTTGTTGACGCTGCAGCGTTCGGGCTATTCACATTCGCAAGGGTCGAGCCTGCTGATACCTCCCTCACGGCGTTCTGCCTCGTCGACGAAGGCGCTGTCATGGGCGAATCGCTCGTGATCGACGGGAATGAAACGCTTGCTGGGACCGCATTGGACATCAGTGGCTACCAGATGATAGAGGCGGCACAGAACAAATCTATCTTAGTTTCGGGAGAGTTCTCGTCCTCAATTGTGTCGTCGAGCTGGCTTCTATGTAGCCACGACCTCATGATGTCTCTCACATCCGCGGAGGACTCGGATTTCAATTTCGCAGTCGTAAAGGCGCCCTCGTCGGAGCAGATTGAGATGCTGCAGGACGACGGCTTCTCCGTGCAGCCGATGTTGTCGATCCTCGGGTTCCTCGAATCCGGAACCCAGGGGATACGCTCCGCTGCGATGTGGGTGTTGATCCCGTCATCGTTCGTCGTCGCGGTCCTAGTGTACAGTTTCTTAGGTTCGGAGACGGCCGATAGAAGACGGGAGATAGGCATCCTCAAGGCGATGGGAGCCAGTAAGAAGCGCATACTCGCCTATCTCTTCATCGACACTTTCTTGATAACGGCATGGGGGGCTGCCCTAGGCCTAGCCCTGGGCATCATCCTGTCCTATGGGATCGCAACCATGTCAGCACACATGTTCACTTCGGTGTTCGTGATTGAGATCGAGGAATGGTTGCTGTTGCTTGCGTATGGGATGACCTTGATAGCCGGAATCGCAGGAACGATCATCCCGTCCGTCAGAAGCACTCGCGCGTCTCCAGCATCGGACCTGCAGGAGGTGGGACGATTCTGATGATTATTCGGAGAAGGGTCATTGTCATCGTCGCCCTTGCAATCATGATATTCACCTCGACATCATCGATATTGTCCGAGTTGCGGTCAGCTCCGGCGGCGTTCGCAGGCTCAGGAGACTACGTCGTTCATTCGGCCGACGCTCCAACGATCTTCTCGAGCCGGGTAGATGTCGGAATCGTGCCGTTGCTGCTGAACCAACAGAACATAACCAACGCATGGGCAGAGATTGTCACCTTCTCGGCCTGGGGCGACGAATCGTTCGTGATCCGAGGGATGGACATCGACTCAGCGCTCTCGGACGGACGAATTCCTGCAGAGAAGGCGTTTCTCTCAGGAGCGCAGCCAGATCGAATATCCGCGTTGACAGGCTCTAGGTTGATGGACAGGCTCGACCTAGAACCTCCCTGCATTATACCACTCTCAGGAAGCTACGCCACTGGCGTGGAGTTCGTTCATGTGGCCGGATGGTTCGATGTTGGATCATATCTGGACGACGAGCTGATAGTCTCAGAGGATGTTGCGAGGTATCTGTGCAACATGCCCTCGGACACTGCTTCCCAGATTGCGTTGACAACGGATGACCCTGCATGGTTGGAGGAAGTGTTGTCACCGGATAGCGCGCGCTTTGCCGTGTTCGATGTTCGTAAGTCCAAGACCGCAGTCGTGCCTGGCGAGGAGGTTATCGTCGAGATGGAGGTCCGCAACTGGGGTTCAGTTGCAGGTGATGCGCACCTCACCATTGCGGACGATGGTGTGCTCCTCGACGAGTTCAGCTTGTCTCTGGACGCTTCCACCACTGCGACCGTCGAAAGTAGACTTTCTTTCGACACCGAGGGTACTCATCAGCTCGAAATTCAGATTCCAGGAGGTATCCTGACAAGCTCATATCTCAACATCTCCGTCGTCAACCCGTTCCTCGTGATCGTCGCATCACCGAGGGTGCCCTCCGGCTCACCGTTCAATGTCACAATAGTCGACAACTTCGGCGCCCCAATCTCTGGCGCGGAGGTCGAGTTCACGATGGGTGATGACCAGAGCGTGGTCGTAACCGATTACTCTGGCAAAGCGGAGATTATGATATCAGATGCGGGCATTTGCTCGTTGACAGCATCACATATCGATTATGACGGAGCCTCTTCGACTGTTGAGCTCATCGACCCTGCAACGATTTCGGATGAGTTCATCCCAGCGGTGATGGCGTTCACTCTGTCGCAAGACGTCATCGGTGAATCGGGGCAATTGCAGGGGGTCATCGTCGTGGAGAACGCTGGCCTGGCGGTGGGGGCCATCGATTTGCCGGTCTTCGTGGATTCCTCTCCATGGACCGTCCTGAGCGTCACTCTCGGACCGATAGAGCGCAAATCAGTGTCGTTCTCCATCGGAGATATCGCGGTCGGAACGCACTCGATACAAGCGGGGACATTTTCGCACGATTTTATCGTCGAGCCCTGGTTCGCAGACGAGCAGGACTTGGTGCAGCTAGCACTGCGTTATGGCGGAACGGGAGTCTTGTCCTCGAGCACTATGATCCCCATATATCAAGCAGCCAAGATTTCCGAAGGAAACGTCGCAGTTGCCCTGTTCTCTATGGGCGCAATATCAGCACTGCTGGCAAGCCTCGCTATCTCAGCGGTCTTCGCGAAGGAGATCAGGTTGGCGAGGCGTATGTTGGGCATCCTGCGTTCGATCGGGGCATCTAGACCTCGCATAAGAGTCATCGTGCTGTTTCAGGCCTTTCTGAACGGTCTCATAGGCTCAGCCGTCGGAGTCGTCGCGGGGATTGCGGTCGCTGTGTGGCTCGCTAGTGCCGGAATGTTCACGGCGTTCGGCCACACACTCACGTTTGAACCAGACACCTCACTCCTGCTGCTCATCGTGGTCGGCGCAGTGGCAATCAGCGCGGGAAGCTCGTTGGTCTCCGCCGAGATAGCAGCACGGGAGAGCCCGATCTCGTCGATAAGGGATCTCGAAAAATCAGTCACCGTTGGAGTGGAGTTCGGCATGGAAGAATTCTCTTCGGAAGAATGAGGACTCAGCCAATCACTTCAACCCAGAGCTGAACGGGGTTTTCGCTGTACAGATAAGGCGCATAGCCTTCCTGCTGGATGTACAACATGAAGACCAACCGGAATACTCCGGGCGTGTCGAGTTGGAATGTCACGGACACATTCCAAGTGTCACCGCTTTCGAGGGTGTTGTTGAACCATTGTCCTGCGAATACGGTCGAATTGTTCGCTCCGAACGCGTTGAGTGAGAACACCCTCACGCCGTCCTCACCGTTGTGCATCTCGATGACCAGTGTCAGGTTCGAACCGACATCGTAGGTGGTGTTGATATTTGCACTGCCCCACTCGTCCGTCATCGCGTAGTAAGTTCTGGAAGGATATTCAGCAGTGATGATGAGCCCCAGGGATATCGCGGAGACCACCAACGCCGTGCCCAGCATGGCGGCTACGACCTTGTCCACCTTGAACGGCTCTCCCTTCTCCTCACGCTCCTCAGCCTCCGCTTCCTGATCCCATCTGTTCGCCGGCCATACGAACACCTCGAGGGCAACAGCACCCAGCGAAAAGGCTATCATTGAAGCTCTCGTGGTGTCTGAATTGAGACCGATGGGCGTCAGCACGAGGAATAGGCCCAGCAGTATGACGACAAGTATGCTGAGACCCATGCTCAACACGAACTTCGCCTCGATCGAAGTATTCCTCCAGAATACGAGGCGCACAACGGCGAAGCCGGGAACGAAGAAAAGGTAAGGAATGCCGATGGCCAACGCGGCTGCGGTTCCAGGATAGGCCAACAAAACCAGCGTCGCGAGTACGGAATACGCACATATGGCCACCCGCTGGCCGTCGTGACTCTCGAGGAATCTTACTATGCGGTCAATGCGTTCGGACGAGTCAGCCACCATGCGTCCACTCTGCGTGCGGTAATGACTCATGCATATATTTGTTTGTGCAAAAATCGTGCGACGCGCACGCGCCAGTGCGCAAGACCAACGAGACTCTGGCAGAGCCACCTCATGCTGTTTCTATCACGAAATGTCTGAGGAACATTTTTAAATGGCGAATCCAATAGCTCACGATACCCCCATTCATGTCTCCCTAAGAGGTGGATTCAATGTCACTGGAAGAAGAAGAGGCTGCGTGTCCCATCTGCGGTGCGCTCGTCAGCCTCGAAGTCACTATCTGTCCCAATTGTGGCGCCGAGTTCGAAGAGGAGGAAGTGGTGGAAGAAGTCGTTTTCGAGGAAGAAGAACTCGCGGAGTGTCCTGTCTGCGGCAAGATGATTAGTCTCACTATCTCCACATGCCCTAACTGCGGCGCGGAGTTCGAGGAGGAGGAAGTCGAGGAGATCATCGAGGTCGAGGAGCGCCAAGTCCCAGAAAGGGCCAAGGCCAAAGCGATCGAACCGTTCGATATCGCATTCGGTATACCAACGAGCATATTGGACTTCCGCGTGATTGGCATCGCTCTGATAGTGCTGGGAATACTGGGCGCACAGGTCGCCGCCCTGATAGACTGGTACTGGACATGGGTTCCGCCGATAGAAGACAACTTTGCGCTTTTCGTCATGCTGCCCATCATCGTGCTGATCGTCGGCCTTTTGATATTCATGTTCGTAAAGAAGGCTGCCACGGGCGGAAAGAAGATTCCCGGGAGAGCCCCAGGCGTTTCATTGTCGATATTCCTCTTCGGAATCATTTTGCTTATAGTGATGCTCATGTGGAATCCGATCAACTCTGCCCTTGAGAGCAGCAAGGTCGGAGTCGCCGGAGGTTTCTTAGTGGTGTTCGTCATCGGCGTGCTTCTCGTGTTCGTTGGCATGCGGTCAACGTCCGCCGAACGCTCTCCCGCTTGAAACGACGAAGCCGCACGGAAACGCGCAAACCTATCATCTCTACTAATTCTTGCATGTCCTTTTTCGCAATAAGCTTTGATGGAGCAAGTGATTCCACTCATTGCCTTGAGACGCGGCGTTTGACTGTTCATCAGAAGCGGAGGTCGTGGCTTTGACCATGCCCGACAATCTTGAAATACGATGCATTCCATCCCTGCGGCTATCCGGCCCAGGATTTCAAGCGTGTGCTGAGTTCGGTGTGGTGGGTCATCAGCTGAAGTCTTGAGCAGGGTGCTGTACAGCACCCTCGCATTTTCTTAGAGTCCAGTTTGCCCTTGACGAGGCATCTCTCCGATTATTAGAAAAGCTTGATGGCCAGTGCGAATAATTATATACTAATAACTCGATTAATTGCATTGGCGCAGAAGGGATGGACCAGCAGGAGCTGGGAGCGCGTTCAAGCGGTCAATCCGTCACTTCGGCGTAACCGTCAAAAAAGGAACGAGGAGAGTGACGCGCATATGGAAAGGAAGATCATCGGGATCATGCTGACGCTGGTTGTGGTGGCAGTCGTAGTCATCGGGGTCGTCATGATCGCCGCGGTGGACATTAAGAAAGGAGGTGGCTTCACGGGATTGTTCGACCAGCTGGAGAATTCGGACGACGCGACCCACGAGCAGCTCCTCGAGATACCGGACGATTGGGAAGCTGGTGACATCAAGACCGTTAGCGACACGATCGTCGATATGTACAGCGACCGACAGTCGGTCGAGCAGACCACGGTTTATGTTACAACTCTGTACTTCGTCTACTTGGGAGACAAGTGGAACAATCCCGATGATGGCACAAATTTCTACGTGCCAATCGCTGATGAAGATGAACTACGTTGGAAGGAGATTGATCACGGACTGTTTTCGATACAGGTATCGTCAGCCACCAACCTCTCGGCTGAGTACAATATCGGCGACGTGATAGAACTTGAGACCACCATTACTGAAGTCTACGACGACGAAGATTCTATGTCGTTGGCTTTCGGCAAATGGGCCGTCGCCGACACGCTCTGACGATTCCTCGGAGTTCAAACCCCTTTTTATCCCTCTTCCAGACCGCGATCGGCGCACCGTCGGATGGGAGCCTTTCTATTACTAAACAGTTGCGACTCGGAGTCGTGCCTGGCTCTGAGAAGGACGGCAAAAGAATTTAGTCTCGGAGAGTTCATAGTCTGATAGAGGCCGCGCAAAGCATCCCCTAGAAAGAAGCCATCTGCGATGATGGGTTTCCAATCGGAGCTGGTCGTAGCTCGCAGGAACGCTCACCGCCAGACGCTGGCTTCCCTCATCCCCCAAGTAGAGAGAGATTAGCCTTGAAGAAAAAGGAAAAAGATGTCAGTCAAGGCTCCACTCCTCCCGATGGATCGAGAGGGTTCACCAATGGTGTGAGTGAGCCCAGACAATCTGTCGGAGGTAGAATCAACGGCAAGTCTCGCGGCCGCGTGAAAAGCCTCGTGAACGGCTTGACGAACGGTCTCACAAACGGCCTGACTAATGGTCTCGTTAATGGCCTGACGAACGGCCTCACGAACGGCAGCGGTGCCACGAACGGCCTCCGCGTGTCCTACCCGCATAGAAGGTTCGGGAACACCTTCGTAGCAATGCGCGGCAGGTTGTTGGTCGTCGCTGTACTGTGCCTGATAATCTTGTCGATTCCTTACGTGCTCGTCTACACCTTTCCGCCGGACGAGGTAGTGATCGACGGCTACTTCCTCGACTGGCTCGACGCGGAAGTGTTCGTAGACATTCCGGACGCTGGCAACCCCGATGTGTCGATAGCTGAGTACGCCGTCAAAGCGGATTCATCCTCTTCCTACTTCTACTTGAAGACCGACGGTCAACTGTTCAGAGGCATCGACGGGGGTGCGGACGGCTTCTACATATTCATAGATGTGGACGGAAACTCATCATCCGGCTATTCTGTAAGGGGGTTGGGCGCGGATTCAATGATTGTCCTGATAGGGTGGAGCGGCACGGTTGTGACGCAGGAATCCTACTTCTTCGATAGGCGTATCAGCTCCGAGGATTATGCAGGGTTCAAGCCAACAGGACATGTAGCGATGGCCTACAGGGATGACAGATTGGAACTCGAAACAAAAGAGCTCCTATCGCGATCATCCCTGGTTTCGGTGTGCGCCCGCCATACTGACTCCCCAGACGATTGGTCCGAGGTGAACTTCGGCGTCAGAGGCCCTGCCGTTAGAATCGTAGAGGACCACCGCGCCCTCCCAGTGACGACAGGTGACACCGACGAGCTGATGTTGCAGCTCGAGCTGACATCGAAAGGTCCTCCCGTAGAGTTGAGCGGCCTGAGCTTCAGGGCTCTGGGCAACCTTACCGCATCAACGCTAAAAGCGGTCGAGTCATTGCACGTCATAGGCACTGGCGACGCAGACTTGATCTCTTTCGATAGGCCGCTGCTACTGACGGAAGGTGTCCGCACTACGATAGACATCCTCGCCACATTCTCTTCTCAGGAGTCGGCGGGCACTTACGGACTCGTCCTGGACAGGAGCGCAGGGCTGCGCACCGACGCCAGGGTCGCAGTGACATACGAGACCGTTCAAACCGATTCCAGAATCGCGTATATCCGATCGACGCCCGAGAGCATAGTCGTCGACGGTGCTTTCGCCGACTGGAATATGCGACCGACGATGAGCGACGACGTTGGTGACGTCGAATCCAAGACGGAAGCCGGCCTCGATAGCGAGAATGTTGACATCACCGCCGCGAAGACCGCACTCGGCGGAGGATCAGCGTACTTCTATATTGCTGTGGATGGCACAATGATGGCGGGTTCAGGCATCCCCGGTGAACTGACGCGTTGGTCAAATGTCATATCCGAACCTGGACCGATCGACAATGTGACTATGACGAAGTTCGGTGCGGATTTCGCTTACATATTCATCGACACTGATTTCGACCAAAGCACAGGCTACTCTCTTGGGGGTTCGGAGACGCTCATCGCTATAACAGGCAAAGCCAATTCCCTCCTCTCTGCGAAGAAGTACTCCTACATCGACGAAACCTGGGTGGTTACCGGTGAAGTTGACGCTGCCATAGACGGCTATCAGCTGGAGGTCGGAGCTTCCTTCGAGGGGCTTTCACTCGCCACTGACGGTGCCTATGCAGTGACGTTTGCCGCACAGGACTGGCGCGGATGCGAGGATTACCTTCTGGCGTTTCTGCCTACGGGAACCTTGTCCGGCATACGTGAGTTCGGCGGGGTCGTGCTTAACGAGATATTCGCCACCCAACCTAGTCAGTCCAGAGATTGGATCGAAATCTACAACACCGGGACGGAGACCATCGACTTGAGCGGCTGGACGATTGTTGTTGACGGCATCACGCTTTACACCTATCCCGAGGGTACGACCATCGATCCAGGGGAGCTGGTGCTAGTGACTGATCTCAACACCGTAAAAGGCGAACTCTTCGAACTGTTCGATAACTCGACTGTGCCTGTGCTCGTGGACAACGTGACCATACCTTTGTGGAATATCAAATCCTACGGGCGCGTCGGCACGCCTGATGACGAGTACTTCACTTGGGAGTGGATGGACCCCACTCCCGGGGAGATCAACATAGGTCAGGTACCTATCCCCGAGTTCGAAAGCGTATTAGTGCCGTTATCGATAGTGACAATTATGTTCTTCGCCATTATGCGAAGGAGGAGAGCCTCAGACGGGAACATCGCCGCGGAAGAGAAAATCGAGGGAGAGAAACATGGCAGCCACGAGTCAGGAGACGGGTGAGGATTATTCCGAGCCCGAGGGCATGTCGCTCACCAAACTGCTCAGACCTTTGAGCGAGCGCAGAGAGTCAGTACGACCGTTCGTGCCTTGGGTCGGCGGTCCGAGGATGTATCTTCTACTGCTTTACGCCGCCGTCGTAATTGGCGCAGGGATAGAGTTCTTCTTGAGCTGGGAGACATGGTACGGAAATTGGGAGATATACAACTCTTATCTCTTCGTCGTCTCCGGCGCCTTCCTATTGGTCGGCGTCTATCTCCTGTTCGACCTGACATCGGTCATCAGCGGCAAGGCAGGTCGGATCAGGATTCCTCTGCCGAGAACAGTAATGGGTCAGACCGGTATCGTGGTCACAGTCGCAAGCATCGCGGCCCTGGCGATGATATCTCCATCCGATGGCGGCTCGGCAGTCCTGTTGAGCGTTCTCGCAGTCCTGGGTTTTATGATGGTCGTCATGGCGTCCAAGGTCGTTGACGAGAGCGATGTCATATTCGTGACATTGTTCGGCGTAGGTCTGATACTCGCAATGCTGGTGCCCGTGCACGAAGCGTACGATGTCGCCCGAACCGACGACGGCGTATACCTATTCTCAGGCCTGAACCTATCCCTATTGGTCATCGGCGCGGTCCTCTCCATCATCGCATTGGAGCTCATGAGGACCAGGGACGGTCATTTCGCCGCGTGGTTGATCGGTTCGATGGCCATATTCCTGGTGGCGTTTCACGAACAGGTCGGCATACTCCCGAGTGGGGCGCTGGGCCAGTATGACAGAGGTCTCGCGGCTGTAGGCATAGTATTCTCATTCGTCCCGTTGGTCATGTACATGTGGCGTGAGGTGCAGTACGATGCGATATGGTCTCGCCTGCGCAAGGCGAATTCGCTGATAATGAAGGGCGACTTCAACTCTGCGGCCGACATGTCGGAGAGGGCGTTGCAGATATCATTCGATGCCGGCATAGCACGACGTTTCGCGCTCCCTTGGGCTCTGAAAGGCGACAGCCTATATGGCCTCAAGGAGCATATGAAGGCGAAGATGTACTACGACATGGCGATCGAGATCGACCCCGCGGATGACATGTCGTGGTGTCAGGTTGGGAACATAAATGCGTTCGACGCTAAGCGGGCAGTCGCGCTCAACTCGTACGAGCGCGCACTCAAGATCAATCCCAAGAACCCTTACGCGTGGAACAACAAGGGAGTGATCTACGTCTCCCTCGCGTGGCCCGAAGAGGCCATGGTCTGCTTCAACAAGGCCATGCTTCTCATGCCGAAGAACTTCGACGCCCACATCAACCTCGCCAAGCTGACATCGAAGCTCGGGAGGCATGACGAAGCGGTGATGCACTATCAGCACGCGCAGGAGCTGAGGCCGGAGAGCGAGGTGGCGGCGGCCGGCCTCAGAAGGGAATTCGTCAGGGGGCAGAGGATCGACCAGATACGCGGCTGGGAACAGCTCGGCCTCGATACGAGGTATCTGTGGCGTCTGCTCAAGGAGGACCCCGCAGACTTCGAGAAGCGCACGAAAGAGTTTCTGTCGAGCATAGTGGAACAAAGGACACAATTGACGGTGGGCTTGGGCGGCGAGAAGTTCAACGTCAACGACGCCATCAAAACTATCCTCAAGGTGACCGAAGAGTCCGGTGCGACTATGCATCAGATCGAGGAGAAGTCCGGGCTCACTCGCGACCAGATAGTCCTCCCCATGGCGTTGTTGATGAAGACCGACCGCCTGCACTTCACGCGGTTCGGAGAGAAGGACATCTACGTGTCCAAAGGCAAAGCTCCAGACAAACCTTCTCCACCTCCGGTCAAGGAAGCGCTGGTAGAGCCAGAGACCGGACACGAAGAGGGAGAAGTCGAAGACACTTCTGAAGACGAGGGTGAGGAGGAGCCGCAGCAGGAGCAGGAGCCCAAGAGGGTCCGCGGTCGACTCCATAGAGGCCGCCGAGACGAGGACATCGAACCCACCGCCTCCGTGCTGGTGTTCGGCAGGAGCAGGCCAAAAGAGAAGGAGAAGCCAAAGAAGAGATCGAAGGGCAGAAAGAAGAGTGCGTGATAAGTCCGCAGAAGCTGGAAACAGTTCAGCGTATCTCGACCTTCTTCCTCTTCAAGAGCAGTTCGAGCGCCTCCTCGGCGGCCTTATCCTTCTTCTTCTCGTCGTCCAACGCCTTCCGTGTGGCCTCGTTCACTGCTCTTATGGAGTCCTGCTCCTCCTTCCAGGCGGCGCGGCGTTCTCTTCTTATCTCGATGATCTTGTCGCGCATCTCCACGGCCTTTTGATGAGCCGCATCCGCCTCCTCCCTTAGCTTGACAAACTCCGCATGATTCTTGTCAGCCGAGCCCTTGAGGACCGCCACGTCTTTCATGAGTGCCGTGACGCGATCATGTCGCTTCTGACTCTCGTCAGATAGTCGAACGACATTCTCGTGTTCCTCGTCCGCCCTTCGGAACAACTCGTCGATGCTTTGGTCGATGCTGTGTATCTCCTTGACAATCTTCTCCTGCTCAGTCAGGATCTTCTTGACTCGCTCTAGCTCCGTCATCTTCGCCTTCAGATCGTCCAATAGCTTTTTCTCATCAGGGAGTGCCATGGGTACGGTCTGCTGCTTCAGGCTCAGGTCCTCGATCTGCTTCGAAAGTGCCCTTATCTCATCGTTCAAATCGCCCAGAGGCCTCCCCTTGAGTTTCCTCTTGAACTCGATGAGTTCTTTGGCCTTCCGCTGAAGTTCGTTCCTCCGCTCCTTGTGCGCGCGCATCTCAGCGACCAGTGCGTCTCGGCAGTCTCGCTCCTCCCTCACCTTCTCTTGAACGTCTCTCTTCTGATCGTTTATGCTGTCTCGCTCGGATCGGAAGGCCGCAGCCTGTGCGTTTATGTCATCGCGTTTGTTTAGGAGCGCTCTGAACTTCTCCTCGGCAGTTCGAAGGTCACTTATCTTCTTGGCCATTGAATCAGCCGACTCCCCCGTTGCGGGCACGGGGATTGGGAATACAGGCTATAAGTATTGCTGGTCAATGGGCGCCTCAGTCCAGGTCAGTCTTCATTCCCAGTCCAGGCAGGCCTGACACCCTCAACCGCCCATCCTCGAAGACAAGCCCCGAGGAAGGATCATCCATCATGGAAAAGTGCGAGTCGAGATCTATGAACTTCACATTATTGGTGCCGAGGGCGAAGTGAAGTCCGGCGGCGATTGACTGCTGTATCTCCCCCATACATCCGATCATCGTTGTGATGCCTGCGTCGCTTGCGATCTCGTCTATGGTCAAGGCTGGAAACACCCCTCCGCTCTTCATAAGCTTGATGTTGATTATGTCGGCAGCCCCTTCGGCCGCGACCCTCTTGGCGTCGGCGACCGTTCTCAGACATTCATCCGCCATTATTGGAATCGAACTCCGGTCCTTGACCTTCTTCAGACCTGCATAGTCGTTTGCGTCCACCGGCTGCTCGACGAGCACGACGTCGATGGTGTCCATCTCTTCGCAGAATCTCACGGCCTGCTCAACCGAGTATCCCTGGTTGGCATCGACGCGCATCTCGATTCCAGAGCCTACGGCGTCTCGGACCGCCTTCATGCGCCGTATATCGTCTTCCAGGTCCAGGCCGACCTTGAGCTTAAGCGCTCTGAACCCTTCCCCGCAGTGAGCAATCGCGCGCTGGACGGTTTCCTTCTCGTCCACGATACCTATCGTTATATCCGTGAGGGCAGAGCCGTCGCCGCTCCCTCCGAGGTATTCGAATAGGGGCTCGCCGCTGCGCTTGCTCAGTAGGTCGTACACGGCCATGTCCACCGCTGCCTTCGCTGACGTATTGTGTGGCGCGGTGGACTCCAGCGCGCGATGGACCGCCAAAGGATCCGATTCGTCAACGCCTATCATGCTCCTGGAAGCCCGTTCGAGGAACTCTTCGATGGTCCCCCTCGTTTCGTGGGTGACGTCGCTCGGAGATGCGTTGCCGATGCCGAAATCACTCGCAGCGCCCACCCTCACCATGATGTTGTCTTCCGTATCAGAAGCACTTGTTGCTATTCGGAATGTGCCCTTTCGCCTGATTAGATAGCTCCTGTGTTCGAGGTGGTCTATCATGTTCAGCTCACCCCGCCGCTTTTCAACAGCTTCACCGCATTGATATCTTTGGCCAGGCCGAGGCTTTCAGCAACGGGCGAGCATTTAGTTCTCAGAAGGTGAGCAATCGGAGCTATGTCTGTCTCCGAGAGCGCCTCGTAGTTGGCCATACCTTTGGATATCACAAGGTCCGCCTCTCGCAGCCAGTCGCCAAACCGTCCGTTCAGTGCGTCCACGCTGATGCCGACCGCGAATCCTGGAGTCTCAGCGATGTCGTCCACTATGGATTCTATTCCGAGTCCCTGGAGGTCATCGATTGTGGCATCGGTTAGAATCGGTCTTCCCTTCACTACGAGGGTGATCCTAGTCCCTATCTCCGCAATCTCTTTGAGGGCCAACCTGTCCAGCACGATCTCTCCGCAGTTGTCCGCGAGATACACGACCTCCTCGGCTTGCTCGAGAACCCCGCGTATCTCGTCGGAGTCATCGTGCCCAAGCCCCTGAGACAAGAGGTTGCTGAACTCGCTCTTCAGCCGTTCCGGGCTGTCGAACTCAGTCCCGATGCCGAAGTCCAGGACATTGCCGATTACGGCGCACAGGAACGCAGCCCTCAGTCGGTCAGGAGCGGCGTTCACCAGCCTCTCAGCCTCGGGGTACAGCTCCATCGATATCTCGTTGCTGCGTCGCTTGAGTTCCCTGTAAGGGTCGTCCGTGCCTATGATCCTGTAGATCTCCTCATGCACCTCGGTGGCTACCGTCGCGGAACACGCCCCTGGGCTGAACAGCTCTCCGAGCATCTTCGAAGCGATCTTCGTGGTTACCGCCGACTTCGAGCCGTCTATCTCTTCCGTCTCGAACAGCACTCTCCCTATGAGGCACGGCACGCACTCAGGTTTCATTTCCATGGCGTGCTCGGAATCTAGCTCCTCGGATTTAACAGGTCCGAATTACAGTCGTCCTCCACATTGATATCCTGGCAATCCATACACGAACCATCCACAAGGGCCTGCCCGCCGAGGTAAGGTGTCATGACGTCCGTGATCGTACGCAAAATGAAGGTCGAGGATATAGACAATGTCAGGAATATCGATTCCGTAGCCTGGCAGGAATTGACGCGCAAGCTCTATCCCGATCTGCCGAAGATCACGCCCAGAACCGAGATGGGCATACTTGCGTACCTGCACGCAAACCCCGACGGAGCGGTTGTTGCGGTCGACGAGCACGCTGGCGTCATAGGATCGAGCTTCTCACACGTTTGGGGCAAGACCGGCTGGGTCGGACCTCTTACAGTTCTCCCTTCGTACCAAGGCATCGGTGTGGGCAAGGAGTTGCTGAAGCACTCGCTGAGACATCTTGAGGACCGAGGGTGCTCGGACATCGGTCTGGAGACGATGCCGGAACAATCGGAGAACATGGGCATGTATCTCAAGCTGGGATTGCGGCCTGAGGGACTGGTCATAATAATGGGCAAGAGTTTAGAGAACCACAGACCGTCGGAGCCGCCCGAGGCAGTCTCCTTCGAGCGTCTGTCGGAACGTCCATCTGCTGAGAGACACTTGCTCGCGAGCGTGAGGCATGTATCGGACGCGCTGAGCCCGGGCCTTGATTATACCTCCGAGGTGGAGCTCACTCGCAAGTCGTCGTTGGGCGACACCATATTCGCAAGACATGGCCGTGAATACTGCGGCTTCTGCACTGTGCACACCGTCATGAGGCGTGAGGGCATGTGCGGCGCGGCCGTAAGGTGCATCGGCATACTGCCGGGACGCGGCAACGTTGTTCTCGACCCTATGCTCGCATCGGCGGAGGACTTGGCAGCTCAAGCGGAGCTACCCGAGTTGATGGTGCCTATACCGGGCAACAGGCGCCGTGCAATAGACGCCGCCCTGTCGAGAGGTTACAGGGTGGTGCAGACGCTGGAACGGATGATGTGGATGGGCAGTTCTGGCATAACCTCTGGCACAGGAGACAACCTCAGCTCATGGAGCGGTTGAAGCAGCTCACTTCATGATGCCTAGCTCGCTGAGCTTCTCGGGCAGGTAGGTGTCCGTGACGAAATCCAGGCCATACTTGGCGAGCGCTTGCTGCTCGGCCTTCTTCCCGATTTCAAGCATCAAATCGATCTCGTGCTTCCAGAACTGGTCGCTGAACCGCGGGTCCGTCTTCTCCGCGTTGAGCGCCTGGATGTCTCGGTCATTGAGTTTGTCGGTCGGCAGATCGTAGTTCAATATGTCCGAGGCGGTGATGCCTATGTATTCCGCAGTGGGCGTCGCCAAATACTCGGACAGATGCGCCGTCTTGATCGCTCCGTACGCGAGGGATGCATGTATTCGGAAACTCCACGGATCGCCGTCCACGAAGACGCAGATAGGTAGCTTCATCTCCTCGTTCAGGCGCTTCAT
>CP070736.1:943749-964882 GCA_020347645.1 Methanobacteriota archaeon | reverse complement strand
GAATATTAAAGCGTTTGGGGACGATGGAATTGTTGTGGCCTTTGTTCGCAACAATTTCGCCGTAGCGGCGAGAGCTTCGAACAACTGTAGAATCATACCTGTTTAATATGTAGCCAATCTTTCTCACGGTCCGTGGCATTCGAAGCGATGTGGACGGACTCCTTCCTGATAGTCGCTTTACTGGTTGGTCTGGTTGGGTTCTTCTATTCAAACCTCGGCCTCGGGGGAGGACAATTGTACGTCCCGATAATGGACTTGTTCTTCGTCAGCCTTGTAATGAAGGAGATCGTCCCGCTGTCCCTGTGCTTCGCATTCGTCACCATGGCGAGCGCCACATACAGCCACAGTCGAAAGGGATTGGTTGATTTCAGACTTGGTCCGCTCCTCGCCGCCGGCGGATTGATCGGCGTCGCAATGGGCGTGATGTTCACAACAACAGTCGACGAGCGCATGGTGAAGATTGGCTTCGCAGCGTTGCTTCTGATCGTCGCGACCAAGATGCTCCGAGACATGTACAAGGCCAAGCGCGGGAGTGCCCCTTCCTCGATGGAAAAGGATTCTGTCAGAAAGATAGCAGGCTTCGGAGTCAGCGTGCTGACCGGGTTCCTCGTGGGCAGCTTTGGCATAGGCGGAGGGGTCATAAGCGTGCCCTTGATCATCTATGTCTTCCGATTTGAGACGAGAAAGGCCATCGGCACGTCCGCCCTGGTGGGTGCGATACTCACCCCCGCAGCGTTCGTCGCCTACGCTCTAAGGGAGGGCGTGACGATCCATTACGACCTCGCGTTAACCCTCACGCCGATCATATTCGTAATGGCTCTTGTGGGGTCGACGTGGGGACTGCAGAAGCTGAAGACCCGGGCGGTGAGGACGATCTTCACCGGAGGCGTGTATCTGGCGGCGGCAGAGATGATATACAGCCTCTTGACTTCATAAGCGAGTACAGTCACAGTACGACTGTCTCGTAGCGTTTTGGCAGGATGACCTTGCGTTCACCAGAGAAGGTTCTTTCGAACCACTTAGGATTCTCTGTGTGCACAGGTATGAGGATTTCCGGATCAATCTCGCGAACCATCTTCGTGAGGTCTTTCGCACTCGCATGGCCTGACGCGTGTAATGCCCCGTCTTCCGATTCGAAGACGGGCTTCTCCTCTTCGTCTATGCGGAATCCGTGTGCTCGGATTCCAAATCTGGTCAACCACCTGCCGAGACGGATGAAGTCGATAATCTGTTCCTCGTTATGGGCCTCGCTCGAGGAGAATATGTAATGTCCCCTGTCAGGCTTGATGTCTATCAGGTGTTTCATATCATAGAAACTCATGGATAGCAAATAGTCTCCGGGCGACCTTCCCACTTCCGTTGGCCGGACAAGGGAGTCGGTGTATCCATGTTCTACCACCCACTCCTCATACTTGTCCGTTGACCCCTTGGGGGAGTCGTAGACGAGCATGTCACCCCCTGGAATCGGCACTGAGGGATCGACAATGTGCATAGCATGCAGCAGATATGCGTCTTTCGCGGTCACCACAAGCCTCCGACGGGATCTGCGGGAGGCGTCGAGGAATATCTCCAGTCGTTCTACGTTTCTGGGACCGAAATCAGCGATTGCGAGGTCTCCTCCCACAGCACTCAGTATCAAATCTGCGGTCTCCCTGACCTCTCCCTCCGTGGTGCTGGAGGACGTCGACGAGTCGTCCTCGCGATCTCCTGGCGCCCTTGTGCCCTCTATCACCATCACGTATGGCTTGCTTGCTCTCGCCTTTGACACGAACTCGCGCGTCATTTCCTGCTCAAGTCCGTGCATCCTCAAATCGCCCGTGTAAACGATTCGCCCCTTGGACGTGTCGAGCAAGAACGCGCATGCGCCTTTGATAGAATGATCCACAGGCATCATCTCGCAATCGATGCCCTCCAATCCGTGACTGAGGCCAGCCGGGACAGTCTCGGCTGGGTCGAGCCTCCGTTTCAGCGCGTGCGATGGGATGAAAGCCCAGAACTCGTTTAGCGATTCGGTCGGTGCCGTGTCGAGCAAGTGGTATTTCCTCCATAGTATGCCTCCTCTGCTTCTGCACAGGAGCTTTGCACCTCTCTTCTCCCTGAGGTCCCTTTCAACGAAGTAGATCGGCTCCCTCCCCGGTTCGTTTCTGGTGCAATCCTCGGATGCCTTGACAATCGCCGCAGTCATTGCAGTAGTGGCCACGGGGATGTCTCGTTTCAAGAAGCCGATGTCGCCCGAGTGATCGATGTGCCCGTGAGACAGCAGAACCGCATCCACTCTCACGACGTCCTTCCCTGTAAGAACTAGATTTGGATGCATCAAATCTCTTCGGTAGATGCCTCTCACGTCAGGCATCGTACCCATCGTCACATGGTCGAGGAGCCCTGTCGTGCTTCTGGGTTTTATGTACTCCTCGTAATACCTGTTCGTCCTGGCGAAGTTCATCCCGAAGTCAAGGAGGGCTCCATGACCGTCGTACTCGAGCAACAGCTTGGAGCCACCGATCGTATCGGCGCCGTCCAGTGACGTGAGGGTGAGTCCGTCCATGTTCGAGAATGCCAGTTCGAGGGTAAAACGGTGTTGCATCCTTCGACTCGCTATACACAAATATATATGATGTCTAATAAATGTTGTTGGATTCTCGCCACCAGATTGAAACTCGGCTCCCTTATGGTCTTTGGACAACATCTATTAGGTGCGCGTGACATGAGGGTCTTGATGGTTCGACATAATGAAGATTGTACAACTAGGATGCGGAATAACTGGGCTTGTGTGCGCTGAACATCTAGAGAAGAACGAGCTGGTAAATGAACTTGTTTTGGCCGATAGATGGACCGATGCCGCCGAGGCGATGGCGGAGCGGCTCGACAGCGGAAAGATCTCCGTGCGGAAGGTTGACGCCACCGATTCGGAGGTTTTACGCGACCTTCTGACAGACGCGGATCTGTTGATCAGTTCGATCCCTGCGGAACTCAACAAGAATGTCATCGATAAGACGATTGAACTCGGGGTCGATTACATCGACTACTCGATGTCAGTGAATTCGATGGAAGAGTTCGAGGAGATCAATAGGAGGAGCAAGGATCGCGGCGTCACAATACTGACGTCTATGGGTGCAGACCCAGGCATATCGGATGTGTTCGCCCGCTACGCAGCGAACAAACTAGATAGCGCCGAGAGTGCCAGGGTTATGGACGGCGATAGCGCCGTAGCGGATGGCATTGACTTCTTCTGTTTGTGGTCGCCAGCGGAGATGATCGAGGAGGTGACGGTACCAGCGGCAATATTCAAGGACGGCAAGATAACTTATGTCCCCCCCCTGAACGAAAGGCAGATCTACGAATTTCCTGAACCGATAGGACCGCTTCCCGTTTACAACACCATACACGAGGAGACGTTTCTGATGTCCCATTTCATCGATGGGCTCAAGTACGCGGATTTCAGGATAGCAGTCGATGATGTCTTTGCCAAGGTCGCAAACACGCTCCGAAAGCTGGGAATGCACAGTCTCAAGCCGGTCGATGTGAAAGGAGTGAAGGTGCGCCCGATAGATGTCGTGACATCCCTGATGCCGAAACCCGTCGACATGATCGGAAAGGTGAAGGGATTCGCAGGGCTCGTTGTGGAGGTTAGAGGGCTGAAGGACGGCAGGAAAGCCCTGGTCAAGGTCTGGGCGACGATGTCGCACGAAAAGGCCTATGACCTAGCGAAAAGCAACGCCACCGGATACTTCGTCGGGACAGGAGGCGCGATCGCCGCTGAGTTGCTCTTGTCTGGTGAGATTGCAGACAAGGGTGTGCTGGTGCCCGAGCAGCTGCCGGCCGAAAAGTACGTATCGATGCTTCCCGCGAAACATCTCGAGGTCAAGGAGGAGATCACGACATTTTGAGCTGGTATAAAGGCCCCTCCGGTTCGCTCTTTGAAAAATCTTCGTCCACTTTCAAGTAGTACGAAAGAACACTCATTGCTATGACAGTGAGCCATTGATCGTTCAGGGCGTGAGGGCGCTCCGATTGGTACCAAAACCCGTCCTTTGCCCTTGCGTTCAGTAGCCATCTTATGGGCTCCTCCATTCTGGGTTCCTCAACACCGAATCCCAAGCAGGTGAGTGCATCGAGAGCGGTCAGCGCACTCCCGTGATACACGGGAAACTTCAACCGCTTCCAGTTATTCTCGGATCTTTTAGACCCAGGATGAGGATTCTTCTTGAAGAAGCCGTCGAGGACGAAGCTCCCACCGCGTCTTGAATCGGCGATTCGTTCATCACACAGGATCCAGCCCAAGCCTCTTATGACACCGACCGTAGTCCAATAGCAACTTGGGACGTGATTGTAGTCCTCAGGCACGTATTCGATGGTCTTTCCCTGACGAACAAGGTTCTTGAATTCCTCGACTCGCATCGACTTGTATTCGCTGCTGTATCTCATGTCCTGCAGATACGGTATGTTCCAACCTCCATCGTGTCTTTGAGTCCGGAAGAACCAATCTGTCATCCGGCTGACACCGGGATCCTTTCGTTTCCTGCCTAGTCCTCTAAGGTTTGACAGCGCCAGCCCAGTATACTGCGGTCGAGGAATCTCATCTGCAGACGGTCCCCTGATATATCCTTCTTCATCCTGCCATGTTAATATCTTGTTCAGCGATTCCTCAACATACCCTTCATCCGGATCGGTGCAGTATTCGATCAGCCAGAACTGGTTTCTGAGCATTGTGATGTAGGTCCAACCGTAAGGCGGTCCTAGTCCAGCGTCCTCCTCTGCCTTCCTCTGGCTAGAAATGGGCCATGTGCCGTCCTCTCGTAGCTCGCTCAACAATTTCACCCTGGGACCGTATCTCATGGTCTCGTCCAGTGCCTTCTGAACATCATGATCTTCAATCCCCTTTTCCATCACATAGGTCAGGAGCCAGAATCTGACCGGAGGAATCGCTACCCTGAGGAGTCTTTGCGACGACAGTCGTATGGCCTGTTCTATCTCATCGGTCAACATCGTCCCCGGTACCATCCTCAGGTAAAATTATTCTTTTGGCGCTGGGCTTACAATTAATACAGACAAATTGCATTCGTCAATTCGATGGCATGGACAGGAGAGGACACCAAAGACGTCTTCAAGAAAGTGTTGGGAGGACTCATAGCCGCTGCCGTTGTAGCCATGGCATATGCCTTGATCGAGCAGATGCGATGGTATTTCGCAGCCTTCCTTGCGGTCGGACTCCTCGTTCTGGTGCTTCTACTGGTTTGGCGGCTGAATGCTCATAGAGCCTCTCAAGAGAAGACGCCTGCGCGACCAGCAGGCAATTCCGCAACCGTTGCTCATGTCGAGGTGAGTGATTCGTCAGAGGAGCGAACGTTCGAAGAGGAATTCGAGATGAAGGTTCTGAAGAAGGCGACCAAGATTGACCAGAAGAGGCTGAAGAAGGAGGCAAAAGCTGAGAGGAAGAATCGGAATTGAGCGACAACCATTGAACAGCTTATCGAATGGAAGGATTCTTATGAAATGCAAGAGAGCACTTGTGCGTCCTCCGGGCAATAACTACAGCAAATGCCTGTCGTGTCACCCGCTGCGCAACACTGTAGACCTTGACAAGGCACGAAAGCAGCACTCCGCATATCTGTCAACTCTCACTGATATCGGACTGGATATCATTCTGCTTCCGCCGGATGATACGCACCCGGACGCTTGCTTCGTAGAGGATTGTGCTGTCGTCTACGGGTCGAAGGCATTGATTACTCGAATGGGAGCGAC
This sequence comes from Methanobacteriota archaeon, assembly GCA_020347645.1. Taxonomy (GTDB): domain Archaea; phylum Thermoplasmatota; class Thermoplasmata; order UBA10834; family UBA10834; genus UBA10834. Next base: position 959,140 of record CP070736.1, on the reverse strand, counting down.
CAGCAGAAGGGGAGAGGAAGACGCGGTTGAGGCCGCACTCAAAGACCACCTGATCACAAAACGTGCCGATGCGCCCGCTACAGTCGAGGGTGGGGATGTCGTGCACCTTTCAGATCGTCTGATATGTGGCTTGAGCCAGCGAACAAATGCGGAAGGCGTTCGCCAGATGAGCGACTGGCTGGAAGCGAAGGTGGACGTGATTAGAGACGACGCGATGATGCATCTCAAGAGCCATTTGACCTACCTCGGACAGGAGACATTCATATCAACGAAGAAGTACGCAGACCACCCCGCCCTCGAAGGCATGAAAGTCATCGTCGTCCCGAAGGATGAGGAGTATGCCGCCGACACCCTCACGATCGACGGCACAGTCCTGATGCCAGCCGGCCGCAAAGAGTCTCAGAGCCTGGTAAAGCGCGCGGGATTCAGGGTGATGCCAGTCGAGGTGAGCGAATTCGAGAAGTGCGATGGCGCGCTGACATGCCTTTCGATAATCTTCTGAGCCTTGGACGCTAAAGGTTTATGTTTGACGATGTAATGTTGGAGTTGGCAGCATAGGGGCACGGGGGATATGTGATGGTTCAAGTGCTAGATGTGATGGAGAAGGCTCTTGAAGGCCTTCCGATGGGTGAGAACGATTACCAGCTTCGAAGATATGCTCCTAAAGTGCAGGAGAAGGTGCGGGAGTATAAGATAGAGTTCGACCCCGACAACCCAATATCTGCTGACAACACTCTTGCCGACGACCTCTTCGATGCGGGCCTTGAACTCTTGGTGGACGTGGGTGCCTACTGCTTGGACAGCAGCCGGGTCATATCGTTCACTGAATCCGAGGTGCGTGAGGCACTACGGAGCGCACCATCCGAAGTCTTTTTCGGTGAGGGCCGAGACAGGAAGGCCTTGAAACCGAGAAAGGTGGAGGATAGATCGCCTCCATGGTGCTTGCTCGGAGCAGCAGGTGGCCCCGTATCGAGCGACGAGTCGTTTCTCACACTGATGGAAGGTTTTGCGGAGATACCGCAGACAGATTCGATTACCACACCAGCGATAACAAGGGTCAGTGGTATGCGCGTCAGACCTGCTTCGCCCTTGGAGCTCTACGCGACGATGAGGAATGCTGTGCTGGGCAGGGAAGCGTGCAACCGAGTGGGGCGCGAGGGCAAACCGTTCATGAACACGCTCGCGACGGCCGAATCGGACGTGTCCCTCGCCGCTGCGGTCCATCCCAGGTTCGGCTTGAGATCTTCTGATGGATTCATGATAGCTAGCATGGACCCTATGAAGGTAGATTTCGCGCGATTGAACAAAGCTGTCATTGCCCACTCTATCGGAGCTCCCATAGGAATGGATTTCTCACCATTGCTGGGTGGCTATTCGGGCGGACCTGAGGGCACAGCCATCGGAACGGTTGCCACACATCTCATGGGGATGCTCACGCTGCAGACCAGCTATTTGGTGCCATTCCCGCTGCACCTCCGCTACGTATCCAACAGCAGCAGGGAGATGTTGTGGGTCATCAGCTCCATGGGTCAGGCGATAAGCAGGAATACAAGCCTCTTGAGCGTCAGTTTGAACTACACGGCAGCAGGCCCGTGCACGCCGATGTGCCTGTATGAGACGTCCGCATCGGTCATGGCTGCCGTTGTTTCCGGATTGTCGATGGAATCCGTCGGAGTTGCGACAAACAAGTATGAGGATCGTGTGACCCCCGTGGAGCCGAGAATTTCCGCAGAGGTCGGCCACGCAGTCGTTGGCTTGAAAAGAACCGATGCGAACGAGATTGCCAAAAGCCTCCTGAAGAAGTATGAGGGCAAACTCGGATCGCCACCGCTCGGCAAGCCAATGCAGGAATGCTGGAACTTAGCGAGGAGGAGGCCGAGCAAGGAGTATTCGACGCTGATCAAGCGGTACAAGAAGGAGGTTGCCGTAATGGGCCTCGAATTGGAACCTTCAGAACTTGATATGCCTTAGCATCTTCTCATCGCAATGCCGAGCCATGGCTCAGGGAATACCTCACTGACGTCAGAATCCATAGTGTCTATTTGGCCGAAATGAGATTGTTGGGAGATGTGGAAAGAACGCATCCCCGCTCGATTGGCGGTGGTTGCTCTTCGTTCGGAATCTTCGATAGATCCTGATGGCTGATAGCGCGACAGCTAGGTTTTCGGGATAATACGCGTTGTGTGCCATGATCAGCACGATTTCAGTCGTCATAAGCGGCGATCGGGTCTGTCATGGGAGTTCGCTGTAGGCAGCCTTGACGTCTGTCGAATTGGCAGCGTCGATGGAGTCCAAACGATTGAACCTGATATCCGTTTCCTGAACGCTCGTGCATCGGAATCCGTGTGGTCGGTTGACAAACTTACAATCCCGATCCGCCACGAACTCTTTGTGAGCTTCTATCCTCCGTCCAATGAATTCGTTCGCCATACTCTCGAAACCATTCAGCCTTTGCCTTATTACTTCCAACAACGTGCCGTCCATCTCGTACCCTATGCTGTTCCTGACAGATGCCATGGCAGCGAGCGTTGTGGTCCCCGTCCCCAGGAAAGGGTCGAGCACGACATCGTGCTTCGCAGAGTACATGTTGATCAGTCTGTAGGGCAGCTCGAACGGAAAGGCTCCACTCCTCTCTCGGACGTTGGCACGGTTTAGATTCTGACTGACACCTCTGAGGTCCGTCCACACATCCGAAAACCATAGGTTCCTCTCCTCCCAGAAGTAGGCGCTCTCGGATCTGACGGCCTTCTGCTCGTTCGAAAGAAACTGTCGCTTTTCACCCTTTCTGAAGATGAGGATATGTTCATGTTCAAGGGTGACATAGGCTCCGGGCGGCAGCATACCTGAACCCAAGAATTTGTTCGGAGCGTTTGTCGGTTTCCTCCAAATTATTGATGGAAGGCTGAAGAACCCAAGCTTCCGGAAACGCTCAGTCACGCGCGCATGGTTTGGAAACATCTGAAACCGGCCGCCCACGGTCCTTGTAGCGTCTCCCATATTGACGCATGCGAAAGCTCCGTCCTTAAGCACGCGTTCGACCTCAGCCCAGGCTGAGCCAAGCTCACCGTGCATCATGTCGTGGGCGCCCGTTGCGTCGTCGCGCCGCATCATCTCTTCAATATCGCTGTTCAGTGCGTAGAACGTCTCGTCCCACATCTCGATCATGGGGTATGGCGGAGATGTGACCACCAGATCGATTGAATCGGATTCGATTTCGCTCATGTTTTGTGAGTTGCCGATAATGAATCGGTGTAATGTCTGATGAGCATCGTTCTCTGACATAGCCGCAACGCCAACAATGACGAAGCCTCCTGACGGTATTTATCATTGTTCGCGACTCCAGACTACTGCAGCAGGATCTTGATGCTGAGCCAGGCGCGTTGACCAAGAAGTCAACGGGAAACCCGCGTATAAATATGCTGGCGCGAATCATCTTACGATAACCATGGACAACTATCTCAGGATTGCCCTTGTTGCGAGCGTTGCTACAGCAGTTGTTACCGGCGGAACTATTGCGTATGCTCTAATGGGAAACGACTGGGTGTCTAGTTCGAACGACGGCGACCTCGTGTCATTCTCAACATACGAGGAGTTTGCCAGCTTCATAGATTCTACCACGGGAAATCACAACTACTCGTTGGTTCCGCGGAGTCCGAGCGGAGCCCTACTAGATGAAATGTCCGACGCCTCGGATTCGTATTCGACGACGAACATACAGGTCTCGGGAGTTGATGAGGCGGACATAGTGAAGACCAATGGCCAGCACATCTTTGTCGTTTCGAGCAACGCCGTGACAATCATCCGAGCGCAGCCCGCTGATGATATGGAGGCGACAGCGGTGATCGAGGCTCGCGATATCATGGGATTCGAACCCGACGACGAGATCTTGCACGTCCAAGGGATATATCTTTGGAAAGACAGGCTAGTCGTCGTTTCCGACGTTTACGAGTACCAGGCGACTTTCGATTACTTCGATGTGATTGCCTACACAATCCCGGTGGTTAACCGCCATAGAGCGGTGATTTCCGTCTTTGATGTAGAAGATGCCTCTTCTCCGAAGCTGGAGTTCTCATTCGGAGTTTCCGGAAGGTGCCTCACCTCTCGAATGATAGATGGCACAGTATACCTTGTAGCTCAGTCCAGGATATATGAGATCGATAGCGAACCCTTGCTGCCAAGGGTATGGAGCCAGGATGATTCAGCTGAGTTCAAGGTAAACAAGGTATACTACGACGCGGAAACACAGTACACTGACGCCTACGTGAATCTGATGGCCTTGGACGCTGCTGAAGGTGAGCACAGGGAGATGGCCGTCATAACTGGCTACGCATCCACGGTGTACATGTCTATGGATTCACTGTACCTTACGTATCAGAAATGGGTCGGGGAGCTGCGAGTCGTCGATGACGAGATGGCTCCCGAAGTCGAAAGCACTACAAGGACCACTATCCACAAGATAGCCTGCGATGGGCTTCAGATGGATGCCGTCGCAACGGGTGATGTGCGAGGTTGGCTGCTCAACCAGTTCTCCATGGACGAGAAGGACGGCATGCTTAGAGTGGCGACCACAACCTCCTGGTCCGCGCCGGAGAACAACGTCTATGTCCTGAGCTCGAACCTGTCCGAGAAGGGTGTGCTAGAGGGGCTTGCTCCGACGGAGCGCATCTATGCCGCCCGATTCATGGGGGATACGTTGTATCTCGTGACCTTCCTGCAGGTCGACCCGTTGTTTGTCATAGACCTGAGCGACCCTTCCTCTCCGAAGGTGGTCGGTGAGTTGAAGATACCGGGCTTCTCGTCGTACCTGCATCCGGTTGGCGACGGATACGTTCTCGGGATTGGGAGTCAGGACGGCCATGTCAAACTGTCCTTGTTCGACGTCACCGACGCGACGAACCCGGTCGAGAAGGATACCTACATCGTTGAGGAAAGGTCATGGACCAGTGTCGGTTACGATCACAAGGCGGTGCTGTATGATCCCGTAAGAGAAATCCTGGTTATCCCGGTGACAGCCTATGACTACAGCTCGACCTATTACCAGATTTCCGGCGCCTGGGTGTTCAACTTGTCGCCTGAGGACGGAATCTCCCTGTGGGGTGTGATAGAACACGAGGACACGGAATATTACTCTCGGGTAACAAGATCGTTGTACATAAATGATGTGCTCTACACGATGTCATACACCACCCTCATGGCTCACTCCCTGTTGGACCTCTCAGAGATTGGGTCGCTGACGTATTACACTCCGGAATACCGCGTACTGTCCGGATAATCAGGGGGCGTCCACACTGGTTTCAGCAGATGCAGGCGGGCCAATCACGAAAGACAGGGGTTTTATGGTAAGGGATAGCATACCGTGGTTGGGTTCCAGGGAAATGCGCATTGAGCTCGACAAGAAATCCTTATTCGCTCTCGCCTCCGACACCCGCCTCGAGATGCTCAAGTCCCTCCAGCCAAAGCGCAGGACTGTTTCCCAGCTCTCCGAGGAGTTGGGAATAGACAAGGGAGCTATTCATCGCCACCTAAAGAAGATGGAAGAGGGCGGGCTTGTGAAGCGGTACGAAGATCATGGCTTCGTGTACTACGGCCTGAGCTGGAAGGCGCGGGATCTTATGACGCCCAACGAGAACACAAGGATAATAATAGTCCTCTCGGCCATGTGGATATTCTCCGTTGTGGCCGTGTTCTTCCTGGCTGCAGGCATTATAGCGCAGACTGGTCCCGATCCCCTATCCGACGCACCCAGATCTCCGGCTGGCGAATACGATAGCGCGTTTAATGAGACCCTTGCCGATAATTCTCTGGAAGGACAGATTTCGTGGACCGCGCCCATTGCTGTATTCTCTTCGATTGCATTGGTGCTGTTCATTGTGGCATTTAGACTCATCCGGAAGCCGCTCCAGGACGATCCTGAAAAGGCCAAAGGACTCGACTTGCCAAATCAAGTCGACCCCGATGGCTGACAAGCTGGTGACCGTCCGCATTCACGTGCGGTCCGTCCGCTCCTTCTCATATGTTCGGATCAGTTCATTGCCTTGTCGTATCAATGCTTGCTCCAGCGGCGGGACCTCATGCTCCTTCAGAAGCTTCGCTGCGATATCCTTTGCTTCCGCGACCATGGCGTTCGATAAGGTAGCTTCAAATCTCCCTCTGTCAGCTGATCTTTGAATCGCCTCCTTCTTGAAGTTGCGCGCTGTGTGGATGTGGGTGAGAAAGGTGTTGCCGTGTCCAACTTCCCTTATGACATCCAGCGCGGCGGTCGTCTTGCTGATCTCGAAAGGCGTCATCTGCATCCTAACGTTCTCCCAGACGTAAGAGTCTATGACTTCCTGCTCAAGCGCCATGCCCTTGGCGTTATCCAACGATCCCACGCCTCCCATCATGTCCGTTCCAGACATCGTACTGAGGGCAATGCCCATAGTCTCGCTGAAAGTGTGCGGGAATCCCGGGACATCTGTGTCGTTTAGGCCCCAATCGCCCACCATGCACGGAATACCGTATCTGCGGGCCATCTGAGCCAGCCCAGCCGCTATCAGCGGCTGATTGGCGCTCTGGTAGTGTATCATTCCGGTAGTCATGCTGACCGGCGTGGAGGATGAGCAGTAGATTGTCCTCGCACCCTTCCTGGCGGCCTGGCCTATCACGAAACTGGCAAGGTTCTCCGCGTTGGCATTTACCAAAGTCCCAGCGAGAGTGACGGGAGCCGTTCCGCCGGACAGCGACATGGTCATGGTCGTGATGGGCACGCCCGCCCTGGCAAACTCTACCATCGCCTCTACGGCGTCGTGCTCGAACATGAGAGGAGCGATTGAACAATGGATGACCGTAAAATGCGGCTTCTTGTCCAGTTCGTCCTTTCCGCCTGCGACAAGTGCTCCCAATTCGACCTGCATCCGAGCATCCTCCGCATCGAATATCTCGATTCCTTGAACGTGCTTGGTGGTGTTCTGCAGGGCGGTCCAGAGCTCATGAATTCCGTGCGTTTGCCTGGGAACTTCGGTTGCCGTCAGTGAAGTTTGGACATAGTCCACACCCGACAGTGCGTCCGCGACCTTCACGCAATCCGCTATATCCGAAACGGTCGAATCACGCTTCTCACCTGTCTCGAGGTCTATGATGTAGGTTGCCAAACCCGACGTACCGACATAAGGCCAAGAACTTACCGGTATCCTCATATCGTGTTTCGAATCCCTGCCGTGAAGAACAATGTCTTTTGGAACGTTTGCCAGCGCCTCCCTGACCATACCTTCAGGCATCTTCACGACCTGGGTCTTCCCATCGACATCCGCTCCTGCATCCTTCAGCAAGTGGAGGACCAATTCACTCTTGACTTTGACGCCAATGGTTTCAAGACATTCAATACTCTGCTGGTCTATCAGATCTTCCTCGCCGCTCTCCAAGAATCGAATCCGTGCAACCGCCATTCAATCATCCTCTGCGCATCGGCTGGGACTTCATGCCCGAATAAGCATGAGAATCAAAAGCGTTTTCTTTCTGTCCGACCTCCACTGCCAATCGCTTCTTATTCAAAGTGCAAGCTCTTTCCGTCGGATGACTTGAAGAATCATTGAGGAGCCGTGTAGGTTAGGCAGATTATAGAAAATCCCTAGTACTCTGGAATCGATATGCCAATCGCCTCGACGGGTGTGCGAGGAGGAGGTGAGTGTCTGGGGATTAAGGCGAAGCTCGATGTCCTAGCGGTCACGCTGGTCGCTACCATCATGATGGTCATTCTGGGGTTGATTTACTTCTTCCTGACCATCCTAATAATCAAAGTCGCGACGGATGTCTTGTTCGATGACACTGCGCTCAGCGCCGATTGGGGTGCAATTTCCGCTGCGTTGGTGACAGCCGCCGTCATGATATCGGGTGCGTTGGAGAAGAAGAAGGACTGAGAGACGAATTCGTGAGAGTCCTCCTTCAAAGGCTTGGTCTTCCTGCTCGACGACGGATGGTGCGATAGCCCGAAGGCTCAGTCGGAGTGAAGCTTGCCAGCGATCGCCCAGTTCGCTTTCGGCACTTCGTTCATTATGACTTCGATGACATCGCGCGGAACGCCTTCGGTCTCAAACACCTTCGTTATTCCTTCCGCAATGCGTCGCTTAGCTTCCACGTCCCTCCCAGGCCACATGTTCACCAATATCACAGGCATGATGACAACTCTCCGATTGTGTCATGTCATTGACCTGATAAAGTCATTGGCAGAATCTGTCGGGAGCGGGATTCCTTGAAGATCAGAATCCATGGGTGTAGAGCTCCCTAAGCGGGTGGACTATCTCCTCTCCCTTCTCAATCTCCATCACAAAATCCTTTATCGAGCCTTTGGTGATTGTGATTCTCAATTTCCCCGGGGATGCAAGCTCAGGGGTTTTCGTCTGAAGTATGCTGCAGAGAACATCGTGATCACCCTCTACCATGATATTCGGGTTCGGAAGGGCTCCTCTGCTTACGGATACGTTCCATTGCTCATCCACGTATACCGAAGTCGACTCAACGTCGCTCTTGAACACTATCGTCGCTGGACGTCCGATTGCGCCTACTGAAATACCTCTCCCGCCGTTAAGGCTCTCCTGGAGAGCGCGGTCTTCGCGCGTCGCTGTCTCCAGCGGTGGTTCATCCGGGGCGTCTGCGACTTCACGATTCATAGCATCCCTCCGATGCGTGGAGTAACTGAGATGGCCTTAACACTGCATGACGCTCAGTCTCTATCGTCTTTGTGGCGCCACAAATCTAGAACGCTTATATAGTCAGTACACGATTTCAGCTCACTTCAGTCAAATGAAGGAGAGTCATAATAGGGGGGTTATAGTGCGCAGGATGTTGCGTAGGATTATTGGCATGGGATTAGCGGTTCTGTTTGTCGTAACAGCGATGCCCGCTTCGTACGGTGCTCCGGCAGCAGGTTCCGAACAATTATATGGCCTCACATCTGAAGAAATCTCGCTGCTTGGGGAAATAGACTACGATCACGCGTGGGAACAGCTGTTGTACCTGTCGTCGCTTGGGGAGAAGACGGCCGGTTCCGACGAGGAGAAGAGCGCTCAGCAATACGTGGCCGATGAACTCAGCAAGATGTCCCTGGATGACGTTATCGAGGAATCGTTCCGCGTGGCCAACTGGAAGCACTACGGAACGACGGTCAAGATAGTCTCAAATGACGATGAGAACATAGACGCGACGACATATGGTGACTGTCCGTCGGTCTGGGGTCTGGACAACGGCGATCCTTACTATTTCGGCACAGACGAGACCGGCAAGGTCCTCGTCGCAGACGTCGTCGACATGGGATACGGTACTGCTGCCGACTTCGAAGCCGCGGGCCCGCTCGATGGTGCAATCGCGCTGATCCATCGGGACGACAATACTCAGGGATGGCCCAATGTGCCCGTTGTTGAGGCGGCTTTGAACGGAGCCTCCGCTGCGATGTTCTACGGCTACTTCACCGGAGCGGATCACCCTGATGCTATCAAACAGGATTCAGTATTCTCTACTATACCCGCCATTTCGATATCGCCCAACTCTGCAGCGCGAATCCAGGAGTTGATGGCGAGAGACGGCAGCGTGACAATCGCGATAGAAGGCAGAGTTGACTTCGATCCCTATGCAGAATCCGTAAACGTGGCCGGAATCCTTCTAGGCTCCACATTGCCCGACGAGTACGTCGTCATATCGGGCCATATAGATACTTGGTGGGACGGATCCAACGACGACTGCTCATCCATCGCCGTGATGCTCGAGATGGCCAGGCTGTTCTCAGAGGCAAAGAAGGCAGGAGTCTATGATAACAAGAGGACACTTGTGTTCTGCTCTGTCGGTGCCGAGGAGACTGGTGGGCCCGACGGAACGTGGTTCAACTGGCTTGTGGGATCGTACGAGTTCGTGAGCGCCCATCAGGATGATATCATGAACGGTCTCGTCATGGAATTGAACCTGGATGGAGGTAGCTTCTCGAAGATAGGCGAAGGCGGCAAGGTCTGGTTTGAGATATCATGGGAAGTCAGTTCGTTCGTCAGGGACGCAATAGTGGATCTCGGCTACATGGATGTCGGCTACTATGTGCCAACTTGGACCTGGACGGATGCTTGGTCATTTGCGGCAAAGGGCGGAGGGACTGCAGTTCAGATGGTATGGGGACCTGGCTTCGACCCCTACTACCACACGCAGTTCGACGCAATAGAACTTCAGTCGGAGGACATGTTGGCAATGGTCGCTGAGTTCACGACGCTCATGGCGATCAGGGCTGAGAGCGCTTTGATCGTGCCCCTCGACTTCGTGCCGGCTTGCGACTGGGCCGCTGGACATCTGGCGACCGAGGCACACTTGGTACCAACACAGGCTGCGGAGATAGGCAAAGCTACGGAGGCGTTGTCTGTCCTCAAAGGACTCGTGCTGGAAGTGAACGATTACGCTGCGGAGTTGGAGGCTATGTATGCTTCAGCCACCACGGACTCCGAAAGAGCGGCAGTCGCCGAGCTCGTGAACGAGCTCAACCGAGCAATCATCGACATGAGGCGAATATTCACGCCGTACACGCTCGGAGAGGGCGGTATGATGGCATCGTGGGAACCGATGCTCAGATCACATCAGCACGCAACCGACTTCGAAGCCGTCAACACTGCGATCCAGACGCTGAGCAGCAACGGTGGCCAGGTCAACGGTGCTATCAAGGCGTTGGAGCGGGTCCGCACGATGGAGTGGGGGATGTACTGCAGTGCCCAGGTCTTCGATGTGGTGCTCGCTCAGATGGTGGATTGCTACATGTACTGGGGTGGCGACTTCGATCAGGCTCAAGACTATGTGGATGTTCAGGACGTATACTTGGGTCTCATTGATGGGTCTGTGCCGAGGGACGACGCATTGGCTCTGCTGACTGATATCAGTGACAACGAGCTCGAGCCCTGGTTCGTGACGGACATTCAGACTCTGGAGCGCGAGTGGACTAACGCAGCAACTCCTCTCGAAACAGTCCTGTCGTGAATGCTGAGAGAGAAATCGAACACCCTCTGGCGTAGATCACTACCGGAGAGGCAATTCTTTCGTCTTTAGACGAAAGCCTTTCGCACTACTAGCCAGGCGTCTCAGTAGTTATCCTCCTCTCGTTTGAGTATACGTTCATCCTATCCCCTCTCGCGAAGCCTACGAGTGTGATGCCCGTGTCGTTGGCGAATCTGATCGCCAAATCCGTTGGCGCCGATTTAGACACGATGATTGGGATGCCGGCTCTCGCAGCTTTCATAAGCACCTCAGCAGAAACACGTCCGCTTGTCACAATCATCCTGTCGCCCGTGTTCACGCCTTTGAGAATGGATTCTCCTATTACTTTGTCGATTGCGTTATGCCTTCCTATGTCTTCATGGTAAAATAAGATGTCTTGGGCTCTGCATAATGCAGCGCTGTGAACAGCTCCGGTCAATTCGAACGCCTTGGATCTCCTGAGAAACTCCTCCATGAGGTCCGAAACCGATTCGGAAGATATCTTCAGGTCAGAGTTAACCCAGGCTTGCTCCATTCTTTCGACTATGTCGGCAGAGACCACGCCCTTGCCGCCGCTCGATGTTATCAAGCGCCTTGCGAATAGGCTCTCTGGCAAGGCCGTGCCGTCGCCAGTCTCCACCCAGACGGCTCCATCTCTCTCGTCAGGCCTGATGGCATTGATCTCTTCTCTGCCCTTTAGCAGCCCCTCTGCGAACAAGAAACCGATCGCCAGGCAGTCGAGGTTCTTCGGCGTGCACATCAGCGTGACTATTTCGGTTCCGTTCAAAAGGATCTTGACGGGGAGCTCCTTGCTGACGATGTCTGCGGTTCTCTCTGCTTTCCTCCCGTCTATGCGGATTATGTCCAAACGGCACGAATCGCCCCTCACTGTTGTCTGTTCATTTTCAGCCAAGGATTAGAGAACCCCCATATCACGCTCTTGAATTGCGGTTTTGCATGTCAAACCAGGGTCACCTCGCAAAGGCAACATATATGTCCGCCTCGATCATCTCGCTGTTATCCGTGAAGTAATGGTGTGTGAAGTAGATGTTGCCTGCATCGTCGAGGGTGGGCTCACCTGCGAAGTTGGCGATGATCTCGTCGGGATCCCCCCATGTGCCATCATCCTGCTTTACGCTGCGATATATCGACGGTCCTTGATATCCTTCGACCGAGCTGAAGCTCGTGAACCAGAGTTCACCTCCATCCGACGTGACGAAGGGCCACCCCTCAAGTCCGTCTGCGCTCACGTTTGGAACAATGGTCGGAACGCTCCATCCGTCATCGGTTCTATGACAGACCCATATGTTGAGGTCATCCGCTGTGTCGGATACGCCTCCGTGGAAGTACATCGTCTGGCCATCTGATGTGATATGAAACTCACCAATGTCGTACTCGACATTGAGCTGCTCGCCCGAATTCTTCACTTCAGTCCACTCGCCGTCAACGTACTCCGCCGTGTAGATGTCGATTTCGCCGTAGTTGCCCTCGCGGACAGATGCGAACCACATCGTGTTTCCGAGCACGAATTGCGCTCCATCTAGAGAGAGATCGTCGTGCAGAATGACCTTCTCAGGCGAGGTCCACGAGGTACCATTCCTTTGCATCCACCATATGCCCGTCACCCCGTCCAGTATCTGCAGCTCTGCGGGTACCGAAACATCCGGCGTGAAGAAGAAGAAGAACCAATTGCCGTCGGGAGTGATGAAAGCGCTATCCTCTCCGCCCGCCGTGTTGACGGGACCAGGCATCGGCACTGGTTGCTGCCATTTATCCGACAACACTACCGGTCTGAACGCGTCGAGCGCGGCGGTCATCTTGGTGGAGCTGGAGGGTATTGACATGAGCCGTTCGTCGTTTGTGATCGGCTCTTGTTCCTTCGGCTGAGTGATCGCGATAACTGCAATCACCACGACAATGGCTACGACCACTGCTGCAGCTGCTATCAATCGTCTACGCATCGTTTCACCCCTATGTCCGATGTTGTATCATTTCGATGTCTTTTAGGCTTGGGACAGTTTTGCCTCCCTTTAAATAGTCAGTATAGAAAAGATAATAGACAAGAAGTGCCTCTAGTCATTTTAAGCTTTAGGGGGAGACATAGCGATGGCTGTTATGAGGTTGAGGATACTGAGTGCTGTCTCGGTCGGGTTCTTCTTGGTTGCTTCAATGCTTGCAGGTGCGCCCGCCATGAGCATGGAAGATGCTTCAAACGGTGTTGATGCACCGACAGGAGTTGCGAACGAAGATGCATTTGGAGAAGACGCTATTGAAAACTCAGATGAAGATGAAGTTGCCAAGTGGACCGTGCTTCTGTACATCGTTGCGGACAATGACTTGGACGTCTGCTTCGATGAGGACTTCCAGGAACTCAAGGATGGCGGTTCCAGCGACTCCGTCAACGTGCTGATATTCGCCGACAGGCTCGAAGAAGGAGCATACTACTACACAATCGAAGACAATGAGGCGGAGACGCTCAAGAGCCTCGGAGAGGTCAACATGGGTGATCCCGAAAAGCTCACGGATTTTGTGGAATACGCCAATCAGAACTACAAGGCGAAGAACAGAATCCTGTTTTTCTGGGACCACGGCACGCCGACTGGGGGAGTGGGCGCTGACTGGACAATGCCGGGCGACGAACGGCCCGGAGAAAGCTGGGATTGGCTGACACATCACGAAGTGATGGAAGCCCTCGAAGGTGAGCATATGGATGTCATAGCCACCGACGAATGCTCAATAGGCCAGATGGAGACACTATACGAGTATGTCGCTGGAGGGCTGGACGTAGATTATATGGTCGCCAGTGAGAGCTACATAGGTTACAGAGGATTCACCTACGACAAGATAATGCAGAGGCTGGTGGCGGACCCCGATATGGACGCGCTCGAGCTGTGCGAGGTAATCGTCGATGAGTTCACGAACCTGTTCACTCAAGCACCATACATGGCAGAGACTCTGACGACGCAATCCATCTTCGATATGTCAAAGATCGCCGCGCTGGCAGATGCTGTATCGACGATGGCTGACACGCTTGCGGATGACATCGACTCCTATAGGCAGATAATCGGCTCCGCGCAGAGAGGCTCCATTATTCCGTGGGGCGCCCGCGGGGAAAGCTGGATTGACATGCCCAATTTTGTGGAGACGATTCAGGAGAGTGTGGATGAGAGCGACCCTGCGTACGCCGCCTGCAAAGCTGTCATCGACGCCTATTATGGAGAGGCCATGCTGGGAATGGGAGTTGCCAAGAACACCGAAATCTATGGGTATAATGGTATTGGCATTACCTTTCCAGCGAGTCATAGCTCATATTCGGTCGCATACGCTGAATCGGACTGGGGCGGATTCAACATCTACATAACCTTCGAATTCCCGAACATGGGCTGGTGGGATTTCTTGCAGACCTATTGGGGATTCGAGTAGCCCATTGAACTGAGCACACAAACCCCTTACTGATCTTAATATCCAGTCAACCGATGGTTTTGGAGCACTGCTTCGTAGAGATCTTGAACTCGAAAGCGATCGGCAGGATCTTCGGTTCATCAGATTCTGCCTTTCCTACGCTACCTTGGCCACGAACTCGCACGCATCAAAGGGTGATGTTCATCTTGGTACGGAAGGCTGAGCGATGGCGTTTCAAGAATAGAAATCACGCCCGTCCATAAGGACGGGCATTGGGGTTTGAACGCTCTCAGTTGTAGTCGACCAAGAAGTCGTACCATCCCATGTCGACGCCCCATTGGGTGTCGTCATAATCAGGGCCGTAGTACTTCCAGTTGCCCTTCGTTCCCCACCACAGCGTGAGACCTCTTGCATCAGGGAGGGCGGAGCATGTGTGGACCGCTATGACCGCATCGTCGACAGCCGAAACCATAGCTGTCGTAGCAGCCCTTAGGTCTGCGTCTGAGAACTTGCTGTCCGCTAGCAGAGTTTCGCCAAGATCCGCGATGTCGACGAAGTACTTGGTTGACCATGCAGTGTAGGCCGACTTGAGTGCGTCGGTGTATACTCTGGCGTAGGATCCCAGGTTTGCATGCATCAGGCCGCACCAGGTCTCGAAGACAGTCGCCGACGCGCCAATGCTCGACACATCAACAGCAGCGAGGTTCACTGAATTGAAGGTGGTGGGGTCGTAGTATTGCCCCCACCCGTCGACCATATCCACGCATACCTGAGCCGGCGTCCTCGTCTCGTCGTTGGCGACAGGTGTCCACATGAAGTCATACGGATATCCGTCGAAAGGAACAGATTCCTCCGAACCGACCATATAGCCGACCATCCCAGTCGTGTAGGCTTCGTACGCCACTTCGATGTTGCCCATGTTGCAGGCGTCAAACGATAGGATATCTATGTAGACATTGGCATTCTCTATCGCAGCTTTCATCTCGGGCATGTGAATCCTGTCCCAAGATGTCTC
>CP070736.1:920450-943649 GCA_020347645.1 Methanobacteriota archaeon | reverse complement strand
ACTTCGCCCTTCTCCTCCACCCCTTTCTCGGTTTCCTCGCCTTCGACTATTAGTCCGCCTGCGGATATGATCAAACCACACTTCTGCTCTTCTGCAAAGTCTATCATCGCTCTTCCGAGGGGCCTCAGCAGATTTGCCGAAGGCTGCAACTCCGTCGAGAAGACAACGACCTGTTGCTCGCCAGGTTGCAGGTAGGGTCTGGCGTATACCCTCGCAGGACCAAGCGGCTCCGCGTTGCGAATCAACGACACGGTCGGGAACAGGTTAGAATCCATCACCGCGATGTACTCCATTTTCAGCAACGCTATCAGATAGTTTGCGACGATTGAACTGACCAGCCCTACACTTGGGAACCCGTCGATGATTACCGCGTTCCTGAGATCCATCTTCTTGAGCTCGACTATCTCGACCTCTTCCATTTTGAACAGGGAATGATATGATAGATGACCACTTTAAAGCGTTCGCATGAACAGGACGGGGAAGAGGCGGGCCTTCGCAATGATTTCGTCGATTCAGCCAAGGTTTTATACAGGAGGACTCATGTGTCTTCCGGCCAGATGGGCCGGTGGCTTAGTCCGGATATAGCACTGGCCTTCTATGGTTCATCCTATGGACCGAGGACAGCCAGTGGTCTCGGGTTCGAAAGGCGCCGAAGCGTCCGAAAATCCCGACCGGCCCGCTGCGCCCCATCAAAAGGCATATAAAAAGGAAGCGATGTACGCCAAAGCAGTCGCAAAGGAGTCTGACGCATGAAAAGGAGTTCTCGAGCGTGGAAGAAACGTGGAAAACAGCGCTGGAAGTGGCGCAAGAAGAAGATGAGGAGACGCAAGAGAGCTCAGAAGCTCAGGAAGAAGTAGAGATTTCATTGCGATGATGCGCACACGGGGGTATGGGGTAACCTGGGATCCTAACGGGCTCCAGTTATGGGAATGATTTCCGTTGGGTTTGCTGACCAGTGATGAGTAACTGGAGCGATGACCCATGTCTGAACGCGTGGAGTCGCTCTCCACGTGGTGGAAACCCGTCGATGGGGGTTCAAATCCCTCTGCCCCCACACCTACGCATAGCCAGTGTAATCGTCCGTCCGAGAAATCACGGAGTTTTTCGTACCAGGGTAGCCAAGCACAGCGTCGTTCAAGGTTTGCAGAACCTCAGAATTCACCGTGTCTATGCTTATTTGCAGTAGCACGCTTGCGTGGCCTTGATCCTTCTGTGTCCAAGGGCCGTCGATGCGGCCGCCTCGCTCAGCGGCAACCGCGTCGCCTTCAGGCAAGCAGCCCTGTGAACCACATCAGGGGGCCAAGGCTCGAAATTCACGAGCGGAATTCCATCGCCAGAGTTAAAAAGGTTTGATGCAATCCTGAGAAATGGTATGCGCACGGAGTCGACGCACGCGCATATGGATCCAGGGGTACTGGGGGAAGTGAGAGCATGAGACAAACTCCGGAAGGCAGGAGAATCTACACGGTCGAGGAACTGATACTCGGAGACAAGGTCAAGGGAGACAAGATCATCTTCCACACGATAGCCGACCTTGAGAGTGCGTACAGAGAACTGAACGATGGCAAGGACATCTACGTTGAGAAGGACGGGGTCATAACTCTGCTTCCGCACAGGATGATTTCGGGGCGCGTGTACGATGGTACAATGGTTCTGGTCGCAATCAAGGAGCGATGTGGGGGGGAAATGTGATGGAGACTTGGCTTCTGACCTTCATCATAATCATCGTACTGCTGATCCTCTTTGCGATCCTTGCAGCGATGTACACCATAGTCCCTGCAGACTATGTCGACGTAGTCATCCAGAAAGGCAAGATGCGCGTTCTGTCCCCGCACAAGGATTACAACAGAGAGGGGAGGGCCGCGTACTTCAAGATTCCATCATGGTTCTTCCTCTTCGGACTGGGCATGACCGTACACAGGGTTCCTCTGAGGATGATCACGGTTGACGTGTCGAACTTCATGGCTTTCGACATAGACAGGGCTCGATTTCTGTGCAACATCATCGCCTATGTCGCAGTCACTACTCCCGTCAAGGCGGCACAGAGGTTCGGCGGCGATGTAACCGAACTGGAGAGGCAAGTGGCCATGATCGTCACGGCCACAACAAGGGATGCATGCACGAAGAAGACCATAAGGGAGATAATCAACAATAGGCAGGACATAATCGATACAATCAACCCTCCCCTGAGAGAGGCGATAGGTCACTGGGGCATCGACCTTAAGGACATCGAGCTCGTCTACTTCCAGGACCCGACGAAAGCAGAGTATGGCGAAGCGGAGCCTCCGCACGTGATCAGAGACGTATCGTCTATCATCGAGGAGCAGATCAACAGCGAGGCGAGGCAGAAGAACGCCGAGCAGAGGAAGATCGCGAGGCTCAAAGAGGCGGAGACGGACGAGGAGGCCACGAAGAGGGAGATTCGGAGGGATGAGGAGGTCGCGAAACGACGGCAGGAGAAGGATCGGGCCGTCGCGGAGTTCGAGAAGGTCGCCCTCGCAGAGCAGTTCGAGGTCAGGAGGGTCGATGAGGTCAAGATGGCCGAGATCCTCAAGCAGAAGGCCCTCGTCGTAGCCAACCAGGACAGGGAAGTCGAGGAGATCAACAAAGAGAGGAAGAGGCTCGACGGAGAAGGAGACAAGATCTACCTGTCCGAGAAGGCGAAGGGAGAAGCCGCTCCCATCAGAGAGAAGGGGCTCGCAGATGCTGAGGCAAAGATGAAGCTGCAGGACGCCCTGAACCGGTTCGGACCAGAAGCCATCAGAGCGCTGGTCGCCGAGCGTCTCGTTGAGATGCAGAGACAGATCGGGCTCGAGACAGCAAAGGCTCTGACATCTGCCGATCTGAAGGTGTTTGCTGGAGGAGACTCTGCGAGATCTGGGTTTGACCTCGGCCAGCTCATCGAAAGCCTGGATGTGGCGAGTGAAAGCTCGGCCGTGAGCGTGCTGAACAGACTCGCTCGACCCAATGACCTTGGCTTCAAGGACATCATGGGCGTGCTCACGGGAATCATGGAGGAGAACAAGGACTTGAAGTCCGAGTTATCCAAGCTCGAGGAAGGCAGAAACTCTGTCGATGGGCGGCGGGAGAAGGGGAAGTAGCTCCCCTCCCCGTTCTCCGCTTTTCAACATCGAGATAACAAGTACTCGGATTCTGGACATACTGGCTCAGCAGAGACTCAAATCCCTCTGCTCCTGATAGGTGGTCCGAGGATATTTGTACGTGAGAAGATGTTCAGCACGACCTGAGGAATGGTCTAATGGGTGATGAGGCAGCAGAACCGAGACAGCCGGGGAGAAATGAACCTCCGAGAAGACCTTCTGATGTTCTGAAAATCAGGATTCTGTCTGTTGTGCTGGTCTTGGTACTCGTGGCTTTCGCTCTATACGGCCTTGCCTCTGAGGGGGTTTTTGACGAGCCAGACGACCCATATCCAATGCAGGACACGCCCTTGACGCTTCAGTCGTGGGGGGTAACCTGGAACAGGGACTTCAATGAGTCTCTCAACGAAGTCCCATTCTGGGCATACGCCAATATTTCGATATACATGACTGAGTACCGTGATGATGGCTCGACGGGAAAATACTGCCCGTTCTCGTGCGAGGAATTCATCGAAATCTCTGCTTTCTCCGTCCCTGCAACCCTCGATGAAGCTGAGAGCCTACCCCTGCTGGGATACTCCATCTACTTCGATGGCGAAGTCGAGGTTCGCTCTCTGACTGCGTATTTCGTCTCTGATGCAACTGATCCAGAAGTATTCAACGCTGGGGACACTTTCTCGTTCGTCCATATCGTGTTCAGAGATGGTTCAGTTTCGTCGGTTGGGTTCCTGGAGGACATTGTGTATGAACTCGAACTCTATTGCACTGCGGGTGGCCAGGAGGCCCGGGAAGGGTACGGTATCGCAGTCCATGATGGGCAACTCTACTCATGGATAGACCATGGGCCAATCGATGACCCACTATCCTGATATGCCGATAGTCGCCCGCACCTCAGAAATGACAGGATGAAAGGGTTTGTCCCGGTACGAAATTCCACTTGATTTCCTCCGACTTCGGACCTACTGGCTTGGCAGGGGTTCGAATCCCTCTGCCCCCACTCTCACGCATAGTCGGTATAATCGTCGTCCCGAGAAATCAAGGGGGTTTTTGCACCGGGGGTGCCTGGCATGGCGTTCTCCAAGGCGCGCAGTACTTCGGAGTTCATCCGCTATAGGGAAGTATCAAGGGATACCGGTCGATGCAGTCTGGAGCGATCTCATATGGAGTGTCACCCAATCCGTCACCGTCAGAGTCGATTCCTGTGTAATCGGACCAGTAGTTCCCTCCCAAGACGGGGCCGCAATCCCACACGACAGCCACGGATTCCCAGATGTACACATTCTGCCCGTTTTCCATGAAGTTGTTGTTGTACACGAGGCAATCATTACAGGCGATGAAGTACGAGGCAATCATGCCATCGCGTAGCGTGTTTCCACGCACAGTAATGCTGCTGCACTGCTGTAACAAGAGTCTGGACTTCCCAATCACGTTGTCTTCGAACGTGGAATCCGTTGAATGATATGTGTAGACATCGTTCCAGATCACGCAGTTCCTGACAAGGATTGACGAGCACGAGCCTATGGCAATCTCACTACCCACACAGTTCTCAACATAGCAATTCTCAATCACGACATTCGAGGTCACGAAGAGATATATGCCTGCGCTGGGGTAGCCGATGGAATGGACAAAGCAATCACGGATGACCAGATGGAAGTTGGACTCGCACACCCAGATGCCGTCCTCAACCCCTCCGCTTATCTCCCAGCCCTCGATGACAAACGGATCGTCTTCAGTTCCCGAACCAGATATGTCGTTCAATGGATCCAGATAGTCGGTATAGGACCAGATATGTATCGGGGCGTGTGGTACAGTTCCGAAGGGAGGAAGCTCCGCGGGCGGCGGAAGGGTTGACAGGAAGTGTTCCTTCATAACAGCGTAGCCTGGACCGCCTTCAATCTTGAAGGTTAAGTCGTAAGAGTAGCCGGCCGTCACCGGAAGACGTGCCGATACCATCCCGATCGAGCCCAAGCTCATTTTGGCTATTGCAGGACCTCGAACGTATGTGGAATAGACCGATACTTCGACGGAACCGCCATCGAGCACCAGTAGTTCCAACCACCATTCACCAGGGAACGGAGGGACGAGAGTGCTCTCATAAGACTTGCCGTTCTCTTTCTCCCCACCACGATCCAGATAGAATGTACGATCCGGAGAGACACCATCTTCGTACCCACTTGCTGCCACATCTTGGGATATCAGACTGAGGCCTGAGAACAGCAGCAGAATCGCAACTCCCACACTGATTGCTGCACCCCTCACTACTACCACCCGCCAATCGTAGTCAGGTTGCGCTATATCAACCTTGTCTATCTTCACATACTCAATTGCGATTAAGGAAGGATGTCGGGCTACTCCTTGGTTCGAATCCCGGAATCCGCGCGTCCTGTCAGCGCAGCGATAACTATCGCGTTTGACCCGTGACCAGCACACATTTGCAGAATCGTCCTCGTTGGCTGGGTGAACGACAAGGGAGAAAGGAGTTCGCCCCTGGTACAAGATTCCTCTTGATTCCCTTGGGCTTCGGACATGCTGGCTCGGCAGAGGTCCAAATCCCTCTGCCCCCAACTTTATTGAATCCTCAATTGTGCCTATTCTTCATCGATATCGCGCCGTTAGGGCAAGAGGGAATGCAAATACCGCAACCGAAGCACTTCTTCTTGTCATACTTCAGGCGTCCGTTCACAATATTCCTCGCTCTGAAGTGGCATGTGTCTGCGCAGAGTCCGCAGTCGTCACACTTATCGTCGTCTTGGGCAGCAATCATCTCGGACGAGACCAAATACTCGCTGAACCCGTATCTCTGCAGCGCGGGGAATGTATGGCAGCAGCACGAGCAGCAGCTGCAGATGTACTGCGGTTCCTTCCCGTCGATGTCGCTAAAAGCTGTATGGACGAGCCCCGCCTCATGCGCTCTCCTTATGGCGTCGAGGGCTTGCTCAAGCGAGACCTCTTTCCCACGTCCTAACCCGACTTGGTCGTCCGCTCCCTCGTTCATATAGATACAGACGTCGACTGGAGCGCTGCACGCCTTCACTCGGGTCCTGCATTCGCAGTCGATGATTGCGATTCTGTATGCCTTGCGCAGCAGCTTCTCGAAGTTGTCTACGGATAGTATCATCTGCTTACCCTCGACGATGAAGTTGACGGTGATTGTCACGGCCTTCATCTCGGTAGTATACTTCCTCACTTCCTCCTCTGGCCAGAATTCATCGTTCGGCATGGATTACTCACAGGGTAATCTTGCTGGTGGATATCAATCTTCTCAACACTCTTCCCGAAATCTCCAATCGCTTCTTAGAACATAGCCAACGAGTCGAATTCAGTGCCGAGTGAATTCATTTCTTGAAAGAGGGTAGTTCTCTCGGCATGGAATGATTGAAAAGGGTTTGTCCCCGGTACGAAATTCCTCTTGATTTCCTCCGACTTCGGACCTACTGGCTTGGCAGAGGTTCGAATCCCTCTGTAGCTGTGAGACAATGCAACATAAACAGAATATGGGAAAAGGGTTTAGCGAGGGAAATCAATCCCTCTTGAGCGTTCAGCGGATTACGCCTGTCTCTCCACCCGATTCATCGACATTTACGCGCACCTCACGCATCAGGAGGAGGCGGTGACGCGCCAGGCCTGCGGCCCATGATCATCATGAGAACCATGAGGACGATGACTACGATGAGCAGGCCAATGACGGCATACTGTAGAGAGTTGTCGGTCTTCTTGTCCACCGATGTCTGTACGTCGTTCATGGATTCCTGCATCTCGGTCAGGACATCCTGCAGCTCGTCCAGCTGAGTCTGCAAGTCGGTGATGTTGCCGTCGGCGTCGGAAAGTTGAGCCTCCAGGGCGTCGAGCGCCGCCTCAAGATCCGCGATGTCCGTCGCCTGAGCGTCCAGGAGTTCGGTCAAGTTTGCCCTCAACATCTCCAGTTGCTCCTCGAACGTGTATGCATCTGTCACGGTTACGTCTAATGACTTCTCTGGGAAGTCCGATGGATAGAATCCCACGTCCACAACGAGTGTGTAATCGCCTGCGGGCGTTGCGGCCGGGATATCCAACACGAACTCCGCGGGTTCAAGGACAGGGACCCAGACCTCCCACACTGAATGCACAGTTCCAGAGTCCGAAATAAGATATGCGTCTGCATAGTAGCCGTCCGGGTGTGCGAATGCTAAATCCAGCGTGATCCCGAGATTCAAGAAACCGCCTTGGGCCACTGGTGTTCCCGAGAGGGTAACTTCCAAATGCGCGACCTCAAGAGAGAGAACGGTGCTCATAACATCCGTATCGTTGTTGCCTCCGAAGAAGTAGAGCATTCCCTCGGGAGTCGCGACAGCGCCCGCGTGCCTCACACCGACCGGGAGGGCGGGGCCGTCGTGCCAATCGCCATCAGACGTGTCATACCAATAGGTTGTGTCATAACCCGGGCCGACGTTGTATCCATCGGCCCCGCCGCCCATCACGAAGATGTTCCCGTCAACGGCAATAGCACACGATTGCGAGGCCACGGTTACTGGCATCTCATCCCCAAGTCCGTACCAAAAGTCTCCATCCACTGAGTAGACGTAGACCGTGGCGCTGCTGTCAGTCCATGAGACGGTGCTGCCTCCCAAGTAATAGAAGCCGCTTCCCTCGTAGACGCTCACGAGAGCCCCCGAGTTTCGAGCGTAGGGCATCGGGGCTCCCAGGGACCATGAATCCAGCATAGGATCGTAGATCTGCACCGAATCCGTGATGCCGGAGGTTCCATTGACACCACCCATAACGTATATCATACCATCGTAACCCATGCCTGCCCTGCCCTGCCAGACGCCTGTCGGCATGCTGGTTCCAAGGTGCCATGAATTGGAATCGGGGTCATATATCTGGACCGCGTCTTCCGGGTATTCTCCGCCGAACATGTACAGCTTTCCGTCGGGACCCACAGCGCCAGCTGCTCCCCTTGTTGGAAATGGCAATGGAGCCAAGGAATCCCACGACCCTGTATCCAAGTCGTAGGAATTTGTCTCGTTCGTTGCACTGTAGGGTAATGTGCTGTTCACTCCTCCTATCACATAGGCGATTCCTTCCGCATCATAGAGTATAACGGCCTGCGCCCGTGGCCCACCCATGGACGTCTCTTCAACCCATTCCCCTGTCAGAGCTGCGCTGACAGGGGTCGCAATGAAGCTCAATGATGCGAATGCCAGCAGGAACGCAAGTACTCCCGCAAGGACCGCAGTTTCGCCAACTTTCCTACTTGTCATCTTCTCACCTTGTCACACCCGGCCGCGATAGAGCATCAGTCCCCAACGGCTCCGAGCATGTCGGAAGTATTCGTAAACCGAGTTATATAGCGTCTATCCCTGCCAGGTAAGGTCGCCGGGTATCTCCACCACGCCGAAATAGTCAATGTGGAATCCTGTTTCCTTTGTCTTATGTGCCACGATGAGCCATAGTACAGCGAACATGAAGAGGAATGCAACGACTTCGCCAATCAGATCTGGCCCCTCAATTCTGTCCTTCTTGGTCGAACTCTTGGCAACCCTGTTGATCCATCGCATTGGCTTTGAGGTCGAATGCGATATGAACGTCTCCTTCATAGGCATTGATGGAGAGTAGGTAGCAGAATTCAACACTTGCCGATAACGGCGGCACACATTTGGGGCGAAAAGATTATTCCGAGAAGGCTGCTTCTCAACAACATGCACAAGACTGTCGACGTTGACCTAGAGAAGAATATCCTCTCTGCCAACAGGAAACTGGCGGAACAGAATAGGGCTTTGCTCGATGAGCACGGCATTCGATCGTTCGATTTCCTCGGAGGCATAGGCTCCGGCAAGACGCTGATAATCGAGAGGTTGATAGATCGGCTGAAAGCGAAGGGCAAGAAGTGTGCCGCCATCTCCGGTGACGTATCAGGAGACGATGATTATAGACGATTCGTATCACATGACATACCCGGAGTCAACATAAGCACAGGCAAAGAATGTCACCTCGATGCGCATCTGGTTGATCACGCGCTCGAGAAGCTACCGTTGAGTGAGCTCGATTACCTCTTCATCGAGAATGTTGGAAACCTGGTCTGTCCGGTCGATTTCCCGCTTGGATCGCACAAGAGGATTGTCGTTATAAGCGTCACGGAAGGGGATGATATGGTTAGAAAACATCCCGCAATTTTCGCCTTCTCGGATATCATAGTAATCAACAAGATTGGGCTGGCTGATGCTATGGAAGTCAACATCGAAACGCTCGAAGGAGATGCGAGGAAGGCAAACCCGAAGGCGGACATCATCGCCATGGATGCTCGAAATGGAACTGGAGTCGATGATCTTCTATCGGCACTGGAGCTCTAGAGGATAGGAGATGAGAGTTACTGTTTACGGCGTTGTCCAAGGTGTTGGGTTCAGACCAACTGTATACAGAGTGGCCAGAGCGATGGGACTCAACGGCTATGTTCTGAACAACGGTTCGAACGCGGAGATTTGCGTGGATCGCGACGTCGACGAGTTCCTCAAGAGGTTGAGGAAAGCGCTGCCGTCACTCGCGAGAATCGACCGGGTGGAGATTGAGGAGTACGATTGCGGTCAACAAGGCTTTTCGATAGTGGGGAGCAGAGAGGGAAGAAAGGAATCCCTCATCCCCACCGACACCGCGATTTGCGGTAACTGCGTTGACGACTTCGAAAGATGCACTGACAAGAGACATCGATACCCATTCACCAATTGCACTGAGTGCGGACCACGGTTCACGATCATCACGGGTGTGCCTTTCGACCGTGACAGGACCAGTATGTCGGATTTTAGAATGTGCGAGTCCTGCCTAGACGAATATGAATATCCTGAGAACAGGCGGTTTCACGCGCAGGTAATCTCTTGCCCTGAATGTGGTCCGACATACGAGCTGCGTGATCACATCGGGGAGGTCGTCGCAGGAGAACCTTTCTTTGAATTCGCCAGAAATATCGATGACGGGCGGGTAGGCATTCTGAAGGGATGGGGTGGGATGCACATAGTCTGTGCACTCGCAAGTTCGCCGAGACTGAGGAAGATCTACCGTCGTGGAGACAAGCCGTATGCGATAATGACAAGGGACATTGAGGCCGCGAAGCGGTACGCCTACGTCAGCGAAGCCGAGGAAAGGGTGCTTAGATCACCCCAGAGACCGATCGTGCTCCTGAAGAAGAAGGAAGAGGTAATGTCGGCACTGGAAGGGGTTGCACCGGGTTTGGATAATGTGGGTATCATGTTGCCCTACTCCGCTGCGCACATGCTGCTATTCGCACATCTGGAAGCGGACGCGGTGATAATGACATCTGCGAACCCGCCCGGAGAGCCGATGGTGGTGGAAAACTCGAAGGCATTCGAACTCGGATTAGACTGCTACCTGCTACACGACCGCAGGATAATTCACAGATGCGACGACAGCGTTGTGAAACCGCGGGGCGATCACCTCAGCTTCATTAGGAAATCCCGAGGATTTGTGCCGCTCCCTCTTGAGGCGAATCACGACAAGACTGTCATAGGAGTGGGAGCTCAATGGGATGTCACGGGCTCAATCACCCGAAACAGGGAGATATTCCTTACCCAATACATTGGAGAATCGCAACAACACCCTACGCTTCAATACCTAGGGAATGCAATACGTCACCTCTCGGGATTGCTTGGAACCGAGCATGTTGATGCGATTTCCCTTGATAAGCATCCCAGATATTCTACGAGAATAATGGCTAGACAACTGGCTGAGGAACACGGCTGTCAGATGGTGGAGGTGCAACACTACCACGCTCACGCTGCTTCACTCATGATAGATCGAAGGGTCTTCGAGCCCATCGTCGCCCTGGCCTGGGACGGGACTGGCTATGGTGATGACGGCACATCATGGGGCGGTGAGACATTGCTCGCCGATTTCCGGAAATACAAGAGGCTATGCACGTTGCAGGGCTTACCTCTGCTGGGAGGAGATAAAGCCGTATTAGACCCCAGAAGAGTTGTCACTGCTCTCCAACTCATGATAGGGTTGGAGCCGACGCTCGTTCGTTCTGAGGAGGTGGACATCTACTCCAAGATGATGGGTAACAGCGTCAAGGCGTCCAGCATGGGTCGCGTACTCGACGCTTTATCCTGCATTCTCGGCTTCTCCTGCAAACGGACTTACGAGGGGGAGCCGGCAATCAAGCTCGAGAGATGGCTGGAGAAAGGTAGCGTCAGCAACGACTTCGAGGTGAAGTTCGGAGTGCGGAATGGGATTGAGTACGCGGAGACAGTGCCGATGTTCGCGAGAATACTAGAAACACGCATGGACACAAACACTCAAAAGGCTGATGTGGCGGCGTCTTTCGTTTGCTCGCTTGTCTCAGCGCTTGCTGAAAAAGCCTGCGAGATTGCGGAGAAGAAGGGGTTCTCGAATGTGGGCTTGACTGGAGGAGTCTCATACAGCAATCCAATTTCGAATTGGGTTGAGCGAACGATTTCAAGGAATGGTCTCTTCTTTGTGACCCACGAGCGAGTTCCAAACGGAGACGGTGGCATATCCACAGGTCAAAACGCGATAGCTGGCAGCCTGCTCGGCTAAAACTTTATGAACGAACCATTCATAATGACGCTGCGATGTGCCTTGCTGTTCCGGCAGAAATCATAACCATAGACGGGGCAGTGGCAAAAGCCGACTTCGGAGGAGTCGCGAGATCTGTGAACATATCGCTCGTCGACGCCAAAGTCGGAGATTTCGTCATAGTGCATGCTGGATACGCGATTGAAGTACTCGACAGAGAGGAGGCGGAGAAAACTCTCCAACTGTTTAGGGAGCTGCTTACGCAGGACGATGCCGGGGCTTGAGTCATGCATGAGTTTTCCGTTATGAGCGAAATAGTCACCAGCGTAATCGATGAGGCGAAAAGCAGGAACGCGTCCAGGATAGAGAGGGTCACAGTCGAGCTGGGAGAGTTCACCATGCTCGGGCACTATCAGCTTAGATTCGCCTTCGAAGTGTTGTCTAAGAATACCCTGCTCGAAGGGGCGATCTTGGACCTGCAAACCGTGGATGGCGAGATTGAATGCAGCTGCGGATTCAGAGGAAAGACGTCGCCATCGAACGACAGGCCCCATGCTCTGGCTTCTGCGTTCGAATGCCCAAGATGCGGGGATCTCGCAAAGGTCACAGGCGGCCGTGACTGCGTCATAAGGAACATCGCTATGGTGGTGCCGGATGTTTAGGCTGAGAGACAGGGAGATGTCCCAAAAGATACTGAAAGAGCTGAAAGAGATGAGGCTCGACATCACCCTCATGCACGTTTGCGGCACCCACCAAGACACCCTCGTCAGGTTCGGTCTTGACAGCGAATTTCAAAGAGTCGGAATCGATATTCGTCAAGGACCAGGATGCCCGGTGTGCATAACGCCACCGCAGGAGATTGAAACGACGATGGCACTCGCAAGGGCTGGAATAACTATAGCAGCATTCGGGGACCTGATGAGAGTTCCTGGCAAGAGGCAATCGCTCGGGGACATCAAAGCCGAGGGAGGAGACGTCAGAATCGTTTTCGGCGTGGACGACGCGGTTGATATTGCCAGACAATCGCATGGTGAGGTGGTCTTCGTAGGAATCGGCTTTGAGACAACTGCGCCCACAACGGCTACGGCCCTTCTATCGAGTCCGCCGGATAACTTCTCTGTTCTGAGTTTCCATAGAATCGTTCCCCCGGCTCTGAGAGCGATATCTTCGATGGGGGAGATAAAGCTCCACGGCATGATTCAACCTGGCCACGTGAGCGCAATTATCGGCACCGCGCCCTACGAATTTCTGTCGGAAGAGTACGGAATACCTCAGGTTGTGGCCGGTTTCGAGCCCCTCGATCTCATGGTGGCTGTCTACCTCTTGGCCAAACAGCACTCCGAGGGGAGGGGCGAGGTGCAGAACGAATACTCGCGAGTGGTGAAACCAGCCGGAAACCCGACGGCGCTGAAGGCTATTAGGGATGCTTTTACGCCGACAGACGCTATCTGGCGTGGATTCCCTGTGATCCCCGAAAGTGGGATGTCGGTGAAGAACGAGCTTGAGATTCACGATGCCAGCAAGCGTTTCTCTGATACAATTGCTGCCGCCGCAGACGCGGAATGCATAGAGCCTGATGGTTGCAGGTGTGGCGAGATTCTACGGGGCATCATAACAAGCGAGGAATGCCCACTGTTTGACAGGAAATGTACTCCGGAGAATCCTATTGGACCATGCATGGTTTCGCGCGAAGGGAGTTGCCATATCTCGCACAGATACCGTCGTACAAGACTCGACAAGACTTGAAGACCTATCATCAGAAAGAAATGCGAATGTGAGCGATCTTCCCAAATGTAAAGCGATGTGATGGTTGCGAATTTCCTAATGAGGAGTGGGTGGGGATGCTATTGATTTGCCTAAAAATGCCGACAAGTGTGTAAGATTGTCAAATCTACCGCATATCCAGAAAACTGGACTTCGAATATGCGAATACATTACTGTACACTTGCCGGCCTTCTTAAGGAGACCTGTTAACAATTATCGCAGACGTCAATGCGTTTTTAGAAATATTGACAACGAAAGCTATATTAACTGTCCTTCTGCTACACGAAACACTAATCTCCAGATATGAAATCAGGGCCGAGTAATTAAGTCGGTCTTTGCGCTTAACGGTAATTGCGGGATTACTCGGACTAAACGAAGTAATGCCGGTCTTAGCATGGAGTGATGATGTGAATTCATATGAGTCGCTCGGAGAAAACGGAGTCGGAGAAACGGCGAGAGAGGTGAATAGCATCTCTTCGAATCCGCGTATAGGCGTCTTCATCTGTCATTGCGGCAGCAACATAGCAGGCACCGTTAATCCGTCAAAAGTCAGGGAGGCCGCAGAGAAGCTGCCGGGCGTTGTCACTGCCAAAGAGAATAAGTACACCTGTTCAGACCTTGGACAGGATGAGATAATTTCTGCAATCAAACAGAATGGGGTCGAGAGAGTTGTCATTGCCGCGTGCTCTCCAAGGATGCATGAACCGACTTTCAGGAACTGTGTCAAGCAGGCTGGCCTCAACCCGTATCTGTTGCAGATGGTAAATCTCAGAGAGCAGTGCTCTTGGGTGCACTCCCGAGAGAAAGACAAGGCTACTGAGAAGGCGATCGGTCTAGTGAGAATGGGGGTAGCAAAGGCTGCAAGGCTAGAACCGCTTGAGGCCAGAGAGGTGCCCGTAGAGCAATCGTCACTGGTTATTGGGGGAGGAGTGGCGGGGATCCAAGCCGCACTCGACCTGGCGGAGATGGGATTTAAAGTCTACGTCGTCGAATCCGAGCCGAGTATTGGCGGCCGCATGGCCCAATTGGACAAGACTTTTCCGACGGGAGACTGTGCCATATGTATATTGGCCCCCAAAATGGTGGAGCTATCGAGGCACCCAAACATCACACTCCTTTCATATTCCGAGGTCGAAGAAATCCACGGGTTCATAGGCAATTATAATGTGAAGGTCAGGAAGAAGGCTCGCTATGTCGATGAGAGCAAGTGCGTCGGGTGTGGAGTGTGTGCCGACGCATGCCCGGTCAAAGTCGACAACAAGTTCGACCTAGGCTTTGGCAAGAGGAAGGCAATCTACGTTCCCTTTCCACAGGCGGTCCCGCTCAAGTATACGATCGATAGAGAGAACTGCATTCACTTCAAGACCGGCAAATGCGGAGCTTGTGTCAAGGCTTGCTCCAACGATGCAATAGATTACGAAATTGTCGACGATGAAATTGAGTTGAAAGTCGGCACGATCATTTGCGCCACTGGCTTCGACATATATGTCCCGAAGAAGCGGGATGTTTACAGGTATTGGGAGTCCCGGAACGTCATAACAGGCCTGGAACTCGAACGATTGATAAACGCCTCGGGTCCTACTGGAGGGAATTTCATCAGACCATCCGATGGAAAGCCGCCAAAGAGGGTTGCATTCATCCAATGCGTAGGATCGAGGAACAGGAAGTTGGGATCCGCCTACTGCTCGCGGGTCTGCTGCATGTATACAATCAAGAATGCGCAGATAATCAAGGAGCACCAACCCGACACCGATATCGCTGTTTACTACAATGACATCAGAGCGTTTGGGAAGGGCTTCGAGGAACTGTACCATCGCGTTAGAGAAGAGTACGGAATTGAATTCATAAGAGGTCGGCCAGCAAAGCTTAGTGAGAATCCGGAAACCGGCTCCATCACGATAAGAGCGGAGGAGACCCTGCTCAGCAAGATCACGGAGAGGGAGTTCGACCTGATTGTTCTAGCGACGGGGCTCAAACCGTCCGAGGGAAGCAAGAGGATTGGCAAGGTCTTGCCGCTTTCTCTCAGCTCTGATGGATTCTTTCAGGAAGCGCACCCAAAGCTCCGACCTGTCGACACCGCCATCGATGGCATATACCTCGCGGGATGCGCACAGGGTCCCAAGGACATCCCAGATTCGGTGGCCCAGGCGAAAGCGGCTGCGGCATCCGCAGCCGCAATCATGGCTGGCAAACAGGTTAGAATTGAACCTCTGACAGCAATTGTCGATGAAGAGCTTTGCGTCGGATGCGGGCTGTGCGTTGAGATGTGTCCTTATGGCGCGCCGGAAGTCCACGAAAGCGAGACGGGCTCAAAAGCGAAGATCGTGGAAGCGCTCTGTCATGGATGCGGGACTTGTGTCCCGGCGTGTCCGCAAAAAGCCATAGCGGCGAACCAGTTCACTGATGAGCAGATAACTTCGGAAATCGCGTCAGCCCTTGGAGGTGTTGGCAGGGCGGCCGGCAAGACAAAGAAAGATGCGAATAGGGCGGAGGGTGCATGATCATGGGAGAAGTAGAGAAGACATTCATAGGCGGCCTTCATGAGAAGTTGGCCGAGGACAAAATCATTGATGAGTCGCACCTTGAACCGAATTTCGCCAAAGAAATCGTGAAGCATGGAGGCAAAGATGTGATGACTTGTCTCCAATGCGGGAATTGCACGGGCGTCTGTCCAATAAGTCTCAAGATTGACTACAAGACCAGAAGCATAATCAAATTCTGTCAGTTTGGGCTTAAGAAGTTCACGCTTGAGATGAGGTGGGTCTGTGCTACCTGCTACAGGTGTTATGAATACTGCCCTGCCGACATAAACCCTGCTGAAGTGATGATAGCGCTCAGACACATGGCAATAAAGGAGGGTGTCATACCACCCTTCATCAAGTTGGCTGCGACAAACCTCGTCGAGTACGGCCAAAGCGTCAAACCTGACTCTGAGATTGAGCGAGTCAGGAGGGAGCTCGACCTGGAAGACATGCCGTCGCGCACTCGAGGATACGCGAAAGTCGTACGTGAGATTAACCTGCTGGTTCGTTCCACGGGCTATGACAGGCTCATAGGCATAGAGAGTGAGGTGAGGGGGTGACGCAGTACGCCTATTTCTTCGGCTGTGTCATACCCAACCGATATCCGGGCATAGAGTACGCTGTCAGGTGGGTTTGCGGTAGCGACGGATTCAACCTGGATGTAGAGGACATCGAGGAGTTTTCCTGCTGTCCCGTTCCAGGCATATTCTACTCCTCTGACAAAAGGACTTGGCTGCTTATAGCTGCGCGAAACCTGACGCTCGCTCAGAATGAGCGGAGGGAGATCCTCACCGTCTGCAACGGCTGTCTCACCTCATTGCTCAAAGCTACCGAGAACCTCGCCGACCCAAAGAACCTCGGCAGGGTGAACCGCGTGCTCTCCCAGATTGGCAGGAAGTACATTGGAATCCCCACAAAGACCGAGGGGCGACGGCGAGTGATGGGGCCAGTGAAAGTACGACACTATGTTGATGTCATGATCAATGATGTTGGTCTCGAAACCATTGCAGAGAGGACGAGGAAGCCCCTCAGCAATGTGCGCGCCGCGGTGCATTATGGATGCCACTACCTGAGACCAACCGAGAAGCAAACGATTGACGACCCGAACGACCCGGTCAACATAGACCTAATCATAGAGAAATGCGGCGCGACCAGCATCGAATACGAAGACAAGTTGGACTGCTGCGGCGCCGGCGGCGGTGTTCGGTCCCATGTAGTGGAGCTGGCCAATTCGATTACTGAGGACAAGTGTAGGAAGATCGCAGATGCCGGAGCGGACTGCATAGTCACGGGATGTCCATTCTGTCTCCTCCAATTTGACAACGCGCAGAAATCCTTCACTAAGGAGGGGATACCTGTGATGCACATATCCCAGTTCCAGGCCATCGCGATGGGGGTCGATCCGAACTCGCTCGGCTTTGACACGCATCACGTCTCTGTACACTCGTTTATCAGAAAGCTCAGGGGGACCTAACCATGGATGGACATCCGAATCTCCGGGAAGAACGACCCGCCTACAATCCAGAGATTGTTGCTTTCTGCTGCAATTGGTGCTCATATGCGGGCGCAGACCTGGCAGGAACAACTAGGCTGCAGTATCCCACGAATGTCAAGATCATAAGGGTTATGTGTTCCGGCAGGGTCGATCCGGCCTTCGTGCTCAAAGCATTCTCGCTCGGAGCGGACGGCGTGATCATCGCTGGATGTCATCCCTCCGACTGTCATTACATAAACGGCAACGAGAAGACTGCGATAAGAGGGGATTTCCTATCAGAGTTCATAGAGGATGCGGGGATAGAATCACAACGCTTCAGAGTTGAATGGATTGCAGGTTCTGAGGGACACAAATTCGCTGACGTTGTTAAACAGATGGTGACGGAACTAGAAGCGCTCGGTCCGATTTCCGAGGAGAGTGCACAATGATGGCTAAGAAGGAAGTTGTCGGAGCGGTCTTGGTCGTGGGCGGAGGACCAGCCGGGATGCAGGCCGCACTGGACCTCGCGGAATCCGGGTACAAGGTCTACGTATTAGAGACGACGCCCAGCATCGGAGGGACGATGGCCCAGTTGGACAAGACTTTCCCGACAAACGATTGCTCAATGTGCATACTTTCTCCGAAGTTGGTTGCCACGGGAAGACACGAGAACATCACCCTTATTACGAACGCCGAGCTGAAGAAAGTCGAAGGGGAAGTGGGCAGGTTTAGCGTAACGGTCACGAAACATCAGCGCTTCATCAACGAGGATAAGTGCACCTGCTGTGGGATTTGTGCTGAACACTGTCCCATCGAGGGTGCAAACTCCTTTGAACGGGATCTCGCCCCGGCCAAGGCGATCTATGTTCCTTTTCCTCAGGCAGTGCCGCTAGTCTACACTATCGACAAAGGCTTGTGCATCGGTTGCGGCATATGTGAGAAATTCTGCGAGGCGAATGCGATCGAATACGATATGGACTCTGAAATCGACGAAACGATGGAGGTTGGCGCAATCGTCCTTGCTCCAGGCTACCAAGTGTTTGATGCATCCAAGAAAAGCGCGTACGGCCATGGAGTCTATGCGAACGTGGTCAGCAATATCGAATTCGAAAGGATGCTCAGCGCTTCTGGTCCCACTGAAGGACACGTCATCAGACCTTCAGATGGCGATGTGCCGAAGAGCATCGCATTCATTCAGTGCGTGGGATCGAGAGACGCTCAGACCCCCAATTCCTATTGCTCATCATATTGTTGCATGGCGGCGCTGAAGCAAGCGGTGATTGCCAAGGAGCATCTGCCTGGACTCGAAACAACTATGTTCTTCATGGACACACGTGCGTTCGGAAAGGAGTTCGAAGAGTACCTTCAGAGAGCGGAGAGCGAATACGGCGTCAGGGTCTTCAGGAACAATCGGATATCGGGAGTTCAGCAGAACAAGGAAACCCATGATCTCTCTCTGAGCTTCATAGACGCTGCTGACATCTCCGAGGAAACCTTTGACATGGTTGTCCTCTCGGCCGGTGCCGAGCCGCCGGAAATGTCCCACAAACTCGCAGAGATCTTGAAGATCAAGACCAACAAGTTCGGTTTCTGCGAAACCGACGAACTCTCGCCGGTCGACAGTTCATTGCCTGGGATATTCGTATGTGGGGCGTTCTCCGGTCCAAAGGACATCCCAGACTCGATAGCCCAGGCGAGCGGCGCAGCGGGCAAAGTTGCCGCTCTCCTCTCGGATCAAAGAGGAAAGCTCGTTACGAAGAAGGAATACCCTGAAGAAATGGACCTATCGAATCAGGAACCGCGACTAGGTGTCTTCGTTTGTCATTGTGGCATCAACATTGGATCGGTCGTGAATGTTCCGGAGGTGATGGAGTACGCATCCAAACTCCCAGGAGTTGTCTACGCGGAGACAAACACATACACCTGCTCTCAGGACACGCAGAAGAAGATCAAAGAGATGATCAAGGAGCACAACCTCAACCGCGTCGTCGTCGCTAGCTGCACACCGAGAACACACGAACCGCTGTTCCAGAACACAGTAAGAGAGGCGGGGCTGAACAAATATCTGTTCGAGATGGCTAACATCAGAGATCAATGCTCATGGGTCCATCGACTGGAGCCCGAAGCTGCGACGGAGAAGGCTAAGGACCTCGTGCGGATGGCGGTAGCCAAAGCAAGCAGACTTGAGGCGCTCCAACAGCCCAAGATTCCCGTAACGCCGGCCGCGCTCGTAATCGGGGGAGGGCTAAGTGGAATGACCTCCGCCCTAGAGATTGCGAAGGCCGGATACGAAGTCCATCTAATCGAGAAGGGCAAAGAACTTGGCGGACATCTCAGGACGATACACAGCACTCTCGCCGGGGTGGACCCGCGGAGGACCCTCGCCATCTTGAGGAAGGAAGTGCTGCACAATGAGAACATCACTGTTCATCTTGGGAACACCGTCGAGGACGTCAAGGGCTATATCGGCAACTTTGAGAGCACCCTCAAGGATGGAGAGAAGATTGAACACGGCGCAATCGTAGTAGCGACTGGGGCCATAGAGTACGAGCCCACGGAATATCTGTATGGCAAACATCCGAAGGTGATAAGGCAAACTGCTCTAGGGGACATGCTCTCGAGTGGTAAATTCGATGCAAAAAGCATCGTGACAATCCAATGTGTCGGATCTCGAAACGACGAGCACCCGAACTGCTCCAGAATCTGCTGCTCAACGGCGATGACAAACGCTCTAAGCATCAAGAAGGACTACCCCGATACCGAGGTGTATGTCCTCTTCAGAGACATAAGAACCTACGGATTTTCCGAAGAAAACTATAACGAAGCTGCGCGCCTAGGAGTCAAGTTCCTCAGGTACGACCCTTCAACGCCACCGAAGGTGCAGGCGGACGGAGACGATATCGAGATACATGTTGATGAGCAGTTCATCGAGCAGAGAATCGTTCTGAAACCGGACTATCTGGTGCTCAACGCTGCTGTCCATCCCAACCCGGACAACAAAGCCCTCGCGCAGCTGCTGAAGGTCCCTCTGAACAAGGAGGGGTTCTTCTTGGAGGCCCACATGAAGCTCCGGCCGGTCGATTTCCCAACGGATGGCATCTACTTGTGCGGCCTTGCGCACTCGCCAAGGCTCATCGATGAGAGCATATCGCAGGCCCTGGCAGCCGCTGCCAGGGTGAACACGGTGTTGTCGAAATCCTCCATTGAGGCTGAGGGTGTGGTAAGCGTCGTGGACGAAGACAAATGCTCAGGCTGCGGGACTTGTGTAGAAGTGTGTCCGTTCAGCGCCTTGAGGAAGAATAGCGATGGTGTCAGCGAAGTGATCGTCGCTGCTTGCAAGGGCTGCGGTTGCTGCGGCGCCACCTGTCCTGAAGGAGCCATTACCATGACGCATTACACCGACCAACAACTCATCGCAATGGCCAGAGCAGCCTTGGAGGAGGGGTGACATGACGGATAAGCATCAGCCTCCTCATGGGGTCAAAGTACAGGCCGACGTTAGCAAAGAGAGGAAACCGAAGATCGTCGGCTTCTTGTGCAATTGGTGCTCGTACGCCGGCGCAGATCTGTGCGGAGTCAGCAGGTTCCAGTATCCTGCGAACATCCGGCTAGTCAGAGTGATGTGTTCCGCTAGAGTCAGCCCGCACCTCGTACTCGATTTGTTCGAAGCAGGTGCGGATGGCGTCCTAATCGGGGGATGCCACTTGAATGACTGTCATTACATGACGGGCAATTTCCACACGGAAAAACGCGTGGGCCTGATGAAAAGGTTGCTCAGAGAAGCTGGCATCGAAGAGGCGCGCCTGAGACTGGAATGGATTTCTGCGTCTGAGGGAGAGAAGTTCTCAAAGGTCGTCACGGAATTCACCGAGGAGATTCGGAGGCTTGGAACGAGTAGAGTGCTCACGGATGATATGATGAAGGTCAGGGCCGCTTCCGCCGACAACGCCTCAGAGACTTTCAGATTGAAGGCGCTGATAGGGAAGGAGTTCAACCTTCTCAATAAAGGAAACGCGTACGGCGACAAACTCGATCCCGAGAAACTCGGAAGAATCATTGATACCGCTGTGGTAGACGAGTTTGAGAGGGCTCTCATTCTTGAGTTGGCAGGGATAAGGCCGATGTCGGTCAAGCAGCTGGGAATGGTCATGGACGTTCCCACTGACAGGATTCTGAAACACATCGTTCTTCTTAGACAGAACAGCAAGATCGCAATGGAACACTCCGAAGGATTCACACCGGTCTACAGGACCGTCGCGACGGGGGATGAGCGCTGATGGCGACAACCGAGAAGATCGGTGCAGTCATGGTAGTAGGAGGGGGCATATCTGGCCTTCAGTCCGCTCTTGATCTGGCCGATTCTGGCTTCAAGGTCTATCTGGTCGAGAAACAGCCGAGCATAGGCGGCGCGATGGCCCAGCTGGACAAGACCTTCCCCACGAACGACTGTGCGATGTGCATAATGGCGCCAAAGCTCGTATCGACAGGCAGGCATCATAACATCACCTTGGTCACGAATGCAGACATCACGGCGGTGGACGGACAGGCCGGGAATTTCACCGTCACCGTGAAACAGAGGGCGTTGAGGATCGATGCCGCGAAGTGCACAGGTTGTGGCTCTTGCGCCCAGACTTGTCCCATCGAAACATCTGATGAATACAACGAGAACACGAAGATACGCAAAGCGATCTATGTTCGCTACCCACAGGCTGTTCCTCTGGTGTACTCTATTGACCATGACAAATGCATAGGCTGCGGTATATGCGCTGAGGAGTGCAAGGCGGAAGCGATCGTATATGACCAAAAGGAAGACATCTCAGAAATCAAAGTCGGTTCGATCATCCTATCGCCGGGCTTCGACGAGTTCGACGCTCGCCGGAAGGGCGAGTACGGATACGGCGTCTACAAGAACGTAGTGACAAGCATAGAGTTCGAGAGAATGTTGAGTGCCACGGGTCCGTATTTCGGCACAGTACTGCGCCCCTCAGATGGCGATATCCCTGAGAAGGTGGCGTTCATCCAATGCGTCGGGTCCAGAGATGAACGAGTGGGAAACGAGTTTTGCTCAGGTGTTTGCTGCATGTATTCGATAAAGGAGGCCATAATCGCAAAGGAGCATGGAGGCAACATCAAACCCAAGGTATTCTTCATGGACATGAGGGCGTTTGGAAAGGAGTTCGACGAGTACTACAACAGGGCACAGAATGAATATGGCATTGAGTTTGTGCGATCAAGGGTTGCATCGGTTTTCGAGGACCCCGCAACGAGAAATCTGGTCGTAAGATATGTCGAGAAGGGCGAGCCTAAGGAGGAGGAGTTCGGACTCGTCGTTCTAGCCGTTGGCCTCGAACCGCCAGAGGACGCGGAGGTGCTTAGCGAAATAATGGGTTTCGAACTTAACAAGGATGGATTCTGCAAGACGGGGCTGATGGATCCTGTCAGCTCCTCTAGGCAGGGCATCTTTGTGAGTGGTGCCTTCTCCTCGCCGAAGGACATACCGATGACCGTCGCGGAAGCTAGTGGGGCTGCTGCGAAAGCGGGGGCGGAGATTGCATCGGCTAGAAACACTTTGGTGACCAAGAAGGAGTACCCAGATGAGTTGGACATCGCTAACCAGGACCCGCGGATAGGCGTCTTCGTATGCCACTGCGGAATCAACATAGGAGGAGTCGTGAAGGTGCCTTCTGTGGCCGAGTACGCCAGAACCCTTCCGAATGTGGTGTACGCCGGAGAGAACCTGTACACCTGCTCGCAGGACACGCAGGAAAAGATCAAAGAGATGATCAAGGAGCACAACCTCAACCGCGTCGTC
>CP070736.1:896758-920350 GCA_020347645.1 Methanobacteriota archaeon | reverse complement strand
CGGGGCAAGCACGCTATGGCTGGTATCCCATGCTTGGTATCATCCAGCAGAGGGAGGATCTTCGTCGATTCGAACGATTGGCGCCGCAGCTGCGAGATGTTGTCACGGACTTTCGGCGTAGTCTCTTTCAGTCCCGCAACGAGGGTTGGCAGCGACCTGGACGTGCTTACGGAAGAGATTGTCAAATTCGCAGAGCCTTTGATGTTCGCGGGAGCATCGTTCGCTATAAGGGCGAGGCGATCCGGGAACCATCCGTATACGAGTCAGGTAGTCTGCGAAAAAGCTGGATCGGCCGTCCTCGCCGCAAACAGACAGCGCGACATAAGCGTAAACCTGGACGAGCCTGATGTGGAGATTTCCGTTGAGATCCGCGACCGTGAGGCGTTTCTGTTCAACTCGACGCTTCCTGGTCCGGGCGGGTTGCCAAGAAGCACTCAAGGACGAGTGCTCGGACTCCTGACATCCCGGAGGGGAATCGCAGCCGCCTGGCTCCTTATGAAGCGCGGATGCACCGTCATCGCCTCCTGCGATGACGACGACCTATCAGACGCTTTGAAGGTGTGGGACGCTGACCTGAAGGTGGTTGAACGGTCAGATGACACCTTCGCGTTGGCAACTGAAAAGGGATGTCTCGCGATTGCGAAAGACTGGAGCCTGAGCGAATTAGAAGGGGCTGTTATGCCGAAAGGAGATGTCCCCGTCTTCTATCCGCTGGTGGGATTCGATGATGTTGAGACCGAAAACCTTCTTGACAAGATCACGAGGACCTAGGTGCCTTTCCTGTTGTGCGAGCGCAATGAAGGCCTGACCTTCTCCGCGCCTCTGCCACGGGTCCTGACAAGGCCTCTTCCACGTTTCCCTGCGGGCGTGAGACCCCTTGACGCACGGTGATAGTGTTTCCCCGTGCACATCCAGTTCAGTTTGGGGTCGTTCTTGATAACTGGGTGGCTCGGGTCGACCAAAATGATCTCGTACCATTTGCTCTTTCCGTCCTCTCCGACCCAGTACGACGCGAGCACCTCGAGGTTGGGATACCGCTTTGCGGTCCTCTCCTCAGCGATTCTCTGTATGTTCTTCTTCATTGTGATCTTTGAAATACCCTTTCTCTTGGGTCGGCGGCCCTTCCTTATCCGATGCTTCCTCAGACCTCCCTTCCTCACGCGCGCTCTCACGATCACAATGCCCTGCTTCGCCCTGTAGCCCAGTGAACGAGCGCGATCCAGTCTTGTGGGCCGATCTACTCTGACGAAGCTACCCTGCTTGCGCCAGTCAACCAAGCGCTGCCAGTTGATGGCCTTCATGTCGTCGCTCGAGGGATTCTTCCAGGCCTCGCCGATAAAATGATACATGTTCCTGGTGCCGCTCTTCATCTTCTTGCCATCGGCCGTCGCCAATGACGCCTCAGGTGTTTCGGAACCTTCCTTTCGCTCCTCCTCGACAGGAGGCTTCTCTGCCTTATCAGACATTTCGTCACATCCAGCCGTTCGCGGGTTCACGCCGCAAGGCGCACATTCCCTTGCGAGACCTGGCAGGTCTCACCGCTGCAAGCCTGAGCAAAAGGATTGTCCTATTTAAAGATGTTGCATCAGCCCGCGTGGGTCACATGAAATCGTCAAGGCTTAGACTGTTCTCCGTCTTCTTCGGCTTGGCGACGACTTCGTTATGCTTGCGCGCGTCCCTGTAGCTCCGGCTCGTGAGCGTCTGCTGCTGAGTGCCCGTCAACAGCGACCGCGAATCCCAGCCAAAGGAATCCGTGACACGTGATATCGTCGCGGCGATGCGCGTTGCGTAGTAGTTCGAGTCCGGTTTGGCGGTGAACTCCCTGCCCTCTATCCACGGTTCCACCTCGTTTGGCGATGCTTTGCCGTTCGTCACAATCCACGAGACCTTCATCCCTGGCATGACTTCGTAACCCATCTCCTTGAGCATGCGCGCGACACGGACATTTATCATCCTGTCGCTCGCCTTGTACTGGCTCTCGTCCTTTACCGAGCGGCTGATGACCAGCTTCGCAGGGTCGATCTTGTCCGCGAGCAGATCGTCGATGACGGCTCTAGTGCGCGCCACCGCACCGTCCATGTCGTCGGCCAGTATCCGCTCGAAGACCTCCTGCAGCGTTTCGCTCTGGAGGTCGAACGAGTCTGTCCGCCGCATCTCGTAGCCGCGGATGATCAGCTCCTTCCTGGGCCAAATCATCTTGCCGACGTACCGTTTCTTCTTGCCGTGCGAGAAGAACGGCTCCATCACCTTCTCGAACTCGAGGACCATGCCACCCTTCGAGAACCTCTCCGCCGTATCCTTCCCCAGCTTGATAGTTGCGTCGAGGTCCTCGTACGGGGACAGGAAGAAGACTGAATCCGTGTCGGAGTATATCACCTTCAGACTCTCGCTTTCCAGCTTCTTTATGAGGTCCTTAGTGGCCTCTCTCGAGAACGCCGTTATGCTAGCCCCTATCTTCGGGTCCGTGAACCTGTAGAAAGACGACGCGAGAACGCCGTAGAACGAGTTCATGAGTATCTTGATTGCCTCTTGCAGGCCGTCATAGTAGTCTCTCTCATCGGATGTCTTGGCGTTCTTCATCGCGGTCTTCGTCGCAGCGCGCTCTTCCATCAACGTGACGAGTATCTTCGGCAGCAGACCCTCTCGCTTCTCCTTTGACAGGAATCTCGCGCCCGTGGGGGACTCGATCGTGCCTTCCGGCGATAGGGTAGTGAAGCATATGTTGTTCGCTATGATCATGCTGGGATACATGCTCCTGAAATCGAGCGTAAGAACCCAGTGATACAGCCCTGGCTCCATCTCGTGGACGTACCCCCCTTCGATGGGCTTCGCATCTCCTCTGTAGCGGGATGTCATCGGCACGGCCACCCCCCGCCTGTCCGCCTCTCTGATCAGGATTGAGTCGACGAGCTGCGACGTCGAGCCGTTGACGACGTCGTCGAGCGGCAGCTTCGACACGGCCGCGAGGTCCATGCTCCGGTTCAGTATCGCGACCTTCTCCAGAACGCGGAGGGCGAGTGAGGCATCCTGAACACAGTAATCCATCACGCGCTCGCGGTCGGCCTCCCATTCCTCGTCCATCTTCTTGGGGTCGACGTCGTTCTTCTCCTCGTTGAGGAGTTGCCTCGCAACCGCGTTTAGGGTCTCCTGCTTGGGTCTCAGCACACGCTTCACTGCCCACCAAGCGTCGATTATGACCCTTCCCTGAGCCCTCCAGAAGCGGTTGTATTGGTCGATCTCTGTCGGAAACCTGCCCCATCTCAAAGGTCCGAGCCCCAGGCTCTTGGCCCGCTGCTCTATCTGGGGGATATCGAAACCGTCTATGTTGTACCCAGTAATCACATCCGGGTCGGTCTTGATTATGTAGTTCGAGAAGCCCCCTATGATCTCCTTCTCGTCTCCGAAGAACTTCTGGGAGAAGCTCTCTTGACCCTCCTTGACGACGCAACATATGGTGTAAATCTTCGGCTCCTTGAGACTAGTCTCGATGTCAAAACTCAGTATCTTCAGATCGGGCATGAATGGCTGGATCTCCTCGAAGCTTTTGGCCTCGACGACGACATCGGTCGCGAAATGGTCGTCCTCGATCTCATTCCCAAAGACGCGGACGCACGCTCCGATGCCAAGATCGTAGACGAATCTGAAATGGAAAGGTATGTCTGCTGCCAGAACTGCCGCGACGGAATCCATGAGGTCCCTGCGTATGCTTGGGACCAGGCCTGGATGCGTCGCGACGACCCTTCTGCACTTCCGCATCTCGCCGCCATAGAGGAGTTCACACTCCTCGATCCTCCTTATGCGCTTCGTATCTAATTCGAGTATGCGCACTACATCCTCGGAAGGTTCTACGATGTAGAAGTACGGTTCGAAACCTCTGTACTTGACAGCAACAGACCGCCCATCCTTCATCTTGCCGAACAGGCGCATCTCCAGGTTGTCCTCGAACTCCTCAAACTTGGGGTGGGAGGTGACGCCTATCAGCCTTATGTCCCAGTTATCCATCGATATCAGACTCTCGAGACTATCTTGACCACATCGTTCTCATTGAGGATGTGGTCGTGACCCACGGCCATGTGTGTCCTTCCGTCGATCGCCCTAATAAAGTTATCACCCAGGTCCGTGTGGACTTTGAACGCTAGGTCTTTCGCGTTGCTGCCGCGTTTCATCAGGTATGCATCCGGCAAGACCCGTCCCTGCTTAT
The DNA here is from genome assembly GCA_020347645.1 of Methanobacteriota archaeon. Classification (GTDB taxonomy): domain Archaea; phylum Thermoplasmatota; class Thermoplasmata; order UBA10834; family UBA10834; genus UBA10834. Next base: position 916,149 of record CP070736.1, on the reverse strand, counting down.
CGGTCCACTTCGTCTCGTCCTCCACCGGATACACGATTATCAGGTCAAGCACATCGAATACGACCTTCTCGAGTACCGTCTGGACGCCCGTGCCCCTTGCTCCCTTCATCCACTCGGCCATCTTTTCCAGTGCTTTCTGCTGTGAGTCGTTGAGCTTTGACCCGTCGATCATGTCAAAGGAGGCCTCTCCTGGAGCGTAGGAGATGAGTCCAGCGTTCGCAGCCCGTCTGAGGGCCAACTCGTATTCGGCACTCGTGGGTACAATGGGATAACCCGTCGCCTCGAGCTTCTTGAGGTTCTCGGACGGCGCGATGTCCGTCTTATTCGCGGCGACGATCATCGGCTTGCTGATCTTCTGCAGCGCTTGACAGAACCGCAGGAGCTCATCGTCCTTCCAGGCCGAAGGGTCGTCGTTGTTTCCAGACTGCTTCAAAGCGGACAGTATCATAGACTCGGTTATCGACAACCCGGTGAGCTTCTCCTGCATCAATCTCTCGAACTTTTTTCCTGCGAGCTTGGACTGACGCGCAATCTTTTGAAAGTCTTTTCCGAGTATGCCGAATATCCAGTACGATATCTCCATTTCGAGAAAGCTGACGTCCATCGAGGGATCGTGCGTGCCCACGCCGACTGAGTTCCCCTCAAAGTCTGTTCCGCCGCTCGCGTCCACTACGTGTATGAACGCGTCCGCCACCCGGAGATCGTCCAAGAACTTGTTGCCCAGGCCCTTGCCGGAATGGGCGTCTGGAACGAGTCCGGCGACGTCCAATAGTTCGATCGGAACGAATCTCGTTCCTTGCTCGCACAACGAGTTGCTTGGACTGCATGCAACCCCGAGGTCGGTGTGCGGGCAGGTGCCTCTTACGTGCCCGACGCCCCTATTGGCCTCTATCGTAGTGAAGGGATATGACGCAACCTGTGCGGCAGTCATGGTCAGCGCGGAGAAGAAAGTAGACTTGCCTACATTGGGCTTCCCTACTATACCTACCAGCGTTCTGCTCCCCCCTGGGGTTCAATGCCGGTATACGTAGAAAAACTGCACGGTATTCGTCTCGCTGACAAGCAGAGAGCGTGCATTTGTTCACAGATCGTGGACCAAGAGATTTATACAGGAATCGCAGTTGCCGGAAAATATGGATACTGCCATCATACTGTGCGAAGGGGGGTTCGGGACGCCCGCGGGAAAGACTGCCGCCGGCTTGATTAGGCACTCGCTCAGATTCAAGATCGTCGGAATCGTCGACAGCACGCAAGCCGGAAAGGACGCTGGAGAAGTGATTGATGGCAAGAGAAACGAGATACCTGTCTTCTCCTCTGTCAGAGACGCGTTGTCGAAGCTGCCTGAGAAGCCGGAGTTCATGATTATTGGCATAGCGACTATCGGGGGTATGCTGCCGGAGGAGTTCAGACAACCCGTCAAGGATGCGATCGAGGGAGGCGTCAACATGATGTCGGGGCTGCACGAATGGCTCGCCGACGATGAAGAACTCAGCACCCTGGCGGCGAAGAGCGGCGTCACACTCCACGACATCAGAAGAGAGCCGCCTCTTAAGAAGCTACACAAGTACAAGGACCTGGTGCGCAAACTGAACTGCGTTAGAATACCCGTGCTCGGCACAGATGCGGCGATAGGCAAGCGCACCACGGCCATCACACTCACGAAAGCAATGAACGACCGGGGAATCAAAACGACCTTCGTGGCGACTGGTCAGACAGGCCTGATGCAGGGGTCGAAGTACGGAATCCCCCTCGACGCCATACGGGGAGACTACGTGGTAGGGGAGCTGGAGCACGCAATAGTGACGGCGTACGAGGAGGAGAAACCCCAACTCATAATCATCGAGGGACAGGGGGCGATGAGCCATCCCGCATATGTCACTGGATCGAGGGCGATCATCAGCGCATCGCAACCACAGACGGTGGTGCTTCAACACGCTCCCGGAAGAAGGTTCAGGAGTTACACGGACGACGTCCCACACCTCCCTATCGGGACCATCGAACAGGAATCCGAACTCATAAGAGTCTTCGGAGGTTGTGACGTCATCGGCATAACCATCAACCCAGAGTCACTGGAAAGAGAGGATGTCGTCAGGGTGATAGCTGAGTACGAGCAGAAATATGGTCTTCCGACGTGCGACGTCCTCGCAGACGGCCCTGGCAAGATCGTGGATGCGATAGTCAAGCGATTCTTTTCGGAAGAGTGATCAGCCCCAGAAAGGCATCAGAGAGCTCTGCGATTTCAGCTGGCGTGAGCTGCTCGGCTCTGCTGGAAGCGTGGGGCAACCCCTTCAGGTCCGGGGCATCGCCATCCGCGAAGTACGCATATGATGCTGGATCGTCCGCCAAGGCGTTGTGAATCTTCTTCCTCCTGTGCGAGAAGATGGCCTTCGTCACGTCGTGAAACACCCGTTCGTCCGCAACGGCAAAAGGCGCTCGGCGAGGCGTCAACATCACGACGCTCGATTCCACTCTAGGCTGCGGCCAGAATGCCGTCGTCGGCACGTTGAACGCTATCTCACACCGCGCACGGTAGAATATCCCAACGGACAGTCTTCCATAATCCTTCGTCCCCGGTTCTGCAACCATTCGCTCAGCAAACTCTCGCTGGACCATTAGAATCGCGGTTTCGAAACCTTCGTTCAGCAACCTGAACATGATTGGCGAAGATATCTGGTATGGCAGGTTCGCTACGACCTTGTCGAACTCCGGGAGAAACGCGTTCACTGCATCTCCGTTGATGAGGGTAATCCTTGAACCAAACCTGCGTTCCAGAAACCGGCAGAACGCGGCGTCAGCCTCCACCGCGACAACCTCAGCGCCTGTCGACAGTATCGCCTCGGTCAGATTGCCCATCCCTGGGCCTATTTCGAGCACCTTCTCGCCCGGTTCGAGAGCCGCCAGCCCTACCTGTCGCTCGATGACCTTATCGTCTATCAAGAAGTGTTGTCCGAGCCTCTTTGATGGGCGCTTTCCCATCGATTCAAGTACATTCTTGACCTCTTGGACCCTCATGTGCAAGCGTACTCCGTCAGGTTCTTCATCTCGACGCGAAGAGCCTGTACTTCTCGTTCGGATTTGAGAGCTCTTCCTCTATCCTCTTCGCGATGAGCTTGTCGACCTGATGTGCCATCGGCACGCGTTTGCCTATGTCTTCGAAATCCTGGAACGGCCCCTTCTTCCGCTCCTCGATGATACTCCACATCGTCTTCTTGCCCAGGCCTGGAAGCAGTTCGAGCATGTGGAAACGGGTCGTGATTGCCTGAGCCTCGTTGAAGAACTTCACAAACCTCGGCTCATTTGACCGGATTATCTCCATTATTAGATACGGCAGCTCGCTTTGAGCGGCATTGGTCAGTTCGTCGTGGCCTATTCTCCTCTTCACGTGGAGGATCTCCTGCCTAAGATCCAGGTCCTTGCCGATGTACACCCTGTCACCCACGGTCAACCTCGCGTCCTCTCTGGGCACGAGTTCGAACAGCTTGAACTGTGACTCTCCGAGGGCGTACGCTACCGGTTCGCGTCTGAATTTGCGCTCGTCCGGAAGTCCCTGGGGCAGGTAATCTAGAATGCGTGCATAGTCCTCCAACAAGAATCCCCCCATGCCTGTCAGAGATACTTCTCTACTATGCTAAGTATCTTTTCGATGTCCTTCTTCTCCAAGTTCGCACGCTCCTTGGCGAAGATGACCCGAACGTCTTCAGCATGCGTAGGCATAATGTCGGCTATCTTGACGGCGTTCGGTTCGGTAACGAATCCAAGCTCACCGAGTTCCTTCAAGAGCTTCTTGACCTTCTTCGGCTCCAATCTGGAGAACTTCAGACAATGCTCCAGGGCGAGCTTCTGCTCCGGTGTGAGCTCCTGCTCGTCCTGTCGCTCCATGAGTATCTCCTTTACGTTTGCCAAGGCGGCCATCTTCTTTTCTTCCATCAGAAACACCAGACCTACCTCAAGCCGCCTTCCTGAGGTGTTCCGGCTTGACGATTATCTGCTTCGTCTTTCCACCGTCGCGCACCTCAAGCATGTATGCGTTCCCCTGCATTCCAACGACCTCTCCGGTTCTGCCGTGGAATCTCATGTGCGGTTGACCCTTGTGAATGCTCGGGTCCAGGCTTACGTTGGCCTTCTCTCCGAGATCGAACTTCTGAAACGTCCTAGTTATCGTCGAGAGCCCTCTCTCCCTTGCACGCTTCTGCATGACATTGCGCGTCCTGCGTCGTCTCCCTCTCGAAGCCTTGGCCATGTGTTCACGCCCCCTTGTCTTCAATGTGTATCACGTCGAGCTCAGTCACCTCGCACGCTACGCCGACGATCTCCGCAACGCTGGGTCTGGTACGACCATCGTCACCGTGCATGAGCTCCTTGATGTACGTGCCGCTCTCGGCCTCAACGACGAACACGACCTCGCGGGCTTCAATCGACTCGATCTCCATTCTGTGGACCGTTCGTGTCCGCTCGAGGTTCGCCCGTCGATGAGCCACCCTGTGTGGGGTGAGCTGACATATAGGTTTTTCGTCCAATATACGAACTATGTCATTAAGCTTTCTGTGTTCGAAATCGGCCTCAAAACGCACCCTGACCCTGTAGGTCTTGGGATAGGCGGCGCTCTTTATCCGCCTCAATTCGCTCCTCGAGGACTCTCTCATTCCCTCCACCTCAACGATGCCTTCGGCACATGCGTTTATCTCGCGCTCCATAGCCCCATGGTCCAACGACCGTTTCCTGGGACGTCTGATCTCTATGACGAAAGGCCTGCCGTTGCCCAGCATGAGCGCATCGACATCTTCTCTTCCCATGCCATGAAAGAAGTCCACCTCGCCCTCTGCATGACGCATGACAACGGGACCGATGAGGTCCTGAACGCTCGATTCGTACATCCTTCCCCTTCCATCGCATCTCGGACACCCCTTGCCCCTGCACTCGCGACATGGCCAGCGTGTCTGCGGGAGGGTTCTGGAATGCTTCCTGTATCTGCCATAGGCAAACAACGGGGCGACGTCGACCATCACCCTGTCGAACATCGTGTCGACAAGCAAGACGATATCGGGCTTGGCGAACTCGACAGGCACCTCCAGTAACGCCTCGATGACCTTGCCAATCTCCCTGTTCATCTCGCTCCTTATTGACTCAGTTTCACGAGCATCCAAGTCAATCCAGAGCTGTTCCTCGGCCTCGATGACTTCAGGGTCGATCTTTGTGCCTACTAAGAAGTTGGAGTGCTCGTACGGCTCTGAAGCGGACACGCCCAGCTTCGCGAACTTCTGTACCTCTGAGAACAGGCTTCCGCATACCGCACAGTCTCTATCTCGCGGCAGAGGGCTGATCCCCGCCGAAGTAAACCTGACTATAGCTCCTCTCTGCGCGTTTGACAGGCCTGTGGAGACCGTGGCGAACAGCCTTCCAAGGCAGTGGTTGCACAGGGGTCGCTCAAGCGCCTTCCCTGCGATCTCGAGCCTTCCAGACATGATGTGCGAAGACGGAGGTGTAGCTGATATTTATCGTTATCTGACCTGCTGGTCGATGTTGAGGCACGTCAGACGCCCACGCACTCGTAGTTCTCCTTGGAATACGTCCAGAGCGGGTCGACGTTCTTTTTCGCTATCGTGTCCGCCCACTTCGACATTGAGGGTGCCATCGCGGCCGCCAATGCAGCATTGTCGAAATCCTTGGCGCTCTCGTCATAGACCAGGTAGCTCACGAACACCGGCTTCCCACCAATCTCGTCCTCCTGGAACGAGAATAGTATCCTGGCTCTCGCCACCCCCTCAAGCTCGTAGACCTCGCCAACGAGAGAGTAGTCGCTGCCGTGGCTGCCAGAGATCTCGAGTCTGTCTACATCGTCGAGGCCGCCTTCGTTTAGCAGCCAGTTCATCTTTCCCTTGTATGTGCCGATTCTATACTGTGACGGCAACATCTCAAGCTTCTGGCCAGTGTCTATTGCCAGTCTTGTCCACACGCGAAGGAACGCATGGGCGATGAGGGATCTTGCGCGAGCCGGGGCTTCCATACCGTCGATTGTCGCCGACGGAATCGCATCCATGTCACCTTTGAAATGCCGCTCAAGATCCTGTGACATCTCGTAGGAAATATAGCCCATGAGGTATTTCAATCGTACTGGCGATTCTCCTCCTATCTCAGAACCCCATACCATCGATCTTTATCTCAGGCCTCTTGCTCTCCAAGAACTTGTACACCGCAGAGTGTTCGCTGCCGGTGAGCAGCATCTCGAGAGCCCTCATTGCGACTTGTAGCTGAAGAGCATCTCCAATAATCGATATCGTGTTGCCGTATACGCTCATGTAGGCGCCAGTGAGCTCCTCGAACAGCCTTCGAGTCTTGCCCTTGGTTCCTATGACTCGAGAGCGCATTCGAGCGACATGGTTCGGTTTCTTGCCCACATACTCCCTTATATCGACCACTTCCAAGAACCAATCGTCTTCCAAGACAATCATTGCCTTCTCCGGCGAAAAGCCACGGCCGACGGCGACGACGAAATCCATTACCGACAGGACAGCCGATGGATCCTCCGCATTGGAGTAATCTACAGTCACATCCCCCTCCTCAGAGTCAACGGTGATGGTGACTCCGGTCTGTTTCTCCACCTTCGCCTTGACTTCGCCGTTCTTTCCTATCAGCGCTCCTATGCGCTCCTTCGGCACCTTGACAGACTGTACCGTCATCTCTTTCGTATCTCCTTCAGCTCTCGCTCGATATCGATGTTCAGACCGTACTTCCGAAAATACCTTGCGATATTCCCGATATCCCTGTCGAGAAGCTCCTCGGCCATCGGATGCCTGAGGAGCACAGACTGGCCAACGTCGATCAACACAGGCTCGTCGCCGTCCATGAGCACGTTGAACTCGCTAAGGTCGCCGTGCACAAGTCCGCCTTCGCTGTACGCTCTCCTCACATAGACCAGGAGTTTCTCGGCGACACCTGAAGGGTCCTTTAGCTGGACGCTGCGCATCATCGGAGCTGGCGACGAATCAGTACCTATGTATTCCATGACTATCATATTCTGATGACAGGCGACGGCTTTCGGAACCCGCACACCGGCCTCGGCAAACCTCTGAAGGTTCCTGAATTCCTTCGACGACCAGGTCATTATCATCTTCTTCCTGTTGCGCGAGATTCCTTTGAATCTCGGGTCGCCAGCAACGTACTTCGCCATGTCCTTGAATGTGGCGGTCGACGTTCTGAATATCTTCAGAGCAAGGTATTTCCCGTCCCTGGTGAGGGCTCGGAAGACATTGCCTTCCTTGCCGGTCGATATGGGAAAGTCGACCTGATCTATAACGCCGTCCGAAAACAGCTTGTAGATGCGCATAAGATTGTCCTTGTCAAAGACCTCGTCGTAGGTCTTCCGATCGTCGGAGTCCTTCCTCAGTGTGCGCCACGAATCGCGTTCGCGTTCGAACTTGCGCTCGAACTCCTTGAGACCGACTCCACTTCGAGGCAAGGCAAAGCACCTTCGCGGCCTTCAGAAGATGTCAATGGACTTGGGTATCATCTTCCTCCTGCTGAGGTACATAGCCTGCGTCTTCGTGTACCTGTACAGGATGTTGGCTTTCTCGTCCTGGAACTCCCATGGCTGGACGATGACGAGGTCCCCCTCCCTTATCCACATCCGCTTCTTTATCTTGCCAGGGATTCGCCCCATCCTGTGCTTGCCATCCGCGCACATGACCCTTATTCTTGAGGCGCCGAGGAGCTGGTCCGCTATTCCGAACATCTCGCCGCCCTTCCTTCTTGGAAGGCGGACACGGACATAATCGGATTGGCCCTCCGTGCCCATAACGACGCCATCGCCTTCTCTGGACAGCTTTTCCTCGATACGTGGCAAGTAATCCAACCGCGGGTCGAAGTAACATGATGCGTGTACTTAAGAGTAATGGGATTTGGAACCCGGTCCAGACACTCCGACTTCGGGACGGGGATTTAGTCCGGTAAGGGACGGTGTGTCCGAAATTTGACACAGCTGTCGGAGCGATGCCTGCGACGCGTCATCACTCCCATATACACCCCTCAGCTTGGAGAAAAGCAGAGGCGGACCACATGGAGAGCCCTTCAAAAGAAAAGAAGCTGAAGAAGATACTCCTGGCATATTCAGGAGGCCTGGATACATCGGTGGCCATTCACTGGCTCAAAGAGAAGTATGGCTGTGAAATCGTCGCCGTGACCGTTGACGTCGGTCAATCGGATGATCTCAAGGAGGCCATGAGGAGGGCGAAAGCGATAGGCGCGTCGAGAGCGTGGGTCATCGACGCAAAGAAGGAGTTCATCGAGGACTACATAATTCCTGCCTTGAAGGCGAATGCCCTCTACGAGGACAAATACCCCCTGGGCACCGCCCTGGCGCGGCCCTTGATGATTGAGAGACTCGTGGATATGGCCAAGAGGTTCGGCGCGGACACGATAGCACACGGGTCCACGGGCAAAGGTAACGACCAGGTGAGATTCGAGGTTTCAATTATGGCTCTCGCTCCGGAGATGGAGGTACTGTCTCCCACCAGAGACTGGGGCATGTCGAGAGATGAGGAGATAGAGTACGCGAAGAAGCACAACATCCCCATCCCGGTCACATCTGAAGCGCCATACAGCATCGATGAGAGCGTCTGGACCAGGGCGATAGAGTGCGGCGTTCTGGAGGATCCCTGGGAAGAGCCGCCTGAATCGATATTCGAATGGACAAATGGATTAGGCACGGCGCCCGACTCACCCGAATATGTTGAGATCGGCTTCTCGGAGGGCGTCCCCGTCAGTCTTAACGGTTCCGCAATGGAACCGCTCGACCTCGTTGTAGCGCTGAATGATATCGCCGGAAACCACGGCGTTGGCAGAATAGACCTAATCGAAAATCGTCTCGTGGGCATCAAATCGAGAGAGATCTACGAGGCACCCGCAGCTCTGGTCTTGATGAAAGCACATCAAGATCTCGAAAGCCTTGTGATGCCCAAAGATCTGATGCATTACAAGAAGGCTATGGAACAACACTACGCGAACCTGATTTACGATGGGTTATGGTTCTCAGCTTTGCGCCAGGCGATGGATGCGTTCATGAACAAGACCCAGAAGAACGTGACAGGCGTTGTAAAAGTGAAGTTGTTCAAGGGCAGCGCGGTAGTGGTGGGAAGAGAGTCGCCGAACTCGATGTACAACGCCGCATTGTCTACCTACGACAAGAGTGACGAGTTCGATCATTCGGCGGCCAAGGGGTTCATCTATGTGTGGGGATTGCCTCTGAAAGTGGCCGGCGTGATGGAGTCGGCGAAGAATGTGAACGGTGATTTGAATGGGTCCGCGGTCAAAGAGGAGTACACCAGCGCCTGCAAGTGACGAGTTCCTCAGGTTCACCTCATCTGTCGCGTTCGACTACAAGCTGTGGCGATACGACATAGCGGGGAGCCTAGCCCACGCTCACACGTTAGCTGAAGCAGGCGTCATAACCAGCAGAGATTTCGATAAGATCTCTGCAGGGTTGAAATCCATCGCCGTCGACTTGATGAACGGACGATTCGAATTCGACTCAGCCTCCGAAGACCTGCACATGGATATCGAGAAGACGCTTACAGAGCGTATCGGCGATGCTGGCGCGAAGTTGCACACGGGCAGAAGCAGGAACGACCAAGTCGCGCTCGACATGAGACTCTACGTCCGAGACAGCATCGTAGATCTCATCGAAAGGATCGTGCTGCTCCAGGAGACGATAGTCCGCATGGCGGCGGAGACGACGGACGTCATTCTCCCAGGATATACACACCTCCAACATGGACAGCCAGTGCTTCTATCTCATCATCTTCTAGCCTACTTTTGGAAGTTGGAGCGGGACATCGAACGGCTATCGGACTGCTACAACAGAACGAACGTGTCACCGCTCGGCGCGGGAGCGCTTGCGGGGACCGCGTTCCCCATCGACAGAACTCTCGCGGCAAAGATGCTTCGCATGCACGGTGTGACAGAGAACTCTCTCGATTCCGTCTCCGACAGAGACTTTGCCGCTGAGGCTGCGTTCGCTGCTTCGATGCTATCGATACATCTTTCTTCCTTCTGCGAGGAGCTCATAATGTGGTCGTCTCAAGAGTTTCGCTTCATCCATCTCCCCAAGGAGCTATCGGGTGGTTCAAGCATGATGCCGCAGAAGCTCAACCCTGACATACCCGAATTGATAAGAGGCAAATCAGGCAGAGTCCTGGGAGGCCTCGTTGCGATCCTCACCTTGCTGAAATCTCTTCCCCTCGCGTACAACCGCGATCTCCAGGAAGACAAGGAGAACCTCTTCGATGTTTTCGACACCGTTGGGGCCTCGCTCCATGCCCTCACACACTTCCTGGCAGAGTTGGAGTTCAACGAGGTGAGGATGAGGGAGTCGGCAGAGGTTGGGTTGATGACCGCGACCGACCTCGCCGACTTCCTCACAACCCGAGGGATGCCGTTCAGAGCGGCCCATGGCCTCGTCAAGGAGCTTGCCGAGCTCGCAGATGGGGATGACAAGAAGTTCAGGGAGCTAGCGATGGACAAGCTCGCGGTTCAATCGAAGAAACTTGAGTCGGGCGATCTCGATTTCCTTGCTTTGGAAGGGTCGATAGAGAAACGAACGGCCGAGGGAGGCACTGCACCTGAAGGCGTTGCCCAGCAGAAAGAGAAGGCGACATCTTCCGTAGCTAAGAACAGAGCACTCATCAAATCGATGCGCTTCCAGACCAGCGTCGTGGATGAACTCCTATCGCAACCATCAGGAGCCAGTAACTCATCCGTTGTTGGGAACGACCCTGTCCTCGATGCACGCTGAGAGAATGTCGAAGGCGTGCATCATATCATCCCTTGTAACAACAAACACCGTGTCTGTGTAGCAGCTCATCGCCTCGAAGAGGTTGATGCCCTGCTCAGAGAGCATCGACGAGATATAGGCGAAGGCCCCCGGAGTATCCTCGATACTGGCTGGGCTCTTGACAGTTATCTCCGCCAGGTTCTGCCTCACGCTTATTATGTGGTCCTGTCCGATGGCTTTGATGATGCTGGGAAGATGCTTGTCCTCCGACACAACCGTGATGCCATTTGTGCTCTGCACCATCTGCATAGTGCTCTTCTCGGCCAGGATCTTCTTGATGATGTCTTCGAGGTTCCTCAATACAATCCACTCGTTCTTCGCAACGACGATGCAAATCCTCGTCTTGAGTTCGAGGCGGCTCTCCTGGAACACCTTTGCTATGGCTCCTTCGAAGTCCGTCTTGGACAGCTTGGCCGCATACCTCCTGCTCGCCGCGAGGACGGCCTCCTCGTGCTTGACCCCGGTGTCCTTCATGATCAGTCTGGCAAGCGATGAGAAATTGATGAGGTCCTTGCTGATGCAATCCCGTACGCTAGGATGACGGTCAATATACTTCCTGGTCATCTCAGCCACAGTCGGCTTTCCCTTGGACAAATCCATACGGAAGGAGAATCCCAGAGCCTGCCTTAAACCCTTTGGCCGGGCACGACACAGAGAACGGCCATATCGCGTCCCCGAGAATCATTAAATACAGCCAGGCCATAGGTCGGAGCTGGGCAAACCATCCACTAGGCTCCCGTAGTGTAGTCCGGTCAATCATTCCAGCCTTTCGAGCTGGACACCCGGGTTCGAATCCCGGCGGGAGCACTCCTCCACAACTGGCTCGTTCTCAATCTGGCAACCCTTGTCATCTTGGAAGTCCTATCGAACCTCGGCAACATCTATCGGGTCTTGACTATCCGAGAAGGACGAAGCGTTTGCAGAGAAGATGGAAGGGCTTATTAGGCACCGCCTATTTCGGGAAGACCGGGGCAATCCAATGACTGAACAGATATCTGGACCAGCGGGTTCCGCTGAGAAGACTAGTCCTGCTAGAAGTCCATTAGACAAGGGTACCGGCATGAGACTCAAGGCCCTCATTGCCATCGGCGTCGTTCTGATCGTTCTCGGTTTGACGCTCAACTTCTATTTCCAAGCCAGAACGAGCGATGAGCTTACGCTGTCCGCGGACTTTGAGCACGATTTCACGTCGAACGGAGCAAGTTCGTATGTCAACCGTGACTATCTGTTCCCATACGATCCGACGTACAATGGATCTGGCGTGAGCACGGCATCGTCGAACTATACCACAGAGACAGAGACGACCATCACGGGTATGGGTTCTGGCAGTGGCTACGTAGAATTCAGCTATGTGAAAGAGATCATTGAACAGCCCACCTTGCTCATTGATGTGAACACGGGTGTACTACCCGGGGGCGTCGCTGTGCTTCCTCCCATGTCACCTGGAATGCCCGCAATACCTTACCCTTTCGAACCGTACCAACCAACGAATTCCACGATGTACCTCGACGAGAAGAACTGGACCTACAGAACGGACGTTTACGAGGAACACGGACTGCCTGCCCGAACGGGTTACGCGCGCTCCGTATTCACACATCACCTCAAACAGCAATCCTATCCCGTCTACATCGGTGCAATTCAAAACACAACGATCGCAAGATTTGAGGGAGTCGTAGAGGTCCAGGGAATCGAAACGTACATGTACAATTACTCATACACATTTGATATCCCTTTCCCGATCTACACAAATCAGACGACTGGCTTCACAGCTTTTCTCAATTTTACCGAGAGCACCAATGAATGTCATGAGCCGACCACCGGGGCGCTTTTGAGGCAGTCCACCACCCTCACGTACCATCTTACCACGATAAGCGGCGGACAACCCAATACCGTGGAGATATACTCTGAGAGCAATGACTACGAGATATCTCAGGATGATGCGGACTCCTTTTCCAGCGCTCTTTTCTGGATACGCAACTCCTCGACAGTCGCCTGGACATTGGTCTTGCTTGGCCTCGCGCCGGTCGTGGTGGGTTTCGTGATTGTGATCAAGGCTAGAAGACAATCATAACGGACTTGGAGAAACCGATGATATTCTCTGGCCAAGTCCAGAGAGGCCGGGTTGAAATCCATCGGTGCTTTCCCGGTTCCACCATCTCGCCGTCCGTTCAGAAATGAGAATTCCGCTTTGAGATAGGGTACGACACTGTGCGGAGGACTTATCAATGAGTCGCATCAATAGTCCAGCGGAGCGGTGATGTCGTTGGCTGAAGGTGGGAGTCTGAAAACCATCGAGACGTCCGGGACCTATGACGAAATGGGCGCAGAACTTGGCGCCGCCTGCAAGCGCAAAGTGGAACTCATGCTTTCCGATGCGAAGGCGACTTTCTCCAGAGAGTCGCGCGATTGGGACAAGGCGCTCAGAGGTGTGCGCAAGTATGTGCCGTTCGTTGAGGAGTACGACTCAGACCAGTTGTCTTTCATAAAGAGCTATTCCGAGGGTGCCGGACTGTCCTTCGAAGAGGTATTCGTGCTCTTTTGCCTCGAAGAGAAGGGACTATGCACGGACGTGATGACCAATGGCGACGCAACGGAAGATGGATGCGTCTATGCCGCTCATACCGAGGATTGGACTGTCGAGTCCCAGGAGTATCTGGTACTGGTCAGAGCAAAGCCAGATAACTGTCCGTCCATACTTATGATGACCCATGCTGGATTGGAGTGGATAACGGGCCTAAATTCCGCGGGAATCAGCATCTCAGGCAACTCGCTCTACCAGAACGACACGAGGGTGGGCGTCCCGAAACTGATGGTCGCCCCCAAAGTGCTCGCCTCTGAGACCATCGGTGAAGCGCTCGCGGCTGCCACTCCACCCCACAGAGCCTCAAGCTACTGCAACAACATATGCCACTCGAGTGGAGAGATGTATTGCGTCGAGGGATCTGCCACAGACTTCGCCCTGCTTTATCCGGAGGACGGATATCTGGTTCATACAAACCATTACATCCACCCTGCGATGTTCAAACACGGAAGTCTATTTGGAAGACCCACTGAGCGGACGCTCGAAGACTGCGGCGGCACCATCGTATGATACAACCGAGCGAGCAGAATGGTCAAGGCCCATCTCGGAGACGTCACGCTCAACACGTTATCCGATATCTTGAAAGACCATGTCAACTACCCAGACTCGATCTGCAACCATCCCTCCAAGAGCGCATCGGAAGACGTCAAGTGCAAGACCACCTATGCGGTGATCACAAACCTTACCGAGAAGAAGATACACATATGCGTTGGCAACCCATGTGAAGGCGAATTCGTGCCATATTCTCTCTGAGAACCACCGAGATGGCAGCGAGTGTTTTGTGGGACGGGCGTCATGCGATCTTTCGACCTCATGATGGCTACGCCAAAGGAAAAGCCGATGGAATAGACTCGAAAGGGTTTCGAGGAAAGGGTTTGTCGCTGCCCTAGTTCTCAGGTGGCAGTCCAGGCTCGTTGTTGGTTTCAGGGCTTGATTCTGATTCGTTCGTGGACGGACCATCAACCTCTGCATCAGCAGGTGCCTTGCCGCCCTTCTTGCGCTTCATCAGTGTAAGCGCGGCCATGGCCGCGACAATCACAACGGCAATAGCTCCGAGCGCAAGGCCATATTGGTCAATCCAGCTCCCCGCATCGGACTCCTGCACTGTGATCAGAACCTCGTCGGTACCGGTCTTGTTCTCAGCGTCCTTCACGGTCAGTGTGACGATGTACTCTCCAGCGATGTCGAATATGAACTCCGGACCCGCACCATACAGCTCCTTCTCACCGTCGTCAAGGGCGAAAGTCCAGGTGAAGTTCAGAATACGGACATCGTCACTCGAGCCAGACCCGTCGAAGGATACCTCGTCTCCGACCTCCACTGTCTGGTCGTAGCCAGCGTCAGCTACGGGCGCGTCGCTCGACACGATGTTTATCGTCGCAGACTTACTCACACTTCCTCCGCGGCTGTCATTCACGTAGACGGTGAAGGTGTACACGTCCACTTCTGAATACGCATGCTGCACCGTCTCACCAACCGCAAGGTCGGATCCGTCTCCGAAGTCCCATGTGCAATTCAGATCATCGTCGTTGGGGTCGGTTGCTGTCACATTGAAGGTGAGTGAAGCGTGTACCAGCCCCGTTCGGTTCTCAAGGGCGACGACTTCTGGCGGCAGGTTTGTACCCTCCTCGAGCACATACACGATTGCGGCCGCGGTTACGTTGTGATAGTGGCCATCATCTAAGTAGACGCGATATACATATTCGTCAACCGCATCGTAAGTATGCGTAACCGTGGCACCTTCAACCATATCAGAGCCGTCGCCGAAGTCCCACCATATGGTTACATCGTCACCGTCGGGATCGAACGCAGTAACCGTGAACGTCACCTCGGAGCCGACGATTACTTCCATATCGACAAGTTCGCTAACAAGCGGTGCGGCGTTCGCAATCACCGTTATCGATGCCGGACTCGAACTACTGTTGTCCTGATAGTCCCAGACATACAGATAGGCGGAGAGGGTCCCAGCCGACTCGTATGTGTGTGACACGGTGAACTCGACCGCAGTATCGGGGGCAGTTGCCGGGTTCTCGAAAACAGCATATGTGTCGTCGCCAAAGTCGAATGTGAACCGCAGCGCGTCTCCGTTGCTATCGCTAGCAATGCCAGTGAAGGAAATTTCCTCGCCAGTGTACGGATCCGTCTTGCTGGGAAGCAGGGATGTGATTTCCGGCGCGATGTTGTCTGGCGAAGTAACGGTCACCAATCCGGTGTCAGAGACATTGTGTCCATCCGAGCCAGCTCCGTCGTCTGCATAAACCGTCAGCGTGTATTGACCATGATTCGCGTACGCATGAGACGCCGTGTCTGTTGAGGTGACTGTCTCGGTACCGTCGCCCCAGATCCAGGTCAGGGTCAATGGGTCGCTATCGCCGTCCGATGCGACGACAGAGAAGTCATACGACACGTCTCGAATCACGTCAGGAAAGTCAGGTACGTCGATAGTCGGCGGTGCATTGTCGGAAACGACGAGCAACCTGTTCGTGCTGACGGGCCTGGCCTGCTCTCCAAGGTGTTCGTCATCGACATACATTGTCACAGTGTAGGATCCGGCTTCCGTGTATTGGTGCGTCACGTTCTGTCCCTTTGCTGAGTAGAGGTCGCCGAACGACCAGGAGAACCTGAGGTCGTCGCCGTTATCGTCGATGGCACTACCATTGAAGGTCACAACATCGCCTATGTCCGGGTTGGAAGGCGAAATCTCAATCTGCAGACTGTGCGGAGCCGTGTTGCTGTTGTCAATGACTTTCACCGTTGTGTTCGTCCACGAGATGAAGAAGTCTGCAGTGTCCTCCTCGCTGACCTCCTTGGCAGCGAAGTAGACATCATAGTATCCGTCCTCCGTGTAGGTGTGCGTGGTGGAAGGAGAAGTCATCCAATCCGTGCTGGAATCATCACCCCAGAACCACTTGTAAGCCAGGGTCGACTCGTCGTTCGCGGTTCCGGTGAAGGATATCGGGTCGTTCACCAGCCCTTCGAAAACCGGATCAACGCCAGTTATGGTAGGAGCTGGGTTTGGCGGATTCGCTGCATCAGGACCTCTCGGCGACATCATCATATACACATACGGGTAGCTCTGATCCGGCATCAGCATGAAATTGGATTCCCAGTTACCATAGTCTCTCCATACATCGGTGTTGATTCCATAGAGCTCCTTCCTGTATGCGGGGCACTGACAGCAGAAATTCTCGTAGGCGACGTTCTGCATCTCGTCCACGATCGCGTGTCTGGCAATGGGGTCCATGGCGCGAAGAGATTCGTTGTAGAGGGCATCGTACTCAGGGACAGACATGTATTCACCACTCCATGTACCGATTTCCATTGTTGTGAGGACCGACAGGATGTCAGTGGACGGGTCAGACAGCGGCGAGAAAATCCAGTCCCATAGCCAGATGTCATAGTCTCCTATGTACCATGCGTTGTTCATCTGGTTCACGCTGAGCAATTCCATATTGAGTTTTATGCCGGCCTCTTCGCACCAGTCCACGATCAAGGTACCTGCAACTTCCCATTCTACTGCAGTATTCAGCGTATAGAACCTGAATTCCAGGGGCACTCCCTCGTCATCGTACAGAGGACACTGATCTGTCCCCGATACGTCCCTGCCCGCAGCGTCGTATTTCCATCCTGCCGCCTCCAGTTCAAGCCTAGCAAGGTCAGGATCGAATGATACCAGCTCAGGTCCATCATATCTGTGGTACCATGGATTCACCTCTGGGACCAGCGAGTCGGCGTATGATCCAAGACCCTCCAATACATCCTCGACGAACTGGTCCTTGTCGATGCATCTCGCAAAGGCCTTCTTGAAGACTGGATCCAGCAGTATCTGACTGTTGTATGCGTTGCCTCCTGTCCAACCCAGTTGTTCCCTCATTTCTAGAGTGAGCTGGTTCAGGCTAATCTCGTACACGAAGCCTGTGCTTTGTGCGAAACCTTCGAGGTTGGGTTCGCCTGGGAGGTCCTTGACATACTGTGATGGAGATACTGCGGGCAGGCAGTCGATGTCGCCATTCTTCAGCATCTCCCATGCGGTATTCTGATTCGTTACTTTTACGAGTTTCAGAGTATCGACATGGATCTGCCATCCTCTGTTCTCCTCCTGGAACCATATCGGATTCCTCTTCAGAGTTGCCTCTCCCGCATCAGGGGTTCCATCAAGGGCGTAGTAGAAAGGCCCAGAGCCAATCGGCAGTGCTTGTGGGAAGTTTGTCGGGTCTCCACCTCCCCCAGGCTCCCAGTAATATCTCGGCAATATCGGGATAGATGCTAATGCGCCGACAAATGGAGCGTATGGGTGGTCAAGCTGAATCGTCAGCCTATAGTCACCATCGGGGGTCATCGACGCAATCGTCGGAGGAACATCTGGCCCATCAACTGGGCCAGGGAAATAGTGCAGATTGCTCTTGTAATCCTGTATCACATTGTAAGTGAATATTACATCGTGCACCGTTAGCTTGCGACTCTCTTCCCTTGTTTCAGGATCGTCAGGGTCACAGAAATATGCATTGTCAACGATCTCAAAATCCCACGTCAGGCCATCGTCAGAAACGTCCCATGACTTGGCCAAGTCGCCCACAATCTCCAGATCCAGATTGTATGTGAGCAACGTGCTCATACAAGACCAGATGCACATCGCCTCGTCCACCATTGTGTACTCGAATACGTTCAGTGTCGAGACGGACAGATCCAAGGTGCCGATCTTGTACAGTCGATCCACATCAGGCAAAGCCGCTGCCTTCCCCACGGGACTGATGCCAGTCTCTGCAAATGATGGCAGGCCAAGCATCAGGACCGAAAAGGACACGGCAACAATCAGCGTGGTTCTCGAAAAACGGGTCTTATCACAATAATCCATCTGTCCTCTTCCCCCTTCAATCGCTACCAGTCAGATTGCGCATTCTCTACGTTCGTGAATCAGCACTGGCTTGGATTAGATACGACTGCTAAACTCTCAGTGCTATATAGCATTTTACCAATCTGAGCCGCGCAGCTGCAATGCTGTTTGGGGCGTCTATGGCAGAGAAGGCCTTCTTGGCATACCCCCATCGGCTCCGGATGCAGTAATGAGACCGCGATTTCCAAATGGCGGCCAAATCGAACGACAACCGAGGCGTTTCAGTCAATCA
The DNA here is from genome assembly GCA_020347645.1 of Methanobacteriota archaeon. Classification (GTDB taxonomy): domain Archaea; phylum Thermoplasmatota; class Thermoplasmata; order UBA10834; family UBA10834; genus UBA10834. The sequence continues at coordinate 897,617 of CP070736.1, read as the reverse complement.
CAAATTCGATTTTTCACTTCTAGACGGGCACGACCTGCAATCTCCAACTCTGCGATGTTGAGCAGCGGCTGCTCGATAACATCCTGACAAAACTGCCAGATTGAACCATCTTGATTCCGCTTCAGCGCCTTCTAAGTCTTGGGTTCAGAATATCGTCAAGAGCATATCCTAGAAGCGTAAATCCGAGTACGACGAACACTATGCAAAGCCCGGGGGCAATTATCCACCAGTGCAAGCCTATCGTAAATGCACCTGCACTGGAAGCGTACGACAGCATCGTCCCCCATGTGACGACTCCAACAGGTCTCATCCCGAGGAAACTCAGAGTAGCCTCTGAGAGAATGGAACCAGCGACCGTCAGAATTGTGTTCGCGAAGACGAGGGGGAACGAGTTTGGCAGCACGTGCCGACGAATGATCCCAAGGTCCGAGGCTCCAATCGCCCGGGCGCGCTCAATGTACTGACGCTCCTTGATGGAAAGTACCTGCGCTCTGACCATTCTTGCAGTCGGTGACCATCCTGTGAATCCTATGATCAGAATGATTCCGAGGAGATCGATCTTTCCAATCATAGCAGCGATGACAATCATCAGCACCAACCAAGGGACAGACAGGACGACGTCATTCGCGCGCATCAAGATCTCATCGACGCGCCCGCCGGCATAACCTGAGTACAGGCCGATTGCCGCTCCGAGGACGGACGCAATTATCGCAGAGAACACGCCGACAATTATGGATGTCCGAGCTCCATAGATGAGCTTGCTGAAGATGTCTGCTTCGAAAGAGTCCGTCCCCATCCAATGAGTCGTCCAATTCTCCACCAGATACACAGAGATACCTGTGATGATTACAGTCGAAGC
>CP070736.1:871111-896658 GCA_020347645.1 Methanobacteriota archaeon | reverse complement strand
TCATATGACTCTCCACCCCGGTCAAACAAGATGTTGAAACGGAATGGATTGGATTCATATAAGTCCCTTCTAATTGTCAAATGTAATGGCCAGTGCGAATAGAAGTCCGATGGTAACAGTGGATGCCGATGCAATCGCCCCGACCGGAGGCAGTTGGGGATGACACAATGGACATTCCGCCTCTTCACGAATCATCCAGTAAGCGAAATGCCCTCGAATCCGGCCGAGTCGTCTTTTTTATTGCGTTGAAGTCGGGTTGACCGCATACCTTCCAACTGCATTTTAACCTCTATTCCGAATGTTTTTATATCCCTGCACGATACCCTCAACAGCAGTACTTATCGGCAGGTCTGGCGACGTTTGTCGCGAGCCTTATGGAGAGACAAGTGAAACCTAAAGAACGGGATGAAGTAAATGATGATTCTGAAGATGAAGAAAGAAGACCTCTCCGTGTTCCTTGAGACCGCAAAGGAATGGGGAGAACTCTGGGGCCCGACGAGAAAGGGCGAGAGGATCGCATTCGAGAAAGTCGACGGCCTCTCCCAGATGGACCTGAAGGCAACGAGAACGATGATTCCTCCCAAGAAGTTTCTCTACCCGCAGAGATTCACGATGTTCGATTTCGACGACAAAGGGTATGTCGAGCGGACCGGACATGCGCCCAACCGAATCCTGTTTGGAGTCCATCCTTGCGACATCCATGGAATTCAAATCATGGACAAGCTGTTCCTGGAGGAATTCAAGGACCCCTACTATGCTGAGAGGAAGGAGAAGACGCTGCTGCTCGGTCACAGCTGCATACCAGACGACAAATGCATGTGCACAGAAACCTACACCGAATTCATAGCTGAAGGATTTGACCTGTTCTTTACTGATCTCAAGATGTTCTATCTCGTATGGGTAGGGTCGAGCAGAGGGCACGACCTTGTACGCCTCAAGCCCGAGCTGTTCAGCAGGGACATAGGCAAGGAAGACATCCTCAGCTACAACGAATACAGGAAGTGGAAGAAGTCGCAGATACAGGCAGAGACGGACTTCACAGGCATGCCAGACATCTTCGAGTTGGGCTACGACAGCTTGGTATGGGACGAGCTGGCCGAGAAATGTCTTGCGTGCGGACAGTGCACGATGGTTTGCCCCACGTGCAACTGCTACAACGTCGTCGACGAGGTCGAATTGGGCACCGTCGACGGAACGAGAGACCGATTCTGGGATAGCTGCATGTTCCGCGAATACTCGCTGGTCGCTGGTGGGCACAACTTCAGAGACAAACGCGTCGACAGGCTGAAACTATGGTATACGCACAAGCTTCAGGCGTACATCGGCGAGTTCGGCGAACCTTCCTGCGTGGGCTGCGGAAGATGTGTCGCAACTTGTCCTGTCGATATTAACGTCGTCACGGTAACCGAAGCGCTCAGAGAACAGGAGGTGGGCAGATGAAGAAACTCCGTGTAATCCTGGATGAGCGCGAGGTCGACGGAAATCCTTTCCAGCCAGATATGTGGCGGATCGTACGCAGGTACCCCCTCACGAACGATGTGAACTTCTACCAGGCAAGGGCAGTCGATGTTGACCGGACGCTCCTGATGGACTACCTTCCAGGACAATTCGTTATGGGATCGGTGTCCGGAGACGGGGAGGCGCCATTCTGCATATCCTCGACGCCGTCCAGGCCGGGCCTCCTCGAACTCTGCATACGCAAGATGGGGACTCTGACGGAAACCGTGTTTTCGCTCAAGGAGAACCAGACCATCGGCATTCGAGGACCGTACGGCAACGGATTCCCGATAGACAAGATGGAGGGCAAGGACATACTGATAATAGCTGGAGGGATGGGGGCAGCCCCGCTGAGGTCGCTGCTACTATATGCCCTGGACAACAGAGACAAGTTCGGCAAGATCACCTACCTTCACGGTGCGAGAACGCCCGGTGAGATGCTATTCAGAGAGGAGTTCATGCAGCTGAAGGAGCGCGATGACCTGGCCTGCCTCCTATCTGTGGACGAGGACGATACGGGCGCCTGGACAGAGAAGATCGGCGTCGTCACGAAGTTGTTCGATGAGATGGAACCCATCGACGCGGCGAATACCTATGCTGCTGTCTGTGGACCGCCCGTCATGTACAAGTTCGTAATTCAGCGCCTCGTCGGACTGAACATCCCGAAGCATCAGATACTCATGACCCTGGAACGGCGGATGAAGTGCGGGATCGGCAAGTGCGGCCACTGCGCAATCGAATACCTGTACACTTGCATGGACGGTCCCGTGTTCACCTACTGGGACGTCCTTCACATGAAGGAACTCATTGGAAAGGGGGTGAGCGACAATGTCATCGCCTAAGGTTGGCATCTACGGATTCACAGGATGTGCTGGAGATCAGCTCATGATCCTGAACTGCGAGGATCGGCTCGTGGACATAATTGGCGCTGTGGACATCCATTCGTTCGCCATGGCGAAGAGCGATAACCAGAACAAGGAACTCGATGTGGCGTTCGTCGAGGGTTCGATATCTACAGAGGAGCAGCTCGAGCATCTGAAGGACATACGGTCGCGAGCGAAGGTCGTAGTCGCGATAGGGACCTGTGCCTGTTGGGGAGGCCCACAGGCGATGAAGCTCGAGGAAGGAGGATTCGAGGATAGATATGGAGGCGTGTACGGCGATGCGAACATAACGGTCACAAAGGCGTTCGAGGCGCAGCCGGTCGATGCTTTCGTCGAGGTGGACATGAAGATACCCGGGTGCCCGATCGACAAGACGGAATTCCTGAGTGCGGTCTCCAAGGTCGTCGCTGGCAGACATCCTTACTTCTACAAATTCCCTGTATGCACTGAATGCAAATGGAAGGAGAACCCCTGCATACTGAACGAGGGCAAGTTCTGCGCCGGCCCGTTGACTAAGGCTGGCTGCGGTGCCGTGTGTCCGTCGCACAATATCCCGTGCGTCGGTTGTTGGGGACCGACGGACGACCTCAACTTGAGCGGCGAGTACAAACTGCTGGTCGAGAAGGGGTATGACACCGATGAGATCATGCGTAAATTCAAGAAGTTCGGCGGAGCGGGTATTGCCAAGCTTATCAAGAGCATGAAGGACGAGCAGAGGGGGGTGAGCGAATGAAGACCCTCGAAGTTGTGCCTCTCACAAGAGTTGAAGGCGATGGGGGCATCACGGTCACGCTCGACGGCAAGAAGGTGCAGAGCGTCACGCTAGACGTCCACGAAGGACCGAGGCTGATCGAGCAGCTTGTCCGAGGGATGAAGCCGGAGGACGACCTGAATGTAGTACCTAGAATCTGCGCCATCTGCACACTCTCCCACAAGTACGCGGCGATACGCGGACTGGAGAAGGCCCTCCGCATCGATCCCCCGGAGAAGGCGCAGCTTATGCGCGACCTTATGATGCTCGGCGAGAGCGTCGAGAGCAACTCGCTCCACACATTCATGTTGGCGCTGCCGGACTTCCTGGGCTATCCGTCGGCCATTGCGATGTTGGGTGACTACGGTGACGACGTCAAGAGGGCGCTCAAGCTGAAGAAGTTCGGCAACCATGTCATGGAGGTGACGAGCGGCAGAATCGTCCATGGCGAGAACCCTGGTCTCGGCGGCTTCGGGAGGTACCCCTCGGGGACGCAACTGAAGGAAATCGCTGCCAGTGCCAAGGAGCTGCTGCCGGACGCGATGCGAGCTGTGGAACTCTTCTCCACGGTCAAATATCCAGAGTATCCAGAGGTCGAGACCGTTTTCATGTCGGTGAACGCTCCAGATGGGAAGTACGGGCTCGCGGGCGATTCCATTCTCATATCCAACGGAGAGGAAGTCGATGCCGAGGACTACAAGAAGCTGACATCCGAGAGGGTCGTGACACACTCTTTCGCCAAGAGATCGGCCTTTAACGACAAGTCTTTCGCGGTGGGCGCGAACGCCAGAATGATCAACATGGGCAAGCGTCTGGACGGACAGGCAGCTGATCTATTCAAGGAGAACTACAGCGACAGATGGCTGAGGAATCCTCTGCTCAACAACCTCGCGCAGGCGATCGAGATGGTCTGGGCGCTTGAACACTTGCCTGAGACGGCGGAGAAGGTGGCGGCACTGGACGATCCTGCGAGAGCTGATGCGACTAGGGAGACTGGCTCCGGAACTGGCGCGGTGGAGGCGCCGAGAGGCATCCTCTACCACCACTACGAGATAAAGGACGGGTTGATCGAGGTCGCGGACATAATCACGCCCACGGCACAGAACCTGGACGATATCGAAGTGCACATGAAGGCATGCGCCGAGAAGATGCTCGCGGAGGGCAAGAGCGACGAAGAGCTGCTGCCGGCGCTGGAGATGACCGCAAGGGCGTATGACCCATGCATAAGCTGTGCGACGCACCTGGTGAAGTTGAAGAGAATCTGAGCGCCGAACTGGTGAAGCTCGCCGGCGCCCGGATGATATACGTCCTCGGAATAGGCAACAAGGACCGCGGAGACGACGGCGCTGGCATAGTAGTTGCGGAGGTGCTCCGGAAGACCTTTCCCTCATACTCCTTTTCTGAGCATGATGGGCTCGAGGGGGTTGTCCTAGATATCTCGGAGAAGGACGAGGACGCGTTCATCGTCTTCGTCGACGCTGCGGACCTCGGCGAGGAGCCTGGAAGTATCAAGCTCGTTAAGGCTGATGATATAAGCGCGACGGAGATCACAACCCATAGAGTGACCGTTGCCCTCCTGGCTGCACTCCTGGAGAGGAGCGGCAAGCGCTCAGCCGTTATATGCATACAACCTGGCCAGATTGAGTTCCAGGCAGAAATGACAGATTCCGTCAGGGCTTCGGTGAATTCCGTAGCGGAAGCGCTTCGCTGTTTGATGGCAAGTAGAGCGCCATAGCCCCGAGAACGCGCCAGGACCCTCTCCCTCGGTCTGCAAATCTTTATGTTCAGGTAGCACATTGTGACGCTCCCGTGAGGATAGGATGAAGCTTATAGTGGTCACGGGGGGCGTTCTATCGGGTCTCGGCAAGGGCATCACCTCCTCCTCGATAGGTTGTGTTTTGAAGGCTAGGGGTCTGAAAGTCACAGCGATGAAGATCGACCCATACCTCAACTTCGACGCGGGCACCCTTAACCCGTTCGAGCACGGAGAGGTGTTCGTGCTCGACGACGGAAGCGAGGCGGACCTGGACCTCGGCAACTACGAGAGGTTCCTGGACGCGAGCCTGACGAGCGACCATGTTATGACCACAGGCAAGGTCTATGGAAGCGTCATTGAGAAGGAGAGAGAGGGGAATTTTCTCGGAAAGACCGTACAGATAATCCCACACATCACCAATGAAATAAAGTCTATGATGTCGGGTGTCGGGATGAAATCCGGTGCAGACATCGTCATAGTGGAGCTCGGAGGGACGGTAGGGGACATAGAATCCGCCCCGTTCCTCGAAGCCATGAGGCAGATGCACTCCGAGATGGGACACGAGAATTTCGTGTTCATACACACCACATTGGTGCCTAGCCTCGGAGCATTGAAGGAACAGAAGACAAAGCCTACCCAGCACTCGGTGAAGGAACTCAGGGCGATAGGCGTGCAGCCCGATGTCATAGTCGCCCGTTCTGAGAGGCCTCTCGACGACAGCGCCCGTAAGAAGATCGCACTGTTCTGCGACGTCCCTCTAGATGCCGTCGTCAGCGCTCCCGATGCGAAATCGATATACCAGGTACCGATCTTCATCGAGGAACAGGGACTCACCGACTATCTGCTCAAGAGGATGAGCATCGAACTGCCGAAGAACGGGCTCGCCGACTGGAAAGGGTTTCTCAAGAAGGTCATGGACCCGACGAAGGAAGTGAAGATCCTATTGGTGGGGAAATACATGGACAATTACGATTCCTATATGAGCCATTACGAGGCGTTGACGCACGCCGGCGCCGAACTCAATGCGAGGGTGGAGTACCTCAGAATGGAGGCGGAGGACATAGACAAGGATGAAAGCCAGAGGCTTCTTGGCGAGGCCGACGGCATACTGATACCCGGCGGGTTCGGCTCGCGCGGGACCGACGGCAAGATAGAGGCGATACGATACGCCCGGGAGAATGGCGTCCCGTTCCTTGGAGTTTGCCTCGGCTTCCAACTCGCGGTCGTCGAGTTTGCCAGGAACGCGCTCATGTTCCACGATGCCAATAGCACTGAGTTCGAGCCGCACACCTCCCACCCAGTCGTTGACCTCCTCCCTGAGCAGAAGGACGTTATGAAGAAGGGCGCGACGATGCGACTCGGGGCACAGGATGTCATTGTCGAAAGAGGATCAAAAGCCGGCAAGCTGTATGGCTCCAAGACGGTAAGCGAAAGACATCGACACCGGTTCGAGGTCAATCCTCACTATATCGATATGATCCAAAACAAAGGAATGAAGTTTACTGGAAGATCTCCCGACGGCAAGAAGATGGAGATTGCCGAGTTGGACGGCCACCCATTCTTCATCGGCTCGCAGTTCCATCCTGAGTTCAAATCGCGGCCCCAGAAACCAGCCCCATTGCACTACGGTCTCGTGAAGGCTGCGCTGGAGTTCTCCAAGCAGAGGAAGAAGTGAGAGACGACAATCACCAAGGGAGATAACTGCCGAGCCCAAATGCTAGGCCTGGTCGGCGGGCTTCGCCTTGGGCAGTATGATCTTGAAGACGGCGCCCTTCGAGAAATCGTTCTTCACGCGGTCCTCAACCCATATGTCCCCGCCGAACCTCTCGATCATCGTGCTCACAATCGAGAGGCCGAGTCCGAAACCTTTCACCCCCGTCATACCAGTCGCGAACCGCTCGAAGACGGCTTTCTTCCTGTCGTCGGGTATCCCTCTCCCCCGGTCCGTCACGGCCAACAACCAGCAATTGCCGTCTGATGTACGTCGGCTCTTGATGGATACGTCGATCTTCACCTTCTTCGAGGAATCGAACTTGACGGCGTTCGAAAGTATGTTCACGAATATATCTCGGATCGATTCGTTCGCCATGACGAAATGTTTGCCTAAGGCAACCGATGATTTCACTGCGACCTCGCGATCGGAGTTTATCCTCGTGACCAAGTCGATCGCTTGATCGACCGCCATTCCAAGGTCCTGCATTGAGAAGTCGCTCTCCGGCATAGCCCTCACCTTTGCGAGGGTTCTCATGTTGTCTATCAGCCTTGCGTTGTTCTTCACCTGAACGAGGGCGCTCTCCGCGTATCTCCTCTGTTTGTCATGGAGCTGCGAATCCTGCAGTAGCAACTCCAGGTAGCCCATGATCCCCTGGTTGAAGTTGTTGATATCATGGGTCATCAAGTCGTTGAGCAAAGCGATCTCGTTAACCGCGTCCACCTGGTTCCTGTACAGTTTGGAGTTCTCCACTGCGATGGACGCCATTCCAGCGAGCACCTCAAGCACGTCGAGCTGCTCCTTCTCGGGTACCCTCTCATTCTCGGGATCATCCACTATCATGAAGCCCACTACTCGGTTCGTACGGTCTCTGAGGGCAAACGTAAGCAGATCACGTTCGTGCCACGCGTTCGGTGAAGGCCGTGGACGGCTCGCGAGCTCAGGGTTCGCAAGAAAGAGGAATCGTTCCACCCCGAAATTCTGCCGCTCGAACGGGAGGTAGTGCGCAGTCTTTCCGACCCTGAACTCCTCCTCTATGCATTCGAGCATGAAATCCCCATCTATAACCATTCCCTTATGGACCCATTGAGGGTATCCCGTCTGCGCGTACAGAATCGATCCATGATTTTCCCCATCAGACAAAGAGATCGTACACCTTTGGAACCCAAATGTCTCGACGACCGAGTCTGTCACCCTCTGAAGAACCGCGTCGAGAGCGTCCATGTACATCACGGACGTCGTGACTTCTAGAACCTTTGTCATCTGAACGATCTTCCTCTCGGTACCCTCGAGCAGAGCCTCCCTAGTCAAATAGAGTTCCGAGTTCTCAACAGCGACCGCGGCCTGGTTGGCGAACAGCATGGCGATGTCGCGGTCTACCCCCGAAAACTGCTTTCCCCCTTCGCGGTAAAGCGAGATGACTCCGATGATCTGCCTCCTTCCCTTCAGAGGTACGGCCAGAAGCGCTTCTGCCGAATCATCGTTCTCCGTTCCGGCAACGTACATGGCGCGGTCGTTGATCGCAGTGTTATTCACGATCTCGGCGACGCCAGTTGACGCTACATTGCCGCTTATACCCTGACCGATCGGAAAGCGTTCTGCCATCGCTTTGTCGGAGTCCTTGCCGCTAGAGACGATCGGCACCATTTGGTCGTTCTCGTGGTCTATCCTGTATATCGTTATCGAATCGTAGGCTACGACCTGTCCGAGCTTCTCCGCGACCTGCTGATAAATGCCACTCGAATCGATTTCCCGCTGGAGGGCGACCGCGGTGTCCAACAACGTCAACTGCGAATGCACTCTATGGTTCAGAGCATCCAGAAGGTTGGCGTTCTCGAGAGCGATAGCCGCATGGTCCGCAAACGAGGAGAGCAGAATCGCATCGCTCTTCTGAAATCCCCTGTCATCGAGGCGGTTGTAGACACTCACTACACCTATTGCCCGACCCTCGCTGATGAGAGGTGCACACATCATAGATTTTATTGCCAACGCCTCGGCATCCTTCTTCACCACGTCGGGGTCGGAAGGGTAGTCATTTGATATCTCGGTCGTCATTTTCTTCAGGACTCTTCCGGTGACTCCCCAATCATCAGTCTGCCGAAGGGTCGCGAGCGTCGACGGGTCGACGTTGTACAGTGCTACCCAATTCATGTAGCCCTTTTCTGGGTCGAGCAGACCCACGAGAGCCTTCTCGGTGTTGAACATCGTCGCCGCGTCCCTGGCTACCTGATCCAGAATCACCTTCGATTCGAGACGCATCGATATCTGCTTGCTTATCCTGTCAAGTGCGGAGAGGGCGTTCTCGCGCTCCTTGAGTTCACCGATCGTCTTTGCGTTCATCAGGGCGGTGGATAGTATGTCTGCGAGCATCTCAAGGACGGTGACGTCATTCTTTGTGAACGCGTTCTTGCGGTCACTCTGGATGTCCAATACGCCAAGCAGTTCCCCCTGGTAAGTTAGAGGAACTGATACCTCGGACTTTGTTATCTCAACGTCACCTCTCACGAATCTAGGGTCTACCTCCACGTCGCCCGTCACGAGTGTCTCCATGAAGTACGCCGCATGGCCAATCAGACCCTCCTTCAGCTTCTGCGACCGACCCCTGGAGACGCTCTCGATCTCAACTCCGCAGCCTGCCCTGTAACTGAGCTCGCCACTATCAGCGTCCCAAATGAGTATCATGACGAGGGGGTAGCTGAATCCTTCAACAATCGCCCGCGTGAAATCCTGCATAAGACTCTCGGGGTTTAGCGTCGTTGCTGCCATCCTGCTAATCTTGTTGACAGTCATCAACTGGTTCACACTGTGGGCCAGCTCAGAAGTCCTCTTCTCCATGCGCTTCTCAAGCTGGGAACGGTATCTCTCTACCTCAGACTTCTCCAACCGCTCCTTGGTAACATCCCTGAACGTGGCAACCATTCCAAGTACGCCATTCCCCTTGTCGCGGACGGGCTTCGCGTCGATGTGAACGAAGAGCTGAGAGCCGTCCTTGCCCGGTCCAGAGACCTCGCCACGCCATCCGAAATCCATCGCGTCCCGCTTCAACTCCTCTATAGGAATATCAAGAGGCACGGATTCAGCGATATCCTCGAGCGATCCACCGAACACTTCCCGAGGCGACATGCCGAGCAGTTCGACGAAGGCTTCGTTGGCATAGACGACCCTGCCGTCGTCGTCGAACAAGGCAACGGCTTCGTTCAATTGGTCCATAGACGAAGCGAGACGATCGACCTGCATTTCCGCATCGTTGTGCTTCGTTACGTCGTGGGCCACTGAGATTTGGTAGAAACTTCCGTTGTCGATTTCGCCGAACCTGTTGGCGGTGATCTCTAGGGCTCTCCCCTTGGCTGTGTTCACAGTTCGTTTGTGAGGATATTCGGTCTCCCCTATATCCGACCCGAACGGACAATCGTCACATACTGCATGGGAAGCGAAGGAGGACTCATCGCACTTCCTGCCGGTGAAATCACCGAACTTGTCTCTCATCTTCCGATTCATGAAGACTATCGTCCTGTCATCGCGGACGATGCAGACTTGGTCCGTCATCACTTCGAGCACCGAAAATCTCGCTTCGAGTGACCTGTACATATTGCCGGATTCCGGCTCTTCGGGGAGAGGCAAATGGCTCACGAGGACATCCTCTGTGGCAGTTGCGCTATAGCGCCACATTGGATGGCTTTGGCTTTAAACGTTTCGCGCCAGACGATACTCCTGGACGTCGGCGACATAGAAGAGGCCGATATTGCGCATATGATTCTCATTCCACGCCAAGCACTGCAATAGTTTTAATTACGGAACCCTTTATCGTGCCACGATGGCACCTGAGGATTTCCTCGATTACGATGCGCTCCTCGACCGCGCGAAGAAAGATCTGCCTCAGACACTGGAGGCGCATGACCGGTTCCAGGTCCCCGAGCCAGATGTGATGATCGAGGGCAAGACCACAGTCATACGCAACTTCGGAGCGATCGCAGAGAGCCTGAGACGTGAGCCCGAGCATCTATACGGCTATCTTCTGAGGGAGCTTGGAACAGCCGGAAACCTCGATGGACAGAGGGCCGTGTTCAAGGGCAAGGTCGCCACTGCCCAGATCGCTGACAGAATAGAGAGCTATGTTGAGGAGTATGTCCTGTGCTCCGAGTGCGACAAACCAGACACGAGAATCGTCAAGGACGGAAGGATCCTCATCCTCACGTGCGAGACCTGCGGCGCACATAGGCCGGTCCATGTCAGAAAACAGGTGAAGCAGGAAGAAGGCAAGGAGATCGAGGCCGGCAAGACATACGACTTCATGATCGAAGACATCGGCAAGAAGGGCGACGGCATAGCTCGCAAGGGAAAGTACATAATCTATATCCCTGGAAGTGCGAAGGGCACCCAGGTCAAGGCCAAGATAGACAAGGTTTCTGGAAGTATGGCCTTCGGGACGCGAGTTGCATGATCAGCGTCACGCCTCATTGTAGATAGATCTTACCTTTCAGCGATGTGCACGCCGAGCCGCCGACTTCCACCTTCCTTATGGATGAACCGCGCTTCTCGATCCGCGTCAATATCTTCGAGTGTCTGCCAAGCCATGTCCCCTGCTCGACAACCATGTTCTCGGCCTTTTCCCTAGGTACAAAATCGTTTTCCACCAGATATGAGCACAATGCTCCGGCCGGCATCGCCGAGGCGGGGTCCTCGTGATAATCCGGAGTGACGGCAAAGCATCGAGCGTGGACGGTCGATTCCCTGTCGACGACGCTCCAGGAGTAGGCGTAGACGGCGCTCACCTCGAGCTCGTGGGCAAGGGTCGTGACCTCGTCCTGTTTTGGCGAAAGGTTCTCGATGGTCTGCAGGTCACGTACGGGCACCAGCAGACAAGGTATCCCTGTCGAAGCCCTGCAGAGCGGGAATTCCTCGTGAAACAACGCGTCGGCGCCGATGCCCAACGCACTCGCTATTTCCGTCACCTCCTCCACACGCGAGAACAGCGGTCTCTTCTGAGTCATCCAAATAAGCTTCCGCCCGTCGGGATGGACTTCGATCTGGAAGGGCAGTATGCCCAGCATTGTCTCGAGTCTGCGCCTGCCCCCGGGGGAGCTGCCGAACGCCTCTTGTTCGGCGAGTGCCCAGAGCGATCCGATGGTGGAATGGCCACAGATCGGCTCTTCGGAGAATGGAGTGAAGTATCTCAGCTTGACATCAGCCTTCCGAGACCGCAGAACGAAAGCGGTGGACCGCAGACCCATCTCCGTCGCGATGCGGCGCATCTGCATTTCGTCGAGCTGGTCCGCTCCTAGGATGACTGCCGCGGGGTTCCCCGCCAACTGCTCTTCCGTGAATACGTCCACCTTCAGAGCTTCCAGTTCGAGCACACTTCTCAAGAGCCAGTTATTGGTATTTGGAGTTTTGTCCTTCCTGGCAACTACTGCGCAAACTATTTCTAACGCACTTCCGAATAGCGGAGGCACATGCGTTCGTCCACCAAAGCCGTCATAGTAATGGCGGCCTTGTTCATCGTCGCCCAGATCGGAGCTCTGTTGATGGTCCACTCGGTGTTGGGGGAGGAGTACCAGGCGTTCGAAGACCCGAACGACCCGCTCATACCTGTGTACTACCTGATAGCCATAGTCCTCTTCACATTCCTTGTGTTGTACGTGATAAGGAAGGGCAGGGAGAACATAGTGCGACTCGTATTCCTCGGAGCTGTAGCCTATACGATGTTCATCGTCCTGTGGGCGGCCGCATCGTCCCTGGGGATAGGCATCGCATCCCTGTTGGTATCGCTGGCGTTGACCGCGATCCTCACCTACCTGCTTGTGAAGAAACCCGAATGGCACGTCATCAATGTCACCGGAATCCTCGTGGCAATAGGAGTCATAGGCATCCTCGGAATATCGCTGCAGATACTGCCAGTCCTCGTGCTGCTCATAGGACTGGCGGTGTATGACGCCGTGTCCGTATATGGCACGAAACACATGGTTGCGTTGGCCGACGGTGTGACGCAGATGAAGCTGCCAATATTGCTTGTTGTGCCGAAGAAGATGAGCTACTCGTACCTCGAGCAGAAACCCCTCAAGAAGGAGCTGGATGAGGGGAAGGAGCGCGACGCGATGTTCATGGGCCTTGGCGATGTGATCATACCGGGTGTGCTGATATCGTCTGCCTTCTACTGCCTCGCAAGCGAAGAGGTCTGGGGTATACCTGGCAACCTCCTCGTGTCGATCGGGACGCTCATTGGAGCGCTGATCGGATACGCGGTGCTCATGCGCTTCGTCCTGAGGGGAAACCCGCAGGCTGGACTGCCTCTGTTGAACGGTGGCGCAATCGCCGGCTACGCCGTGTCGTATCTGCTCGTCTTTGGCGATCTGTCCTTGGGTATGACCCTACAATGGTGATCATGATCATGATGAAAGATGTGGACATTCTGGTCTGCTCGGACCTGCACGGTTCGAAGAGGGCAAAGAAGCTGCTCAGAGACGCCCTCGAGGACGACCAGTTCGACGTCGTCGTGATATGCGGGGATTTCACGACCGGTGGCTCCACGAAGTATGTTCATGAGGTGCTGAAGTTGATCGACACCCCCCTTCTGGCCGTACCCGGCAACTGCGACTCTGTCGTCGTGGCATCGCTGCTGCAGGAGCAGAACAAGAGCGTCCATTCCAGGCGCGTCGACATCGCAGGCGTGAAGTTCTTCGGGTTCGGAGGCGCTCCGCCATCACCTCACCACATGCCGTTCGAGGTGGAGGAGGGTATCATGGCAGAGAAGCTCAGATCGGCAGCTGTCCGCGGGGGTGTCATGGTGACGCACACGCCGGCGTACGGCATGAACGACCTTTCGTCGTACGGGCACCACATGGGCTCGAAGGCGATTCTTGAGGTGGCGAAGGAATTCCGCCCGCGGTTGGCGCTTTCAGGACACATACACGAGTCCCGGGGCTCGGAGGTTTCGAAAGGCACTATGTTCGTCAACCCCGGCGCTGCGAAGGACGGATATTACGCGAAGGTCAGGCTCGGCAAGAACGTTCGGACAGTGATGTGCAGCGTATGACCTCATCCCTCCCTAACGCAACAACCTTTTAATACACCTCCCTCTTTCACATCTTCCGAGGCGTCATATGGCCATATGGCAGGGCAGACCGAAGAGGAAGCCTTCCGGCGGAAGGATGCGCTTGGCTAGGAAGAAGCGCAAGTTCGAGATCGGCAGGGAGAAGCAGTTTACCCATCTCGGCGAACGCAAGATCAAGATGTACAGGACGAAGGGCGCAAACAACAAGGCACGCCTCCTTCTTGCGGACGCCATAAATGTCGTGGATCCCAAGACGAAGGAGGTCAAGAGGGTCAAGATCCTGACGGTCAAATCGAACCCGTCGAACCCCAACTTCGTCCAGCGCAACATCATAACGAAGGGCGCTACGGTCATGACCGAGCTTGGAGAGGCGGTCATAACCTCGAGATGTGGCCAAGACGGGGTCGTGAACGCGAGGCTCTTACAGCAAGAGCAGTGACCTCTTTTGCTTTTTGCCGCATTACGGGCTGAGAAGGCATTACTATTTTGCTTCAAACACACGTCATGACGAACGGGTAATCCTCATGTTCCTCACCCTTGCGGCGGGGAGATGCGCTGGAGGAGCGGCCTCGTCCCACCAGTATATCTCCTCGGGTGATTTGGACAGGGCGTCCACGCTCTTCCAGAACTGCATCAGATTGTCGCTCACGCGTATGTTCTTGACCGAGCCCACAACCTCGCCTTTACGGATCCTCAGGATGGCATCACGCGGTATAGTGGAGAAATCGCCGGTCGAATAATTCTGGAATCTGGTGTACCATGTGTTGTTGACGTACAGGCCGTTCCGAACATCTCCGATCAGCTCTTCGACATTCTGATCACCTGTCTCCAGCACAGGGTGGAACATCATCGGTTCGCTCGGCATACTGAAATCGGTCGCTATCAGCGGGCCTGTGCTCGCAGTGGACCTGGTCTTGAAATGCTTCGCGGTCGAAGTGTTGTGCAGGTACGTCTTCAACACACCGTTCTTGATAACCGTGTTCTTCCTGCACGGCTTGCCCTCGTGGTCGAACATCCTTCTGGACATCGATTTCATGATCGGGTCGTCGATCAAAGTCATCTCCTCTGACGCGATGCGTTTTCCTATCCTGTTCTTGAACATCGACATCCCAAGCTCTACTGACAGGCCGCTTGCCATGGCAGCTGTCGCGCCGACCACACCGCCGAGGAATAGGGGCTCCATGACGAGGTCGAATCTTCCCTCCTCTCCTGAGACAGCGTCCTTTGCGGCGACTGCCCGCTCGGCAGCTCGGATTCCGGTCTCCCGAGCTTTCATCTTGTCGACATTCGCTGTGACGAGTACGGCCTGGCCCGACGCTTCAGGCTGGGTGAACGCACGGACAGAAAGGTCCATTGAGGCGTTTCCGTCCTCTGCAAACGCGCCCTTCGAAGACGCGATGCCCCACTTGGAATCCCTGACGAAGAATGTCCCGCCCACGTCTTGCGCGCCTCCGGAGATGGCTCCATTGATTGCATCCAACACGAACTTCGCAGGATTCCTTATCATCGCGATGCGTTTGTCTACCCGGCAGCGTCTGTACTTGAACGCTCCCGACGCGATACCGCCATAGTCTTTGTTTATGGGTGACGCACGGGCGAGGCTGACTACCTCCCTGACCTTATCAGCGCCATTCCGAAGGTCTCTGATGTCGGAAGCCATCGTCCTCCCCTCCACGGCGACGAACACGTGTGCGTGGACTGAATGCCACTGGTTCGAGGAATCGATCATGGAGTTGGAGTATCGTATCTGGCCAACCGTGCTGTCAAACACCTCGGCTATCGCTTCCTTCGCACCCTCGTCTCTTGCGGTCTCCACCAGCTCTGCAGCGACCTCCTTGAGGCGGCTCATCTCAAGCGCACCTCCTTTAGACGCAGCAGGGGACCGCCCGTATGCACCGCTATTCCCTGTATTGGGTCGCCCTTGCCACACTCAGCCGCGGTGAACTCTACCTTCTTGGAAACGCCGTCCAGCGATTTCCAGAACCTCGGAGTCGTTATCTCGAGGACGCATCCCCTTGCAGGCCCCGCGATCTCGCCGTTCCTGATGAAATAAGCCTCTCTCGAGACGTACTTCTGGTTGTATCTCTTGTCGTCGATGTTCCACTCGGTAAAGGACTTCATGAAAACGCCGTCCTTGACGGACTTCACGATCTCATCCTCTCCCAGGTCGCCTGGGGCAACGAACGTGTTAGCCATGCGCACGATCGGCTCCTTCTCGTAGACCGACGATCTCGATGAGGCGTTGCTATTCACACGCAGCTTGCCCGCCGTCTCGCGGTTGTGGAGGAACTCGTTGATGGAGCCTTTCTTGTAGAGGAACCGTGGTTTCGCCTTGACGCCCTCGTCATCGTATTCATAGTAACCATATGACCCGGGCACGGTCGGATCGTCGATGACCGTGGCATGCTCCGAGCCTATCATCTCGCCCAGCATCGACGGGCTCACGAAGGACTTCCCTGCTTGGGACATCTCCCTCCCAAGGATCCTATCGGCTTCCATAGGGTGTCCGCAAGATTCGTGTGCCGCGATTCCCGCCACCTCCGAGCCGCACACGAGGTCGTATTCGCCCGGCTTGACCGCTTTTCCGTTGTCGATCAAATTCTTCAGGACTTTCATTTCCTCTGCGAGGGCGGGCCCAGCGTTCCATTCATCCGATCTTTCCCAGCCGCCCGTCGCGCCCCATTCCCTTATGCTCTGCTCTGTCTCACCGCCGGACGAGACGGTGTTGAGACATGCCATTCTTAATCGGGGGACCATCGATCGCACCCTCGCGCCCTCCGAACTCGCGAAGTAGCTCTCGGTCTCCGAATCGGCCAACTCGAAATAGCGCCCATAGACCTTGACGCCGGTCGACATGACCTCGGAGTCAAGGCTCTTAAGATAGCGCAGTCTGTCGTCGTTCGAAACGTCCCTTAGTCTTGACCGCTGCTTCACCGTCCATTTAGCGGTGGCCGTCTTCTCCGATGAGAGTCTCACACGCTCCTTTCTCCTGCCGGCTTTTGCCAGTCTGCATGCAGTTCGCGCAAGGCTGCTTCCTGTCGTTTTCGCTATTCTATTGGCGCTCGCAAACCCGATCCCTTCCTTCATAACGACGCGTACGTACATGCCGGCATCTGTGGACGCGCTTACATTGTGAACCTGTCCAGACTTGATGGATATCTCGTTCTTCCGCGAGCTTTCGAGCTTGACCTCCACAAGGATCGGCTTGTCCTTTCCGGCAGCCTGGTTGAGAGTATACTCCGCGACATCCTCATCCATAATGTCGTAATCCCCCCGATAAACGGAACACAAACAGCATAGATAAACGTTCCACGGATCCCGCACGCTCGTACCTTAACAAACCGTTAATATTAGATAGACGGGGGGCAATGGCGAGGCTGAGGCCAATGGCGGTCGATCCCGAGAAGGCGATAGTGCTCTGGCCGTCGTATTTCGACTCCAGAGTGACAAGGCAATCAGGGCGGAGGGTTCCCAGGAAGAGCGCCGTGGAGGCACCGACCGCCAGGATGCTATACGATGCCGTCAGGGCGCTCGGACTGGACTGCATACTCGAGCTCGAGAAATCCTACCCCAGGTTCTGGCATAGGAAGGAGGGAAGGGTCCTCGTTGAGCCCAAGATGAGCAAGACCGAGCTCATCTCGAAGGTGACCGTCAAGCTGAAGGAACTGCCGTCGAGTAAAGACTAGCTACGTGAGGATGTGGGCACGTGTTGCTGTCGCAAAAGATATTCATCGGGCTGTCACTATGGACCGTCTTCGCGATACTCGTATCGATGTCTGCGGGGCTCGAGGTTCTACTAACGCTGGAACTGATTGGTCTTCTCATCATTGTGGAGCTCACAAGCGGCCTACTCAGCAAAGGGATCAGGAGCAGGATCGAATACTTCGTGTACACGGGTGTCCTGCTGTTCGTCGTCGTTGTCGTCAGAAGGATATGGCTCATACTCTCGTGACGCCGCTCAGCTGCGCTTCTCGACGCCTGCATCGTGTCGCTGCTTCTCCTTGATGACATATCTGATCAAGCCTCTTCGCCAGTCGGGATGGGATTCAGACAGCTCGCGGACGATCTCGTCTACCGAGATATCCTCGCGTTCTGTGGCCTTCGCCCTCCGCCGGAGGATCTTGCTGATGACGAAGCTGAACCCAGTAGCCGCCTTGTCGCGGGTCCAGGAAAAGGTCCTGTCCACAACATCCGTTGCGATCCACAGAGCGAGAACGAAGGCGACGGCGAACAACAGGGCCTTTACATTTCCTGGCACTGTGTCCGCAATCTCCGTGCTGATAGTGACGGGGTCGAAGTAGTCTCTGTGGCTCTCATCGAAGTAGAGTCCTGATCTGCCCTCACAGATGACGGCGACGATGTTGGAGGACAGCAGTTCGTTGTCCAGGTAGCCACTCATACCATTCATCAGGACGCTGGGATCGGATAGCAGGACTATCTCGCCAGAACCAAGGTGTTCCCTCGCGAGAATGACAAATGGGCCCGAGGGTTCGCCGAAGTCTTGCATCCTATCGCCGTCGATGTCCGACCAGCTTGCGATGCTCGTGCGCACCAAGGGCTCCGCGGACCCGCCCAGATTCAGAGAAGTTGCGTAGTTCAGCTGGAGCGAGGTGATGTTCTTTGTGAGGGCATCATCAACGATGTCGAAGCATATGGGGAACTCAGGCGATTTGTCGAAGCACAGGTCTATCACGAGCTTCCCCGAGAACCTGCTGCCTGCATTCATCGTTTCAAGCAGAGTATTGGCTGAGCCGAAGTCGTCTGCTAACAACAGGTTTCCGCCTGCCCGCACAAAGTCGCCCACAAGCGCCCCCTCGGAGGACGAGAATGCCTCGGTGGGTCCGATTATCGCCAACGCTTCAGAGGCGGGGTTCAGCTCGAGGTCCTCCAACCCCATTTGGACGAAGCTGACTTCGCTGCCTGTGGAACGAAGCTCGAACGACGGCGAGAACTTGCCAACACTGTAGGTGGACACGGCGAGGTTGCTCGTGCCGTTCCAGCCCGTGTTGAAGATCGAGAAATCGGCGGACGACGACAGGACAGGGGTCACCATGCTCAGCATCGTCAAGCCAACAGCGAGGCATATCACCGTCGCTGCGATGTACCCTCTCTTGACTCTAGACCGCAGGTCTCACACCCCCTGAGCTTCGAATGCTGTCGCTCGACGAATTCATCTGCCGGACTTCATCCTCTGACGAGTCGGAGCCAGAGTACTGGGCCTTCTCGTACAGGAGAGCGATCCTGCTGACATCACCCACAGGGTAGCCGAGAGATTCCATCAGGGTTGCCACCTCCCAGTGGGTCATGTTGTCCCGAATTCCAATCCTGCTGTCGGCCTTAAGATACGCCACAAGGTTGTGATAATACCATATTATCTTCTCGTTGGGACTCACGTACCAAACAGGGATTTGATCGCGCGGGCGAGTCGCCTTCCTCCATGGCACCAACGCGGAAGGCGCTTCACCTTCCGCCAATACGCCCTCCGCAGAGACTTCCATTAGAGGTCTTCTTTTCCTGACCTGCAGCGTCTTGATGACCATGCCGATAACCAGAATAATGAACAGCCAAGTGAAGTAGGCGTACTCCCCGAAGAAGAGATACGGTATCTGTTCTCCAAACCCACCGCCCACATCCCATCCGGGTATCCAGGGGAAGAATGGGTAATCGGAATACGTTGGCGTGATGATCGAGAATCTCTTGCTGTCTTCTGAGCCCCGCCAATAGAGGTCAGGAGCGGTGAACCGAGCCGTCAGCGTATGCGTCCCTGCCGCGATGTCTGCGATATCGATGGAGAAGGCGAACTTGCCGTCTGCATTGGTGGACACATTCATCACGACGACCCCGTCGATTGACAGCGTTATTCTTTGTTCCGCGAGCGGGGGGGAGGCATCTGCCATCAACGTTCCATCCCCAACGAGAGAATAGCTCGCGCGCAGTCTATCAGAGAACAGGTTCAGCGTGAGGTACGTGGGGACATCGACCGTCACCATCATCTCGCCGGATTCGCAGGGGGCGTATGGAAGAACGCCAAGGAAGACGGCGCGAAAGGCGTGTGTTCCCATGCCCAGATCCATCCCATCGTACGTCCATCGGCTGCTTCCATCCTCGTCCGTGAGAAACTCCGATTCGTTGCCGTCAACGTTCAAAACGCATTCGAACCCTGGCAACGGCTCATCGGATTCACACAGAAGCAGTGCCTCGACAATGAGACTCTCCGATGGAGAGATGGTTGAGTTGCTGACCCGCAGAACCATCTTCGTGGGCACAAATGACACTGTGATCAGCAGGATGTCGGATGTTACCGCCGTGGCTGACACTCGCGCCGTCGCGTAGACTTCGTGGCTCCCCACCCAGGAAGTATTCAGGGGTATCATAAAGCTGAACGAAAAGGCACCCTCCTCGTTCGTAACAGCCGTCGTGACGGCGAACCCGTTGATGGTGATATTGACATCGTTGCCTGAGATGAAAGTGCCGTTTTCTAGCAGGTAGCCTCCGCCTCTCAGCGTCTCGCCTAGGAACAGTTCTGAATCTTCGACCCAAAGAAGAAGGACCAAACGATCATCCTGCCACGGGATACCCTCCTCGATCAGTTCTGCGATATCCTCGTGCATTGACGTCGTCAAATCTCGCAGGCGCTCTATCAGCTCAATGAGTTCGTTCGGCACAAACGGGTGTGCGTCGGCGACCGTCAGCGAGTTTATTCTCTCTGCCCAGACCAGCATGTCGTCAATTGTCCCGTTCATATCAGACAATACGGAGTTTATTTCGCGAATCGAGTCGATGACGGCAATCGCATCCGGATCAGATATTTCGGTCTCCGTAGCAATGGCGATGATCTCGTTCTTGATCTCAAGCATTCTGCCTTCCAGCTCAAGAAAATACTGCATTTCGTCATTGAGCACGGAGAACGGAGGTATCAGCAAGCTCAGATGGTCGTGGCTGGCAGCGACGTCCTCGATCTCGTCGATTATCGCCGCAGCGGGATCCACCAGACTCGCGGCCGCGTTGATCTGTGTTTGCGCCGCCTCGACATCCTGCTCATATAACGCACGCAATGATTCTTCCGAGGCGCGGATAGAAGTGTTGAGCATCGCTATCACGAGATCGATATCAGACCCCACCAGATCGTAGTTCTCGTGGGGTATCTCGGCGGTCGAGCTGGTCGACAGCAAAGGTGTCGCAATCACGAGCGCAAGCGTGGCCAGGGCGAGCGGAAGCAGTCCGGAGCGCGACCTCTCAGATGGGGGGCTCATCTCGGTTGTCGAACGCCCGATGGTGATAATAAACGTGCCGTTTGCGCAGCTCATGAAGAACCGGCCATGGGCTTCTGCTCACCAGTCTCTCAGCTGTATTGTGAACACCACGGTGTCTTCCGAGTTATCGACGCTCTCGACTCTGGCAATCTTGTTCGTCGCCTTCGCGACTGCGAGAAGGAGGCATGAGCATCCGATGCACGCAACCTGCCTGCACGTATCGGGCATATCCCGCCTTACGATCCTGCAGGCCGGAAGGAGATCTGCGTACTCTACCCTGAGCATCGTCTTACCCTCACGCTCCTTGAAGTGAAAATCTCGAAGCATTCCCAGGCCATGCTTGAGCACCTGCAGGCTTCCCTCAGCGGCCTCGACCCCCGCTCCGACGAAGACTGCGTCGTAATCTTCTTCGGCCATCTCCAGCAGTCTGAGCCCGGGAGGGTCTATCAGCATTCCGGGCGAAGAACCGTCCTTGCCAGGGGCAACGGACATGTCGTCCGAAAGCGCGCTGGGGGGTTCTGCATCTCCGTCCACTGCTTGCACGAACACCCTCTGCACTGTCAACCCGTGCGATGCTGGCAGATAGGAAGCATTGCCAAGAAGCGATAGGCCACGGAGCATGCTCTGGTTCGTTCTTGCTCCAGATATCATCTGCTCTGCTGCAACCTTTCTGGAGTAGCCAGGTTCCACGAGTGTGAAGAAGCCGAACAGCCCGAGAAACACGAAGCCGATAGCACAGACGATGTAAGCATTCCTCTCATTCTGCAGGCTGAGAGACCTGTTCTGGAGTATCTCGTCGTTCGTATCGCCAATCTCATCGATATCGTTCTGCGCGTCCGCCGCGAGAACTGCGAACGCCAGTCCGACAAGGACCAACGCCAGGGCCACTACTCGCCACACGGGTGTCTCCTTTTCTCTCCCAAAGAGCCTTACCCTCAATAGATATCCCGGGCCTGTTAGCGTGTAACATCCATTTGTAGATAGTGATTAGGAGGACTTCATTTTACAATTATTCTCGGTAGCGACCTGCTGCAATCGTTCTCAGATTAATCACGGTCACGACAATATCCGACCCCAAACTTGATTCGCGCATAACGTTCGGAAAGACCTTGGTTTAAGGCAAAATACCCGCCCAGTCAGTACCGCTCCTGCTAGTGGAAACTTTTATACAGTGTCTTGTGATACCATGAAGAGCAACCGTACCCTGGAGGATGCGGAGCAGGCCACCTTCGAAGAGGGGGAGGTAGAGAAGATGGTAGATAGCGAGAGCATTCCAAAAAGGAGCTATTTAGCAGGAAGGAGAACAGCGGTCGCAACTGCGTTTTTTGTCGTCTTCATTATGGTGACGGCTTCGTTCGTTGCGATCCTGGCGAGAGGAGAATACAATCCACTGGTCTGGACGGATAAGGACGAGTACTGTCCAGGTGAGACTGTCATCATCTATGGTGAAGGTTTTGCCCGATGGTTGGATGTTGAAATTGAACTGAGCCACTCAGACTTTGGCACCAAACTCTTTGTCGAAAAGCCCGATTTCTATGGCAGGTTTGTCTGCGATGATTATGTTGCCGAATGGGTTACCAACAACGAATCAGTCAAGGTGACCGTTACGCAGGTGCTTGCTAGTGAGACCCTTGTCGCCACGACAGAGTTCTATGACCCCGCGGCATACATAGAAGGATTCACTCTAAAGCCGGTCCAGAGATATACGACCGGCGATATCAAAGGTTATAACGAAAACGACGCCGTCCCCATGATAGTCGTCCTCAACAAAAATCAGCTCGGAGGAGTAGACACCGTGACGGTGAAGATCGGTGTGGACTATGCGGATCTGAACTCCCCCACCCAGCCGATCTACGGAATAGACTATCTGACTGAGCCCTGGTACGATTCGCCGAATCCCGCCGAACACTTTCCGCACTCTCCATATAATAACCATGATTCCTCTGCTGAGCCCTTTGTGCCTCAACCAGGAGATGGCACGATAAGCAGCCAAGGCTCCGAAGGAATTGAGTATGACGAAGGAACACACCAGGAAATCGAAGTCTGGAGTTTCACATTCCATTTTGCGTCCGGCGTGACAACTGCAGTAGTTGAATTCGGAGCGCACCTCGCTCTGAGCGATGACATTGGCGGCCCATCGGAAAGACTGGGCGCCTCGTTCTATCCAGGTTCTGCATTGCATGTCAGGCTGGTTGAGCTCATTCCCAGCGCCGACGAAGGAAACAGGGATGTGCCGATTGCTCTCGCGCAGCTCATGATTCCCCCCATGATGACGCTCGAGAAATCGTGCGATCCCTACGAGGTCGTGTACGGCGATACCATAACCTTCAACATAACCTACAGCAACGAGGGACAGGCCTACGCTGATTGCGTCTATCTCTGGGATGACCTCCCCTATGTCATTGATCTTGTTCCTGATTCGTTCAGGATGATGACCAGTGACTATCCCGTATGGATCGACGTCTCCAGCTTGGTCGAGATTACCTTGTACGGTTTCGAATTGGATATAGGTCCATACAGAGGCACTGGTCCTGACGACGCTCTGGATCCGCTCGTAACATGGTTGGAGTTCGAGGGCGTGGTCAACACAGGCGAGGAGGGCGTGTACTGGAACTGGGTGAACCTGACCTATTCGGATGACCACGGCGGATACTATCCTCAGCTGACTGCAAATTGCCCGTTCATCATCAAGGGCGCCCCGGACATCATGGTCGAGAAGAGCGGCCCCGTGTATGCGCATGTTGGTGACACAATCACCTACACTTACGACGTCACCAACACGGGTGATGTCGATCTTATAATGGTTAATCTGACAGATGTGATCGATGGAGTAGAGCAAGATTCTATCGTCACTACACTATCTGTCGGTGAGACTAAGACCTACACGCTCGACTACGAGATAGAAACTGATTCCGATCCGTTGCTGAACTGCGTCAACGCGACAGGAGTGGACAATTACGACAGGTGGGTTTACGATGAAGCTTGCTGGAGCGTCGACATCCTCGACCCGATGATAGAAGTAACCAAGGAAGCAGACAAGGTCTGCGCCAAGGTCGGAGAGGAGGTCACGTACACCATCGTAGTGACGAACCCATCAGATGACACCGACCTGTTCAATGTGACCGTGGAGGACTCATTGGTCGGCATACTGTATGAAGGAGACCTACTCGCAGGCGAGGACCAGCAATTCGTCTACAGCTACGATGCCACAAATGATTCCGACCCAATGAATAACACGGTCGATGCTACTGGAGAGGACCTGCTTCACCTTGAGGTCACGGACAGCGCAGATTGGAGCGTGGATATCTATCACCCGATGATCAACGTCACGAAGGAGGCAGATAAGACCTGCGCCGAGGTGGGCGAGACCGTAACCTATTGGATCAACGTGACCAACCCGAGTCACGATACTGAAATGTACTTCGAGCTTTTCGATTCCTTATTCAGCCAAGACCCGATAGCAACCGGATGGTTGTCGCCTGGAGAGGTGTGGGAAAGCGGGCCGATGCCGTATGAGGTGTTGCCAGATGACGATGATCCGCTCGAAAACACCGCTTGGGTATATGCCCATGACCTTCAGGATCACAGAGTGACGGACAGCGCCTCTTGGGAAGTAGACATACTGCACCCGATGATTGAAGTAACCAAGGAGGCAGACAAGACCTGCGCTGAGGTTGGGGAGACTGTCACTTATTGGATCAATGTAACCAACCCGAGCACCGACACTCTGATGTATGCGGTAGTATCCGACCCGATGCTGGGCGGTGTGATCTGGTCCGGAGAAGTTCCGGAGGAGACGACCGTTCACCTGGCCGCGTTGCCCTATGTGGTACAGGAATCTGATGGCGACCCATTGGTGAACGAAGTATGGGTTGACGCCTGGGACGAACAAGAGCACTATGTGTTCGATAACGCGACCTGGGAAGTGGACATCCTGCATCCCGGGATTTCCGTGACCAAGGAAGCCGACAAGACCTGCGCCGAAGTGGGCGAGACCGTCACATATTGGATCAACATTACGAACCCGAGCGACGACACAACGATGACCACCGTCGTTGCCTATGACGACATGTTTGGCGGTGTGATATTCAGTGGAGCGATCTCACCTCTTGGCACGATCCCATTGATGTTCAGACACGTGGTCAGCGAGAGCGACCCAGACCCGTTGATTAATGAAGTCTGGGTCGATGCGTGGGACAGACAGGACCACTATGTGTTCGACTACGCCAGCTGGGAAGTGGACATACTGCACCCTGCAATCGTCGTTGAGAAGTGGGCTGACATGTACTGCGCCGCTGAGGGCGACACCGTTACTTACACGATAGTGGTGACCAACCCGACGATAGACACACGGATGCATTATGATGCCTATGATGCGTTGCTCGGCGGGTTGATCGGCAGCGGAACTCTCGAGCCGGGAGAGTCGCACACCTACATTCTGCCCTTCATTGTGCCCTACATCGCCCCTGATCCCCAGACTTGGGAGCTATACAACATGGTTGAAGTGTTTGCCTGGGACGATCAGGATCACGACGCGTATGCAATGGCCGAGTGCTGGGTGGACATCTATCACCCTGCAATCGTCGTTGAGAAGTGGGCCGACATGTACTGCGCCGCTGAGGGCGACACCGTCACGTACACCAT
>CP070736.1:843411-871011 GCA_020347645.1 Methanobacteriota archaeon | reverse complement strand
AGAGAACCTGTACACCTGCTCGCAGGACACGCAGGAAAAAATCAAAGAGATGATCAAGGAGCACAACCTCAACCGCGTCGTCGTAGCGAGCTGCACACCAAGAACTCATGAGCCGTTGTTCCAGAACACGATCAAGGAGGCGGGCTTGAACCCGTATCTGTTCGAGATGGCTAACATCAGAGACCAATGCTCATGGATTCACATGCACGAAATAGACGGTGCGACAAAGAAGGCGAAGGATCTGGTGCGAATGGCGGTGGCCAAGGCCAGACTACTAGAGCCGCTGGAGAACCTGACCATCGATGTAGACCAGCAGGCGCTAGTCATCGGAGGTGGCGCAACTGGGATGGTCGCCGCCCTTGAGCTGGCAAAGCAGGGCATGAAAGTGCACTTAGTCGAGAGGGAAATTGAGCTTGGGGGCAACATGCGAAAGCTTCACTATCTTACGTCGGGAGAGGATCCTTCGAAATTGGCGGAGGCGCTCTCCAAGGAGGTCAACTCCAACAGCAACATCAAGGTCCATATGCAGACGAGCGTTAAGAGCATAGACGGATACGTGGGCAACTTCAAGACAACTCTTGACAACGGGGAGCGGGTCGAGCACGGAGTAGTGATACTCGCAGTGGGCGGACAGGAATACAAACCCAAGGGAGAGTACCTCTATGGCGTAAATCCCAACGTTCTAACGCTGCTCGAGTTCAAGGAGAAGCTGAAGAAGGACGAGATCGACGGAGATTCTTATGTGTTCATACAGTGCGTCGGTTCACGTGAGGAAGGTTACCCTAACTGTTCGCGTGTCTGCTGCACTGGAACAATGACAGCGGCAATCAAGATCAAGAAGAAATCCCCCGATGCGAAGGTGTTTGTCCTCTTCAGAGATATACGGACCTACGGTTTCAGGGAGGCTTACTACAAGGAAGCTGCCGACAGCGGCGTGACGTTCGTGAGATTCGAAGACGATGTCAGGCCTATCGTCCGGGGCACTGAGAACAAGTTGGGGGTGGCGGTCACTGACGAAGATACAGGCAAGGAAATCACGTTGACCGCGGACTATCTCATACTTGCGTCAGGAACGCGGCCATACGCTGAATCGGAGGCGCTCGCGCCCATGCTAAAGGTGCCGATGACCAAGGAGGGGTTCTTCCTCGAGGCGCACATGAAACTCAGACCCGTGGACTTCGCCACCGAAGGAGTGTACCTCGCGGGCCTTTCGCACGGACCCAAGTTCCTAGAGGAAAGCATCGGGCAGGGATTGGCTGCCGTCTCGCGCGCGATGACAATCCTGTCGAAGAAGACCCTAGAAGCCGAAGGCATCGTCGCAAATCTCGACGAAACTCTATGCGACGGATGTGGCATATGCGTACCAACCTGCGAGTACAAGGCGCTCGAAATTATCATAGACAAGAAGGATGAGAAGAAGAAGCTCGTCGACGTGAATGTGGGATTGTGCAAGGGTTGTGGCGCGTGCGTAGGCGCGTGTCCCTCGGGCGCGCTCACGCAGAAGGGTTTCAGAGACGAGCAAATCGTAGCCATGATCGATGCAGCGCTTGAGAGCACAACAGAGGAGCAGGAGGTGAGGCAATGAGCAGCACAGCTCCCGACGAGATCAGTGAGAGCAATGTTGGAGATGAGAGTTTCGAACCGAAGATCATTGTCTTCTGCTGCAACTGGTGCTCGTATGCTGGCGCAGATCTAGCAGGTGTCAGCAGGCTGCAGATGCCGCCACACTTCAGGGTGATAAGGGTCATGTGCTCTGCCAGAGTCGATCCGGAGTTCGTCCTCAGAGCGTTCCAAAAGGGAGCGGATGGTGTGCTTGTAGCCGGCTGTCATCCGGCCGATTGCCACTACATTGGCGGCAACTACAGGACTCGCAGAAGAATCGCGCTTCTGAGGATATTGCTGCAACAGTTCGGCTTTGACCCTGGCAGACTGAAACTCGAGTGGATATCTGCAGGAGAGGGTGAGAAGTTCCAGAAGACGATTATCGAATTCACGAACACCGTCAACGAATTGGGACCATCTCCTATCCGAGGAGGTGACTGAACATGACTCCGAGGGATGCAAAGATACAGGCAGCGCTGAGAACACTTGAGGGTGAGCGCATAAGATGGCTGCTCGGCAAGAAGGGAGCGCTCACATCCGGCGAGAACGTGTTCGGCGAGACGATCACGGATGCTAGATACAGCTTCATTCTCCAGAAGGCAGCGGTCGTCGAGCTGGAGCGAAACGCGCTGCTACTTCAGATGGAAGATCAGCCCAAGACCGTACACGAACTGCATGACGCGACGGACATACCGAAACGAGAGATCGTTCAACACATCATAGCTCTCAAGAGGTGGAGGATGGTTGAACAGGTCGGCATGAAGGGGCGGTCACCCCAATACAAGACCGTACAGAGTAGCCGACCAGCGGACGAGGGGATGAGCTGAAATGGCGGACAAGATCAAGATTGCGCAGTACTGGGGCGCTGGATGCGGAGGATGTGACGTCGCCCTGCTGGATATCGATGCGAAGATACTGGATGTGCACGCAATAGCGGAAGTTGTCTTCTGGCCAATCGGGTTCGATGGCAAACTGCGCGAAATCGAGGAGATGCCGGACAAATCGATCACCGTATCGTTCTACAATGGCGCGATAAGGAACAGCGAGAACGAACATGTCGCCAAAGTGCTACGGGAGAAATCAACTGTCATGATCGCCTTTGGATCGTGCGCCTGCTTCGGCGGAACGCCTGGTCTGGCAAATGTGACGAACAGGGCGGAGGTTTTCCAGACGGTGTACAAGAATACGGTATCGACGGACAATCCCGACTTCGTAACGCCGCAGACGCACCTGAGGGTACCCGAGGGCGAGTTAGAACTTCCTGAGTTCTACGACAACGTCAAGACTCTCGACGATATCGTCGATGTAGACTACTTCATGCCTGGATGTCCGCCGACGGTGAATCTCATAGCTCTGGCCGTCGACGCGGTAGCGAAACACGTAACCGAAGGGGCGGACCTGCCTCCAAAGGGCGTTGTGATCGCCTCGGACAAGACTCTATGCGACGAGTGCGATCGAGAGCGCGTGGAAAAGGATAGGAATATCGAAAGGATCTACCAGGCCTATGAAATAAGGGCAGACCCTGAGAAGTGCCTCCTCGATCAGGGTATAATCTGCATAGGACCGGCCACCAGAGCGGGCTGCGGCTCGATGTGCCCAAAGGCCAACATGCCGTGCAGGGGGTGCATGGGGCCAACGAAAGCAGTCATGGACCATGGTGGCAGCATGCTGAGCGCTCTCTCATCACTCCTGAACATCACGGATTCGGAGTCAAAGCTAAGTGAGGAACAGATAATGGAATTGATGATGCAGGTGAAGGACCCTCTTGGGACCTTCTATGCGTTCACGCTGCCAAAGTCGTTGTTAAAGAGAACTGTGACCGAGAAACGCAAGAGGAAGGGGTGATACATTTGTCGCCACCAGTGATTAACGATACCCCCACGAAGACGACGGGAAAGAAGATTACGATCGACCCAATAACGAGATTGGAGGGACACGGCAAGATAGAGATATTCCTGAACGACCAGGGTAATGTTGCGAACGCGTACCTCCAAGTTCCCGAACTGAGAGGTTTTGAGCGGTTCTGCATTGGCAGGCACGTGCAGGAGTTGCCGGTGCTGACCAACAGATTATGCGGCGTATGTCCTGCTGCGCATCACATTGCGTCGACGAAGGCTCTGGACGCGGTGTTCGATGCCGAACCCACCGAGACAGCAAGGAAGCTTAGAGAATTGTTTTACATGGGACAATACACTCACAGCCACATAGCTCATTTCTATGCGTTGGCGGCACCTGATTTTGTCCTCGGCCCGTCCGCGCCATCCAGCAAGAGAAACGTACTCGGCGTCGTGGATGCCGTCGGAGTCGAGATCGGTGCAGAGGTGATCAAACACCGCTCATATGGGCAGAAGGTGCAAGAAATCATCGGCGGAAGGGCGACCCATCCGTGCTTTGGACTCCCGGGGGGCGTCTCCAAGCAGATAAGCGAGGAGGAACGCGCCCAGATGGAGGAGATGGCAAGATCCTGCGTCGATTTCGCGAAGGACACGGTGAAGCTTTTTCACGACGTCGTTCTGGCCAACCAGGATTACATGAATCTGGTCTTGAACCAAGATGCATACTACCTCGAAACATACTACATGGGCATGGTCGACAAAGACAACAAGACAAATTTCTACGACGGAGATATCCGCGTTGTCGACCAGACGGGTAGAGAAGTAGTGAAATTCAAGCCGAAAGAGTACCTGGACGTCATTGCCGAGCACGTCGAACCTTGGACATACATGAAGATGCCATTCCTGAAGCAGGTAGGATGGAATGGCTTTTCGGATGGCCCATCGAGCGGGATCTATAGGGTAGGACCTCTAGGACGCATCAATGTCTGCGAGGGATACACGACGCCTATGGCGCAGGCAGAGTATGAAACCCTAGCGAAGACTGTAAAAGACCTCGGCGTAACTGGTCCAGTCCATTACACGCTCGCGTTCCACTGGGCAAGAGTAATCGAACTACAGTACGCAACGGAGAGGATGCTCGAGCTTGCCAGTGACAGAAGCATCACGAGCGATGACATCCGTGGTGAAGTCAATGAGCCCACGGAAGGAGTCGGCATATGCGAGGCGCCGAGAGGCACCCTGATACACCACTACGCTTCGGATATGGATGGATTGTGTACGATGATCAACATGATCGTCGCCACGACTAACAACTACGCCGCAATCAACACCAGCGTCGTCCAGGCGGCGAAGGCTTTGATCAAGGATGGGGAGATTTCCCCTGGACTGCTGAACAAGGTTGAGATGGCGTTTCGCTGTTATGATCCGTGCAACTCATGTGGCACTCACGCGTTGAACGGCGCGCCCGCCCTTGAGCTCAACGTCAGAAACGCGGACGGTTCCAAGCTCAAGACGCTGACCAACTTCTAATCCGATATTCCTAAGAAGGAGCTATCCCGACACCATGTTTTTGATGTTCGACGAGCATGAGAGGACTCATAAGATGGCTAATAGCGAGAAATGTCGCAAGAAGACTCTCGTAGTCGGTGTAGGCAACCCGATACTATCCGACGATGGCGTAGGTATCCGTGTAGCCCGATTGTTGAAGGAGATGGAGATTCCGAATGTCGATGTTGAGGAGCTGTCAGCTAGTGGTCTCGAGTTGCTCGACATGGTGCTTGGTTACGACAAAGTTGTCATAGTAGACGCTATAATCACCGAAGGTGGCACGCCAGGAACGTTCTACACCATGGAGGAAAGCGACTTCGAAAGGACCATTCATGGCGCGTCCCCGCACGGAGTGAACGTCGCTACGGCTCTTGCCCTCGGAAGGCGGCTCGCAGGTGATAGAATGCCTTCAGAAACGAGTTTCATTGCGATAGAGGTGGCAGACATTGTCAATGTGAGCGAGAGCCTCACGCCAGAGGTCGCTGCAGCAGTGCCATCAGTTGTAAGGAAAATCATAACAGATCTCGCGAAGGACTGATTGCAGGGCAAGGTCGGAAGTCAGCATATCCTGGGTACGGGATCTCCAACCGGAGGTTCGATAATCCGGTTGCCTCCAGTGTGAGTTTCCAGAACCACGCCTTTGATGGACGAAGAGGCGCTTCCGATTATTCTTGCATGGCGTCCTTCCGGGGTTGCCTTCACTGCTCCGAGTACCTCCTCCGCTGCTTCTGGCACGACCGCAATGACCACCTTGCCTTCATTGCCAATCTCAAGAGGATCGATTCCCAGCATCTCACAGGCGGAGATTACGCTATCGTCCATTGGAAGGTCTTCCTCGCTGATTCTCAGGCCGATCTGGGATTTCTCAGCCCACTCGTTCAACAGATTTGCCACTCCGCCCCTCGTGGGATCCTTCATCGCCGTCAACCCGCCAACTTTGAGCGCTGATTCGATCAAACCGTTTAGTGGGGCTGCGTCGGTTCTAACAGTGGTCTCGAAGCCGTATCCCTCACGAAAGGAAAGAAGAGCGACGCCGTGATTTCCAATCTGTCCGGATACAATCACCACATCCCCATCTGACACGCCGGAGTCGTTCGGCCAGTTCCATTCGTAGGCTCGCGACTTCCGAACGCGTTCGATGCTGCCGTCCAGGTATTCTGAGCGTCTGCCGATTCCACTCGTATTGATGAAAAGACCGTCCGCGGCCCCTTTCTCCACGACCTTGGTATCACCGGTGACGATCCTCACGCCCGCGCCTTGTGCGCAGTCGTTCATGCTTTTCATAATCGCGTGCAGGTGGTCTTCGGAAAACCCTTCCTCTATTATCATGCCGCAGGATAGTGCAATCGGGCGAGCGCCCATCACCGAGATATCGTTGATTGTCCCTGCCACAGCAATGAGGCCAATGTCTCCCCCGGGAAAGAAGAGTGGTTTTACAGTATACGAGTCTGTGGTGAATACTATGCCGTCAATGATTGCAGCATCGTCAAGGGCGGAAAGGGGTATTTCACCATCGTCGTGCTCTATCTCTTTGAGCACGAAGTCCCTGATGAACTCCTGCATCCGTTTCCCACCGGCTCCCTGGGACAAAGTGATTCTCGACATTCCGAGGCCTGTAGATGCCCACAATGCTGGGCGCCTATAACTCTTTTGGCAAACGAGTTCCTGTAAACACCATAACTCTGGAAAGTTTGATGTCCAGTCAGCATCTATCCCACTTGACATGATCACGGGGGCGGTACTAGCAGGGGGCACCAGTAGTCGCTTCGGCAGAGAGAAGGCGTTGGCTGATCTTGGATCCCGCGCAATGATATTCTATGTCATAGCAGTGCTTCAGCAACTCGCAGACGAAATGGTCGTATCGGTTGCCCCTGGCAGTAGGGGGCGCTACGCCAATCTTCTAGGAGACGATATCCTCGTCGTGGAGGATAAGCGAGCGGAAGAGGGGCCGATCCGAGGACTCGTGACTGCTTTGGAAGCCTCACGAGGAGAGTATGTGCTCGCTAGCCCGTGTGACACTCCACTCCTTCGCAAGGGCGTTTGTGAGATGATAGCTGCGATGGGCGCTGGCAAGGATGGAGCGGTCCCGCGCATCCGCGGCTACCTCGAACCCCTGCATGCCATTTACAGGCGGGAGCCATGTCTCAGAGCCTTCCTACAAATCATAGAGGAAGGGGGGCGGAGGCCAAAGGATGCCTTCAACCTCCTTGACCTGGCGATAGTCGAGGAGAAGGAGTTGCGAATAGTGGACCCCAACCTTATGAGCTTTGCTAATATCAACTCAGAGAGGGCGCTTGCATCTGCAATCAAGAGGTATGGGCTGAACTGGCAGGACTAGATTCTTCCCTTTCGCCTTTCGATGATCAGGCTCACACGGTCCTTTGCTACCGACATCTGAAACCCCTCGATGAAGTGATCCAGAGTTGTGTGGCTAAGATAGTAAGCGCCGCCAAATGCCACGACTGTCCCACCGATAGTGTCGAAAAGAAGGTCCCTCATTGTATCATCAAGGGAGTACTGCAAATGGCTGCCCGTTGCGGAGTCGATCAGATACTCCGTAATCTCCCATATCACGCCGACGGCCATCGTAATCATGATTATCAAGAGCACAAGAAACATTCGAGGGATGTAGATGCTTTCGGCGTACTTGTCGATGGATGCTACAAGAATGAATCCGAGCGCGGCGATCAGAGACGCGGACATCGCATGGGTGAGATGGTCCCATCCCGGGATATTGTCGTAAAATCCAGAGAAACTCCCCAAGACGTGGATGAACAACGCAGCGACGATCCACAGGTTTAACTCGATGGGTAGTACCACCTTGAGATCCCTCCTGAGGATACTTGGCAGCTCGCTCATGAATATCGCAATGAGGGCTGCGGGGACATATGTCAGCTCCCCCGCAACAACACCGGTAATCGCTAGCGCGACCATTCCCAACTGCATAGTTCTGGAGGCGAACCTCAGGCCTTTTCTCAACCCTTCACCTCCCACACATTGATGAATCCGAGAGTTCTGCTCCTGTGTTCAGACATGGCTCTAATGTAGGCCGCGTATAGGAAACCCATCAGAATCCCGCCTATCAGTATCCATGAGAACTCACGCATAACATCGTCATTCGACAATAGGTTCGTCGTTCCGAAGAAGGAATCACCGACGTACAAAGCGAGCATCCAGAAGCCAGATTCCGAGAGTGTGAACATAACAACGAAGAATATGGAGAAAGGGCGGTTCATGCGAATGCTCGTATACATCTCCAGCTCTACTGTCAGCAGGAAGCCTATCGTGGACAATGAGAAAGCGAAGGCCAGAGAAGTAAAGTCATCCCACCATGCGAACTGGTCGCTCATCATTCGTGAGCCTTCCGAGATATGTAGAATCATGGGTGACGAGAGAAGTATCGTTATCTCCCAAGGAATGGCTTTGAATGGATCTCGCGTTGTAACGATTGGCAGGACATACAAGGACAGCGCAAAGATCCCGAACCCCATCCATAATACGTCGAACTTCAGCACAACATAGACCGTAGAGAAGAACAGCACGAGACTCGATATCCACGATAGTTCTGCTTCAATTACTCGCTGCTTGGACCTCGGCGAGATACCTTGTCCGTCAGCATCGCCAGGCATGGGCAATCTCCTCGACTGTCCACGAATTAGTGCCATCAATTAAATAACAATTGCCTTCACTCGCAATCTCTCTGGATGTAATAGCGATTTGGCGGTACATAAATCTCAAGGAATGCCCCCTTTACCGTACTCCCCCGTTTCTTTGACAGTCATCTTGCATATCTTCAACAGCTCTCTCACTAGGTAGAGCTCCAGGTCGGAGCTCCTACCGCTTCCTGCTCCGAACACAGCTTCCTTATTCTAAAGACCTATTCCGACCCCGTCATCCTCTTAAGTGATCCTGAGGCCGTCTGTCACTTCCTCCGCCATGATCTTAACAGTGGTTGCCCGCTCCCCGTGTTTGACCGAATTGCTGAACAGGTTCTGAAAGACGATGCTGAACATTGGGTCAGCGAGTATCTTCACATCTTCGATTTCACGCTCGACATCGATACGGTCGAGTTCGACGGTGGACGACGCTTCACGACACGCATCTAGCAGACTTATCTATCTGAATTCGATTGTGCCGAGGCGTTCATACTCGGCTGCGAATTTCGTCTGAGCTCGAAGAGCCTCGACCGAATCTGCTATCTTGGGCAAGGTTTCGCTGATCTTCGTATTGTCGCCTTCGTTCTGCGCGAGTGCCAGTCAACCCTCCAACACTGTTATGTGGTATAATGCATCGTGTTGGATGAGTTGACCAAGCACGTACAGCCGCCCATTTGCCTGTCAGCAGAATGAAGGGGATGTCCAAGCCCCGAGCACGTATGATCTTCAGAAGCGCGAGTACATCAACTCCTGGCAAGGAGTTGTCGGACACCAGGGCATCGATTTCTTCTTCCTGAAGCTTGTCCAGGCCATTCTTGGCTGAAGATGTAGCCGTCAATTCGATAGAGTCTTCTCAGCTGAGGAAGAACGTGATTAGATCGAAAAACTCGGGCTCGTTGTCTATCAGCAGCACGCGAATCTTATTCACGGACGGTGCGGACAACTTCTCGCCGATTCCAGTCATAGTGATTCGCAACCTAGCTGTTAATGTGTTTCACAGCGTTGTATTGTCACGGAGAGAACATTCTGTGGCGCTGAGGGGGAGATTCGAACTCCCGAGGCGCAAAGCGCCACGAGCTAACGGGCTTGATTCAACAAGACTCCAGGCTCGCGCCTTACCGGGCTGGGCCACCTCAGCTCGGATACCTTCAGATTGGTGTTGATATTTAAGAATATCCAAGTATGGACCGCTGACAAGATTGTTTTTCGCGGTGTCCATCAGCAATCGTCCTTGTCTCCTCCCCTTCTAAGTTGGAGGCCTATCTCTGAAAGAACCTCAGGGCGGATGTCGCGAATGAGTGGTCTCATCCTTCTCGCAAGCGCAATATCTCCCAGATCGATCTCCGCCTCGACAATCTCCTCCTTGAGGAGGCACGCTTTGCCAATGACTTCTCCTTTCGGATTCAGCAGTGTGCTGCCCCCGTTGAACACCAGGCTTCCGTGTATTCCCACCAAGTTTACGTAGGCAAGGAAGACGCCATTCTCAACCGCCCTAGCGGGCAGTACCTTCTCGAAACTTGGCCACGACGTCGTCGGGGCAGCCGATATGTTGATCAGAAGCTGAGCGCCCTTCAGCGTCTCGAGCTTCGCGAGCTCGGGGAAGAACAAGTCATAGCATATCATCAGACCGATCTTGGCGTGCAACCCTTCAGCAACAATCGGCATTCTGCC
This sequence comes from Methanobacteriota archaeon, assembly GCA_020347645.1. Lineage (GTDB taxonomy): Archaea > Thermoplasmatota > Thermoplasmata > UBA10834 > UBA10834 > UBA10834. The sequence continues at coordinate 860,699 of CP070736.1, read as the reverse complement.
GCTCGCAAAGAACAAGCGTTCCTCGAAAGGGCCGAAGGTTGGCAAGTACATCTTGTCGTACCTGATTAACCGACCATCCCCGGTTGCGAGCAGGCAGGAATTGTAGATATGTCCGTGAATGTTCTCGTCCTTTACAGGTACGCCAAAGACTATGTCTTTGCGGGTGTCTCGCGCGAGTTCCAGCACACTCTTGATAGAGGGGCCATTAATGGGTTCAGCGAGTTCCACGAGGTCGTCCCTTGGCATGTAACCGGTCAGATTTAGTTCGGGGAAGACGACTATGGAGCCTTTCGTCCGCCGAACCACCTCGCGCATGACTCGTAGATTCTCCTCCTTGTCGCGCAATTGGCACTTCACTTGGGCCATTGTGATGGTCTTTTTGGACATCGAATCCCAAACGAGGTAGAAGGTAGATTATGATTAGCATGCAAAACGGATGGTGATGAATGACCATAACGGCTATATCCAGATCAATCCATGCCAATACAGATGGAAACCCCTGCTCTCGCACCGGGCGTAGAGGACATAATCGAACATTTCCTGACGGAGAAGCTCAGGAAGACTGGAGCCAAAGGCTATGTGATTGGCCTCAGTGGAGGTGTAGACTCAGCAGTAGTGCTGCGGCTTGCCGTAAGAGCGGTGGGAAGAGAGAATGTTCTTGCGCTAATGATGCCCGATAACGAATCACCCGGCCAAGATCTTCTCGACGCCAAAGAGCTGTGCGACATCGAAGGTGTATCGAACACGACTATCGATATCACAGGCGTTGTCGCAGCGTTCTCGGAAGCCCTTGGCAAGAAGGTCGATAGGCAGGATTTGGCGAACATCAAGGCGAGGGTTAGAATGGCATTTCTGTACTGCCACGCCCGGCAGGACGAGAGACTCGTTCTCGGGACCAGCAACAAGAGCGAGCTGCTGATCGGGTATTTCACGAAATACGGAGACGGTGGTGCCGATCTGGAGCCAATAGGAGACCTGTATAAGACCCAAGTTTGCAGGCTGGCAGAGAGAATCAAGATACCGAAGACGATCCGTGACAAGCAGCCATCTGCAGGACTATGGAAGGGCCAAACGGACGAGAAGGACATTGGCATGCCCTACGATAGACTCGACCTTATTCTGAAAGGAATCGAGCTTGCTTTGGATGAAGGGATCATCGAGAAAGACACTGGCATCTCCGTGGACGATGTTAGGAGAATAACGGAAATGGTGCGTCTTTCCTCGCATAAGCGGAAGTTCCCCGCAGTTGTGAAGATAGGCTTCAGGACTCCAGGTCTCGACTGGCGAGATGGGGACGAGGACATCTGAACGAACTGCCCTGTGCATGCCCCAAATGTTTATGTAATCCTCTCCTTTTTGGTTGCTGCTACCAGGCTCCCGTAGTGTAGTCCGGCCAATCATTCGAGCCTCTCGCAAGATATCTCTCTGAGAATCTTGGAGACAGCTCGATACCCGGGTTCAAATCCCGGCGGGAGCACCTGCTCGCATCACAGATCTCGCAGGAGCTATTAGCGCATCGATACTTCTTGAGATTGAACGCGTCCTCGGTGAATTGGGTTATGGTAGGAGTCTCTGAAGCTATGCTGATTCTATCGTTTCCGCAAACCTCCTGGCCGCATAGTCCCCATCGATTTGCCCTCTAAGCTCATCAGGAGTTGTGACCAACAAGCCGTCGTCTATGACGTAATCGTTTAGCGACTTTATTTCTATATGACCGCTGACTCGGTACGTGCCAGTGGTGGTCATGATCATGCTGTCCGCAAAGCTCTTGGGCAAAACCTACGGTGTCATGAAGGGGCCTGCTCCCATCGAACCCTGCGAAGAAATCGACGCTTGAGAGTCTTCGATCCTGGTGCGAACCACCACTAGCGCAGAGACGACAACGTAATGTGTCGATGTTGGTTTCCTGACGAACTGCTATTGCTCCGAAGCCTTGACGGTATTGAATACGGCACAGCATCGAGCGGGCCGCGCGCTACTTGCGCTTGCCCTTGCACTCGTCGGAGCCCTTCAGTTCCATGAGCGATTTCTTGAGAGTTACGACATCGCCGTAGCCTGAGACGTTCTCGACCGGCAAACATATCTTTACAGAGCCAAGGAGCGGTTTGCTGAAACCCAGTTCACGCGTAGCGTCGTCGCTGAGTCCAACCTTAAGATGTGTTATTTTCCACTGTTTGGTATCGATGTTCGCGCCGTCCACCTCGCCCAATGTGTACGAGTCAGCTGCTATTACTTTCACTCCGTTCATTTTCGAGATATCCATCACTTCGCCCACCTGTTTCCGCAAAGTGGCGGGTGAACGGATAACCTTTTCCCCGATTCAATCAGGTTCTCCATAATCCTGTGCTGTCCAAAATCTCCCTGAAGTTGCCAGGGACTCCAATTCGAACCTCTGTTTACTGTAGCACTCGGCAGATTTGCGAATGCCTTCCAAGCCCCCGAAGAGGTTTTCGAATAGTTGACGAGAGTACCTTACATATGTTGAATCATGGGTCGCCAAATGGTCTGGAGGGGTGTTGGCAATGTACTCAAATAGTCAGTATCTCATCACCATTGCGCAGGAAGCTGTTCACGATTGTCAAAAAAGTTGGCTTCCGGGGGTAGGTAATATGAGGGGATGTTACACCAAGTTGTGTCTAGGCGCCTTTATCGCCGCCCTCTTGATTGTGCCGAGCGTAACTGTCGTTCAGCACGCAAGAGGAGAAGGAGAATCGTGGACCGTTGCTCTGTACATCAACGGAGACAATGACCTTGAGCGATATTGGGATGAATACAGTCTTCCCGCCCTGAAGAATATACCGGCGAGTTCTGGAGTGAATATCGTCGCCTTCATGGACTGGGTCGCAGGAAATGGGACTGTGCTCTATGAGATTTCTGGAGGGACTTGCACCGTAGTTGACACCTACGAGGAAAAGAACTACGGCGACGGTGCCACCTTCCAATGGTTCTTGACTGAAGCGTCCACGCTATACCCGTCGGACAACCTCGCCGTAATAGGCTGGGACCACGGCTATGCTTGGAGATACTTCAGCAACGACCAGACCTCGGGCGACACCATAAATATGCCCGAGCTGCAGACAGCAATCGAGAATGCGGGAGTCTACATCGACATACTCGCTTTCGACGCGTGCAATATGGCAGCGGTGGAGGTAGCATACCAGGTCGAGCTGACGGGTCTTGTGGGAATACTCGTGGGCTCTGAGGAGACAATTCCGATGAACGGATTTCCGTACGATCTGATGCTCACCCCTGTCGCAAACGATCCGTCAAGAACCCCTGCGCAGGTCGCTACTGACATGGTAGATGGTTGGGGACAGTACTATGCTCCGCTGAATTGGGCTCAATCGGTATGTCTTTCAGCCATTGACCTAGCAGAATTTGGCGTCCAGACTTCCACACTGTTCGACTGGGTCGCAGCGATGCATGCCAATCTCGGCTCGTACGCGAGGGAGTACAAGAAGGTAATAAGGGACACATACACGATGTACGCCACAAGCAAGCATCTCGACCTTGAAGACCTTTGCGTCAACCTGTTGGCGAACTCGAAGATCAAGGATGCTACACTCAGAGCGGTAACAACCGATGTGATCACCCTGGTCGACTCGTCGGTGATCTCATATTGGAATGGCCCGTACGCGGCTGCGTGTGGCGGCATATCGATATACTGGGGAACCGGCGGTGACTGGCCATACTCTGCTCCGGCCTACTCCTCAGAGGTTGCTTTCGCAATCGATACTGGATGGGCAGATTTCCTCGCCGACTACAACTGAAGACGAAATCTGAGTCACCGCGAGCAAAGGGGCGTGAGCCCCACCTTTCTCGTTTTTCATTCTTGCATCGTCTGAGGACCGAATCGCGCGTCCCGACGCCCCCTCCGTTTAAATACATCTTACTTGACAAGTTATTTCTATACCTTCGGCCATCGCGAGGAGTCAGTATCGCATATGCGTACGAATCAATAGGGGGACCGGAGAATGACCAGAGGAAGGTTTCTCGGCTTCATGTCAGTGGCCGTTGCATGCGTGATCATTACTTCTAGCATAGCTCAAGGAAAGGAGGGCGGAAAACCGCCTGAGGAAGTGAGTTGGACTATCGCGCTGTACGTTGCAGGAGACAACGACCTTGAGAGCTACTGGGAAGGTGCTAGCCTCCAGATGCTTCTCAACCTGGCAAGCACGGCTGAAGTAGATTTTGTGGCTTATGTAGACCTCATGAGCACTAATGAGACAACGATAGTCGAAATCGATGGTGGAGAATGGAACATCGCAGAGACTCTGCCTGAAAAGAACTTTGCCGACGATGAGACGCTCCAGTGGATGCTCACAGATGTCGCTGTTCGATATCCAGCAGACCACCTTGCGGTTATCGCCTGGGATCATGGAAGCGCTTGGAATGGCTTCTGCGGCGACTATACATCTGACGACTGGATGTACCTTGACGAACTCTACGATGCGATCGTCGGCGCTGGAGTGCATATAGACATCATCGGATTCGATGCATGCTCGATGGCAAGCATAGAGACCGTATACTCTGTTTCAACGACTGGACTCGTAGACATTGTTGTGGCGTCCGAAGAACTCGTAGCAGGCGATGGTTTTCCATACGATTTCATGTTCGCACCGCTGGTCGAGGACCCTGACCGCACACCGATCCAAGTTGCATCGGATATGATTGATGGTTGGGAGTTATACTATTCCAACATCGGCTGGGGCTGGTATGCTACACTGAGCGCAATTGATGCGAGCGCCATCAATGAGGGTGTGGACGTAATAAAAGTCTGGGCGGAGCTCATGCTCGATCGGCTGGACGTCTATAGATATGATTACCGCATAGCTCTCAGAGACTGCACTTGGGTCTCGTGCATAAGCCACTACCAGGCCGACATGGTCGACCTCGGAAGATACCTGCTCCTCAGTCCGGTCATTTCGGAGGATTCAGAATTCGTTGATGCCACAGAGAGAATGATGGAATGCGTCACAAACGCTGTCATCGACATGTACAATCCGGATCGGAAATCGGATGCCTGCGGCCTTACGATATATTGGGGATATCACAATTGGGAATGGAGATACTACTGGATGGATTACATGAACAATGTTCCTTTCGCAAGTGAATCTTCCTGGGGAGAATTCCTGTATTACTACAACGCAGTCACGTGCGGATGGTTCCCAATCAAGTGAATTATGGCGTTTGGCTCCATCGGTGATCTGACTAGCTGACCTGGTGAGATGTCGATATGAAGCGTATAGAGTGGATGCCCTTTACTCTGCGAACCTTTGCCAGTATCTCCCTCAAAACAACGTTCGGACCGTTGGCGATAATCAGCTCCATGCAATGGCTGCGTTCGAGGTGCAGGTGCAGCATCATCTGAATCTCCTCGAACCGATGCTGGAGTATCGATAGCTCGCCCTTTGGACCCGGCTCGCTGTAGATTGCCGTAATCACAATCTGATTGTCGCCGTCCTGGCTCTCCCACTCCGCTTCGTCTACAAACGACCGCATGGCCTCTCTCACCGCATCGGATCGCGAATTGTAGCCTTTCGATCTGAGCTGTTCATCGAACCGACTGAGCAGTTCCTCCGGTATCGACAGACTCACTATCATAGAATCAGCGGATTCCTATTGTTGTCGGACTATATCTCAGTTATTAATCCGTCACGGTTATGATAATAACGAGTGGGATTGCGGAATATTACGCGCGACCGAGCTTACGAAGCAGCACCTCAGGATTTGCTTCCAATGCCTTCCTGACGGAATCAGCGTCCAGACCTGCTCCCTTGGCGATTGTGGTCGCGTAGGCTACCGTGCTCATATCGTTTGGCGAGTGCATATCGGTGTTGACAAGCACCTCTGCACCAACCGCTTTTGCCACTGCGGCAATGTGTCCGTTTGCCAGTGAGTGTCCATTTCTACACGAGATCTCGAGATACACGCCGTTCGCCGCGGCCTGCTCTGCATCCTTCTCTGATATCATGCCCGGATGAGCCAGTATATCGACGTCGGGGTTCGTCGCTGCGGCTTCGTTGGTTCCAGGTTCGACTGGCTCCACTGGAGTTTCACCATGTACCACAACCAATTCGGCACCCGCGTCACGGGCCAGCCTGACCGCATCGTCAATGTATCTAACAGGTACGTGTGTCAATTCAACACCGGGAATCGCGACGATGTCCCAAGCATCGGCTTTGTCACAGTCTTTCGTCACCTGACGAACGACCCACTCCACGTTGGAGAATGACACGTGGTCGGTTATCGACACGGCGCGGTGGTCAGCAACTGCAGCTCGGCGTATGAGTTCCATTGGGATGAGTTCGCCGTCGCTGAAGGTGGTGTGTGTGTGGAAGTCGCAGCGACGTCCCCTCATTTCCTCCTGCCCTCCAGCTCTTTATACACATCTCGTATGGGAATCTCCTCGTCGAAGAGCAGGACCAATAGGTGATAGATCAAATCTGCGACCTCAAAGACGATCTCCTCGCGTTTGCCATCCTTTGCGGCGAGTATGACTTCGGAACTCTCCTCCGCAATCTTCTTCAGCAGGAGATTGCGGTTGTTGAAGAGCCGACATGTGTACGATGACTCGGACGGACCTTGTCTCCTCTGCTCGAACACACGCCAGAGCTCAGATATGATGTCGTTGGGTGGCAAAGGCTCCTCAAAGAAGCACGAATATGTTCCATTGTGGCAGGCTGCGCCACTCTGCTCTACTCTGGCCAAAATGGCATCGCCGTCGCAGTCGCCGAGAAGCTCGATGACTTTCTGCACATTGCCAGATGTCTCACCCTTCTTCCATATCTCTTGTCTCGAACGGCTCCAGTAATGCATGTATCCTGTCTTCCTGGTAAGCTCCATCGCCTCGTCGTTCGTGAACGCTACCATAAGGACATTGTTGTTCCTTGCGTCCTGGACCACGACGGGTATCAAGTCGCTATCCTTGTTCAACCACACCACCTCACAGGTATGCCTCTCGACGCGAGCAGGCTCTTGACGTCGCGAACCGAGAGTTCGTTGTAATGGAATATTGAAGCTGCCAAAGCGGCGTCAGCCTCGCCCTCCGAAAGGACCTCTACGATGTGCTCTATGGTACCGCATCCCCCGGACGCTATTACGGGGACGCTCACGCTCCTAACAATGCTCTTTGTGAGCTCTATGTCGTATCCGTCCTTGACGCCGTCACAGTCCATACTCGTGAGAAGGATCTCTCCCGCTCCACGCTCGCAGACCTCTTTAGCCCATTCGACGGCGTCCAACTGCGATGATCTCGTGCCGGAGTGAGTATGAACAAGCCAAGAATCCCCGACGCGTTTGGCGTCTATAGCTACCACGACGCATTGGCTCCCAAAGGCGTTTGCGCATTCGGTTATTAACAATGGGTCCGCCACAGCTGCTGTGTTGATGGACACTTTGTCCGCTCCCACGCGCAACATCGTCTTTACATCCTCGAAAGTCCGCACGCCACCTCCGACCGTCAGAGGCACGAAAAGCTGTTCGGCAGTCTTCTGGACTGCCGCCCTCAGAGTTTCGGCACCAGCCAATGTGGCATTGACGTCGAGAAACACTATCTCATCTGCGCCCTGCTCCTGATATTTTACGGCCAGTGATGGAGGGTCTCCTACATCGGTCAGTCCCTTGAATCGTACGCCCTTCACCACAGCCCCATCCTTCACATCCAAACAGGGTATGATCCTCTTCGCTAGAGCCATCAATCTCCACCCCATCTAACAGAGGCCTTTGTAGAAAGAGTCGAGCCTGCACGGGACATAGCTTCGCCTAGTGCCTTCCCAAGGGCCTTGAATGTGGCTTCGACGATGTGATGTTCATCTTTCCCTCTCAAAACAACAGTATGAACGGTTGCCCTGAGTTCCATTGCCAAGGACCTTACGAAATGCGTGTACATTTCATCGGGCAACTCCAGATGGACGAACGGACGGTCGATCAAATCGACCGTCACTTGAACGAGGGCCTCGTCCATTGGCACGAGGGCGCTCGCTATCCTTCTGATAGGCGATTCGCCAATCGCCTCCCTGTATGCACGCCCCAGGGTGATTGCCACATCCTCTATTAGGTGATGATCGATGTCGCCTTTGGCTGATATTGTGAGATCTACGCTCGAGTACCTAGCTAGCGTCTCGACCATATGACGAAGGAATTCGTCCGATATGTCGCATTCCACCTTTCCGACACCGTCGACGTTCAGAACGACTTCGACTTTCGTTTCCCGCGTCTCCCTAGTGATTTTGGACTTGCGTTCAGAGGATTTCGAATTCATGAGAATTCCCTCACGGCTTTCTTGAAGTTGATGTGTCCTGTGTATATGGCCGTCCCTACGACGACGGAATCGACCCCCATCCGTCGGAGCGTAGCCAGGTCAGACATTGCAGTAACTCCGCCGGAGACGATCACCGGCTTTGTCGTTGCCTTTATCAGCCTTTCTATCGCCACCGGGTTGATGCCTTCGAGCCGCCCCTCCACCTCCACATTCGTGTACAGGAATCCCCAGAAGGGCAGAGTCTCGAGGTCTTCAGCCACGGTTAGTAGGCCTCTGCCCGAACTCTCCTGCCACCCCTTGATCATCACTTTGTCCGCAACGGAGTCCAGCGCAACCACTATTCCGTCTGTGTACTGCTGCGATAGATCCTCGACGAAAGGTCGTTCCTGGATCGCTCGCGTGCCTACGATAACCCTCTCGCACCCTATTTCGAATAGTCTGTGAACCTTGTCGACTGTTCTTATCCCCCCACCCACCTGTACGGGGATAGAGAGGCCACCGATGATGTTCTCGATCAGCTCCTCGTTGTTGCCGATCCCCATTGCGGAGTCGAGGTCGATGATGTGTATCATCTCAGCGCCCTCATCCTGCCATCGACGAGCGATTCCCGTCACGTCGTCGATTGCGAAACGCTCGGTTCCGGGCTTCCCACCTACAAGCTGGACCGTCTTGCCGTTCCGAACGTCGATAGCTGGTATCACTTTCACGCTGATCCCTCCGATATCCTGATGAAGTTAGCGAGTAGCTTCAGGCCGGGCTCTCCGCTCTTCTCCGGGTGAAACTGCACGCCGACTACGGTTCCCTTTCTGACCGCCGCAGGAAACCTCTCACCGTAAACTGTCTCAGATATCGTGACCTTTTCGGTCGGGCTGCAGATGAATGAATTGGCGAAGTAGAACTGCGCGTCCGCGCCAATTCCTTCAAACAGGTCATCGCTTGAGCATGACACATTGTTCCACCCCATGTGGGGAACCCGGGGGGCCTTGAGTCGCCGGACAGATCCTTTCAGAACGGACAATCCTTCGCCAGGAGACTCCTCGCTCGTTTCGAAAAGAATCTGCATACCCAGGCAGATACCAAGTGTTGGAGTTTCTCCGAGTATTGCTTCCCTCAGGGAAGACGCCTCCGGTCGAAGCGATTCCATCGCAGCCCCAAACGCCCCCACACCAGGGAACACTATGCTCTCGGCACCAGCTATCTCCTGAGGAGACGACGACACCTGTATCTTCGCGCCCGCTCTCTCTAGCCCCTTTGATATGCTATGCAGGTTTCCAACACCGTAGTCGACTACGGTGACCTTCATGAAAATTCTCCGTTTATCAGGGGCGCTACAGCCTCGAGCAGCATATCCATATACTCTCTCGGTCCAACGGTCACGCGAACGTGGTCCTCGAGGAGCGGATAGGAGCCGAAATCTCTTATTGCGACGCCCTTCTCAATCAAGTTCCTCACCAAATCTCCGCTTCCTACGGGGGATTTGCACAAAATGAAATTGCATTCCGAGGGGTATACGCGGAATCCCAACGACCCGAGCTCCTCGCTCAATCGCTGGCGTTCGCGCTTCATCTCATGCACGTTTGCTTTCATCCAATCCTTGTGATCCAGTGCAGCGATAGCCACGGCCTCAGTAAATGAGTTCAGTCCGAAAGGTGTTCGGACGAGCCTCAGATTGTCCACGATCTCCTTCCTAGCTACCGCGTATCCTGCACGAAGGCCTGCAAGGCCGTAGGCCTTTGAGAACGTTCTGACGTCGATTCCGAACTGACAATCCATGACATCCCCGAGCATATCTGAATCACAGAAGTCGAAGTACGCTTCATCCAGCAACACAATGCCTTCGCACTCTGACAGTATCCGCACGATACCGTTTCTGTCGAATAGGTTGCCGGTGGGGTTGTTGGGCTGACAAAGCGCCACGAGCTTCGGATTCGATGAGAGTATGTCCTCCACAGGGAGGGAGAAGCCTTCCGAAAGGATCTTCTCCTCGATGGTGGCCATGTTCACCTTGGCGTAGAATCTGTACATCCTGAAGGTGGGGGTGGGTTGGCAGAATACATCCCCAGGATTGATGAATCCCTTTGAGATTATGTCCAAGAGTTCGTCCGATCCGTTCCCAATTATGATCTCATCTGCAGAGACCGACAATTGGGAGGCTAAGTGCTCCCTAAGCGTATCGGAGTTTTCGCTGGGATAGGCCCACAATCTGCCGAAATCGAATGTCTCCGCCACTTCCTGAACGGCTGGATTCATGCCGAACAGGTTTGCATTGTTGTTGAGTATCACTATGTCCTGGTTTGAGAGGGCATAGGATGGACGGGTCAACGATTCGAGTGTCCGTCTCTTCAGTTCGCCGATCGATGTCATTCTTTATCACCTCTAATCCTGGCAATCGCTGCGGAAGCGTGTCCTGGAAGATCCTCCGCTCTGGCCATTTCGACCGCAATCGGAGCGAGTATTCCAGCGCCTTTCTCGCTTATTTTCTGATAAGGGATAATCCTGATGAAGTCATAGACGGACAGTGCTGACTGTGAACGGGCCATGCCCATTGTAGGCAGGACGTGGTTGGTGCCTGCACAGTAATCGCCGAATACGACGGACGACCATTTGCCAATGAACACTGAACCTGCGCATTCGACCGCGTCCAGAACCTTTTCAGGGTTCTCGACGTCAATCAAGAGGTGTTCGGGTCCGAATTCGTTGGATATCTCTACCGCTTGCTGAATGCTGCTGGTCTTCAGGAACACGGCACCCTTCTCAGCAGAGATCTTAACGATGTCGTGTCTTCCAGAGCGTTGGATCATTTCACTCAATTTCGCTTTGGACAGCTCCACGACTTGTTTTGAGGGCGAAACGGCAATAGCTACCGCGTTCGGGTCATGCTCGAGCTGCGCCAACATCTCCTCAGCAATCAATTCTGAGTCTGCGTCCTCATCCGCTATTATCAGCACTTCGGAGGGGCCAGCGAGGAAGTCAATATCGCAATCCTTTCTCACCAACTGCTTTGCGGCGGTGACAATCGAGCCGCCGGGGCCGACGATTTTGAGAACGGGACGGATGGTTTCCGTGCCGTACGCCATAGCTGCGACGGCGTGAGCGCCGCCCACCGTATAGACTTCGTCTACTCCAGCCAGGTATGCCGCGGCGAGAACCGCATCGTTCACCACCCCGTCTCTTGAGGGAGTGCACAGCACTATCTCTTCGACGCCAGCCACCCTGGCCGGCAAAACGGACATTAGAACCGAGGATGCGTAGTTCGCAGTGCCGCCCGGAGCATAGACTCCGACCCTTCTAAGGGGAACCACTTTCTGGCCGAAGACGCCGCACGAGTCCTCGTACTCAAAGGCTCTGAGCGCCTGTTTGGAGTGATAGGATTCGATGCGTTGCTGGCTCTGTTTGAGCGCTGACAGCAGAGCAGGGGGGGTCCGAGACGTTGCGCTCTTAAGTGTGGAAAGGGGCACCGACATCGAACGGCCCTTGAACCCCTCATATTGTTCAGCGAATCTGACGAGTGCTGAATCGCCATCCCTCCGGACGGCATCCACTATGGGCTTCGCGATAGCGAGTGACTTCTCAAACGCCGTTTCACCTCGGCGCATGACCTGCTTGACATCTTCTGCAGAAATCGACTCTATATCGTACGATCGCATATCACAAGACCATCCTTTCGATGGGGCAGATCAGTATGCCCGTGCCCCCAATCTCCTTCAAAACAGCGATTATGCCATTCACCTCGTCGTCGTTCACGACCGCGTGGATGGCTACCATGTCCGCTCGTCCGATAATGTCCATTATTGTCGGTCCGGACACGCCAGGGAGGAGGGTTTCGAGATTCGACAATGTGCTTCGAGGCACGTTCGCCATGAGATACCTCTTCTTCGAAGCGTCTATGACGCTGTCGATGGCGCTGACAATCTCTCCGATGCGATCTCCCTTGTTTGACAAAGAGTCATTATTGGCCACGAGCACCGCGATCGAATCCAATACGACACCCACCTCCCTGAGGTGATTCAGCTTCAGAGTAGACCCCGTCTCCGTCAGGTCGGTGATTACGTCGGCCAACCCTATCTTCGGGGTTACCTCTGTGGCACCCGTCACAGTGGCGATCTTGACCTTCTTCCCAATCTTCTCGAAATATTCCCGTGTCAACCGCGGGAAGGATGTCGCCACAGTACTTCCGTCCTTCACCTCTGATGCATCTCCAATCTCCGATTCCTCGGGAACTGCGACGACCAGCCTGCAGTGTCCGAAGTCGAGGTCTCGAACCTTCGTCACTTCCAGTCCGGCCTCCTGGATCAAATCGAGACCGGTTATTCCCAAATCAGCAACACCCATTTCGATGAATTCTGGGATGTCCTGTGCTCTTGCGAGGAGTATCTGATATCTGCCCTTCCCGAATTCGGCAATTAGAGTCCGGCTGTTGGAATCAGGAACTGGCAGTCCGATTCGATTCATGAGTCTAACAGCAGGTTGGTTCAGTCTTCCTTTATTTGGTACAGCTATTCTCAATAGAGTCAAGGAAATCCCTCCGTCTGCTCGGTGTTCACCGCGGCATTAGCCTCAACAACGTGGCCTGAGCTGGGTTTCTGCAATGAGACAATTTCTCGAGAAGTTCCATTGGTGCATGCGAGATCACGCATGAAGACTACCAAACACGGTCTTGCGATCCACCATGTTCAACGCCTCGAGCGGTCGAGCGAGCGCGGGAATGATATTTATTCCTTTCGTCAGATTTCGGACCTGCGATGTACATTTATGAACGATGATTTGGCGCGGACTTGTCCGAGAAACAATGATGAGATTGCGCGCTCCCTTCATGTCGGATAGAGCGTGCCGAGGATGAGTACCAGCGCGGATACTGCAATACAGAGACCAACAACGACCCACGGGTTGACCTTTATCGCCTTGTCGTCCTCGGAATCGAAATACCGAATCAGACCCGCTGCGGAGTGGAATCCCTCATTCTTCTTGCTCTTCGGCATGATTCTCCGAAAGCTCAATTGGGAGTTTTCGTATTTAAGAGTTTAGCACTCTCATTAGGTCTGAGAGAGCGATGTTCTACGCCGCCTGCGACATTAGGAAAATCATTATATAAGTCACAGTATAATTAGCGTATTCCCGCCTGGCCATTCGCGCATCTTGGCAGTCTGGTTATCGTCGGGGCATCGAGCAACGGGCCATCTGAGAGGTTCAATCGGAGGTTGTAGCATCGCGACTGTGTTCCTTGTGGATGACGAGAAGTTCATTGTTGAGCTGTATAGAGACATTCTCGAAGCACATGGTCACAAGGTCATAGATGTCGCCTCGGACGGCGAGGAAGCTGTCAAGAAGTACAAGAAGATGAAGAACAAGCCCGTGGTGGTGATAATGGACCAACGGATGCCCGTCAGAGACGGCGTGAGTGCTACTCAGGAGATTCTGCGTATCAATCCTGACGCCACCATCTTCTTCGGAAGCGCCGACCTTCACATAGAGAAGGAAGCGCTTGCAGCCGGGGCAAAGGGTTTTCTGCTCAAGCCATTCAGGATTGAGGAGCTGCTCGCAGCAATCGAGGACGCAGAGAAGAAGAAGGCGTAGGCGAGGCGCGCGCCATCTGGTGGGTCTTCGATCGAATGTCGGTGGGTTGCAATGTCAGTTAAGGATACAATGACATCGGTTCTGTCGTCGACGATGAGGCGATTACTTTTAAGTACGCCCTCAGGTTATGAGACCGTGCCCAGTAGGGGAGTTGTCTGATGCCTGAGCAGGAGAGTGACCTCAAGGCGCAATTGAGGAAGAACCTTGAGGAGATGAAGACCAAAGGATTCGATCCGTACAAGAATTATCGATATGACCGCACTCACTCCTCCGCCGAAATAGCCGAGGAGTACCGTGACGCGGGCTCTGAGAAGAGCGCCAATGTCGTTTCCGTGGCTGGAAGGGTCATGGCGAAGAGAGTCCATGGCAAGGCGGGCTTTGCAGACCTTGTGGACCGTGACGGAAAGATCCAGCTCTACTTCCGCTGGGACGATATCGGAGACGGTCCATGGGAACTCTTTCAGACCGTTGATAGAGGAGACATCGTTGGGTCCAAAGGCAACGTTTTCAGAACAAAGACCGGCGAGGTGACGGTCGCAGTATCCGAATTCAAGGTGTTGAGCAAGGCACTCATACCTTTACCGGAGAAGTTCCATGGCCTTCAGGACGTCCAGATGAGATACCGGCAGAGGTATCTCGACCTGCTGATGAACGAGGACATCCGCTCGCGATTCATCAAAAGGAGCAAGATGATAGCGTTTATGCGCGAATGGCTCAACGAGAAGGGTTTCATCGAAGTGGAGACGCCGGTCCTCCAACCACTCTACGGGGGGGCGCTGGCTAGGCCGTTCATAACGCATCACAACTATCTCGACATCGACCTATATTTGAGGATTGCGCCCGAGCTGTATCACAAAAGGTGCATCGTGGGCAATCTCGAAGGCGTTTACGAGATAGGCAAGAACTTCCGGAACGAGGACATAGACGCTCAGCACTATCCCGAATACACCTCCCTGGAACTCTATCAGGCATATGTCGACTACGGCGATATAATGGACCTGACCGAGGCGCTTCTTTACGACACGGCGATGCACATCGTCGGATCCGAGAAGATAGAGTACGGGAGCAGGACTCTGGATTTCGCCAAACCATGGCCTCGGACCACCATGGATGATGCGATACTCAAGCACACTGGATTGGATGTGGGCGGACTTGATTCCCTCGAGGGCGCGAAGAAGACGGCGCGCGACATGGGAGTGAGGGACGTGGAGGACTGTACGGACATCGGGAAAGTGGTCTTTGAGATATTCGATCAGAGAGTGCAGCCAAATCTGACGAACCCTATCTTCATCATAGATCATCCGATCGAGGTGTCGCCTCTCGCCAAGAGAAAAAGGGGAGCACCCCACTTGGTGGAGCGGTTCGAACTATTCATCAACGGCTGGGAATTCGCGAACGCTTTCTCGGAACTCAACGACCCTGTGGAGCAGGAACAACGATTCAGAGAGCAGGATCGACTCAAGAAAGAGGGGGACGAGGAAGCGCACCCAATAGACACGGATTATGTCCGGGCTTTGGAGTACGGACTGCCACCGACGGGCGGTCTCGGCATCGGCATCGACAGGTTCGCCATGATCTTGACGAACGCCCAGTCAATAAAGGAAGTCATACTGTTCCCCCACATGAGACCTGACATAGCATGAAGGGTTTTGATATGGGTGATGCTGAGAAATTGAAGATCACGAATCTCGATCCTGGGGAATTGGAGAGACTCGTAGACGCTCAGAATGAAATCTTCGCAGATTACATCATACCTGTGACTTCGTCTCCCCAATTCCTGCGCGAGTTCATGCGGTCCATTGGTGGCAAAGCCGAAAATGTCCTCATAGCAGCGGATGGCGAGGACATCATAGGCTACGTTAATCCCGTAATCGACGACAAGGAGGTATGGATCGGAGGCTTGGGTGTCGTTCCGGCCTTTCGCAGAAGAGGAGTCGGAAGACGCCTCATGATTGCGGCAGAGGATTTTGCTCGTGACAGGGGAGCTGAAGAGTCTATTCTCGAAGTCATCGAAGGCAACCTGCCCGCTTTGGCCCTTTATGAGCGTCTCGGCTATTCGGCAAAGGGAAGGAAGTATCTTTCGGCGGAGGGCAGAGCAGTCCAGTTCGCTGGCTTCGGCCTCATGCCCAGCAGAGTCCGTTTCGACGACGTCCTTGACCTGCACAGGACCGTCTATTGCGATGCGTGCTGGCAAAGGAGGAAGGTGTCAGCCCTGACCGAATCGGAACGGACCTGCGAAACATACTCCGTCGACGGGGGTTTTGTAATGCTAAGGCGCGTCGGAACCACAGGCCACATACCATTCATAGGTGTGCTGCCGGAGAAGAGAGGACTTGGCATAGGCACATCATTGACGAAGTTCGCTCTCAGCAGACTCTGGGAACTAGGAGCTTTCAAGGTCGCGATCTACAATGTAAACGATGACCGGCCGACACGCAGAATGCTGGACAAGTTCGATTTCGCAGTCACGCTCAAGCAAATCGAAATGAGAAAGGCTATCTGAAACGAGACCAAAGGACGAGGCGCGGCTACTGCCTGCATTGGGCGTATCTTTCATCGGCTTCCCATTTGCTGGACACCCAATCCTGCAGTCTCTTCACATCATCTTCCTTCATGTGCCTGAAACGGCCTTGGAGTCTTAGGTATTCCGACACGGGGGTCATCTTCGGCTTACGGTTGATCTTCACTTTGCCGTTCTCGCACTCGTAAAGAGTCCACATTCCCGTATCGACGGCTAGCTTCGCGACCTCGATTGTCTTCGCGGTGTCATGCCTCCATCCCGTAGGACACGGGGTGAACACCTGTATGTATCTGAACCCCTTCATCTTCTTGGCCTTCTCGAATTTGTTTATGAAATCCTGTATGCTGCCGATGGAAGCCGTCGCGACATACGGTACATTGTGAGCCATCATTATGAGCGGCATATCCTTCTTGAAGTCGGCCTTCCCCGCCTTCACCCTACCGACAGGGGTCGTCGTCGTCCACGCTCCGAAAGGTGTCGAGCCCGATCGCTGTATGCCCGTATTCATGTAGGCCTCGTTGTCGTACATGACGTAGAGCATGTTCTCGTTCCTCTCGGCTGCTCCGGACAGAGCTTGGATGCCGATGTCCACCGTCCCTCCGTCGCCAGCTATGCCCATGACTACCGTGTCCTCCTTTCCCCTGATCTTCATTGCTCTTGACATGCCTGTCGCGCAGGCCGCCGTGTTCTCAAACGCGACATGGTGGAAAGGTACCTTCCATGCGAGGTATGGGTATGTTGCTCCAAAGATTAGCAGGCAGCAAGCAGGGTTGACCACCATTGTGTTCTTCCCGAGGACTTTCATCAGATTGCGAACGGCGACCGCCGCTCCACAACCCGCACACGCCGTGTGTCCTCGCGTGAACAGTTCCTCGTCAGAGAGGTCCTTCAATCTCATTGCTCAACCCCCCGCGTTTCAATCCAGGTGAT
>CP070736.1:813371-843311 GCA_020347645.1 Methanobacteriota archaeon | reverse complement strand
AAGCTCGAGCGTGAGAGAGCCGAGATACAGGATCTCTGGGAGCGCGTCGAGGGAGCAAAGGATGGGTTGTCAGCGGTTGACGAGAAGACCATCGAGGAGCTGGAAACGCGGAAGGCGCAGCTGAACGATGCATATCTCCGCATTGCAGAGCGTGAGGAAGAGCTTAGGGCGGACGAACAGAGGCTGGAGCTTGAGTGGGAGCGAATGCACAGCATAGAGGAAGATCTCGCCAAGCTTGCGAATATTCTCAAATCCCGTGAGGAACAGCTCAAGAAGCTAGAGTAGGGCAGAGACCTGACGAAGTCGAAGCATCGGCCGCTAAAAGACCGTTACCTTGCCCTCAACTATCTGCATTGTCAGGGTGTCAATGTTCTGCAACATCTCATCGAATATTGCATGCGCTTCCCTGTCGTACTTGGACCGATCGACCCCGGGCGCATAGATGATGTTCGCACTCGCCGCTTGCGGATCGTCGATAGGTTTGCCTATTTGGGAGAGTATTCTGGTGTGCACCTCAAGAATATCTCCGCCCGCCATATCGCATATCTTCTGAGCGACCTGACCCGATAATAGATTGTATAGCTTCCCCACGTGGGTCACTGGGTTCTTCCCGGCCGATGCCTCCATGCTCATCGGACGCATCGGTGTTATTAGGCCATTCGCTCTGTTGCCTCTTCCGACAGAACCGTCATCGCCGTTCTCCATAGAGAGACCTGAAACCGTCAGGTAATAGATACCCTTGTCATGGTCATCAGCGGTGTTCACATAGACGCTCAAGTCTCTGTCAGTAAAGCCTGCGGCGAAATCTGCGATTTCTTCTCGGCACTGTTCCATCACGCTGATGTAATGTCCTCCGTCCGGGACCTTCGACGACACCAATGCAGCTGCGATAGTGAGGTCGATCTTGGAGCCGTTCCTGCACGCCATGACCTTGACGTCTTCACCTATCTCAGGAAGCTTTTGACAGAGTCTGCTGTTTATGTATCTCTCCGTCTCGAGCGTAATCGTCTCCGTTTCACTTAATGGAGCGAAGCCGACTCCGAACGAGGTGTCGTTAGCGAGCTTCCTTTGTGTTTCGTAAACACCTCTCAAATCTGCGCTGCCCTGGCTTATCATGCAGTCGAGCACGACGCCCCAATCAACATCGAGGCTCTTGCAGGTTCGTTGAAGATATGAATAGGCGGCCTTCATCGCACATGTTCTGTATGGAAGGCGTTCGCCGTTTACATTGGTGGTCGCTCTTCCGACGAGCAGTATATAGGCCGGCTCGAGTATGGAGCCACCGCCAAACCTTGGAGCTGACTGGCCACCGACTATCTGGGTTTCATCTGTGTTGTGATGTAGAATCCTGTCATACCTGTCGAGATACATCTTGCACAATGCGCGACTCACGCTCTCTGCAAGACCATCTGCGATTGTATCGGGGTGACCGATTCCTTTCCTCTCGACGAATTCAATAGCCTGCTTCTCGACCGGAATCTGCGATAGTTCCTCAATGAGAATATTTCTGTCCATGGCTTCGTCTCCCCGAATCTGGAAGATGGATATTATGCTTGTTTTTAACTCTTTCGGAGCAAGAGGAGTTCGCGCCGTTATCTCTTGCAGGTCAGGATTTCTTATCCTTGAACGCGGCTCTGCGTTTTGCCCTAGCAGATCCCTCTGGTACAAGCGCGAACTTCCGGCCGGATAGAACGCCCGCGACGCCTTCTGTGCTCTCCACCTTGGAGTAATCCTCGCACATACTGCATGTGGGAGGGCAGACGCTGACGCGGTCTTTGGGTTCAGGATACTGAAAGATACCGCCTTCGTAATTTCTCACGACGACACGCTTGTCCGACATTGATATCAGATACTGCGGGGCTATCGGTATCTTGCCTCCTCCTCCCGGTCCATCTAGTATGAACGTCGGAACTGCAAAACCAGATGTGTGTCCCCTTAGCGCCTCGGATATCTCAATACCCTTTGCAACAGATGTTCTGAAGTGTTCGATGCCCTTAGACAAGTCGCATTGGTAGAAGTAGTACGGTCGACATCTGATCTTAACGAGGTCCTGGACAAGCTTCTTCATGATTGTCGGGCAGTCGTTCACTCCCTTGAGAAGGACCGATTGGTTGCCGACAGGTATTCCAGCATCAGCCAACATCTCAACTGCTCTCTTAGATTCCGCAGTTATCTCCTTTGGGTGGTTGAAGTGGGTGTTGAGCCAAATTGGATGATGCTTTCTCAGCATGTCACATAGCTCTGGCGTTACTCGTTGCGGGAGGGTGCAAGGCGCT
This sequence comes from Methanobacteriota archaeon, assembly GCA_020347645.1. Classification (GTDB taxonomy): domain Archaea; phylum Thermoplasmatota; class Thermoplasmata; order UBA10834; family UBA10834; genus UBA10834. The sequence goes on along the minus strand of CP070736.1, from coordinate 841,035 downwards.
CTGCTCCCTATGCGGACGATGTCTATGTGGTCGATCGCCTGAAGCCTTGTGATTATGTCCTCTAGCTTTGCGTCGGAGACGAGTAGCGGGTCCCCCCCGGAAAGGAGGACATCTCTGATCTCGTCGTGCTCTTTGATGTACTCGATGGCGGCATCCAAAGCTCCGCTATCCCTTTCCTTGTCGGTTTGACCAGCAAGGCGCCGCCGGGTGCAATGCCTGCAATACATGCCGCACTGATCCGTTATGAGGAACAGCACCTTGTCCGGGTATCTGTGGGTCAGGCCATGGACCGGCGAGTCGATATCTTCGAAGAGAGGGTCCTCCATGTCTGCCTCGGAGAAATCTATCTCGCTTGCAGTGGGGATAGCCTGTCTCCTTACGGGGCAATGCGGGTCCTTTGGATCCATGAGGGAAGCAAAGTACGGCGTCACCGCCATGCGCAATATCTTTAGAGAGTCACGGATCCCCTCCTCCTCTGCAGGTGTCAGATCCACGACTTGCTTGAGTTTGTCGACCTCCGTAATTCTGTTGCGGAGTTGCCATCTCCAATCGTTCCATTCCTCAGGCTTCACGTCCTTCCATGGCGCTATCTCCGTGAATTTTCGCATTCGACACTCCCCTTGCCGGTGTTGAGAGAAATCTACTATGTTCGATAGTCTATTTAGCCTATGCCCAATGCATTGAATCGCGCGATACGAAGGTCGATTGCGCTGTACGAAATCGGAAAGGCGGGTGTCAGCCTCATATGCCACCAATCGGAACGAAGTTTCCGATGTACGCTGGGGGCAGACGCTCTGGTCCCTAACGGTTATATACGTGAGCTCTTGTTTCGACACCTATCTGCTCAGGCTTCCACGACACGGGTCGTCCGAGACTCTGGGGATGAAAGTGCCTTGGAACTGGCCCCCGTGTATGGGAACGAGGGGATGAATATGAAGAAGGTCGCGATAGTAGGTGCCGGACAAAGCAGGTACGGAGATTTTCCAGAGAAGGGCATCAAAGAGCTGTTCTTCGAAGCCTACAAAGACATGGTCGAGAGCGTGGACAAGGGTATGGATCCTAAGAGGATAGGCGCTGCCTATGTGGGAAACCTAGGCTCGGGCGGATTCCAGCTCGGCAACATGTCTGCGCTTGTGTCCGAGTTCGTTGGCCTGCCATATATCCACACGGTGAGAGTGGAGAACGCGTGTGCATCCGGGGGATACGCAATCATCTCAGCAATCATGGACGTCATGTCCGGAGCTCATGATGTGGTAATCGCTGGAGGGGTGGAAAAGATGACGGATGTCTCTGGTACCAAACAGAAGTATTGGCTCGGAGTATCCGGTGATACGGAGTTCGAACGTCTTGCAGGGACGACTTTCGCAGGTCTGTACGCTCTAATAGCCCACAGGCACATGCATCAGTTCGGAACAAAGCGGGAGCACTTGTCTATGGTAGCCGTCAAGAATCACAAGAACGGGGCTCAGAACCCAAAAGCCCAGTTCCAGAGGGAAATCACACTTGACAAGGCTATAAAGAGCCCTCCTGTAGCGTATCCTCTAAACCTATTCGATTGCTGTTCAACGACCGATGGGGCATCATCCGTCCTTGTGTGCGACGCCGAAATCGCGAAGGAGTTTACAGATACGCCAGTGTTTGTCGCCGGATTCGGCACTTCGAGCGATTACCTCGCGATTCACGACAGGCCGGAGACCGTTACATTGGAGGGTACGAAAAGGGCATCAAAGAAAGCTTACGATATGGCAGGCCTCGGACCCGGAGGAATAGATCTTGCTGAGGTTCACGACTGTTTTACTATCGCAGAACTCCTTGCGTACGAGGACCTGGGGTTCTGCGAGAAGGGCAAGGCAGGACAATTCATCGAGGATGGTCGAAGTCAGATAGACGGAGACATGCCAGTGAATGCCAGCGGAGGGTTGAAATCGAAGGGCCATCCGATAGGCTCAACCGGAACGGGACAGGCCTATGAGATGTTCAATCAGCTGAGAGGCACTGTACAGAAACCTACGAGGCAGGTGAAGGGGGCCGAGACCGGTCTGGTACACAATGTAGGCGGCTCTGGAGGTACAGTCGCGGTGTCGATTTTGAGGAGGTAGAATAGATGGCTGTGGGAATCTCAGGTTATGGTGTCGCTGTCCCGAGACTTCGGGTAAAGAAGGAAGAATACGCCAAGGCGTGGGGTTCGTTCCGTGCAGCCGGCGTCAAGGAGAAGGCTGTGATGGGATTCGATGAGGATGTGCTGACTATGGCGGCTAAAGTTTCGCGCAGAGCTCTGTCGTCAGTCCCTATCAGCGCTGACAGGATCACCAGATTCGCATTTGCATCGACCTCCGCTCCATACGGAGAGAAGCTCCTCTCGGGCACGATAATCACGAACATAGGAGCGCCAAGCGACGCGTTCGTCTCCGATCATACGACCTCGTCGAGGGCGGGAACTGAAGCCGTGATTGCGGGGATGGAGCACCTTAGATCAAATCCAGAGGGATGCACCGTCGTCTCTGCGGCAGACGCTCCGAAAGCGAGCATGTGGAAATCAATCGAACACGGTCTTGGTGCCGGAGCTGCTGGTTTCGTCCTCTCGAAAGAGAACCTCATCGCCGAGATCGAAGGTCATGCCAGCTTTGCGTGTGAGCATTTTGGCGAGCGATTCAAATCAAACAGCGAGGATCTCATCCAAGACCTAGAGGTGAGAAAGTTCGCGCAGTCGTCTTTTGTCGGAGCAACGACCAAAGCTGCCACCAATCTGATGACCAGTCTGAAATCAAAGCCCGATGACTACGCCCATATCGTGATACAGCAGCCAGACGCTCGCATGCCGGCGACTATCGCGAAGAAGTTGGGATTCGATCCTGAGAAGCTCGTGAAAGGTTCCGTGGTCTCTGAGATGGGAGATATTGGGGCCGCATCCACTTTGGTTGGACTCGCTGCTGCTTTGGACAGCGCCCAAATGGGTGAGAAGATACTCGTAGTAAGCTATGGCTCGGGCGCAGCCAGCGACGCCATCAGTCTGAAAGTCGTCGGGGAAAGGAGGGCGAGTCCCAGCGTCAGAACTGAGATTGAGAGGAAGGAGTACATAGACTATATTCAGTACTTGAAGCTGAAAGGAGCTATTAGGTGAGGTGCTGCGAATGGCCCATGTTTCGATTCCGATGTATTGGCGCACGATACCACAGCGGTATAAGATGATCGGACAGAAGTGCAAGAAGTGCGGCTCGGTGAATTTCCCGCCCAAGGGTGTATGCAAATACTGCAACGAATCCTCCGATTTCGAGGATATCGGGCTGAGCGGAAAGGGCACGGTACACACCTTTGTCATGATAGGGGCAGGAGGCGCGCCGCCAGAATTCGTCGAGCAGGAAAAGGCAGGAGGATCCTACCCAGTTGCAATCGTTGAGCTCGAGGAGGGGCCAAAGGTGATCGGCCAGATAGCGGACGCAGATCCGAAGCAGGTTGGCATAGGCATGAAGGTCAGCACAGAGCTTCGAAAGGTCTACAACGAGGAAGGAGTGATAAGATACGGGTTCAAATTCGTTCCCGACTAATGGATGAGGTGATTGCATGGATTCGAACAAGTTGATGTCAATGAAGGAGGCGGTGTCGAAATCTGTGAAGGATGCCGATACGGTCTATTTAGCAGGGTTCACTCACATGATCCCATTCGCCGCTGGTCATGAGATCATCAGACAGGGCCGAAAGAACTTGACGCTCGCGAGAGCTACACCAGATATCATCTATGACCAGATGATTGCCGCGGGCTGCGCGAAGAAACTGATATTCAGCTATGCTGGGAACCCAGGAGTGGGCTCCCTTCGTTGTTTCAGGCGTGCGCACGAGAAGGGCATACCTGCACCTCTGGAAGTTGAGGAGTACACGCACTTCGGACTGTCGGGGAGACTGTTTGCAGGGGCGACGAACATGCCTTTCCTTCCGATGCGCACGAATCTTGGCTCGGGACTTCCACCCGAAAACGAGCTTATCAGAACGGTAAAGGATCCGTATACTGGAGACGAAGTTTCCGTTGTGCCACCACTCAAGCCGGATGTCGCAGTCGTCCACGTGCAACGCGCTGACGCAAGCGGCAATTCGCACATATGGGGTATAACCGGCGAGCAGAAGGACACGGCGTTTGCGGCGAGAAAGGTGATAATCAGCGCTGAAGAGATTGTAGAAGAGTCGGTGATTAGATCGGATCCCAACAGGACGCTCGTGCCAGATTTCATAGTCGACTCTGTCGTACATGAACCGTGGTGCGCGCATCCGTCCTATGTTCAGGGCTATTACGACAGGGATAACGCATTCTACGTTGAGTGGGACAAGTTGACAAAGGAACACGAATCCACATTGAAGTACCTCGATGAGTGGGTGTTTGGCGTGGAGGATAGATCGGGGTATATGAAGAAGATTCCGCAGTCGAAGATCGACTCTCTGAAGCCAAAGCCAGCGTTGAGCGCGCCAGTCGATTTCGGGAGTGTCTGATGAGGAGGTATGTCAAATGGGAGAATTCAGTTCCACGGAACTCATGGTAATTGTCGCCGCAAGAGAGCTCAGGGATGGAGAGTCCGTTCTGGTAGGTGTTGGCGTGCCGAATCTAGCTGCGAACCTCGCAAGGAAACTGCATGCACCAAACCTACTGATGGTGTACGAATCGGGCACGATAGGGTCAAACCCGAGCAGAATGCCTCTGTCGATAGGAGACCCATGCCTCGTTAGCGGCGCGAAGAGTGTGTGTTCGATGTTCGAGCAATTCGCCTACTATCTGCAAGGAGGCAGAATAGACGTCGGGTTCCTCGGTGGAGCACAGATCGACAAGTATGGCAATATCAATTCGACCGTGATCGGCGACTACAAGGCTCCGAAGGTGCGCTTGCCTGGAAGTGGGGGAGCATGCGACATAGCATCAAACGTGAAGAAGATCATCGTCATAACGCCTCACGAAAAGCGTAGATTCGTCGAACGGGTTGATTTCCTGACAAGTCCAGGATTCGCCGACGGGAAGGACAACTGGAGGAAGCTCAAGCTCCAAGGGGGTGGACCATACGCGGTGATAACTAACCTGTGCACATTCAAGTTCGACGAGGTCACAGGCGAGATGACTGTAGCATCGCTCCATGAGGATGCGACGCTTGAGCAGGTTCAGGAGAACACCCCTTGGGAAGTGAAGGTCGCGGACAAACTGGAAAGGACGCTGACTCCGAAGCAGGAGGAGATTGAGGCGCTCCGAGCATTGGACCCCGAAAGAATCTATCTCAGGTGAGATCGAATGTGTGCAGCCTTCGACCCAATCGCGGAATACAAAAGCAAGACAAAGAAGAGCGCCGAGTGGTATGCAAGGGCATCCGACCATCTCCCCGCCGGTGTGACTGGCAACGTCAAGTTCTATCCCCCCTATCCTGTGTACGCGAAACGAGCCAAGGGGGCATATCTATGGGATTTGGACGGCGGGAAATACATCGATTACATGCTTTGCTTCGGACCACTGATATTGGGTCACGGGCATCCTCGTGTGATGAAGGCGATCCATGATCAGCTTCAAGACCAGGGCACAACGATATTCGGTCCTCCGCATGAGACGGAGACGATAATGGCGGAAAGGCTCAACCGCATATTTCCGTGTGCTGAGAGGGTGCGTTTCACCAATTCAGGTCTCGAGGCAACGCTCCATGCTCTGCGTGTCTGCAGAGGCTTCAGCAGGCGCAACCGAATCGCCAAGTTCGAGGGGCATTATCATGGATGCTACGACGAAGCTCTCGTGAGTCTGACGCCAGCAGAGGATACCGCCGGTCCATACGCTGCTCCGCAGCCGGTCGCGTGCTCGCTTGGCACATCGGAATACACCCTACAGAGCGTTCAGGTCCTCCCTTTCAACGACGCCGAGGATACAGTGAGACTCCTCAGGGCCCACAAGAACGATCTTGCAGCGCTCATAATGGAGCCTGTGCAACGCGGATTCATCGAATCCGACCCGGAATTCCTGAAGACCGTAAGGGAAACAACAGAAGAACTCGGAATCATACTCATCTTCGATGAGGTGATGTCCGGATTCAGGGCGGACAGGCTGGGCGGAGCGCAAACCATGTACGGAGTAACCCCCGACTTGATGTGTCTGGGAAAGATAATCGGGGGGGGTTTTCCGGCAGGGGCGTTTCTCGGCCGGGAGGACATAATGGACCTCGTAAACCCCGTGACTCGCGGGAAGGATAATCGCGTGTTCCACGGAGGGACTTTCAACGGCCACCCCACAGTACTCGCGGCTGGCATGGCCACGATAGACGTGCTCGAGGAGCCGGAGACTTATCCATATCTGAACAGAATCACTGGAAAGCTAAGAGACGGATTCAACGACTTATTCAGCAGAATGGGTGTCGATGCCATCGCAGTGGGGCCTGGCTCGACTTTCAACGTGATATTCGCGAAGGAATGCGCGCAAAGCTATAGGGATTGCATGCACTTCGACGCGAAGCTCCGAACACAGTTCGACTATGGGCTTCTCTCGCGAGGCATACATTTCCATCCAGACAAGCCGTTCTATACATGTACGGAACACACTGACGAGGACGTGGCGAAAACCCTAGCCATCGCAGAGGAAGTACTTGGAAAGATGAGCAACTCGAATTGATGCGCTCTAGATATCACGCTTCCGACGCTGGGCCCGAGACTATGTATCAGTCGAGGTTGACGTTTCCACTGAATACACGCTTCGCGGGACCTGTCATAAGGGCCCTTCCATCGGGCAATAGTTCTATTGTCAGGATTCCACCGCGTGTCGTAACGATAACCCGTGTATCCGTGACGACGCCCTTGAGAACTGCCGCCGCTGCACATGCTGTCGCCCCTGTTCCACAAGCGTAGGTCTCGTCGTACACTCCCCGTTCATAAGTCCGCACGCTGATGTCGCAGGCCCCCATCGTCTGGACGAAGTTCAGATTGACTCCCGCGGGAAACCTATTTCTGTTCGAATTGACCTGTGTACCTGCCCGGACAAGATCGATTGACGAAACATCCTCGGTGAAGATTACAATATGCGGCTCCCCTGTGTTGAGCAAGCTGCCTTGGTGCCGACACCCGCAGAAATCAACCTCGAAGTCCAGCATCGAGTCGTCCGGGGAGCCGGGATCCGAGACATAGTCTTCTAGGTAACTTCTGGTTGACCTAACCTCTCCCATGTCGGCCGTGAATTCGCTATCCTCCTTCCTCACTTCTTTGATGCCATCTGCAGTGAGAATGGTGACATTCCTATCAGGCTCAGGAATTCTATCCGAAATGAATGACGCTACACATCGAAGGCCATTTCCGCACATGTCCGCTTCGTTTCCCGCAGGTTCGAAAAGTCGCATTGAGCAATCTGCATCTCTCGTTGGTTCGATGAAAATCAAGCCATCAGCCCCAATGCCGAAGCGTCTGTCGCAAAGGCTCTTTGCCAATTTGCTCCTGTCGTCGTCCGGGGTCGTGTCACCCTCCATTTCGTCGACGATTATGAAGTCGTTTCCACAACCCTGGTACTTGACGAAGTCCATGCGACGCGTCATCGGGAGATGGCACGGCATAGAGGTGATTTAATACTTGGCCAAGGCCGGCAACTGTTATATAATCAATGGCGAATCACTTTCAATGAGACTTCTAACACGGGAGGCGGCCGACGATGGCGGATGACTGCGCCATTCTTGTGACAGGAGGGACACTGATTGATGGTACTGGCTCTCCTGGCGTCGCGATGGAAATCGCAATCGATGGCAGTCAAATCACTGGCCTGCATCCTCCCGGAGAGATGTCCGGCTCAGCGATAATTGATGCGCAGGGCGGAGTCGTCTGCCCAGGGTTCGTGGACATTCACACTCATTCCGACCTCAGTCTCCTGGCCTTTCCTACGGCAGACAGCAAGGTCAGACAAGGGGTGACCACGGAGATAGTCGGAAACTGCGGCAGCTCAGCCGGACCTGCGATTGGCGCTGCCAGATCAATGTTGGATGATATGGCTGAGCTCTATGGAATCAGTGTTGATTGGACCTCTCTCGATGAGTATCTTTCGAGACTCAGCGATGCGAAGACCTCTGTGAATGTAGCTTCCCTTGTTGGCGCGGAAAGCGTTCGCACTAGCGTCCTCGGCGAAGCGGACGTCAAACCCAGCAAGGACGAACTCCTCATGATGAAGAACTTGGTCTCCGAGGCGATGACGAACGGAGCCTACGGGCTATCGTCTGGGCTCATCTATGCTCCCGGATGCTTCGCCTCAACCGATGAGCTAATAGCGCTTGCAGATTCCGTTTCTCCGTTCGATGGAGTCTATGCGAGCCATATCCGAGGAGAAGGCCGCACCCTGTTGAAAGCTGTCGAAGAGGCGATATGCATAGGCAAGAGCGCTTGCGTAAAAGTCCAAATCTCCCATCACAAAGTCATAGGATTTCGAAACTGGGGCCTCGTAGAGCAATCGTTGCAGCTCATTCAGAATGCCAATGATGCGGGTACAGACGTGGCGTTTGATGTATATCCGTACACCGCATCGTGCACCAACCTCTACGCCGTTCTGCCACCCTGGGTACAGGATGGAGGAAGAGCCATTATGATCAACAGACTCCGTCAGGAAGATGTCCGTAAGAGAATCAAGCACGATTTTAAGAATCTCGATACTTCTTGGGAGAACACCGTTGCGGAAGACGGTTGGGAGAATATAGAGGTGAGCGGATTCACGAAGCCGGACAACAGAATGCTAGAGCACAGACGCATGACCGAGATCGGGATGCTTCGCGGAGTTGATCCGGCTGACGCAGCGCTCGATATCCTGCTCGAGGAAGGCTTCGACTTGATGGGCATTTTCCATGAAATTGACGACGATGATGTCATGCGAGTGATAAGCCATCCACTGGCAATCGTTGCATCGGATGGAGAGACCGAAACGTCGAATGGCCCCTGCAGAGGAACAGCGACCCATCCAAGGGCATACGGCACATTTCCGAGGGCAATACGAGAATATGCCTTGAACAGAAACGTGGTCTCGTTGGAAGAGATGATCAGGAAGATGACATATGCACCAGCGGACCGAATAGGCCTAGTCGGCCGTGGTAGACTTGCTCGAGGCATGATGGCGGACATAGTTGTCTTCGACCGTGAAGAGATACGGGCTACATCTACATATGAGAAGCCAAATCAGTATGCGAAAGGAATAAAGCACGTGATAGTTAACGGCTCACCGACTATAAGCGACGGAGAACACACGGGGGAGCGCGCAGGTACGGTGCTTAGGAAGACCCGTCCAACTGACTAGTCCGTTCGACATATCTTTAGTGCGGTTGACGAGTACACATTTGCGCATGTCACGAGGTCGTTTGTCTTGACATACTCCACACGGGCATGTGCGCCCGCTCCTCCAGGACCAAAGACCACTGTTGGCGTCTTGGCGAAGTGCGTGAGTAGAGCTGCGTCGGTCCATCCCCAGAAGCTAGTGAGCTTTGCTTTCTTCCCGGTGTGTGACTGGACGGTCGTTTCCAGAGCTTTTACCAGCGGGCTGGACCTGCTCACGACGTTTGGCACGTGCGTCATGCTCTTCATGTTACGCGTATCGCGCTTCAGCTTTGCTCTGAACTCATGACGCTCCTTCTTTACGCTGTCGAACACATCGTAGATCTCCTGAAACACCTGATCCAATGATTCTTCTGGAGTCCATCTCCTGTCAATCCATATGGCGCAACGGTCGGCGACCGAGCTCGGCTGCTGCCCTCCACTGATCACGCCTAGATTGAGTGTAGGCGGAAGGGTGTGCCTGCTCCTGCGCGAAGCGAGCTTGGGCACTAGGTCCTCCTCGACCTTATTGATGAACCTCGCAGCCATCGATATCGCGTTGACTCCCTTCTCGGCCTGTCCTCCGTGGGCTGCCTTTCCAAATACATGCACTTCCAGCCATTCCAGACCTCTATGCGAAGGCTGTACTTCGAGGCTTGTAGGTTCACCGACGATTCCGAAGTCTGCTTTCGGTCCCTTCAGTACGATGTCTTCCGTCCCCTCACTCTTGCCCTCCTCGCCGACTACGGCCGTAAGGATCAAATCTCCCTGGAGACGCACCTTCGCACGCCGTATCGCGACGAGTGCAGCGGCCATTGCACCCAATCCGCCCTTCATGTCGAGTGCGCCCCTCCCGTGCAATCGACCTGCCGTCACTTTCGGAGTGAATGGTTTGATATCCATATCATAAGGCGGAACAGTGTCGGTGTGGCCATTCAGCATCAGGCTCTTGCCATTTCCAGTTGTGCCTTTGATGGTGGCTATCACGTTCAACCTATTCTTGCCTACTTTCCTCAGCCGAGAGGGAACCCCCTCATCACTCAAGAACTCGTTGAGATACTCGGCAACCTCGCTCTCCCTCGTAGGAACCTCTGAATGGCTCGGTATTGAAACTAGATGTTTGACGAGGCCCTCGATCTCGCTCTTCTTAACCTTCTGCTTGATCCTACTCTCAATATCTCCACTTCGTCTTGCCATTTCCTACCTCGCTCTGCAGGGCAGCTCCTCCTCGATTATTGCTGACATAAATGAAAAAGGTATCCTCTTGCGAGTTATTCTATTCGTCCATGCGCCTTCAGTATCTCTATAGTCGGTTCAAGCGGGAGAGCAGGGGCAATCTGATCGTCCCTTCCCTTCTCCGTCTCGGCCTTGAAAAGCGCATTGGTCACCGACTCTGCCGTCGCGTCCACCACACCCCTGTATAGATTGCTTATCTCGGAGTCAACAAGCAGTTTGTCGGTGACAATGTGTTTGTCTGTCTGACGCCTGTCATGAACGTTCGCTGTTGAAAAGGCTATCATTATGTCGCCGCTGCCCTTATGAGCGCACGACCCCGTCATTCCCAAACCCATGCTGACACGTTTGGCCAATCCTTTCAATTGCCGTGCATCTACGGGAGCGTCGGTGGCGACTATAGTCACTATGGACCCCATCTCCTTTCTCTTCGGGTCGAGCGTATCCAAGAGTCTTCCTACTGGAACACCATCCACGAGAAGGTCGTTTCGATTGCCGTGGTTCGCAAGCACAAGGACTCCGAGGAGGTACTCACTACCTTTGATGTCGATGGCTCGCGACGCAGTCCCTATGCCTCCCTTGAAATCATGGCACACCATGCCCGTCCCAGCGCCGACCGAACCCTCCTCGACTTGACTGCTGGCGTTACCTATCGCTTCGAATACATGTTCGGGGCGCACATGGAGTCCTCTCGCATCATTCAGATAACTGTCATCGCACTCAGACACGATCGGGATTATAGTATCCTCTTCCACTCCCGCGAGAGGGTTTCTGTCCATGGTGTACCGTACCAGCCCCTCCCCAACTGCGCAAATCGACATCGTGTTGGTAAGGCCGATCGGAGTATCTATCAGGCCGAACTCCTGGATTTGAAGTGCGCCTATCAGCGCGCCACAACCGTTCAGGGAGTAGTACGCTCCCTTGACCGGTCTGCGGAACAGATCGCCTTCGTGTGGCACAACCACGGTGACTCCTGTTCGAACGGGCCCCTCGCCGACAACGAGCTTCCCCTCGCCTCTGCGGAGGGTTGAGTGACCGACACTCACGCCTGCAACATCAGCTATTGAATTCTTCTTTCCCGTTGAAAGGCTCCCAAAGCGAACTCCAGCCTCTCTTGCACGAGGACGGGACAACTCTAGTCACCCATCTTCTCGGCTGACGATCCCTTCGTGTGCAGATGACAGGAGACCCAATGCCCCTCAGAGACAAATACTGGCGAGGGCTGCTCAACCCTGCAGATGTCCATCATGAAGGGACATCTTGGGTGGAACCTGCATCCACTAGGAATCTTTGAAGCGTCGGGCCGTTCGCCCTTTAGGATGATCTTCTCTGTACGGTCCTTTGGGTCCGGCGTTGGCACAACAGAGATGAGGGCTTTCGTGTATGGGTGGTGAGGATCCTTGATGACCTTTTCCGTCGGTCCAAGTTCGACAATCTTGCCGAGGTACATGATGCCTATTCTGTCGCTGAAGACATATGCCACACCCAAATCGTGAGTGATGAACAAGAAGGACAAGCCTCTGTTCTCCCTCAGGTCCAGCATCAGTTTGAGTATCTCGGACCTTATGGATACGTCAAGCATCGAAACGGGCTCGTCTGCGACCAGAAAGTCCGGGTCAAGTACGAGCGCACCAGCGACACCTACTCTCTGTCTCTGCCCTCCAGAGACCTCATGCGGGTACCTCCACATGAAGTTCTTAGGAGGTCTGAGCCCGGCGTCCATGAGGGCTTTCGTCACCTTCTGCTCCCTCTCCGCCTCGTTGGCTCCGATGCTGTTGACAACAAGCGGTTCTGCAATGATGTCGTATATCGACTGCTTCGGGTTGAGCGACTCATAAGGATCCTGGAAGATGATCTGAAGCTTCTGCCTCATTGCCTTCATGTTGTGCTTGCTCAAGGTCCGGACGTTGATGCCACCTGCCTTCAGTAATTCTTCCTTCCGATCTTTCGGAATCTTGCTCATCAACACCCAGTTCGATTTGACTCTCCTAACGAAGGGCTTAAGTGCCTTCCTGTCGGCGTCATTCTTGACGCCGGCCATGTTCAGGTCGTTGCCATCGGGTTTGGTCTTTGCCCTCTTCAGTATCCCTGCGAGTGCCTTCTCGCCCATTGCATCTTTGGCTCTCCCAATGTCGACGAACTCCTTCTTGACGAAAGGTCTGAGTGTCTTCTTATCCGCGTTCTTGATGGATGCTATGTTCAGGTCATCCGCCTGGGGCTTGATTCCTGCGCGCTCCAGTATCTCTGTGAGCTTCTGCTCGCCAATGGTAGCCTTCGCCTTCCTGGTGTCGACAATCATCTTTCCTACGAAAGGTTGTAGGGCTTTCCTGTCGGCGTCATTCTTGACGCCGGCCATGTTCAGGTCGTTGCCATCGGGTTTGGTCTTTGCCCTCTTCAGTATTCCTGCGAACGCATTCTCGCCCATTACTCTCTTCGCTTTCTTGATGTCGGCCATATCATAGGTTTCAACGAATTCAGCCCACTTTTCTTGATCTGCAACGTACACCCTGGCTGAAGTCTTCTTCCGATTGGAGGCGTCGGTCACCTCCTTCAGGAGCTCGTCCTTGCCGGGTCCAAAGTATGCGACATCACCGCCCGTAGGCTCGACGAGTCTCAGTATTGCTTTGCCGGTAGTGGTCTTGCCGCAGCCCGACTCACCAACCAGGCAGAAAATCTCCCTCTGCTTTATACTGAATGTGATTCCGTCGACAGCCTTGACATAGCTCTGCTCATCGGAAAGGAGGCTCTCTACAAACCCCCTTCTGATAGGGAACCATACTTGAAGATTCTTGACCGATACGATATCATTACCCATCTTGATCACCCCGCCTTCACGAAATGGCACGCCGCATAGTGGTTTGGACGCACCTCGATAAGCGGCGGCTCTTTCTCGTCGCATATTTCCTTGGCCATGTAGCATCTCTCAGCGAATCTACAGCCCTTGGGAGCAATTATCAGGTTGGGCGGATTCCCGGCTATTGATGCTGGCATCGTTTTGTCTCCCTTGATATTGGGGAAGGCCTCGATCAGGCCTTTCGTGTACGGATGCTGCGGGTTTCTGAAGACCTCGACGGAATCCGCCCTCTCCACGATCTTCCCAGCATACATGATGCACAATGTTTCACAGGTCTCTGCGAGTACCGACAGATCGTGGGAGATTATGATCATGGCGAGTTCCAGTTCCTTCTGGAGGCTCTTCATCAATTGGAGAATCTGTGCCTGAATCATCACATCCAGCGCGGTAGTGGGTTCGTCCGCGATAACCAGCTTTGGCTTACACGCCAAAGCCATGGCAATCATGACTCTCTGTCTCATTCCACCGCTGAATTCATGAGGGTAGTCTCTGATTCTGTTGGGGCTTAGGCCCACTAGCTCAAACAACTCCTTGACCCTCTTGGTAGCGACCTCGTCGTCGACATCCTCGTGCAGCAAAATGGGTTCTGATATCTGATCGCCGACGCGTTTGACAGGGTTCAAGGCATTCATCGCACCCTGGAAGACTATGGATATGTCGCGCCATCTGATCGACCTCAGCTTTTCTCCTGTGACTCTAGCCATGTCCTGACCCATGAAGTTGATCTTGCCCCCTGCGATGTATCCGTTCGCAGGCAGCAGCTTCATGATGGACAACGCAGCCGTGGTCTTGCCACAGCCCGACTCTCCTGCAAGGCCCATGGCGTGCCCTTTCTCAACCTCAAAATCCACGCCATCGACTGCTTTCAGAGTCCCTTCCTGAGTCTTGAAATAAGTCCTTAGTCCTTTGACCTCCAATAAGGTCATGGTCCGATTCCCCCTCAACAACTACTGTTGTCGTTTCGGTTGTTTCCGGAAATGAAACAGGACATATGAACTTATGCCTGCAACACTTCTGGTCGGGCGAGAAACTGAAGAATGCTATAAGTGCGTATCGGAGCAACCCGTTTCTGTGTCGGCGTTCATTTGTGGATGATATTATTCCTATGCGCTCAAATGCCCGGTATCGCCCCTAAGCCCAGCGCACAAACTCCTTGAGATGATGGAGAGTCCAGGCTATTAGCATTATCTAGGCCTTTTGCCACACTCTCACATCGATAACATCCAGGTCATGAGCGATGGTTGATTGAGTGAATATGCTGGTGGCTTCAGATAGCAGCAGAGACTCGTCGTCATACCTTGGGCTGATATGGGTCAAATACAGCTTGCCAACTCCCGCAGCCTTCGCTACCTCCGCAGCCTGAGCTGCTGTAGAATGCCCAAACTCAGTCGCGATATCTGAGTGTATGGCGCTCAGGGTTGAATCGTGTACGAGGACGTCTGCACCAGCTGAGAGTTCCTTTACTGATTCACATGGTCTTGTGTCCCCGCTGTATACCACCTTTCTTCCCGGCCGTTTTCCTCCTATCACATCCTCTGGGCGCACAACCGCCCCATCGACCTCAACCGACCCTCCCTCCTGGAGTACCCTGTACTTGGGCCCTTTGGGGACGCCGAGTTCCTCAGCGCGCTCAACTTGGAACTTTCCAGGGCGGGGTTTCTCCTCGACTGCAAAGGCAAGCGCGGGAACAGTGTGGGAGGCTTCCGCCGCCGACACGACGTAACTGCCGAAATCGACCGCATCGCCAGGCTCCATATCCTTCGATGACACTTCGAACCGACTGCTGAAGTGGCCGAGACCCAACATCGCGTCTACAGTCGCTTCTGTATTCTCTGGACCGAACACTCTGAGCGCTTCGGTCCTGCCATTTAGGCTCATACTCTGCACCAACCCTGGGAGGCCGAGGAAGTGGTCTGCGTGCAAATGCGTGAGGAAGATGGATCTGATCCGCATGAACGAGACTGGGGAATACATCAATTGCCTCTGAGTCCCCTCGCCGCAATCAAACATCACAACGTCGGGTCCTACTTGCACCGCGATCGAAGTGACATTCCTTTCCTTTGAAGGGTATGTCCCGCCTGTTCCGAGGAATATTAGCCTCATCGTCTCATCCGTGAAGGCCTCGTGAGACGATAAATCTCACCTGACCTGAGCAGCTCGTAGACGAACACGACCAGCGCGACCACCGCCATCGCCGACGCCGCGAGCATGGTTCCCCTGAACCCTATCGCGGCGGCCGTGAATCCGCCAATCAACGGCCCTAGTATGCCCGAGATGCTCATTGAGCCCGCAAGCAGCCCAGTAGCGGTTGCCTTTTCTTCACTCTTGTCCATTACATACCTTAGGCTTCCGACATAAAGGCAGGACCATGAGACCGCCAGGAGGATTTGGGCAGGAATAATCTCCCAGTAGTGGCTCGTCAGTGCAAATATGAGGAAAGTGGCCGATGACGCCCCGATTCCGAAAGCCACAAGCAGAGGAGGGTCGAACCGGTCCAGGAAGTTCATTATGAAGAACTGGCTGAATGCGTTGACGGCGTATACGGCGCCAACGAGGGCCTCGTTCGCGCCAACGCTCATGAGAAAGAGGGGATATGTAACCCATATCATGTTTGCCCCTGTATGTCTCACAATCATAGAGGCGTACACCGGGGCGTTCTCCCTTATCACCCTGATAGGGAATTTTGGGACGTGGATTCTCTTTTCCTTGGGGAACGGCAGAGTCAGCGCAATGCCGAATGATACTGACAGAATAATCGCGCAGTAGAGAAATGCCCAATTGTAGAGGGTTCCGAACATGCCAATGCCCAAACTTCCTATCCCCCATCCCGCAGCACCCCAAGAACTGAATTTTCCCATTTTGCTCTTTGCTTCGTAGACATATGCAAGCAACGCCGCGGGAAACATGCCCGCGGTGAACCCAAGCAGAACTCGTACCAGCACGAACAGGTATAGCGAGTCCATCCACAGTGTCAGGATATGAAGGAGCGTGACGATTGCACTCAGGCTCAGACCGAGGAGGAGAACTACTCTACGGCCGTAGATATCCGCCGCACGCCCGCAAGCATAGCTTGACAGGAAGCTCGCCGCTGCGAAGATACCGACGACTAAACCGATCACGGCTTCCGACTCGCCGAAATCCTCCGCAAGTATTACTGGAACGAGAATTATCGGCCCGAAAGTACCCGCGCTTGAGAGTAATTGAATCGCTTCGGGCCGCATGGTGATGAATCGGGCAAGGGTATATGCTAATTTCGGGCGTAGCCGTCGTTGGCGCCCTCCGCAGAGAACCTACCAGTCCAGGCGTTGGAGTTTTCTGTCCTTCTTGGTCTTCTTCTTGAATTCTCTGTAGTGATTTCTACAGAGATGTGCGTTCCTCGAAGGACTGGAGGATATCTCGATGCCAGCTCCGTCTACCTTCTTCCCGCTGACCGATCTTTGGGCTTCATTGCCGCAGTTTGCGACATCACAGGTTCTCTTCGTCTCGGTCGAATGCTTTCGAGAAGCCATGCGAGGCAAGTATAACGACTCGCGCATTAAAACCGTTTCCATCGATCGGCGGCCGCATTGTACCAAAGGCATAATATTCATCTTATTCGTTCCCACACGCTGATGCCCAAAGTAGCCCCGTCGATTCTCGCAGCCGACTTTTCGGTCCTTGGGGATGAGGTGCGCCGTATAGGTGAAGCCGGGGCGGACTACATCCACATCGACATAATGGATGGCGTCTTCGTTCCAAATATCACCATCGGACCCCCCGTGATACGAAGCCTAAGGAAATTCACCGACGTTCCCTTCATAGCCCACCTGATGATTTCGCACCCCGAACGGCATATCGATGCCTTCGCGGAGAGTGGGTCTGACATCATCGAGATACACATCGAGTCAGATCAAGCGGATCCGCATGAAACGTTGCGCGCGATACGCCGCGCGGGGTGCAAGGCAGGGCTGGCCGTGAATCCTCCTACTCCCATTGAGAGTATGTTTGACTATCTCAATGAGATAGATCTCGTGCTTGTTATGTCCGTTAACCCCGGCTTCGGCGGTCAGTCATTTCTACCGGAGATCCTTCCGAAGATACCTGCAGTCAAGAAGGAACTCGAGGAACGCGGACTCGATATCCCGATAGAGGTTGATGGAGGCATCAACCGGGAGACAGGGCTTCTGGCATCAGAAGCGGGAGCGGACATACTCGCGGCTGGTACTTACGTGTTCAGATCGAGAAGCGCAAAGGAGGCCATCGACTCCCTCAGAGGAGCAGGGGAAGAGTCAAAGAGTTAATATCGACGTTTGTCTTCAAGGGCTGAGTACAATGGCATTCAGTATACGCGAGCACCCGTTGATCTTCTTCGTGACATTCGCGCTTCCGGCAATGCTGATGATCCTCGGAGCAATATTCAATGCGAGCGCATTTCTCTTTATCTTATGCGGGACATGGCTGGGCGTGGCCATGATGGTCATCTACCTTCCGATCGAGAAGGATCTCGAACAATGAACGGGGAATGCATGCCTTCTTCCGAATGACATATCTAATGTATAAGCTTCTAACGTGACTGAAATGGGCGTCAACATATCCAAGCTCGTGCCTAGCACTCCCCTCAGGCTCAATGACCTTGCTGGCAAGGCGGTCGCCATCGATGCTTTCAACACACTCTACCAGTTTCTTACAACGATAAGGCAGCCAGATGGAACGCCGCTGAAGGACAGGAATGGAAGAGTGACATCGCATCTTTCTGGACTCCTGAACAGGAACGCCGCACTAATCGAGTTCGGATTGAAGCCCGTGTATGTCTTCGACGGTCGGCCACCCGAGCTCAAGGAGAAGACCCTCAAAGCTCGAAGGGAGGCGAGAGAGGCCGCCCAGCGCGAATGGGAGGATGCCATCGAGGCTGGCGACATGAAGAGGGCTCTGACCAAGGCATCGCAATCCACCAGGCTGGATGATGAGATGATAGACGAGGCGCGCACCCTACTGGATGCACTGGCCATCCCGTGGGTGGATGCTCCGGGCGAGGGTGAGGCGCAGATGGCGTTTATGACCATGAAGGGAGACGTCTGGGCGGGGGCATCTCAGGATTTCGACTCATTGCTCTTTGGCACACCAACACTAATCAGGAATCTCACGCTTTCGAGGAAGAGGAGGGTTGCGGCCAGCAAGACGGCGGATGTGTCACCTGAGCTAATCGAGCTCGAAAAGGTGCTGGCATCGCTGCATCTGACTCGCGAGCAACTGGTCGACATGGGCATACTCGTCGGAACGGACTTCAATGAAGGCGTCCATGGCATAGGTCCCAAGCGGGCATTGAAGATGATCAATGAGTTGGGGACTCTTGAACGCATTTCGGCTGAGGGAAGGATAGTGGTCCCACACGGCTACGAGGAGGTCAGGAGAATCTTCCTTGAGCCAGAGGTGACGGAGGACTACTCGCTGTCCTGGCCGACGAGAAATGAAGAGGATGTCAGGAGATTGTTGTGCGACAACCACGGGTTTTCAGTCGAAAGAGTCGATTCAGTTCTGACCAGGCTCAGAGCGGCCTCGACCCTTCACTCGCAGAGCAGCTTAGATAGATGGCGACAATGACGAAACCGCCGTCGGCATCCAGTAATTCACGCACTTGATTATCTCCGCACTATCTTTAAAATACCTGCCATCAATATGGTCTACGGAAGATAGATTATGCGTCAGGTTGACAAAGACTACTCCCCCGTCCAGTTGGAAAAGGATATAAGGGCGATGTGGGAAAGCAACGGGACCTACGGCAAGGTGAAGAAAGCCTCCAAATCTGGAAAGGCGTACTACATTCTAGACGGTCCCCCGTACACCACGGGCTCGATACACGTGGGTACGGCTTGGAACAAGGTCCTCAAGGATTGTGTTCTGCGCTTCCGGAGAATGCAGGGCCTGGACGTCCGCGACCAGCCTGGCTACGACATGCATGGCCTTCCGATCGAGGTGAAGGTTGAGCAGTCAATGAGCATAAAGAGCAAGAAAGAAATCGAGGAACACGGGATGGACAGGTTCGTCGAAACCTGCCGCGATTTCGCTATCAAGTACAAAGCCAAGATGACGGAGGAATTCAGGCAGCTCGGCGTCTGGATGGACTGGGACAACCCATACGCCACAGTGGACCCTTCCTACATCGCCTCCGTCTGGTGGACTATAAAACAGGCCCACGACAAGGGATTGCTGACCACCGATTTGAGGGTGCTCCCTTGGTGTCCCAGGTGTGAGACGGCGCTCGCAGAGGCGGAGATAGAGTATTGGGACGAGAAGGACCCATCGATCTATGTCAAATTCCCCCTTACAGATTCGCCTGGAGAGTATCTTTTGATCTGGACGACCACTCCTTGGACCATTCCTGGGAACCTCGCCGCGGCGGTGCATCCAGACTTCACTTACGCACGCGTGAAGGTGAAACGCGGCACCACAGAGGAGGTCGTAGTCCTCGTCAACGACCGGGTGGAGGAGCTGGTGGAGATTGCCAGCATAGAAGATGTTGAGGTGCTGGAGACGATCAAGGGCGCGGAGCTCGTAGGACAGCACTACACGCACCCGCTGACGGACCTCGTACCGTACCATAGGCAGGCGACAGGAGAGTGGGTGCACGCGATCCTCCCGTCCGAAACGGTGACGGATGAGAGCACAGGCGTGGTGCACATCGCACCTGGCCATGGGCCCGAGGACTTCGACATCGGAGCGGAGTTCGAACTCGAGCCGTTCTCTCCGGTGAACGAAAGCGGGAGGTACACTGACGAGATTGGACCGGAACTCGCTGGCATGAGTGTGAAGGAAGCCAACGACGCCGTCATGATACACCTTGTCGATCGCGGCGCGATGTTTCACGAAGGGTCCGTTGAGCATAGGTATGGACATTGTTGGCGATGCAAGAAACCCATCATCTACCGAGTCACGGAGCAATGGTTCCTCAAGGTGACTGATTTCAAGAATGACCTGGTTGAGGCCAATAGCAAGGTCGCATGGTACCCCGATTGGGCGGGCAGCAACAGACAGAGGGATTGGATAGACAATGCTAGAGATTGGTGCATAAGCAGACAGAGGTTCTGGGGGACGCCCATACCCATATGGACATGCGTCTGCGGCAATTCGAGGGTGGTCTCTTCCCTTCAGGAGCTGCGGGAGGCCGATGGATACACAGAGGGAATGGACGTCCACAGACCCTGGATAGACAAGCTCACCTTCAAGTGCGACAAGTGCGACCAGGTTATGACGCGCGTCGAGGATGTTCTGGATGTATGGCTGGACGCGGGCGTGTGCTCATGGGCGTCGCTCGGCTATCCCGCCGAGACTTCGGAGTTTGAGAAGTGGTGGCCCAGCGAATGGATCACCGAAGCACATGATCAGACGCGCGGCTGGTTCTATTCGCAGCTCGTTACAGGAGTTCTTGCATTCGGGCGCTCGCCGTTCAATTCCGTGCTGATGCACGGATGGGCGTTCACTCCTGAAGGACAGGCGATGTCCAAGAGCGATGGAACAGCGATGGAGCCGATAAACATAGTCAACGCCTACGGTGCCGACTCACTCAGGTTCTACCTAATGAAGGCGAATGCGCCCTGGGAGGACGTTCAATTCCAGGAGGAGGGTGTCAAGGCCACAAACCGTACGCTCAACATCTTGTGGAACGTATACAAGTTCTCCGCGCTCTACATGTCCATAGACGGTTTCGACCCCAAGAGCAAGGACCTAGAAAGGCTCAGGGAGTCTATGAAGGCGGAAGACCTGTGGATGGTTTCTAGAATAGAGTCGCTTAAGCGCGATGCGACAAGCGCTATGGAATCATACGAAATCCACAAGGCTGCGAGGGCGATCGAGACTTTTGTATTGGAGGACCTCTCGCGCTGGTATGTGAAGCTCGTGAGGGACAGGTTGTGGAAGGAAGGTGAGGATCTCGACAAGACCGTTGCCTTCAAGGTGGTCCACGAGGCACTCTCGACTTGCTGCACACTCATCGCTCCCATAGCCCCGCACATCGCGGAGGCGATACATGCGAACCTCGACAGGGATGAAGAGAGCATACACATGGTCAGATGGCCCTCGTACAATGCCGATTGGATCGACGAAGAGCTCGACAAGGGAATGAACCTGGTCAGAGAGATATCGGAGACAGTGGCTAGGATCCGCCAGGACTCCAATATCAACCTCAGATGGCCGTTGAAGAAGATAGTGGTGATGTCCCGCACGGACGAGACGCACGACGGACTTCAACGACTGAAGCAGCCGCTGCTGTCCCAGAGCAACATCAAGAAGCTGCAGATGGTGCCCGTTGGCGAGGAATGGGATGAGATGATGCTGAGCGTAATCCCAAACCCAAACGCCATTGGCAAGGTCTATCGTCAATGGTCGAGCAAGATCGCGGTGCTCCTCAAGAACCGTCCTGCAAAGGCCGTGAAGGCGGGAGTCGACAAGGGAGAGTACTCTCTGGGCATAGAAGGACAGCTGGTCAAGATCTTGCCGAATATGGTGTCGTTCACATCGACCCTTCCGCCCGATGTCGTCAGTGCCGAATTCAGTGACGGGATTGTCTATGTCGATCTGGAGGAGACGCCGGCACTCCAGGCGGAAGGACTCGCCCGAGAAGTCATAAGGCGAATTCAGCAGATGAGAAAGGACATGAAGCTCGATGTTGAGGAATACATCCGTGTCGAGATAGAATGCACTCAGAACCTCACCGCATCCCTTGAGACCTGGGGCGAACACATATCGCGAGAGACTCGAGCGAGGCAGATGGAAGTCGTGGAGGGACCGAAAGGCGATTACGTCGTCGAGTGGAACGTCGCCAAGGAATCGTTCGTTCTGGGGTTGACGTCTCTTAAGATGAGAGATACGCTGAAGATCATCACCGACGCCGGCATCAAGATGGAGTCTGCGCTCAGATTGTTTGACGATGGGTTTGACACGAGGGAGAAGCTGAAGCAGGCGAGTCTCAACGACATCGCCTCGGTCGAAGGCATATCCCGAACCGAGGCGAGCAAGCTGCACGGCATTCTTCACGAGGGCGAAGCGGAGGCGCCTCGGCCGAAATCGCCTCAAGAGACGGAAACACCCGTGCACGATGTAAGGGAGGTTTCACCTTCGGACACGCGGATCGACGAGAGCGCGCGAGCGCAGGGAGAAGAAGAGAAGTCGACGGACAAGGTTCGTGAGCTAGAGCGGTCGTTCTCCTATCTGGTGGAAGAGGATAGGCCAGAGACCTCGTACAAACTGTTCCTTGGCACACTACAGAAAGGCATGAAGGGGTACTGCATCACACGGAACTACCCGGCAAAGATTCGCACCAAGTTCGGTATAAAGGACGTGCCCATCATCTGGCTTTCAAACGTGGGCAGAGACAACTCCATCCGTCCCAAGGACCTTGAGAAGCTAAGCCTCTCGCTGGAGAAATTCCTCTCCCAGCCCGATGGGGGAATAGTACTGCTGGACGGCCTGGAGTATCTGATCACGAACAACAATTTCATCACCGTTCTGAGGCTGATACAGTCACTCCGAGACCAGGTGGCGATAAACCAGTCGATTCTTCTCATGGCAGTCAACCGCTCAACGCTCGAGAGTCATCAGCTCAACCTGCTCGAGAGAGAAGTCGACTACACAATCACTGGTTGACTCTGCCAAGGAGCATTCCAACAACCACGTCGAGACCGGGCACGAGGTCGAACCCAGGGAGATCCTCCGGCCCGATCCATTTGTGCTCGTCGTGCTCCCAGTCCGTTGACACTTGCCTACTCGGCACATCGAACAGAAATGCGTGCACGGTCCAGACGGTGTTCCCACTCCTGAAGCTCTCTGGTCTGATGCGTCTAACGGGGTCGGCCACCTTCACATTGGCCTCTTCCATTACCTCGCGTATAGCCGCGTCCAAGTCGCTTTCGCCCTCTTCTATGTATCCGGAGACGCCGGCCCACTGCCCCCTATACGAACGGACCTCTCCGCTTCTCCTTAGGATGAGAATCTTTCCATTGTTGCGCAGAATGCTGGTAACCACACATTGCTCCTCCACGCCCTTGATCTCAGCAACCCCGTTGGAGGCATCCACGAGCACGTCATCGCCACTGACCATCAAGGATGTGTCAATGCCGTCCACCATAGGTATATCGGATATGATGGCACCTGTGGCCACTATCGGCTCTGCAGACTGATTGACCATTGCTGCAGGCGCCTTTCCGTTTAGCTTTAGCTGGTAGATCGCGTACGAGCCAACTGTGCTCCCCCTTCCATATGGAAAACACAGGATCGAATCACACACGGACCGGCCCTGCGAGCCCGAGTCTCTGTCGAGAATCTCCCCCGTCGAAGGGTCGACTCCGCCCAAGAACGATAACGGGTTTCGGCAGACTATCGCCTCGCCCTGCGCCGATCCCCCTCTTATCCTTCTCCCCCGTATTATCGTGATATCGCCTCCAACAGTTCGTCCGTGGTGCGAAATGATGCCTTCTGCCTGCCGAGGCTGGGGAGATACATCATCGCCTTGCCTGAGTTGGTCGCTGTGCTTCTGTAAAGCTCTTCTATAGGTGCGACCACCATGCATGTATCACAGAGGACCTGACCGAAACCGCGGAGCACGGATACCGCCTCTGGGCAAGCTGCGTATGCCTCACGTGAAGTGCAGAACCAAACGTCTGCGTTACCTCGCGGCTTCTTCCCTTTCAACCTCCCCGCCATCTCCCTGAGTTCGTCGGTTGAACAGTGGGGACAGCCGATTGCGACCAAATCGAATTCCTCGCCGCCCTTGAGCTCGTCCGCGCAACGATTCAAGTCAGAGACGCCAATCTCGACAGTCTCCTCATAGGACTGGTCTCCATGCTTATCTGCTCCACCCTTCGCTTCGAAAGCATACATGGAGACCGCGCCTGTTGCTGCGACTGCAGCGCCAAACGACTTGTGCTGATCCTTCGTCATCCTAAACCCCGTCACCATTGGAATTCGATTGCCGGCAATCTTGCCGGTAAGGTATCCTGCAATGGGCGTCAACTCCTCTGGGACGTGTTCAAGCTTGATCTGAACTCTTGGCACGCGATTCTCATCCAGATGCAATCCGTATTCGGCAGTCTTTCCGATAATGGCAGCAGCGAGGGCCGACGGTCCACCCTCACGATTCGTTCTTGCGCCTATAACTGAATTGGCGAATACGGTTGCAGACGACTCTGCCCATGCGATGTGCTGGCCGCTCCGCGGCTTATGTGCTGTGAGGTAAGGGGTGCATGAGTACACCGGCAGCAGACCCATGGCTTCGTAGGCGGCAATTATCCGTTCCTGCCTGCTATGGAATTCGGGACTAATGCCCATCGAGCGCCATCTTTTCATGTCGAGTCCGAGTGGATTGACCATGGCAGGTACGGTCGCGCGAGCATCCATTGACATTCCTTCGAGCCACTTGATACCTGCCTCTCCGATCGTCTTGAAGGAAGCACCCGATACTTGTGCAGAGGCGATGCTTATGAGCCGTTCGGCCTTGTAGATGTCTCCGAGAGCGACGAGCAGCTCCATAGCCTTCTTCTTGGAGGGTCCTTGTTCGCCATCCAAGATGCGTTCCTCATCTCTCGTGAGATACATCGTGCAATGAATGCTGGCCCGCATATAATATGGTGATGGAGTGGAGAGGCGGGCCTGTCGGGATATTCGGGGAACATGAACTCGTTCACCTTTCGAACCCGAGTCCGGGGCTTTCCCTCCCGCAAGCCGCGGTCCGGAGGCCCCTGTGATGTCCAAGCTACACTACAGGCCCTGGGGGTCGGAAAGCCGTGTCCGTATATCTATGTTGGTACCGCTCATATGAGCTGCTAGTTTCTGGCAGAGAGCTCACATTGAAATGCCGACGGTCACCAGGCCCGTGACCACGCCGACTATGGCTATCGCTTGTACGGCATTGACCTTCTCCTTGAGCAAAGCGATTGCAGCCACCGCTGTCACGATTGGATATGCACTAGATATCGGTACTACGAGCGACGCAAAGCCACCCTCCAATGCGTACGCGTACGCCAACGTCCCTATGACGTTGAGACCCAGGGCCACCGTTCCAAAAGACCACGCTCTCTTCGTTGGCGACGGCCTTTCTCCCTCGGCGGGCCGAACCGACCGAATCCAAGCGTAAAGCAGAGGCGCTGTCAGCGAAGATACGACGAAGAAGCCAAAAAGGTTCCCAGGTCCGACCATCTCCACCGCGACTTTCGATGACAGGCTCCATACAGCCCATGCGAAGAACGCGAGGACGGCAAACAGAAGAGAGCGCTTGTTCAGTGCATTGACAGCTCTTGGATTCGGCTCATAGGATATGGCGATGACGCCAGCTATGATGAGGATGATGCCGATGACATGTGGTAGGATCAATGACTCGGACAACAGAACGAACGCACCTACAACCGTCAATGCGGGATATCCTGCGGATATTGTGCCTGCAATAGCCACCTGTCCCTCAAGGATTGATTCGAAGTAGCACAGGTATCCCGTAAGTCCGATCAAACACGAGAAAGTGGCGATGGAAGCCTCATAGAGTGTGATGTTATGGGGCTCCCTCCATATCAGGAACGCGATACCGTAGAGCATCCCTTCCACGATCGCAATCAGAAGCGCGACTCGCGCAACACCGAGTCTGCTGATGCTGGACTTAGCGAATATGCCACTGATGCCCCATAGGAGCGCAACTGAAGCAGAGAGAACAAACCAAGATTCGATATGGACCAACACCTATTGCCTGCTAAGGCCGTCGTGAGCCGTATCCTGCCCATCGTTATGAAGGTTTGCAGGCATCTAATCACATGAGCATCATGGTGCAAGCCTGCAAGCGGCTGACGATAGTTCTGGACGCTCTCAAAAGACAGGCTGTTTGAATTCCAGAACCGTTTGGACGAAGCATACGAAGCTGATGAGGCCACCAGCAAGCATAGGGTTCACTCGTCAGTTGAGCGGTATGTCATGAGGCGTTCCCTCGCGTCACTTGCCCTTCAGAAACTCGGTATAACCGCATTTGCCGCATGAAGTTCGATCCTTGTGCGCAGCCATGAACACGCCTGGACCGCACTTTGGGCAGTGTTTCTTGGTACGCTTGATGGAGCCGTCCTCTATCGAAAAACAGTCCTTCTTGGCTTTCCGGAGCTTCTTTGTCTCCTTGCTCTTCTCTGCTGCCATATCCAGTCACCCCTACGCTTCCTTCTTCTCCTCTTTGTCCTTCCCTGGCTTCTCTTTCGGTGACTTCTCCTCGGCCTTCGAGTCCGCAGCGGACTCCGCCTTGCCAGCGGCTGCCGTCTCTTTCGCCTTAGACGCCCTTTCCTTTAGCTTGTTTCTGACAAGTATGTGTTCTCTTTCGTACTTCACCGCGGCTTCCTTCGTCTTGTAAACCTTCGCATACCCGAGGGTCTCCATCTTGCCGAATTCTGATCGCATCGAATCCACCACGACGCGTTCCTTTGGCACCTTCAGAAGAGATGCCAGCTTCTCGCGCACCGCGTCACGTTGAGGTGTGCCCTCGTCAGCATGGGTTGCCTTGAATCTAACCTCCGTTCTATCGAGCAATTGATTCTCGTCCTTTGACACTATTTCCAGGTCCATCGTATCACCGTACCATTCGTGATATCGCATCGACGACGACTGCGCGAGTCGAATCCTCCACCGAAACGACCATCAGCCCCTTATTGGGGAGGCCGTATATGACATGAGTTCCGTCCGGAGCCGTCGCGACGGCGACGAGAGTCGCTAGGTCCTCTTCGCCAGCCACCTCTATCTTGGTCCTGCCGGAACAGCTCGCAGCATCCCTAACGGCGCGCCACAGCGCTCGCGTTATCGTGCCGGGTGGATTCCGCACCCGCACAAGGGTTCCTTTCATATCTGCGATTCGTCTCTCAGAGCCCGCATGTTCAGATCGTCGAGTCCTGTAGTCGAACACGGCCACATGGGGTTCTATGCCCATTCGAAGGAGCGTTACCGTGACCACATCACCGACGCTTATGACCTTCGGGCTGCCATGGAGCAGTTCCCCGAGATCCTCTTCGGGGACTATTCTCCCGAACGGTTTCGCCAACTCCGCCCTCATGTCATCGGGGAGCGTCAGGTCCCTCTCTGGAAAGGATTCATCGAACCCTGAGCGCGAACTTACCGTTGACATGGATGCCCATAGTCCTGGCTATTTCGGATTTCGTGTGGTCTATGATCACGACATAGCCCTGCCATTCCTTCGAGGTCTCCGCGCCACAGAGAGGGCATTTGTCCTCTTCCGTCATGGAGTTGCATGCCTTGCAGGCCCTCTCGATCTTCATTTCTTGTCTCCCTTGCTCTTTCTATCCTCTTCGAGCCACT
>CP070736.1:782702-813271 GCA_020347645.1 Methanobacteriota archaeon | reverse complement strand
CTTCTCCTGATCCTCGAACGAATGCGGTTCGAAGAACAGCAGGTTCTTCATCACGGTTTCGTATTCATCCCCAGAGATCTGCCTCACCCGGTCGAGCGAGACCCCTTCGGTGTCGATGAAAACGACCTTCTTGCCTTCGAGCGCCACATTTCTTGCGACCTGGAGGCAGATGTTGGTCTTGCCCGTGCCAGCCTCACCAAAAAGAAGCGTGATAGCTCCGCCTTCCAGGCCTCCACCGAGGAGGTCGTCGAGGGCTTTGGAGCCGATAGGCACGCGAGTCACGCGCCGCCATCGGGCTCGTCCATGATAAGGGTTGCGAATGCATGCGCGCACCGCTTCAGACAGCCTTATTATGGCGAACGCCTCTTGTCTGCGTCGTGGGCGTACACAGAATCGGAGCTGAGGCCAAGCTGGACTCATCGAAGTGGATGGACCGAGATGTCGTGGTCAAGCAGCGTCTGGTCAAGGGCTACAGACATCCCGAATTGGACCGATCTCTCCAGTCCTTCAGGATCAGAAACGAAGTCAGACTGATGTTGGAAGCACGGAGGGCGGGCATTTCCGTACCCATAGTCTACACTGTCGATCTTGACGGCAGCAAAATCGTTATGGAGGAGATTCCAGGTATCCGGGTCAAGGATGCGCTCCAGGATCCAAAGACAGACGGGAGTGATGTTTGCGTCAAGATAGGAGAGATCGCCGGACGTCTGCATGCGAACGATATCGTGCATGGAGACCTTACCACCAGCAACATGCTGCTCGACGGCAATCGGATTGTACTCATAGACTTCTCGCTCGGTCAGAAGTCATCAGAGATCGAGGACAAGGGCGTGGACATGCATCTCCTTGAGGAAGCTTTCCGCTCCGCTCACCATTCAAGGGGGGAGCTGTACGACATCGTAAAGGAATCCTACGCGGAGTCCTACGCTGACGGAGCGAAGGTCTTGAGGAAGGTTGCGGAAATCGAGAGACGGGGGCGATACACACGCAAAGAATAGCCTTTGTCACCGGCAACGACGGCAAATTCAGGGAAATCTCAAGGCAGATGGCGCAACACGGATACGAGTTGGAGCACCTGAAGGTTTCATATCCAGAGGTGCAGGCAGATTCTCTGGAGGGCACTATAGAGCCCGCCCTCGCGTGGTTGGCCTCAAGATGCGCCCGGCCGATGATGATTGATGACTCGGGGTTGTTCATCGACGCATTGAACGGATTTCCGGGCGTATACTCGTCGTACGTATACAAGACGCTCGGATGCGAGGGCATCCTGCGGCTGATGGCCGGAATGAATTCCAGGGGCGCAAGGTTCGAATGCTGCATTGGTTTCATGGTTCCTGCCGAGGAACCTTTCTTGGCCAAAGGAGTAGCGAAGGGCTCCATATCAGAGACGGCGAGGGGAAGCGGAGGCTTCGGTTATGATCCGATATTCGTCCCCGAGGAATACGACAGAACCTATGCGGAAATGGACACCATCGAAAAGAACGAACTATCGCATAGGGGGAGAGCTATTGAGAGTCTTTTAGAGGCGCTTCCGAATCTTCTCCAGACGCCTTGAACCAATAGTTTAATCACCGCCTTGCCAATCCCCATTGCCGCTGGACTCGCCATGGGGTAGTGGTTTAGCTTGGCATGATACGTGCTTTGGGAGCATGAGGTCGTCGGTTCAAATCCGACCTACCCCACCACTCTCATTCGTGGAGACTCCACCGGTTCGATTTCGGGAGCTTTCGCCTTCATCTTATGCCTCTGCAGCTCCAAGTTGCGTATGGACAACAATGAAATATTGAGCGTACGATTTCGATTAGCGAGGTGATTGTCTGAAGGAAATGCCTTTGATCATGATCGTTCTGGGCTTCGTCATCATAACCGCGGGGACGATGGTGATGCTTTGGGCGTCGTTTCAAATCGCCAGCTTGGAGAACGCTCAGGATTTCACTGATGAGTGGGATTTCTGGTATAACCCTTACCAAGATATGATCGATGAGGAATATGAGAGACTTCGAGACTATTACTCGGCCGTCAGGATAGGGGGAGCCTTCGGAATGGCTGCAGGCGTCGCCTTGGCACTTGGCGGATTTATCTTGATGAGAAAGGAATCGGAATCGATCGTACCCATAGTCCCTGTCCCGCCCACTGTGACCGGAGCCGTCAACTTCTGCGAGTATTGCGGCCAGCAAATTTCGCCAGGCGCGATCAGGTGTCCGAAATGTGGCCGCACCTTCCGCCACATGAGACATGAGATCGGCAGTGAACAGGAAGTGCGTTGAGTCGAACCGGTGTATCGATGATGCGCTTGTTCGACTCACGATATCGAATTTCGAAAGTTCACGCTGGACCACTTGAGTAGAGACCATCGGTCTTTGAAGCGCGGGGGCGAAAAAGTCCAAAGGGAAGAACTCCAATTGTGGACACGATGAGCGGCACCCAGTCAGACGACCCTTCGGTCGTTCGAGAAGATCGAAGACGAGTCGGGAGGAGGCGACGGGGGAGGGTTGTGATTGCGTGCAGCGCAGCAGTAGCGGCAATCGATGTTCTACTGTCATACTGGGTAATTCCTTGGGTCGACCGCCAAGACTGGGCGATAACGCGGCACGGAAGCGTTGGATTCGTCATCTACTTCATCATGGTGTTCTTCACATTCATAGCGTTCGTGGCGCTGATTGCCTACTTCTTCTCACAGTCATCCTATCCATCAGATGAATGGGACTAGCGCGCGTTCCACGATGCGAATCCATAATAACCACCGCCATTGGGCATTTAGATGACAATGATTTTATCCCGTAACGCATTGACAGAGAGAGGTTATGTTTCAAAGGGAGATGGATGTTGAATTGTCTGATAGGGTTGTCGAAGTTGAGGGACTCACCAAGAGATATCCGCCGGATATAACGGCAGTTAATAGCATATCCTTTTCGATCAACTCTGGCAGCGTGTTCTCCCTCCTTGGTCCAAACGGCGCCGGCAAGACCACAACGGTTGAGATTCTGGAGGGGCTGCGAACGCCGACAGGAGGCAACCTGTAAGTCTTCGGCAAGGACATATCGAAGGGCTACGCGGGCATTCGAGGAAGGGTGGGAATCCTCCCACAGAATTTCGAGCCTTTCGACAACCTAAGGCCTCTAGAGGCAGTGCATTACTGGGCGAAGCTGTTCGACATGAGGAAGACTCGTCGGGATTCTAGCGAGTTGTTGGATGTGGTCGGCCTGTCCGAGAGGAAGAACCTCCTGTCAAAGAAGCTTTCAGGAGGCGAGAAAAGGAAGCTCGGCATCGCCCTCTCACTCATAAACGACCCCGAACTGCTATTCCTGGACGAACCCACGACCGGTCTTGATCCGAAGGCAAGACGAGACCTCTGGAAGCTTATAGAGGAGATAAGAGGACGTGGGACGACTGTATTTCTCACCACCCACTATCTCGACGAAGCAGAGAAGCTCTCGGACGACGTCGCGATCATGCACAAAGGCGACATCATCGCACAAGGCAGTCCTTCAGAACTCATCAAGCGTTTTGGCAAGACGACCGTGGTGGTCCTCGAAGGCGTTGGATCAAATGGCCTGACTGAGATAACAAGAAGAGGCATCGAGGCCACCGAGGTCAACGGGGATGTGTTGGTACCTGTCAAGGATCCGTCCGAGATGCGGACGATCTTCGCCAAACTGTCCTCGATCGAGCTTCCTGTCAAAGACATGTATACGCGAAGACAAAGTCTCGAAGACGTGTTCCTGACCCTTTTGGGGACCAAAATGGATGAGGGGGTACTTCAGGAATGAAAAGAGTCCTTGCTGACCTAGTGGGCTTCGGCAAGACGTATTTGAGGAATGTATCAGGTCCATTCTTCGCGTTCGCATTTCCCATTCTGTTGATTATGGTCTTCGGCGCCATCTTTTCGGGCGACAACATCACGATGGTCGATCTGCCAGTCCAGAACCTTGACGACGGTCAGTACTCTAACGCCTTTATCGACGTGCTGAACCAGACTGGGATGGTCAGCATCGAGACGATTCCGGAGGACGCAGCCATCCGCGAGTACATCGACGACAACTCACTCCCGCTCGCCCTGGTCATCCCTGACGACTTCAGTGCTATGATAACATCGTTGGTGTACGAGAACGGAACCGGCATGGCAACGGTCACCGTTTACGGCGACCCGACCCGGAGCACCTACGACATAGCGGTCGGAGCGGTCGACGCTGCAATCACCTATCTCAACAACAACCTCACGGGCGTCGAGCCAGTAATATCCTTCCAGGTGAGCCAGGGTGGGGCAGATGAGTTCAAGTTCATGGATTTCTTCCTGCCCGGCGTGGTCGGAATTACGGTCATGACCAACTCCTTGTTCGCCATGACATCCATCTGTGCCGAGTATCGCAATAGAGGCTACTTCAGAATGCTAGCCACCACCAAGATAAGCAAGGCCGAGTGGTTGGTATCGAAATTCATCTTCTTTACGATCATGCTGGTGACGTCGCTGATCCTGACCTATGCGATCGGCAGAGCCGTCTTCGACATGGAGACCTCGCTGACGCTGGTTTCATTGGTGCTCATTGCGGCGGGTGCATTCTTGTTCGTATCGATGGGCATGCTGCTCGGAATAATTATACGCGACCCGGAATCGGGTGCTGCGGTCGCGAACGCGATAGGCTTCCCGATGATGTTCCTATCGGGAGCATTCTTTCCGCTGGAGTCGATGCCGGAGTATCTTCAAGTCGTCGCTAAGGCGATTCCACTGACCTACCTGAACGATGGCCTTCGGGACACAATGGTATACGCGAATAACGAGAGCGCCTTGCTGAATCTCGCCATCTTGTCAGCCCTCGCGCTAATCATATTTGTTGCGGCGAGCAAGCTGATGTCATGGAAGGAGAAATGAAGATGGATGAGGGGGCCAGTCGCTCACTTCGCTGGCTTGGACCATTCCCAATGAAGCAGCTTTGTGGAGCAATGCCCGTCGATCGCCAATTCATCAGCTGGCGACTTCGCCCGCAAGGCTTCTGCATCGTCTATTGTCGAATCCTGCGGCCACATCCACGATCTTCAGGCAACGGATAGCGGGCAATGCGGTGTGGAAGCCAGCTAGCCCGACTCTACTGCACTTACTCTAAATATGAAAATCCTATACCTCCCGATAACAAGGAGGCTCTTTGGAGGGCCGACCATGAGAAAATTCAAAGATATCCCGCTCTGGAAGGGAATAAGCCCGAAGCAGTGGTCCGATTGGAAGTGGCAGGTCAGGAATAGGATAACCGATGTCGACACGCTGGCGAAGGTCATAAACCTGACTGACGATGAGAGAACGGAAATTGCCAACTCGACGAAGTATCTCAGGATGGCCATCACGCCCTACTTCGCCACCCTGATGGATCCCGACGACCCGGAGTGCCCAGTTCGAAGGCAGGCCGTCCCATCGTCAAACGAACTTCACATATCCAAGGACGACATGGAGGATACGGTAGGGGAGACGACGGATGCTCCCCACGAAGGTCTGACGCACAGATATCCCGACAGGGTACTACTGCTTCTCACCGATCAGTGCAGCATGTACTGCAGGCACTGTTGCAGACGCAGGATCGTCGGTACGACGGATCATTCCAGGAATTGGGAGGAGATCAAGGCTGGGATAGATTACGTGCGCAGGACTCCTCAGGTAAGAGACGTATTGCTGTCGGGCGGCGATCCGCTTCTGGTCTCGGATGCTTTGCTCGAAAAAACGCTTCGCGAGCTCAGGAAGATCGGGCATGTTGAAGTGATCCGGCTGGGTTCCAGAACCCCCGTCGTACTGCCTCAGAGGATAACCCCAGGCTTGGTGAAGATACTCAGAAAGTATCATCCCATCTGGTTCAACACTCACTTCAATCATCCAAAGGAGGTCTCGCCTGCCTCCAAACGTGCCGTTGAAATGCTGGTTGATGCTGGTGTACCGATGGGCAACCAGTCCGTTCTGCTCAAGGGCGTCAACGACTGTCCCGTTGTGATGAAGAAGCTCTGCCATGAACTGGTCAGCATGAGATGCAGGCCGTATTACATCTATCAGTGCGACATCGCAAAGGGACTGGAGCACTTCAGAACCGCCACGGCAAAGGGAATAGAGATCATAGAGCACCTGAGAGGCCATACATCCGGTTTCGCCGTCCCCGAGTTCGTGATAGACGCGCCCACCGGCGGCGGCAAGATACCTGTTGGTCCCAGCTACCTGATTTCCATGTCCGACAAACGGGTCATTCTGCGCAACTACGAAGGTGGCATATTCCAGTTTCCAGAGGTAGCCGGAGACCGTACTAGCAAGTGCCCTGCGAATTGTCGGATGTGCAAGGACTACGAGCATCTCGAGTCAGAAGAGGGCGTCGCAGGAGTGTTGTCCGGGAAGAAGATGTGCCTTATCCCCGAAGGGACCGCAAGGGCGGAGCGCAGGAAGGTCTATGCCAAGAAGAGGTCCAAATGCGACGGGTCTTGAAGTCATACAGTATCAGACAGCTCCCTCCGCCCGATTGAAGCGTTTCGGATAGCGTAGGTAGCCGAGTCGCGCGAGACGATCTTGTCAGCTCTCTCTATCTCTATCGGTCCGGAGAAGATCGGGGCGTCGATCACGAAGGTCTCGATTTCCCCTCCCTCGCCGGAAATGTTTATTCCGTGTTCCCTCTGAAGCGCCGTCAGATCCCCAATCACCTCGTGCGTGATTTCCAGGCCAAGCCAAGAGTCATCGAGCCCCTCTGCATAAGTTCCGACAATGATTATCCTGAAATCAGCGTCCAGCATGTCCTCGAGGATGCCTCTTTGCGGCTTCCTCCATAAGGGTGAATATAGCGGTCGCGCGAGTTTATGGCATATGTCATTGATTCGCGACCATTGATAGTCCGAGGCTATCGCTCCGCAGAGGAACCCTTCGACGTCCTCACCCCACATGAGTGTCTCGAGATCGTCGAGCTCTTTCTCCTCGTCGGCGTTGCTCTCCACGGTCTTCAATGGTATCCCCATCGCCTCCGACTGCAGGGCAGTCCATTGAGCGTTCGGATGATGGAACATGTAGGAGCTTTCGTCGCGCGGGATCACCGTTAGCAGGCTGACTATCTTCCATCCCTGCTGCTGCAGCAGGAATACTGCATAGGCGGAGTCCTTGCCACCTGAGAAGAGCGCAGAAACTCTCTGAGCCACGACCCACAGATGGTCGCATGCGGTAAAAAATCTGCGCCATCAACAGCTCTCGGACAGCGGT
Source organism: Methanobacteriota archaeon (assembly GCA_020347645.1). Taxonomy (GTDB): domain Archaea; phylum Thermoplasmatota; class Thermoplasmata; order UBA10834; family UBA10834; genus UBA10834. The sequence goes on along the minus strand of CP070736.1, from coordinate 806,061 downwards.
CATTGAACGCATCTGGATTGTGTTTATGTACCCGCAGTTCGATTCAGACGGCCGTGTACTACTGCCCCAAGTGCGATCGGACTGTCCCGAAGGAACGCCTCGAGGAGATAGATGTGGAGCTGAGGTCGAGGTTCGACAGGGGATGTCTTCACAGTCTGAAGTGCCCCGTTTGCGAGATGGAGTTCATAGACCTCGAACAGATCCGACCTGGAGGCGAGAAGCATGTTGGCGAGAAGAGGAGGAAGCAGGCTGAACCTTGATGAGCTAACTAGCCAGGATTTCTCGGCAATCGCGGAGAGTGACCCCCTCGTGATACTTCCAATAGGTGCCACCGAAGAGCACGGGAGTCACTTGCCGTTGGGAACCGATTCGTTCCAGTGCGAGGAGATCGTCCAAAGACTCGCAAGAGAGTTCAACGCCCTTGTTCTTCCGCCGATCCGGTATGCGGAGTGCCGGTCGACGCGCAATTTCCCTGGCACGATATCGCTCAAGTCGGAAACCGTCCAGGCGCTGGTAACAGATGTTCTGTCGGAGCTCGCACGGAACGGCATCTCAAAGGTGATAGTAATGTCTGGCCATGCTGGCAGTGGACATATGGCCGCGCTCAAGCTAGGAGCACTGAGGGTGATCGAACAGAATGCAGACATGAGAGTCATGGTGCTTGCCGACTACGATATCGCTTGCGACCTGGCGGGGCAGGAGTTTCCGCAGGACGACGGCCACGCGGGGCAGATCGAGACGTCGAGGATGCTTGCGATTCGACCGGAGCTCGTGAGCAGCGAACGTCCTTTTGGAGACGCCCGTCCTCCGAGACACATGATCGTGAGCGATCCCCAACGATACTTCCCCTCGGGGGTTATGGGTGATTCGCGAGGCGCTTCCGCAGAGAAGGGCGGACGTATTAGCGACTACATATCGAGCCGTCTATCGGACATCGTCGCGCAGAACTTCGACATTCCGAGAGCCGACGGATCGGAAGAGAGAGCGTAAGGAAGAGTGATGCTATGAACCGCAAGGAAGCCGCAGCGAGAGAGGCAGCCAAGTATGTCGAAGACGGAATGGTCGTTGGATTGGGAAGCGGCTCGACGGCTAGCATGGCCATAAAGCTCATAGGTCAGAAGATCAAGGACGAGGGTATGGAGATAATAGGCATACCCACGTCCATGGCGTCCGATCTGCTGGGTAGAGCCGTAGGAATCCGAATGGGCGAACTGGATGACCACAGAGAAATCGACCTTACCATCGACGGCGCTGATGAAGTCGATCCTAGATTGAATCTGGTGAAAGGATTGGGCGGAGCGTTGTTGTGGGAGAAGGTTGTGGCCGCCTCCACCAAGGTGGAGATGATCGTAGTGGACGACTCGAAGTTGGTAGAACACCTCTGTCAGAAAGCGCCTCTCCCCATCGAGATTGTTCGCTTCTCCCACAGGACAACTGCGAGGCGTCTAGCATCGCTCGGTTGCGTTCCCGAGCTCAGGGTCGCCGACGAGGACGAGCCTTTTGTGACGGACAACGGCAATTACATCGTGGATTGCAGATTCGACAGAATCGATGATCCGAAGTCGATGGAGTCGAGGATCAACGCAATCCCTGGGGTTGTGGAGAATGGCCTGTTCATAGGGCTGGCCAGCAAAGTAATCGTCTCGTCGGCGGACGGGATAAGGATATTGGAGAAGGCGACGCCGAAATAGGCTGAACACAATCACTTGGCAAGGTCCTTGAGCTGTTTGATATTGCTCTCTATCGCCGCTATCTTCTTCTTCTCCTCCGCCTCGACGATCTCAACGATCTTCTCAAAAGGCATCGCCAGTTTGTTGGAGTGAACAGGACGACCTTTCCCCTCCTTCTTTATATCGCGCTTCGAGACCCATTTGCGTCTCCTGAGATCCTGCATGGCGATGGATACCTCGGGCTGTCTGAGGCCCGTGGCGCTCTCTATTTCGACGGACGTCGTCTCCTCTTTCTTCCTCAAGCAGACTAAAGTCTTGGCCATGTTTTTTGACAGGCCCGTTCGCATGAGGAGTTCGACGAGCATCTCGTCTTTCTTCGTGAGACCCTTGTCCGTCATATCAGACGCCTTAGCCAATTATTTGTTACCATATATTTATTGATTGCTATTTGAATTCACTGATAATATAGATAGGCCCGAAACGCTCGATATGGTCACATCCGCGCGCAGGTGTTGCACACCTGGATGCGAGTTTGGAGCCGCTTCCGAACTGGCAATGCTTTAATATGAGTTCCCGCTTACTCGTCACCAGCTCCATAAGGCCGCTGATTGAGATGAAGAGACCGAGAGTCGTCAAAGGCTACTGCCCGAAATGCAGGAAGCACACCGAGCAGGATGTCGAGCGAGTGAAGACTCGACCCAGGAGTGAGCTCAAGTGGGGGCAGAGACGATATCGACGCGCCACAAAGGGGTATGGTGGCTTCCCGAGACCGAAGTACGAAGGGAGACAGAAGCCCACAACACGCGTCAACCTCAGATACAGGTGCAAGGCGTGCAAGAAGGCTCACCAGAGACCAGGCATTCGCGCGAAGACATTCGAGCTCAAGGAGGCCTGAAGCGGATGAGCAGCATTCCGACTCCCAAGAGCAAGTTCATCTCTGTGAAGTGTCAGGATTGTGGCAACGAGCAGACTGCTTTCGACAAACCAGCGACGCACGTGAAATGCAGCGTGTGTGGTGCGACGTTGGTCAGACCCACGGGCGGCAAGGGCGAAGTGAGAGGAGAGCTGCTCGGAGAGGTAAAGTGATGCTTCGCAGGACTGATTTTCCAGAGGTCGGAGAACTCGTCGTCTGCAGCGTACAGAACGTCAAGAACTTCGGTGCCTTTGTTACTCTCGACGAATACAACGGCCGAGAGGGTTTCATTCACGTCCGGGACGTGGCGACCGGCTGGGTCAAGTACATAAGAGATCATGTTCGCGAGGGCCAGAAGATCGTTTGTCGGGTGCTCGGAGTAGACTCCGACAAGGGGCACATAGACCTATCACTGAAGCAGGTCAACGACCACCAGCGCAGGGAGAAAGTACAGGAGTGGAAGAACGAGAAGAAGGCCCACAAGCTTCTGGAGATGGCGGCCGCCAAGCTGAAGATGTCTTTGGAGCAGGCATATGAAGAGGCAGGCGACAAGCTCATCGACGAATTCGGCAGCCTGTACAGTGCGCTTGAGGAAACGGCGGCCGATCCATCCGTGCTGAAGGACCTCGGCATCGACAAGAAATGGATGGCGGAGATATATGCCTTGGCGAACGACAGCATCCAGCTGCCTTCGGTTTCGATCGACGGGGTTCTCGAGATAAGCGACCCCTCCCCGGATGGTATCGACATGATACGCGATTCGCTCAGGAAGGGCATCACAGATGCGGAGGAAGATGTAAGAGTTCATTATCTAGGTGCTCCCAGGTACAGGATAACTGTCACTGCGGAGGACTATAAGACCGCCGAGGAGGAGCTCAAGGCGGTCGTGGACAAGGTCACCTCCTCAATCGAGAGGTCCGGCGGTTCTGCCAGCTTCAAGAGAAAGGAGGAGAAGTGACCCGGACGCTGCTGAGGAAGTGTGCTTCCTGTTCGACCTACTCGCTGAAGGAGAGATGTCCAAGCTGCGGAGGCGCAACATTCATGCCTGTTCCCGCGAAGTACTCTCCCGGAGACCGATACGGAGAATACCGGCGCAGACTGAAGAAGGAGACCCGAGGGGTGAACTGAGTGGAAGACGTCTTGATCGTGTACAAGGAGAAGCCTGAACTCAACGATCCCATTCTAATCGAAGGTCTGCCTGGCGTAGGAAACGTTGGCAAGCTGGCGGCAGAACACTTGGTTGATCAGCTGAAGGGCATGAAGTTCGTGGATATCTATTCGAAGTACTTCCCACCGCAGGTACTCGTTGATGACTCGGGCATCGTCAAGCTCGTCAACAACGAGATGTATTATGTCAAGAGAGATGGGGTCAAGCGCGACCTCGTCGTTCTGATAGGCGACTATCAGGGCCTCACGCCGGACGGTCAATACGAGCTGGCCGACAGGATTCTGCGTATGGCAAAGGAGCTCGGAGTGGAGATGACCTTCACTCTTGGCGGATACGGTCTGGGCAAGTTGATCGAGCAGCCGCGAGTGCTGGGAGCGGTAACAGATGAGGACCTGATTCCCGATATGAAGGATCTCGGCGTCACTTTCTCAAAGGGCGAGCCCGGGAGCGGGATTGTTGGCGCTAGCGGCCTGCTGCTCGGCCTCGGGAAGGTCTATGGCATGCGGAGCGTTTGCCTCATGGGCGAGACGTCCGGCTATTTCGTCGATCCAAAGGCCGCCCAGGCTGTGCTGGAGGTCCTCTCAAAGGTGCTCGATGTGAGGCTCGACTTCTCCGATCTGGAGGAGAAGGCAGAGCAGATAGACCAGCTGACCTCGAAGCTGAAGGAGACGGAGCCGCAGCAGGAGCCTAGAAAAGAGGATCTCGGATACATCGGCTGACTGTCTTGATGGTATCCCCTGTTCTTGTGAAGATAAAAAAATAGGGGGGAGGTAATCCTAATCGGTGAGTCGAGGAATAAAGTAGTTAGAGTGCATCCCATCCCGTTCTGACTACTTCTTCAGATATTCTTCCTCGTATGCTTTTATGGTGGCGAGTGTCTGCTCCGCGTGCTCGAACTTCTTCATCCTGTCGACGACGAGTTCGAGACGGGAGTATATCAGGTCCCGTATGGCTGAGCGTATAGCCTCGGAGCGCGATGGGAAATCGTCGATTTCCACAAGGAATTCAAGGGCTCGAAGATGTCTTTCGGGTATGCGTATCGTTATCTTCTCGCTCTCTCGTGTCATCCGTCGTCGCCCCGCTTCTCAAGTGCCGTTTCCCCGACAGCATTTGTACATCCTTTGCCATACCCTTGTCGGACAAACACCTTATAAAATTGTAAATATATAAAACTTGGCTCTATTAACGTCGCTTAGCGAAAACTCGCATTGTTTGAGACCGTGTCAAGAAGCTCGAACTGCTGTCCGAAAAACGATTTATATTGAGTGCATGATAAGGTGATTCACACCGTCACGGACTCGACGGAAGACCCGACTTAGCTCAGACTGGCTAGAGCGGCTGACTGTAGTATGGAAATCGGTACTCCCGATCTCAGTCGCCGAAATCAGCAGGTCCCCGGTTCAAATCCGGGAGTCGGGACTACCTTTCGAACGGCGCAGGCTGATTACCGCGACGACTTCTTCAATTCGAGGATGCCGTCCGGAGTGATGACTTCCTTGTTCTTCTCCATCATGGCCAACTCTCTCTCATCGAATGCCCTCGGATCGATGGATATGATTAGTTTTGTGGAGCTGGTCATCGCGATTTCAGTCCATTTATCGATTGCCCTAAGGACCTTCGGAAAACCGTTGCTGCTGACGAGGTATTCCACGCCGTCAACAAGAATTACGCCGTTATGTGACCGCTCCATGTAGTTCACCAACATATCCGTCAGAAGGCTGAGCTTTGCGGGGTCGAGGTGGTCTTCGCCCGCGACGGTCGAAAGCCATATGATGGGGGTTGTCTGGAGGTAATGGTCCTCTCTGATTTCATTAGGATACCTTCGCGTTATGACGATTCCCTGCGCTCTGCTGGAGTATTTCATGCACCTCTTGCACGGACAAGGTAATCCGCACGAGTCGCAATCGAGGCTCTCGCAAGGGAAGCTCTCGTCGTTTTCACAATCAAAGCATCGGCCTCTGAGGATGTCGACGAACATCTCGAAAGCTAGGTTCGATTTCTCCTCCTCGATAAGGTAGATTCTGCGATGAAGGAGTTCATATGAAGCCTTTGTGCTCGAAATGCTCGTCTCCATCTTCGGCTCTCTGAGCACTATCAGACCTCTGGCGATGGATACCGCGAACACCAGACCCGACACTGCGACGCCGGCGACCAACCAGTGAGACGCTATGGAGAGGTCTCCGGAGCCGGATCGGCCGAATCCGTTCGTCAAGAACAATGCGGGAATCATGCTGAACGCGTATATCCAGAGCCCAGTGAGGTAAACGAACCCGGACCGTCGCTGCACGACGCCGGAGGATCGTCTCGATGCGACGATAAACCCCATTGCGATGACAATCATGGCTGCGGGATATAGTCCCATCAAATCGACACCGAAGGCCGTGAGCGCGAAACCATCGACGAAATCGACCTCCCCGAAATAGCTCAACAATATCGCTATGGCCACGCCGGCTATCATTAGCAGCCCATAGGCGTTCGGCCTTCGGAAGGTCACTTTGCGTTCGAGGGGGAAAACCATCGTCAGCTGCCACAGAAAGGTCTCTGACAGGAGCATCGAGTAGACGAAGACCTTTCCAACCGCCTCCCCGATCTCCGCCTGGTCCGACTCGATCAGTGGGTACATCGATCCTGTGATGAGTGCGATGAAGGTCCCGCACATGGCAAGCGAGAACAGCATCGAGGCGATTGATTTAGGATTTGACATCAGGGCGAGCAGTCCGGCGCCGAGACAGACTGACCCAGCGCACAAAGATGCGATCCACAGTGCTGCTACCATCGCCCTGTACCCTTCAGCATGGATTCATAGGCCAATTCCAAACCCCGTTCCGAGTACCTCGGCCGGCTTCACGGCTTCGTTCGTCAGTGGGTTGTCGCAGCTCTGACGGCCTCAAGGAGACGCTCGACTTGGAACGGCTTGGCGACGAAGTCTATGGCGCCGGCACGCATCGATTCCTTCCTCAACGCTTCCTTGACGAGCGCGCTCACAACGATTATCTTTGCGCTCGGGTCCAGCTCAATAATCTTCGTTATCGCCGAGATACCATCCATCCCCGGCATTAGTATATCCATCAGAACGATGTCCGGCTTGAGCGCCTTGTACTTCTCTATTGCCTCCAGACCATTGGCGGCTTCTCCCACTATCTCATGATCGTGGCTTTCGAGGATGTCACGAATCATCTCTCGAATAAACGGTGCGTCTTCGACAATCAGTACCTTCACCATTCTCACGCCCTACCTGTCCACACTACCCACTGATACATCCCATCAATCGTAGACGGTTCTAGTTAAACGAATCCGTGCATATATAAGTTGGCCATTGTGGTTATCGCACTCGCAGTCCAACAGACGGATGCGACATAATGCGACGGACTTGCTCGAGCTTCTCTCAATGCTTTCTGCACTCGCTATCGTCGGACGGGGACGATAGATACTCCGACAGTCCGAATGCCGAAGGCATTCCGTCTGACGACTTCGAAGCAGGATACCAGTGCTCACAAGAACTATATAGTCCGAACCACATTAGTCATTATTGTCCGACACTCGTCGGACCATAGGGATGGGCAATGGCATTGGGATTTCGCAGACGGTCTGCTCAAGAGGACGGAGCCCCTTCTGAAGAGAGGGCAGTTCCGTATCACCAAGTCTCATACGAACACGACCGCGAAGGCAAGAAGTTCAAGTCCAGCGATGTAGCATACAGCTTCTGGAGCGCAGCCAAATACACGCTCATTCTTTCAATCGTGCTGTGGTGGCTACCCCTTTTCGGCCAGATGATTGCGGGGTACGTCGGTGGCAGGCGGGCTGGGGGTCCGTGGAAAGGCGTCGCCGCATCCATATTGCCGGTCGTCTGTCTCTATATCATCATCACGGGATTTGACAGCGGTTTCTTCCCGTCCCATGTAATGGGCGTGGCTATTGCCCCGGCTGCTTTGGCGGCTTCGTTGAGCGAGAGCCTGCCGTTGATATCTCCCTATATCCAATTCTCATCTGAGTATGTCGGCTCGTTCGTGGATGCTCTTGCAGGCTCGAGCCCGTACGGAATCAACACATATGTCGTCACGGTGGCCTTCGCGTACGTGGGAGGAATACTTGCGGAGCAGAGCCGTCGCGAGATCGAGTTCACTTCAGGAGCTGTGATGACGAACACGACCGTACTCATGACCGACGGTCCTCAGAGATTTCACCCGTACCCCGCTCCCGCACGACCTGGTCTCGCCCATATGATTGCCTCTCACATGCCATGGTCGCACGAGCATTCTGCCAACTACTCGCATCAGCACGTGCATGCACTGCCCGCTGGACGCGCGGGTGGATGGGAGTATGCAGCGAATGCTTCGTTGGGCGGGCATCCCGATCGGTCGCGGTCTCGCAAGGCGGCTCGGAGCATCGCTGAGGGCAGGGAGCCCGCAGTTCGAAGAGCCGCTCATTCGGAGCCGGCCAGGAAAGGCACCAAGCGCCGCCATCGCCACAGCAAGAAGGATCCCTGGCAGAGGGCAGAGCGCAGGGTGAGACAGCCATACTCCTCGGCGAAGAGATTTGCGTGCGAGAGCGAGGAAACCAAGAATTCCGCTCGTCGGAGGAAAACAGTCGGACAGTCTACGCGAAGACCGCGCAGTTCACCGCGGTTCGTGCCCGCCGATGTTCGATCGGTCAAACGCGCCAGGAAGAAGATAGATCGGGAGTGGAGCGGCCGCCGGCGTAGTGAACGAGCTCCGTCGAGAGCGGTCGAGTTGTTCGAAGATGAGGACTTGACTGCAGAGGCCGCAGCGGAACACTCCAAGGGCAGGCATTCGCCGCACTCGACACCTCGGTCGAAGCGATGGGACACCATTTGAAGGTCCCATAATGGCCGTGATCAGCGGGCACATTTCATAGGCGAACCTATTTATCCATCGAAGCATTCGCCAGACTCGAGACGCATCGGTCGTGAAGGGCTTCACGGCTCTGAGTTCTCATGAGGCTGGAACACATGTTCTGTCCCAAATGCAAATGCCTGTTGTATCCCAAGGATGGCAAATTGTTCTGCAGAAAGTGCGGGGCCGAGCACGATCCTTCCGGTGCGCCCAGACCGCAGGTGATAAAGCACAAATCGCGGGACCGCGAGTTGGCGGTAATGGATGCGGTGTCAGGTACGCTCCCGACGGCTGATGCGGAATGTCCTTCGTGCGGGCACGGAAAGGCGTATTGGGTCCTAAGGCAGACGCGCGCCGCAGACGAGCCAGAGACAAGAATTTTCAGATGCGTGAAATGCGCCCATTCATGGCGCGAGTACTAGTGCGCTGGATGGATGCGCAAAGCTTTTTAAAACACTGAAGGGTTACAGGTAGGTACGGAAGGGGGGTCAATGTTTCAGGCGAGAGCCAGAGCTGAAATACTGAAGGAAGTCGTCAACGTAGTCTCGACCCTTGTTGACGAGGCCAAGTTCACTGTGAATGCAGACGGATTGACGTTGCGTGCTGTCGACCCAGCCCATATCGCGATGGTCGATCTCACGCTCGCCAAGGACGCCTTCGAGGAGTTCAAGGCGGACGAAAGCGAGATTGGCATAGACATCGACAAGCTCAGCCAGTTCCTCAAACTGGCCAGAGGGGACGACATAGTGGACCTTAAACACGACGAGGACAAGAGGAAGCTGAAGATCATCGTGGGCGACATTACGAGGCATATGAGCCTCATCGACACGACCGGCATGAGTGACCCGAAGGTCCCGAATCTGGATCTCCCCGCGACCGTAACAGTCAGATCAGACGATCTCCTTCAAGGCATAAGAGCGAGTGAGACCGTATCGGATCACATCGCTCTGGTAGCCAGCCCGGAAGGGTTTGAGATGAGCTGTGAGGGCGATATGGACCAGGTCCATTGGAGGAAGGCGAAGAAGGATCTGGGAGCGCTGGAGACCTCCGGCAGCGTCAGGAGCCTGTTCCCCCTGGAGTACTTCTCCAACATGCTGAAGTCGGTCTCCTCTGGCAGCGCCGTCACGATGCATCTCGGCAGCGACTATCCCGTGAAGATGGATTTCAAGATTGCCGGCGATAAGGGCGAAGTGAGGTACCTGCTTGCCCCGAGGATTGAGAGCAACGATTGATGAAGCGTTGGTTGGCTGTGCACGATGGAGGGGTGCTATGTCGCTCGGGAGCGCCTATCATCGCGTATTCGAGTGGGACGGCCAGGCTGATCTGACATGAACAGGTTGAGGATTGGGGTTCTGGCATCGGGTGGCGGCACCAATCTGCAGGTAATCATAGATTCTTGTGAGCGTGGGGAGGTGGACGGTGATGTCGTCGTTGTCATCTCGAATGTCGCCGACGCTCGCGCGCTGGTGAGAGCCGAGGAGCACGGCATTGACGCATATTGCTTCCCACACGAAGGAATGACTAGAGAACAACACGAGTTCGACATAATCGAATGCCTGGAGAAGCACAAGGTCAACCTCGTTTGTCTCGCAGGCTATCTTAGGATGCTTACTCCAGCGATTGTAGACAGGTACGCGGGGAGAATACTGAACACGCATCCCGCACTCCTGCCTTCGTTCGGAGGCAAGGGCATGCACGGTATCAACGTGCACAAAGCCGTTATCGACTACGGTGCAAAGATATCGGGGTGCACGATTCATGTAGTCACCCTCGAGGTGGACGGTGGCCCGATATTGCTGCAGAAGGCGGTCCCCGTCCTTGAAGACGACACTCCTGAGACCCTTCAGGAGAGAATCCTCAGGGAGGAGCACAGGCTCTATCCCAGGGCGATTCAGCTGTTCGCCGAGGGGAAGGTTAAGATTGAGGGTAGACGCGCGAGGATAATTGAGACATGAGAGGCCGGCAGATTAGCTCCTCTCGAATAGTTTAAACTAGTGTGACCGATATCACGCTCTTGAATTGCCCAAACCAAAGGAGGAACACACCTTGGAGATATACGACGGAGAATTCATCAGCGAACTAGAGTCAATTGCTCGAAGGGTGCGCGCCCACGCCGTGAAGATGATCTATCAGGCGGGCTCAGGCCATCCGGGCGGATCGTTGTCTGCCGTCGATATTCTTGTAGCGCTGTATTTCCACCTGATGAAGCATGATCCCAAAAGGCCGGACTGGCCGGAGAGAGACAGGTTCGTCCTCAGCAAGGGACATGGCGCGCCAGCTTTGTACGCAGTGTTGGCAGAGGCGGGATATTTCCCCGTTGATGAACTCTGGTCTCTGAGGAAGATGGGAAGCCGGCTTCAGGGCCATCCGTGCATGCGCAAGACTCCAGGCGTAGAGATGTCGACCGGGTCGCTCGGCCATGGCCTTGCGGCGGGGAACGGCATGGCGCTCGCGGCGAAGTTGGACCGCAAACTCTACAGGATATTCGTCATCTGCGGTGACGGCGAGATGGACGTTGGCGAGACCTGGGAGGCCGCAATGCTGGCTTCGCACCACAAGCTGGATAATGTCACACTGTACATCGATAGGAACAAGCTCCAGCTCGACGGCCCGACCGAGAAGATAATGTCGCTCGAGCCGCTTGGGGACAAGTGGAAGGCCTTTGGTTGGCACGTGATCGAGATAAACGGCCACAGTCTGAAGGAGATAATCAAAGCCACGAACGAGGCTAGGAGCATCAAGGGACGACCCACCGCCATCATATGTCATACCATCAAGGGAAAGGGCGTGAGCTACATGGAGGGCTCCCTCCACTTCCACGGCAAGGCGCCGAGCGACGAGGAGTACAGGCAGGCAATGGAGGAGCTGGGGGTGAGCGAAGAATGACCTGGAAATGGGAGAGCCAGAGGAAGCAATATGGTCGAGCCTTAGTTGAACTAGGCAAGGAGAGAAACGACATTGTCGTCCTCGATGCGGATTTGTCGAGTTCAACGAGGACGGCTGATTTCGCGTCCGCCTTTCCGGAACGGTTCTTCAATTGCGGCGTAGCGGAACAGAACATGATAGACACTGCTGCAGGACTTGCCGCGTCTGGAAAGACCGTATTCGCGTCGACATTCGCGGTCTTCGGCACTGGCAGATGCTATGACCAGATCAGGCAATCCGTCGCCTACCCGAAGCTGAATATAAAGATCGTGGCGTCCCATGCCGGCATAACCGTCGGCGGTGACGGTGCGTCGCATCAAATCATCGAGGATTTGGCGCTGATGCGAGTTCTGCCCAACATGAGCGTCATCGTACCCGTCGACTCCAACGAGACGTATAAGGCAGTAAAGACCGTTGCGAGCAATAAGAATCCGGTCTACGTGCGCATAGGCAGGGCGGATGTTCCCACAGTGACCGACAAGGACTCTCCGTTTGATTTGGACAAGGCGAGCATCATGAGGACCGGAGATGACGTGACGCTGATCGGGTGCGGCATAATGGTCTCCAAATGCCTCGAAGCGGCCGAGGAACTAGCCAAGCACGGCATCGATGCCCGTGTAATCAACCTCCACACTATCAAACCGCTGGACGAAAAGATAATAGTGAAGGCGGCACGAGAGACGGGCGCCGTTGTGACGGCCGAGGAGCACTCGGTCATGATGGGGATGGGGAGCGCCGTCGCGATGTGCCTCGTAGAGAACTTCCATGTGCCTATGAAGCGTGTAGGCATACCCGATGTGTTCGGGGAGTCCGGAGGATGCGACGAGCTGATGGAGCGGTACGGCCTGACGATGGAGAACATAGTCGAAGCCGCTCATGACGTGTTGAAGAGGAAGAAGTGAGGACGATTCGATGAAGATATTCATTGACACGGCCAACCTGGAGCACATACGGGAAGTGAACAGTTGGGGCATATTGGATGGCGTCACGACGAACCCGACGCTGGTGGCGAAGGAGGGCAAGGAGTTCGCCGGCACGATTAGGGAGATATGCTCGATAGTTGACGGGGATATTAGTGCCGAAGCGGTCTCAACGGACGCTGAAGGAATGATATCGGAGGCACGTGAGCTCTCAAAAATGCACGCGAATGTGGTAGTGAAGATACCTATGACTGCAGAGGGTCTCAAGGCGGTCAAGGTCTTGTCGACCGAGGGCATACGCACCAATGTAACACTCGTATTCTCTCCGAACCAAGCTCTCATGGCGGCGAAAGCCGGTGCCACTTACGTATCTCCGTTCGTGGGGAGGTTGGATGACATCAACCACACCGGCATGGACCTCGTCAGAGACATAGTCGATATTTTCGATATCCACGGTTTCGAGACTCAGGTCATAGCTGCGAGCATAAGACATCCCCTTCACGTAACCGAGGCAGCCCTTGCGGGCGCACATGTCGCTACAATACCTTATGATGTCCTCACGAAGATGCTCAGGCACAACCTCACCGACGCGGGCATAAAGAAGTTCCTCGACGATTGGGAGAAGATCCCCAAAGAATGAACGATCCGATCGCGCTCTACCGAATGTAAGGAGATGCGCTAGACCTATCGAATCCCCTTACCAGAGAGACCTCGTATTCCTCGTTGGGCATCCATCCGAAGACGGGGTATACCAGCTTTGGGATGTATTTGTCTAGATTCCTCGCGAAGTCCGTCACGGGATGGTCTGCTCCGAAAGCCTGAAGGCTGATCTTCACGACGAGGGCCTTCACCTCTGCTTCGTCGATTGATCCGAGTGTGTGGACGTACTCGTGAAGTAGGATGTGGAAGGCGTACGGTTTGAACAACTCTGGTTCTGTTTCCCTGATTCTCGCAAGCGGAAGGGAGTTGACAACGATGATGTTTGTGGCTACGGGGTGGAACGCCCCGACGAACCCGTCGAGGCCCCCTCCCAGGTTCGCCAAACCGAGCATCAGCCCTCCGCGGCATCTGCCTGTGCACGTGCTGACGGCCGACTTGACGAGTTCGAACACGTCGGCCAGGTCGCGCGCTCGCTCAAGTTTCTCCGAGAACGATGACTCTGAACTCATGCATTCTCACGTTGGCTTTGCAAAGCCTTATGACCATCGCTTGACGGTCGGAAGACTGCTAGCATCAACAAAGATGAAATATCGCCGACATCTCTTCCGGGCTCGTGCGAACAGAGGTGCTCGTAGTCGGTGGGGGCCCTGCTGGATCCACCGCGGCCATGAGACTCGCGGCCAACCATGAAGTGGCAATAGTCGAAGAGCACCGCATTCCCGGGAAGCCGATACAATGCGCGGGTCTGGTTACTCCGAGGGGCGTGCCAGATATTGCCCGCGGGAGCGTGCTTGGACAGGTTCGCGGTGCCAGGATACACTCTCCGCTCGGATTCGTCTTGAATATCGAATCGCGCGAGCCGCGCGCCCTGGTTATCGACCGACAGATATTCGATGCAGACCTGTTCGAAGCGGCCTTGGATTCTGGGGCGAAGCCGTTGACAGAAACGAGACTTACCAGTCTCAACGCGAACGACGACCACATATGCGTCGAGACTGATAATGGATCCTCGAAGCTGGAAATTGACGCAGATATCGTCATAGGTGCTGATGGCCATCGTTCGGTCTGTCGCGAGGCGGCAGGCTGCAAACCTGCCAGGCATATGCTAAGAGGGGCCCAGGTGGAATTGAAGGGCGTCCACTCCGACCGCGATATGGTGGACTTGTACTTGGGTTCCAAGGTCGCACCTGGCTTCTTCGCATGGGCCATCCCTGCCGAGGACATGACGAGAGTCGGTCTGTGTACATGGGGCAAGGAGCACCTCCCGGCCGTATACCTCAAGAAGCTGCTCTCGAGGCCCGAGTTCGCCAAGGCAATTGAGGTGTCGAGGTCGTCGGGCAGGATACCGATTGGCGCTGGCAGATCTGCCGTAGGCGACAGAATCATGCTTGTCGGGGACGCAGCGTGTCACGCCAAGCCGCTTTCGGGCGGGGGCGTATATACTGGGACAAAGGGGGCTGCCTTATGCGCAGACGTCGTCTCTCGTCACTTGGATAATGGAGGAGACACTGCGCTGTCAACATACGATGACCTCTGGAAGAAATCGTTTGGTACGGAGCTCGCGCGAGCTTTCAGGATCAGGAAGGTATTCCTCGCCCTGACCGACAACAAGATGGACCAGGCGTTGCGTATGTTCGAAGACCCGGAGGTGCGTAGTCTGATCGAGAAGCGGGGGGACATCGACTATCCGTCAGCCCTTTCGAAGAAAGTTCTGAAGCTTGCTCCGAAACTCGCCCAGTTTTCCCCTCAGCTTATAAAATCTCTTCTCTAGCTTGGGGTATTTTCCGGGATTGTCGAGGACGAAGTAGTACAACGCAACGAAAGAGACAAAGCCGCAGCCGCCGATGAGCAGTCCTAACGGCCATCTCGGTATAGGTATCTTGAGACCGAACGAGGAATCGGGTATGAGTCCATCCACGCCGAGATCCTTCATGTAGGAGACATTGACCAGGCTCTCCTCTGGGTCGAACGAGACCATTTGGTCCCACTCGTCGTCGGAGAAGCATCCCTTTGACTTGAGCACTACCACAGTGTCGTTGCCTTCGAAATTGAACATGACACAGAAGCGCACGAAATAGGTGCTCTGCATGAAGTATGACCCGTGCGGAGTTCTCCTGCTCGTCTTTATGTCGAGGGAGATCCTTTCGGTCCCATCAAGAGGGAGTAGATCGACCTCTATGGTCTTCTCGGTTGAGCCGTCATCGAACACTGGTGGGTTCTCGAAATCATCGTCCAAGTCCCGCAGCTCCTCTTGCGTGGCGTAGCGGTATATACCGACCGTGATAGTGACGTTTGTCATCGTGTCGAGGGGACCTTCGTAAGGGTTCGAGATGTTGAACGCGAACACCAGCGACTCCCCTGGTGCCACCGTCGGCGTCGAGAAATCGGATAGGATACTGTTCGCATAGCGAGGCGATCCCGGATCGGGGACCGATGCTGAGGCCATGCCCTGGACGATAATGGCGAATGCGGTCAGCACAGCAACTGTGGAGCCCAGCCTCATACTGTGCGAGGGAAACCTCCCAGCCCTATATGGTTTTTGGCAGACAAAGGGTGTCCGGGGCAACCTGCTCGGGAAGCGTTTATACTCTGCTCCAACCTTGAGGTGTCCGTGCTCGGAGTCAGGGTTGACCGAAGAGAAGCCGAAGAGATACGACGCATCCTTGCTTCGGCTGGCGTAATAGACACAACCAGAGCGATCATCGAACACGGGGATTGCGTGTTGATTCCAGTGACCGCGATTCCGTCCTGTCGATATATGGATGGGTACGAATGCGAGGCTGTGTCACAGGAGTTCCCGTCAAGGCTCAAGAGAGAGGACCCCATTGACGAAATAAGGCGTGCTGCGAACGTGCCGGACGACTTGAAGTACTTACTGCCAGACAAGTGGGAATTGCTCGGTGATGTGCTTGTCATCAGAATCCCGAATAAGCTCGAACCTTACGAGAAGGCCATTGCAGAGACGTACGCGAAGGTCCTCGGTGTGAAATCCGTCCTGCGTGACATGGGAGGCGTGACCGGCGAATTCAGGACACCCGTCATGAAGAAGATTCTCGGGTCAGACACCGTCGCTGTACATAAGGAGAACGGTGTGCTCTTCAAGCTAGATGTCAGCCAAATCATGTTTTCCTCAGGCAATATCGACGAACGCATGCGGGCTTCCAGAATCGCATGTGACAACGAGGTGGTAGTCGATATGTTCGCGGGCATAGGATATTTCTCAATCCCGATCGCCGTTCATCAGAGCCCCCGTCGAGTCATTGCGTGTGAGCTAAACCCCGTAGCCTTCGCATATCTGGTCGAGAACATAGACCTGAACTCCGTACGAGAAACTGTGGAGCCCATACGTGGCGACAATCGCAACCTCGAAGGCGAATCCATCGCCGACAGAGTTTTCATGGGGTATGTGAAGACGACACATGAGTACCTCAGGACAGCAATCAGACTTATTAGAGACGGAGGAGTCATACACTATCACGAGACTTGTCCGTGCGAGCTCCTGCCAGATAGACCCATCTGCCGCCTCAGGTCGGCTGCTGGTGACGATAACGTGGAGGTCCTCGGAGTAAGAGAGGTAAAATCATATTCACCGGGAGTAAGTCACATTGTCGTCGATGCAAGAATTCTCAAATCCGGGTGACCTCTTCGGTCACACCCGCCTCCCTCAGGAATGCGACGAACGCCTCATGATGCGCGTCGGGGTCCGTGCTGTTCAGAAGTCTAGAGGCATATTTCTTCAGATGCTTCCCAAACTCCTTCTCCTCCTTGGTGAACTTCCACTCCCTTGCAGTCACTCCAAGCGACAAGTCGAACGCGTACGCGATGGACCTGGTTCGGTGGTCTGCAGAGGAGTCGACGTCCATTGCCGTGCTCGCCGAAGGGGCGCCTCCCGTCTTGAAAGCTCTCGCAACTCCATCAACAAACTTGCCGTAAGTCGAAAGACCATCGTAACGTGGTATCTGTGATGATACCGCATCACGCTCGGCTCTTTTGGCGGCTCTGCGAATAACCTTCAGAGGGGACCGTATGGCTTCGTCGCTATCGTCGAAGTATTTGTCGGCCAGTTCTTCTGAAACCACGCCTCTAAGTGATGCTTTGCCGTGGTCGACCCAGAACGTGGACAACAGTTTGTTGACCGTGTCGCCCGATGCTACTACGATTGGATGTCCGATGTTCGACAGCAATCCCTTCAAAGCCTTCGCTTCGATTGGATCGCTCGTCATCGCCTTGACGAAGGCCTCTACATCCGACCCGAAGCATTTGCTGCCTATCACCAACACTTTTTCACTCATGGTCTTCAGCGCTTCGTGAACCTCATCCATATGCTTCTCTATCAGCTCCTTGTCCCCGATCCTGCCGGACGAGTATTCGTCGAGCAGGTCCTGTTCCAAGGGACGATCAAGGAGGTCGCCACACGAATCATCGCTGGAGACGGGGTGCAGCGGTCTGACTATTGACACATCGATGCTGTCAAGCACGTTGGGCACAGCGATACCATCCGCCAGTTTTCCGAGGACGTTTCTCGCCTTTATTGCGCACTGATCGCACAGCAGCACCGCCGCTTCGGATCCGATCCAATCGTACCTCACATGGTCTGTGGAATCGGGGTTGTGTGGACACTCGAAGACTCCATCGGCTTTCTCCTGAGCGCCGACAGCGCGTGCTGCGAATTGCATGTATTCTGCTGGCGGCTTCGGCTGACGACCTGTACATATGAAATCATCCCCGAAGGAATAGATGTGGAGCTTCCCCCTCTTCACAAGGTCCATTACGGACAGCACGCGCCATTGAGGCGAATCATAATTCTGAACGCCTATCAGCTTCTCGCGGGGCGTCTTGCCCCGGAGGGCGAACATCACCGTGCCCTTCGGATATTTCGCCGACGCCAGATAAGGAGCTTTCTTGTCATGTGCGAGGCCTATGGTCGCCGCATAGGCTCTGGCAATCTTGTCGCCCTTTCGAGCGAACTTCGCGAGCTTGTCAGGGCTATCCTTGAAGCGTGCAATCCTCTCCAGTTGGAGCCTCGTTCTGACGAATGGGCAGGCCCTGCAGCTCTCCGAACACTTCGGTAGTATGAGTTCGAAGTTCTCCTTGAGAACCTCCGCCTTTGTGAGGAGGTCTTTCTCTCGGACCTTGGAGGTTATTCGGGCGTTGACCTTGAACCTCATCCTCTTCTTGTCGATTGGCATCTATGACCTGGTTCACATAAGAGGTTACTCTAATATGCTTTTCCCAATCACCCGACTGAGAAGCGCCGCATCCAGGCCGGAAAAGGTTTTAGCCTGGCCGGGCAATAGGGAGGGCAGTATAGAAGCGGATGGGGCAGATGTCGCAGGAAGAGGAGTTCGCGAAGGGGTTCCTGAGAGGATTTCGTGAAGGTCTCCAGGACGCATGGGATGAGATCATCAAGCTGTCCATGAAGGGCTACACCTCCAGGGAACTCCAGATCATGGCCAAGACCAAGAGGTCGATGATATCGCGTAAGGTAAGCGACAAGACGGAGGAGTTCGAGCGGGTGCTCGGCAAGAAATTGTCGGTTGGGGACGCCGCCACGGAGAAGCCTGCTGCGACACCCGAGATCATTCCTGGCTGGAGCTACTTGCTGCGAGAAGAACGTCCGGGGAGGAGTTTCGCCCTTTTCTCGACGATACTTTCGCAAGGTGGGAAGGGACTCTGCATATCGAGGACCCATCCCGATACCCTGAAGCAGAAGTACGGCTTCGAGGCGGAGAGTCTGTGGCTGACAAAGACAGAGGCGGCGCAGGGCGCGAAGAAGGCAAAGCACATGGAGTTCGTCTCACCGAACAATCTGGCTCGCCTCGCCTCGGCGGTGAGAGAGTTCCTGTCGCAGAACAAGAACGGCGCGGTCATAATCGAAGGTCTGGAGTACCTCAATACCCAGAACGATTTCAAGAGCGTTCTCAAGTTCGTGCAGCTCATCAATGAGCAGGTTGTGCTCGACAAAGGATACCTCATGATACCCGTCGACGGCGCTACCATGGACCCAAAGGAGCGCTCTCTCATAGAGAGGGAGATGAGCCAGGTCATCTAGGACCATCCTGTCTCGTTCGTCATTCTTCTTGAGACTCCGCTCACCTCGCTTCGAAAGCGAGCTGTTGCCCTATCGAGCGTACAGCCACGAATTTCAATTGGCCATGTCTGCTGGGCATAGCTTATATAGAGCAAGTGCAGTGGGTTGGTCCTGATATCCGATCCTCTGAGGCCATCCGGAGTATCATCGATTTGGACGGACCGTTTCGTCGGGGGGGACTATGGTTTCGGTCATGAGGCCGGCAACTCACCTCGCAAGTAGGCGGGGGTTGAGAACAGCGAAGATTCTCGTTTCAATCCTTCTGCTCACCGGATTTGTCTCAGGAGTTCTGTGTGGATTGGATTCAATAACCACAGACTCAGATGAGGGGCTCAGCTGCAGCACCTTGGCTGCGAGCATTCAGAGTTTCTATGCTAGTCCCGATAGAGCATACATCGGAGAGGAGGTTACCTTCACTGCCACCGCGAGCAGCACAACCAGCACCAGTCTCACTTTCATCATTTACTACGACGCTATTGTCCCTCCGTTTCCGACGAACAACACTAACAGCCCCTATACGGTTCATGTCACCGACAATCCCGGTACGGTGACTGCGCCCTTCACTTATGATCGCCTTGGGAATCTGACATCTGGTACCGACACATTCTACTGTGTGCGTCTTGTCGTCAGTGACGGATTCGCTACGACCGCCACTGACCTCATCAGCGTATACGTTATAGAAAACACGGCTCCGACTTTCGAAAGCGCCCTCCCAAAATCCCTGCCGGTGTTGAACCCCGGAGAGGAACTAAACTTGTCGGTCAAGGTCTCCGACCCTGACGGCGACCCCGTGACTGCGAATTGGGATTTCGGTGACGGAACTGTTGCTGTCAACACAACTGAAACCGCTCTACCTGGGGTGTATTTCAATCAGACCCACGCATGGTATCCCGTGACTGGCCCAGGCATCGGAGGAGAGATGTACTTCTCGCTTGTGGTCACCTTAGAGGATCCTTACACGCACACGGAGACGGCAACCCGTCAGATTACTGTTGAGTTGCCTCCAAACGGATATCCGGTTATCGGACTTTCTTCTTCCGACATCTCAGTCGATTCGATGGATGAAGTGACTTTCTACGCCAACGCGACCGACCCGGAGGGGGAGGCGTTGACATGGACATTCGTCTTCAACAATAGCTACGAGGATGTCTATGTGGCTACCTATCACACGGACGTCACACCACCTGGCACAAAGGTGTGGAACAACATCACATACGCGTTTGAATCACCCGGTGACTATGATGTGCGGCTCTATGTCTGTGATGGGCTTGATCCGTACCAGAATTTAGCTCACAACGTGACCAAGTCAATCTCTGTAACCGTGGTCGGCAACTCGCCCCCATCGGTTGTTGATGAAATCGCTATGTCCGAAGAGAGCCCACAGATCGATACCGACATAGGGTTCTTCATTGTAACGTTCGCGATTCAGACAAGAGACGTCGATGGTGATGTCATAACCGCGACCTGGGACCTCGACGACGGGGGAGATTCCATGGTGAATGTCTCTGCCGGAGGACCGATCATTTACACCTTCCGGCAGGAGAGATGCTTCGATCAAACTGGCATATACAACGTTTCGGTCGTCATCTCTGATGGCATTCCCGGGCATGAAGCTGTGAGCTACAGGGAATTCACCGTTGCCTCCAACAATATGCCGCCTAGTGTTGTCAGTTTCAACTTCACATATGATGCCGGCAATCATGCAACCCCTGGAGAGGAGATCGAGTTCTTCATTTCGCTATTAGATCCTGAGATGGACGTTATCGAGATGACGTGGGATTTTGGCGACAACAGTTCCATTCTCAGCTTCAACCTGACAGAGTATGTGAACGGGAGTGTTACTTGCGTCGTCAGTCACTCATATTCTGAAGTAGGGAGTTATAACGTGACTATAACGTATTCAGACAATGAGATCTTTGGCATTCTCACGCACGAAAGAACCAAAGTGGCAACAGTGGTCGTCGATCTGCCGTTCGACAGGGTCACCGATTCCTGGAGCTGGTGGGATTACACTGCCCTAATAATCATTCTGATGATTCCCGTCGCGGTCGTTCTAAACCTGGTTTGGACAAGAAGGCGGCGGAAACGGCTCGAGGCACAAGGCGTTTCTCTTGAAGAGCTGAAACTCAGAGAGAGCATCCTGCTGGATGAGCCTGATGACCTATCCGAGGAGGAGGTGGACTGACGGCCGGGAGACGATCATTCAGAGGGATTATTGCTCGTCGGGTCGTTAACGTCATCATCACGATATTCGGCGTGATGCTCCTCAACTTCATTCTTATCCATATGATGCCGGGCAATCCGGTACTCAACATGGTTCCACGTGATCCGAAATTCGACGAATCACTCAGGTTTGAGCTGATGGAGAAGTTCCACCTTAATGAGAGTCTGCCTGAGCAGTTCGTGATCTATCTCTACAACACAATCACGCTTGATTGGGGCACCTCGTACATGGCAAATGCGCGCCCTGTGGCGGATATAATTGCCAATGATATGCGATGGACGTTGTTACTCGTCGGGGCTTCGACAATCTTCACGATTCTCATTGGGATGGCCATTGGCGCATATGCCGCGTTCAGGCGAGGGGGGCCGTTTGATCTCGGCTCCAGTGCCTTATCCCTCTTCTTCTACGGAATGCCAGTCTTCTGGTTCGCAATAATTCTGCAGCTACTCTTCAATTCACACCCTTTTGGGCTGAATTGGTGGCCTCAATTCCCTCTGGCTGGATACTATGATACCGATACTTATGGGTCTGAGTTCAAATGGACTCTTCCGATAGTGCTTAGCGTGGTCAAACACCTGATTGTGCCGTCGTTGACTCTCGCTCTCGCTTCAGTCGCGGGCATATCGCTTGTAATGCGTAGTTCACTGATCGATGTGTTCACCGAGGATTTCATCGTAACTGCGAGAGCGAAGGGATGCAGTGATTACGACGTGCTCAGAAGGCATGCTCTTCCCAATGGATTGCCACCGATGATCGCCTTGATTGCCATGTATATCGCGTTCATAATCGGAGGTGCCTATCAGGTAGAGGTCATATTCAATTATCCAGGCATTGGCTATCGGACGATCAAGGCTATTGAGACGTTGGACTTTCCCATTCTGCAGTTCATCATCGTGATTGGCGGTGTCGCGGTTATCGTTGCGAACTTCATCGCTGACCTACTGCTCTTGTACATTGATCCGAGGATTAAGATCTCATAGGGATGGTAAGATGTCTGCGAGGCGTGATGAAAAGGGCAAATCTGTCGGGATACCGTTCCTAGATGAGGTTCGGATCGAGAAGGCCCGTCTGACTGCCAAACGGCTTCTTGACGTCACCACGCAAATCCTTAGAAATCCGATGGGTGCGATGGGCGTCGGAATACTCGTGGTCTTCTCAATACTTGCTGCGGTTGGCCCGGCAATTGCTCCATACGATACAAGCAACCTCGGCGAGGGCAAATGGTCGTTGCCGTCGGACTTCGCTACAGATGCTCCACTATCTGCGGAATTCACGTCTCTGATTATGCTGCCGCTCGTGAGCATAGTGGCTTCGGCGGTCGCGCTGAGGGCTGCGTTCCTAAGAACTTCAGAATGGAGGTTGAATAAGATTCTTCAGGTCGCTGCGCTAGCTGCATCGTCCGTCCTTGCGTGTGTGCTGACGTTCGCATATCTATCGTTGGTTTTCTCTAACGAGGAGTTTGGCCTCTGGGGCAGAATGACAACAGAATGGAATAACTGGCTCTATCCAGTATCCGTCGTGGGCGCATGTCTTGTTATGCTCTCTTATGGCACGAGACGGCGGGTCAGCAGGAAGAGGAGCGTCAGAAGGTGGTTCGGGATCGGGTGCGCTGCCGCTCCCTTGGCCGTAATGTCCCTCTTCCTTGTTGTTGACTTTCCACCGGAGCGCTCGGGACATCACCTTCTTACAGCGTATATGATTAGTGGTTTCTTCCTACTGATCAGTGGCATGAGTTTCCGTGGCGCTTACGCCCGACCTCCCGGAGTGGTCACCAAATCTGAGAAGAGAGGACTCAAGTTCCCGACAAGGATTGCGACGTTGACTAGAGGCACGGCAATTCTGTTGGCTTCGACTGTAATCATCACAGGTATCTCTGTGTATCTGGTGGAGAATTGGACGACTCATTGGATGGGGACGGACTCTTTCGAAGCAGAC
>CP070736.1:751936-782602 GCA_020347645.1 Methanobacteriota archaeon | reverse complement strand
ATATATGTTCTTTCTCCGGTCAGTGTACCAGAGAAAAGGCCATAGGGGCGGACAAGCTGTTCTAATCATCTGTTAGCTCTTGCCTAGACGCAGTAAAATGATGCCAATGACGGTAACGGCTGCTCCAGCCAGCTGAATAGCCGTAACTCCTTCGGAGAGTACTACGAAGGCCATTCCGATAGCTAACATTGGCTCTATGCTCGAGATTATGCTAGCCTTGCTCGCTTCAATGTGCCTTAGGGCGACAAGAGACGCAAGAAATCCCAGAATCCCGGGAAGCACTGCGAGCATGAATATGAGAAGCCAAGCATTCGTAGTGAATGAGACATGGAGGAGAGAAACAGGATTCGCGGCAATCACGAGCATGATAGTAGTAAGCATGAACAAATAGAGAACCACAGTGTTTGCTGAGTACTTCTCTTCGAGTTTCTTCCCCCCTATGTAGTAGGTTGCACTGCCAACGGCGGATAGGAGACCCAGACCGACGGCAAACCAACCTACCGAAATGTTCCCCTCGATAAGAGGAGAACCGGCGACCAATACACACCCGAAGAAGGTAAGCGGCAAGGCCAAGAGCTTCTGCGTTGAAAGCCTTTCTTTGAAGATGAACAAGGAGACAACGCTAACGATACTAGGGTATGTGAAATTGAGAATGACTGCAATTGCCACCGTGGTTTCACTGATTGCTCCGAAAAACGCTAGGTTCAGCATTGCGCCTGCGATGAAACTGAACACAACGAAGGTCGGTATGTCTCTTCGATCAATCCTCAGAGACTTGCGGTCGAACATCGCGACAAGCGGAAAGAAGACGATACTTGCGAAAATGAACCCGATAGTTGTGAGTTCAATCACAGACACTCCTTCGTCCATTGCCAGCGTGGAAATGGTTGCCGATGTAGCCCACAAACAGACGGCAAGAATCAGTAGCACATATGCTCCATTCTTCGTAATAATCATCTCGCCAGCCCCTCTCCGGTCGGATTATTCGAACTTTGCATAACTATCACTAGCATGCCTTCTTTAGAGCAGCGAACTCCAATGATAGTCGAAACTCGCCCGCCCTTGCGACCCCTCAGAACGAAGAACTGCACCAGCGCGAGTGTGACCAACGCGATGACGATTCCGAGGGGTAGGTCGCAGGATTCGATGAAGCTCTTCCTTCGTCCTCCTCCGCTCCTAGAACCACCCTTCGAGGCAGTCGTATAACGGTGTTATGCGATATTAGTACCTTGCCTTGTGAATGCTCTCTACCGATTATAGGAAAAGGCATTAGGAGCGGGACGGCAGAGAAAGAGCCATATGGGCTGGAGAATAATGCGGTGTTGGTGCTAAGTGTGGATTTCAGATACACTCTGGTAGGAGATCCGGCTGAGAGACTTGCGACAATCAAGAGGAGAGCAGCTCAGAAGTCCGTGACATTCGTGGGAGATTTGTCTAGAGGAACCTTCTCAGGAGACATGCCGTTACCAGCAATCGGAGATATGACAGTCAGAGGAAGGTACAGAATCAAGGGCGACCAGATTACTGTGGCGGTATCAGACAAACCAGAGTCATACTCTTGGAACAAGGTGGATGAAATGCTCCGAGATTTCATCGAGGGCGACTAGACCATGAATGAGTTCATCCTATTTCTTGCGTGAAGGATCGGGCCAGTTATGGAATGAGCTCTCGGAAGCCATCTGATTCTTTCCATCCAGTCGAGATTAGAAGCATCGGACGCCCGGAGAAAAAGCCATAGGGGCGGGAATCTCCAAGAAAATGTCGAATGGAATCCATCACGTAGTCAGTCTGGGCAGAACAATGACTTCGACTATACCGATTACGAGAAAGGAAATGTAATCATTTCCGTAATCATGGCTGTAAGCTGCGCACTATTGAATAGGGAGTAGTGAGATTCTGGAAATCGGTGAGAGAGTAGACATGGAGGAGATAGAAGGTGGCGCTCAGACTTATTGAGCTGATCCTGCCTGTAGGCAACGAACAGCTCGTCAACGAGATCCTTGAGGGCATGGACATCGAGGAGAATTGGGTCCTGAAGGTTTCAGAGAAGAGGACGATGTACCGAATACTCTTATCTTCCGAGGAAACTGAATCTCTGACGGATCATCTCGACCAACGCTTTCACAACTTGGATGGGTATAGAATAATCGTGCACCCGATAACCGCCTCTTTGCCGCGGCCAAAGGAAGAGAAAGAAAAGACAGATGATGAAGATGGCGCAGAGGAACCGAAAAGAAAGGGCAGGATAGGCAGGGAGGAGCTTTACAACGAGACTATGGGAACCGCCAAACTCACCAAAGTCTACCTCGTGACCGTTGCACTATCAGTAATAGTAGCATCTGTAGGCTTGGTCAGGGACAACGTCGCAGTGATTATCGGGGCCATGGTTATCGCTCCTCTTTTAGGGCCGAACATGGCCTTATCTCTCGCTACGACTCTGGCCGATGTGAAGCTCGCCAGATTGTCAATCCGTACCCTCACGGTAGGCGTTCTTCTGACATGTGTCCTATCCCTAACCCTCGGTTACCTTCTCAATGTGAACCCGAGCACCTCAGAATTGGCTGCAAGAACCGAGGTCGGCCTCGGCGACATAGGGCTTGCGCTAGCATCAGGCAGCGCCGGGGCATTGTTTCTCACAATCGGCGTATCGACAGCATTGGTGGGCGTCATGCTAGCCGTCGCCTTGTTGCCTCCGCTGGTGACATTTGGCTTGCTGATAGGTTCCGGCAATCTTGACCTAGCGATTGACGCTCTGCTTCTCTTCATGACGAACCTGATCTGTGTAAATCTTGCCGGAGTTCTCATCTTCGTTGCCCAAGGCGTTTGGCCCCGTTCGTGGTGGGAATCGAGTAAAGCTAGGAAACTCACTATCGTGGCAATCTGCATTTGGTGTGTACTTTTGTCCGTTCTAACCGCTCTGATAATCCTTTGGGGCGGATTTCGTTTCTGAGGCATAATTTAGCCTGCAACAGTCTCAGTGGACGCGAGTGTGTTGCCTGTAACGCTTCAACGGACGCCTGTCAATTCTTCCTGATACTGACTAGACATCATTTGCATGTAGACTATGATGAATACTAGAGTGTGCAAGGAGTGTAATTTCGGAAGATCTCTTTCCTTCAGACAGAGACAAAGTGAAGGAAACCTAGCCGTCTCAAGACGCAAATTCCAGCAACTGCGCCTTCCCATCACTCCACTCAAATGATAATCGCAGGAAGAGCATCTATGATTGTATGACTTCCGACGGCGAAGGCCCCTCGCTACACGCCAGCATTCGTGGCTCCCTCTGGAAAATGGGAGATTCCCAAGGTCTCCGAGGCTATCTCAATTCGCCCTTCAGAGCTGTTGATTTCCTCCAACAACCTCCTGTAAATCCTATCTCTCAGAACTCTTCTTTCACGCACAAGGGCAATGTATCTGATGGAGAGATTAATCCAGTTATCAGTAATGGTCAGGAATATCGCAGGCTCCACTCCACGCTTTGGCAGGTAATACTTCGCCATGATGTTCATCATATCCTTTTCAGCATGCCTTGTCAACTCTGCCGCTTCAGCCTCAATCACTGCAGAGAATCGCTCAATCGCATATTTCCAGTCGCTTTCATAGGTTACCGGCAACTCGATCTCGTCCCAAATGAAGCTGTGGTCCTTTGTGTAATTGTGGACCACAGCAGTGATGGCCTTCCCATTCGGCAGGATGGTGAGCCTTCCCGTGGCCTGGTCGCCCTCGACCCATTCGCGCAGCTCAAGGAGGGTTGTATACATCAGTCCAATATCGATCACGTCGCCGAACTTGGAGTCGATTTCGATCCTGTCGCCCACGCGATACGTTCCCGACGAGAAAATCAGTATTCCACCTACGAAGTTCTTGAACACGTCCTGAAGAGCTATGGCAATCCCCGCTCCAATAAGACCGTAGGATACGAGGATGGCCTCGGAGTCCTCGACCCATATACGGATCAAAACCAACGCAAATACTAGGATGTATACGATGGAAATCGCCTTTCTCACAGAATACCTCGTCTTGTCATCCCTGATCGTTCTGACGATTGCGTTCTCCAAAGCCAGCCGGAAAATGAAGTACACAATGGCTAGGGCGAGAAATGTGTAGAAAGCCTTCTCGAGGTATGCGTTAGGATAGTAGTAGTCTGCCACCCACGAAAGGAAACTCATGGCAGATTGGGCTGCTAGTGCCACAAGCCTATTCATCCGAAGCCTATATCCTCGAGATTAGACTTAACCCTTTTCGGCAGAGATGACTCATAGTCTGTCGCAGACGGTGCCGATTGGAACAACCCGATTATCAGATCTCCCGTGTATGGCCCACAGACGACAATAACATAGATACTGCGCAGGCTCTTGATTGCCGAGCCTCAGCCTTAAGACACCGTCAAGTTCAAACTCACTATCCAGGACCTCAAAAATTTTAATACTATCTACAATATTTATATCCGAGACGAGAATTTCCACTCGGAAATGTCATAGAGGCGGAAGGGCGATGAAAGTCCTAAAATGATTGACACCCATAATGAACTAAAGAATCCTTCTCAGCAGCGGTATCTTTCGAAACGCGAACCCTGCCAAGAGATACACAAGCGGTAGACAACACAGAGCGAGCACGAGGAACTTCAGCAATACGGGCAAATCCACAGAGTGCAGTGCCATTCCTATTCCTACTACCACTGGCGCATGAAATACATAGACGGTGAACGAGTTATCGGAGAGATACTTCAAGACCCTGCCCTGGTAGTTGAGTCTCTCCTTGTAGAGAAACAATAGAGACACGATCATCGCGACGCAGTAGGACTCAACCCAGAAGGCAAAAGCTAAGGATTGCCAGTGTAATCCACCGAAATACGCGTCCGTTCCAGTCTCTTCCTCCAATGCGCCTCCGGCAACAGTGAGTATAGGGAAGACTACGATGACCAATATGATCAGAATCACATTCCAGAGCCGTGACATTCCTCTCTCTATTCCCAACAGCCAGTTGTCACCGAACGCAAACGTTCCTAGCATGAAGAGCGTTATGTATTGAGGAAAGAAGCACAGTTGCATATTCCACACGTCAGTTCCGATGGGATGCCATATTCTGACAACGAAGGAGCCGAGTCCCATTATAAACACGACTGCAAGCAAGTGCCAGTATCTCAATCGTATTCTGCCGTCCGAATTCCAGCCACCTCTCAGAGAAGCCATCCCGACCCAAACGAAGGTGAATGCAAGCAGTGCTAAAGTGAACCAAAGTGGACCTGTGTCCCATTTTGAAGGGTCTGGTAGGTAGTCTCCGAGCCATTCAACGAAAGTCGCTGTGCCCTGTCCCCGCCAGTAATCCTCATTTGGGTAGTATACTATCGGAGGTGCGATGAAGAATATGAATATCATTGCTGGTACCCCCAGCCTGATCGCACGGTCCTTGACAAACTTGGTCATTCCTTTTCTTTGAAAGGACCCAGGAGTGAAATACCCCGCGAGAAGGAAGAGCATGCCCATGAAGAACCCTTGAACGAATACTCCAAATATTGAAAGGATGACGTCCGATGTCTCAGTGGCATTTACGGAATCCCTGTAGAACCAGGAACCCAGTGGTCCGTATGTAACACTGGCATGTATGAAAACGACTAGCACAATCATGGACCAACGCAGATTGTCTGCGAAATACAGCCTTCCATGACCTCCCGACCCCGTATCTCCCACGGCCAATAGGGAGTCATTTGTCGATATATATTCTTGTGGCTGTCGCAATGGAACTGCATGTAGGGTCAGTTGCACACGGAAGAAGGCCTATGGAGTCGAAAAGAACTTTAGATAGTTGAGAGTCATTAAGAATGCATGGAGACATGCTGATGAAGCTCATAATTCTATTCGGGAAGATTCTGTTACTGCTGGTTGTCGTTGCAGGATTCATTGGTTCTGCAGTATCTGCAGCACTCACAGTGATTCCAGATTCTTCCGCAAGCAAGGAGAGCGTGTTGGGATACAAATCTCATTGCTCGTTCACGCCGATAAGCACAATGATTCTTGCTGCTATGGCTATAGTTTTCGGCGCGGTCTTCTTCAAGAAGTATGCGAAGAAGCGGTCTGCTCCTGAGAAAGGGTCATAGTGATGCAGTGCGAATTCAGATGATGTCACCTATTCGAGCAAGATTGCGGTTCCCGAAATCTCGTCTACAGGTTCACCAACACACTAAGTGCGAGAGCGCCAAGGAAGAAGAAAAGACCCAATCCCGTGAGGCCTATTCCCATTCCGACAGGAGACTCCCAACTGTACCAGGCATAATCTTTCATGAGGTTTCCTCCTTCGCAGTTGGTTCATTCCCAAAAGATTCCTGTGCTGCAGATAGGTCGAATCCTTTGACTATGAGCCATCCGGCCAGCACCATTTCATTCGCAGCTATCGGAAGATACAAAGCGATCACACCCACCGATGAGGAATCCGCCCCGAACATGACACTCAAACCCGCGACGATGCACAACATTCCTCCGAGAAATCCCCAGACAGACAGGGGCCTAGGAACGAGTCTTGACTGATACAGAAGGAAGTATAGGAACAGAGCACCAATAGCGAAGACCGCTGTATAGTTGAGGACATCAACCCATCCACCCACTGCTATCAACAAGTCACCTGAAGTCTGAACATGAGCGGAATCCATAGCTCCTGCATTCGCAGAATTCTTGCTAAGTGTTGACAGCATCAGCACGCTAAATACGAAGATGATGAAGAGTATGCTCTCGGCAATCCTAGCGCCGACATACCACAATGCCAAGGATTCATTGACCTTTCTCAGAACCGGGAAGATCATGACTGCAATGCCGACAACTGCAACTGCATCTATCAACACGAATAGAGATCCTATCTTCACTTGATTCTCATTCTCAGCAATCTCGGTGATATAATCCGGTGCATCTAGAATGGGGTCTATGAGTGCAATGCCGATGGAATATGCAACCGTTGCCGTTATGAACAACGCTCCGACAATTATGGCAATCTTCCTGATAGAGTCCAAACTCCCCACCAGACCACTGTAATGCGGTTATTCTTGAAATCATATTCGGCGTTCTTAGACTATCATGAACAGAGTTCGTCTCACCGAACTCCGGCAGGTCTTCAAAAGCATTGGGACAATGCCCCCGAACGATTCATCACCTGATGATTTTCAAGACTCATAAGAAAAGGCTATATTGCGGCACTTAAATCTGAGACCTAAGGATACTGCTATGAAATGTCCGGTCTGCCAGATTGAAGTACCCAATGAAGAGGAACACTGTGCGTATTGCGGAGCAGAATTGCCTCGACCAGAACAGGCTCCAGAGGAACAGCCAATAGTCGCCATTTCTACCATCCAAAAGAAACCCTGGCTCTTGACGCACCGAAAAGTGCTCGCCGCCGCTGCCACTATCCTCATTGTGGTGCTTGCATCCATTGGCATAATCTATACTCAGCCTTTGTCCAAGATCAAGATTCTGGTCGCTCACGACCAGCAGAGCGCCATGCTTGTGGGCGTCTATATCGATGATGTCCACAAAGCGTTCGTTTTAGTTGACACGGGAGGATGGAAGATTGCGGGAGTGTGGTCGGTCACTGCAGGGTCTCACTCGGTAATTCTCGTTTCGGATGCTGAAGCTGTGATAGATCCTTTCGATAGTCCGCCTATTTGGCACTCCTTCATATACGAGGTAGGGCCGTTATACACGAAAGACGTCTACATTCAGTTATAAGAAGAAGCCTGAGCAGAAGGGCGAACTCGTGGCTATCGCGAATTAAGTCATTCCGTGGCTGATGATAAGCCTGATTCATGCTCCAGCCTTCAGCACGTAGATTGGCATCTTCTTTACCTGATTACAACAACGGCTTGAGGCTCTTCTTTATCAACACCAACCCTGGTATATCTTGCCACACTTCGTGCGCCGAAGGATTTGATTCGTGATAAGCTTTGAATTGGGGGTCCGATGCAATGATTAGATGCTCGGAAATAGGGCATGGAGACGGAAGGACAACCCTGAGTAACGGAGTCAGGGATGAAATGCCATGCCCATCCGTTTGCGGTCTAGGAAGAAGCACGGATTCCATACCGGCACGGTCCCCGCCTGCTAATCGACATCTTCGTCGTCCCGGCCGTTTGGTCAGGAGGCAGACTCATCCAGGAGGGGCGGAAGTCCCCAGTTTGAGGAATTCCTCCTCGTCCTTCAGAGCCTGTTCGAAGATCGACAGGCTCTTCTCTACCTGCGCCTTCGATATGCAGAGTGGAGGAGCGATCCTAAAGACATTGCCGTAGCTGCCTGATGTAATCGTCATGAGACCGTTCCGCCAACACTTGCCCTGGATCGTGGTAGCCTCATGGGGCTCTTTCGTGTACTGGTTCTTCACAAGCTCGACACCAATCATAAGGCCGCGACCGCGGACGTCGCCTATTATTTCCCTGCGCTGCTGCATTTCTCGCAGGAGTTTCATCGTGTACGCGCCCAGCTTCGCTGCGCGATCTGCCAGGTTCTCCTCGATTATCGCCTGAACATGCGCGAGACCGGAAGCCATGGTGATGGCATTACCACCGAAAGTAGATGAATGTGAGCCGGGCCTCCATTTCTTCATTATGTCATTCCTGGCGATTATTGCGCCGAGTGGAACTCCCCCTCCGAGCGCTTTGCCCA
The DNA here is from genome assembly GCA_020347645.1 of Methanobacteriota archaeon. Classification (GTDB taxonomy): domain Archaea; phylum Thermoplasmatota; class Thermoplasmata; order UBA10834; family UBA10834; genus UBA10834. Next base: position 773,960 of record CP070736.1, on the reverse strand, counting down.
TCACCAAAATGTCAGGAACCACATCGAAGTGTTCGCATGCAAACATTCTGCCGGTCCTGGCAAACCCTGTTTGCACTTCGTCGGCAATCAGCAATGCACCCTGACTCTCGCAAATCTTCTTCAGCCTCGGAAGGAATTCCTTGGGCGGTACGATATAACCACCCTCTCCCTGTATCGGTTCGACTACAATGGACGATATCGGTCCTGTCGGGCCGCCGAGTTCGAGTACCTGATTCTCAAGGTAATCGACACACCACAGCCCACATTCAGGGTACGTCTGCTTGAAAGGACATCTGTAGCAGTATGCGTAAGGGGTGAACACGATCCCGGGCAGCAGCGGACCGTAGCTGTATCTGAGCTTCAACCTGCTTGTCAACGATAGACCAGCACCAATTCTCCCATGGTATGATCCGAAGAACGCAACATGCTCATTCCGCTTCGTGAAATATCTCGAGAGTTTGAACGCCGCCTCGACGGCTTCCGCGCCGCTGTTGCCGAAGAAAGTCCCCTTCAATGCCTTTCCAGGAGATATCTCGTGCAGTAGCTTCGCGAATAGCGCCTCCTTTTCGAAGTAGGCGTCGTTGGCCATCGAATGTATCAACTTGGACGCCTGATCCTGGATGGCTTTGACTACCTTTGGGTGAGTCCAGCCTGCGTTTTCGACGCCTATGCCGGCCGTGAAGTCCAATAGCACATTCCCATCGGCGTCCATCACCGAAGCGCCAGAAGCTTTCTCGAAGGTGAACGTGAAGCATCTATCGTATGCGTACGAGACGTACTCCCGGTCGATCTTGATTATGGATTTGCTCTTGGGTCCTGGCGCTCTGACCAACAGCTTCGGAGCTTCTCGCGCCCAATCAGCCACCCAATCGGGCAAAGGAAACTCATCGTCCATGCTTGTGGGCTGATTCCCGCTTCCGTCCACCCTCTTCGTCTTCATTTTCAGCGCCTGCGCGGTCTCGCCAACGGCCTCTTTCTCCACCATCTCACTCATCTCTCATTCCCCCGGGCATCGTTGAGGGTCAACGCGCCCTCGGGGCAGGCTTTGATGCATTTGGGATCGCCACCACATAGGTTGCACATGTATGCGGTCTCTATGCCGAACTTGCCCTCGAAAAGAACTCCGTCGTACGGACAGCGCGGTATGCACGCCATGCATGCGAAACACCTGTGTTCGTCCAGAGTCCAGTACTTGCCATCATTATCGAATTCGAAGAGGGCCGATGGACAGACCTCACTTGGGGGGCACTGCTCGCAATGAACGCATACAGCAGCTTTGTATGAGTCGCCGTCTTCCTCGACCACTATCCTCGATCTACCGATTGCCACACTGGATTTCTTTGATGCGATGCACGCCTTTTCGCATTCCTTGCACCCGTTGCACTTGCCAGGGCTAAACACAAGCCCGAATCTGACTGTTTCACCGCTCATCTGCGCACCACTCTGAAGAGCCAAACCCACAACAATCCATGATGTCTGGCCATATCAGGGAGCCGACGCTCCTCGCTGTTCTGGGTAAAGGACTGATTGCATATATATCCTTGGAGACGGGGGTATTTCTATTTGCCTGCGTACAGTTTGAAAGGGGGGTTCTTGAAGACCTTTTAATTGGAACCCTGTCACCATTGAATATTTCGCATATATATGAGTTCGATTGTCATCCATTCGACCGCATTGGAATTATCGATGAAAGCGTTTTGAGAACGCTAAATATATTCAATATGTATTATATTCAAATATATATAATGTATGTATTTTAGAATGGACAGTATGCGAAGAAGGCGGCGATAGACCAGACGTGGCTTCCGATATTCGCCATGTCTGGTCCTCGGGTTTATCACTTCAAATAGTCGAGCTTTCCGATGATCTCTCCAAGGCCTGCTTCTTCCAGAGCCTTCTTTGTGGGTCGGCCGTCCTCGTCCCAACCCCATAGCTGGTAGTACTCAGCGAGCATCTTGTCGAACGACTCGCGCGGGACCGTCTTGTCCTTTGTCTTGCCGCTCGGCAACGGTTCCGACATCATCCTTTCGGGCATCGTGTCATCCTTCTTCGAAAAGCCCTCTCTGACGTTGAACGCCCTTGCTAGGTTCCATACCCGTACGCCTACTGAGTTGAGCCAATTCTCATCTGCCGGGAGGCCAGTAACTGCTGTGTAGTACATAGCCATATTCTCTGGGCTGACGCCGTAGAAGTCGCAGTATATCATGCTCCACTTGTAGCTCTTCATAATCTGCTCCTCGTGGCAAATCGCGGCTTTGCCCTCGGTACTCCACGGATCACCGTCGCCGTACGCGTCCGAAGCTACGGGCCAGGCACGGTTGTGGTCCGCACCCCTGTCCGATGTGGCGTAGGCGAGCGCCATTCCGATGGAGCCTCTCGGGTCGTAGGCGGGGTACTCGCTCCCCTTGGCATGCATGACGAGTTTCTCTGTGTCCTTTCCAATCTTCCTTGCAGCAAGCAATGTACCCTCTGCCAGGAGGTCTCCAATTCTGGACTTCCTCTCGGCAATCATCTCAGGCATCTTCGTGTACGCCTCTTCATTGCCGAACCTCAAGTCGAGGTCGCTCGTGTCCTCATTCGTTATCAAGCCCTTCTCGTAGATGTCCATAGCGAAGCCGACTGCAGCTCCTGCAGAGATCGTATCGAGCCCCAACCTGTCGCACTCCTCCGAGAATTTCACAATCGCTTCTATGTTCCTGATGCCGCAATTTGACCCTGCAAGGCCGAGCGTTTCGTACTCCGGCCCTTCAGTGGAGGCCCCTTTGAAAGCTCCGTCCTTGACCTTCGCCCAGCTACCACAAGCTATGCCGCAAGCGAAGCAGGCCTTCTTCCTGACGAAGACCCTGTCCTTGAGCGCGTCCGAGTCAATTCCCTTGTATCCATCGAACTGGCCACTATGCCAGTTGTTTGTCGGCAATATGGCCGCGTCCTGGCTCATGTCCACGATGATGGGCGTACCGTCCGTAACCAAGCCAGCGTGTTCTGGATTTTCGACGACGTCCTTGAGGAGCATATGTTTGGCCATCTTGACGAATTCGTCCATCTTGGGCACTTCGACTCCCAGAGATCCCTTTGCCACGACCGCCTTCAAGTTCTTGGACCCGAAAACAGCGCCGGCACCGCCACGACCAGCATTCCTCGTTATATCTGAAGTGACGCCCGCTATCCGCGATAGCTTTTCCCCGGCAGGACCAATGCCCGCGATCCTGGCGGCCTTCTCACCAACCTCCTCTCTCAGAATCTCTTCGGTCTTGAACGCGTCCTTGCCCCAGACGTTCTTAGCATCACGTATCTCCGCCTTGCCGTCGTTCACGTACAGGTAGCTCGGCGTAGCGGCTTTGCCCTTGATGATGACTGCGTCGAACCCTGAATACTTCAGCTCGGGACCGAAGTAGCCACCAGCATACGTGTCCAGGAACGTCCCCGTCTGGGGCGACTTGGTGATAACAGCGTATCTGCTTGTGAGGGGAACCATTGTGCCGACAAGCGGCCCTGTCCAAATCGAAAGCACGTTCTCCGGGGAAAGCGGGTCAGTGCCAGGCTTCAGCTCCTCGAACAGATAGCGCGCACCAAGGCCCTTTCCGCCGATGAACTCCTTGGCCCATTCGCGATTCAACGGCTCGACCGACGTCTTTTCTTCCGATAGATTGACCCTCAGCACATTTCCTGTGTAGCCGTCCGCCATCATGATCACCTCTTCAGTACTCCCTTGGGACACACATCAACGCATTGGGGAGTCCCTCCGCACAGGTCGCATTTAATGGAATACGACTCGGATGGGTCCATCCAACATCCTTCGTACGGGCATACCTCGACACACATGCCGCATCCGGTGCATTCGTCTCTATCAACATAATAGATTCCGAGCGCCTCGTTGAGCTTTATTGCCTCTGCGGGACACTCCTCCGCACACGGATGTTCGTCACAATGAGTACAGTAGTTCAGTTTGACTTCTCCCGGTTCTGGGTAAAGGTCCGTCACTTTCATCATCGATTCACTGGGATTGAACTTGCCCAAGTGTGAAGCCGAACATACCAGGGCGCACATCTGACAACCAGTGCACTTGTTGACCTCTGCCTTCAAGCCTTTGCTCATCACAGGTTTCCTCCCAAATCAGCATTCTCATGTAAGGCATGGCAGCGAGAAAACTTCGATTTGAGCTTCTACCAGAAGCTCATCATCACTCTTGCGGCCGGCCTCCTGAGAGTCAACCACAAAAAGGACGAAGCCGTATTAGATATTGTCGGTTTTCGCCCGAATGCCAGTCGTTCGGGCAGCGCTCCAAAACACAAGCGAGACATTGGCCAGGGACGCCTCAAACGGATTCGCCGACGTGGCGCCTTTCTGATTGGCGCATTTCAAATAGGGATGTGGTCATACGATTCTCAAGAATCGTTTGTGGCAGAAATGTCATCGCATAGGGCAAGGGCGACGGCTTTAGATCTAGTATGGGACTTGGCTGATTCGAGAAGAACGCCATCCTCGCTGAAGCGTGGCAGCGCCGAAATAGGGGTCTGCGCAGGCCAGCCATTCGACCCACCACGATCCTGCAAGAATGGCGAAAGGATTGCCATTAAAGGTCGATTCATTTCTCCGTCTGGATGCACGGAATGCGAATCGACGGCGGAGAACGTTGACATCATTGTCAAGCCTGCAGTAGAGATTCGAGGATGATTTCATGACGATCTTATCAGCAGCACAGATTTCCGCAAACGGGCAATATAGGTGACCGGTTTGATAAAGGAAGGCGCAAGTGTATTGCTAGTCGACGATCGTGGGGGAAGACATCTCCTAGAGGCCGAACGCAATATGATCGAGGTACGGACGTTGGGTGTTGTCGACGGTTCGGCAATCTGCGAATCGTCGTATGGCGACAACATATCGGTGGGCACAGGCACCCTGCTCATTGTGAAGCCCTCGATCAGTGACTTTCTTGCCGCCATCGAAAGAAAGGCCCAGATAGTCACGCCAAAGGACGGGTTCACGATACCTCACTATGTCGACATCGCTTGTGGCAGCATAGTCATAGAAGGAGGTGTCGGCTCGGGCGCTCTCACCATCGTGCTGCTCAAGTCAGTTGCTCCGAACGGACGCGTCTATTCATACGAACTCAGGAAAGACCACGCTTCGGTCGCCAAGAGGAACGTACGAAAGACAGGATTGCAGGAGTACTGGGAGCTCAGTATCGATGATATCTGCACTGCTGAGACAGTCAAAGATGCCGATGCAGCTGTCCTAGACATGCCGAACCCGTGGGACGCAGTCGCGAACATGCATCGCGCTATCAGGCATGGCGGACACATATGCTGCTACGTGTCCAATGCCAATCAGCTCGAGTCGACCGTCAAGGCAATGCGCGACGCAGGCTTCCGAGAACTGTTCGCCATAGAGAACCTTCAGCGAGAGATGATAGTACACGAGTTTGGTGTGAGACCGAGTTCCAAGATGATGGGTCATACCGGCTACTTGGCCTTCGGCAGGAAGTTGTGATAGTTGTGGCCGCGAGAGGTTGCCCGTAAAGCTAAGTACACGCAATCATAATGCCGTCACCGGTGACCATACTATGGCAGTTGCTGAGGTCAGGGTCACGCTGAAGAAAGGGGTAGCGGACCCAGAGGGAAGGAACACTCTCAAGGCCCTTGAGCTCCTCGGATTCGAGGGCATCCGTGAGGTGAGGAGCGTGAAGGTATTCGAGATCGAGATGGGGGGTAGAAAGACCGAAATAGAGCGGCGAGTCGAGGAGATGTGCAGGAAGCTGCTAGCCAATCCGGTGATACACAATTACTCCATCGTCGTGAAGTGAGGGGGCTAGATGCCGACAGCCAGGCTCTACATTCCTCAGGATGTCCCCTTCGAGTTGAGCGAAATCGATCTCGCAGGAGCTTCCGATGATGATCTAATCGAAATCAGCCGTGACAGCGGCACTGCATTGTCCCTCGACGAGATGCGCAGAATCAAGGAGCATTTCGTGAGGAGGGGCAGAAACCCGACCGACGTCGAGCTCCAATCAATAGGTCAGGCCTGGAGCGAACACTGCTGCTACAAGAGTTCGAAGGCATTCCTCAAGGAATATGTCTTCAGCATCACCAATCGCCATGTCATTGACCGAGGAGACGCAGGCGTGATGGAATTCGACAGGGACCACGCCTACGCCCTCAGAATCGAAAGCCACAACCACCCGAGCGCGGTCGAGCCGTACGGCGGTGCGGCCACAGGCATTGGAGGCATCCTGAGGGATGTGCTGTGCATGGGCGCGCGACCCATAGCGCTAGTTGACCCTCTCTTCTTCGGCCCTCTAGACTACCCTTTCCCCAGGCTGCCAGAAGGGATCAAGCACCCGAAGTACCTCCTCGGAGGCGTGGTCGCAGGCATAAGAGACTACGGCAATCGAGTGGGTGTTCCGACGGTGTCGGGGGGGCTATGGTTCGATGAGAGCTATATCGGCAACTGCCTAGTGAACGTGGGATGCGTGGGCATCGCTGAGAAGAGCAACGTGCGAAGGAATGCGGTAAGAGGACCTGGCGATGTGCTAGTGCTCGTTGGGGGAAGAACTGGCAGAGACGGCATACATGGGGTTACTTTCGCATCGGCGGTGCTGACGAAAGAGAGCGAAACCGAATCTAGGGGGGCGGTGCAGCTCGGCGACCCTATCATGAAGGAGCCCGTGATGCATGCTGTCCTCGAGGCTAACGAACGCAACCTCGTCAATGGAATGAAGGATCTCGGGGGAGGAGGGTTGTCATGCGTGGTCGGGGAGATAGCACTCGCCGGTGGCTGCGGGGCAGATGTCGACCTCTCAAGAGTCCCCCTGAAGGAGGAAGGGCTCGCTCCCTGGGAGATATGGATATCCGAATCACAAGAGAGGATGATGCTCAGCGTGTCTCCCAGGAACCTGGAGAAGGTTCTGCACATCTTCAAGCTCTGGGACGTTCCTGCGACGCCAGTGGGGAAGATCGTAAGAGAGAAACGCGTTAGGCTGTTCTTTGAAGATGTGAAGGTCTTCGACCTCGAACTTGACTTTCTCACAGAAGGACCGGAGTACTGTCGTCCCTGTGAAGCTGATGCAGCCGGCAAGAGGAGGAAGGAGAAGCTGCCCAAAACCCGCAGCCGATACGATGGGACACTGCTGGGATTGTTGTCGGACCACAATATATGCGACAGGGATTGGGTCATCCGACAATACGACCACGAGGTCGGAGCCAACACGATTCTGAAGCCCCTTCACGGCAAGACGGGACACTGGTCTCATGGAGACGCTGCGGTGCTGAAACCCGTAGAGGAGTCTTTCAGGGGACTCGCGATAGCCACCGCATCCAACCCGTTCGCCGTAGGCGTGGATCCCTATAGAGGAGGAAAGGCCTGTGTTGACGAGGTGTGCAGGAACCTCGCAGCTGTAGGCGCGCGGCCCCATTCGCTCACGGACTGTCTGAACTTCGGAAACCCCGAGAAGCCCGACAGGCTTTGGCAATTCAGAGAGACCATCAGAGGTATTGGTGAGGTCGCAAGAGAGTTGAACCTGCCGATACCGTCAGGAAATGTCAGCTTCTACAACGAGTCGCCGACGGGGCCCGTGCTTCCTACCCCAGCCATCCTGGGATGTGGAATAGTGAGGGATATCAGGAAGTGCGTGACCAGCGATTTGAAGCGCGAGGGAAACCCGATATTTCTCGTGGGACCGACAAAGGCCGAAATGGGGTCGTCCGCCTATTTCAGGAAGACTGGAAGCTACTCGCCCAGGATACCGAATGTCGACACAAGCGCATTGAGGGCCGGGCTGGACATTGTTGTTGGCGGCATTGAGCGAGGAGCAGTGGTCGCCTGCCACGACATATCGGACGGAGGCCTTGCGGTCGCCCTGGCAGAGATGTGCATCGGCGGCGATCTGGGAGCGAACGTCAACCTTGAGGGCATGGGACGTCTGAGATCTGATGCAAAGCTCTTCGCAGAGGGAACGAGCAGATGGCTCGTCGAAGTAAGGAAGGGGAAGGAGCGGCAGCTGCCGAGAGATAGAGCCACCAAGGTCATGAAGATGGGACACGTCGAAGGACACTCGCTTCGACTTGTCTCCGGAAGGACTCTCATTGATGTTTGCTTAGATAGAATGGCACGCAGATTCAACGAGCCGATCTGGAGGGTGGTTGGATGAAGGTGAGCGATGCGAGAGTCTGTGTACTTAGGATCGAAGGCACAAACTGCGAAGAGGAGTCGTATCGCTGCTTCAAACGTCTGGGGGCCAAACCAGAGAAGGTTCATCTCAAACAGCTCACCGGGACCGATGTCACGTCAGATGAAAGACGCTCATTGTCAGACTATCAGTTGTTGGTGTTCCCGGGAGGGTTTTCTGCCGGAGACTATGTTCGCGCAGGCGCAATATTCGCTGCCAGGCTCAGAAGCCGGTTGTCAAAGGACCTCGTCGAGTTTGTTCGCGAAGGCAAACCTGTTCTCGGCATATGCAACGGCTTCCAGATACTGGTCGAAGCGGGCCTTCTGCCAGCAATGTCAGGTGTGATGTCCGAAGCCCCTGAGGCAGTTCTTGGCACCAATGACTCTGCACGGTTCGAATGCAGGCCGACGCTTTTGAAGAACGTGAATCGAGGCAACTGCGTCTTCACATCGAGGATTCCTGGGGATAGGATATGCCAGATTCCTTCTGCTCACGCAGAGGGCAAGCTGATGTTTCCTTTGGACAGCGCGAATAGGATCATCAAGGAGCTGGAGGAGAACGACCAGATCGTATTCAAGTACGTCGACCCGGACGGTGAGTTAGCAGGATATCCATGGTGCCCGAACGGCTCGATCGCCAGCATCGCGGGCTTGTGCAGCCCCGAGGGAAACGTATTCGGCCTAATGCCTCATCCGGAGCGAGTGTTCTTCAGGTATACCCATCCAGACTGGACGCGCCATCCTGACGGAAACGGCGACGGACGTGCCGTTTTCGAATCCGTTCTAGAATACATCTCGAAGAAGATTTGAGAACTACTCAAAGCGACACGACCAGCTCTACTTGGTCGCCATCCTTTAGCCCAAGTGATCGGCGGAGGTGAAACTTGCAGATGACCTCGATTATGTCGGTGTGATGCGATCTCACGGGAAGGACAACCGCGCACTCCATGTTATGTATCGATGCAAGGAAGCATTTGACGTCCCCGAAAGTTCGTCCGTCCTTCTCGAACCCCTTTATCAGGATTCCCTCGGACTTCTTCAAGATCTCTATCTTCGGCAGCTCGGGGTTCGATATACGCAGGTTGAGGGTTCCCTCGAAGGGTTTGAACCATAACTTCTTCTGGAACTGCTCCGCATATGCCTCCTGGTTTACGTAGTACTGACCTTCACCGAGACCAGAAGCCACGACGCCGATGATAACAAGGTGGTCTTTCATCTCGAATATCCGTTGATAATCGGAGTATTCCTTCCTGAGCAGATCAAATCCTTTGTCCGTCAACTTGATCCTCTGGCGTCTCGCGCCCAAGTCCCTTTCGATGAGGCCCTCTCCCAGGAGCTCCAGTATCTTCTTCGACGCCGATTGCTGACTGATCTCGAGCACATTTCCTAACTCTCTAGATGATATCGCGATGTAGTCGTGGACGCCTCCCATCAGCGCGATGTGCTTGAGCGTGGCTATCTGCTTTTCGTGCATTTTCGCAATTCGGATTAGCTTTGCCTCATAATATCTTTTCTACTGCTGCATCAGACTGCTGGAACGTCCACAAACCGATGGACGTGACTAATCACCGGACATCACCAGGTACTTGCCGCTCCTCAAACGCACCACGGGCAGCCCCATCTTGTTGACAAGAGCGATAAGCTCACGGTCGTTGGTCACTACCGCCGCGCTCTTGCGAGCCGCAACATCCAAAACCCCGCGATCCCCGCACAATGACGTTTCGACAACCTCGTATTTGGCTGCAAGTGTCAAAGCGGCCCTCGCCTCTCGCGTGTCAAGGTTGGACAGCTCGTCGATGACGGAAGCTGGCACGACTACTTTGACTTCGCCCAACAACCTCGCGAGCTCGGCATCCAGGTTCAACCCGAACTGGAACGGCATGATCAGCGCGTTGGCGTCGAGCACGACACAGTCGACCAATTTGCCTCACGTCCAAAGTCTATTGAACCACGCCATAGCCAATCAGCCGCCACTTTCCCGCAACTCTCCTCGAAATAGCTATGCGCTGGTCTTTCTCTGTGCAGACTGGTATCTTGAGCGATATGTCCGCGGAATCCGCCCTCCCGCTAGTGACTACACCGACCGTCGTAGCGGTCCCAACGCTGAGCATAAGCGGCTCATTTGTCTTCAACGCTTCAACGGCGAGGTCCGAGGAGACTCCGACGACTCGCTTCAACAGCTCGGTCTTCACGGAGATGGAATCCGAGATTTCCGGAAGGGTGCCTGGCTTGCCAGCTATCCGTCCGACAAGGGAATCCGATTTCGCAAACGCCGGGTCCAATCCGGTTCCTATCGCAACAAGGCCGCCCGGTCTGGCAGAATCCAGCATGAGAGTCCCGGCCGCCAGCGAGCGCACGGTCGTAATCATTGGTTCCCATGAGACACCGCGGCTAGACTCCACCTTCCTTCCAGGTCGTATCTCTATTTCGTCGCCGACCTTCAGGCTTCCGCGGGTGAGAGAACCGCCAATCACTGCCCCCTTGAGATCATCGAGCTCTGTTCCGGGGGGGTTCACATCGAAGGATCTCGCAATGTACATCTTGACAGGTTCAGCAGCGGATGTGTCCGGAGCGCGTATCACCTTCTCTATTGCCATTATGAGCGTATCGATGTTCATATTGTGATGAGCAGAGATCGGTATGATTGGAGCATTCTCGGCGACAGTGCCTTCAAGGAATCCGAGTATCTCCTCGTGATTCTCCTTTGCCTGCTCCTTTGTTACCAGATCAACCTTGTTTTGCACAACGATGATCTTGTCCACGCCAATGATGCTCAACGCCATAAGGTGCTCACGCGTCTGAGGCTGCGGGCATGGCTCGTTGGCGGCCACAAGCAACAGGGCACCGTTCATGATCGCGGCACCCGACAGCATCGTAGCCATCAGTGTCTCGTGCCCGGGAGCATCCACGAAGGAGACGGCCCTCTGGAGCTCGCATTCGCTTTCACAGTTAGGGCAGACGGGTCGATTTGTATAGCATTTCGAGCCTACACATTTACTGCACTTGTAGAACGCCGCGTCCGCGTATCCCAAACGAATCGATATGCCTCTCCTAACTTCTTCGGAATGCCTGTCCGTCCATTCGCCGGTCAAGGCCTTCGTCAGCGTGGTCTTGCCATGATCCACATGGCCAATCATGCCGATGTTGGTCTCCGGCTGAACGGGAACATTCATTCGCCTTTCTTCTCCTCTTTAGTGATTAGCTCGGAGACCGGTTTTGCTCCATGTTGGGTGACTTCGAGATTGACCTGCACGGTGTCGGGAGACACTGCGTTTCCCCGAAAGCTCTTCTTCATCCTAAGGCCTTTCTCCTTGGACTTGAAGCCTATGCTCTTGGAGACCAGAAGCTTCTTCCTCCTCGGCCCAGGCAAGTCCTTTCGCATGGGAAACCCGTCCTTGTCACTCCCCCCAGTTATCTTGAGCTTGTACCCGGGCAGACCTACAAATATGCCGTCGATGACATCGTCGATCCTCTTGCCAATCAACGAATTGGCATGATGTCCCGTAACGGGTGTCTGATACGACTTGCCATCCTTTGTGTCATTTATGACGGCTCTGAACTCTGCCACACAATCCTCTCCGGTATTGCAGAACGCCCTAATGCGCAAGGAGTTATATAGGTTTCGGGAGCGGCTAGACTACTGGAGCAACTACTTCCGTCGCTATCTCAACTGCCCCAGAAAGGACTTTCCTTCCGTCGGATCTCAATCACCTTGTCGAGTATCTCCCTCTCGTCGACCGAGAGCTCTTGTCCTGCTAGCTTAGCCACATGGCTCTCGGGAATGTCAACTAGGAGCACATCTTCGACTTCTATCTGCCGCCCCACGGTCACATCGTCTATCGCTATGGCGACCTCATCTCCCATCCTGGCTTCACGAAGAGTCTTTTCGCCGCTCCTGATACTCTTGATGCGACCTACCGTCCTACCGTCGTTCCTCATAAGAAACTGTCCCTGACGTATTCGACCGGCGAGTACCCGCACACCTACTATCGCGGGCTTGCTTACCCTGAACACATGGTCGCGAAGAATCGATATCTTCCCGGGGAAGGAGATATCCAGACGGCTCTGTACTTCCAGCTCTCTCGAGCGCTCGTCGCACCAGAGCTGGTAGTCCTCTAGCAGCCGGTACACAACCTGATTCTCAAAGAGTCTGACGCCCATCTCTCTCGCCGCATCGCGAGCGTCGGGGTTGATCTCCACATTGAATGCGAATATCGCCCTATGGAGTGGATCGTCGAAGTTCGACGCCTCGATGACGTCCTTCCTTGAGACCTTGCCCAAACTTATCTTCCTAATGGGCAGTTCCTCTTTGTCAGCCTCGAACGCGAGTGCTTCGAGCGATCCAATCGTATCGCCTCTTACTATAATGCCCTGCTCTGACAACTCCGCTTGAATCGCGCTCTCTCTCTGAACCTCCTGGACGACCTCTTCGACGTCGTCGCCCGCAACCCGGACCTGTCCGCCCGCCATGGCGTCCTCCAGGTCGGGTGCGACGATCCTGATGCCGGCCGCTGCGGAGACGGACTTGACCTGATCGAACTTCTTGCTCGGGTCGCGTATTTCATCGAGAGGTTTGGGACGAAGGAGAGCCCGTATCTTTGTTTGAATTGGCGCTCCACCAACGGAAGAAATCACAATGGTGTCCCCGACGGCCATCGTTCCGTGGTAGACGATTGTGTCTATTGTGGTGCCAATCCCCTTGTCTTCCTTGACTTCCAGCACCGAGCCCTCGCCAGGGCCGTCCTCTGTACTGAGGTCCGATCCGAGGAACCTTTGGGCCAGGCCGATAAGCACAAGAAGCAGGTCGGGCAGTCCCTCACCCGTCTTTCCGCTCACGGGCACAATCGCAACGGATTTCGTGAAATCGCTTATCTTGTCGAACCTGTCCGCGCTGAAACCGCCGACCTCATAGAGTCTACCGGCAAGGGCATAGATCTTCTCATCCATCTCTGCGACAACACGTGGATCCTGCAATCGGATTGACTCGCCTATGGGCGTGTCCTCCTGGGCTCTCCATCCCGGAATGAGGTCTATCTTGTTTGCCACCACGACGAATGGCGTCTTGAGCTTCTTGAGTATGTTGATCGATTCAATCGTCTGAGGTTTCATACCCTCGTTTATGTCGATGACGAGTACAACGAGGTCCGCGAGCGCGCCTCCTCTGCTTCTGAGGCTGACGAAGGAATAGTGTCCAGGCGTGTCTATGAACAGAAGGCCTGGAACGCTGAACTCCCGATCGCCCGTCAGACCTCTGCATTGCGAGTAAATGGCATCCATAGGGACATCCGTGGCGCCTATGTGTTGGGTGATTCCCCCAGCCTCTCTCGCAACCACCTTCGTACCCCTTATCCTGTCCAAAATGGTCGACTTGCCGTGGTCCACATGTCCAAGAACGGATACTATGGGCTGTCTAACAGTCACGAATGTGCCAAAGGTCGAACGATATATCAATTTAACCCAATTGCAGCGGCACCGGCCTTGGCCCACCAGACCCATCAGAATCCATCATGCAGTACGATGGAGTCTGCCCGCCTCCGGTTCATCTCTCGAAGAGCCATTCCTCATCGGGCTTCCTGTACTCCTGCAGCTCGTAATCGTTGAAGAAGAGGTTGGATTCGCGTCTAGCACTCTCAGGAGAGTCCGAACCATGAACTATGTTCCTGCCGGTGACCTGTGCCAGGTCCGCCCTGATTGTACCGGGCAATGCGTCCTGCGGATTTGTCTTTCCCATCATTGTCCTGACAACACTAACAGCGTTTTCTCCTTCCAGTATCATACAGACGACTGGGCCCGAGGTTATGTAGGAGAGCAACGTGCCAAAAAACTCCTTCCCCCGGTGTTCCTCGTAATGGCGTTCTGCAAGCTCCCGTGGGATTCGCATCATCTTCATGCCACAGATCTTGAAGCCTCGACGCTCGAACCTGGAGACGATCTCCCCCACGAGTCCCCTCTGTACGCCGTCTGGTTTGACCATGACGAATGTCTGCTCGATCATCATTGCTCACCCTTGTCACCATCAAGCTCCTCGGTGCGCTCAGTGGCAGAATTCGGGTCGGATTCTGAGCTAGGCGATTCATCCTCCTCCGCGGCAGATTGAACCTCTTTCTTCCTGACCTCTGAAGATATCCTGGCTTTACGCGCACTCTTCGAATCAGGCTCTGACTCTGTCCCTTTCAGTCTGACTCGCTTCTCCCGCGCGTGCCAGCTGGTCCACTCGGTACGTCTAGGCACCCGCTTGAGTTCTATCATGTTCTTGTAGCATTTGGACGTGCAGAACTGATAAGTCACTCCGTCTTTCTTCACATACATCCTGCCGGTTCCGGGCTCGACCTCCTGACCGCAGAAGGTGCAAACTCTTCGCTCCACCATTGAAACTCACCTCGCATGCTGAGCCTCAGCACGTCATCGCACGCTGAGCTTCCTCGCCTCTCTCGAGGTCTCCTTGAGCATAAGCACGTCGCCGACTCTGACGGGCCCCATCACGTTGCGAGTTATTATCCTGCCCTTGTCTCTTCCGTCGAGAACCCTGACCTTGACCTGCGTGGCCTCGCCGGTCATTCCAGTCCTGCCTATGATCTCGACGATCGTTGACGGTATGCTATCATTAGCCATTAATCACACCTACTTCTTGAGCGCCTTGAGTTTGCCAGCGAGCTCATCCAATGCAGGCTTTCCCTTGGCAGGATCGACCACTGCGACTGCCGCAGTCGGTTTCTCAAGGCCGCACGCGTTGCCAAGCTCTGCCTTTGCGGGCACGTACGCGTACGGAACGGTCTTCTCCTCGCACAACGCTGGCAGATGCATCAGTATCTCGGGAGGGGAGACGTCCTCTGCCATCACAACGAATATCGCCTCTCCGCGTTCAACCAGCTTGGTGACCTCGTTAGTTCCCTTCTTAACGCTGCCACCGTCCCTTGCCAGCTCCACTATGTCGTACGCCTTGTCCACCAGTTCCTTGGGCATCTCAAACTTGACGAATATCGGCTTTGCCATATTGACACCTCCTTCAGGCGCATTCGCACCGTCATCATTCACAGGCTCCTTCTATTGAAAAGAGCAGATGCCAGTAGATTGTCGTCATATAAAAGTCTTGCTGAGCGCCGTCTGCTCCGGAGTCCATCGCCGTGGCCAACGCCGCCCGCCCTTCTTGAGCCTGCCGGCTCCCGAGCAGGGGTCGAATGCATCACCGAGCGATTCTTCAATCGGCCGAAGTAGTCAGGCCAGCGACTTCGATTATGCAACCGGCAATTTCTCAGGCCATCGAGCAATGCCAAGAGCGATAAGGTATATCACCTCATGGACTGCTCACCTATGTGATTCAGATGGCAGAGAAGTTCACTCGCTTCCAGCCCTCGGGCAGCAAAGCAACCTCCCGTCCAGGCGCAACGCTCCTAGAGCTCGCTCAGGAAGCAGGAGTATCAATAGAATCGGTCTGTGGTGGCTCTGGCAAGTGCGGGAAGTGTCGCGTGGTCCCGTCATCAGGAGCGGACAGACTGTCGGCTATTAACGATGATGAGCGCAGAAATCTGAGCACGGAGGAGGTCGATAGCGGGCTACGGCTCGCATGCCAGGCGCATGTCGTTTCGGAGGGAGATATGGTTGTAGCGGTCCCTGAAGGAAGCCGAAGGGGGCACCACCGGCTCCTCGAATCTGGCATCGAGCCATCCATCGCCCTCTCACCTGCAGTCAGCAAGGTTCTGTTGAACATACCGCCTGCTACCCTGGCGGACATCAGGGCGGATGATGATAGGCTGATCGATATGCTGAACGCCGAGGCATCCGTCATCGCGAACATAACTCCAGGAGTCCATCGGCGAATGCCCCATGCGCTGAGGGAGAAATCCTGGGAGGCCACGGCCACTCTCTACATGAACGAGGAATTGATAGGGGTGGATCCAGGCGATACGACCTCGGACCTCCTCGGAGCTGCATTAGATGTGGGGACTACGAAAATCGTTGCATACCTAGTCGATCTCACAAATGGGAGGACAGTTGGTACCGAGAGCAGAGCGAATCCCCAGATACCGTTCGGCGAGGACGTCATGTCACGCATAACCTATTGCGCCAAGAACCAGGACGGTTTAGAGAAGCTCCAGAAGTCTGTGATAGATGCTATCAATTCTCTTATCGACAGACTGTGCGCCAATACGGAGAGGTCCCCTGATGACATCCTTGAGGTCGTTATGGTCGGTAACACTGCGATGCATCACATATTCTTCGGCATACCCCCCACTCATCTCGCATCGGCGCCGTACGCCCCCGCAGTCAGAAGACCTCTATCGGTCGGCTCCAACCACCTGGGCATCGACATCTACCCCTTCGGCCGAATTAGTTCTTTGCCGAACATAGCTGGCTTCGTAGGCGGGGATGCGGTGGCGGTCCTTATGGCGTCGGGATTGTACGATGATGAGGAGATCGGCATGATGATAGACATAGGTACGAACACGGAGATCATTGCTGGCAACAAGACCAGATTGATGAGCTGTTCATGTGCCTCAGGACCGGCGTTCGAAGGAGCACATATCAAGCACGGAATGAGGGCTGCGACGGGCGCCATCGAAAGGGTCTGGATAGACCCGTCCACGCTCGACGTTCACCTGAGGACGGTTGACGACGCCCCACCAAAGGGAATTTGCGGTTCGGGAATCGTCGACGCGATTTCCGAGATGTTTAAGTGTGGAATTGTCTCAAGTTCGGGCAAGATCGTACCACAGTCAAACGGACAAGAACGCATAAGAGACGGCTCGGATGGCAAGCCCGAATTCGTGCTCAACACTGACGAAGAAGGCGGAGGAGGCCTCGAGGTGTCGGTCACGCAGAACGATGTGCAGGAGATACAGCTTGCCAAGGCAGCTATATTCACGGGCGTTTCGACGCTGTTGAGAAAGCTGGGAGCGAAATGCAGCGACCTTTCGGCCGTATACGCGGCGGGTGCGTTCGGCACATATGTAGATGCTGCGAGCGCCATATTCATAGGCATGTATCCAGACGTACCTTTGGAGAGAATCAAGTTCATCGGGAATGCGGCGGGATCCGGCGCTCGCATGGCGCTGAAGTCCGTTGAGGCACGCAAGCTTGCGGACGACCTTTCCCGAAGGGTGGAGTATGTCGAGCTTGCCTCGGAAACCGATTTTCAGTCGGAATTCGCGAAGGCGATGTTCCTCCCGCACAGAGATGTGAACCGATTCCCCACCGTTGCACGCGCCGCCGGCCAGATCGTCAACAGATAGGCCTCAGACGGCAACAACGGTCCTTTCGAAACGGAACTCTCTCGGCTTGTGCATTATGCAATTTTTCGAACAGCCCGTCGTACTAACCAGCGAAGTTTAAGTAACGATCCTGCAATCTCGGTATCACCGAGATTCCTGAACTGTGCATAGGAGTCCGGGGGCTAACGTGAATATGATGAGGACTGTTGTTTTAGGCGTGGGAGCAGTTGGATCTGTGGTGGCTGACATACTGGCGGGCTCAGAGGAGTTCGACGAGGTGGTATTGGCAGACATAGACATCGAGAAAGCGGAGCGTATGAAAGAGAGGATTTCCGACGATAAGGTGTCAGCCGTGCGAATCGACGCTTCGGATACCGAGGGCATGGCAAAGGCGTTCAAAGGGGCGGATCTGGTCCTTAACGGAGTCATCCCCCGCTTCAACTTCAACATAATGGACGCTTGTCTGATGGCCAAAGCGAGCTATGCAGACATGGCGAGCGACATATTCCTTTCCAAGGAGAAACCGGGGGAAATCGTCAAGGAGCCGCCGATGCAGTTCCAGGCACGCAAGTACACGGAGGAGTACAAGAAGGCCGGAATCATCGGAATGCTCGGTTTGGGCTGCGACCCTGGAGTTGTAAACGTGTTCGCGAGAATGGGCGCTGATCGATTGGACAGAGTCGAGAACATATTGGTGAGGGACGGAGACAACGGCACCGTCGAGGGTTATGATTTTGCACCCTTGTGGTCTCCTGAGACGCTGATCGAGGAAGTCCTCATGCCGCCGATGATCTACAAGGACAATCATTACAGAAAGGTCGAACCGTTCAGCGGGAAAGAGGATTTTGAGTTCCCGGATCCCGTCGGCAAGTTGCCGGTGTACCACGTCGATCATGAAGAGCAAGAGACTCTGCCGACATACATAGGCGAGGTCCTCGGCAAAGGTTGCGAATACTGCGACTTCAAGATACACCTGGGAGACGATTATGTAGACGCCATCAAGATAATGGGGATGATAGGCCTCGACAACCCTGACAAGATAGATGTCAAGGGCCAGAAGGTGGCTCCGAGAGACGTTGTCACTGCATGCTTACCTGACCCTGCTACGATCGGAGACAGAGCTAAAGGCGACCTTGCCCATGGAACCATAACCACCGGCGTGAAGGACGGAAAGGAGGTGGGGCACTACATCTACACATCCATGAACCATCAGGATTGCTGGAACAAATACCAGCACAGTGCTACGGCGTATACGGTTGGAGTACCTCTTGCGATAGGTGCGATACTTTTCGCTCAGGGCAGGATAATGCAGAAGGGGGTCTTCCCCTCGGAGATGCTGGACCCGAAACCGTTCGTTGACATGCTGCCGAAGTATGGCATGAACTGCATCGTAAAGAAGCTTTGAGGACAAACGCCCAACTCGAAGCCGTTGTGTCGCGCAAACGCGATCGTGTCGCCCCATCTGGAACGGACTTCCGTTACCTGCAATCAGGTTTATTAGCAGTTCACCATACAGACAGCTCATGAAGGAAGGCGACAGCCGAATCCGCAGGTTCTACCTGTTCAGGGCACTGACATCGTTTGCGCTCTGGATGCCATTCTGGATGCTCTGGGCCTACGAGAACCTCGGCGATCTATACCTGATCGCGGTTGTGGACGCTTGGTTCTGGGGGACGATGATCGCGTTCCAGATACCTGCGGGTCTCTTCGGCGATAGGTTCGGAAGGAGGGCAGCTCTGTTTCTGGGAGAGATTCTCTTCGCCGTTGGAGTGCTTGCCTTCGGCCTGAGCACGGAGTTCTGGCAATATGTAGCGTCGAACATCGTATGGGCGCTCGGAGTCTGCTTTATCGTGAGCGGAGACACGCCCTTCGTCTACGACACTCTTCTTGAGCTCAACAGAGCCAAGGAGTTCACCCAGATCATGCTTACCGCGACTGTCGTGATGTACTTCATGAACGCCGTGGCATGCGCCGTCGCTGGAGTTATCGTCGAGGTAACCGGCCGCCTCGAAGTCACGCTCATCGTGGCCGCTCTGATAGCCATCGTCGGCTCGTTTACCGCCTTTCTGCTCCAAGAACCGAAGGTCGACAGGAGCAAGATGCTCTCAATGAAGGCGCACTTTGGCTTCGGGCTTCGTACAATTGTGAAATCCAGGGCCATAATGATACTGATCCTGTTCCAGATGGTCTTGGGGATAGGAGTGTACGTGATGGCCATGTTCAGGTCGATATACATGAATGAAGATCTTGACCTCACCTTCCTCTGGATAGGTATTCTGTTCTCGACGTTTCTGCTGGTGGCTGCCATCGTTATCCTGTCTGCCCGCAGGATCGAGAACGTGCTTGGTGAGAAGTACTCCCTTGTCTTTCTCTACGTCGCGGTATTATCCACGTTCCTGGTCGTCTTCCTCGTAAGGTCGCCCATTGCGATCGTCATGCAGTATCTGATGTATGTCGTCGCTGGCATCCAAGGTCCGATAGTCAATGGCTACTTGAACAAGAGAGTGGACTCAGAGCACAGATCGACAATAATGGCGATAGCTGTATTCACATTCACCGCGCTGCTCGTCGTCGTCGAAATCGGAATTGGATTCGTTGCATCCGCGTGGGGGCTAATCAACAGTCTTCTCCTTATGGCGATTCTGAGCACTCCGATAGCTGTCCTGCTCCTCGTGATGTGGAGTCGCGAGGTCGACAGGGAGAAGTCTGCGCGTGACGAGACGTCGTGGGAACGCGCTGCACTGGAGTAGATGCCGATCGTGTCAAAAGGGGTAGAAAAAAGGGGGGAGGGCTATGACTTCTGTAATGAACGCGCCCCTATTAAATGTTATCATTTTTGATACTGACAGCGAATAGAGGCTGGATATATTCACGCTCCACAGCGTCTACTTCGCCTTCTCAAGTCTCTTCTCCGTCTCAGCGACCAGCAACCGCGTCTTTATCACACTATCCGGATTGAGGGACATGCTGTCTATTCCCAACCCAACCAAGAACTCTGCGAACTCCGGGAAGTCGGACGGAGCCTGCCCGCAGATTCCGATCTTGCGACCTTTCGCCTTTGCAGTCTTCACAGCGTCTGCAATGAGACTCTTTATTGCAGGGTTCCTCTCGTCGTAAAGATGAGACACTAGTTCGGAATCTCTGTCCAGCCCCAGAGTGAGCTGGGTGAGATCATTTGATCCGATTGAGAATCCATCGAATATGTCAGCGAACTCTTCTGCGAGAATGACGTTGCTCGGTATCTCGCACATAACGTACACTTCCAGACCACTTTCGCCCTGCTTCAGTCCGTGATCCGACATGATCTTGATGACCTTCTTTCCTTCCTCGGGCGTCCTGCAGAACGGCACCATCACCTTCACGTTGGTCAGGCCCTTCCGCTCCCTCACGCGCTTCAGAGCCTCACACTCAAGTGCGAATGCGGGGCTAAACCTGTCATCGTAGTATCTGGATGCGCCTCGCCAGCCCATCATCGGATTGAACTCCAATGGTTCGTACAGCTTCCCTCCGATCAGGTTGGCATACTCGTTCGTCTTGAAATCAGAGAGTCGTACTATCACGTCGTTCGGATAGAATGTCGCTGCGATCTTTCCGACACCCCAAGAGAGCTTGTCCAGGAAGAATTCCGACTTGTCATCATAACCCTGAGTCTTCTCCTCTATCGTCGCGACTACCTCGGCTACTTCAGGGTCGCGTGTTGCACGCTTCCTAAGATTCTCGAAATCGATCAGCGCGAGCGGATGTATGCCTATGTGCGACGCTATAATGAATTCAAGCCTGGCGAGCCCAACGCCGTCACACGGTGTCTGGCCTTGGGCGAACACATGCTCAGGCACGGCGACGTTCATCATGACTTTCGTCCTGGTCTCGGGCATGACGCTTATGTCGGTCTTCTTCACACTGAACTTAAGTATCCCGTCGTACACACGCCCTACGCCTTCCGAAGTGTCGACGGTCACACTCTGCCCGTCCTTGAGGACTCCGGTCCCATTCCCAGTGCCGATGATGCAGGGTATGCCGAGTTCCCTTGAGACGATCGCCGCGTGACAAGTTCTGCCCCCTCTGTCGGTGACTATCGCCGAAGCGATCCTCATGATCGGCTCCCAATCGGGGTCGGTCTTGTCAGTTACAAGCACCTCCCCCTTCCTGAAATCTGAGATCTCGAAAGCGCTTTCCAGCACGTTCACCTTTCCGACGCCGATCTTGCTCCCGACCGCTTCGCCGGTAATGAGTACATCGCTCTCTTCTTGGAGGACATACGTTTCCAGGACCCCTTTGCGTTTGGCGGCATGGACGGTCTCAGGTCTCGCCTGTACGATGTAGAGCTCTCCCGTTATGCCGTCCTTCGCCCACTCGATGTCCATCGGTTTCTTGTAGTGTTCCTCAATCATCGTCGCCCATTTGGCGAGATTGATTATCTCTCCGTCATCCAGGACTAATCTCTGACGGTCGCGCTCGGGAACCTCCACGTCAATCATGCCATGGCCTTTAGACGCGTAGATCAGTTTGTGCTGTTTGCTACCGAGCCTCTTCTCGATTATCGGGTCCTGAAACTTGTCCAGCGCTGGTTTGAACACGTAGAACTGGTCCGGATTTACCGCTCCCTGAACGATCATCTCACCCAGGCCCCAGGAGCCAGTGATGTACACCAC
>CP070736.1:720535-751836 GCA_020347645.1 Methanobacteriota archaeon | reverse complement strand
ACTCAGGTCGTCCTTCTTTCCGTGCGACGAACAGATAGCCCAGAAGAGCTTCTCGGAACATCACTGACGCGATTATTACGGGACCCAAGCCCAGGGACTCGTAAACCACGCGTCCCGCTTCTGGCACGTCCTCGAGCTTCGATATCGCGAAAGACAACGACCTCTTACTCTTGGTCAGGTTTTCTCTCGTTCTCATATCTCCATCAAGCCTGGGGAGGTCGGACATGTCCGAAGGTTCGAGACCAGCCGCTCCGACGAACCTCAAGTTCTTGCTGCCGTGTTCGTATATAAGTATACCAGCATAGTCCGAATCAGTAAGCTTTCTGAGCTCCTCGGACATTAATGCGTACGCGCTGGGAGCATCAGGAACACTGGCAATGTCGATGATCATATTGGTTACGATTCTATGAACTTCAACACTGTCGTCAAGCGCACTATCGGACACGCACACACCTCCCATGGAACGGTAGCCCTGACAGCGTCAATCGAGGGGAGAGCAACGCATGAGTGGAACTGCAGTTGCGGTTCTTAAGCGTGTTGGCCTTCGGAACTTCGCCCATAAGTGAAAGATAATAACTCTCATAAGATGATTATCAGGACATGACCCTTAGGAGTTTCGGCGCCAGGAAGCCCACGATCGAAGAAGGCGCGTACGTCGATCCTGATTCGATGCTGATTGGCGATGTCACGATACGTGCCTCAGCCACGGTATGGCCGTTCGCCCTGTTGAGAGCGGACGACGACACCATTGAGGTTGGAGAGGGATCAGCGGTGATGGATATGGCGTTCATCGAGGCTCCGAGCGGTCGGCCAGTGAAAGTCGGCAGAGGTTGCATCATCTCCCATGGGGCGAAGCTACACGGAAGCAGAGTTGAGGACGGTGCCATGGTGGGGATAGGGGCGATGATGTTAGATGAGGCCGTTCTTGAGAAGGGGGCGATCCTCGCCGCCGGCAGCATTCTCCCGCCGGGGAAGCGCGTGGCCGCTATGACCCTCGCGCGGGGATCCCCGGCCAAGATGGCAAGAAAAGTGACGGACGCAGACAGAGAAGATCTCTTGAAAGGACTCGAAGCTCTCAGGGCGAAGGCGGAACAATACGGTCGGAAAGATTGACCTGATGCAGCCTCATCTTGTTTACGACAACGACAACGTTGAAATATACCCTGGCCCACTAGCGCAAACCACAACATGCTGTTTATATACAACTACACATATCGAATATGCTGGGATTCCTCAACTCCCGAAATCTTTGGGAAGAGGAGGGGTTACCGGAACAAGGATGTGACAGTTTGGAGGTACATTTCGGGAAGCCGGTAACCACACGCGTCCGCAGATGCCGACTGGTCGTGGTCAAGAATCGCCTGCAGCAGGATGAAGAGAGGCGAAAGGACGGCGGCGACGAGTGATCTGTGCCTGTTTACATCATCGTATCAAGACACTTCGAGGTCGGATACTGCGACGGCCTCGTCGCATTTCATTTATATAGTTTACCGAAAAGGATTTACCTTCGATAAATCAATATCGGTCCGGAAGGGATAAAAATGTCTTCTCAGGACAAAGTCGAACCGATACAGCAACCGCAATACCCGATGTACGGACCTCCGTACCAGCAACCAGTACACAAGGCACCGATCGAGTACATTAAGCCGTTCGCATCCGATGTTATCCTCGCGATAGCGATCGTGGTCGGACTATTCTTTCTGATGCTCGGCTCGGTAATACACGGCACTGCGGACTCCACCGAGGGACGAGACGCTGGCATGATTCTAAAGGCGTTTGGTCTTTTCATAGCAACGGCAGGAATGCTCCTTGGTGCGGTACTAAGGACCGACATGAACAAGTGGGTCAGAGTCGCCCTACTCCTCAGCGCCACGCTGATGATAATCCTGATCGGGTTCTGGGGCTCGTTCTGGGGCTTTTCCGTAGACCTGAGCTTTCCGGGCTCAATCTAAACCCCTTATTTCTTCAGCCTTTTTCCCACCTTTTCTTCCACTGAGTCTATCTTGGAGTGTAGGGCATCGTCAGCCCCCTTACGGTCGTCAATTCGAATAGTGGTGACAACCCGGTCGCACATTCCTGCTACCTTCTTATGACATGAGGAGATTACAGTCATTACCTCATCGAACTCCCCTTCAATCACGGTCCCCATTGGATTGAGTCGATAATCAAGGCCTGACCCGTCCACAATCCTCAAGCATTCGGAGACATAAGCACTAACGCTCTCGCCCGTCCCTACCGGGATGATGCTGAATTCAGCCAACATTGCCGCCACCACACTGCGATTCCGTCCGGCCCTCGAAGTGCGGCAGGACCGATTCCTGCCGGCTTCTGGTCGTCGGAAGCCAAGGTATTTATACTTCCGCTTTCTAAATGAAACCTCTGTTGCGAGGTATGTCGTTTTTGAGTTTCTGGGGGCATTGTTGTTATGAAAAGGGTTTCTGAACCACTAACTGAGTCTCTGAACATCATTACCAAGCTTAGGAAGTCGGATCCCGGTTCGCCAGATGCGACTTTGACCGTGGAACATCTGACCAAGGCGATCAAGAACAGCATCGACAAGCAGGGCATGCCAGAGGAGGAGGCGAGGGCGATGGCACAACACGTCATGAACTTCTTCGGATACAGCGAGAGAATCATCGATAATGTTCTGGAACCGGAGGACAGAGACGCCTTCTACATGCTTGAGGACGCTGGCATACTGATGACCGAACGCGAGGAGACGACGCTCTATGACGGCAGGGAGTGGCGAATCCACTACTGGATGTTCAGAAAGGAGCGCATCTCTGAACTCATATATGGCATGGGCAGGTCAGAGGGACGGTCAGACGACGATGCCTCGGTTTACGACGACATACCAGAGGATTTCTGGTCTAGGGAATGATTGTGTCCGTCTTCAGCTGAAAGACCTCGCGGCATCAGCTATTTTCGCATTGCCGGGGAAAACTGTTTAGTGCCGACCAGCTTTCTATGGAATTCGAATGTCGGAAGGGGGTTTCCCATATAGGCCCAGAGGGGGTCAGGAGCGTCTTGTCGACCTCGTCAGCGCGGTCTGCGACGCCAGGAACCACCTTGTGGTGGAGAGTGCTACAGGCACGGGCAAGACCGTCTGCGCACTGACTGGCGTCCTTCGAAGCCGTCGTCAGAAAGGCAGCAAGCTACTCTACCTCACGAGGACGAATTCTCAGCAGAGACAGGTTATGTTCGAGCTGCGACGCATTGACAATGGAAAGCACTTCGGAGTTGCTCTCCAGGGGAGACGAAACATGTGTCCCTTGGCACAGTCGGACGAGGGCCTCGAAGGAGGCAATCCCGAGGAGCTCTCCAAAGTCTGCAGCGAGCGCAAGGCTCGCGTACTGAAGGGTGAGGAGGAGGCATGCCCCTATTTCGCCAATACCATGGCGGCAGACCTCGGATTGGTCACGAGATACTTGAGAAGCGAGCTGCCGACGGCTGAGGAGTTCTCGGCTTACTGCCGAGACCTGCGGGTTTGTCCGTACGAGATCAGCAAGATGCATGTGCCGGCCGCGGACGTTGTCGCTGCACCCTATATCATGTTCTTCGACGGATTCATAAGACACAACCTTCTTGATTGGATGGGGAGCACCCTGAACGAGATTGTCGTCGTCGTGGATGAAGCCCACAACCTGCCTTCGTATGCGCGCGAATTGAAATCGTCCCGTCTTTCCGAGATGACTTTGAGGTTATCTGAGACGGAGATAGACGAGTTCGGCAACCCAGAGATTGCGGAGGGAATTTGCCTTAGGGATTTTGTCGCGCTGCTTCGAAACATACTCGACAGAGCGGTTGAGGAGTACCTAATCGACGAAGACGGAGTCATACCTCAATCGTTTCTCGAGGAGGAGCTCATGTTCGCGACCGGAGCCACGAGCCATAGACTCAAGGGCATGCTGTCCCAGGTAATCAACTACGGTGAGATGGTCAGGGACGCAAGGAGAGGGGCGGGAAGGCTTCCACGGTCCTTCATTCATAGGGTTGCCAGCTTTCTTGTATTCTGGCACGCCCTCGAAGAGGGCACCTATGTCAAGCTCGTCGTCAAGTCGGATGTGATGGCGTTGGAGGCTTACTGTCTGGACTCGTCTTTGGCATGTGCTCCATTGCGTGAATGCCGTTCCAGCATCCACATGTCGGGAACGCTGAAACCTCTGGAAGACTACAGAATATCGATAGGTCTGCCGAGCGAAACTCTCATGGAGGAGATCCCCTCGCCGTTTCCGCCAGAAAACTGTCTTGTCCTCTATGCGGATGACGTGACGACGAAATATGAAGACATAGAGAGAGATCCGACCATCGTGAACAGGATCTCAGAACATATCACAGAGCTGCTGGAGGGTTGCAGGAGGAATACCATCATATTCTATCCGTCGTACGCAACGATGAAGAGGATAAGCGGTTTGGTTGATGATTCCTTGGATGACAGAAGGGTATTCAGAGAAGACCGTTCAATAGGTCAGTCGCAACTCATGGAAGTCGTCACGGGGTTCAAGAACTCGTCCGGTACCGCTGTGATGCACGCCGTCGCCGGCGGAAGGGTAAGCGAAGGCATCGACTTCCCGGGAGAAGAAATGGAGGTGGCGATAATCGCAGGGATACCCTATCCGAAGCCGACTGCGAGACACAGGGCGCTGCAGTACTTCTGCGACATCCGGTTCGGCGACGGTTGGACGCACGCTGTGAAGGCGCCGACGACGAGAAAGCTGCTGCAATCCATAGGGAGACTGATAAGGTCGGAGACGGATCGAGGGCTCGCCGTCGTATTGGACAGAAGGGCCGTTCATTTCCAGGACTCCGTCTCTGCGACTAGGTCCATTGAGCTGGTCGACGACGCTCGCGAGTTCTTCTCATAGATTTCACGAAAAGAAATGTTTGTGGTCAACGATGCCGAAGCTGCACGACCTGAGCGCGATTCACGCTGTGATACGCCATCCGCGGCGCGGAAAGGATTGCGAGCGAATCGTGCGTTTCAATTATTAAACCCCTCCGCGATATGCCCCCGAAGATGAACTATGTTGAGACAGCCCTCGCAGGCCTATGGTTGATGGTCCCCGCTTTGGTGCCAAATTCAGCGGCTGTCCTCCTAGGAGGAGGCCGACCTCTCGATTTGGGTCGGAGCTGGAGAGGAAGACGCATCCTTGGCGATGGCAAGACTTGGAGGGGATTCGCAGGCGGAGCGGTCTGCGGAATAGGAGTCGGCGTGTTGCAGATCGCAGCAACAGAAGCTTGGGATCTGGGAGAGGCTTGGACTTTTGGCCCATGGCCCTCTTCTTTGGGGATTATCATCTGTCTTGGGATAGGATCGATGCTGGGAGATAGCATGGGTTCGTTCGTCAAGAGAAGACTTGGTGTGGGGAGAGGAGCGAAGGCTCCCGGACTCGACCAGTACAATTTCGTAATCGGTGCGGTCCTGCTTGTAGTGGTATTGGACTTCAGCTGGTTTCAAGTACACTACATGGAAGGAAACGCAGTCTGGGGCCTCGTAGCCCTTCTGATCGTTGTTCCAGCATTGCATCGAGGTGTGAACATAGTCGGCTACAGGTTGGGAAGGAAGGATGTACCATGGTAGAAGACACGAGCAGACTAAAACAAACCCTGATCGACATTCAGGTCGTTCAGAGCGGAGAATTCGTCCTGGCCTCCGGAAAGAAGAGCAACTACTTCGTGAACATAAAACGGGCGAGCACCGACCCCCGCGTCCTTAAGGAGATAGCCCGTGTCGTTGCTCCGCACGTTGGTAATCGCAAGGTTGCAGGCATGGCACTCGGCGCGGTGCCAATCGCCGTGGCAGTCGCACTCGAGACGGGAATGCCCTATGTCATGGTGCGCAGACAGGCAAAGGATCATGGAACCAAGGATGAAGTCGAAGGGGATGTCGTCCAGGGAGAGGAATTCGTGGTCGTGGAGGATGTCGCGACGACTGGAGGCTCAACGCTCAAGGTGGTCGAGGCCCTCAAGGTGAAGGGCGCAGTGGTAACGAAGGCCGTCGTTGTGGTCGACAGAGAGGAAGGAGCGCGCGAACTCCTTTCAGAGAATGGTGTAGAGCTCGTAGCCATCTTCAAGGCCAAGGATTTGACATGAATGCGTCTCCGCCGGTTCCTGCTGACTGCGATTTGTGTAAGCTCGCTAGCACTCGGAGAAATGTCGTACGAGGAAGAGGATCCCTGTCTTCGAACATCGTCTTCATAGGCGAGGCGCCTGGCAAAGATGAGGATCTCAAAGCGGAGCCCTTTGTGGGGAAAGCTGGGCGGATTCTAGACTCTGCTCTGCAGAATGTCGGCGTTTCTCGAAACCAGGTGTTCGTTACCAACGTCGTCAAATGCAGGCCCCCAAAGAATAGAAGACCTCTAAAGTGCGAAGTCGATGCCTGTATGCGCCATCTATGCGCTGAAATCGACTGCGTCCGCGCCGGTGTGATTTGCGTACTTGGCCAGACCGCCGTCCGTGAGCTGCTCGGACTAAGGGGCCGGATGAAAGATATGGTCGATACGGAGTTGACCGCTACGATTTGCGGTCGCAGAATGAAGTGCGTTATCGCTTATCACCCTGCAGCGTGCCTATATCAACGTGGCAACTACGAATCGTTCCGAAACGCGGTGGAGAAAGGTTTGAAGGCGGCAGACATCATATGAGGAGAATTGCGATGAACGCAATGCGAGTGATATCACTAATCGTCGGACTGCTCGTGGTGTCTTCTCCGACTTTCCTTCTGAAAGCTTCGAATGTGGCATCGCTGGGGACCATCAACACATCCAGTTGGACCATAATGATCTACATGGCGGCCGATGTAGTTGACTCCCTGCCTTGGGAACTCGACATAAACGAGATGGAGGCTGCGAGTCAGGCTGATGGCACGAATGTGATAGCTCTGGTCGACCCACCAGGCACCGGCGACGCAATGCTGCTCAAGGTAGAACACGACGAGAACCTCATGAATTCTGAGATAATCTCTGCGACCATCGATGATTTGGGTGCAGTCATAAAGGGAGGAGGAGAGGTCAATACCGGTTCATCCACTACGCTCAAGGACTTCATAGTATTCGGAGCAACAGAGTTCCCTGCTGACAATCTGATCCTGGTACTCTGGGGGCACGGAAGCGGATGGAGGGGTCTATGCCCGGATGGGAGCGACCTGCTGACGCTACCAGAGCTGCGACTCTCATTGTCGACTGCGAAGGAAACCCTTCAGCGGGGACTGGACATGGTCGTGCTGGACGTCTGCAACGGAGCTACTACGGAACTCGCATACGAGATATGCGAATATGCGGATCTTCTCGTCGGGAGCGAGCTGAGCGTCCCGGCCGAGGGATTGCCATACAAAGAGATACTAGACACCCTTGCACTC
Organism: Methanobacteriota archaeon; assembly: GCA_020347645.1. Taxonomy (GTDB): domain Archaea; phylum Thermoplasmatota; class Thermoplasmata; order UBA10834; family UBA10834; genus UBA10834. The sequence goes on along the minus strand of CP070736.1, from coordinate 744,479 downwards.
GCTCCCGACCGATTCGTTGAGGATCTCGGCGAGGTTATAGTCACATCTTATGTGGAATGGGCGGAGTACGGCTCGGCTAATCCAACAGCAGCTTGCATGGTCGACCTCCGCAAGATGATCGGGTTGACGGAGAGTCTAGACTCTGTGTCTGAGATTGGAATTCGATTCGACCGATTGTATCATCCGTCAATGGCCTCGGCAGCATACTCGTCGGAGTTTTCGGACTGCGAGTTGTTGATGGATTTTGGAGCGCTTTCCGTCGCACTATGCGCAGCCGGATTGCCGCTCGATTTGAGAACAGCCTCGCTGGAGATGGCTCTGGAATACACTTCCACCATTGCCTATTATTCAGAGTCCCATATGGACCAACTACAAGACGGATTCACCACAGGCCTGTCGTTGTACTCCCCGGTGGATGATGATTTGGATGATGGATATCTCGATTTGAGGATATCCGTCACCTCTTGGACGGACCTCTCTTACAGGCTGCGCAGCGATTGGATAGCGCAGGATAACGCCCTCGGTCCATCGATGACGACTGAGGATTCTCTCGACGACGTTGACGACCTTCCCGACTCCGCCAAGCTGGTCTGGGAGTCGGACGGCAGCTTGAATTACACTTCGTACGAGGTCCACATCTACCGTATGGAACCGCATGGTCTAGTGGACTGTCAATGGATAATTTCAGCAGTTCCAGAGATTCGAATCTCGGAGATCGTCGGATCGTTGCTGGTAACCGCAAGCGCCTGTATCGACGACGAAATCTATTCATATCATGTTATGAACACAACGCTGTCGGGACAGGTCAGACTCGATTTGATTACGACGGAGGGTGCCATCGCCTACGAAGACGTAGTCGACATAGTCCTCATGACGCAATCGAACGACTCGAGACTCGTGGAATGCCGCAACGGATCCTGCATAGAATGGATAGTAGTTCCGGATTGGGCAAACATAGGCGAAATGATGACCCTGCAGGTCGTGGATCCCGAAAGCGGAATTGTCCTGTCGGAAGCCAAGATACGGGTTTCCGAAGAAGATATGACTATTGTACTTGACATCCACATACCAGAGAAGGAAACCATTGATATCGGTTTCATTGCAGGATTCATCGCTATCGTAATCCTGATGACAGGTTCACTGGCACTCTACCTAAGACGAACAAAACGCAATTGACACAATCAGAATCTCTTGCTGAAAAGGAATTTCAGATTGCCTATTCCATCCTTCCAGCTGTTCAGCTTCACCTCGCCTACCCGGGCTCTGTACGTGATGGGCATCTCGACGGCCCTCAACTTCGTGAATGCCTCGATCTTGATTTCCTCGGACATCGCCATTCCGTCGCTAGACAACTCGATTCGAGAAAGCACGTCGCGTCTGAAGACCCACATGCCGCTTTGTGAGTCTTTAACCTTCACTCTGAACAGCACACGCGCAGCAGTGGACAATATCCAATTTCCAAGCCGGTGTTTTGCGCCCATCGCTCCCTTCTCCATTCTTGCGAACCTGTTCGTCGTTATGAAATCTAGGTCCTTTGAGAGGAGGTTATCCGCGAGTCGAGGTATATCGGCTGCCGGATAGGTCATGTCGGCATCGAGTGTCGCAATGACCTCTCCGCTAGCCTTTTCGAAACCCGTCTTGTACGCCCGACCATATCCGCGTCGTGGTTCCTCAACGACAACGGCCCCTAATGAAGCCGCTATTTCCCTCGTTCCATCGACGGAGTTCGTATCCACAACGATAACCTCTATAGGAATTTCATCGCTAAATGCGTCCTTCACCTCCTTTATAACGAGTCCGACGCTGGCCTCTTCATTCATAGTTGGTATGACGACTGAGATCTTCGGTTCGGACATGATTTCATCTTCCGGGGAACAGGAACCTCCATCGCTTCCTGCTTGTCACTGCTGCGAGTCTATGAGACTGTTCGAAACCTTCAGGCAATCGCTCAAATGCCTTGCACATGAGATATCCCAACACGGCCATACAAAGCCGCGATATCGCCCACATCGACTTCGATGTTTCAATCAGACGTGTGGGCTTGTATGATTGCCACAGGTTTCCATGCTTCATGGTGAGCTGCTTTCGACCCCATCCGTTCCAGAAGGCTTGCTTGAAGAACCCTCTGAAGCTCCCCTTGGTTCGGTGATAAACAATAGCCTCTTCGTTCACAACCATCTTGTACCCTTTCTCAACAGCCCTGAGGTTTACGTCTATGTCCTCGGCCGTGACGAACCATGGATCAAACCCTCCGACATCCTCAAGGACCTTTCGATTCCATGCCATGCTGGCACTAGGATGCGAGACGTCCACGCCTCGATGATATAGTTCGACACGGTCAAGGTCCTCGAAGGCGTGGTAGCCGATGTTTATCGTCTTTCCAGCGACTACGTCACCGTTTTGCAGCGATCTTCTCAGTTCGCCAACCCAAAATGGGTTGGCGATGCAGTCCCCTCCGATAGTGGCAATCGCATCTCCTGTAGCCACTGAAATTCCATAGTTAGTGCTTTCCCCTCTGGTACCTGGACAGTAGTGATATCGTATATTGTCGTGCTTCTTCGCGTATGTCTTGATGACTTCTACCGTGCCATCCTGACTTCCAGCATCAACGGCTACAATCTCGACGGGGGACTCCTGCACGATGAGGCTGTCAAGAAGGTCTCTGATGTGTCTCTTCTCATTCAGGAGATTCAAAACCACGCTGATTTTCATGCTGATACGAATTCTTCTGAAACGGTTCTGCCCTTATTATGATTTGCAGCCTCCGAGGGATTCGTCGGGTTCACTGGCGTGCCCATATCCGATGCCAAAGTATCGAGCTCCATCCTTCTCTACCCGTTCAGGATCGAGGCATCGCCGTCCATCCACAACGATCGGCTGCCTCATCCTGCAGAACTCCTTCCTACCGAGCTTCCTGAACTCAGCCCAATCCGCCTGTATAACGCAGGCATCTGAATCAGTCAGCGCCTCATCGATGGAAGAAGCAAAGCTGATCGTCGGCATGATCTCGATGAAGCTGGACATAGCCATTGGGTCAAAGGCGATCACATCAGCGCCGCCTGCAAGGAGTTCGGTTATCAAAATCACCGCCCTCGTCTCTCTCACATCGTCGACTCCCCCTTTGAAGGAGAGCCCCAAAACCGCGATCCTCTTCCCTTTGATCGAACCCAGAGCATCGTTCAGCAACAGCAACGCTTCGAGCGGCTGCAGGTCGTTTATGTCGAGGACTGCAGACAGCAGACGCGCAGGGTAACCAAGGGCTCGGCTCATATGCCTCAATGCTTTGACATCTTTGGGCAGACAACTTCCTCCGAAGCCCAACCCCGGTCTTAGGAACAGAGGTCCTATCCTCGGATCCTTTCCCGTTGCGCCCAACACTTCCTCGGAGTCGATCCCCAGGCGTCTGCATAGGTTAGCCATCTCATTTGCGTACGTGATCTTCGTCGCCAGAAATGCGTTGGATGCGTACTTGATCATCTCCGCCGTTCTCAAATCAGTTCTCACCCGATCAGCTTTGATGGGCGCATAGAGCTTCATTAGAGTATCGCTTGCACGTTTGTCGGAGGCCCCGATGACAATCCTGGATGGTTCCATGCTGTCCCTGAGTGCGCTACCTTCCTGGAGAAACTCCGGATTCGCGCACAAACCGAAATCCTTCCCAGCAGACTTGCCTGAACCTTCTTCAAGTATTTGTCTGACGATTGTGTCCGTGGTGGAAGGTATAACGGTGCTCCTGATGGCGACCAGCTTGTAACCCTCTGACCGAGATAGCGCCTTAGCCACAGTTCTGCAGGCAGCCTTGAGAGGTCGAACATCAATCCGTCCTGACGCAAGGGATGGGGTTTGAACGCAGATGAACGTGCATTTCGAATCAGCTACACTTCGGATTACGTTCTTGGATGCCGTCAAAGCTCCGCTCCTCACGAGTCTGCCGAGTTCCTTTTCCAACGGAGGTTCGTAGAAAGGCGCGCGACCTGCGTTCACTTCCCTGACCCGATGATTGTCGACATCAGCGCATGCTACTCTGTGTCCGAGTTTGCCAAACATTACTGCCGTGGCAAGGCCGACGTATCCGGCACCTATCACGCATATGCGCATACTGGCGAAACCCCGTCCGGAAGTTATAACTCTTTTCATGCCAGGCATTCCGCGGCAAAGAATTATATCATCTGTGTATGTTCTTTCCCCGATGAAAGCAGTCATCCCAGCTGCGGGGCTAGGAACGAGATTTCTGCCTGCTACGAAGGCCCAGCCCAAAGAAATGTTGCCGGTCGTCGACAAGCCAACCATACAATACGTCGTCGAAGAGGCGGTCGAGTCAGGCATAACGGACATAATAGTGATAACGGGCCGAGGCAAGCGGACCATCGAGGATCATTTCGACAGGTCGTATGAGCTAGAACAAAGGCTGATTGAGTCTGGAAACACGGAAGGCCTTGACGAGATCAAGGACATCGCCTCGATGGCCGACATATTCTATATAAGGCAGAAAGAACCACTGGGCCTTGGGCACGCCATTCTGTGCGCGAAGAAGCATGTGGGACGCGAACCATTCGCGGTCATGCTCGGCGATGACATCGTGGTCAACGACCGCCCATGCATGGCTCAGCTACTCGAAGTCCACGACCAGAATGACGACGCTTCCGTGGTGGCGGTTGAGAGCGTCCCAGAATCTCTGATATCAAGGTATGGAGTGATTGAGGGAGAAGAAGAGAACGATGGCATCTACCGGATAAGGGATCTTGTGGAGAAACCATCCATCAGCGACGCCCCTTCCGATTTGGCAATCATCGGGAGATATATATTCGAGCCTCAGATATTCGACTACCTAGATACGATTGGCCCAGGCGAAGGTGGGGAGTATCAGCTGACGGATGCTATGAGAGTTCTGTGCAAGGAGAGAAGGATCTACGGGCTCAGATTCAACGGTCGTAGATTCGATATAGGAAACAAGACGGACTGGATTAGAGCGACCGTGGAATTGGCGCTCGAGCGCGAGGATCTCTCTTCAGAGTTGAAACAGGCCATCGAGAGAATTCTGAGATAGGAATCCACGGTCTTCGTCGAAAGCCATGGCAACCTCAGCCTTGTTTCCATAATGTATTATAGTTATGGACGGCTTCCGACACGTGCTGGTGAGCAGGGTGAAGCTCCTCGCAAAACATCATTCCATCGAGAATTGCGAGATCGGTGAGGACACAGTGGTCAGAGACTTCGTGAACCTCTATGGATGCAGAATCGGCAAAGGCTGCAAGATTGCGGCCTATGTGGAGATCCAGCGGGATGTCGTCATAGGGGATAGGTGCAAGATCGAAGCCTTCGCATTCATTCCGACCGGAGTCACCGTCGAAGACGAGGTCTTTATCGGACCTCACGCTTGCTTCACGAACGACCGCTTCCCGAAGGCAATCGGCGACTGGTCTTCGACACCTACTCTGGTAAGGAAGGGGGCATCAGTGGGAGCGAACGCGACAGTCGTTTGCGGAGTAACCATAGGCGAGGGGGCGCTCGTTGCCGCAGGGGCTGTGGTAACGAAGGATGTTCCGCCGAATGCAGTGGTCGCGGGCAACCCTGCTAAGATAATCGGAGAGAGGGGCACCCGAGACTGATATCTCGGATTGGAGGAAATGCAATGAAAGTGCCGTTGGCGAAACCGATAATGACGGAGGAGATGGTGGAAGCAGCTGCGAACGCTCTCAGAAACGAGCGACTCACAATGGGCGAGAGCATGTTCAAGTTCGAGGAGAAGTTCGCGGCCATGTGTGGAGTGAACCATGCAGTGTCCGTCAACTCAGGAACGACGGCGATTCAACTGTCATTGCTGGCAGCGGGTTTGAAGGCGAACGATACCGTACTAACTTCATCAATGTCGTTTGTCGCAACGGCCAACGCTTTCGTCGCTTTCGGAGGTGTTCCTGCATTTGCAGATGTAATCGAGACTGAGTATACTATAGACCCTTCCAAGCTCGAGGTCACCTCAGATACGAAGGCCGTTATGCCGGTGCATCTCTACGGCCATCCGTCGAGGATGGACGAAATCAACGAAATCGCCAAAGATGCAGGCGTTCTGGTCGTGGAAGATGCCTGTCAGGCACACGGCGCAGTCTATAAAGGAAAGCGGGCGGGAGCACTTGGGGACATAGGCTGTTTCTCATTCTATCCGACAAAAAACATGCATGTCGGTGGAGACGGCGGAATGGTCACTACCGACGACGGCGACATAGCCGAACTGGTCAGGAGACTTAGACATTGCGGAAGGAAGAGTCAGTACGAACACGACTTGATTGGATATACCGCAAGGCTTAACAGCGCCAACGCAGCAGTGGGAATCGAGCAGCTGAAGATGCTCGACAAATGGAACGGACAGAGAATCACGATTGCTTCCGCGTACCACTCGCGGTTGAAGGACACTGAGGGGTTGAACCTGCCCCCGCAGCCCACAGTTGACATCGTCCCAGTCTATCATCTCTATACGGTCAGGACAGCTAGACAAGATGAACTAAGGGCGCATCTGGATGAAGCTGGCGTACAGACGGGAGTGCACTACGAGGTGCCAATCCATCTGCAGCCCATCTATAGGGAGATGTACGGATACTCGGAAGGAATGCTACCCGTTACAGAACGTCTCTGCAAAGAGGTTCTGACGCTGCCTATGTACCCCGAAATGACTGGCGAACAGGTGTCCTACGTCTGCGAGAAGATCCTGGAGTTCTACAGGTAAGGGATGGAATATGGTTGGTTTTGGCGTCGGAGTGATAGGAACAGGTTATTGGGGCAGGAAGATCGTCGACGAGTATTCGAAGATGGAAGGCGTGAAAATCGTCGGAATCTCGGACCTCGAACAGGAGAACTTGGACTTCTGTTCCGAGAAATACGGTGTCAGCGAGGGATTCAAAGATTTCAACGAACTCCTCTCACTTGAGGAGTTGCAAGCAGTTAACGTTTGCACGCCCAATTCGTCGCACTACAAGATTTGCAGGACTGCCTTGGAGATGGACAAGCATGTGCTGGTTGAGAAGCCCATCACGCTGACCTCGGCAGAGGGATGGGATTTGGTAAAGCTTGCACAGGAGAAGAGACTTACGCTATCCGTTGGACACATTTTCAGGTTCAACAACGTCCTATCAGAGATTAGGAGACTCATCGCAGAGAAGTTCTTCGGTGACCCATTCTTGATGGAGATGACTTGGGCGAACCTGGAACGTCCATGGCCAGATCGAGACGTGTTAGTTGACCTTGCTCCGCACATGTTCGACATTCAGAACTACCTGCTCGACAAGTGGCCGAAGGAAATAACTTGCTGCGGTGGATTCTTCAGAAGGAATAGTGGCGAGGAGACCGCCTATGTCGTCTCTTCATTCGATGAAGGACCGATGGCCATGGCGAACATAAGCTGGCTCGTTCCCAGAAAGACCAGAGAAATATTGCTCGTGGGCGAAACGCGCTCAGCGCTTATTGACGCGGTCGCGCAGGAAGCAACGATCCATGAAAGCGGCTACACATATAAGCTCGGCATCGAGAGGAACAACACGATAAGGGACGAGCTGCTGCACTTCATAGAGTCAGTTCCAAATCCTGAGACGGAAACCAGGAACAGCGGAACAGTGGGAGTGAGAACCATCGAGCTCATCGAAGCGGCAAAGCTCTCGATGACTGAGAAGAGATCCGTATCACTCACTAACCTCGATACGCCATTTTTATAGTCTCTTAGTGGATTCACAGGTCGATGGCTTCGTCTCTGATGCTGTTATCGAACCCGTACCGCCCCGATCCCAGGGTGCTTAGAGAAGCTCGAGCGCTAATTGAGGAAGGCCACAGAGTGAATATCATCGCTTGGAACAGAGACGGAGGGGATGACGACGTCTCAGAAGAAGAAGGGGTCAACGTGATTCGCCTGGGTCTGAAATCGCCGTTTCGGGCACCGGCAAAGGTATTCTTCGGCCTGATTCGTTTCTGGCTCAAAGCGTTGCGAACGGCGCGAGGGCTGAATTTTGACGTGGTACACAGTCATGATTTCGACACATTACCTCTTGCGATGCTGATATCTAGACTCCACCGGGCACCACTTCTGTACGACGCACACGAGATCTATTCCAACATGATATGGAAAGATGTCCGACTACTAGCGCATATGTTGCGGCCGATTGAGATACGACTATCGCGGTGTGCGGATGAGATAATCACCGTGAACGAACGCATTGCCGAAGCGCTCTCGGAGAAGAGAGACACTCCCGTGAGATTGGTGCGCAATAGCCCAGATATGTCGGTTCTCAGAGGAGAAAGCACGACCGCTATTCGCAGGAGATATGGATTGAAAGGCATGGTTATCTCATACCTCGGGTCACTGGAACCGGGTAGGTCTGTAGAAGAACTCGCGACATCCTTCTCCCCAGAACAAGGAATCACAGTAGTCATTGCTGGATCTGGAACGCTTCAGAGCGCCGTGGAGAAGGCGGCAGCCACCAATTCTTCGGTGCGATTCCTGGGGAGTATCGAAACTGACGAGGCGCTCAAGATAACTCTGGCGAGCGATCTCGTACCCACTGTCCTCGACCCTTCGAATCCCAATTTCCAGATAAGTACGCCTATAAAAGTCCTCGAAGCAATGGCGTGTGGCAGACCGATCATCATTTCAAAGGGTCTGGACATGTCCAAAATCGTTGAAGATGCGGGATGTGGGTTCATTATCGATTACGACCGTCAACAACTCGTAGATACAGTGATTAGTGCCTCTAAATCGCCCGAAGGACTTGACCAGATGGGACGAAGAGGCACTGAGTACTATGAAAAGCACCTCTCATGGCAAAAATCAAAGGATGCGCTTTTGAGAGCATATGAGGCTCTCGCAGGCTTAAACTGAGCTGCCATGCCGAGAAGTATTATATACTGGTTAAACCATTTTTATGCTCTGTCCGACATCTGTCGGACTCATTTGGATGGGATGCAGAAATCGCCTGAACCGTTGTCGGAACCACGCCGCGTTTTCTCGTCCTCTATGGGGTCGGTTGCGATGCACCTAAAGGATATCGAACTTGAGAATTTCAAGTCGTTTGCACGAAGGACGAAGATACCTCTGCTGGAAGGATACACCGCTGTTACGGGCCCCAACGGCGCGGGCAAATCCAACATATCTGATGCTATTCTCTTCGTTCTCGGGCCGAAAAGCTCCAGAGTCATTAGGGCGGGGCGCCTCACCGATCTAATATTCAACGGCGGCAAAGAAAAGAAGCCGGCCAAGGAATGCAAAGCCAGCTTATTTTTCGACAACTCCGACAGACTGATACCCATAGACACTGACACGGTGAAATTGACTCGTTTGGTACGGCTATCAGACAATGCTGATGGATATTACTCGTACTATTATGTCAACGACAAGAAATCATCTCTCGGTGAGTTCGACAATCTGCTCGCAAATGCGAGAATCAGCGCAGATGGCTACAACTTCGTCCAGCAAGGAGACATTACAAGGATTGTCGAGATGACAAACCTCGAGAGGCGAAGGATACTCGACGGCATAGCGGGCATAACGAAGTTCGACGAAGACATCAATGCAGCTGAGAAGGAGCGGTCCGTCGCCGAACAGAATGTCGAGAGGCTTGCGATAATCGTTGATGAGATTAGGAGACAGATGAAGCAGCTTGAGAGAGACCGCGAGGGCGCGCTCAAGTACAAGGACCTCCACGACAGACTGACATTGTCGAAGGCATCGCTTGCAGTCAAGGATTTGGAGTCTATCGAGCGAGAGATAGCATCTTACAAGGAGCAAGTGACAACCTACGCGGAAGAATCCTCAAAGGCCGAGCGAAAGAGGGAAGAACTCACGTCATTGCTCGACGACACCTCTCAACAGCTGACCGATATCGAGAACGAGATAGGTGAGAGAGGGGGCGAGGAGGCCAGAGAGATCAAGGACAAGATCGACAACCTGAGAATCGAAATCGCCCGCGCCAAGGACGCTTCCGTAAATTCCGAGGACATGATAGCTTCCCTCAAGGAGACACGAAAGGCTCATGTGGAAGATCTCAAGGCTGTCGAAGACGACCTTGAATCGCTTCAGAGCAAGCTTGCGCCGCTTAATGACGAATGCAGCGAGAAGTCGAAGCAACTTGAGAAGAACAGGAAGGAGCTCGAAGGCCACCAAGATGACCTCTCCAAATCGGATTCCGAGCTGAACGCGCTTCAGAAGGAGGCTCTGGGGCTCGGCATGGAGATAAGTTCCAAGGAGGAGAAGGTGCACGCCTTGAACCTCGAGCATGACAGGTTGAACGAAAGGTTGTCTCGTCTCAGAATCGACATCGCTAACGCAGAGGAGACGAGGAAGACCTACGAGTTTGAACTGAAGGATGCTGAATGGTCGATCAAGGAGTTGGGGAGCGAGACTAAGACGTCTTCAATGAATCTGAAGAAGATGCATGAGGAGTTCCAGTCAGCGAGGAATAGGGAGAAGAAGCTGATCAAGGATGCTCAGGACCTCGAGAATGCGGTCAAATCCCTTACGCGCGAGTACAACCGTTTGAAGGCTGAAGCGGAAGCAGCAGACATGGTGAAGAAAGGGTTCAGCTCGGCAACTATGTCCCTACTCGAAGCGAGAGACAAAGGTCAGATAAGGGGGATTCATGGAACCGTCGCAGAGCTGGCGGATGTTCATGAAGAGTACGAGACGGCATTGAACATCGCCGCTGGCAGCAGGATGCAATCCATAGTGGTCGACGATGACCAAGTGGCCGCTGCCTGCATAACATATCTCAAGAAGAATAAGCTTGGGAGATCGACCTTCCTTCCGCTGAACAAGATGCTCGATGGAAGGCCTCGCGGAAAGGCCATGATGGCCAGCAAAAACTCCATCGGGTTTGCGATCGACCTCGTCAGATTCGACGAGAAGTATAGAGCCGCGTTCTGGTTCGTCTTTGGCGACACAGTGGTGGTCAAAAACCTTACCGAAGCCAGGAAACTCATGGGCGGTGTCAGACTCGTAACCCTCCAGGGAGAACTCGCGGAGGCCAGTGGAGCGATGGTTGGCGGCACGTTGGATGCCAGCCTGATCAAATTCGGAGCACCATCGAAGAGCAGGATCGAGAAGAAGGCGGCGGAACTAAGAGGAGCTAACGAACAGTCCGAAAAGGTGCAGATAGAGCTGTCAGAACTCAGAATCGCTATTGCGGAACTCGAAGACAGGGTGCGCGACTCTACCGCAAAAGACAGTGGTGAGAGCGTAAGAAAGAGCGCGCTCGAGGCGAAGAGAAAGGAGTTCCAGCAGAAACTCGATTCAATTGACAAAGAACTGGACACGAGGAACCAGGAACTCTCAGAGTGCCTCGAACTTGTGGAGAGGGCAAAGCAGGATATCCAAAGACTTCAGGAGGCAGTCGACGATACGAGGAAGACGAAAGCGGCAAAGGACAAGGCGTTGTTGGAGGCGACTCCTGAAGAGCTCTCTCAGAAGCTGAAGAAGCTCGAAAGGGGAATACTAGAATTGTCCAACGACACCGCAACCCTGAATTCCGAGATACAGACCATAGGCAAACAGATTGAATTGGTGGCCGCCAGGAAGAAGGAGATAGAGGACGCTATCGCCAGTGTCGACAAGAATATCAAGGAGCAGAGGGCGCGGGGCAAGACAGGCGAAGAGAGCCGTGTAGAGCTCGAAAAGGAACTGAAGGCACTGCTCAACATGGAGCGCTCCATGGGCGACAAACTCAACACCTTGCGTGCTAAACGCGACAAGCTTTACAGGAGCAAGATGGAGACTGAGGCAAACATCGACAGAGTAACGACCAAGATACAGACAAATGGGGATTTCGTATTAAGCATACAGGCCAAGCTCACAGAGACGCAGACGAAGCTGAAGGATGCTGAAGCAGTGGTTGTGCAGTACGACTCAGTTGAGCTGCCAGAAAGCCTTCCCGCCGTCGACGAGTTGAAGCGGTCCGTGTCGGAATGCGAGAGGCAAATGGAATCACTCGGAGCAGTCAATCTGAAAGCCATAGATGAGTACGAAGAGAGAAAGGCACGCTTTGACGAGACAAAAGCTGAAGTCAGCCAGCTCAATAAACAGAAATCGAACTTGATCAAGCTCGTGGACGAGTTGAACACGAAGAAGAAAGTGGGATTTCAGAAGATTTTTGCGGCAATTAACGAGAACTTCGCCAAGATATTCTCCGAGCTGTCTGGCGGGGGAGAGGCAGAGCTGTTACTTGAGAACGAGGAGGATCCGCTCTCCGGAGGGTTGATAATCAAAGCGCGGCCAAAGGACAAGAAGTTCGTTAGGATGGAAGCGTTGTCCGGTGGCGAGAAGAGCCTTACCGCCCTATCGTTCATATTCGCAATCCAGGCATACGAACCCTCCCCGTTCTATCTGTTAGACGAGGTGGACATGTTTCTTGACGGAATAAACGCCGAGAACGTATCCCGGGCGGTCAAGAGGAGCTCCCAGAATGCGCAGTTCATTCAGATATCTCTCAGGAAGGTTACTCTGAAGGAGGCCGACCACATCATCGGAGTCACGATGCAGAGGGAAGGCGTCACTGACATAGTTATGAAGCCGAACATAGGCGAGACTGCCGAAATCCCCCCCGAAGGAGAACCGAATCTTCCCGAAGAGCAGCAGGAGGTGGCCTGAGATGAAGAACACAGAGACGGATTTCGGAAACGTCATAAATCATCTCATGTTCCAGAAGGCTATCATTGCCGAAGACGAGGACATTCAAAGCAAGATAAGCAGATATGTGACGATTGCTGAGAACATGCAGAGCGGGACGCTGGTCCCGTCCGAAGACCCTTTCGAGAGATGCGTCGCACAGGTCTTTGAACTAGTGGTCCAGCAACAGTTCAACCCTTGGGACATCAACCTGATCGAGTTCTCCAAAACCTATCTCGCCAAGGTCAGAAAGGCATCGGAAGTCAACCTCATCGTTGCCGGAAAGATAGTATACATGGCATGGGAGATTCTGAGACTTCAAAGCGATGTCGCCATAAGCAGAGCGGACAGACCGGAAACATGCGAGCTGATGCTAGAAGGATTCGATCCCGAGGGATTCGACCTGTTCACAGACCCCTTCGAGCTCGGGGAAGGAGAGGCGATTCTGTATACAGATGAGCAGCCGATAAGGGAGAAGATACGGCGCAGGTCGGAGAGAGCTGTGACTCTTATCGACCTTCTCGACGCTTTCGAAGAGGCGAAGAAGGAGTCGGACATCAGACAGGAGCTCGCCAAGTTCATGCACAAGTACCGACGGCCCGAATTCGATGACAAGACTCATAAGGAGAGCATTGAGGACGACATAACAGAGGTATGGGAGAGAATTCAGAAATTCGGCAACGAACCGATTCCCATTGCAGACCTGTGTCACATGAGCAAAGACGACAGGGTCATGGTGCTTGTGTCAATGCTGTTCCTCGCCAAGATGGGGAAGATTCACATCTGGCAGGAGAAACCGCCTTTTGGAGAGATATTCCTCGAAGTGAAAGTTCCTTGGGACATTGCACAGCTCGAGGATGCCGGCACCGTCGAGAATGTTGAGTTGGCGAAGGTAGCGGTGATCAAGTGAAGAGTGAGAGGATGGTAGAGGCCGCACTGTTCTCCGCGGCGAAGCCGGTGACAGTGACGGACTTGAAGGAAGCATCTGGTCTGGACGCTAGGACTGTTCGTTCTGCGCTCAAGAACCTCATTGACGAGTACAACTGTTCGGACAGGGCGATAGAGATATCCAAGATGGGACCACGATACGCGATGCAGATCAAGAGAGAATACACTTCGCCTGCGGCGAAGCTCGCTGAACTGAAGATACCGAAGGACGTGCTCAAGACTGCCTCATTGATCGCCTATTACCAGCCCGTCCTGCAGAGCAAGCTATCCGACTTGTTGGGTACCAAAGTATATGGCCACGTCCGTACTCTGGAAAGCCTCGGATTGATAAGACGCAAACCCAAGAAGAACAGTCTAGAACTCACCACCACAAAGAAGTTCATCGAGACTTTTGGCATTGACGCGCGTTCCAGGAGAGAAGTCAAGACGTGGATTGAGGGAGAACTGTCCAAGAAGAGCAATTCATCCACTCAATGAGACATCAAAACCCTCGCCGACAGCCGCTCAGAAGAAAAGCTTTAAGTCAACACTCGGTATTGACGAGTCGTGATAAGATGGTTATGCCTCTTAGTTTGCTCGAGAAGTCCATGAACAAGAAGGTATCACTTCTCCTGAAGGACAGCCGGATGCTCGAGGGGACCCTATCTGGTTTTGACGATTACCTCAACATGGTCCTCGAAGACACAGAGGAGACGAACGGAGACCAGGTAAAGAGACTCGGTACGGTCATACTGCGCGGCAACAACGTCGTCAGCATTTCACCGAAATGATACTGGTTTGTCCTCCGTAGACTATGATGCGTAATCATATGCTTTTTATGGCACAAGCCGTATCAGGCGAATGATGAAAGCGGTTCTCTTGGTAGGGGGCAAAGGTACTCGACTTAGACCACTGACTTATCGATTGCCGAAACCACTGATACCGCTTATGGGAAAACCTCTTTTGATGCATGTGATCGATTCTCTTCCCGAGGAAATCGACGAGACCATTGTACCTGTCGGCTATATGAAGGACAAGATCGAAGACTATCTTGAGAAGAACCCTCCTCGACGCAAAATAACTATCATCGAGGAGAAGCATCCCTTGGGAACGGGCGGGGCAGTGAAGAACGTTGAGGACTACATAGACGGGCCCTTTCTCGTAATCAATGGTGACACAGTATCGTCGCTTGACGTCGGCAGCTTCATGGAATTCCACAGGAAGAAGAAAGCGTTCGCATCAATTTCGCTATGGGAAGTGACGGATCCCACCCCCTTCGGCATTGTTGAGCTCGAAGACGACCAAAGGATCTGCAGATTTCAGGAAAAACCCACCAAGGAGGAGGCGTTCTCTAATCTAGCAAACGCTGGTGTGTACGCGCTCGAATACGAAGTGCTAGACCATATCGGAGATGGATTCGTGTCAATGGAGCGAGAAGTCTTCCCTAGAATACTGGACAAAGGAATGTACGGCTTGACCTTTGAAGGATACTGGATTGACTGCGGCACAAGGGACAGCATCCTTAGCGCGTTCTGGACTCTTATGGCCGATTCAGTCGAGATCCATGACTCCGTAGATGGAAGAAGAGGCCGCATATCAGGTCCGGCGATAATCCGCAAAGATGCAGTCATTGGAGATGGAGCGGTCCTCGGACCTTACGCATATTTGTCCGAACGCACAGTCGTAGGAGATAATGCAAGAATCGAGAAGTCTGTTGTGTTCGAAGGCGCAAAGATCGGGAGGGAATGTCTGATCAGAGATTCATTGATAGACGTTGATGTGGAGGTCCCGGCCAAGACAGAAGTCATATCCACGACGTTGAGCGGAGGAAAGTCTGAATAGAATCATTATTGGTCAACTCAGAACCCCAGCCATAACGCCCCCAAAAAGATACATCCCGCAATTGTTGCTGATGCGGGTATCGTGAGTATCCAGGCAATCACAATCTTGCGCCCGACGCCCCATCGAACGGCGGAAAGCCTCCTTGTAGCGCCCACTCCCATTATGGCACCCGAAATTGTGTGAGTGGTGCTGACAGGTATTCCCAGCCGGGCTGTAAAGAATAGCATAACTGCGGCTCCAGTTTCTGCGGAGAATCCCTGATACGGGTCCAGTTTAGTAATTCTGGAAGCCATAGTCTTTACTATTCTCCAACCGCCAAGGAATGTCCCTAACGAAATGGCAGCATGGCACGCAACCATGACCCATAACGGCACTATCAATTCGGCAGAAGGTCCCGTTCCAGATTCAATCAGTAAGACGAGCGCTATGATCCCCATCCCCTTCTGAGCATCGTTTGTCCCGTGAGTGAATGAGTAGAAAGCCGACGAGGCTATCTGAAGCTTTCTAAACCATTTATTGACAACAACTCTCGCAACTCTTCTGGCTAGTCGCATTACACCGATGGTGATTAGAAACGCAGCTATTAGGCCTGCAATAGGAGATATCACGATGAAGACTGTTGTCTTCAAGGTTCCAGACCATACGATGGCGTCGATGAATGCCACGGCTCCACCAGCGCCAATCAAACCACCAACCAATGCATGACTGCTGGATGTCGGAATCCCAAACCACCAGGTTATTAGGTCCCAGATAATCGCGCCCATCACCGCACAAAAGACCATTATCACGCCGTACTCAAGGATGAGGCTAGTATCGATTATCCCCTTGCCTATGGTCTTGGCAACCTCTTTCCCGATCACGATCCCGGCGAAGTTGAACACCGCTGCCATTCCGACAGCATAGACAGGGGAGAGCACCTTAGTCGCAACGATAGTCGCAATCGAATTGGCGGAATCGTGAAAGCCGTTGACAAAATCAAATCCGAGTGTCAACATTATTGTCAAGGCTGCGAGTGCAGATAGCCCAAGAATCTCCATCCAGTGCACCTACGAATTCTTGATGAAGATATCCTTAATAACGTCCGCGGCATCCTCGCATTTGTCGGTGGCAATCTCGAGATGTTCGTAAATCTCTTTCAGCTTAACGACCTCAAGCACGTCGCCCGATTTGAAAAGTGAAGCAACGGCGGCATGGGTTATCTCATCCCCCAGATTCTCGAGTCTATTGATTTCGACACAATGTTGCGCAATCTCGTTCTTCTTCCTGAAATTCTTAAGGTCCTTGACCGCGTGATTTACTTCTTTGACAGAAGCGACCAGCACTTCAACCAATCTCACCATATCAGGGGGGATTCTCTTTATTTCGTATGACCACATCCTGTGCGAAGCCGCCTCCATATAATCAAGAATATCATCTAGGCGCGATGTCAACTTTGACATATCGTCATGGTCAATAGGAATCACGAATGTCTTATTGAGCTCCTCAGATATGTGATGAACTACATTATCGCCGCGGCTCTCGATCTTCTTCATCCTGTCTCGTTTCTCCTCGACATTGTCGTAATTCGTGACAAGATCAAGCAGCATCTCAGTGCCCTCAAGAACTATGTCAGCTTGCTCCTCAAGCATCTCGAAAAAATGCTTCTCCTGAGGAATGATCCATTCCTTGAATCCCATACAATCCCTCCCTCCTCAAATCAGCGAACGATTCACTGTTTATTAACTCTTGCGGAGACTGTGAAAGCTGTTGATTGGCATTCAACAGCGACTCAAGCTCTTGCTGAAAGGCGGAAGATTTTAACTGTCTATTGAATATGTCCGAATAGATGATATCGTGACTCAGCGGAATGTCGTTCCTCGACTCTTTGGCACCAATGGAGTTAGGGGAGTCGTTAACACGAAGGCCATGGACTGCAGATTCGCGTCTCGTCTTGGCATGGCAATTGGAACGTTCATGAATGGAACCATTCTGATAGGGTCTGATGCTCGGACATCGGGGGAGATGCTGAAGGCCGCCTGCTCTTCCGGCATGATGGCTACTGGCTGCGACGTCCTCGACTGCGGCGTGCTACCTACACCTGCACTGCAGTATTCCGTCAAAATGGACAAGGAAATAGCTGGCGGGGTGGTCATTACGGCGTCGCACAATCCACCTGAGTTCAACGGCATCAAATGCGTGGATCGCGATGGCACGGAAATGGCGCGCAAGAACGAAGAGGATATCGAAACGATCTTCCATGGAAAAGCGTTCAATGTGACAACCTGGGACAAGATTGGGTCATCGACTCCGCATGCTAGGGCGATACCGGATTACGAGAAGGCAATCATTTCTCTGATTGACGCAGACAGTGTTCGCGCTGAAGGCTTGAAAGTGGCATTAGACTGCAGCAACGGTGCTGGTGCAAGAGTGACGCCCCACATTCTTGAACGCCTCGGTGTGGATTATGTCACCCTGAATGCGGACCTCAACGGCGCGTTTCCCGGACACAACAGCGAACCTACACCGGATAATGCCAGAGATCTAACCGAACTCGTGAGACAGGGCGACTTTGACCTTGGAATAATCCACGATGGGGATGCAGATAGGACTATCTTCGTGGACGATAAAGGCAATTACATGCATGGCGACCGCAGCCTGGCTATCGCTGCATATTATGCGTGCAAGGAGAACAGCGGAGGACTGGTAGTTACCACAGTAGGATCGTCCAAGTGCGTAGAAGACGCTGTCAAAATGGCTGGCGGCCGAATAATGTTCACTCGTGTGGGATCTCCCGTCGTGGCACGAGCCATGATCAAGAATAACGCGATTTTTGGCGGCGAGGAGAATGGAGGCCTGATATTCCCCCGTCTTCAATACTGCAGAGACGGGGCTATGGCGGTCGCAAGGCTAATCGAAATAGTGGCAAAGCACGGCGAGATGTCGAAGATACAAGCCATGATTCCAGCATATTCGCAGTACAAGACAAAGACGAGCTGTCCTAATGAGAAAAAGGAAGCAGTCATGAAGAGACTTGCCGAAAACGCTCGCGAAGAAAGAATAGATGCGACCGATGGAATAAAAATACTCTTCGACGATGGCTGGGTTCTAGTCAGACCTTCAGGAACTGAGCCGATAATCAGAATCTTCTCAGAGGCGAAGTCTTCGGACAAGGCGAAAGACACTGCTGGACGGTTCAGAGACATTATCGCTCAGGCAGTCGAAGAATAACGCAAGATCATCTTCGCCGTTTCAGAGACTTCCATTTGACCGCTACGACCTCCCGCACTAGCCTGGCTGCAAGTACGGAGGTGTTGCCATTGTCGCATGGGGGGCAGACTTCCACAACATCAAATCCCACCAATCTGTCGCTGAGAGCGTTGATGATGTGTCTCACGTCGAAAGCAGTCAGACCGAAGGGCTCCGGGGTTCCGGTTCCTGGCGCATAAGCAGGATCGATGCCGTCGATATCCAGAGACAGATAAACTGGTTCACGCTTCAGTCTTGAGAGCATTTCGTCGAAGACCTCCTCGCACCCACGCTCGTACACTGTGTATGAGTCTGCATAGACGGCATCCTCAGGGTGTTCATCTCTTGACATCGACCTGACGCCGAAAGCGAATACGTTCCCCCTGCCAACAGTGTCCTCTATTCGCTTGTGTGCGCACGCATGGCTGTTCTTCAGTCCTTGATATTCGTCGTTGTAATCGAGATGTGCATCAATTATAACCACAGAAATTCCGCTTCCGAATGCCTTCACGACAGGAGGAGAGATCGAATGCTCTCCTCCGATGGCAATTGGGAATTTCCCGGCAGATACGAGTCGTTTTGCCTCCTCTTCAATGGAAAGAGTCATCGCATCAGCCGTTCCCTCCTCGTGCAAATCTCCCATGTCATGAAACGGGACTTCCCGTAGGTCGACATCATGTTCAAGCATGTCTGGCTCGAAGTTTATTGACGCTTCTCTAATTGCAGTAGGGGCAAATCGGGCACCACTCCTGAATGTCGTTGTCCTATCGAATGGTACGCCAAACAATACGAAGAAGGCATCCTCGAAGCTGAAGCTTGCATCCGCAAAGCTAAGCATGCCTCGAGTTGGCATTCATCACACCCTTGTAATCTTCTTCCTGCCCATGGCGATGAGATATTGTATGTTCTCTCCTGGAGTGAGTGAATCCCTGAAATCATCCGGTACAGGAAGCTGGAACATCTCATAGGTTTCGAGATCCATCAGCTGCACTTCAGAGCCCATCACCGTCACAATCTGCGCCTGTCTTTTATCAATCATTGGCACTTGGACTTTATGCTTGACTGGAAAGACGACAGACCTCTTGCCTCCGTCGAAGATCCCTACAGCTTCAATCCGCGCCTTCGCCTCTCCGTGTTTCCCGGGCTTGGAGGTGGAGATGCTGGTTATCTTGCAGGGTTCGTCGTCTATATTGATGTAGCGTCCTTCCTTTAGTGTTCTAACTTCTGCCTGCTCCCACGCCATTAGTGTCACTTCCCTTGACCGTAACTGAGGAGGGTTAAAAATAGTTAACGTCTACCGATTGCTCTTTTTACGCTTGCCAGAATGCTTCTTAGGAGGCGACTGTCGTTGCATTCTAATCTCTTCCACTCTCCTATCCAATTGCTCCTTCAGCGAGGCGGCGATGTCATTACCCGTAAAGGCGTCGGCCCTTGCAGCTACGGAGAGCTTTGCGGCAATAGCTCTCGCAATCGGACCTCGCTGCCAAGCGGGCGCATTATGCACCATCGGATGCTGAAACAGCGTTCCATGCTTGGGAGGTCGTGTCTTCTTCTTCAGGTGGCGAAACAGGGCCTTCTCGGCACCCAATAATTGAATGGTTCCTGACGGCAATGATGCGAGACGCACGAGGCTCCCAGCCTGCATTGTCAATCTTGCGCCGATCACTGGCCCGACGAGTGCTGTAACATTCGGCGCAATTACCTTCATTCTGCTATTGATGTATGATTCCACCGTCTTCTTCGCAGCCATCGATTCTTTCAGCACTGTAGCCAGCGTCTGGATTGAAGCCAGGTCCTCGTCATCAATATCCGCTCCTATTGAATCCATTCTTGCCTCAAAAGAAGCTAGTATATCCTCTCTGTGCCCCCTTTCGATGATTGCGCTGACGTACGCCTCGGAGGAAAGAACTTCCTCAAGTTCGGGGAAGTGCAGTGAATACCATTCATGAAGTCTCTCGGAGAGCATATTATTTGTGAAAACAAGGTCGTCATGAGCTCTCACAGCGTGACCAAGGTACACATCCGGACCCACTTCGCTCTTGGCCATCCTCCTGGCCAAATCTATGGTCGCTTCGCGATATATATCCAGTGTGAAGCCGTGTGCCTCCGGTGTTATGAAGGAAGAGTCAAACTTGGAAAACTTGCCAATCTCGGACAGCCTTCGCTCCGCCACTTGACTAGCTGCTCGACCGAGGTTTCTCTCCTCCTCGAGGATCTCGCCTTGTTTGATCATCTCCATACGATCTGCGATTGCGGCCGGATCCTTAGGAAATAGCGCAGCCTCTTTGATCTCGCCCTCAACGCAGAGAAAGCATCCGTACCATTTCGTGACGAGTATCATATTGGCCCATATCCGAGACCTGGCTAAAAAGCCTGCCGGACTACTTTTCCTGACCCGCAATGTATCCTTTCAGATCATCGGCGGACAACACGCCCTGCTCAGTTATGAAACCAGTCACAAACTTGGCAGGGGTGACGTCAAAAGAGGGGTTGAGGGCCCGAGAGCCATCAGCAGCCACCCTGAATGAGTTGATAAAGAGAACCTCATTAGGGGTGCGCTGCTCTATCACGATGGCGTCGCCAGAAGCCATGAAGGGATCGAACGTACTAATCGGAGCTGCGACGTAGAATGGCACGCCGTTCTCCTTGGCGACAACGGCCTTCTCATAAGTGCCTATCTTGTTCGCGAAATCACCATTTGCAGCTATTCTGTCCGCGCCGACGACCACAATCTCCACTTCGCTCTTCAGATAGTATCCTGCAGCATTATCCGTGATTATAGCATGCTCGATCCCTTCGTTAGCCAGTTCCCATGCCGTGAGCTTTGCCCCCTGAAGTCTAGGCCTGGTTTCATCTATGAATATGAAGGGCTTCTTGCCGGATCTGTGTGCGACACGAATCGGTGCCAGTGCAGTTCCGAAATCGACCGTGGCTAAAGCGCCCGCATTGCAGTGGGTCAGTACCTTCATCTCGTTATCTATTAGGTCTGCGCCGACCTTTCCTATGCGCTCACACTGAGCGACAATCATATCGGCGTAACTGTCGGCGGCCCTTCTGACATCGTCCTCGGACAACATTGCATCAATCGCGTGAAACAGGTCATTGGCAGTAGGTCTGGTTGCCCTGAGCGCGCTCGCTGCGTCATCCAGATCTACACCGTTCTTCTGCGCGAGAGCCATCCCGTAAGCCCCCGCGGCACCGATCGTTGGGGCTCCGCGAACTGTCATGTTCGAGATGGCCTCGGCCATTTGATCGTGAGTGCTTATCGTGACAACTTCGAAATCGTGAGGAAGCCTCCGCTGGTCAATCGCCCTTGCAGAGTCATTCTCCCACCAAATAGCCCTTATGTCGACGACATCGTTCTCAGTCTTCACTCTCATGATTCTCGGAACCTTGATATCTCACGCAAGACAAAAAGTATGGGGTTGTGTCGCAGTCTACCTGCGGAAGATTTTTTATCCTTCCAGCATTCTTCTGCCCTAAAGGGCCCATGGTCTAGCGGTTATGACGGCGCTCTCACACAGCGCAGATCACCGGTTCGAATCCGGTTGGGCCCACTATCGGACTTCAAGCCTCAGGCTCACGAAATCCCAAGGACGGAACAGAACAGGCATAACATGCATTGAGCCCATTGAGTGTTTCTTTGAGCGATAATGTGCCTGAGTAGATTGCCACGATAAACATCCCATGCTTCATCTATTTGTCCGCGGACAGGCGTCGGTAATGCATGGAAGCGGGGGAAACAGCAGTCTTTTGCTCAAGCCGGGATATCCTCACATCCAACCTGTCAAGATTATCCCTAAGTTCTGCTACGGCCAGAACAAGCTCCTTCGACACGTCCACTCGTTTCGTCTGTGCGTTCTGGAGGTTCATCTCGAGCAAACTCAATCTGTCCTTCAAGGCTGCAATCTCATCTCCCGCCACTTCGGCGACGGCAGGCTTCTGGGCAGCTGCAATGAATCTCTCGACCTTCTTGTCAGACGAAGACATCAGCACCGCGAGTCCGTTATCTATCTTTTCGTCGATCATACCGTGAAACTCACCGAGGGATTTCTTCATTGAGAGTTCGAGCCGCTCCAAGGTTTCGTCCTGGGATTCGACTTTCCTGATAACGTCGTTCAGATTACCAAGATCCCTGCTGATCTCCTCCAACAGGTTCCGTTCTTTGACGTCAAAGGATATCTCAACAGGCTCCGAGGGATAGTTTCTCAGCGAGTCGATCATTGCCAGCATGTCTACCTCGGGTCCTGAATTCATGACTACATTCTTGATGGGTTCGAGCCGAGCCATCTCCAACTCCGCAAGCCTGAGCAGACTCTTATTTCCCTTTTCAACGTTCGTAAGCTCGCTCAAGATGTCCTCGAGCTGCGTGACGGCCTTTGCGAGGCTGGAATCCTCGAGAACTCTTATGCTTCTAATAGCATCCTTCTTGCCTTTGGCGATGGCATCGGCAACCGTCGGGTTCTCGTGAGCGTACACGACAACCATGTGTGAGACTCCCGTGCGCGCTTTGTCTTCAGCATAGGCCCAATCGGTCTCCCTCACGGTTATCTTCTGTCGATCGGCCTTCTCGAAAAGCATCGCAAAACACTGATTGGGCATAAGGCAGACTTCTATCTCGTACGGGCTGTTTCTAGCTAAAGCAGGTACGTGTTCTGGCCTTTCCTTGTCGACCGCATTCATGAAAGCACCGAAGTAGGCTCTCGCATAATTTTCCAGCGCGGTCTTTGTCAATAGTCTCGAGTCTTCTACAGATGTGGCCATGAAACCGTCCGGTATTGAGATTACGAGATATTGAGCTTTTGCCCAATATACCCGAACAGGGCTCTGAGAAATCCCAGTAGGACATCGTAACGGTTATGTAGACTCATGCATATGATACTCCATCGCGATTTCAGCATGAACTCAATCAACTGGCAGAATAGGTGGAATCGTTTCTCCTCCTGGTGATGTGTGTGAGTATAATCCAATCGAAGCGCTACATCAAGAAGGTCGGTTTGATAGGTGATTCGGGGGTTGGGAAGACCTCCTTGATCAGGAGATATGTCATAGATGTCTTCGATGACAAGTACATTGCCACCATTGGTACCAAGGTCAGCAAACGAGACATCGAATACAAACTCACTGACAAGACAGTCTACCTAACTCTGATGCTATGGGACATACTCGGACAGAAAGACTACAAGAAGATAAGAGCTCAAAGCCTGAAAAGCTCCCACGGAGTCATGATAGTCGCTGATCTCACGCGTCCCGAGACCGTGAAATCGGCTGAAGAGTTTTGGCTCAAGGAGACTTGGGAGTCTCTCGGACAGA
>CP070736.1:687320-720435 GCA_020347645.1 Methanobacteriota archaeon | reverse complement strand
AGTTCACGCGGCCCGGAACACCGTTTGTGTTCGGCTTCGTGCCACTGACGATGAACATGAGAACTACCCTCTGCCAATATGGCACACCAGAGACCATGATGCTTGGCATCGCCCAAGCCCAATTGGCGCATCACCTGGAGATGCCCATATGGGGCACGGGAGGATGTACTGATTCAAAGACCTTAGATGCTCAGGCCTTCGTGGAGGCGTCGATGAACCTGTCTACCGCTGCTATGAGCGGCCAGAACCTCATACATGACGTCGGTCTCACCGAATCCGCGAAGAGCGGAAGTCAGGAGCTTATCGTGGTATGCGATGAGATTATTGGGATGCTCAAGAGGATCATGCGAGGCATTCGCGTCGACGATGAAACTCTTGCTGTGGAAGAGATAAAGAACGCGAAGCATGGAGGATCATTCTTGGGCCTGAAGCACTCACTGAAATTCTTCGAGAGCGAGCATCGTATAAGCTCTATCATGGATCGGACATTCTCGCACGACTCATGGAAGAAGGCCGGAGGAAAGACTCTGGTCGAGAATGTCAGAGACGAGATCAGGAAGATTCTGAAGGATCATCAGGTGGAACCGATACCTTCGGACGTTCGAGCGCGGATCGAGTCAATCAAAAAGGACAGTATGAAACGCTAGGAAGGTGGGGATATTGACGAAGGAAGCAATTTATCATGAACTGGCGGACTCGGTCTTGAGTTTCGATGCAGACGTCGTCGTACAGGCCTCCAGGAAAGGCTTGGAGATGGGGCTTGGTCCAACAGAGATAATCGCCGATGGACTGGGTAAAGGGCTTGAGACAATCGGGAAGAAGTTCGAAGAGGGCGAGTTCTTCCTAATGCACCTCATGGCCGCGGCTGATGCCGTGAAGACCGCAATGTCTGAAGTGTTAGAGCCTGAGATGGTAAAGACCAATACTGAGACGAAACCGCTTGGGAGGGTAGTTATAGGTACCGTAGCCGGCGACATACACGATATCGGCAAGAATATTGTCGCTGCAATGGCCATTGCCGGAGGCCTAGAGGTGCACGATCTTGGCAAGGACGTGCCTGTCGCTGAGTTTCTCAGGAAGGCGAAGGAAGTGCGTGCAGACATAGTGGGCGCATCTGCGCTTCTGAGCACGACGCTGCCAATCCAGCACGACATCGTCAGGGCTTTCGATTCTGAGAGACTGCGGGGCAATGTGAAGATCATGGTGGGTGGAGCGCCTGTTACCGAGGAATGGGTTCGTGAGATAGGAGCAGACAGTTTTGCGGAGAACGCCAGCGAAGCGGTTAAAGTCGCCAAGCAGCTTCTGAATGCAAAGAGCTAGGTGATTTCCTTGGTGAAGTGAGGTCTCAAGGGCGGACAGCTTCGCCTTCTCACGAGGAAGATGGAGAAACGGAGATTCATGGACCGGCTAATATGCAGAGAGATTGAGAGACAATTCCGCAAAGCGGCTCATCAGGCAGAGATAGTTGTGGACGGCAAACACATGTCCAAGGAAGTTTTTCGGGGGATATGTGAGGTAGCACCAGACATATCTGAGTTCATAGAATCATAGTCATTGAGAAGAGCCCATAGGGGCGGAATGGAAGAGTCTACCCTTACCGACAGTCAGCTCTCGCACAGGCTCAGAAGCATGACGCCGCCTACAATAACGGCAGCCCCTATCACCTGGAGGCCGGTAACTCCTTCCGACAGAATCATAAAAGCGATTCCGATTGCCAACATCGGTTCCATGCTGGAGATAATTCCGGCTTTCCCTGCCTCTATATATCGCAGAGCGACGAATGATGCCAGAAACCCTACTATTCCAGGAAGCACTCCGAGCAGGAAGATGAGAATCCAAGCTTTGGGAGTGAAGGAGCTTTGAAAGAGGGTCAATGGATTCGAGGCTATCAAGAGCATTATGGCCGCAAGCACAAACAGATAGAGCGTTACGGTGTTTGCGGAGTACTTTTCCTGAAGCTTCTTTCCCCATACGAAATAGGCTGCTGTCCCGACCGCCGACAAGAGGCCGAGAGCTATGGCAAGCCAGCTCGCTGGTATTCCTCCTTCAAAGGCAGGAGAACCTGCCACTAGGACGCACCCTATAAAGGTAAGTGGCAGAGCTAAAAGCTTCTGCTTTGACAAACCCTCTTTGAATATGAAGAAGGACGCAACGATTATCATGCTCGGATATGCGAATTCCAAGATGACTGCGATTGCCACCGTGGTCTCGTCAATCGCTCCGAAGAACGCGAGGCTCACCATCGCACCCGCAACGAAGCTGAATGCTATGAAGGTCGGAATGTCCCTTCGGTCTATCCTCAGAGATCGCCGGTCGAATATAGCCACAATTGGAAGAAAGACGACGCTAGCGAAAATGTATGCGAAGGTTGTGAGTTCAATTACAGACACACCTTCATCGAGCGCAAGTGTCGTAATGGTTCCCGACGCCGCCCATAGGACTACTGCAAAGATAAGAAGCCCATAGGCTCTAGTTCTGGTTAGAGTCAACTCGCCGATTCCTCCATCGGTACAATGCTGGAGAGTTCACATAACTCTTTGCCATCTGATTGAAAATGCATCTTGAAATTGGCCTTATTTGCGAGATTCAATCTCTTCAATCGGAAAAAGGTCATAGGGGCGGAAGGATATACGCTGAATGGGCTAGGGGAATGGCGTGGAATGCTTGAAATGTGGAGCGAAAAACCGGGAGATAGCTAGGTTCTGCGACAACTGCGGAGCGAACATGAGCGGTGAGCTAGCAGAGAGTGTTCAACTTGAAAGACCCAGATTACACTCTCTGATGAAGCTGGACTGGTTGCTGAGATTCATTTCCATGGCCATTCTTGGCTCAGCCCTGTTTATTGTCAGTCTCCTGTGGGATATGTCGGGGTTCGCACTTCTATTCCTCTGCATAGGTGGGATCGGCTGGGCATTCACGCTCTACATGCTATCACACCGCTAGCTTAGCAGGCTGGCAATCTCAGAGAAAAGGCCATAGGGGCGGAATGGCATACGCAAGACGGTCGAGGGGAATGACATGACCGAAGGTGGTACCGAATTGAGAGATGTAGTCGAGGATTTCTACTTCACCCCGACAGGAATGTCAGCAGAAGAGATGCAGGTATTCGCAGATGGCAAGGGGATGGGGGACAAAATCAAGAAGCTTGATGAGTTCTTGAAGGCTCTCCGCAAGCGAATTAAGGACTCGGGAATTGCGAAATGGGAGGTCACGGTAGAGGGTACTTTGGAGACTAGCACGGGCTTTCTCCCTGGCGGCAAGGCAGGTTTCAAGACCACGATCAAGATAATGAGTGATTAGCCTCCTGGCGCCTGCAGGAAGTGGATACAGATCCAAGACTCCACTGCACAGAAGAATGAAGAGCGCTAGGTCTGCATCCAATTCCCCGTTTGACTGAAATCAGAAAAGGGTAACTGGCTCGAGCAGGATGCGCGGCCCGGCGGCCGCATGTCCATTTTTCGTGAGAAAAGGCCATAGGGGCGAAATCCAATCCGGTTGGTATGAAGATCGAATACTTCCATGCTTCGAAGTTCGGCAACGGAGCTAGAGTTGCAGAGGAATTCAAGAAACAGATGACCGTGAAAGGAGTCGCTGTGAACGTTCACCACATAAGAAACGTGCGACCGAAGGAACTGGCCCCTGCAGACCTGTATGTCTTCAGCTCGCCCGGCCGGATTGGCAAACCCATCGGCAGCGTACGTCGATTCCTGAAGAAGATAGCCATCGCCCCGGGCGCCAAATATGCCATCCTGACTACCGAATCAGCTCCCCAGCCTGACAAGAAGACCGGCAAGATGCCGACGGAGGAAGAACGCACAAAATGGCAGCGCGTGAGACCGATTATGAACGAGATGCTCAAGGCAAAAGGCCTGGAGAAGGTCGCGGAGGGGCACGTCCTCGTGACAAGCATGAAGGGACCTTTGGAGGAGGGCTGGCAGAAGAAGGTGGAGGATTTCGCTGCCCGAATTTCGCAGGAAGGCTGAGGTCGAGCCCTCCAGAGGAAAGGCCATAGGGGGAGCATAATCCCCTTTATGTTCACCTCTTCTGAACCGATCCATTCTCTACCATCAAAGAATTCCACTTTGAATCTTCCAAGCTCCTACCTTTGAGCACCGGTAGTTTACAGGTGAATACCCGGGCCCTCGTACATCTTAATTATGAAACATGAATCTATGTGCGAACAGCAACCCCCGAGAAAGGGCTACAAGGGCGAAGCGAGCCCCCGCGGTCATTGAGGACTAGTCCGAACTCCGTCAATGGATGTTCGCAGCGAGACCTTCTCCTGAGATTGCCTCGCAATGCATCACGATGGAATCAACAGATTGTACTGGTCCACGAATTCTGACCAGGATGTATCGACCCCGAACGAGGCAAACACGGTATACTTCTCCATGCTGTTCTCCCATACATCGTTGATTCCCCAGAATATCGAGAGCCCAGTGCTGTCGACCTTCCTGTCAGGATTGTAGACATACAGAACTGCTTGGTCCACGCATTCCATGACCTGCCCGATTGCATCTGCCAGCCCTGTATCTCCGGCGATTGCCTCGGAAGCTAACAGGTACCTGTTGAGATCGATAATGTCAACCTGGTAATGGCCCACGCACGAGACGCTGCTGCTGTGCCTGAGCGCGTAACTGTAGTCCATCAGGTGCTCGGTAAGTCCTTCCAGCATCTCCTCGGTCCAAGTGTTGAGTATCTCGAACCCATCGCGGATCACGCTAACATCAATCACACCGAGGGTTGCGTACCATCCTGATCCGAGCTCGCAGTAGTAATCCGCCCATCCGTCGACCATATCGAAGGCCACATCGACTGCGGTCTTCTTCGGGTCCAGAGCCAATGGTGTGAACATCAAGTCGTATGGAAATCCATCCATGGCAACCAACTCTTCCGATGCGACCATCAGATCCACCAATTCCGAAGCTGCTGCCTCATAGGCTGTCTCGATGCACGCACACATGCACGCATCAAAGGCAAGGATGTCGATGGCTACGCCGGCGCCCAGTATGGCCTCGCGCATCTCGACAGGCCTTATCTGGTCGCCGCTGGTGGAATCGAGGCAGAATCCCCTCCAAGCCCCTCCATGGTCCCATGCAATCACCGCTAGATTCTCCGCGTTATATCTGACGCTGACGTCTTCCAGAAACCACTGGAAGGTAGCCCCATCTCCGAAGTTCTTTTCTTCAATAGTGTCGTCGACGACTTCCACAGCGCCGCCTGATATCTTGACTATTTCCGTCCCTCCGGTGCCCGGGCGGTCCACATATGCGACAAACTCGACGCGTTCGCTTTGCGGTATGTTCAGGAGCATCGCAAGACTTCCGTCATCCCAGTAGGGTTCAAGGTCATTGTCAGCACAGACGTATATTGCGACAGTCCACGCAGTCTCATCAGAAGGCTTGCCATTCTGCTTTCCTGATGATACACCCGAAGCGACCAGAAGACACACGACGGTTATCGCCAGAAGAGAACTCAACGTCCGATTCGCTATGATTCATATCCCCCCGTCTCCAACGCTACAGCGAGCTACTGGCTGAACTGAAACGACGCCATGTTATAAGGCGGTTTTGTTTTCAGGAAGTCCAATTATGCGCAATCTGTGCCAGTCGATGTGGCAAATGCCAGGGTCCTCGCACATTTTAATTGTGATAGATATATTCATATGTTGTTGCTGGCCATGTCGAGATCGGCGTGATGTCGATCATGTTGAGTATTCCCGAAGTCGTTAAATCCAGTGATAGTATCCTGAGGCATTCACGCCTCGTATGTGACTGTTCGCCGCTGAGGAGAGAAAGCCATGGAAAGAACACATCCCCAGGTCTGATTTAATCTGACGGTGTAATGATGGATTTCGTCACGGTAATTCTGATTGCGATTGGCTTAGCTATGGACGCTTTCGCCGTGTCGATCGCCAAGGGGATATCGGTAGAGAGAAACAGAAGAAGATCGGCATTTTTTCTCGCATCCCTTTTCGGAGGGTTCCAGGCACTTATGCCGGTGATCGGCTGGTTTGCAGGTTTGGGCCTTAGAGATACAATCATGGAAGTCGATCATTGGGTCGCATTTGGATTGCTTAGCTTCATAGGGGCGAAGATGATTTATGATTCGACAAAGAGCGAAGACGCAAAAGAGACAGCCGTCACATTATCCGTAGCACTTGTTCTTGCCCTCGCGACCAGCATAGATGCCTTGATGGTCGGTCTCAGCTTTGCATTTCTGGAAATTTCCATCTTGGTTCCAGTTCTAGTCATCGGGGTGGTTACCCTTGTTCTATCCTACTCGGGTTTCACATTCGGCTCGAAGATGGGGGCGATCTTTGGCAGAAAGGTTAGAGTTATTGGTGGCCTAATTCTCATTCTGATAGGGATAAGAATCCTGATAGAGCATACGCTTTAAACAGCTCTGAACTGGTCATTTTCCGCCGACAAAGGGTTCGATCCTGAACCTTCAAGCTTTATCCTTTAGAAACCGATAGACACAGGATCAATATCCCGCTCCTAGCGTATTTTGATTTATACTGATGTATTTATGTTCAAACAGAACCTCTGAGAGAATAGGCCATAGGGAATGATAGATGCCCCAAGTGTTCGGGAATACCAATACACCCCATAACACCATTCGTCCCTCTCCCGTGGCTGCACATGCCCGGGAGTGAGGTGGTTTGTTGAAGGACATAGTGGATGTAGCCTCCGAGGCAGGCTCCTTTAAGACGCTGTTGAAGGCAGCGGAAGCGGCAGGTCTCGTGAGCACACTCAAGGGCGAAGGGCCGCTTACGGTGTTCGCTCCGACGGACGAGGCATTCGCGAAGTTGCCCCCAGGAACGATAGAGGGCCTTCTCGGTGACAGGGAAAAGCTCAGCGCCATTCTGAAGTACCACGTTGTGCCTGGGAAGATGACGGTGCAGAAGGTCGCTGACCAGAAGTCTTTGAAGACGGCTCAGGGAAAGGAACTAGCGGTTGATCTGACTGGAGGAGTCAAGGTCGGCAAAGCCCGAGTCGTGAAGACCGACATAGAGGCCAGCAACGGCGTTATTCACGTCATAGATTCCGTTCTCATACCGTAAACGAGAACGGCGATGCGAGCCCAAAGATTTCAGGCGTTTTCCCTCAAACCCTTTTCCATAGTCTTTTTTGGATTTCCCTGAGAGCGCGACTGTACTGTTATCTAATCAACGAGCCTCTTTCTCGTTAGAAAATGCCGTTGAGATGGAGGAGAAGGCGTCTCTGTGAATCGATCTTTGTAGGCTCAGTTCTGGAGGCAGTAGATGCCGAGCGCTATCTCTGAGTAAAAGCGTATGACCAACTTTCCAGGTCTTTCGGGAGAATGCACCTCGATGCTCACTCTTCATGCTTCAAATTCTACTATTCTCGAAAGATTCCTATGATAGACGTGCATACACTCGTAGGTAATCAGATGTCCACGGACGCGCGATATTCACAGGATTGCGAACCTCAAGAGCGCAGCAGGCTTTCGTTTCTTGATAGGTACCTGACTGTATGGATCTTCATGGCAATGGGGCTTGGCATCGGCCTCGGCCATGCATTTCCGGAAATCGCCGATTCACTGGATTCTGTGAAGGTTTTTGATGTATCGCTACCGATTGCAGTAGGTCTCCTCGTGATGATGTACCCGCCTTTGGCCAAGGTTCGATACGACGAGCTTGGCAGACTCCGTGGGGCCAAGAAGATGTTGAGCCTATCACTTGTTCTGAATTGGGCAGTTGGCCCAGCTCTGATGTTTCTGGTGGCGTGGATATTCTTCCCCAATCCGGAGGACTCGGCATTCAGAAATGGTCTGATACTCATCGGCCTCGCCAGATGCATCGCGATGGTTCTCGTCTGGAACATGCTCGCAAAGGGTGATTGTGAGTACTGCGCTGTGCTTGTGGCCCTGAACTCCGTGTTTCAGATCGTGATGTACTCGGTTCTTGCATACGTGTTCATAACCGTCATGACTCCGGTGGTGTCTCCGTCGTCTGAGGGGATTGCAGTCGATATAACCATGGCCGAGATTGCGAAGAATGTCTTGATTTTCCTGGGCATACCATTTGGTGCCGGCGTCGCGACATGGTTCTTTGTTGCGCGCAGGAAGGGCAGGATGTGGTTCGATACGGTCTTCGCTCCGAAGATTAGCCCTTTGGCGCTGGTCGGGTTGCTGTTCACAATCGTAGTGATGTTCTCATTGCAGGGTGAGAAGATAGTCGATCAACCTATAGATGTGGTGCGGGTAGCCCTTCCTCTACTCGTGTACTTCCTCCTGATGTTCTTTCTGAGTTTCGGCCTTTCCTTCAAACTCGGATTCACTTATGGCCAGGGAGCCACTCAATCGTTCACCGCGGCCAGCAACAACTTCGAGCTAGCAATTGCAGTTGCAGTGGCGACCTTCGGGATCGCATCGACCGAGGCGTTTACCGCGGTGATAGGCCCATTGATGGAAGTACCTGTGTTAATCAGCCTTGTCAGTGTATCGCTTTGGTTGAAGCGGCGATATTATGATACAGACGGAAAGCCAAGAGAATGACAGGCAGCTCAAGATGGACCTCTGAGAGTCGATTCGAGATTACTTGCCATCAAGAAACCCTATTACGAATCTCAGAACTCGTCCACTTTCTTCGGTCTTCATCCAACGGCAAATGCTCCGAGAATTGCAGAACCGTACGGCATAGACGCGTCAATTACCTTCTAGCGATTACCTGAGCCCCGCCTAATAGAAAACTCCTCATCCAGACTCGAGGTCACGACACTTGGGCTGGGCACAACAGAAAAAGATAACTCAAGCAAGGTATATCTATTTCGAAGATGTCGACGAGCAAGCCTTCCAGAATCCTGTTCGTTGAGCCGCCGCGGAATTACTGGTTTGTGATGGGAGAGTATCTTCCACCTCCAACAGGACTGCTGTCGCTTGCAGCATATCTGAGGGAAGAGGACTCGGAGGTCGAAACCGCGGTATTGGACTGCCAAGCGGAAAGGGTAGATTGGCGCGGTCTCCGCAAGGCGATCGAATCCTTGGAACCATCGATCGTCGCGACTTCAGGGTTCACTGCAAATGCCTACACCTGCGCTCGAACTGCTGAAATCGCTAAAGCAGTCGACAGTCGTATTACGACGATTGTTGGCGGATCACAT
The DNA here is from genome assembly GCA_020347645.1 of Methanobacteriota archaeon. Classification (GTDB taxonomy): domain Archaea; phylum Thermoplasmatota; class Thermoplasmata; order UBA10834; family UBA10834; genus UBA10834. The sequence continues at coordinate 711,307 of CP070736.1, read as the reverse complement.
TTCAGCTTCACCCCCGAAGAATCGTTGACGCAATTTCCGGAGATCGACTACATAGTGAGGGGAGAAGGAGAGGTCACCCTTGTCGAGCTCGTGGGAACCTTGAGGAGCGAATCCCGAATTGGCGATGTGCGAGGCATCTCTTATCGAGCGAATGGGAAGATAATTCACAATGCCGACCGCCCCTTGATTGACAACCTCGACAGACTTCCATATCCGGCGTATGACCTTGTGGAGGACAACATAGGACGATATCACTTCTCAATGATGGCTGGCCGCAACACTCGTTACATGATATTAGAGGGAGCTAGAGGATGCTCCCATAAATGTTCCTTCTGCACTCAGTGGAGACATTGGCAGGGTATGTGCAGGAAGAAGTCGCCAAAGAGGATTGCGGACGAGATCGAGTTTCTCAACGACACTTATGGTGGTGTATTTCTCTGGCTAACAGACGACAATTTCGAGTACGGCACAAGATCGAAGGGAATATGGGACGAACTTCGACGACGTAAATGCAGGGAGTCGGTTATGCTCTTCTTCCAAGCGCGAACAGACGACATTGCCTCAAATCCAGACCTTGTTAGCAAGATGAGGGACGTAGGCAACTACTGGGTGATGATGGGAGTTGAAAGCAACTCTGAGGAGAGGTTGAAGGAATTCCGCAAGAATATCACGCCCTCTGATGCTTATAAGGCGGTGAAGGTGCTGAACGATAATGACATCTTCTCTCATACAATGTTCGTCACGGGCGCGAGAAAGGATAGCGTGAAATCAATAGAAGCCCAGAGAGATTTCTCGCTCGATCTCGGAGCAGACTTGGCGATCTATACGGTACTAACACCATTTCCGGGTACATCATTTTGCGAGACTGCAAAGAACAACGGATGGGTCGAGGATTTCAATTACTCCCACTACGACATGGCCCATGCGGTGATGCCAACTGAGACTATGTCCCGGGACGAGGTTCAACGCGAATTGTACTACTGCTACAGAGCGTTCTACGGATCATATACCAAGAGCATATCCGGAATCTTCTCTAAGAATAAGCTCAAGAGGACGATGTACCGCCACATGGCCTCTCAACGCGTCTTGAAGAAGTTGAGGGATTTGATATGAGACCAAATGCTAGGATCGTCTACTTCCTGTTCCTATCGATAATAGCGGCTGGGCTGCTACTGGCTGTTGCTCACATCGCATACGCTCCTCAAGAATCAATGAATACCTCGGACAAGCTATTTGTGAGCGGGGCTTTCATAGCAGGATGCGTCGTATGCATTTCTATGACCATCTATCCGAATTGGCCTAGTGTATTCAGGAGACGTCGAGCTCACGAAATGACTGGAGGAGAAGGAATTGACTCCGCCAGAGGATCTATCGCTCATCATCCGGACTGCGACAGTTTCCGCGATCATAGAATTGTCTGGGGTGAAATCGAGCTCTGTTCCGGGTGCTTCGGCTTGATGATTGGTGCAGCAGCGTCCATTTTATTGATGGTCGTGTATATTTTCATGATGCCTAGCATTCCTGGATACGCATCTGACCTCGCTATTCCAGTCGGATTTTGTGCTCTGTCATTTGCACTTATTGTGAGCCTGATGCAGAGCCGAGGCGTACTTATCAATACCTTCGCGAACGCCTTGATGGTTCCGAGTCTGTTCCTCCTCACTGCAGGCATGTTTGAGATTACCAACAATCTCTACGCTGGTCTCTTGCCAGTCCTGTTTTCATTCCTTTGGATGGACACGAGAATCGAAATCTCGCAATGGCATCATACTATGACGTGCTGCAAGTGCTCCCAGGCGTGCAAGATGTATTAGCATCAGCCTTTTGGCCTCTTGGCGATTATCGATATGCCCGTTACTATGAGAGCGGCGGCAATCACAATTCCAAAGATCAGTCCGAGGTCGAGGTCTTCGAGCCATTGCGGCAAGTCAATACTGCTCTCCTTGAGCGCCCATACAGCTATGGAGACGCCGATCAAAGTCACGATGATTCCCCAAAAGACCGAAGCTCCCTTGGGACCACCTGCACACTCGTTCTCACATTGCTTGTTCCAGTCCTTGTCCCAATCCTTATGCCAATCCTTTCCTGAAACAGCATGTTGAGCATGGAGTGGCCCGCCACATTTATTGCAGAATGTCGCTTCGTCCGGGTTCTGATGTCCGCACTTCTGACAATAAGTCATAAATTCCCCCCCTCTGCGAGTTCGGACGTTGATAGGCGAATAAGTAACTTTCGTCGTAGATGGCAAGTCTATCCTTCAAGTTTGACGGAACGCTCAACGGTCATTGAGATTGAGAAGCGGCTCCCTACTGCTTCATGCTCTTAGAACTCTCATCTATGCTGCTGATATCAGGATGATGCCCAAGATGACGATGCTCAGAAGCATCCAATCGAGGAATGACAGCTTCTCATTCAGGAAGATGCGTGCTCCCAGTATGGTCACGATCGGATATGCCGAGATGAGCGGAAACACTATCGACGCTGCCCCTCGTGATACCGCAGCAGTTTCGGCGAAGTATCCTAGCTGCCAGAGTTCTGCAACAATGATAGCACCGACGATCGGCACAGTCCAGCTAGGGAATAGGATTTGCATCGGGGCGCGTTTATGACGAAGGTATACGAAGGCTATCGGCGGTAGAACGAAGACATAGAGACCTAGGTAGCCGATCAAAGGGAGGCCGTCGAGGGCCATCTTGATGAATATCGCACCCACACCCCACAGGAAGAAGGTTGCCAAGCTGAGCACCAATGAGGTTCTATTGAAACCCGCTAATCGATCTGTCGAACGACCGTGTGATATCGAGAGAGCGACCATGCTCATTATGATCAACGATATGCCCACGCAGCTCAAGAAGCCGAGCTTCTCACCCAGCAACGTAACTGCGAGAAGCGCCGTTATCGCAGGGTAGGCTGCGGTCACGCTGCCGACCAGACTGACAGCACCTCGCTCGAGTGCCTCGAGGTAGATGAAGTATCCTCCTCTCGCGGTCGCTGCGCCGACGAGACCGTAAAGGACGTATTCTACATGATTGAGGTACTCCCCCCACACAAGGGCCGCTCCAGCGAAGATGAACACGAATATCGGCAGAGAGACGACGACGTTGACGGCTACCATCGATGTGGCGTCGATAGTTCCTACGGTCGCTTTCGCTATGATTTGATTCAGACCATATATCCCAAGCGCACAAAGGGCGAGCGCGACTGCATCTTCGACCATAGGCCTCTTCCAGTCGCCCCCGCCATCCGCCTGCGGTATTAGATAGTTGTGTAGACTTGCACGAAGAGCTGCGAGACTCTGCAAGAGCTATCAGTGATGCGGAAGACTATCGCTTATGACTTCCGACCGAGTGTGATCCGTTTCTAAGGTGGCGAGGATACAATTGGCGCTCAAATTCTGAAACAGGAGTGCTTAGATGAGAGGTTGTGGAATTCCTTTCGACAACTCTCTCCTCTCGCCGCCCTTTCAGTATCGTCTACTCTCTGTCAACCTCGATACTCTAGCAGGCCCTCTGCTTTGAACGTCACGGCTTCCTGATTACCATCTCGAATTCAAACATTCCCGGAGATTTCTTGAAATATGAGATTGACGAATCATGTCTGCGGGAGATGGTCGTTTGGTGGTAATCATGTCTGGAGATGAACTGGCCGATCTCATGCACAAGGCGTTGGAGATCGAAAGAGGCTTTGAGTTGATCGCGCAATGGGAAGGTTATGTCGGCGTAAGAAAGAAGGAGTTCAGAGAAATCTTGTTCCTTCTTGTGTCAGAGACAAACGGACACGTGAGGACTCTGGAATCAATGATAGAGAAGATTCGCACCGAACAGGATTACAGAGGTCCTCCCATTCAACAAAGAGTATTCAACTTCAAAGGAAAGAACGAGCTGGAGATTTTGACGGAAATATCTAAGATTGAGAATATAATGCTCGACATATACTCGGACATTAGAGATGCTCTCAAGGAATCAGATATGACCAAGATCCTTATCGACAAGAATGAGGCCAGACCCTTCCTGACCGCGCTGGAGAATCTGATTGATGACGAAACCAGGCATTTGACTACGACCTCGAAGTACGTCAGGAAATTGGATAGACTCCGCTGACGGAACAAACGCGACTTGCGAGTCCACGCCGCAACTGGTGGAGGCGAATAGGCTACAATTGCCGTTCCAGCGTGGCACTCATGACAGACATATGGCTATCGAGACGTCTTCGATCTCGGGATTCTATTCGCTCTCCGCGAGCTTCTTCTCAAAGAAAGCTTGTGCAGGACAGCCAAGGTCCCTCTGCCTACAATATCTGCAGGCAAACGAGCCTCTTATGATTGCACTGCCTGCAAATCCGAGGCCGAGCATTATCACAATCAACGCAACGATGACCAACGAGAACTCGCCTACTAGGGAAATCATTCCACCAATGACCGGGATTATGGTGACCATGAAGTCAGGTATAATATCGTACCATGATACTTCCTTTTTATTGAACTTTTTCGAATCACCCTTCTTGAAGAGATGCGAGCACAGCAGTCCTTTTCCGAAGCAACAGATCTTGCCGTAATAGTAACAGTCGACGCAGCTGTGCTTGAGGAGTCTGACTTCGATGGCCGCGCAGTATGCGATATACAACACCGATACGATAGGTGCGAGCTGCCAGAGAATGTAGATGCCGGCAGCATAGATTGAAAATGACACCAGATTTGCCAGGAGAACCGCCCCTATCGGGAAGCTCTCAAACCTATCATTGTCGTTCATGCTCTTCAGTGGTCATCTGTGTAAACCTTCATGTCTTTTATCATTGAATAGTACCCCACGAATCCTTTGGACAATATGGGTTCGAGAGATTTCGGAGCCTCGTGCTCTTTGACCGATTTTCAAAATGAGCCTCGGTCTTCTGGAATGCAATAAGCGAACATATCTGTGGCAATATCTTAATAGACACTCAGCACTCTGTGAATTGGAGGAACAAGCGCATGGGTGGTAATATTGGTCAGAAGAGGCTCACAAGGGCCTTCGGGATGCCCGTTGGCGATGATCAGAACAGTCTGACGGCAGGAGAGCGTGGTCCCGTTCTGCTTCAGGATCTGCACCTATTGGAGAAACTGGGACACTTCGACCGCGAACGTATTCCGGAGCGGGTGGTGCACGCAAAGGGAGCAGGCGCAGGCGGATACTTCGAGGTCACCGCAGATGTGACCGAGTTTACCAAGGCGAAGTTTCTGTCCGAGATCGGCAAGCGAACTGAAGTGTTTGTCAGGTTCTCAACAGTCGGTGGGGAGAAGGGATCAGCAGATTCGGAACGCGATCCCAGAGGGTTCGCTGTCAAGTTCTATACAGAGGAAGGCAACTACGATATGGTTGGCAACAACACGCCTGTGTTCTTCATCCGCGATCCCATGAAGTTTCCGGACTTCATACACACTCAAAAGCGGAATCCCGCTACCAATCTGAAAGACCCGGATATGTTCTGGGATTTCCTCTCCCTGACTCCTGAGTCGATCCATCAGGTCACAATATTGTTCTCTGATCGCGGTATTCCCGCAACTTATCGTCATATGAATGGCTATAGCAGTCATACATACAAGTGGCAGAATGGGAACGGAGAACACTTCTGGGTACAGTATCACTTCAAGACGGACCAGGGCATCAAGAATCTGACGAGGGAGGAGGCTGAGGTCATTCGCGGCAGAGATCCAGATCATGCGACTAGGGATCTGTACAGCGCAATCGATGGAGGAGATCATCCCTCATGGACCCTCGAAATGCAGATAATGACCCCTGATCAGGCGAAGGATTATCGATTCGACATACTTGACATAACGAAGGTTTGGCCTCATGCGGATATTCCTCCAATCAAGATTGGCAAGCTAGTGCTTGACCGAAACCCTGTCAACTATTACGCCGAGGTGGAGCAGGCGGCCTTCTCGCCCAGCAACCTAGTGCCTGGAATCGCTGCCTCTCCCGACAAGATGCTACAAGCTCGTCTGTTCTCCTACCACGACACTCACCTGCACAGGCTGGGATCCAACTACCATCTTATACCTGTGAACGCACCGAAGAACTCGCCAGAGCATAGCTACCAGCGCGATGGGTTCATGCGAACCGATTCGAATCAGGGCGGCGGTCCGAATTACTGGCCAAACAGCTTCGGTAAACCAGGACCGGACATTTCCGCGAAGGAGCCGCCGTTCGAGGTCACGGGAAACGCCGACCACCATCCATACACCCACCTCAACGATGATTTTGTCCAACCGGGCAATCTATACAGAGATGTAATGACCGAGGGGGATCGCAAGAACCTGGTGGGCAATATTGTAAACCACTTGGGCAACGCACAGAAGCGGATACAGCTTCGACAGACCGCCCTCTTCTACAAGGCAGACCCTGATTACGGCCTCCGCGTGGCAAAAGGACTGGGTCTCGAGACGAGGGAAGTCGAGAGGCTAGCGAGTCTGTCTCAGGAAGACCGCGTGAAGGCTACATCGTAACTGCGGCAAAGCAGCTCGCGAGCGGACTCAGGCAGGTGCGACTAATGTGGACGTGCTCCTGCCTCTCAGGAGGGTGAATCCTTCTTCGGGTCCAGTCCGCCTCATTCACTGATAGACCTTGACGAAGTCCTCGAGGAATTCATCCCATTCCGTGTCCTCGCAGAAGTCAATCCCGTAGTCTTCGTCGCCGTAGTAGTCTCTGAACTTCTCGAGTGAGCATGTGAAGTATATCGAAAGTCCAAAGGTGTTGATACAGGCGTCGGTGTCCGTCGTCACTGAATCCCAGTAGGGCACTGCTGCGCTGAGGAGTTCAAAAGTGCCATCGGTGATTTCCTTTATCTCGGGAATATTTTCGCCGAGCAGCGTGACCAGCCAACCAAGGTCTGCGAACGGAAAGATCTCTCCCTTGAACTGTATCTGAGGCGTCTGTGATTCCGCCGATTCGATTGCGCCTCTGTAGCTGTCTATGTTCACAAGCTCGTGCAGCTCCTCAGCCAACTGAAGGACGCCGCCCTCAGAACCGTCGATGCCATTGACAAGATCGTCTATCTTCGTGAGGTCTATCATGGAACAGCTTGGATAAGGCCATCCGCCTATACCCCTCCCGAGACATAGGTCATAAGTCTCTACGAAGGCATCCACAGCAGCCACGCATACACTGTATGGGTTCATATCATCCAGGGCATGCATGTCCTGAAGGAAGAGGCTGTAATTCCATCCCCAGCCAGGGACGGTCGTTACTGACGCAACCATGAAGTCAGCTATGTATCTGTTCTCATAGGCAGTCTCGATCGTACTCATGAAGCAGGCGTCATAGGCGATTATGTCCAGGTGAACAGGAGTCGGCTCGTCATCGACTACTTCTCTGGCATCGGCTATCGCCGACGCGGTCTCGTCCAGTGTGAGCCTGTCTTTGCTGCCACTCGGAAGGAGGTCGGTGTCATCGACGCATAGACCGTACCAGCCGCCGCCGTGATCCCATAGGTCCAGCATGTATCGACTTGCAGGCGCGTATCCTATTGCGTTATCGATGAAGTAGGTGAGGGTCTTCCCGTCTCCCGTATTCAGTTCACCTGGGCATTCTCCGACTATGTCTGTGCAGTCACAGTGGGAAATGTAGGTGCCATCCTCCGCCACTTCGACGTGTGTTACCCCCGGTTCAAGGTAGTACCAGTGGGTACCCTCAATCAAAGAGTAAGTATCCATAAGGACGATGAGCTCAACTCCATCAACCGAAGCAACGCTTTCCATCTCGATCAGATCGCTGACAGCATCAAACTCCAGGTTGTTGTCTCCAGCGATGTAGCCCATAAAGGTCCATTCGGCCTCCATCACCGGAGACGCTCTATTGGCTGACAGTCCGTTCTTCCCAGCGATTGCCGCGCCGCTCACAGTCGTCAAAGCCATTGCCAGTGCTACTCCAATCACAAAGGTTCTTGTGAAATCTCTCCTCAAGAAACTTCCCCCTCACTGATAGCGTTGATGAACTGGCGCTTGATATCGATTTTGGTACATTTTTCGAACCATCGGTCGGGTGACCGATTGCGTTGACACGCTGGTAAGGGATGCTCTCCGACTTCTCTGTGCTTGCGCAACTGCACGCGACGCGATTCGCAAGCGATGCATGGAATATCAAGGGCTTTTAATCCCCGTGCGTGTATTTATCCTCCGGCGGTATTCGTGAGACAAGAGCCTTTTGAAATGGTGCGCATGCAATGCGCGTATGAGAACAAGGTTGAATGCGATCTGTCTGGGAGCGGTGTTCCCTCCTTGAGCCTGGCTGATTTGGCCGATGGCGCTGAGGCGGTTCGGTTTGTGTCCGAAGCCTCACAGAACTATCCACCGTCAGGCGGTTCGTCGGAATTGCGAGCGGCGATCGCCTCCTTGTATCAGAATGCGTCATCCGATCATATCCATGTCACGAACGGTGCTACCGAAGCGAATTTTCTGGGAGCGTGGCGTATCCTCGAAGAGGGCGATGAGATTGTCGTGATGGTGCCCGGCTATATGCAGACCCGGAACCTGGCAAGATCATGGGGTCTCAAGATCACGCCATTGCCTCTTCGTGAGGATACAGGATGGCAGTTCGATCCGGAAGACCTGAAGACCATGGTGAACAAGAAGACGAAGGCGATACAGGTATGCAATCCCAATAACCCGACCGGTGCTGTTATGGCTGACGAGCAACGAACCGTCCTTGTAGACTGCGCCAAAGACTCCGGCGCATGGATTCTCTCGGACGAAGTATACATCGGAGCGGAATTGGAGCGTGACAGAACGAAATCCCTCTGGGGAGACTACGAGCGCACGCTTGTCACGAACGGCCTGTGCAAGGCGTACGGATTGCCAGGACTACGAATCGGATGGCTCGTGGGCATGCCCGAAATCCTCCAGGAGATAACATCCTACCATGACTACCTTACATTGACGCATGCAATGCCTTGCGACCACCTCGCCAGACTTGTGCTCGAGCCGGAAAGGAGGGAGAGAATAATAGCGCGGAACCAGGCAGTCATACGTGAAGGTCATCGTAACCTCAAGGAATGGGCGTCATCACACGACCCGAAGTTTTCGTTTTCTTCACCAGAAGCGGGCCCGATGTGCTTCATCAATCACTCGCCCGTTGCAGACTCCTTTGAATTCGCCAAACGTTTGCTGAAGGAAAAATCCGTACTCGTGGTTCCGGGGTGCCAAATGGGAATGGATGGATACGTGCGGATAGGCACAAGCGTGAAGGAAGACCTTTTGAACTTCGGACTCAGCCGCCTCGATGAGCTATTGAACTCATTCGAAGATGAGCTTTCTGAGTAGCGCGGCTTCGCGGTGGAAAATCTGCAAGTGCTGTTGTCGTCGCCCGGCATGGCAGAAGGGGCGGTTTGCCAACTGTTCCAAAGACGGTTGCAGATCGGAGCGCCGAATCACAAACTCGATAACACAGCCTTTCACGATTTCGTCGGTTTTGTCTTTATCGTCGTCACATGGACGGTGACGCCTATCGCGACAATCAATAGGACCACTCGGATGACAAGGCTCTCCGTCGCAAAGACGGCCGAGAGCACGATAACAAGCCAAAGCGCTGATAGGGAAACCACTTTGGTTCTCCTTGGAATGCCTTTGCCTTCCATGTAGTCTCGCAGATACTGACCGAACCATCTGTTATTGGTCATCCATGTGTGCATTCTCTTCGAGCCTTTCAGATAGCACGCAGCGGCTAATAGGAGGAATGGCGTCGTCGGCAGGATGGGCAGCACGACGCCGACGAGACCTATCGCCAGGAAAAGCGTACCCGCGGAGTCCCAAAACAGAACCCTCAGCCGTCTCAGTCTCTTGGGCGAAGGGTGCCTCTCATCTATGTTGATGTCATCTTGTGCGTGTATCATCCTTGCTCCGTAACTCCTTCATGCGAATCCATGGCTTCCGTTAAGCTTTTTCCCACCGATGTCGACAGAGCGGCAGGGTCGGCAGAATGCGTCGCTCATATGGCGCTACGTCGAGCGTCGATAAGGCAACATGTCAATATTTCCAATGGGTCAAGCATGTCAGCTAAGCACATGGAATTTGTCTATTGATTTCAGTATTCGACTGGCCAATGCGTCCTTCCTCACATCAAGTCCGTACTTGTCGAAGTACCCCTGTAGAGCGTTCAAACCGCGGTCAAGAGCAACAGACGCTTCATGGAGCCGTTGCCAAGGGACGTCTCCAGTCCGGTCCACTCGAACGGCTTGTGCGAGGTCGATGAACCATGGGCGACCTTCGTGCACGAGTATGTTGAAAGCGCTGAGGTCGGAGTGTACAACTCCTGCATGGGAAAGCCCCTCGACGCCGCTCAGCACTTGATTCATCATTGCGCTTGGGTCGCTCGGTTCAATTTCATGTAGCTTCGGTGCAGGACGCTCATCGGTACCCAGGTAACGCATCGAGAACATGTTCTCTACACGGCGCGCAGGCGCCGGGACAAGTGCGCCACCCTTCCAAGCCTGTCGAGTCATTTCGAACTCGCGAGCTGCAAGCCATCCCAGCGAATCCAGCTTTATCGGCCTTCCACCCCGATGGCTGGTCTTGTACAAACGGTAAACCTTGACTGCTATCGGCGCGCTGCGGTATGTGCATAGATACACGTCCGCCTCCTTGCCTGAGCTGATTAGGCCTATGACTTCGGTGGCCAAGCCTGAGGATAGGATGGCCTCTTTCACTGAACGGTAGCTGGATTCCTTGAATTCCAGGTTACCGGATTTGATGCGCCAGACGACGCTGGCGTCTAGATATGGATCGTTTGGCATATTTGCGATTCTCATGATAGATTTGGCATTCTCATTGCAGGCTCAACTATCGCCAAACGCCAGGAAATCCGTCGAGGATCACACGGCTCCCAGCGCTGCGACTAAAACCGATTCTGACATCATTGCTGGAAACCTCCTGGATCCTTCGATCGATGTCGCCAATGCATAGCTTCTAGTTAAGCGTTGCGATTGTCCGCATAAAGTCGTAAGACCCCTGGTCGGCTGATATGTTGCTGCGAAATGCACATAAGTGAGTATCGGATTAACGGCACAAAAGTCGCCTAAGGATTGCAGACGACCAAGGGGAAGTCCGTATGATATTCGCCAGACTTGCAGACGTCGTAGTCAAACACCACAAGAAGATACTAGCCCTTTGGGTCATAATCCTCCTGCTCGCTGTGCCTGCAATCACCAAAGTAGGAGAGATATTGGCGTACCAGGAATCCGAAATGGTAGAAGGCGACATCGAATCTCTGGTTGCCCAGGAGATCGTCAACGAGCAGTTCCCTACCTCACTAGCTAACAGCACGCTGATGATTGTTGTCGTTGGCCCAGATGTGACCTCTTCAGAGTCAAGAGATTTCTCCCTTCAACTCGGAGATGAGGTGACGGGATCAGAAGACATGTCGTACCTAGAAGACATCTCTTCCGTCTATTCTCTTCACGAAGCGATGATTTCAGGCCTCGCGTATGAAATTGGACCAATGATGTACGAGACTGAGTACCAGTTGAATTCTACCTTGTACCTTTTATTCGGTGTACCAGAGATGCACCTTGACATTTGGCAGGATATCGCGGAGGACAATCCTGCCATGAACATAACCGAGCTGGATGCTGCAGCATATCTTCAGATGATTGACACTCTCGAAGACATGTCGCTTCTTATGGATGAAGCAACCGCTCAGGCGAGTTACCAGTACTACTTCGCATTTGCGGACGTTTGGAATTCTACATCGGGCAATTCCACTCTGACAGCTGAGCCCCAGTCTCGCACAGTGTATGCAATCTCTGCAGCTGCACCGGTCTTCATTGAGGGGCTTCCGTATGCGGAAGAGCAGAAGGCGATGATGATAGCCGCACTATCGGCATTTGACCTCGACTCGTATTCGAACGCTACCGCTCAGCGCGCCTTTGCTCTCTCCATGATATCCCAGACTGCCGGAATCGGCGACCTCTACTTCTTGGAGAGCGTCTACGCTCTAGGACCAGAGTACGCGTACGACGAATGTGCTGTTTTGGCCAGAGAGGTAGTATCCTCTGGTACGATATCGGAGTATCCTGTGTCTCTCCCGGAGGAGTATATAGCCAGCTTCCTTAGCCCAGACAACAGCGCCATGTTGATTATTCTGAGCTTCTCACGTGAATCAAACTTCGTGGAGGAGGGGGAGAAGCCAGTCTTGGTCAATGTAGAGATTCTCCGTGGTATAGTCGACGATACCCAGGCTGCCCATCTTACGTCTGAGTACAAGGTTTATATCACAGGGGACGCAGCGCTGACCGCTGACATGGAGCATTCCATGGAGACAGAGATGATGCTGATTGAGCCGATCACAATAATCATGATAATCGTTCTGATGGGATTCTTCTTCCGCTCCGTGGTAGCGCAGTTTGTCCCACTCGGAAGCGTAATGGTGGCTTTGGGGGTCAGTCAGGCGATGGTGTTTGTTATCGGTCTGCTCATCGCCGATGTCCACTATTCCGTTACAATGATGCTCTTCAGCATACTGATGGGGGTCGGCACCGATTATGCGATTTTCATTGTTGCCAGGTACCGGGAGGAACGCATCAAAGGCCATGTGAGGGAGGAAGCCGTTAGGACGTCGGTCACCTGGGCTGGCGAGAGCATCTCCACGAGTGGCGCAACAGTGATGGTGTCCTTCTTCGCCCTCACGATAGCTGATTTCTCCATGATACGCACCATGGGCCTTGTCATGGGGATGTCCATCGGCATCGCCCTCTTGGTCGCTCTTACGCTGGTGCCGTCGATACTGATGCTGCTGGGAAACAGAGTATTCTGGCCCAACAACAAGAAGAGGTGGTACAGGTACGCAGAGAAGTTCATGGCGAAGAGGGCTGCAGGACATCGCGGATACTTCTTCAAGGCGGCAGACTTCTCCATCAGGCATGCAAAAGCAGTCATGGCAGTGGCTATTCTCATTTCGATTCCTACAACCTATATCTTCGTAACGGCCGAGACGAGCTTCGATTTCATAGAGGGAATGTCGTCCGGCGTCGAGAGCAACGAAGGCATAACCGCCATGACCGAAGCCTTCGGCGCGGGAAGGATAATGCCCACGCAGATTGTGTTGGTGCTGGATTCCCCGGTCTACGAGAACGGGAATTTCAGCCTTGAGAACCTGAAGGCGATCGAGTCGGTCACCACCTCGATCTCGGCAGTGGATAACGTCAAGCAGGCCACCGGCACGACGAATCCGCAAGGTCCTACCATCGACTACGGGAACCTGAGTTCAATGTCGCCTGAAATGCGGGCGGACGTTGAATCCCTCATGCTTGAGAGCGTGGGACTTGACAACCGAACCGTTCTCATAACTGTCGTTCTGGAGGCAGGACCGATGACTCCCGAGTCGCTTGATTCAATCGAGGCGATAAGGGAGCTGGCGACCTCGATGTCTTCTGAGGATCCCATCCTGTCATCCGCCGATATCTATGTAGGCGGCGCGACAGCGGTCATATACGATCTCGCCAACGACCTGAACAGACAATTCGACATCATGGAGATCGTGGTTGTGATCGGTATATTCCTGGTGCTCCTTGTTGTGCTGGGAGCGGTGTTCCTCTCGTTGTTCGCAATAATCTCGATACTCCTCAGCATCTCATGGGCCTTCGCCGCGACTGTAGGCATCTTTGGATACGTGCTCGACCATTCGATACTCTGGATCATCCCATTGATACTCTTCATAATGCTGATGGGAATCGGTATGGACTATAACGTCTTCATCCTCACAAGGATCCGTGAGGAGAAGCACAAGGGCAAATCGAACAGGGACGCGATTGTGGATTCGCTTGACTGGACTGGCGGAATAATAACTGCGCTAGCGATAATCATGGGATCTGCATTCAGCATGATGATGATATCAAGTACAATGATGCTGCGAGAGATGGGTTTCGCCCTTGCGTTCGCCATAATGCTGGACGCGATGGTCGTTCGCACTTACATCGTTCCCGCTATGATGACGATCCTGGGCAAGTGGGCCTGGTGGGCTCCAGGCAGGCTCCAAAGAGAGGGACGCGACGAAATGGCGTGATGCCAAATTCTTTCTTTCACCCGAATGCATATGCGCTCAAACGGACGACAATGGTCATGCTTATGTACGATAGGACTATAGCGGAAACGGCTATTGGCAATCGTAGCGAGTCGACACACAACACATAGGAGGTTCTGTATGGCGCGCGCACAACTCAAGTTCTTGTCCGGCGACGAAGAAGACCTGATCCATGATCAGAGCATAAGATGCCTCGAAGAGCTCGGAGTGCTGGTCAGAAGTCCACGGGTTCTCAAGATGTTGGAGGACGCGGGCGCCTGCGTAGATTACGACCGGCAAACGGCGCGAATATCCGAGGACATTGTCAACGAGGCGATTAGGAAAGCCCCTGGAAGCTTCACTCTCTGCTCTCGAGACTCGATGCACGATCTAAAGATACCTGTGTCTGGAATGCCCTTCGCAGCGACGACGGGCCTGGCAAACTACATGACGGACTTGGAGACTGAAGAGAGGAGGAACGCCAATAAGGCAGACCTGGCCGATTTCGCGAGACTCGCGGACGCCATCGATTCGGTGGACTTCTTCTGGACCGTTGTAGTACCGATGGACGTTCCGGACAAATCACACGCGTTACATGGACTTTGGACATCCCTTCAGAATACTTCCAAACACGTTCAGCAGGTCGAGGTCATGGATGCGGAAGATGCGAACGCACAGATAGACCTCGGGGCCTTGCTCGTCGGCGGCAGGGACGCGTTGAAGGAGAGACCGATATTCTCAGTGGTGTCCTCTCCCGTTTCACCGCTATCGTTCGAGAAGGGCGCAATTGAGGCCCAGGTGGAACTGTCGAAGGCCGGCATACCGATTGTTTGCATGACGATGCCTCTGTCAGGTTTCACAGCCCCTGTGACCGTCGCGGGGACGATGAATGTCATCAACGTCGAAAATCTTGCCAGTCTGGTGATTTCGCAGACTGCGGCCGAGGGAGCGCCTTTCATCTACAGTTCAGCCGGCGTGCCAGCGGATATGAGGACGGGCTCTGTGCCTTCAGGTCCCGCGGAGTCTCCACCTCTCGCTGCAGGGGTGAGTCAGTTGGCCCTTCGATACGGGTTGCCCTGCATGGCTGGGGGTTGGGGACTCTGCAATGACACAAAGCCAGGAGCGACCATGGCTCTGTCTGAGGTTTTAAGCTACGGCACGGAGATCTATTCGGCGGTGGATCTGACCTGCGGCATGGGCTCGTTGGATGGTGCGAAGGGAGCCTCCTTGGAGCAGGTCGTGATTGATGCTTACACCTGGAAGAACTTCCGACCGAGTCTTAGAAGTATGGTAGTTGACGAGAAGTCCGTTGCCCTGGACGTCCTGAAGGAAGTGGGCCACGGTGGAACGTTCATAGCACATCCTCATACTCTGCGGAATTTCAGAGACTCCGTGTTTCGCAGGGACGATGCCATCCTCGCCTGGGAAGCGACTCTTTCGAGAGGCATGGTTGCAGAGGCGAAATCCATTGTCAAGAAACTCCTGTCGGAGCATCGTGTAGCTGAGTTGGACCGCTCAGCCGTTGAACAGGGTGATTCGATAATCCGTCGTTATGAGAATGGTTGAGATTCTTAGGATGACCCCTGGCTTGTTGGCAATTGCCGTATTTGGCAGCAATTGACGAATTTGGAGGGACGAGTCTTAAGTATTTTGAGAATCTTCTAATCTAGCGAGGGGTTGGTGGTTGAGGTGGATTTAGCTTGAAGGTTGTATTGTCCACGCCTCCCGGACAGACTACTGAGCGTTGGCCGCCGCTTGGCCTTCTCTACATCGCCTCTTCCTGCTTGGACAAGCGCTCCGACGACATCAAGATTATCGACGCTTTCTGCGAGAACATGTCCTCGGAGGAGTTAGTCGATAAAGCGAGGATGGAGAAGCCCGACGTCTTAGGGATGAACTGCTCGACACACACTTTTATGGATACAATAAACACCCTGAGAACTTTGCATGAGACGCTGCCAGAGACAAAGCTAGTGCTTGGCGGGATCCATGCCACGTTCGCTGCAGACAAGATATTGAGAGACTATCCGTTTGTGGATTTCGTCGTCAAAGGTGAGGGCGAAGAATCGTTTCCCAGACTTCTGGACTGCATCGAGAGGGGGGTTCCTCCTTCGGACGTTCCAGGGATCGGATTTGCTGCCGACAACGGTGTCACCCTGAATCCGAACACCCCGATAGATGACCTAGATTCGCTTCCGTTTCCTGCGCGTGATCTTCTCCCTGAGCTCGACTACGGATATCTACATGAGAACATCAGGCTGACCTTCGGCAAGTTCACGACGATATCGAGTTCCCGAGGGTGCCCATTCAGGTGCTCTTACTGCTCGTGTGCTGCATTTACACAGAGGACGTGGAGACCGCGCAGCCCAAAGAACGTCGTCGACGAGCTTGAAGAGCTGTTCAGGGAAGGTTACGAGTGTTGTGTGTTTGTAGATGACAACCTCACGCTCAACAGGAGCAGAATCGAGAAGATGTGCGATATGATTCGCAAACGAAGGATTAAGATGCAATTCTACTGCGAGGGAAGAGTGGACAACTCTCCGTACGATCTTATGAAACAGATGAGAGGAGCCGGGTTCAACGTAATCTACTTCGGTGTCGAGAGTGCCCGGAAGCATGTTCTGGATTACTATCGAAAGATGATCAGTGTGGAACAGGCCAAGAAGGCCATCGATAATGCGAAGCGTGCAGGCATGATAGTCGTGACATCGTACATTGTCGGTGCCCCTGTGGAATCCTTGGAGGATATTGACGGTACGATCGACCTGATAAGGAACGTCCGCGCACATGGAGTCCAGATAAACATACTGGATTGCCTTGTTGGAACGGATATCTGGAACGAACTAGAGAGAGAGGGGCTGATAGGATCCGACGATTGGCGGACGAACCATAGGATCTACGAATATAGCCTGAACGGCCTGACCAGGGCCGATTTGGAGGCCGCTGTCAACCGCGGTTATGCAGCGTATCTTGACGCATGGAAGAGTCTGGATTGCATCGGGGAGCTGGCGCGGACAGTCCTGGCCAACAAGACCGCCAGAACCGTAATCACTAGGAATCTGCTCAGCAAAGACGTTCGGAAGAGAATCTCGGGTTGGAAAAGATTCTAGTGAGCGGGTATCGCGAATCCCTCCTCTGATTTCTAATGAAACGCTATGGCTTTACCGCATGCTATCTGCGAATCACCGGAGCGATGCGCCCCTCGCGACCCACTCACTTCTTTCTGGTCGCCACAGCAACGATGGCAACGACGGCTATGGCGACAATCGACACCAACAACACCAAGCCCATTGGGTCGAATTCGGTTTCCTCATCATCGATTGAGACTTCGAAATCCGCGTATGCAGTGTAGACCGGATCGTGAACCACTCTGTATCCATTCCACTGTGGAAAAGAGACCGCGTACCAAAGGGGGTGGGCATTGAATCCATCCTCGTTGGCTGGTACAAGGCTCCTCTGGCATAGGTCGAGCGGGCTATCATATGTCGTCTGCACATGGTCACTCAGCCCGTACGCAAAGATGCTCATTGCGCCCGCCGCAAAGCCCAACTGCCAAGCTACTAGAACAAGATCCATCAGATTCGCGCCGACGACGGCATTCATGGCCGGCTCGTCGTCTTTGACTACATCGTCCGTGCTTTCGTTTATGAGGTCGAAGGTACCCCTGGTGCCAATCTTCATCGCTCGTTCGCCATCATCTCCTACCTTCAGGACTATGTCATCCTCGATAGGCGCGTTGATGTTCGTGTCGATCGTATTTCCTGTCGAGTTTACTGCGGCTCCCTGGTACTTCGATGTGAATACGGTGACGAAGTGGACCACACTAAGGCCAAGGGTATCGGGCAGATCCTCAACATCGAGTTTTCCTGGGATTCCTAGGAATAATCCCCAGAGCTCAGTAACCTGGCCGATCGTGTACCATGTCTCCGCTTTGACTTCGCCCGTCTCGTCATCCATGGTGATCTCATAACTTATGGTCAGTTCACTGAACTTGGCCAGGAAGCCAGTGCTGAAGATGATGCTTGCCAGCAAGTTAGGGCTCACAAAAGCGTACAGATTCCTGTACTGCATCCCGAATCTGTAGTGCCCATCACCGATCTTCTCCACTTGCTGGACTTCCACTTCCGGAGGGTACTCTTCGTCAAGGACATTCCCTATTCCGAACGGAATCACATACGATATGTTCTCATTTCCCGGATCCGGCAGGCCGTTCGGACCAGGTCCCGTTCCATTGTAGGTGTCGTCGAAAACCATCAGGAATGCGAGTATAGCGCTGATAAACACCTCATTTCCGTCTGGAGTGATGTAGTGCATGCCAAAGAGCTGGAATGGTACCGTTCCGCTGCCGTTCTCATCCTCGATCTTGTTCAGCGCCAACAGGAATGCCTGGACATCGTTGTCGTTAACATACGATGCTGAAAACTCAAAATCGTCTCCTGCCGGACTCGTGGCGTTCATGGACGAGTTGGTCCAGTATTCCTCATCAAATGAATGCCCCAAGATCTCAACCTCGTCCCCTTCGGTCCAAACAGCTGGAGGGAACGCACCGGCATTCGTAATCAACAGCAGGCTCATGACCGCGCTGGCTACGGCGACAAGCACTTTTTTCACATGCATCACCATCCTCGCCTCAGGCATGGGTGCCCAAGTTTCCGATGGCTTGAATGGCCTTATTGACGATTAAGATTTTCCTCCTATTCGTCGCAATGGAGCGTCTGCTTTGTGGCGTTCTTGAGTTCCCTAGCGTGCTTCTCCACAAGATCGAGCAAAGCGTCTTCTTCCAAGGATGACTGTGAGTATATGCTGATTAGCGCAGATCCCTCCACCACTCCGGACGCACCCGCTGACATGGCATTCATCACCTGTCTGCGATTCGATATGCCGAACCCCAGAGCAACTGGAATCGCGGAGATGTCCGACAGTCTCTTCAGCAGTGCGAGCGCGGTATCCGGCAGACTGTCCTTTGCACCGGTCACGCCAGAAACCGACACCGCATACACGAATCCCGACGCAGAGTTCATTATGCGTCTAGCCCGCTCGTCACCGGTCGTCGGAGCCACGAGCTTTATGACGTCCAGGCCGTTGTCCGCAGCGGCAGCGTCCAGTTCGCTCGACTCTTCGATGGGAAGGTCGACAGCAAGGACCGCGTCCGCCCCTACCTTCGACAAGTTCTCGCAGAACGCCTTTTCACCCATCCTAACAATCGGGTTGTAGTATGTCATGACGACAATCGGCACTTTCACATCCTCGCTCCGAACGGTCGATATGGTGTCGAATAGCATCTGGGTCCTGAATCCGGATGATAATGCCCTCACCATCGCTGACTGGATGGTGGGACCATCAGCCAATGGGTCCGAGAAGGGTAGTCCGAGCTCCACGATGTCCGCCCCTGCGCACGTCAGCCGTTTGACGAGCCCGGTCGTGAATCGTGTGCCGCGGTCGCCGCAGCAGACATAGGGTATGTACGCACCGTCTCCCGCGCGCTTGAGGTTCTCGAAGACCTTCGCTATCGCGCTCATGACTTTCCCTCGAGTCTTGCCACCTGATCCACATCCTTGTCACCACGGCCCGAGAGGCTCACCACAACGTTCTTATCGGGGCCCAACTCGCGCGCAACATTCGCGGCGAGATGTATCGCGTGGGCGCTTTCGAGGGCGGGAATGATCCCTTCTGTCTCCGATAAAAGGTGGAACGCTGAAAGGGCTTCGCGGTCCGTCACGGCGGTATAGGCGGCTCTTCCAATGCAATTCAGGAAAGCGTGCTCTGGACCGACTGCTGGATAGTCTAGGCCCGCTGCCACGGAGGCAGTCTCCGAGACCTGTCCGTTTTCATCCTGGAGTATGAGTGTCCTCGAACCGTGCAACACTCCTTCTTTGCCTGCAACGATGCTGGCAGAGTGACTTCCGGTGTCGATGCCTTCGCCCGCCGCTTCGGCACCGAACATCTGCACCTCCCGGTCGTCTATAAAAGGATGGAAGAGCCCTATCGAGTTGCTGCCTCCGCCAACACATGCCACCAAAGCATCGGGGAGCTTTCCCGTGGCCGATGCCATCTGGTCCTTCGTCTCGGCGCCTATGACCGACTGAAAGTCACGAACCATCGTTGGATACGGATGCGGCCCTACTACGCTGCCTATTAGATAGTGTGTGTGGTCGCTCGTGGAGGCGTAGTCGCGCATCGCCTCGTTGATGGAATCCTTCAATGTTCGTGAGCCAGACTTCACAACGTTGACCTTCGCTCCGAGGAGATTCATCCTGTAGCAATTGAGTTTCTGTCTCTCGACATCCACCTCGCCCATGTATATCTCGCAATCCAATCCCAACAAGGCGCTCACGGTAGCAGTGGCAACACCATGCTGGCCTGCGCCGGTTTCTGCTATGATCCTCGACCTTCCCGTCTTCTTGGCCAGCAATGCCTGGCCGAGAGCATTGTTGATCTTGTGAGATCCCGTATGTGCCAGGTCTTCGCGCTTCAGATAGATGGTCGCGCCGCCAATCTTTTCAGAGAGCCTCCTGGCGCAGTACAACGGAGTGGGTCGCCCAGCGTAAGTCGACAGGAGTCCATTCAGTTCCTCTTTGAAGCCAGGATCGCGAGAGAGTTTGGAATAGCCCGCTTGCAGCTCCTTGAGCGAATAGACGAGGACCTCGGGAGCGTAGAATCCACCGAAACGGCCGAAATATCCCTCACCTGTCACAACCTGCACCTCCTTACGAACTCTGATACGAGGTCTGGATCCTTTCTTCCTGATGCAGATTCGACGCCAGATGAGACATCGAGGGCATATGGTTCCATTCGCTTGGCATCATCTAGATTGCCTATGTTTAGGCCGCCCGCTATGATCGCTCTGGAGCAACACCCTACCGGTATGCGCGAGTAGTCATGGCTGGTGCCTGTGCCGGGTACGCCTTCTTCGAACAGCAAAGCGTCCGCTGCATCAGCGAACCTGAGCGCTTCGGACCTCACGGGCCGGACCGCTCTGATCACTTTGATGCCTTGATCGCGAATGTCGTTCATGGAGGCGTGGTCCATGGAATACAGCTGAATGGCGTCAGTCGAGCTGCGTTCGACCATGTCCAGAGCATCAGCGGCGTCGCGAGGGGCGCAAACTAGTACTTTGGTGACCATCGGGCCAACCGCATGGCAAATCGTAGCGATCTCTTCGAGAGGAATGCTCCTTCTGCGGTTGGGGAAATGAACGAATCCCAGGGCATCCGTTCCCGCGTCCTCACACAATTGGGCATCCGCGAGATTGGTAATCCCGCAGATCTTCACTTTCATCGAACCACACTCCTCGCGACGGCTGTGACCTCTTCGACGATTCGGCCTATCGTTGGTGAATTCATGAACATCGAACCGATGAGAACACCGTCAAAACCACTGAGCGACCTTACGTCCTCCGGAGATCTGATTCCGCTCTCCGCTATCACGAGCTTGTCCTCTGCAATGCTCTTCCTGATATCGATTGCACGCTCGACGTTCACGTCGAGCGTCCTAAGATCTCTGCTGTTGATTCCAATCATATCAACCAATCCGTATGATTCGCATGAAGTGACCTTTTCGAGGTCAATTTCGTCGTGAACCTCAACGAGCGGCTCGATGTCAGCGGAGACGGATGCCCTGACGAGGTCGTCAATGCGTTCTGCTCGAAGAGCTTTCGCAATGAGCAGGATGGCGTCTGCACCGACATCATGGGCGACTTCTATCTGTTTCTCGCAGGTCACGAAGTCCTTGAACAGAAGCGGCATCGCGACCTTCGAACGGAACTCCAGGAAAAGGGTCGCTCCTCCTGCGAAATAATCCTCCTCCGCCAGCACAGACATGCCAGCGACTCCCGAATCGGCATAAGCCTCCGCAGTTTCTGCGACTTCCGGCGGAACCACCAAGGTGGATGTTGAGGGCGAACGTGGCTTATACTCGCCAATGACCGCGATTCCGGACGCTGCCGAAATCGCTTCCGATAGCTTTCCGCCTTTGCCAACAGTCTCTTTGGAAAGTTCGCTTGGATTTGTGAGGATCTTGTGCAGACGGTTCAATGTGACGACCGTCAACACGGTCGGGTTCGATATGATGTCAGGATCGAGCCTTCCGATGGCTTCCGGGCCACCCTCAGTGCTGGTAATTTGATCCACCAGATCCGCGGAGATCTCGCTGCATCTCTCCATGAGGACTTCCGGTTGCACGCGTTTACCGCGGAGCTGCGAGATGTCGGCTTCGCGCTGTGCCTCTGATTCCAGTCTTCTGGATGCATCATGGAACTCCTTCAGCTTGGTGAGGGCACTGCCGTCTCGGATGGTCTCGCGCGCGAGCGATAGGCCTTGATGAATGTCCTCAACCTTTCCAGCGACGTACAGCGCAGCCGCAGAGTTCAGCGCGACGATGTCTGATCGGTGAGACTTCTCCCCCCTGAGGATGCTCAGCGTAGTCCGGGCATTGTCCAGTGCAGACCCCCCTTCAATCTCGCGAGGCTCTGCGATATCAAGGCTGAACTCTCCAGGAGAAAGGTCGTATCGGACGATATTCCCTTCACGAAGTTCGGTGACTTCGGTCGGGCCAAGGTTCGTCAGCTCGTCCATGCCGCTCCCGTGGACTATCATGGCATGCTCAGCCCCTAGTTCTCCCAGAACCTCTGCCATGGTAGGAGCTACCTTCGGGTCGTAAACTCCAATTAGCTGACGTTTCACAGAGGCTGGGTTAGCCATGGGTCCCAGGATGTTGAAGAAGGTGCGCACACCCATCTCCCGTCTTGTGCGCATGACGTTCCTCATGGATTTGTGGAACTCTGGGGCGAACATGAATCCGATGCGGGTATCATGCAAGCATCTTTCGACAGAATCGCGTCCGAGGTCTATCGGTATGCCCATTGCTGACAACATGTCGGCAGATCCCGATCTGCTTGATACGGCCTTGTTGCCATGCTTTGCGACAGGAACACCTGTTGCCGCTACAACGAAGGAGGCGGCAGTGCTTATGTTGAAGGTGTTGACTCCGTCCCCTCCCGTTCCGCACATGTCGACGGCTCCATCCGGAGCTCGCACCTTGCCTGCTCGCGAGCGCATGGTCCTCACGAATCCGAGAAGCTCGTCCTTTGTCTCTCCCTTCATACGCATGGCTGTCAGGAAAGATGCGACCTGGCTCGGAGAAGCCGAGCCTGACATCATCTCCTCCATGATTTCGCTTGCCGCGTCTGATGAGAGGTCTCTGCCCTCGACTGCAAGCCGTATGCCTTCCTGTATCATCGCGCACACATCCTTAGGAAATTCGCTAGTATAGTTCTGCCATGGGATGTCATTACGGACTCGGGGTGAAACTGAACTCCGAACATATCACGGTCCTTCGTTCTGAGAGCCATGATCTCGCCATTGTCTGATTGGGCGAGTATGTCGAGCGTGTCGGGAAATCCGTCCCGCGAGACGATCAGCGAATGATAGCGTGTTGCCTGAAACTTCTCAGGAACGCCTTCGAAGAGAGGATCCGGTGAATGCGATATCGTGTACACCTTTCCGTGGACAACTTGGTTCGCCCTCGTTATCGAACCGCCGTAGGAGAAAGCAATTGCCTGATGGCCAAGACACACGCCGAGAACGGGCCTTTTAAAGCCGCCATTCGATATGACCTCGAGCGACCGATTCGTGTCCCGGGGGTGGCCGGGTCCAGGAGATACAACATACCCATCGACTTTTCCCATATAGATGTCGAGTCGAGCAGAGTCGTTTCTCTCTACAAACACTTCCGCGCCCTGTTCCCCGAGGTATTGGGCTATGTTGTATACGAATGAGTCATAGTTATCTACGATCAGTATTCGTGTCATGTCCTACCACCGTTGGATGCCGATGATATCGCCTCCAGCATGGCGCCCATCTTGTGCGCCGTCTCCTGATACTCGCGTTCGGGTATCGAGTCCGCTACGATTCCTGCGCCCGCCTGAACGCTAGCTCTGTTGCCGGAGACGACGATGGATCTTAT
>CP070736.1:645234-687220 GCA_020347645.1 Methanobacteriota archaeon | reverse complement strand
AGGCGGAGCGATACTAGCGGAATGTCGATCTGCTACAGATTAGTGGTTCGGGGGTGAGACTTTGAGGGAACTAGTGGAAACCTACTTTCAAGAGCGAAGCATCGTTAACCACCACATCGCTTCGTACAACGACTTCCTGCCAACGCTGGATCATCCCAATAGCAGGATGCAGAAGATAGTGGACAACGTCCGCGCATCGCCTGACGAGTCCTTTCGAGGCGTCATCAGGCTCGACCCAGACAGAACCGAGGGTAAGATCATCGAGATACGACTTGGAAGAAAGAGGGACGAGAAGACCGGCCAGATCGACTCAAACGCCAGACCCACGATTTCCGTCGGACGTCCAGTCATAAAGGAGGCGAACGGTGCAACCCACGCCTTATATCCGATGGAGGGGCGGCTCAGGAACCTCAACTACTCTGCACCAATCTACCTCGAGTTCACAGTTGTCGAGGATGGCATAGAACGCGAACCTGAAAAGGTCCAAATTGGCAGCCTACCCGTTATGGTCAAGTCGAAGAAATGCAACCTACATCGGGACAATCTGGACCTAGACCGCGAGCCTACGGACGAAGAGCTTAACAAGTTCCTCTCGATGATGGGCGAGGACCTGTGCGATCCGGGTGGATACTTCATCATAGGCGGAACGGAACGCGCGCTCATATCGCTCGAGGACCTAGCACCGAACAGGGTGATGGTCGAGCTGAACGAGAGATACGGCACGAGTCTCCACGTCGCCAAGGTGTTTTCGCAGAAGGAGGGCTATCGAGCCCTCACACTCATGGAAAAGAAGAAGGATGGCGTTCTTGTGGTGTCCGTCCCGGCCGCATCCGGCCAGATCCCGCTCATCGTGCTCATGAAAGCGCTCGGCATGGAAAGCGACGAGGAGATCTACAGGTCAATAGTCTCCGATCCGCAGATGGCGAATATCGTTTATGCAAACATAGAGGAGTGCCAGAACAAGAAGCTCTATCCTCCTAGCGGAATATTCACCACCGAGGATGCGATACTCTACCTCGAGCGGAAGTTCGCCACCGGTCAGGCCAAAGAGTACAGGGCGAAGAAGGTCGAGAGCATCATCGACAGGTCTCTGCTTCCTCACCTCGGCGACACACCAGACGTGCGACTGAAGAAGGCGATATTCCTCGGAAGGGCCGCGAGGACCATCCTTGAGATGGAACTCGGCAAGAGGAAGGAGGACGATAAGGACCATTACGCCAACAAACGTCTGAAGCTCGCTGGCGATTTGATGGAGGACCTGTTCAGGGTCGCACTAACGAACCTGATTAAGGACCTCAAGTACCAACTGGAAAGGGGATACACTCGCAAGAAGGGCCTCAGAATTTCGTCTGCTATAAGGCCGGACCTGCTCACACACAGGCTTCTGCACGCTTTCGCAACTGGTAACTGGGTTGGAGGGAGAGCGGGAGTCTCCCAACTTCTGGATAGGACTTCGAACATGAGTGCGTTATCACATCTCAGAAGGGTCACTTCCCCCCTCACCAGAAGCCAGCCACACTTCGAGGCCAGAGACCTTCACCCAACTCAGTGGGGCAGACTATGTCCGAATGAGACGCCTGAAGGGCAGAACTGCGGCTTAGTCAAGAACTGCGCGCTCATAGTCGATGTCTCTGAAGGTACGAACGAGAGTGAGGTAATCTGGCTGCTTCGCGATCTCGGGGTAAGGGAGGTCAGCGAGCATCAGACCACTGAGACGAGAGTCTACACGAACGGCGACCTCATCGGCCTGCACGACAAGCCAAGAGAGCTGGTCGAGGAAATGCGTCAGAGGCGCCGCTCCGGTCTACTCTCTCCAGAGGTCAACATACGTTTCGACCTCAACATGAACGAGATCATAATCAATTGCGATGAAGGGAGGCTAAGGCGCCCATTGCTCGTAGTGCGGAACGGCAAGACCATGCTCGCACGAAAACACATCGAGGACATGCATTCAGGCAAGGCGAAATGGTCCGATCTGATACGCGAAGGCGTCGTCGAATGGATCGACGCCGAGGAGGAGGAAGACTCATACATCGCTATGTCCGCCTACGACACACCCGCGATATGCGAGCACTGCGGCAAAGTGCTGTCGGTCATAGACGTTGAGTGGAGAAACCCCGGTGAGGATGGCAAAGCGTCTCTGGAATGCAAATCATGTGGAGGGCTGATGCAGACAGAATCGCTTCTCAAGGAAGATCACACACACCTCGAAACAGACCCGATGGTAATACTGGGCGTGTGCTCTGCGGTGGTTCCGTATCCAGAACACAATTCGAGTCCGAGGGTAACGATGGGCTCGGGCATGGCGAAACAGTCGCTCGGACTCAGTTCATCGAACTACAGAATTCGACCGGATACGAGGAGTCACGTGCTGCACTATCCGCAGAAGCCTTTGGTTACGACCAAACCTATGGAATTCGTCAGCTTCGACCGCAGGCCTGCGGGACAGAACTTCGTGGTCGGTATTCTGTCATACCAGGGATACAACATGGAGGACGCGGTCATCATGAACAAATCCTCCGTGGAACGAGCCCTCGGAAGGTCCACCTTCATGAGGACCTACAGGGCGGAAGAGCGGAGATATCCCGGTGGTCAGGAGGACCACTTTGAGATACCAAGCCCAGACGTAAGGGGAGCGCGTGCAGATGTCTCCTACAGCAATCTGGGCGAGGACGGCCTAATCAGTCCCGAAACCAGGGTCGATGGTGGGGATGTGCTCATAGGAAAGACGTCACCACCGAGGTTCCTTGAGGAGGAGGCCGATTTCCTGACACCTCAGAAGAGGCGTGAGACGTCTGTCACCGTCCGTCCCGGCGAGAAGGGATGGGTCGATAGCGTCATGCTCACGGAGTCAGAGAACGGTTCCCGACTCGTCAAGGTCAAGGTCAGGGACGAGCGGACACCGGAACTGGGCGACAAGTTCGCTTCCAGGCACGGACAGAAGGGAGTCGTCGGCCTGCTGGTGGACCAGGAGGATATGCCATTCACCGAGGACGGCGTCGTGCCGGACCTTTTGATAAACCCACATGCGGTCCCGTCGAGAATGACCGTCGCTCATGTGCTGGAGATGATCGGTGGCAAGGTCGGCTCGATGGAGGGCAGGATCATTGATGGCACGCCATTCAGTGGGGAGCGGGAAGAGGCGCTCAGGGCCTCGCTTATCAAGAACGGTTTCAAACACAACGGGAAGGAAGTCATGTACGACGGCATAACTGGAAGGAAGATCGAGGCCGAGATTTTCATCGGTGTGATATACTATCAGAAACTCCACCACATGGTCTCCGGAAAGCTCCATGTCAGGAGTCGCGGACCTGTGCAAATACTCACCAGGCAGCCAACCGAGGGCCGCTCGAGACAGGGCGGGCTCAGATTCGGCGAGATGGAACGAGACTGCCTTATAGGTCACGGCGCGGCCATGGTCATTAGGGACCGTCTATTGGACGAGTCAGACGGCACGCTGCAATATGTGTGCGGCAACCCCAACTGCGGTCACATAGCAATCCTGGACAGGCGAGGCTCGTTCAGGTGTCCGGTATGTGGCAACAACTCGAAGATCTATCAGGTGCAGACATCGTACGCGTTTAAGCTGTTGCTTGATGAGCTTCTGTCGCTGGGGGTCGTCATGCGCCTTCAACTGGAGGATTTGAAATGATGGTCACGGGTGTCACCAAGAGGATATCTGCAATCAGGTTCGCGATGCTGTCGCCGGAGGAGATCCGCAAGATGACGGCGACCAAGGTAATCACCGCGGACACTTATGATGACGACGGATTCCCAATAGACATGGGTCTGATGGATCCGCACCTCGGAGTCATAGAACCCGGACTGAGGTGCAAGACCTGCGGCAAGAAGGTGGACGAGTGTCCAGGACACTTCGGCCACATCGATCTGGCGATGCCGGTCATTCACGTCGGCTACGTGAAGGAGATGAAGAAGCTGCTTCAGTCAACATGCAGATCGTGTGGCCGTCTCCTTCTTACGAAGGATCAGGCGCAGGAATACACGAAACAGAGAAACAGGATGGAGGAGCTCACGGGCGATTCGTTCGAGAGTTCCTACATATCCGCTGAATCAGCAAAGGACGCTTCGTCCAAGACCATATGCCCGCACTGCGACGCCGTCCAGCTGAAGATCACGCTCGACAAACCGACGACATTTCGCGAGGAGGGCCACAAGCTCACGCCCAAAGAGGTCAGGGAAAGGCTGGAGCGCATTCCTGACGAGGACCTGGTCGTGCTGGGCATCGCCCCCTCCGTGTGTAGACCGGAGTGGATGGTACTCACTGCGCTTCCAGTGCCCCCCGTGACGGTCAGGCCATCAATAACGCTTGACTCGGGTGACAGGTCCGAGGACGATGTGACACACAAACTCGTCGATGTGCTGAGGATCAACCAACGACTTCGTGAGAACAGAGACGCCGGCGCACCGCAGCTGATCGTCGAAGACCTGTGGGAGTTGTTGCAGTACCACGTTACGACTTACTTCGACAACCAGACCTCCGGCATACCACCAGCGAGACACAGGTCCGGTCGGCCGCTCAAGACACTCGTGCAGCGTCTGAAGGGCAAGGAAGGTCGGTTCAGGAGCAATCTGTCCGGGAAGCGAGTCAACTTCTCCGCAAGGACGGTGATATCGCCTGATCCCATGCTGTCGATTAACGAGGTGGGCGTGCCCATGACTGCTGCTAGGGAACTCACAGTTCCGATACGGGTCACGGACCGCAACCTGGATATCGCCAAAGAGATGTGCGCTCGCGGGCCGATGCCTGAGGGCACCGTGTACAGGCCCGGAGTGAACTACGTTATCAGAACGGATGGACGACGCATCAAGATAACAGACAAGAACGCCGAGACGGTCGCCGAGGGGATCGAACCCGGGTACGTGGTAGAGAGGCATCTACTTGACGGGGACATCGTGCTTTTCAACAGACAGCCGTCCCTTCACAGGATGTCGATCATGGCACACGAGGTCAGGGTCATGCCGTACAAGACATTCCGGTTCAACCTGTGCGTATGCCCGCCCTACAACGCGGACTTCGACGGCGATGAGATGAACTTGCACGCGCTCCAGAGCGAGGAGGCAAGGGCGGAGGCGAAGGTCCTCATGAGGGTGCAGGAGCACATTCTGTCCCCGAGGTTTGGCGGCCCTGTAATCGGGGCTATCCATGATCATATCACAGGGTCGTTCATATTGACACACAAGGACTCGTCGTTCACAAGAGAGGAGACGATGAAGATACTGGAGAAGGCCGGGGTCGCAGACCTTCCCAAGCCCGCGGT
Source organism: Methanobacteriota archaeon (assembly GCA_020347645.1). Classification (GTDB taxonomy): domain Archaea; phylum Thermoplasmatota; class Thermoplasmata; order UBA10834; family UBA10834; genus UBA10834. Next base: position 681,941 of record CP070736.1, on the reverse strand, counting down.
CAAGAGTCCGGTCGAGCGCTGGACCGGAAAACAGCTCTTCAGCATGATACTCCCCACCGATCTGCACATGAAATTCAAGTCATCGATCTGCCAGAAGTGCAGTGAGTGCAAGAAGGAGAATTGCGAGAACGATGCCTTCGTGGTCATAAGGAACGGTCAACTGATTTCTGGAACCATCGATGAGAAGGCGCTGGGAGCGTTCAAGGGCCGGATACTAGACAAACTATCCAGAGACTACGGTTCAGACGAGTCCAGAGCATTCATTGACAAGGCCACCAAGATCGCGGTAGGCGCTATCACGATTCGCGGGTTCACAACGGGGATAGACGACGAGGACATACCGAACCAGGCCAAGCGCGAGATAGACGACGCAATGGTCCAGGCGCGGATGAAGGTGGAGGAGCACATCGCGGCATACAGGAACGGCGAGCTCGAACAGATGCCAGGCCGTTCTCTCGAAGAGACACTTGAAGTCGAGATCATGAAGGTGCTTGGCAAGGCGAGGGACACTGCGGGACAGATTGCGGGCCGTCACCTGGGACTGGAGAACTCGGCGGTCATAATGGCCAAGTGCGGCGCGAGAGGTTCGATGCTGAACCTTAGCCAGATGGCCGGCGCAATTGGCCAACAGGCCGTGAGAGGGGAGAGGTTGTCGAGAGGCTACTGGAATAGAACGCTCCCCCACTTCAAACAGGGAGACCTAGGCTCGCAGGCAAGAGGCTTCATAAAGAACTCCTACAAGAGCGGACTGACGCCTTCGGAGTACTTCTTCCACTCAATGGGCGGCAGAGAGGGACTGGTCGACACCGCTGTTAGGACATCCCGTTCCGGCTACATGCAGAGAAGGCTGATCAACGCCCTCGAGGACCTAAAGGTAATGCAGGACGGCACTGTGCGGAATACGGCGAACACGATTATCCAGTTCGTCTATGGCGAGGACAATATCGACCCAGCTAGGAGCGTGCAGGGCGACGCGGTGGACGTCGACGATGTACTGCTCACAGTCCTCGGCGACAAGGGCGAACTTATCGCACAGATTCAGGAGAAGGGCGTCGTCAGTTACGGCATACAGGATAGAGACATGCTGGAGACACCTGAAGATTCCGAAGCAGGTGAAGATTCGGACTTCGACGCTGGCGGGGAGGAGGGATGAGCCAATGGCGAACAAGAGCACTATCGAAGTCTTCACTAGGAAAGGGGTCGACGAGAAGGTCGCGAAGCTGCTGGTAGAGAACGGCTATACATACACAAAGGTTGCCAGAGCCAATGAAAAGACGTTGAGGAAGATAGAGAAGATACTCGGCGAGAAGAAGCTCAAGCGCGTCTTGAACGCTATCAAGACGAAGGATCGCGCCCCGAAGAAGAAGACCGCTAAGCCGCTCAAGAAGCCGAAGATAACGAAGAAGGACATTCCCGCCAAGATAGAACCGCCGACCGCCACCGAAATAAAGATGATTAAGATGCTGGAGAAGTCGGGCAAGACGCTTCCGAGAGCCGTCATAAAGGATTTGTCAACGCGGATAGAGGACGTCAAGCTGCCTGAGAAACTCCTGGCGCAGGTGTTGGACCTCGCGTGCGAGCGGTTCGAGGGACACGTGATCGACCCCAACGAGTCAGTCGGGATCATCGCGGCTCAGAGCATAGGCGAACCCGGTACGCAGATGACGATGAGGACTTTCCACTACGCGGGAGTCGCCGAGATGAATGTAACACTCGGTCTGCCACGGCTTATCGAGATAGTCGACGCTCGGAGGGTCCCGAGCACTCCCATTATGGAGATACACCTAGAGGAGGAAGCCAGGAACGACCTCGACAAGGTTAGGGCGATAGCTTCGGACATAGAGCGGACCACCGTGATCGACATCGCCGATGTCGAGACGGACATCTCCAATATGGAGGTGTTGGTCAAACTGGATAGGCGCAAGATGGAGCGCAAGGGTCTGACGCCCATCGAGGTCCACAAGCGGCTGAGCAAGACCAAGGGAATGAAGGGACTGATAGATCTGCGCGAAGACAATATCGTGGTTCGGTGCGACGAACCGTCCTACAAGAAGCTCTTGCGGTTGTCTGAGGACACGAAATCCGCCCCTATCAAAGGTATCGAGGGCATACACCGGGCCGTGATAAGGAAGGTCGGCGGAGGGTATGTCATATACACCGAGGGCTCGAACCTGGAGAAGGTGCTCGGACATGAGCACATCGACAAATCGCGAACGACTACGAACAGCATAATGGAGATACACGAGGTCCTCGGCATTGAAGCTGCCAGAAACTCGATAATCGAGGAAGCTTCCAAGACGCTCGAGGAGCAGGGACTGACTGTCGATCTGAGACATATCATGCTCGTATCCGACCTCATGACGAACGACGGCGAAGTGAAGGCAATAGGCCGGCACGGCATCTCCGGACGTAAGTCTAGCGTTCTCGCCAGGGCGGCATTCGAGATAACCTCTGCTCACCTGCTGCGTGCGGGAATGACCGGCGAGGTGGACTCCTTGGAGGGCGTAGTGGAAAACATTATAGTCGGCCAGCCAGTTACTGTCGGCACCGGCGCGGTGAACCTTGTTTGGTCTCCGACCAAGAAAGGAGGTCAAAAGAAATGATTGACGTCGCAAGAGCGTTGAAGACAGCGTCCACGACGGGAGAGATCAGATTCGGCCTCGAACAAACCAGAAAGTCGCTGAGGAGTGGGGAGGCAAAGATGGTCATCGTATCTTCGAACTGCCCCGCGAAGAACGAATTCAATTCGATGGGTGCGGCCAGGACCTACGTTTTCCCGGGAACGAATGTCGAACTCGGAGCAGCTTGTGGAAAGCCTTTCGCGATCTCCGCGCTGGCGATAGTAAAGCCCGGGGACTCGAACATACTATCGTTGCAGTAGAGTGGTCGTATGGGCGACATCACCTTCACCGGGGACACCCTCCGGTACATCTCGCTTTTCGAGAAGGTCACCAATACGCAGGTGAAGGACTGTCTGGAGACTGAAGAAAAGCTCGTCTTCGTCGTGGAGAAGAACCAGGGGAGCAGGGCGGTCGGAAAGAAGGGTGAAAACGTCATCCGCCTGAAGAACCTCACTGGAAAAGACATCCATGTGATCGAGTATTCCGACGACCCTGAGACGTTCATACGCAACGTCTTCCACACCTACAGCGTGCAGGGGGTGTCGCTGGAAAACAGGGGCAATATCGTCCATGCGACAGTCACCGTAGATCCTAAGGTCAAGGGCAAAGCGATTGGAAAGAACGGCAGGAATCTGAGAATCGCGCGCGAGGTCGTCAGTAGACACCACAACGTACACAGTATCAGCGTCGCTTGATAGGCCGCCTTTCTACCTCCAATCTGTCAGCGGTGGGGTACTCCTCAACTATGTACGAGTCGAGCGATATGTACGAAGCTATCTCTTCGAGGACCCACGCGGCCAATTCGAGCCGGTGTTTCTCACGGTCATGCCACATCAGATGATTGGGCACATCGTACTCCTTTCGCAGAAGAAACATTACGTTCTCGGGATCATCCGTCTCAATCACACCTTTGACCAGGGTCGAGTCGTCCGTGGCGATCTCATATGCCTTCTTAACACGCTTCACTCTCCTGGCCATTCTGTTTCTAAGCTGAACGCCATCCTTGAAAGCCGAGGAGCAGTAGTGTACGGGCACGGTCCTGCACGTTCTGAGCAGCTCCATCGCGAGCTGTTCGCTGCCGGCCACTCCTGAGGAAACATCATCTCTGACATGCAGGCCCTGCCGTTTGAGCGCCCTCCAATTCGTCTCTGAGAACTCAAGCTCGTTCAGGTTCACGAAATCCATATCCTCATCGAAGGCGAAGGCGATCGCCGCTGACAGGTCGTCCTTCCTTCCCGGGATGACAGGCAATTCCAGTCCAACAGTCATATCCAGCCCCTTCGCCGTAGAAACCGCTTCTGTAAAAGCCGTCTTCCGAAGTCTCTTCCACACGCCTATGGGCGGATGGAACCGAATCTCGTCCAGACCCGCCTTCGCCACTCGCCTCACCCTGTGCAGTTCCGCTATCGACGTGTAAAGGTGGATATGGTGTCTGTCGCCGAACTCCCTCTTCAGCGCTCTTATGGCGCGAGCGGTACGATCGATTGCGAGCAACGGGTCGCCCCCCGTGATGCCCGTCCCGAGGGCCGTGATAACTCTGGCCTCATCAATAGCCTCCGTGATCCGTTTGATGCTCTTCTCATTGGCGAAGAACACGTCGCGTCCCTTTTTTGCCGGCGAAAGTGGACAGTATGTGCATCTGCGTGCGCATCTGCCCGTAACCAGCAGCACGAGTTTGGCCCCCTTCTCGCAGAGAGCGCACCCTCTCGGCAGTTCGCCAGTGTACGCTGAACCTCTCTTCATGCTCTTTGGCCTGGTCACTGAACCACCGTATCCAATTCACTCCGATAAAACGTCTTTCGACGAACCGGGGCAAAAGGCTAATAACTTGGCCTGTGATGGCCTGCATCATGGAGAGGAGGAATGGGGTAATTCTGGCACTGGATGTGACCTCAAGCGAGAAGGCCATGCGTGTAGCTGAAACAGTCCGAGACTATGTGGACGCCGTGAAGATCAATTGGCCATTGACTCTGGCTGCAGGACCGCAGGTCATAACAGAAATCTCAAAGGTCAAACCCGTCATTTGCGACATGAAGATTGCGGACATCCCAAGCATCAACAGACTCATAGTGCAGGAGGCCTTGGCTCGAGGAGCCAGCGCAGTCATCTGTCACGGCTTCCCTGGTGAAGATTCGGTCAGAGCATGTGTTGAGACCTCGAAGGGTTCGACTTACGTCGTTACTGAGATGAGCCATCCAGGGGGAGAGCAGTTCACCGCCTCCGTGGCGGACGAGATCGCCGACATGGCAAGAATCGTAGGTGCAAGAGGCATTGTCGCCCCTGCGACGCGTCCTGAGAGAATCGCTGCACTGAGGGGCATAGTTGGCGACCTGGAAATCATCAGCCCAGGAGTTGGCGCTCAGGGTGGAAAAGCATCATCCGCCCTTGAAGCGGGGGCGGATTACGTTATAGTCGGAAGGGCGATATATCAGGCAGAAGACCCTCGCGAAGCCGCCAGGAAGATCTCAGAAGAGGCCCTCTCCGCCATCTGAAGTCGAGGGCGGCCCTCCACACCGCCTCATACCGCTTGTCGCGATATGCCAGACACCCCAATGACGCTAGTTTGTCGTCTCAGTCCACACCGACAACGTATATATAGCCCTCCAGGTATCGGTGGGCTACTATCCTCTAGGTGGAAGAGTCGTTGTCTGAGTCAAGAGATGATCCTCCTAGGTCGCTTCTGTCCAAGCTTTTCCGTGGGGGAGGAGCGCCTACCGAGTTCAGGAAGTGGATCGGGGCGAATTGGTCTGTCCTAGCCATGATGGTCTTCATCTTCCTATTAGCACTGTTTATCAGATCGTACTTCGCTTTTGACATGAGTGTAGATAATGACTTCATCGTGTCCGGTGGTTCGGACTCGTATTACTGGAGGAGGATCATAGACTATCATGTAGAGACGGGGGATTCCATGTACTGGGATCCGCTGATTAACTTCCCAGACGGCATAAGAAACCCGCGACCACCGTTCTACAGTATGTCTGTGGCGCTCCCCGCAGTGATAGCGGAAGACCTCTTCGAGACGATGAGCGACGCTGTTGGCTTCATGTTCGTTTGGTCGACTGCATTTTGGGGAGCGCTGACGGTAGTGCCCGTGTACTTCCTCGGAAAGGAGACTTTCGGCAGGAGGGCAGGACTCGTCGCGGCCTTCCTTCTGGCAATAACTCCCAGCCATGTTCAGAGAAGCGTCCTGTCAAATGCTGACCATGATGCGTTCATACTGTTTTTCATAGTCCTGACCTTCTATCTCCTGCTCAGAGCTGTTAAGATCCAAGAGCATGTCCGATGGGTCGACAATTGGAAAAGCATCGCCAGCATTCGCGCTGGTCTGGGACAGTATCTTTCGCGCAGCAAGGCCGCCTTGCTTTATGCGCTTCTTGCCGGGGTGTCTTTCGGCTGCGTTGTCATGGCTTGGGTCGGGTTTACTTATGTCGCAGTGCTTATCCTCGCATATCTTCTTATCCAGATTCTACTCAATAGGTTCAAGAACATAGATTCTCTCGGCGTGACTCTGCTAGTATTTGTGACGATGGGGTTCGGCTATCTGATATCTTTCCCCGTATACTACGAGCAGACGCTGATAAGCGTCAGGTTCGATGTGCCGGTGTACCTCTTTCTAGCGGCAATGATATTCGCCATGATGTTCGTCGTGTCCAGAGATTATCCGTGGACCATGGCGGTTCCGACGGTTGCCTTGGTGCTGATAATCGGAATCATGGGAATAGCCGTTGCTTTCCCAGCTCTCGGCGAGGCCATCATGACGGGTCAGGGCTACTTCGTCCAGAGCAAACTGTACTCAACCATTGCTGAGGCCCGTGCGCCTGAGTTCAGCGAGCTCGCTATGTCCTTTGGCATGGTGACTTTCTTCATTTCGTTGGCCGGGCTGTTCTATGCGATAACGAGGGTGCCGAAGCAGACAGCTGCCGGATCGATATTCATGGTCGTCTGGCTTAGCGCCGCCATTTTCATGGCGATGTCGGCAGGTAGATTCATGTTCAACGCTGCTCCCGCGTTCGCTCTCGCAGCTGGTTGGGTTCTGACCATCATAATTGACAAGCTAGATTTTGGCGGCGTGAGAAAATCCTTTTCCGGAGCAAGCGGTTCAATCAAGCAGATTCTCCGAAAGAGCATCAAGATTCGCCACGTCGTTGGCGCCCTCTTTCTGGCATTCTTTATCATTATGCCGAACGTCTGGTACAGCGTGGACGCAGGCATACCGTCAGAGAGCAAGCGTGAATACGACAAGCAGGTCTACTTCAGCATGCCTAGCTTCATGAGACCGGGAGGGTACGACACATACAACGGTTCCAACTGGTATTTGGGCGCGTTCGGCTATTCATTACCCCTGCCAAGCCAGTACTATCCGTCGGCTTGGGATTGGTTTGCGGAACAGGATTCCGACAAGTATCCTGAGACGGCTCGCCCCGCGTATGTTGCCTGGTGGGACTACGGTTTCGAGGCAGTACAGGAGGGCAAGCATCCGACCGTCGCGGACAACTTCCAGAACGGCTACCAACTCACCGGCAACGCTCTGATGGCGCAGGGTGAGGAGGATGCGATAGCTCTGTTCGCTTTCGAGTTGGCCCAATCCGGATACGGAAGGCTTTCCTCACGGGAGAAGGTCCTATCGCTGTTCGAGAAGCACGGCATATCGAGCGAACAGATGATCAACGCATTCACAGGTTCGATTGCGGAGCTGACTGATGAGATCATAAAAGACCCTGACAGATACGGCCCTATGGCCAGTGACATTAGCAGCTACAATGCGCGGATCGTTTTCGGAAGGGAGGTGCTCTGCGATGCCGGCCTCGATTCACTGGTGTCGTTCTACGACGATCTGTGCGCACTCCTCGGCTGGGAGATACGCTACTTCAACGTCGACTCGCGACTGTTCCCCATATCCGCGACCAACACGGGAATCTTCTATGCTCCGGCCAAACTCTCAGACCGGCGTATCCAGGGCGGCTCAATCCCCATCGATTTCTTCGAGATAAAGGCAGTCACCAGTCAGGGGCAGACGATTGCCCTGGAATCGGTGACGTCCGATATGTCAATCGCCAACTATGTGATAGAGTACAAGGACATGTTCTACGATAGCATGTTCTACAGGGCTATGTGTGGGTTCAGCGGCTCAGACTTGGGTGCGCAGAACGACGGTCTTCCCGGATACAGCGGTACGATTCAAAACGAGCAACCTATGCCTGGCTGGAATATGTCGCATTTCAAAATGGTTTACAGAACTGCATTCTACAATCCATACACCGCCGACCTTGTGCCGTTTCATCAGAACGCATGGAGAGCCGTGAGTTACGACGATGCACAAGACATGCTTTCGGCGATAAGCGCGGGCGAGATCGAAGGGGTAATCGACCAGGGTGCTCGCACGCTATACATGAGCGGCACAGTCTTCCTGAAGTACTATCATGGCGCGTTCTTGAACGGGACAGTAACGACCGAAGAAGGGACCATCGTATCCGGCGCGAGGATGACCGTGCAGGACGAGTACGGCATCCCTCATGACACTTGTCTGACCGATGCGAACGGGCGATATTCTCTGCTAGCCCCATTCGGCGAGGTAACTCTGGTTGTATCCTCAGGAGATGACGCCAAGAACACGAAGCTCCAGGGGAGCCAGGAGATATCCAGATACGAGCTGACCGTTACCGACGATCAGGCCATGAGGGTCAGACAGGATCTGGACTTCGACGGCGTGTATGATTACATCATAACGAAGGATTGCGTCGTGAAGAGCGGGGAACTCGTAGGCGACATCTTCTGGGACCTCAACGAGGATGGCAACTTCACGTCTCAGGATGACGACCCGATCGGAGAGGGAGTCGTCTTCGCTGAGAACAAAGCCAACGGCGTCCTTACAGCCGCAGACATATCTGATGGCTACTACAGCATGCTACTGCCACCAGGGCAGTATGAGGTCTATGCTGAGATGATGGATACCAAGATGTTGATGTCCGAGACGCTCAACGTGAGCTCGGAAAAGACGGCCGAGCTGCCCCTCCCGCTGAAACCCGCTAGATTGAGGGGCAATGTGACGACCGTGGACGGCGCTCCTGTTGCGGGTCTGGAGCTGGTGCTTGAGAACGCCTTCTTCGAAAATTCGTTCGCTGCCGTCACTAACGAGTCGGGCTCGTATGTCTTCCCACAGGTCTTGGGAGGCAGGTACAACCTCGTTACGTATGATCCCGAGCTAATGCTGTTTAACGAGCGCATGAACCTGGGTGAGGGCGGGTCGCTCGAACGCGATTGTACAGCATTCGAGCGGATTACCATAAAGATGAGAGTGACTAAGAATGGTACTCCTGTTTCCTACGCACCGTACATAATCAATGACGTATACTATCCAAGAGACTACATATCCGGCCTGGCCGACAGGTTCGGCTGGGTGGAGGCAGATGTGCCGCGCGGCTACTGGACGTTGTACTCCGCCTACTCTGCTGGCGAAGCGGACTACGCCGGCTTCAGAACGATCGACGGCTGCGCGTCCGACATCATAACAGGCACCCTCCAACTCGAATCAGCGTTCACGGTCACCGGATCTCCAAGGGGTGTGCGAAGCACCTTGATCAAGAACACCCACGTCGTGTTCATCGCCGAGGACGGCACGAGGATATTCTCTTTGACGAACGGTCTCGGGGAGTTTGACCTTCGTCTGCCAGGAGGCCAATACGAAGTCTTGTGCTGGGCTATTGTTGGAGACGGCTTGTACTCTGGTTCGCTGACGGTCGATTCGGACATGAACGACCTACGTCTTCTCGGGGAGAGGGGAGTGATCGTTACCGGAACCCTATGGAAGGATGACGACAGCTCCGGCTCGATTGGAGAAGCGGAGTTCGGCGCCTACGCTCTAATGGAAGTCACAGATGCGTACGGCAGAGTCTACACGACGAGAGCCGATGATGAAGGCGACTACAGGATCATGGCCAAGCAGGGCGTCGAAGTCACATTCTCCTTGGCCGAACCGGGTTATTCAGAATGGAGCACGCCTGGCTTGTTTGGAGACGACGCAAAGAATGTGACGCTGTTCGCTACGCCTGATGATCTGACGGTAACGGGCAGAGTCGTCTGTGACTCGGTCAGTGTGCGAGGCGCAACGGTCTCTTTCCTTCCGAATCTCATGACGCTGGATCCCATTTACGCCATAACTGGAACGGACGGACAGTTCACGGTCGCAATCTCTCCTTCTGATTATCGAGTTGAGATAGACCATGAATCACTCCTCGGTGGTGATTCTCGGATTCAATATCTGTCGACCGAGACATTCGAGCCTTCGGAAGACGCATTCGTCTACGACATCTCGGCAGTGAGGAGGGTAGAACTCCACGGCAACGTACTCGGTGCGGCGGAAGATATCGAAGTCAAGATAGAAGGCCCAGAGGATGTAACTCTGAAACTCGACGGTTTCACCTACTCTGCTTATGTTGAGCCGGGTACGTATCAGATTTTCGCCTCCGGGAAGATCGGGGATGCGGTCTACGCGAGCATGGTCAAGGCCGATGTGGCTATCGGTTCGACACAGTTCGATTTGATGCTCGAGAAGGCCTGCAACGTTACGGGAGTTGCGCATATCGACTCCGTGCCGTCCACGAAGCCAGTCAAGGTTACGGCAACCACGCCCGAAGGCGTAGCGGTAGCGGTCACGTCCTCGACTTACGGGTCGTACGAAATCGTGTTGCCACCAGGGTCCTATGCGTTGGATTTCAGTGTCGAATCGACGTTCGCAGAAGGAGGGAGAGTCCTATATGTGGAATACACCGCTTCCGAGATCATTAGCCTCGCATCTGAAGATGTCACGCTCAATCCAGATATGGACATGCGCCTGGACAACACCACGATTACAGGGGTCGCCACAGGAATCGACGGTTCGCCGACACAGGCACAGATAGTACTGTCGCCCAACACCGCCTATGGCCTAGGAGTCACTATTTACACAGACCCATCGGGCTCGTACGCCGCTCAGGTGCAGCCCGGTGACTACACGGTATATGCAAAGCGCACCCAGGATAGCAGCGTCTCGCTTGGGTTCATCGAGGTTGCCAGGGATGAGACGGCGATATTCGACATCGATTTCTCTGATGGGAAGTTTCTGTCCGGCAGGGTGACAGCAGAGGATATCGGCATAGAGGAACCCTTGACTCTGTCCAAGGGCGATGCGACGCTATCAGTAAGGAGCGATTCCAGCGGCTACTTTTCGGTGCTAGTTCCGTCGGGAGACTACGTTCTAGCGGCAAATACCGAACGGGTCGAAGCCGGCATGACGGTCGAATACTCCCTATCGAAATCCGTTGAGATCGGCTCCGTTGACGTCTTCGTCGATTTCGCTCTGAACAGATATGACATTCGCTCCGTTGAAGCTGACTGGAATTCGTCCGTCGCATTGCCAGCTATTCCTGGCCAGGCTGTGACCTATGCGTTCACAGTGGAGAACACGGGCAACATTGGTGACGATTACACCTGCTTCTATGATGGACAAGGCTTTGAAGTGGCATTCGTTCCGACGACGCAGTACATCGACTTTGGAACAAATGGAAACGAGGCGGTGTTCGTCGCAGAGATAACGGTCCTGGAAGATGCACCGGGCGGAGACTCAGTGGTTCCCGTGCAGATAAGATCCGAGTCCTCTTCCAGCGCGAGAGCGGAAGTCGACTTGGTTGTCAAGGTACCTTCGATCTACAGATCGGAGATAACCATCTCTGAACCTGCCTATGAAGCGTCTGGAGACACAGTCCAGACACCAATCGTCGTGGTCAACACGGGCAATGTCTGGACGGAGTTCGCAGTCGAGGTCACGAACATCGATACCCTGAAATCCCTCGGCTGGAGCACACGTCTGATATCCGCTGCCACCTCTGAAGAGGTTGACACATTGAGCGTCGACTTTAATGGTGAAGAGGAGCTCGTGCTGGAATACACGACCCTCAGAAACGACCCCGATCCGAGCGCTGAAGCTACGATCGTAGTCAGCGCGGTGAACGACACGAGCCAAATAACCTTCACGTCCGTGCCGATCTACCTGCCGGATATCAGTATCCTTCCCGGCGATCTCGAGGCCGACAGGGACGATGTCTCGTATGTGTACGATAGCTCCAATATCATGGTGAATATCGGCCTCGCATGCGCTATAGGTGTACTCATAGCAGCGTTCATTCTGCTTCGTCGTAGGAAGGGTCTGGGTGGCAAGCGAAAAGGGGAGGCGCGATGATGGCATCCGATAGCCGCGTTCGACTACTGTTGATGACAACGGCACTTTTGGCAGCAGTATTGGCTATTTCCATCGCGGGCGTTCTGCCTCTAGCCAGGAATGCCGGAGCTTACAGCGACATAAGCATCGGCATCGACTGCCCGACATACGCGGCGAAATCCGAGGTGGTTGTGTGTGCTCTGACCGTAACCGGAGGCCCCGCAGGAGACCTGGGCGGCAATTACAGCTATAAGGCCGAGATCATTGCCGACAACAAGACGGGTTCGTTGGTATCGCCGTCAACGGGAACATCCTCTTCTGGGAAGTTCAAGTTGAATCTCACCATGCCCGGATATGCCCCCCAGACGATCAAGATAATGTTCAACGTCACATCGGAGGATCTCGTATCAGGTGACACCACGGAAAAGACGAGGGAGATCGAAATAAGGGTGGTAGATCCGATAGTCCTGAGGGCAACGGTATACAACACCGGTTCGATCGACGCGGTGAATGTGACCGCCAAGTTCTACGCCGACGACGAATATCTAGGAACCCAGACGTTCGACCTTGCAGCTGGGAGCAGCACCGTCCTCAGCTATAACTGGACCTGGGCGAACATCGATGATGGCAAGCATACCGTCAAAGTCGTAATCGACGGCGCAAATGACTTGGTCGAGTTCAGCAACGGCAACAATATCTGCTCGTTGACGATCTATGTCGGTGATGAGAGCAACCCGCTAGGAGCGATCCTAACGGTCGGTGTGATAATAATGGCCGTTTTCGTATTCTTGACATACCTCCAGAAACCTTCGCCGAAAAAGAAGTGAGCGAAGCAGCCGCTGCTCCGACCGAGGTCGGGGATAGTCCTAAATATCACTCCTACTTTCTATCGATGCATGCGGGAGCGATTGCCTTGTCCGGAAGTATTGTAGATCTGTCTGACGCGGATTTCAACGAGAAGGTCAAGAGTTCGTCAAAGCTCGTAGTTGATTGCTGGGCTCCATGGTGTGGACCATGCAAGATGTTGGCGCCTACGCTTGAGGCACTAGCGAGAGATTATTCGGGAAGGGTCGAATTCGCCAAACTGAATACGGATCAGGCTCCGAAGACCGCAATGTCACTCAGCATAAACAGCATCCCAACGCTGTTGTTCTTCAAGGATGGCCAACAGATCGAGAGAATGACAGGAGCCCATCCTAGGGAGAATATCGAGGCAGTGCTGAAGAAACACTTTGTCTAATCATCCCTGACCAGGCTTTTTCATAAGGTCGTCCAATCGGTCGTGAAGCCGCCGAGCGTTCGTCGCGACGGCAACATCACCCCTTGTCTTCTCGAGAAGGCTTCTTGCGACGTCCTGCTTATGCTTGACCGCGGCGATGGCGTCGGGGTAGTCGAAGCGGACGAGCGCGTGGTAGATCTCCTCCATCCTATCGAGAAAGCGGTTTGCCTGATCGGTGTTTCCCCGTCTCAGGTCCTCAAGGGCGAACCTTCTGAGTTCTCCGACTGTGTCCCCTAGCGCCAAGAGGTACGGAACACTGCCAATACCGAGATCCTCAGGGAGCGGGACGTCGTCTTCTTCGAGCAGCGATAGGACGATTCCGACCTCTGCGTATTCCTGAAACGCGTTCTCGACGTAGCCTGTGCGCACAAGGTCAGGATGATCGCCGAGGAGGCTCGACAGTCTGGACACCTCGTCCTTGAGTTCGGAGAGTTTCTCGTCGATCTTCTCTCCCCTGTGCAGATCCTTCAGAGCCGAGCCTGAGAGTCTGACCACCGCTCTCGAGGATTTCAGTGCGATCTCCCTTACATGGTCCTTCTCATCCAATTCCGCCTCTATCTTGACAATAGCGGCATCGAGGTTCTTCATCAGTCATGCCTCCTTATCTGCTCCATATGGCGCACGCGCGACTCAATCATAGCCTGTTTACCGATGTCATGGCGTACGGCAATCCTTCCGGAGACATGTTTGATTGCGTTCTCAGCAATCGTCTCCGCCTCCTCTATCTGTTCCGCTATGCCCACTACTCCGGCCGATCTTGAGGTCGTGGTCAAAATGCGCTCCCCGTCTGCATTGACATTGGCGAAGAACAGAACGGCGCCTTCGCTTCTTATCGCCTCCTCATCGATGCGAATCTCCTCACCCGCCAATGGCTTCACGCCATAGCCTTCAGGCACGACGTACTTGCAGACGGTAGCCTTCGAGGCGAAGACCACATCCCTTGCTGACAAGCCTCCTCCAGCCATACTCTCGCATATAGACCCAAAGTCTTCCTCGAGTATTGCAAGGACGTTCATGGCTTCTGGGTCTCCAAACCTCGCGTTGAACTCCACAACTTTTGGGCCTTCTCTGGTAAGCATGAACTGCCCGTACAGTACTCCTCTGTACTCCGCACCCTCCTCTCTGAGAGCATCTACAACCCCTTTCATAATTCCGACGGCGTCTTCATATTCGTCATCCTTGAGGAACGGCAGGAGTCCCCCAGCTTGGGAGTATGAGCCCATGCCCCCAGTGTTTGGTCCTCTGTCTCCTTCGAAGGCGCGTTTGTGGTCCTGAACAGCAGGCATCGGTGCTAGCGTCTTGCCGTCGCAGAACGCCTGCAGCGTAAACTCCTCGCCGATAAGCTTCTCTTCGATGACAAGCTGGGCGCTCCCCCCGATGCGCTTGTCAAGAATGTCCTTTGCATAGGAGACGATGTCATCCCTGGACATGAGGTGTTCGCCGAAGACCTTCACCCCTTTGCCGCCTGTGAGGCCTGTTGGCTTCACTACGATTTCCTCACCCAATTTGTCGATTGCGCCCTTCACCTCGTCCATATCGCTCGCAACAGCGAACTTGGCGCGTCCGTCGATGCCATGCTTTGCCATCAATTCGCGTGAGAAGCTCTTTGAAGTCTCTATCATCGCGGCGGCCTTTGTGGGGCTTGCCGTAGGCACCCCTGCCGCCTCAAGAGCGTCTGCGATTCCGACTTCGAGAGGCGCTTCAGGCCCGATCACGGCCAACGATGCCCCCTTAGTGGTAGCGAAATCGACAACCTTCGCTACATCCTTCTCGTTGACAAGAAGGCAATCCTTCGCACGCCGTGCTATCCCCGGATTGCTGTTGCTCATGCAGGCGAAGATGTCGTGTCCGGAACGTGCCAACGCTTCGACAATCGCGTGTTCACGCCCTCCTCCGCCGACGGCCAGTATCTTCATCTAAAGCATCCCCCTCGGTGCATAAAGTTCGCCTCTTAAGTACATTGCCTCAGGCAACCACCCTTCGTACACGTCGTGCGGCGGAACGCAGTCCAGCAAATCATTTTAGGCGACAAGTTCCATCTACCGAGCCATGAGGTATCCTGGCCGACTAGGCCAATCTCTTGAGGAAGCTGAGATTGATGTGGGTGACGAGATCGAAGTCTCCAAAGACGGAGAGACTTATCGCGGTGTTCTTATGCCTCATCACGATTTCAGCGACCCTTCCATAGTCACCCTGAAGCTCGCAAGCGGGTACAACATCGGCTTGGAGCTTGGAAAGGATTCGAAGGTGAGGCGTGTGTCAGAAAAACAGACGAAGGATGCAGTCGAGCGTACAATGCCAGTCGATCCGTCGAAAAAGAAGGTCGCGTTCCTTGGAACGGGAGGCACCATCGCGTCGTATGTCGACTATAGGACGGGCGCTGTCCACCCGGCCAAGTCTGCCGAGGAGCTCGTGTTCTCCGTCCCGGAGCTTATGGACATCTGCGACGTCAAGGCGCGGGTCCTGTACTCGATATACAGCGAGAACATGGATGTATCGCATTGGCAGGAACTCGCAAGAGCAGCCGCGGAAGAGCTCAACTCCGGTGCGTCAGGCGTGATCATACCGCACGGTACTGATACCATGGGGTTCACCTCTGCAGCGTTATCGTTCATGCTAAGAGCGCTCACGGGCCCCGTCGTTTGCGTCGGCTCGCAACGCTCGTCCGACCGCCCATCCTCCGATGCTACAATGAATCTTCTAGCAGCTGCAAGGTTATGTGTCGATGCTGACTTGGGTGAAGTCGTCGTGGTTATGCACGGCGATATATCGGACGACCACTGCCATGCCCACAGAGGCACGAAAGTGCGCAAGATGCACTCGTCCAGGCGCGACGCCTTCAGGAGTGTCAATATCGAGCCTCTAGCGCGCATAGAGGGAAGGAAGATCGCTTTTGCGGGCGAGCACACAAAGCGCAGCCAGGGCTCCGTTGAAGTCCTCGACAAGATGAACAAGCGCGTCAGTATGCTGCAGTTCTACCCAGGATTCGAACCAGAGCATTTCGACATGATTGCGGGCAACGTGAGGGGGATAGTAATAGCTGGAACAGGTCTCGGACATGTGTCCGACAGACTGGTCGAATCGATAGACAAAGCAGTCAGAGACGGCGTGTTTGTGGCAGTCACAACGCAGTGTCTTCACGGAGCTGTCAATCTCAACGTGTATTCTACAGGCCGGGATATGATATCCGCCGGAGCAGTGCCTTTGGAGGATATGCTGCCAGAAACAGCATTCGTAAAGCTCATGTGGACTTTGGGACAGACGGAGGACCCTGAGGAGGCGAAGAAGATCATGCTGAGCAACATCGCTGGCGAGATCGCTTCGAGAAGGAGTGTGTGAGTTGGACTACGGGACACCAGGCGTTAGGGTGGGCATTGAGATCCACCAGCAGCTTAGCACGGGCAAGCTCTTCTGCCAGTGCGATTCGACGCTTGTAGACGGTTATCAGAGCGAGTTCCTTCGGAGACTCAGACCGACACAGAGCGAGATGGGTGAGATCGACAAGGCCGCACTCGAGGAGGCGGAGCGCAGACTGCTTTTCCGATACCAGACCGTAGACTGCTCCTGTCTGGTCGAGGCTGACGAGGAGCCTCCTCATAGCGCTAATGAGCTGGCGATAGAAGCCGCATTGGAGGTATCTCTGCTTCTGGACGCAAAGCCCGTTGATGAGATACACTTCATGAGGAAGATTGTGATAGATGGTTCAAACACATGCGGTTTTCAGAGAACCGCTCTGATCGCTACCGGCGGCCACATGGACATAGACGGCAGGCGCATATCGATACCTTCCATCTGTCTCGAGGAGGACGCTGCCAGGAAGATGTCCGAAGAAGACACAGAAATCACATATCGCCTGGACCGTCTGGGAATTCCGTTGATAGAGATCGCCACTGGACCGGATGTCACAACTCCCGAAGAGGCACGGAGGGTCGCCCTGAGGCTAGGAACCCTCTTGCGCGCCACACGGAAGGTCAGACGGGGCATCGGGACCATACGGGAGGATTTGAACATATCCATACCAGGAGGGGCTCGAGTGGAGATCAAGGGCGCTCAGGACCTGAAGCTACTGCCGGTCTATGTCGAGATGGAGGTAAAGCGACAACTCGCTCTCCTTGAGGTGAAGGATCTGCTTGGGCGGAGAGGTGCGGTGAAATTCTCGTCAGAGGTCGTGGACTTGTCCGATTTGCTTGCAGACTCCAAGTGCAGAGTTGTGTCTCGTGCACTCGACTCGGGCGGGAAGATACTCGCTATCAGGCTCCCGAAGTTCGCGAATACGCTGTCTAAGACCGAAGAGGGTGTGACAAGATTGGGCGCCGAGATAGCGGCGCACGCCCGTGTGGCAGGCGTCAAAGGACTGTTTCATTCGGACGAGCTTCCGAATTACGGCATCACGAAGGACGAAGTGATGTTGCTCGTCGATAGACTATGCCCGGATCCAGACGACGCGTTTGCCATGATAGCAGACGACGGGGAACGGGCCAGAGCTGCTTTGAAACGAGTGGTCGAGAGAGCGAATATCGCAATCGAAGGCGTGCCTGAAGAGACGCGGGACCCGCTTCCGGATGGAACTACGGTCTACAGTCGTCCGTTGCCAGGCAGACACAGGATGTATCCGGAGACGGATGTTCCTCCGATACGCATCAACGAGGCAGTGCTCGAGGGTATCAGATCAAACATGCCAGAACTGCCTGAGGAGAAGGCCAGCCGGTTCGTAGAGGAGTTCGGCATCAGCTCCGATCAAGCGAAGACCTTGATAGATGACGCTCTCGACGATGAGTTCGAGCTGCTCGCCACTTCATTCGGCAATGCCCAGGTGGTGGCGCGCATCTATCTTCAGATACTGCCTGAGCTGGCCAAGGACGGCCTTGATGTAGCGAGGATTGGGGCGGACGTGCTCCGTCCTCTAATGGAACAGCTCAACGAGGGCTCTTTCGCGAAGGAAGCCGTACCAGAGATTATAGCATGGATGATTCGCAATGACGACCTTAGCGTGGTGCGGGCTCTGGAGAGCCTGGGCGTTGTGAAAATGGAAGCAGACGCTGTTAGAGAGGTATGCGACCGCATAGTGTCGGAGCGTACCGATTTCATAAGGGAGCGTGGCGAAGCGAGCCTCGGGCCTCTAATGGGCATAGCTATGAGGGAGCTGCGGGGAAAAGCCGACGGCAAGGTAATCAGCGAGGTTTTGAGCGAGAGGATAAGACGGCTCCTGACTTGATATCCTTCTTGGAAAGCACCGTGAGGAAGCTCCTGCAGTACTCTATGGCTGCTCCTTCTTCCTTCTCACGATTGGCCAGGAACTTTCGGCAGAGCTCGTCAAGGCTCTCTTCGTCATTGTACTTCCTCTTCTTCTCTTCTGCCATCGCACCCGTCCTAGAAGGAATTGAAGGATGGTTCCGGTCGGTTAATAAAGCTTATGTTTCACTTATCACCGGCCAGAATGTCCCGTTCTAATCGATATGCGAATATCGATTCGAAGAACATATGCTTCTCGTTGACCATTGTCGAGCGGTACTGCCTCCTAGCCATCCTCAAAAGCGTCCTGAGACCACCGAGGGATGAAAGGATGATGTAGATCCTGCCGCTCGGGGTGAGGTGCTCAGAGGCCTGTTCGAGGAAAGGTCCAGCGACGTCGATTCCGTCATCACCCCCGCTCCACGACCTTTCTATCCACGTGGTCGTTGTATCTTCGCCTGCGAGGTACGGCGGGTTGAATGCGATAACATCGAAAACCCCGCGTACATTCTCGAACAGGTCGCTCTGGACGACGTCCAACCGTACGCCATTCTTGTGGGCGTTCCTGCGCGTGCAGTTCACTGCGTTTGGATTTATGTCTGCGGCGACAACTTCTGCCCCCGCCTTCGCCGCATGGATGGCTATAAGTCCCGTTCCGCACCCCATATCGAGCAACCTCTCCCCAGCGGAGACTTCTATCGCCTCCAGTATGAGATAAGAATCATCGTTCGGGTCGTATACCTCCGGCAGGAGGTCGATGTCTACTGACGGATCGAGCTTCATCGCATGTTGATGGTCTTATCCGATGCTTAATGTTTTACCACAGAGGCGCATTAATCCCACGGACTGTGAGTCGATATCGACGGCGGACAGAACGACTATGTATCGAACGACCAAGAGGTGTGTAGTTGGACATCTGGGTTGTAGTGGCCCTCATAGTGATAATCGCGACCACGCTGTATTCCTACTACAGACAGTTGAGCTACTCATTGGTAGCTAGCGTAGCCTGTGCCGCCCTCTTCGCGATGATGGTGGGCGTTTCAGATGCGAGTCACTATACTCACAGCACTACGTTCGTCGAGATGGCATTCACGCCAAAAGACCTCATCGACACAGAACATTTCTACACAGTCTGCACATCGATGTTTACCCACGCGGACTTCGGACATTTGCTGATGAATATTCTAGGCCTCGCATTCCTCGGTACCATTTTCGAGCAAAGGATAGGCGTTCGCCACTTCATAGTTATCTACATCTTGGCAGGCGTCTGTGGGACTCTGTTGCTCGCAGCTCTCAGATGGAACGACACTGTGTTCGTAGTCGGTGCTTCTGGGGCGATAAGCGGGATTCTTGGAGCGTTTGCCAGAATGTTCCCAAACGAGCGCATGATGATAATCTTTATACCTTTCATCCCGATGCGCACTTGGACAATCGTCGGGCTGTTCCTGCTTCTCCAGATATTCTATGCTATCGGCAGCGCGAACATAGCCGTCGAGGCTCATGTGGGCGGCCTTGTCGCCGGTTTAGCAACCGCTCCTTATGTGGTCAAGATGCCCCTTCACCGAAGGGTCAAGAAGATGATATCTCTGAACGCGTTGCGCAGGCTCGCGAGAACACCGGAGCTTAAGGCGATAATCAGACGATTGGAGGACGAGGAGATTGCAGATGTCAGGAGTGCCTGGATAGAGGAATTTCTATCTAAGGCGAAGTGTCCGCACTGTGGAGCGCGGATCCGGATTTCACGCGAGACTATCACCTGCGAACGGGGGCATATGCTCTGATTAGCCACTTTTCCGAACCAGAAGTCAAGGTCCTGTGCGCGGGCTTCGTCGTGAGGGAGAAAGAACGCGTCGTCGACGCCTCCTCGACGGTCACCCTAATCACATCCGGACAATGTATGATAATCGTCGATACCGGTTCGCCTGGGCGAATGGGGTTGTTGAGGGAGCGTATCAAGGAAGTCCCATTGGCCGCAGAGGCCGTCCAACGCGTCGTAAACACACATCTGCATGCCGACCACTGCGGCGGCAACGACCTCTTCACCGAAGCGATGTTTCTGGCCCACGCACTCGAAGATGCCCCGCCCAAGTCAATCAAAGTGGGAGGAGGCTTCCGCATCTCGGACGGGATCACTGTGCTTGAGACGCCTGGTCATACCCTGGACAGCATAACCGTGCTCGTCGAGTCCGACAGGAAGTACGCAATATGCGGGGACGCCATACCCACCAAGGCCAACTACGACTCGAACGCTCCTCCAGCTATTCACATCGACCGCCGCATGGCGATGGAAAGCATGGAGAAGATCCTGGAATGGGCTGATGTCGTGATACCGGGCCATGACAACCCTTTCGAACCCGTGAGAAAGAAGTAAGTCGTATGAACAGCATCGTATGATATCGATGACGACACCAACGTCAGTGAAAGCGGAATGCCCGGTTTGTAAGGGCGAAACCCTTCATAAGGTCTTGTCTGGCAAGATATCAGGAAGGAACACAAGAGTGCTAGACTCGACTGTCAAATGCAGATCATGCGGACGCATCCATCATGTGGTTCTCAAGAGCGAGAAACCGATATCCTTGCCCGTGATCGTCAGTTGGCTAAAAGAGTCGAGGCGCTTGTCGATAACGCTCGGAGCAGACGAAGTCATCTCAGTGGATGACGAAATCATGTGCGGCGACCTGCCTGTCTTGGTGACGTCAATCGAGACGAGGGCAGGCAAGCGCGTAGATACGTGCGGAGCCAAGGAGATTGCCGCGATCTGGGCTAAGCGCTTTGACAAAGTGAAGGTACCGTTCTCCATCAACCACCACGGGCGGACTTATCCGGAACACAAGATAGTTGCTCCGGACGAGGAACTCTTTATCGGAGATATGATGCGCGTTGGCAAAAAGGACGTGGTCATACATGCAATAAAAACCGAATCGAAGACCGTGCGGAGAGGGGCGGTCGCCGCGAGAGACGCGGTGAGGGTTTACGCCAACATAGTCAGAAAGACTTCGTATTAACGGTGAGCGATTCGCCAAGATTTAACATCGCATACCTGCATTGGCATATCGATGGAGTTGGATTCGATGGAGAGGAGTCGTGATATGCTCGTCGATAGACTGGTAAGACGAGGCTACATCGTCAGCTCCGTAGTGGAAGAGGCCATGAGACGGGTGCCAAGGGAAGAGTTCGTGCCCGAAAGACTCAGGAGCGAAGCTTACGTCGACACGCCGCTGCCCATAGGGACAGGGCAGACCATTTCGGCGCCGCATATGGTGGCGATCATGGTGGAGAAACTCGACCTCAAGTCGGGCCAGAAGGTCCTCGAAGTCGGGGCCGGTTCGGGATATCACGCTGCGGTTGTGGCAGAGGCGGTCTCGCCTGACGGGCACGTGTATACAATCGAGAGGATCGAACCGCTCGCTCGGTTCGCCGAGGGCAACTTGAGACGAACGGGCTATAAGGACACGGTCACGGTTATCATTGGAGATGGATCGAAAGGACTGGCGGAGCATGCGCCCTTCGATAGGATATTCGTCGCGTGCAGCGCGCCAGACGTGCCTGCCCCCCTCCTGGAACAGCTCGCGGACGGCGGGAAGATGTTGGTGCCAGTTGGCAGCAGGGCTTATCAGGATCTCATCTGCGTCGAGAGGAGGGGTCACCAACTGCTCAAAGAGAACTACGGCGGATGCGTGTTTGTCCCGTTGATAGGGGAATTCGGCTACTGACTCTAGGTTTAGTGAATGAAGTCAAGGATTCTTGAGAGGTCTCTCTCATCGACCACCTTGTCGGCTGAGTCCCTTGTCTCATCGTCCTCCGGGCAGAATGCAATCCCAAGGCCAGCCGCGTCGAACATGGGCACATCGTAACGCGAGTTGCCTATGCTTGCGACCTCCTCTCCATCGAAGCCGAACAGGTCGGCTATCATGCGTACCTTTTCTCCTTTCTGGTCAAGCCTGACGTTGAGCACGCCCTCTCCCGTCAGCCTCCCAGAGCCGTCGATAACAAAACCGTTCGCGTAAAAGGAATCCATCCCGAGGTCGATTGCCACCCTCTCTGCCAGTAAATCGATGCCAGCAGAGATTATCGCCGTCCTGATGCCTCGACTCCTCAACGACGCCGTGGTCCTGCGCGCACCCTTCATCAATGGAGCGGTCGAGAGTATGCTCTTTACATCATCAACGGTGAGCGCAGGGTCTTTGTCCATCCACAGGGCGACGTCCCTTCTTATGAATTCCATGTCGTCTATCTCTCCTCTCAGGTAGGACTCGAGTGATTGCTCGTTGTTAACACCGAAATGGCGATGGACATGTACCCATGAGCTTTCGATGTCGACCAGAACTCCGTCCATGTCGAACACTACGAGCTTGACCATGCGCCAAGATTGCGGAAAGATTTATTAAAATCCTCCCACGATGGCCCGAGCGGAAATGATAACGCTCATCGGCGTGGGACACGTGTTTGCCATATCCGACCAAGTCACACAGCTTATACGTTCGAAAGGTCCGGATGTAGTCTGCATAGAGCTTGACAGGGCGAGGTATCAGTCTCTCCGAAGCGGCTCGAGGTCAGGACGCGTACCTCTCCAATACTCCCTGATGGCGATGTTCCAGAAGAAGATGGCCGATAGATTCGGCGCGGAGGTAGGCGCCGAAATGCTCGCAGCGGCTGAAGCGGCAAGGGAGATCAACGCGAAGATTGCGTTCGTGGATGTGGACGCATCGGCCATGTTGACGGTGCTATGGAAGAAGATGACCATGAGGGAGAGAATCAAGCTCCTGGCGGGAGCGCTGATTGGTCTCGTCTCCTCTAAAGAGACTGTCGAGCGCGAGATGGAGGCATACCAGAACAACGACGAGGGTTATCTGAAGAGCGTAGAAGAGCAGTTCCCGGTGCTAAAGAAGGTTTTGATTGACGACAGAAACAGGATAATGGCCGAGCGTATTTCTGAGGTAGCGGAGACTCATACCAACGTCGTAGCCGTGGTCGGCGATGGTCACGTGCCTGGCATAGCCACGGCCCTCGCTAGGCAAGACTTGGAGGTGGTGCGCCTGAAACAGCTCATGGGCGGCACCTCGATGACCTTCGACGAACCTTCCGAGCACAGCACGACCTTCTATCTGAACGAAGACAATAGCTGGCAGAGGTAACCTCTCCTGCGATATGGTGGTTCGTCGCTCCACATTCGACGCTTCCATGAAAAGCATATAGAATGGAAACTCCTTAGGCTGCTCAGTTGGCAGGTGCTCGAGTGAAGGTTACCCTCATCAATCACACGGAGAATCCTGACAGAATCTGCGCCGCTGCGGCGCAGTCGTGCTATTCGGAGAAGGGAGCAACCGAGCTGTTCGAGGCGACTTCCGATGACAAAGCGAGGAAGATGATAGAGAAAGTGGTAGGCATGGGGCACCTTTCAGTCGTAGAACACGCCCACTTCACATTTAGCGTGGAGGAGGTTTCGAGGTCCCTTACCCACCAGCTCGTAAGGCATCGGATAGCATCGTATTCACAGCAGAGCCAGAGATACGTGGGCATGGAGAAGGCAGATTATGTGTTTCCGCCGACTATAGATCGTGACCCCGAAGCGAGCGCCATCTACGCGAAGGCCATGGACGACGCGTGGGAGGCATATCGCGCGCTCGCACTGAAGGTCCCTAAGGAAGACGCCCGATACGTACTCCCGAACGCCTGCCATACGAACATAACGCTGACGATGAACGCAAGGGAGCTTTGGCATCTGTTTAGACTCAGATGTTGTAAGCGTGCACAGTGGGAGATACGATTGATGGCCTGGATGATGCTGATCGAGGCCAGAAAGGTAGCTCCGATCCTATTCTCCGATGCTGGGCCTGGGTGCTTCAGGGGTGCCTGTCCCGAGGGCGAGTATTCCTGCGGCAGACCCTACGATAAGACCGCCCTGCCGACTGAGAAGGACCTTTTCGAGATGAGTGATAGCTCAGACGAGTAACCAATGTAGGTCGGAAACGGCGAGCGACGCTCCACAAATCATATATATACCCTTCTCATTGGGAAGCCCTCACGGTGAGCCAATGGGTAACATAAGACCGACGTACATCAAACGGGTGGCCGTCGAGCTGGTGCACAAATACCCCGACCAGTTCACAGGCGACTACCAGCACAACAAGCAGATGGTCTCAAAGCTCACCGATGTGCGCTCCGTCTCCATGAGAAACAAGATTGCTGGCTATGTCACAAGGTACAGGAAGCTGTACGAGGCGTGACATGTCATCTGTCCGTTGATCGGACGCGATGCGTCCTTAATGCGTTTTTCGCGACCGAGGATTTATTCGATGAAGCGTATCAGGTGTGTGTTTGAATGCCGCATGCTGTTGAGACCCAGTCTCTGACCAGGATATTTCGACCCAAGAAGAAGAAGGAGGGCAGTGTAGTTACGGCTCTCGACTCAGTCGACCTACGCATCGAAAGGGGTGAGTTGTTCGGCGTTTTGGGCCCCAACGGCGCAGGCAAGACAACCTTGCTGAAGATTCTGAGCACGCTCCTCCTGCCGACCTCGGGGAAGGCATATGTCGCGGGATTGGACGTCGAAAAGGACTTGACGGCGGTCAGGGAACGCATCAACATGGTTTCCGGTGGAGAGATCTCTGGGTACGGCCTGCTGACCGTGAGAGAGAATCTCTGGATGTTCTCTCAGTTCTACGGCATAAAGAGCAAGGAGGCGCACGCCAGGATCGAGGAGCTCCTAGCGCGGTTCGGGCTCAGCAGCAAGGCCAAGGCGAAAGTAAGGACTCTATCCACTGGCGAGCGGCAGAAGATGAACGTCATTCGCGGCTTCGTCACGAACCCTGAGATTGTGTTCCTGGATGAACCTACCCTCGGTCTCGACGTCAATGCGGCAAGGGCGGTGAGGGACTTCGTCATGGACTGGGTCCAGAGCGACAGGAACCGAACGGTGCTTCTGACCACACATTACATGATGGAAGCGGACGAACTCTGTGATCGGATCGCCATCATTGACGGAGGCAAAATCCTCGCCTGTGACACGCCGAACAATCTGAAGAAGACGGTCAAGATGAACACGACACTGACCCTGTCCGTCTATGGACTCGGGGGGATCAACGGCTTCGACAACATACCAGGGCTGAACAGCTATACGTCTTACAAGGATGTTGAGAGCGGCACGACAAAGCTAAGGTTCGTCTTGGAGGACGAATCATGCGTGTCCGAGATTGTATCAGAGGTTGTATCGAAAGGGTCCAGGATAATGTCGCTCCAAAAGACCGAGCCGACGCTTGAGGATGTGTTCATCAAGTTGGTCGGGAGAGGCCTGGCATGACTGAGAGCTATCTCTTGAAGAACCTTCGGGCAGTGAGGGGCAGAGCTTATCCAAGGCTTATAGGTTCGACAAGAGAGCCAAGTTGGTTCATCTTCGATGTCATCCTTCCTCTGTTCACAATCGCCGGTTATGCCTATGTCTACAAGTTCTTGGACGCCCGGGCGGAACTCATAGGATATGTTGTGCTTGGCGGCGCTATGACCGCTTTCTGGCTTAATATCCTGTGGTCGATGGCGTCGCAGCTCTACTGGGAGAAGGAGATCGGAAATCTTCCGCTGTACCTTATGGCGCCGATATCAAGAATGTCGATCCTGGCCGGGATGGCGGTCGGCGGGCTCTTCGAGACTACGATACAGGCCGCGATGACACTGGCCATAGGAGCGATAGCATTCAACGTCGTGTTCTCGCTCGCCAGCCCTGTAATGCTCATAGTTGTTTTCGTAGTGACGATGATAGCCCTGTACGGTATGGGCATGATGTTCGCATCGCTCTACCTCCTGCTTGGCAGAGAGGCCTACCATCTGTCTGCATTGATGATGGAACCAGTATACTTCGCTTCTGGGTTCTACTTCCCGGTAAAACACCTCGGATTCTGGGCGGCCGCTGGTGCATCTATCATTCCGATAACCCTCGGCTTGGACGCTCTCAGACAAATAATATTCCCCGGAGGTACAGAGGACGCCTTCCTTTCATTGAACACTGAGGTAGCGCTTCTTTCCGGACTCTGCGTCGTATTCATGATCCTTTCAAGATACGCACTGAGATACATGGAGTATCTTGGAAAGACCACTGGGAGGTTGACCTTGAGATGGCAGTAACCAATAACCTCAAAGTGTTCAAGGACTCGGCATGGCTTGGATGGCAGATGGAGGCCAATTGGACCGACCCGTTCCTGTTCCTGACCTATTCCATCGTGAAGCCAATCGCCGGGACATTGATACTCGTGCTAATGTACATTGTTGTTACCGGCGGAGAGACCGCCAACGCGTTCTTCTCTTACATGTACGTTGGAAATGCAATGTACATGTTCGTCGCCGAAGTGCTCTTTGGTGTGACTTGGGTCATTCACGATGATAGGGAGCATTACATGACGTTGAAGCAGGTCTACATCGCACCGATGAACTTCTACATGTACATCATGGGACGGTCGGCGATCAAGATTGCCATCACTTCGTTCGGTGTCTTCATAACCATCCTGTTCGGCGTGGTGGCTCTCGACGTCGCCATCGACCTGACCTCGATTGACTGGCCGCTATTGGCGCTCTCACTCGTCTTGGGACTCGCATCCATATGCATACTCGGACTCGCTTTGGGGGGCGTCTCCTTTCTCACTGCCAAGCACAGCATCGGCATCAACGAGGGTCTGGCAGGCGTCTTTTACGTGCTGTCGGGTGTCGTGTTTCCGATCACGATACTTCCCACGTGGGCCGAATCGATATCCAGGTTTCTGCCTGTGACGTACTGGATGGAGGCAGTCAGACGTGGTATGGAGCCCGGGGTGATGAGGGAGCTCGCGGACACTTCAGGATACGACGTGACCGGTATGAGTAACGTCAGTGACTTGACCATTATGCTGTATCTCCTCATCTCCGTCGGCGTATTCTTCGCATTGTCAATCGGCGTATTCAGGATAGCGGATTACATCGCGCGCAAGAAGGGCAAGATAGACTGGACGACGGCCTATTGACGCCCTCTCGACGGTTAGCTATTTCTACCGTCGCCCGTATGGAGGGAGCCGAGATAATCGAGAAACGCCCGAGTGGGGTAGCTTGGATATCCTAGGAGCCTGCGGAGCTCCGGACTTGGGTTCGAATCCCAGCTCGGGCGCCTCGACCCCCCGTCTCATGTGCCTCTCGTCACCTGATTATCCTGTCCATAGCCGATGCCTGGTCTGAGTCTATCTTGGGTTCGTGATGGCTGTCAAGTATGCGAGAGGCTTCCTTGTATGCCCTGGCTATCGCATCCCTCGTGTCTACTGCCTTCAGTCTCTCAGCAACAGTGCAGTCCGCGACGCGGGTGGCAATCGCCTCTCCTCGGAGCCTCTGCGACGTGTGTCTCTTCGTCAGGAAATTTCTGTCCAGCCCCGCGTCCCTTATAGTGTCGTATGATATGGCGTCATCTCCGAAGTCGAACTCGCGGATGAATTCGCGTGCAATTTCCCATACCCAAGCGTCCAACACAAGCTGCTCGTAGGACGCCCCGATCGCCTGGTCGAGACCGCCAAAGCCAGCCGAGAGATCGGACCCCACCAGGGCGCAGTTCGTCATATAGTGGACGCCCTCCCAAATGTTGTCTATTGCGTACGAAAGGTTCTCCAGCCCGAGGCCAGCGACCATCTTGGGCAGATCATAGTATTCCGCCATCTGTCCCGATGCCGCCCTGAAAAGAGGTGTTTCTAGTGCGCCGTAGTCTATGGACCCCGTCTTGAGGTCTGCAGGGCTCGAGTCCGAGCTGAAAATGAAGGGTGCGCCCTTCCGGGCTGCTTGAGATATCACTAGGCTTGCGAGGTTCTCCGCAGTTGTCTGGGCAACCGTTCCCGATATCGTCACCGGCGAGGAAAGACCTGCAACAGGGGCCGTCATGGCTACAACAGGAATACCGGCGCGGGAAAACTCCACCTGGGCTTCAACAAGTCCCTTCTCGAATGTAAGAGGCGATATGGGACACTGAACAGATGATATGATAGGTCTCTTGGCCAGATTGTCTTCCCCATCCATTAGCACGGAAGCCATGCGAACCATTTTGCGCGCTTGCTCCGCAGTTATCGCACCCAACTGAATGTGCTTGGTAGTCCATTCGAATGATGTCTTCATCTCTAGCAACTCCTTAAGGTGGGCAGGCTGATCGAGCGCTCCTACCATTCCCCAGAAGAAGTCTATTTGAGGCAAGTCATCGACCAGTATTGCGAAGTTGCGCAGGTCCGCGAGTACAGGGGATCTCCTGTCACCAGTCAAAAGGTCCACCATTTGAACGCCTTCGCCACCATTGGCGACAAATATTCTGCCATTAGCGGCCGGTATCCTGATATCTTGTGCAGCATCCGTTGAAGCGAGCAGGACGGACTTCGGAGCGACAGAGAGAGCGTTCTTCACCATGTCCTCTGAGATGAGCATTCGTGTTCCATCTTTGGATCGTCTCGCTCCATTTGATTCTAGCATGCCGCTCACAGATTCGCTGTGAACTAGAATGCCAACCTCATCCAGCAGTCGTATGGCTGTCGTATGTACCCTTTCAACTTCATCGTCGTCCATGAAACAAATCTTCGCTCTCGCCATGTGTATCACTGTCTCTGCGCCAAATATGTGAAGCAATCGAGCGTCAAGTACCTTTTGGCGGGTCGGAGTGTACGTTTTGCGGGGCGATTGACACGACGCGGTCAATTTGCGTCAATGAATCCTCATCGACATGACCAACAGGTTCATGGTTAAACAGCGCAAGCCGTCGTTCATTGACGCAGCTGAGATCTTGTTAAGGACAGTGCCTTGGTAAAGGCACCAAAGCCAAGGCTTGGAACTGTGAAGACACTCGTTGGAGATAATCCCCTGTTTGCGCTTGCACTCCGACCCAGAGGCTTATCTACGCAGTAGCGAATAGGACGTTAGGAGTTGCAGAGATGCTACTTGGAGCCCATGTGCCAATCTCTGGGGGAATCTTCAAGGCGCCTGAGCGGGGGCGAGCGCTCACGTGCGATTGCATGCAGATCTTCTCGAAGAACCAGATGCAATGGAAGGCGAAGCAGTTATCCGATGAAGATGTAGAGAGATACAGAGCAGGCATCGAGGAGAACGACATAACAGAGACGGTCATCCACGATTCGTACCTCATCAACCTCGCCAGTCCGGACAAGGCGCTCTTGAAGAAGTCACGCGAGGCGTTCCTCGACGAGATGATGAGGGCAAGAAGACTGGGGGTCAGATTCCTCATTTTCCATCCCGGAGCACATGTGGGATCCGGTGAGCGAACAGGCATCGAGAAGATCGCTGAATCGCTGAACTGGGTTCGGTCGGAGTTCAGCTCGTCAGAGGTGCAGTTATTGCTTGAAAACACGGCCGGCCAGGGCAGCGTGCTAGGGCACTCGTTCGAGCAGCTCGCGGGAATCATCGATCTCCTTGATGAGCCTGGAAACGCGGGTATCTGTTTTGACACATGTCACGCATACGCCGCTGGCTACGACATCAGAGCATCAAAAGGCTATGAGAATACTATGGTCAAGCTCGAGGAGACCCTGGGCCGAAAGAAGATCAAGGCAGTGCACCTGAACGATTCCAAGGGTAAACTGGGGTCTAGATTGGACAGGCACGAACAGATAGGCGAGGGACATATCGGCTTGGAAGGGTTCGCCAACCTTATGAACGATGAGCGTCTCGAAGGAATTCCGATGGTGCTCGAGACTCCGAAGGGAGAAGAGCGGTACGCTCACGAACTGAAGACCCTCAGATCCCTTGTCAGGTAGCCCCGAGCTCCAGTTCTGTGCCAACAGTCTTTTCGATATCAACGTTCCCTGGTGGCAGTATCCTTTGAACATCCTCTATAGACACTCTGAATGCTTTCGCGACGGCTTTGGCAAACTCGTTCTTGTCGATTGCCCCGGGCCTTATCAGGACATAGCTCGTACATCGCGCCTTCACGGCATCTACCGGTCCGCACATCATCTTTTTCTCACCCTCGAACTCCGTCACGCCCACGCCGAGCCTTATCTCAGTCTTGTTCGAGTAATTGCGTTTCCCACGTATGACGAATGCACCTCTGGCAAGAAACTCACCGCTCTGCGGGGTCTTGCTGACCTGTTCGGGCATGACCCAGTAGCCAACGCCGGAGCCCATCTCAGCGGTCCATGCCTTCGATGTAGCGATGGCGAACTCGCAAGCCTCCATGAGCGTTTGCTCTCCAACCCCCTCTTTCATCTTGACGACGACGCTCGGGGCTCCGTGGATGTCCGCGTGCACATATCGGTCGCCGAGCTGAAGGTGCTTCTTGACGAGTGTGTCGTTGGTCTTGGCATCCTTTCCACCAAGGACTATCGCGCCCTCGCTCGATATAAACCATCTGTACCGTTCGAACCAGAAGCGTTTGGCAGACTCGGTCAGCGAGGTCGACCGTCCCTTCTCAGCGCCCCTCCGCTTTCTGCTCCATTCGGCGATGGCTGTCCTAGTTTCCTCCAGCGCCGGCAAGACCCCTTCGAGTTTGGTCTTCAGCTTCTTGCTCCTCTCATAGTACCTCTGTGCGTTCGTCTCCACAGTCCCGTTCACATCAAGATCGTAAGTCCCGTCTCCGATGACTACCCGCAATATGGCGGACTTCCGGTCGAACGATATGAATCCAGGAATATTCTCTAGACTATCAGACCGGGCCAGAAGGTCATTTGCCCTTTGGAGTGTATCGACGAAATCACCGTAGGATGCGAATATTGAGTCGCCAACTGCCCGTGCTTCAGCTCCTTCGCGCCGCAGTCTCAGTGCAGCATCCTCCTGTTGTGCAAGTTTCCGTTTCAAACGATCGAGGTCTGCCTGAAACCCATCGGTATCATCCCTCCCCTGCGGCTTCGGAATCCTGGTGATGTATTGCCCTATGCATTCAGAGAACGTCTCAAATTTCTCGTGTTGGTAGCCATCGTAGATGGCCATCCTCAGAGGAACGGCATCGACTGGTTCACCGTCTCTTTCGACTATGTATCCCACAAGTTCATTCAGAATATCGCCAATGATCGTCTTCACACCCTCCAATAGGCTTCTTGCCTCCTCTAGTGAGATTTCGGCTGCCGGCTTGTCGCATTCCACCTGAGCCCTTTCGCAGGTTTCCTCACCGTACCTCCCACCAAGGTTGAGTTTCGTGGCAAGCGTTCTTACGATGTCCGAATCGGAAGTCCTGAGAATCTCGAGAAGATCATCGGCCGACATCGAGGAAGGATCAAACACAGGGGGTGGGAATTTAAATTCCCTCTTCGCCTTGACCTCTCGATGTCTCCATTTACGACTAATAAGCGGCTGAACGATAAGCCCTTCCTTCACAAGAATGACATTGCCTTTTCCGAAGATTTCAAACACTAACTGATAGCGTTCGTCTTTCTCCAGGGTTATGACGACTATCCTGTCGAACCCCTTCTGCTCGATCATAACGATTCTGCTGTTTGCAATCCTCTTTCTCAGCATCATCGCGAAATCGGAAGGGCGTTGGGGCATATCGATAGCTGTCTCGGAGGCGTACAGCCATTCCCCCAATACGAAGTGTAGAAACTCCTTTCCTTCTCCGGAGGCCTTGACAGATACGACGAGGTGGCGTCCGTCAGGTTGATAGATCTTATCGACCCTCCAGCCGACGTATTTCTGCAGCTCGCGGACCAACGCTCTCACGTCGAAGCTGCTCAGGGCTCTCTTCATCACTCAAGGGATTCGCTGGGTCCATAATAAATCATGGGGGTATCGGTGTGCTCATCGGCCCTGTTGATTCGGAGACGTGGCAAGGAACTTTTTAATATGACAGCCAAGATGCCATGGATACGGTCGCCGATGCCACTGTGGCTTAGAGGTATAGCGACGCCTTGGTAAGGCGTAGGTCGAGGGTCCGAATCCCTCCAGTGGCTCTTCTTCTTTTTGATTTGGCCAGCATCGTTGCGGCAGAAGACTCGGATAGAGGGTATAACAAGCTATGGTGCAGATTGACGAGAACAGCCTCGTCTATCTGACCTCTTCCCTCTCCGTCTCCATTTCGAGGGCGCGGAACTCAAGTTCTATTTCAGAGACCTCATCGTCCATGCGCCCATCGATTCGGGTCTGGAGAACTCCCATCTCTGTGGCCTTGCCACCCTTCCCAGCGAAGAAAAGAGCGAGCGTTCCAGTCATAATCAAAGCCATCACAAACGCCACCAACGACAAGTAGACCATCATCTGCTCCGCCGAGTCGCCCGACTCTGCAGGTACGCCCGCCAGCACAAGGAGTGAGGCAGTCGTCAACGCGGTGATTGCAGCTAGCATCGCGACTATCACTTTACCGCGACTCGACACATCGCACACACTCTGTAGATTCGAACCTACATTGTAGCGGGATTGAGCGTATTTATCGTTTTCGAGATTGATGCTTCAACCCTGTTCTCCCTAACTCGCGCATTCTTCGTCTAGGGTTCGCTGCTCCAGGATTCGATGATTGGAATCCGATGACGGTATCTGGCGCCCGTCCGCCCGCGCGATGTGAGGGCGCGCACATGCGTGTGGCCGATTAGAGCCACCGATATATCTT
The DNA here is from genome assembly GCA_020347645.1 of Methanobacteriota archaeon. GTDB lineage: Archaea > Thermoplasmatota > Thermoplasmata > UBA10834 > UBA10834 > UBA10834. The sequence continues at coordinate 649,083 of CP070736.1, read as the reverse complement.
AATACATGCGGCGCGCACGTTGTCTGGGGCATTTAAGGACGGGATGGGATGAAGCATGCCAAAGAAGATGATAGAAGAGATTATCGCAGGCGACCTCCCCAATAGAACAGAGAACGACGCTGCGAAATCACCCTCGGACTCCGATGACGAGCTGGAGCTGGAGAGTATCGCGGACAGCTTAGAAGTGTGCATCAAGGTCGTGGGGTGCGGGGGCGCTGGCTGTAACACGGTGGATCGTTGCGCGGGGTCGGGGGTATCAGGTGTCGACCTGTGCGCAATCAACACTGATGCGAAGCACCTGCTCAATATCAAGGCGCAAAAGAAGCTGCTGATTGGGAAGCTCCTAACAAAAGGCCTGGGCGCTGGCGCCCGCCCCGAGATCGGTGAGAAAGCCGCTCTAGAGAACATCGACGATATCAAAGACTGCGTTAGAGGCGCCCAGATAATCTTCGTAACGGCTGGAATGGGAGGCGGTACGGGGACGAGCACCGCCCTAGTAGTATCTGATGTGGCAAAGGACATGCGAGCCTTGACTGTTGGCGTGGTCACACTCCCGTTCAAGTCCGAAGGTGAGCTTCGGATGCGGAACGCAATGGCCGGCCTCAGCAGACTCGCCAAGATGTGCGATACGACGATAGTAATACCGAACGACACTTTGCTGGAGCTCGTACCTCGACTGCCTGTCCAGGCTGCATTCAAAGTGGCAGACGAGCTTCTCGTTCAGACGATGGCCGGCTTGACGGAGATGCTGATGAGTGCCGGTCTGGTGAATGTCGATTATGCAGATCTCAAGACCATATTAGTCGAGGGCGGGGTCTCTCTCATAGGAATCGGAGAATCCTCTTCGAAGGGCGACAGACGCCTCGAAGAGGCGGTCGCGGAAGCACTCGAATCCCCGCTTCTGGGAAAGATGGACCTCAAGGATGCGAGGGGTGCGCTAATCAGGGTGGTTGGCGGACCGGACATGACTATCGAAGAAGCCGCCAAGGCTGCAGAGATCGTAGGTGAAAGAATACGCAAACGCGGACGACTGATATGGGGCTGCTCTGTGGACAAGGCGTTCGAGGGCAGAATCAGAGTCCTCCTAATCATAACTGGCGCACAATCGAAATATGTCCTGATACGAGATGGAGAGGATCCAGTGATGTCACCCACATGCGAGGATTACAGGGGTGAATTGAACATTCCGACTCAAGGGATATGCGACGATGACAGTTCGATGTTTGTCAGATAATGATCCCAGCCCCGTCTTCGTCATGACGGCTCGGTGCTCCTCATGACTAGAGAACTAGGTTCGCTACCGCTCCAAAGGTTAGTGCCAAGGCAATCGAAGCCGCAGTGATCGCGGCCGCGTCCTTGACGCCAAACTCTCTGACTAGGACCGCCAGCGCGGCAATGCATGGCATGAATATCGCCATCACGAGGGCGAATACAAACATCTGTTGCGCATCAAGCGCGACGGACAGGTCGCTGGTCCCGAATAAGACTATGAGCATCTGCAGTGCCATCTCCTTGCGTAGGATGCCGAAAACGAGCGCGATTACCGCTACCGCCGGCAATCCCAAGACCCCCGTCATGAATGGCTCAGCGGGGTCCACGAGCCTCTGGAGTATACCCTCCGCCATCATTACCTCGAGGATGATGCTGCCGACAAGAAGGAGCGGGAAGGCGATAGTCAGAAACTCGCCGATTCTAATGCCCGTCTTTCTTAGAGTCTGGCTCAATGTGGGTCTTCTGAGCTCTGGTACTTCCAGTAGGAGTTGGGAGGCCTCGAACCTGATTGTCTTGTGAAGAGCGAAGCCGAGCAGTCCTAAGAGCAATATCAAAATTGCGAATATCAGTAATGCCCATTCTGCTCCGGAGTAGTTTCCCAGCGCTCCGATTATTATCGCCGTCTGTGCGGAGCATGGGATTGCGATAGTTATCAACACTGCCAGTATGATTCGTTCCCTCTTCGATCCCATCGTACGCGTGGCAAGCAAGGCCGGAATGTTACACCCGTAACCCACGACCATAGGAATCACCGCTCTTCCGTGAAGTCCCATTCTGTGCATGATTCCATCAAGCAGCGAGACCACTCTCACTAGATAACCCGTATCCTCGAGCACGGAGAGTATAAGATAGAACACGAGGATGTAGGGGATCACTATTGCCAGCATCGCCTCTATGCTAATATAGACGCCATCCAGCACACCTTGCACTAAGGGACTAGCTCCACTTTTCGCATCATCGAAGAATCCTTCTGCAACACCCTCATATGAATCAACTAGGAGGGTCTCTATAAACCCTCCACCAAAGACAAGAATCAAGAATACTGTTGCGAGAACGGCCACTAATATCGGAATTCCAGTAATGGGATTCAGAGTAATGTCTGAAACGGTCTTTCTACCTCTTTCGGCGGAGTCGATCGGGCTGATAATCTCAGCTGCTATCCTTCCCGCTTCACCGAAGCGATCCCTCTGAATGTGTGATTCGATGCTCTCTTGATGTCGTCTTTCAAAATCCATAGCTAGTGAGTCCGCAGCTTCCGTAATCTGTCTTCCAGCTTTTTCTCTGACAGCTCTATCGCCCATGAGTATGCGGACAGCCACTGCCCGTATGGGGAAGTCCCACTCAGAAGTTTCCATCATGCTGACGAGTTCAGAAATAATCTCTTCTGTGTGTGAGTCGTACCTGACACGAAAGGCACTCTTGGGACGAAGTCTAATCGCCTCTCGTAGCAATGAATCGACCCCCTCGCCGCGGACTGCTACCGTGGGCACCACAGAAGTCATAAGACTTTCCTCGAGAGCGCTGATGTCTATCTTGAGCCCGCTCTTCACTGCCAAATCGTACATGTTGAGGGCTACGACTACATTGTATCCAGACTCTATTAGTTCGAAGGCCAGTACTAGACTACGCTCGAGTCTCGTGGCGTCGGCTACGAGGACTACGGAATCTGGTCGGCGATGGAACAACAGATTCGTTGCCACGCGTTCCTCGTCCGAGTTACCCGAGAGAGAATACGTGCCGGGCAAATCCACAACGTCTATCGTCATCTGTCCGAACTTCACCTCGCCCTCTGAGAACTCTACGGTCGTGCCAGGATAGTTGGCGCTGATTACACCGATTCCAGTGAGCTTGCTGAAGATGACACTCTTGCCGACATTCGGAGTTCCCGCGAGAAAGATTTCCATGTAGAATCACCAGCTATGCGGCTTCGACCATGCGTAGAGCATCACCTATGCTCCTAGCGATTGCCACCCGGGTGCCTTTTAGGTTCACTATTATGGGTCCACCGAGGGGCATCTTCTTCTCGACGGTCACAGTCGCCCCAGGCACAAGCCCCATCGCTAGTGTTCGGCAGAGCTCGTCCTTGTCCTTCGAGACGAGGTGTGATATGGTGGCTGTTCTGCCCTCATCCACGTCAGACAACTTCAACGCCTTTCGCGTGCAGTCTTCACACGGGATCCCTCTCTCGCATTTCGGAATGCGCTTTCCATTCGGACATGTAGCAGGATGGTTCATCATCTTGCATAGGGCCTCTTCAGCCTCGTTGCTGAGAGCGTGCTCCATTCTGCACGCCTGGTCGTGACCATCTTCGGGTTCGATGCCTATCATATCGCTCAGGAATCGTTCAAGGAGCCTGTGTTTTCTGGCTATTCTCCGGGCAATACGTCTCCCCCTCCGGCTTAAGATGGTTCCACGATACGGTTCGTGCTTGACGTATCCCTGCCTACACAGCTTGTGAAGCATCTGCGTGACTGAAGCTGGCGCGACTTCAAGGACGTTGGCGATGTCCGTGGTCTTCGCCATGCCTCCTTCCTCTGTCAGGTTGTAGATGGTCTTGAGGTATTGTTCGGTAATCTC
>CP070736.1:601000-645134 GCA_020347645.1 Methanobacteriota archaeon | reverse complement strand
TCTCAGAGAAAAGGCCATAGGGGCGGATGGGAAGCCCTCACACAAAAGCTGTACAAACAGAATCAGGACCACAACAATGATTAGGAGAGCCGCAGGATCAACCGCAAGCACTATTCAATGATGGGGATTGCGGCAGATACATCCTGATTGTCTTTCCGCAACAAAGCTGTGGCAATTCAATTCCTTTCCAATCTGCCGAAAAGAAGATTGATTAGAATATTTCTTTTCTGAAGAATCAAAAGCATGAAGGCTTTAGCGCCGATTCTCCCTCCCGATGGTAAGAAGAGAATATCAGGAATGACCACAAATAGGCATTTGTTCTATGCGACTTGAAATCATATGTGGTTCTTGCGGGAAAATATTGATATTGTGAAGCGATGATTTGGGTGGAAATATTGGACGGTCCTCAGGCTTTGGATGCCAAGTCTGATGGAAGCATCACCCTATGACATGAATATGAAACGATGGTTTCGCCATGACAGATTCCGATAACATCTCTTCAGGCAATGCTGGATTCTCCAGCTCGTCACATTGCGCCTGCATCTTTAAGACAGAGCGCGAGCAATTCAGCACCACAGTACCGTTCATGCTTGCAGGCCTTAACAGAGGAGACAAGTGCTTCTACATCTTCAATGAAACCTCAGAAGATGATATTCTCGATGCGATTATGAGAGAGGAGAACATCGAGAGACATGTAGATGATGGCGACATCGCTTTCCTGTCGACCGACGATGTGTATTTGAAAGGCGGCCGCTTCGACGCTGATCGAATGCTGAGTTTTGTTCGACAGGCCGAGCAGAAGGCTTTGGCGGAAGGCTATTCGGGGCTTACGGCCACGGGTGAGATGTCGTGGCACAAGGCTAACGCTACGGGATCGGACCAGCTTATGGAGTATGAGGCAAGGCTGAATGACGTGTACTCCACATCCAACCCCGAGCTTCTATGCCAGTATGACGAGCAGGCCTTCGATCATTCGGTCCTCCTGGATGCGATTCGAACTCATCCGAGAGTGATACTCAACGGCGAGTTGTGCGTGAATCCGTACTACACGCCCCCCGATGAATTCTTGTCAATGAGGAATGGCGTAATTCCAAGAGAGATCTACGAAAGGACGAACGCAGACATTCTGAAGAGAGCTAGTCTATCGATGATCCATCGAATGGAAATGCGAGATTTCAGAAGAGCGAGAAGGAAGCTCTCAGCACTGGACGACTTCGGCCTGTGCGAGATTCAAAGCCTCATCGAAATCGTAAGCTTCTACAACGATCTGGCACGTGACTCCTGCAACGATCCGATTGCCCTTTCTCATCTCGATGTGGTTTCTCGAAAATGCGGGCAAGCCCAGAAGCACATGAGTTTGTTGAGGGCGTACCAGTCTGTGGACGAATCCGAACCTATGTGGCGTAGACTCGGTACCATTCTCGAATCAGTGCGCACTAGGATTGATTGCAATGTCGCTGTATTTGAGTCCGAGGGAGATTCGATAGAAATCTTGGTGGGCAGCCTGTTCAACGATGCGATCAAGGCGCTCGTAGAGAAGGTACCAGACCTGCAAATGGACACCGGAGAGGTTAGCATTAAAGTCGACCGGTCAGAGAACGACCTCGTAATATCTATAGAGAATGCTGATGGTAGCTTTGCGGACCAATCTGATGACGTAGGGTGGTTCCTCGTTACGGAGATGCTTTCTAGCTCGGGAGTAAGCGTGAGGAAGGATGGCATCGCCGGTAGGTGCGCCAAATTTGAGATACTGATTCCTGAAGGAAAGCACAGAGTGGCATCGCAGTAACACAAGGAAAGTCACGAAGGCGAGATTCGATTGTGAGGATTCTAAAACAAGAGCGCCAAAACCGACCCGACGAACCTCATCTTTGCAGCGCTTCCAGTCCCTCACAGCGAATCACACATAAGGATAGCCCTATTACATCAGGATCTAAATGTCTCGCATCAGGGTTCGGCGCTTGCTCACTCAACGATACACGAGCACGGAGTACCCATCTACAGATACTTGTTCGAGCTCCCCCTTCTCGGAGAAGAGACGCTTATCCAGTGTGTAGAACTCGGGGCCGAGCTCAACCCGCCTGCCGTTCGATAGCTCAATAATCACGATGTCTTCCTCAATCTTCAAAGAAGATGGCTCAATTGACGCTAGTATCTCAGATATCTCCTTGGCATCGGCTTTGAATTCGGGACCTAATCTGTTGTGGACAGGTCGGATCCTCTCCACGGTTTCTCTGAGTTCCACGCTGCGCTTGATTTCGAGTGCTTTGGCTTTGATGGTCGCACGGATGTCCTCCTCGGAGCCTTCCAAATCATCGGAGGCCGATTGCCCTACGATCTCTATCCTGGCAATCTCCGAGTTGAGCGAAAGTCCGTTTGCGGACTTCCACGACCGAATGGCTGCTACTATGTTCTTGACTCGCTCGCCCTTCGCCTCTGCGTCGGCGTCCTTGTCAGGAGTTTTGGGCCATGAAGAAATATGGATGCTGATAGGTTCCTCGTGCTTCTTGAACGAGTTCTGGTAGGCATCTTCTGCAACGTGTGGTAGGAATACAGATATCATCTTCAGCAAGCCGAGTCCCACGTTGTATAACGCATACCTAGCTCCTTCGTCGCGCTCGGAGTACGCCCTGTGCTTGACCAGCTCGATGTAGTGATCTGCGAACTCGTGCCACAGGAAATCCTGGATAAGGGCCATCGACCTGTCGAATTCGTACTCATCATTTTTGGCTTCAACTTCGCGAACAAGTCCTCCAAGTCTGCTGATGATCCAGCGGTCGACAGGATGCATATCCTCAGGTTCCTCGGGTTTGTCTGCGCAGGCTGCGCCGATCAATCGCATGATGTTCCACACCTTGACGGCAAGCCGGTTGCCCCTCACCAGCTCCTGCTCCTTAAATGCGTGGTCCATGCCGAGGGAGCACGTGGAGGCGTAATACCTCATAGCATCGCCGCCGTACTGTTTCAATAGAGGCATAGGATCTATGATATTGCCAGATGAGGCGTGCATAGGCCGGCCGTCAGGTGCCATGACAAAACCATGTATCATCACGTCCTTCCATGGCTTCTCACCTATCAGCAACATTTCGCGAAGTATCGTGTAGAACGCCCATGTGCGAATGATGTCGTGGCTCTGAGGGCGAAGGTTCATTGGATACAGCTTCTCAAACATCTTCGGGTTCCTCTCCCAGAAGCAGTTGAACAGAGGGGATATGCTCGAATCCATCCATGTATCGAACACATCGGTCGAACCGACATACTCTCCGCCACAGGCATCGCATCTTGAGATTCTGGGAGGCGAGACCGTCGGATCGACGTAGCATTCATCCTCCTCAGCTATCAGGACGTCGCCGCAGTCTTCGCACTCCCATAGGGGTATCGCTGTTGCGAAATATCGCTGCCTCGAAACCACCCAGTCCCATGCTAGCGAGTCGACCCAGTCTCTTATTCGAATCTTCATGAACTCCGGATGCCAGTCGATATTGTCGATCATTTCGTGAATGCGTTCCTTGAACTCCAGCGTCTTGACAAACCACTGAGGTATCTTCAAGAACTCAATCGGCGTATGACATCTCCAACATGTGCCCACATTCTGATCTGTGTCTACCTGGTCCGTGAGCAGGCCCGCTACCTTCATATCTTCAATAATCTGGTTCTTGGCATCGGCTACGGTCATGCCCTCGTACTCTCCAGCGATTGAGGTCATTCTCCCTGATTCGTCGATGCCTTTCTCGAGAGGGAGATGATATTTCATTATCCACTCGAGGTCGTCCTTGTCGCCTATCGAACATATCATGACGGCGCCCGTGCCGAAGTCCGGATCTACCTTGGGATCGGCTACAACCTTCACCCTTCGGTCGAACACGGGCGTTGCCAGCTCCTTCCCCACGAGAGCTGCCTTGGACGAATCATCTGGGTGGACGGCCACGAGAAGGCAGGTGCAAAGCAATTCTGGTCGGGTAGTCGCAATCAGGACCGCTTCCCCAGTTTCGACGTCCCTGAACTTGATAGTGTTGAGCTTCGTCGTGCGGTGCTCGTAGTTGACCTCGGCGTCTGCAAGGGCCGTCCCGCACCGAGTGCACCAGTTGACGGGAAAATGACCCTTATACGCCAGATTCCGATTGTACATCCGCACGAACGATATCTGCGTGAGTCTGCGATAGTACTCGGCATCGGTCTGGTAGTATATGCTTGAGTCCATGCTTTCGCCGAGTATCTCGAACTGCTGAGTCATCTCATCGATGTGCTTCTCAGCGAACTCATGGCACATTCGCACGAACTCCTGTCGCGGCACGTCCGACGCCTTTACGCCCATCACCTTCTCGACCCTGACCTCGACAGGCGTTCCGTTGACATCGAAACATAGTGGAAAGAAGACGTTGTAGCCCTTCAGTCGCTTGTACCTCGCCGCGAAATCGATTGCCGTGTAGCCGTAGGCATGTCCTAGGTGTAAAGCGCCCGAGGCGTATCTGGGAGGGTTGTCTATGCTGAAAATCTCCTTTTCAGAATCAGGGTCGAAACGGTGAATCTCCCACTCCTTCCATTTGGCTTGCCACTTCGGTTCGCTCTCGCGCCAATCATATTGAGGCATGACTTTTCCCACAAATAGGTCGGCGTAGATAAAGGTTCTTGAAACGCTTCCCAAGGAAGACGGAGCCTGGCTCGCCTAACCTCGCCTTCTTCTCAGCACATTGGCGCTGATGAGATCCTCTGCTTCCGCGGTCATAGGACCAGTCCAATCCTCGAGGGAGAAGATGCCGTTCGCCAGGCTTTTCACGAGCACGGCCATCTGGTGGGGGCAGAAATATCCCTTTTCTCGGCATTCGAGACATTCACACGAAGTGGCGATATCATCGGTCGTCTGATTAACGAATCTGATTCTGTACACTTCGTATCCGTCCGAGCGCCTGAGAGTGAAGGTGGCGTTCACTATCGAATCGTCGCACTCAGAATCGAGTTGGACTATCTTCCTGCTTGCGGACCACTTGATCGCCTTGGCCATATTCTCGACGAAATAGATATCCTCCTGAGCCGCACAGAAGTCCTCTATAACCTCTTCGTCGACGGCGGCTATCAGATGCTCAACGAGGTCGTCCTTCAGCAGGCCGGAGTAGCCCCCGACGCCTTGCGTATCGCACAGATTTCTCAGGCTCTGGACGGTTAGTCGCGATAGCCTGAGTTCGAGCGGGGTCTCTGCATCCAATGCCATCCCATCCTCATTGCTGAGAACCTAATCTCGTATCTCAGAGTTAAAGGTAACTGCCTTCTTGGACGCGCCTACAGGCAATCGATTGCCGATGCACGCCTCCTCCGGAACACCAGGATATAGTCCTTCTCGATCCGGCTCTTGTTCCAACGCGGAATATCAAGGTGACGATTGATCACGTCGTAGACATACATGTCCCTCAATTCGAATCCACAATTCACAGCTATCCTCGCCAGAATGACGTAGGTTGGAATCCTTACCTTCCTGAAGGTGTTCTCACCGACGACCATGCAGTACCTGCCGTTGCGTCTTAGGACCCGATTCACCTCGATGAAATTCCTCCGCATATCATCAAAGTACTTGTAGACGATGTACGCACTCTTCTTCTCCTTCTCCACCAGTTCCCCAAGCAGCTTTCTCAGCTCCGGTATCTTCGTCTTGGGCTCCCATGGCCTATACTCGTTCATATAAGCCCTCGATGTGCCCACCACGCGCCCGTCCAGCTTGGCGAGGTCCTTCAACAGGTCGAGCCAATACATCTCCAGCTTGTGGACGCTGACGTAATGGACGGCGCTCGCATAGGGCGGAGAAGTTATCGCAAGATCGACCTCTGAGTCGTCGAGCTCGATGTCTCTCGCGTCGTTACCTATGATCCTCACCTTGGGAGGGCGCGCCTGCTCCTCCAGCTCCTTCGATATGCGCCACAAGCCCTCCGCGTCGATGAGCTTGTTCCTCACGGTGTTCTCGAACTTACCCATCGCATCGAAGGAGGTCTTTCCCTGCTCGTCCAGCTTCTTCCTGAAGGAAGTCACCTCGGGAATCAGGGAATCGGCGTCGGAATTGGACATCTTGCGGATGATCGACGAGAAGCATATCTTGAAGAAGTCCTGGCTGTCGCCCTTTCTCATCCTCCAAACGTGCTTTTTTATGGTCGCGAGGTCTCGGAGGACATCATCCCTGAACCAATGGGCCCGATTAGGTATCTCGGGTATCCATTCAGAGTTGTCGTCTTCATCTGACCGAATCCTGGAGAACAGCTGTCTAGAGAGCATACCTAGATGTGCGGAATCGATGGGCGTTGTCTTCACCTTCGCGATGAGCTGGGCGAGTGGGTGGATGTCTATGCCGTAGCTGTCCCTCCCGAGTATGTACGATTCCAGAAGTGTGGTTCCAGAACCCATGAAAGGGTCGATGACCTCGTCGCCTGTCTTGGAAAAAGACTCGAGGCAGAACCGCGGTATCTGAGGGATGAACTTAGCCGGGTATCTGTGTATCCCATGCGTCGCGTAGCTCACCTGCTTCCCTATGTACCTCCCGAGTTCCTCCGAGAGATCGACGGGTTTCGGAAGCCGCTTTCGCTCCGTCCACTGTCTTGAAGATGACAAGGACATGTCTTTTCAGATTCCCCTCTTCTATACCACTTTCATCCCATCGAGGGCGTCGGACGGCGATCGGTGTGTTCCTTCGGCGATCTTACGCACCGTCTCGACAACCTCATTCCTGCTGAGTCGCACTTGCTCCTTAGTATCTCGGTTCCTGAGCGTAACTGTGCCGTCCTCCATAGTCCTGTAGTCCACGGTGACGCAACAGGGAGTGCCAACCTCATCCATGCGAGCGTACCTGCGCCCGATCGAACCGGATTCGTCGTAGTGCGCGGCAATGCCGTTGGACATGAGCGATTCATGCAGCTCTTGCGCGACTTCGTCCAATCCATCCCTGGACATCAGCGGGAAGACTCCGGCCTTGAAGGGCGCCACCAAACCTTCGAGTGATAGTGTGACATACTCGTCCTTCATGCTGTAGGCGTGCTCGAGTACCGCATACAGTATCCTATCGACGCCGTACGAGGGTTCGATCACGTGTGGAACGAACTTCTCGCCCGACGCCTTCTCCGTCCTATCGATTATCTCATAGCACGACGATGGCACCGTGAACGAGTCGCCGTTGACTTCGATCGCGACCTCGTCCTTTCCTCGGACAGCGTCTGGAGCCATCTCTATGAGCTTCTCTGCCAGCGCTTTGGTGTCGCCTTTGAAAAGCTTGCCCATTACATCGAATCTAGGACTTATGACTTCGCGCGTAATCTCCCTCGGTTGTTCAAACCTCTCGAATGCCGTAAGGTCGGCTCCCGAATGCCTCAGATGGGCCTGCACATCGTAACAGCCCCTATCAGCTATGCCTACGAGTTCGACCCAGCCGTATGCGGTTTCCGCCTCGAGGTCCCAACAATCGGCAGCGTAGTGGGCCATCTCGTTGCGTTCATGCTGACGGAAACGGATGCGTTTCGGATTCAATCCGATGTCAAGAGCGAAGCGATAAGTGAGCCACATAAAGTAGGCGAGCGCCTCATTGATGATCGTCTTGGAAGCGACGGCGTCTTCGAGAGACATGTCGGTAACGGCGGCGCCGTTTGGAGCCAGCGGTAACACATGACTTTTGACTCCATCGTACCTTGGCCAGGTCTTCCGCTCAGGATGGAAGAATATCTCCGCCTCCATCTGATGGAACTCCCTCAGGCGGACCAATCCCTGTCGAGGCGATATCTCGTTCCTGAATGCTCTTCCCAGCTGGACGGCACCGACGGGGAGCTTCTCTCTCCCGTGTCTGTAGATCTGTGAGAAGTTGACGAACATGCCCTGGGCAGTCTCGGGTCGCATGTACCCGGGCTTTGCAGAGCCCGCGCCGATGGCAGTCTTGAACATTAGATTGAAACGTCTAGGAGCTGTGAGGTCTCCCTTGCACAACGGACATTTCACCGCCTTCTCATCAAGGATCCTTCCGAGTTCCTCCTCGGAAATGGCTTCGGGGTTATCGACCAGACCTTCCGCGAGATGGTCCGCTCTGTGAGACTCACCACATCCTTTGCACTCGACATACATGTCTGCGAAGGCGTCCAGATGACCCGAAGCCTTGAAGACTGGCTCAGGAGCTATAAGAGGACACACGAGCTCCTGCAACCCTTCATCGAAGACATACAATCTCCTCCAGTGTGCCTCGATGTTGTGCTTGAGCGAGGCGCCGAGCGGCCCGTAATCATAAAAGCCAGCCAGGCCGCCGTATATGTCGTATGCAGGCCATAGAAACCCTCTCCTGCGGCAGAGGGACAACAGTTCTTGAGATTCCATTCGGCATCACTTGATGAGCGTCGAGACCACATCCGTGTCATAGATCATCGCGACGAGGTTGTCCTTTGAATCCCTAACCGGAAGCTGGCCGAAATCGTGCTTTCTCATCACCTTCGCCGCGTCCGCAACGAGGGTCTTCTTGAACACGGTGACAGGACTGCATATCATGATGTCCTTCACCTTGAGCTTCGGAAGGTTGACTTTCGAGACTTCGTACCACAGCTTCATGACGTTCCTGACGCCCTCCCAATTCCAGTTGTCTGCGCCGTTGTTCAAACCCAAGTCGCTCATCACGACGCTGCGATCGACGACGCTTTGGTTGAATATGTCTCTGTCTGTGACGATTCCCACGAGCTTCGCGTCGTCGTCCAGCACAGGCAGCGCGTACACTTTCGCCGCTCTGAATGTAGCGAGGGCGACTGATAATGGCGCTCCGGCGTAGATGGGTATGCAAGGTGACCGAACTATATCCTCGACGGTCACCTGAGGATTCTCCTTCTCGACGACTATGAGGAGGTCCGTGGGAGTAACGATTCCCACGAGCTTATCGTTTTCGACCACCGGAAGATGGCTGAGGTTGTTCTCTGCCATGACCTCGGCCGCATCCTTGACGTCCGCCTTGGGAGATATCGTCGGATAGTCGCGTCTCATTACAAGGGCGAGTTGCTCCTCCTCAGGCTTTGTGAAGATGTCTTGGCGCGTCACGAACCCGGCAAGCGTTCCGTCGGAAGCTTTCACTACGGGCATTCCGGTCTTGTTGCTCTTCACTAGGTTTTTGAGGACCTCTGTTCTCGTGCCTGGCAACTCAGCGATTATCGGGTCTTCCGTCATTATGTCCTTGATCTTCATTTGGAGATCAACTCCTCCTGCTCCTCACAACCAGCACCGGACACGGCGCGTATCTCGTCACTCTCTCAGCCACACTCCCCATAAACAGCTTCGACAGAGCGGATCGCCCAAGCGTTCCCATCACGACTAAGTCGAAACCGGCAGCCGTTTCAACAATCTTCTTCGTAGGCGAACCCTCTACAATCAGTGGTGTTACCTTGACGCCAATCGCCTTGCCTTCTTCAACAACCTCCTCGACCGCCCGCTTGCCTTCGTTCTCCAGAAGTGAGTACACGCTGACAATCGAAGAATCCATCGGAAAACTCACGAACGAGGTCTGATCGACCACATAGAGAGCCGTTACCTCTGAGTTGAATACCTTGGCGAGACTCAGTCCTCTCGAGACTGCTTCCTTGGTGTAGTCGGAACCATCCGTCGCAATCAAGATCCTCTTCAAGTCATCCAAGAGTCGGCCTCCTCAACTTCCCTCGGTGAGCCACGGCAGACACTCCAGCTGTTGCCGCGGCCGACACCAATCCGAGAAGGGGATCCTCGCCCTCAACGTCCACCGCCACGAGGTCATCGGATACGCTCATTTCTGTAGTTATCTGGCCTTCTGCATTTAATACTTTGCGCCCAGACAGCGTCGCCAGACTTATCGCATCCATCGCAGATATGCCTCCGAAGCGTCTGCTGAGAGCATACGCAGCCCTCATCTCGCTGAGCATGTCCGGGCGACATATCATCGCATTGTCGGTCCCCAACGCCACCGTCACGCCGAGATCGAGCAGTCTTGGTATATCTGGATAGAGGTTGAAGAATGCGTTAGAGGTTGGGCAGACCACCACAGGCACGCCGGCGCGAGCACATTCGACGAGATCTTCTTCCGCAGCAGCGGTCATGTGTACGACAAAGTCGGGCTTCAGGCTCAGGATATCGTCGATTCTTTCACGCCGAACCTCGCTTGCATGCAGGGAGAAGAGCTTGCCCGATTGCCTGCATATTCTGGACGTGGCTTCAAGCACTTCCAAGGGCCAATCGCTCACTGCGCTGAATGCTATGCCGTCGCATGTCCTGAGCAGGTCTTGAACTTCGTCTTTCACGTTTTCAGCGCTGACCGGTCGACCGAGCACAACACCACGAATGTGACGTCCCGCGAGCACGCGGTGAAGCGCGTTTGCGCCATCAGCTCCTTCCTCCCGAAAGTCTGCAAAGATCCCGGTCCCCGTTCTGCTCATCAAATCGATAGACGCCTTCATGCCGGCAATTTTCTCGACAGTCCCGGCAGAGTCGAGCATCCTATGCTTATAGCCTCCGGGGCCGACCGTGTCCTCGACCGTACCTTTAGGAGCGGGATGGGCGAAGGCATCGCCAATGTGCGTGTGAGCGTTTACGAACGCAGGCAGTATCACGGAGCGCGCAGAATCAGATGGAGGAGTTCCGAAACACACCTCCTCAATAGTATCGTCGACTGCTCTGAGATATCCTGGGACAAGGCCATCTTCCTGGAACAGCCATCGTCCTATGTGGTCTTCCGTCATGCCTGCGTTCATGCGATGGCGAGAGGATATCTAAATAGTTGCTATCGCCAGCCATGGAAACAGTACTAGAGCCGTTTATCTCTGGCAGATTCGCCAAAGTCTGCTTGGCATGTTTCGGATTTGGTGAACAAGCTTTATAAGGGGGGACCCATTCCCAGAAATCACAATTTAAAGGAGATACCCAGATGCCGGCCAAAGTCAACAAGGACGAATGCGTAGCTTGTGGCGCGTGTGTGGACGTTTGCCCCGAGGAGGCAGTGACGGTGGACGATGTCGCCGTGATTGACGAGAGCAAGTGTCTCGATTGCGGAGCATGCGTAGATGAGTGTCCTAACAACTCGATAACGCTTGAATGAGCGATGTACGCGAAGCCACGATGCCCTCTTCTGTGAGGGCGGAAACCCCTTTTCCTTAACACGGTTATAGTGGTTGTTTCTCGACAACCTTGAAATATTCTCGTCCTGCTGCAGGCATTGCGGTAGCCCGATGGCAAATTGGCTCATACTGGCGATAGTAATCATTCTGGTCGCGTTCGTTCCGTGCATCATCTACCTCGCATGGATTAGAAACACGGAAAAGTTCTCCCGGGAACCCTATGCGCGGCTGATCTCCGTATTCCTCTTCGGTGCCATTGGTTCCGTGCTCGTCGCCGTCGTCTTCGAATTGATTCTCACGATACCTTTCAACGACAACATCGACCGAGTATACGATTATCTCGGAGAGAATCCAACAATCCCCGTGCTTGTGCTCGCTTGTGTGATTGCGCCGTTTGTGGAGGAGGCAGCGAAAGGCTTGGGCATCTTACGCGCGAGACGGATGATGACCGAATTGGAAAATGGTATCATCTATGGAGCAGCCGTCGGCCTGGGGTTTGCGGCGACGGAGAATATGCTGTATGAGACGACAGCGTTGATGGAGGGGGGCGCACAGGCGTTCATCGCCACGGCTGTGATCAGAAGCGTCTCATCCGCACTGCTGCACGCGACGGCTTCTTCACTCTTCGGTTTGGGTATAGCCAGGAAGGTCCTCGGGACAGGAGGCTGGTTGATATATTACCTGGGTGCCGTCGCAATGCATAGCGTCTTCAACTACGCGGCGTCGTTCGGTACTCTGTACGAAGATCAGCTTGGTGAAATCGCTTACTTGATAGGGCTCTGCGCTGCCCTGGTCATCGTGTTCATAGGGGTTTCATTGATGAGAGGGAAGATAAGGAGACTGGACCGCCGTCGCTAGGACGTGTATTTGAATTGCTCGAACTGGAGGCTGCATGCCTCGCTTCGGGAAAACGATAAGAGGTGAGCGAACGCTTTCGGTTCGTTGAAGTTGAGAGCTTTCGTATCGGTAGACATACATCCCAGCAGCAGACTGTCCGACCTGCTGAACGACCTCAAAGGCTGCGGCTCTGGTCTCCGGGTGGTCAAACACTCCAATCTACACCTGACTCTGAAGTTCCTCGGGAACACCGAAGAAGGACAGATCGAAGACGTAATCCGCTTGGTCGAGAGTTCCACAACAGACATTCAACCATTCGAGATTAGGTTGAGCGGTATGGGCGCATTCCCGTCGTTGTCCAACGTGCGAATCATCTGGGTGGGAGTGGAGAACGGCAAGAACCTTGAGGTCCTTGCTGAGAGGCTGGACATTTCGCTTGCCGCGCTCGGCTTCAAACGCGAGAGGAGAGCATACAGACCGCATCTGACCGTTGCCCGGACAAGAGGTGGCGGTGGACTGAGTTCAGCTCGGGACTTGATCGCGATGAACGCGGCAACGGATTACGGCGATTGTGTGATCGACAGGGTGACGCTCAAGAAGAGCGTCCTCACGCCGGAAGGACCGATCTATTCCGACATCAGGGAAATCAAGCTGGACTAGAAGCTGCTGATTCGGCGGTTCCAGATATCCCCTATCGCTCTTTCGCTATCGAGGATAGCAGCAATTCGGTCAGGTCGACTACGGAAACAGAGGGGTTTGTGCCCTGACAATCTCTCAGGTTTTTGACACACCAGGGACAAG
Source organism: Methanobacteriota archaeon (assembly GCA_020347645.1). GTDB lineage: Archaea > Thermoplasmatota > Thermoplasmata > UBA10834 > UBA10834 > UBA10834. The sequence continues at coordinate 632,421 of CP070736.1, read as the reverse complement.
CAGTCACGATAGTCTCGGCGCCGACAGATTCTGCGTGACGAACCCGTTCTTGGGCCATAGCCAGTGCGAGTTCGTCGAAACTGCTCTTGACTCCGGATCCCGCCCCACAGCATGCGCTCTCGCTCCCAAACCGATCCATTTCGATTGCCGACGAGCTAAGAGCGGCTTCAATGAGTCGTCTGGGCTCATCGAATACCCCCTTTTCTCTGCCGAGGTCGCACGGGTCATGATAGGTGACCCTCCCGTAATCATCAACGGGAGATATCCTGAGGCGATCCATGTGATCCGCCATGTACTGCGATATATGCTGCACTCTAAGACCGCTGTTCCTCTTTAGATCATCATATGAGTCAAGTGTTGAATAACATCCTGGACATGAGGTAACCACAACCTTGGCACCTGCTTCCGCGAAATCTCTGAAGCAGGATTCCGCTTTGGCTCTAGCAAGCTCCACGTCGCCAAGCTTGCGGACGGTAGACCCGCAACATTTCTCGGAGTGGCCTAGATAGACAGGTTCGACACCGATTGACCGCAGCAGACTGACCGTGTTCCGCGCGATGTCAGGAAATAGGAACGACGTCGAACATCCGGCGAAGTAAATCACCTCGCCCCTGGACGGAAGTCGGAGAGCGCTTGACCATCTGGCTCTACGAGCCCGAGGCATCTGCCACGGATTATCGTAGTTTCTAACGCTTGCTACGACTGTTCCATGCTCGGAAGAGTATTCCAATTTTTGGTCAATACACGCTTGTCGTCCCTTCAATATGCTCTTTCTAGTGTCAATGGCTGCTGGGCAGACCACTTTGCACTCACCGCATGAAGTGCACAGGTACAACCCCGCATCTTTGGCCTCTCGCAACCTATCCATCGAACTCAACAGACTCAAGCCCTGTCCGCCAGGATGGCCCGGTGTTCCGAATAGAGGCCCAACCACGCTGTAGACTGGACAGTGTGTGAGACAGGACCCGCAACCTATGCAGAACAACGGTTCCCTGTCCGCAACAGTTCGGCGACCATCGTCCACAATCACGACTATCACTTCTTCTGGTCCGTGCATCCCTCGGAATATCTTCTTCTCTATGTCCGCGGTGTAGCTGGGACCAGATATGACATCTATGTAGGCACTGGCAAGCTTGCCCGTCGAGTAGAATATCTGTAGAGATGCCACGTCCACAGCGTCCCTCAGAGACGGGACGATCTTCTCGGAGGACGTAACAACTATGTGTCTTCCAGGCACGGACGCGCATCGCGCCGCGTTGCCTTCGTTGTGCACAATCACAATCGCCCCCTCGCGGGCGGCGATGGCATTCGCGCCAGTAATCCCTGCTTGCGCGCGATTGAGATACCCTGAAATCTCTTCCTTGACGGCCTTTGTCAGTTCTTTTGGGTCGTCGGATACCGGCCTTCCGAAATGTTCCGACAGGAGCGCGGATATCTGCTCTCGCGTGAGGTGGCATGCGGGACCCGTCGGATGAACGGAGGGGCCTCCCTGAAGCTGGATGATGCGATCGCCGAGATCCGTCTCGACCACCTCCACTCCGCGTTCTGAGAGAGCCTCGGTTATGTGAAGTTCCTTGGTGAGATTCGACTTCGATTTGACGACGAGCGATAGTCCCTCGACCTCCCTGGCTATAAGGTCGATGGCGGAGTTCCGCGTCTCGGCCAATATGACTCGACAGCCGTTCTCTCGGAGAGAAGACACTGCGAGGGCAAGCAGCTCATCGTTGCCAACGGAAAATTCCTTGAGCTCGCGCAACCTGTCTTTCGCGGATTGCAGGTCATGGAAGCGCTCTGCATTGGCCTTCCGTCTCTCCACTATCGTCTCGAAGGCCCGTCTCATCCCATCTAGTGAGTCACGCTCCCTGACAGCCTTTCGTACCTCTTCCCGTATCTGCATCGTGGGCGCCATCCCAAGAGACGGTTCGACACCGGATGCCAGCTGCGGCGTTAGGCATCACGATTCTTGAAGCGTCTTCAGTTGGTCATATGCTATGGAGTGAGAGACGCCGGCCTTCTTTAAAATCTTGCTAAGACGCTCGGTAACCCGCACCACCTGGGTAGTCTTGACATCGGCTCTGACATACATCTCCCTCCTGCCCTCTATCAGAGGGAACACGAGCCTCATCCGCCCCCGTCGGTTGTAACCCTCTGGTTTGCGGTTCTTGGTTATGTCCATCATGTTGAGCCTTATGAACATCTGCAAAATGTCTTCCTCGTCGGGCATCTGGTCCGTTTCCTCGAGGAATGCCCTGAGAAGCTCCTCGAAGGACTTGGACAGATTTCTATACCTGAACTGTCCTTTGAACACTATGTGGCCCGTCTGCGCCTTCATCTCAGCCAGTCGCATTAGTTAGCCCATATTTAACCCTGATGCAGCACAGGCGAGCTTCCAGACTGACACAACCGATATATCCAGAAGAACGATATGCTATTCGACATGACTACAGTCCTCACTGTTGCAGGCTCGGACCCAGTCGCGGGGGCCGGGGTTCAAGCGGACCTCAAGGCAATCGAGGCCATGGGTCTGCACGCATGCACGGTGATAACGTGCGTGACGGCTCAGAACACGGTTGGTGTGCAATCGATATTTCCCGTGCCGCCGGAAGAGGTGGAACATCAGCTCGACTCGGTGTTGGCGGACGTGGACATCAGCGCGGTCAAGACGGGCATGCTGTACGATGCCGACATCGTCGGTGTCGTCTCGGATCGACTTCGGAGACTCAAAGCGCCAATCGTGGTCGACCCCGTCATGAGAGCTACCGCGGGCGGACCGCTCAGTTCTGAAGGACTTATTGAGAAACTCAGGAAGAATCTTCTGCCGTCGGCGACAATAGTGACTCCGAATGTCCACGAGGCGAAGGCCCTTACGGGCGTCGAAGTAGGAGGCATCAAGAATGCCAAGAGAGCGGCAGACTCGCTGATTCGCGACGGCGCGAAGGCAGTGCTCATCAAGGGTGGCCACATGAAGGGCAAAGACTCCATCGATCACCTATTCCACCAGGGAGGTTCGGCAACAATCGTATCACCTCGCGTGAACGCCGAAGTGCACGGAACGGGTTGTGTGCTGTCTGCCGTAATCGCGGCAAATCTTGCAGCCGGGGCCGATTTGGAGAACGCAGTGAGGAAGGCGAAGGCTGTGACATATGGAGCGATAGTTGCGCGCGAGCACATAGGAAGAGGTTTTGCGTGCGCCAACCCTATGTCTACGCTCAGGGCGGACGCATCCAAAGCAGACATGCTCGAAGAGCTGGATGAAGCTGCGGCGGACTTGAGGCTTCTCCTGGACGCGCGTCTGCTGCCCGAGGTAGGATCCAACATGGGATACGCGGTAGTGGGGGCGCTCACACCCGATGACGTCGCAGCGTTTGAAGGCAGAATCATCAGGGTGGGCGATCGAGCAGAGACTACAGGGTGCGGTCGTTTCGGAGTATCGAAACACGTCGCACGCATAGTGCTTGCAGCCTCCGCGAAGGATTCATCTGTACGGTGTGCGCTCAACATCAAGTACTCAAGCGACAACGTCAAGGCTTGCAGGGATTCGGGCCTCAACGTTGCATCATTCGATCGTTCGCGCGAGCCCAAAGGAGCTTCATCCATGACATGGGGAGTCACAGATGCGATCGAGCGGCATGGGAACGTGCCGGATGTCATTTTTGACAGAGGAGGCGTGGGAAAGGAGCCGATGATCAGACTCCTTGGAGATACGCCTTCGGATGTAATCGGCAAGCTGAGGCGCATCTCCGTCGAACTCGACCGAAGGTGAACGCTTGAAAGTGGCGATGTTTACCGATTCGTACCATCCAACCGTTGACGGCGCCGTCGTGTCGATGGAGAGGCAGTGCAGAGGTCTAGAGGCCCGCGGACACGAGATAACCATACTTGCGCCCGACACGCCATCCAGAGCCGACGGAAGATGGCAGGTGCACTACCTCCCATCGATGGAGTTCAGATCATACAGAGACTACAGGATCGTTGTCTCACCATCAGATATGCTCGAATACCTTAGAAGCGAAGAAGTCGATATCATACACTGCCATGGACTTGCGTCGATGGCCATCCTGAGCCTGACAGCGGCACGGGCTCTTCGCTTGCCAAGCGTCCTTACATTCCATACTATGGCGAATGAAGCAGTGAAGCACTACTCGTTCATTGGATTGCGAGATGACCTGCTGGTCCCACTGGTCTGGGTCTATCTGAGGAACTTGCTGCGGCGACCGGACATGGTCGTCTTCCCGTCCACACCCATAGCTGAAGAAATCCTCGGACACGGCATTAAGCCAAAGGCTTGCGAGGTTATTCCGACCGGAGTGGATTGCGCTGAATTCTCGCCAGAAAACCGCGATGCTTCAGTCCTCACCGATCATGGCCTCGATGACAGGCAAGTCGTTCTGCACGTGGGACGGCTTTCGAGGGAGAAGAGGTTCGACATAATCCTTAGGGCAATGGCGGAGCTGAAGAGCGAGAATCGCGACCTGAGGCTGCTCGTAATGGGGTCCGGACCCGCTGAGCACGAATACAGGATGCTTTCGAAGAAGCTGGGATTGTCCCAGGAGGTAGTATTCGCCGGCTTCGTATCCGACGACATACTAGCGAAAGCATATGCGACCTGTGACGTCCTGGCGCTGGCTTCGACCTTCGAGACCCAGGGCCTGGTTATACTAGAGGCGATGGCCTCAGGAACTCCAGTCGCCGGAATGAGGTGCAGGGCTATCCCCGAATTCGTAAGAGACGGATACAACGGATGCCTGTTCGGTCCGGATACATGCGCTGACGGCATTCGGAGATGTCTGGGCGGAGCGAATGAATTCAGTGCGAATGCCATCGAGACGGCGCGCCAGTACTCGACTGAAGCCTGCTCTGAGAAACTCGAAAAGGCATATGAACAGGCCGCTGTGGGCAAGCGGTCAAGAATGAGCTGAACGGCGGACATCCGAGAAAGCCGGTGCGGGAGCCGCCTAGGGACAAAAACTTTTCTATCCTGGTATGTTATGCCAGAGTGGGGGAGAACACGCCGATCTCCTACTCAGTATTCATCACATTATACGCCGCATCCGTGGTCGTGGGGATAGTGGCCGGCCTCGTAATCATGGTCGGCTGGCGCAACTTGTCGCTGAGCAGAATCGCCGAGTCCGCCAAATACAACATCATCTACATCGCAATGGTTGTCGGAGCCCCACTCCTGGTATTGATCGAGCATGCCTTTGTGAGCCTGGAACCTAACTCGAAGGAAGTCGTCTACACCAACTGGTTGTTCAGGATTGGCGGAGACGCCATCAGGATACTCCAGGACAGGTTGGATTACCAGGTCCTCGTGGACTTCTCCATACTGATCTATGTCTGGGTCTTCGCGTTCATAATCTACTTCACCCCGATCCTAATCCTCGCCGTCGACGACAGAGCGACCTTCAGAAGATACTCTATCTCGATGCTGTTCAACTACCTGATACTGTTGCCGTTCTACATCTTCTTCCCCGTGACTGTCACCGGGTTCTACGCGGATTCGGGCATGACCCCCCTGCTATACATCGACACAAACTGGGGGAGGATGGTAACGAGCATCGACCCCCTGAACAACGACTTCCCAAGCGCGCACATAAGCCTCGTGGTTACTGCTCTACTCGTGCTCTTGTCGGCCGGTGCCGATTACAGACGCTATTACTATTTCGTCGCCGTTTCTGCAATCGGAATCACTTTCTCGGTCCTATACCTCGGAGTGCACTGGTTGGCGGACGTGTTCGCAGGGCTGGCGCTCGCCGTGGGCGCCTACTTCATCTCCGGAAACGAGCGTGTCCAAATGACCTTCGACAAGTACGTCCGCGCTGTCGCGTCCAGAATCGTCGGGAAGAAGGCCGACTAGCCGTTGCTACGAGGTGCGCCTACGTCTTGCTGACGCTTATTATCGTAACTTCGAAGAACAGGGCTCTGCCCGATATCTCTCCGTTGTATCCGATGGTCGAATCGCTCCGGTGCACTTCGAACGTCTCGTTCACGAAGTCAAACGATGATATCACGAAGACCTCGTCGTCGTACGATACCCCCTTAACGGCATACACATCGGCTTCTGTCACGAGATGCTTCACGACGACCTCTCCCTCTCCTTCGTTGGCTGACGGGTTGAAGGATTCTACGACGCATGGCCATCCCGCGGGATCATTGATGTCGTATGGGTCCCCGAAAGGATAGACGGTTTCGCCAATAGTCGGAAAGTGCTTGAAAGTGACATACCCAAACTCGATGTTGATGACGAGGACGTCCCACTTCCATTTGTAGTGGGGGACATAATCCAGTATCTCAGCGTCGATCTTGAACAGGCTCTTGAATTCAGACTCGGAGAGCGTTTCAGTGCCATCGACGCGTTGGACGAGAGGTATCGTCTCAATCATGTCGGGATTGACCGGATATGCGTCCTCTGGGGCAACGTCTATGACCGCAGTATCCCCGACGCTAAGCCCTATTACCCCCAGAGCAAAGCCTTTGATAGTGCCGCCCTCTTCTCCGTACTTCCCAGCCACCATCTCGAAGGGCGCGTAGCTGTCGTTCTCCCTCATCGTGAAGGTGAGCGACTTCGGATAAATAACGTCGTTCTCGGCGATCTCGAGCAGACTTGTGTCAAAGATCAGTTCGCTGGAGAATCTGCCCACGTAGTCCATGGTCACAACATCGTCCATCGCGATTACGGCAGAGGACGCCGAAGAATGCGATCCCATGTTATCGTATACGACGAAGCCAATGATGCCCACCGACACCAATATCGCGGCCACGGTGAGCACTAGAAGTGTCTTTGTGGAACCTTGTGACGATCCATCGGGCTCGGATAAGCTGACCATGGGATGTCCCGGGGCGCGGTTATGTTCTGACCCGATATAAAGCTTATCTGCTCGAATTGATGACCCAGCAGTCGTTCATCCGCCAGAGATGGGAGGAAACAACGCAACCTCATCCTTGTCCTGTAACCTGACTCGGGGCAGTCGATCATGCGTCACGTTGACCCCGTTGACCAGGACTACGAGGTCACTGAACGGGGCTCGAGAGGCGCCAAGGAGTCCTTCCATTTCGGGCCCGAACTTCAGGCGAAGAGCGTCATATAACTCTGGCAGGCTGCCCGCTTCCACAACAACGCTCGCGAGACCGGACGCTTTCCTCAACGTAGCGTACATCCTAACGATCACGAGAGCCATTCCCAGACCGAAGGCGTGCAGCGACACGAAGCTATAAGTCCGATTCCCCAAACCGGAGCTGTAATTCGGCGACGCTCCGAAGGGACAAAACTAGTCTGCGCGAAGGAATTATAGCCCTTATTTTGTGCATTCTACATTCTATCTAATACAAATATGCGCAATAATAAGCCAATGACAACCCGCGTCCTCGGCTGCAGTCAACGGTAAATCGGAGCTTCTATCGGCGAAATGCCTATCGAGCGACAGGAAGATTATCGTCAAGACGAAGGTGGAAGGAGCTGTTGGACCTGATTGAGAGGAAAGAAACTGTCATCCGGATCAAGGGTATGCACTGTGCGACCTGTGCCTCGGCGGTCAAGGAGGCCATTGATGCGCTGGACGGCGTCAGAGATGCCAGAGTGAATTTGGCCACAGACAGGGTTTATGTGAAGCTCGATGAGTCGAAGGTGTCTCGAAAGCAGGTCGAGGAGGCGATAAGAAGTGCTGGCTACGAGGTAGCGAAGGATGAAGTTACCCTTTCGATTGGCGGCATGCACTGTGCCGCGTGTGCCCGCACCGTGGAGGATGCGCTCGGTGCTATGCCAGGGGTTCAGGAAGCATCCGTAAACCTTGCATTGGGGAGAGCCAAAATCGCGTATGATTCGGCCGTTGTTGGAAAGGCGGACATCGCGCGCACTGTGGAAAAGACGGGTTACCGAGTACTGGGAACCGAGGGTGCCGCCGCCGAGAAGCTGGCACGTGCGGAGGAGCGCAGGGAGGTGTTCCGAACGTTGGTGCTGTCCATCGTCTTCACCGTCCCCATCGCTGTCATCTCGATGGCGCCGGAGGCAATACTGGGCGACACACTGGATGCCTCCTTTCGCAATGTAGTCTTGTTCGCCTTGTCCGTCCCGGTTCAATTCGTTGCCGGAAGGAGATTCTACACAGGAGCCTACAGGGCATTGGGCAATCGGCGTGCGAACATGGACTCGCTCATAGTCCTGGGCACCATGTCCGCCTGGACCTACAGCACCATCGTGACTCTGCTTCCTGACGCGGTGGCAGCTCAGGAAGTCTATTTTGACACGGCCGCTGTGATCATAACCCTGGTACTCCTGGGCAAGCACCTGGAGCTCAGGGCTCGCAGTTCTACATCTGAAGCCATCATACTGCTGATGGATCTGCAACCAGCCACAGCCATAAGAGTGGATAAGGATGGGGAGAGGGAAGTCTCTGCGGAGGAGTTGCTTGTCGGAGACGAAATCATCGTCCGACCGGGGACGATAATCCCGGTGGATGGGGCAGTCATATCTGGCCAGTCATCAGTCGACGAATCCGTCGTGACGGGGGAGTCGATCCCCAGTGAGAAGACTGCGGGCGCCCAAGTGCTGGGCGGGACCGTAAACCTGACAGGTGTCATACGGGTACGTGCCACAAGGGTGGGAGCGGAGACAACGCTGGCGCAGATAGTCCGCCTCGTCGAAGGTGCTCAGGCTACGAAGGCGCCTATAGAGAGGTATGCCGATTTCGTCGCCGGATACTTCGTCCCAGCGGTCTTGGCAGCGGCGTCTATCTCGCTTGTCTTCTGGCTTGCCGTCGGATCGAACATATGGGAGATCAGCGACCCGATACCGTTCTCTCTCACAATATTCGTCGCTGTGCTCGTAATCGCCTGTCCTTGCGCACTCGGACTGGCCACGCCAGCCGCTATAGTCGTAGGCACTGGTAGGGGTGCCCAGCTGGGTGTGCTGATCAAGGATGCTGAGGCGCTAGAACGAGCTCACAAGCTGACTACGGTGATACTTGATAAGACCGGAACGATTACAAAAGGCGTTCCCAGGGTTGCGACAATGTACGTCGCCGACGGAGACGATGAAGACCACCTGCTGTTCCTGGCAGGCAGCGCTGAGAGGGGGACCGAGCATGTGCTATCCAAGGCAATCGAATCCGCAGCGGACGAGCGCGGATTGACGCTCGACACCCCCTCAATGTCCAGAGTACTACCAGGCGAGGGCGTATCGGCGACCCTTCAGGGTCGGGAGGTGCTCGTGGGGAACCGCAGGCTGGCATTGGCGCACGGAGTGAACCTCGAACCGCTGGAGACGCGCATCCAGGAAATGGAAGCGAACGGGTTGACAGTAGTCATGTGTGCAGAAGAGAAGCGTCTCGTGGGACTGCTCGGTATCGGAGATGTCGTACGAGAGGAGGCGCGTGAGGTGGTCGACGAACTCCGATCACAAGAGATGACCATAATCATGCTGACTGGGGACAACGCTCGAACCGCCAAGGCCATAGCATCCATGGCGGGTATAGAGGAGTTTACGGCCGAAGTCATGCCTGCAGACAAGGCGGGCGTAGTCCGTTCGCTGCAAAGCAAAGGCGAAGTTGTCGCTATGGTTGGCGACGGCATCAACGACGCACCCGCATTGGCCCAAGCAGATGTGGGCATCGCCATGGGCGGAGGTGCCGATATTGCGCTAGAAACAGGCAATGTGGTCATAGTGGGAGACGATCTCAGAAGCGTCGTTACAGCGATACGGCTGAGCAAGAGGACCTTCGAGAAGATCAGACAGAACTTGTTCTGGGCACTGGCGTACAATACTGCTGCAATACCGATAGCTGCTGGGGTGCTATACCCCTTCACAGGTTGGTTGTTGAGCCCCATGGTGGCGGCCGCGGCGATGGCGTTCAGCTCAATATCAGTCGTCACAAACGCCTCTCTTCTGAAGCGCTTTCAACCCTGATCGGAAACACAATGACAGCGTCGTACACGCTCGAGCGGAGATATTCATTCGCCTCGGCGGCAGAAAAGGTTATGTTGGCGGTAGCTAATAACATCGGCTGAGCCTGAGAACGACCGCCAGCGGTCGTTGCTGGCAGTCAATCCGGACCCTGATAGACTTCGTCTGCCCCCGTCGATTCCCCCCATCGGAAGTGGCCTTATGTTTGGCAAGAAGCTGTTGAAAGGATACCTCGTAGAGAGAGATGGCACCCTCCTGAAAGAATTTGTGTTCAACCCCAAGGTGGATGTTTACTACGACGACGTCAAGAAGGCCATCGATGGAAAGGGCGATCTGGCAACAATTGGCGCGTTCGAAGTCGATCGATTTGTGGGCACGATCGTCAAAGGGTCGAAGATGCACTTCATTATTATCGGGAAGGACGTCGTCGAGGACGAGGAGACGACTTTCTTCGCTGAGATGTTGAACTCCGTCGAAGGCTCCCTGGATGCCGCCATTGATGGCAAGATGGCCGATGCGAAGCAGGTTGAGGAGAAGGCCAGATCCGAGCAGGAGAAGGCAAAGGAAGCTCTGGAGGCTGCGAACGCGGAGAAGGAAGAACTCTCGCGCGAAGCCGGCGAAATGGAGCTATTGAGGCAGGAGCTTGAGAATCTGAGGAACGAGACCTCCAAATGGCAGGAGGAGCTGAAGGAGTTCGAGTCCAGAGTCAACGATAGGCACATGCAGATCAATGAGCGCGTGACGCTCATGCTCGAGAGGGAGCAGGCCCTGATACGCAATCAGAAGGCTTTCGAGGTGGCGATGGAGGCAAAGCGCGGTTTGGTCAGGACCATGCAGATGAGCATAGCGGACGGCATCGCCAGATACGAAAGCGGCTACGGAAAGCTGGCTGCGGAGAGGAAGGATGTCGAAGCGCAACGCGCTAGGCTCGAGGATGATAAGACGGTCTACGCTCGCGATCGCGAGGAGTGGCAGAACCAGGTGGAAGAGGTCAGGAGCAGGATTGAGAGCCTCGACAATGAGCGCGAAGAGCTCAACTCCGCCAGGAACGACATAAAGGTCAAGGAGGACGAACTCAGGGCTTTCGAAGGCGAACTGGCCGACAGGAAGCGCGGACTAGACGAATCGATAAGAGACCACGAAGTCGAGCGTGCCGACTTGAAGGATCGAATTTCTGAAATGGACAACAGGGAGAAGGCCTTCAAAGAAACCGAGGAGAGGATCAAATCCGAGAGTGGGGTGCACGAGGCGAAGCAGGCCGAATTGGATGCCCGAGAGGACGACCTGGCGAAGAGGCAGGCGGTGCTGACGGATCAGGAGGCAGAACAGAGCCAGAAGTATGCTCAGCTGGAGACCGAAAAGGCTGAGTTGGACAGCAGAAGAACTCAGATCGAATCGAGCGCCGAATCTCAGCAAGCTGAGCTGTCAACCCTGCTGGCTAACATCGGCAAGGAGAACGAGGGGCTTCAGACCAAATCGAAGACACTGGACGACCTCGAGACGCAACTCAGGACCCGCGAGTCGAAGGTGGCGGAATCCGAGGAGCGAGTAGAAGCTCTGCTACGCGAACTCGACAAGCGTGAGAACGACATCGCAAAGAAGGAAATCTCGCTCGAGGAACTGACATCGGCCACCCAGGCGGAAGTGCAGGCCACCCAGGAGAGGATGGCACAGGCCGAGGAGTTCAAGGCAAGCCTTGCGGCGAAGGAGGACGAACTCGCCCGAACGATGGCTGCTCTTGAAGCGGCGAAGGTCGCCTCGATGAAGAGCGAGTCGGAGCGCTCTGAGGAGGCAGCAATCGCAGCCGAGAGGGAGGAAAGTCTGAGGAGTCGCAAGGAAGAGCTGGACAGCAGGGAGAAAGCCCTTGACTCGATGCAGGTCCAGATAGACGAGAGAGACAAGGCGATAAGCGAGAAGGAAAACGCCCTTCACGAGGAGGGTGCAAAGCTGAAGTCCAAAATGGACGAGGAGATGGAGAGGCTCACGGAAGAAAGGAAAGCATTGGAGGAGAGGGCCTCGAAGTTGGACTCAGGCGAGAAAGGCATCGCCAAGAGGGAGGGGGAGCTCGCGGAAGCACGAAGGGAGATTGACCTGCGCGAGGCGGAGTTCAGCAGGAAGCTCGAGGAGATGAACAGGGAGAAGACCAGCCTCGAGGAGGAATCAGACAAGCTCGCCCTGGAGCGCACCAAGGTCGAGTCAATGAGGGAGAGGCTTGACAAACACAAACAGATCATCAGCGAGCAAACCAACAGCATCTCGGATATCACCAGGAGGCTGGAGGAGCTTAGGGCCAAATCGCGCCATAAAACTACGACGGAAGACAGCGCGGAGACGGACAATGGTTCTGAATAGGAGCCAGCTGAGGATTGCGACGGTCGGTAGCCTTTGCCGGGACGATTCTAATCGGCGCAGCAAGCGTCTATGCGAGTATGGGCCAGCCGCTGCTCTCGAGCCTTCTCGCGGCTTCGAGCAGCGCCCCCCGAAACAACGGCCTGGTTGTGGCAGACAGGCGAAGGTGCGTCGACACGAACGGTCTTACGCTCTCTCGGGCCTCCAAGCCCGATTCCTTCTCGTACGCCTCCAACAGCCTCATGCACAGATCGAACTTGACAGGGGTGAATAATGGTTCGCTCCCGAGGATGGACGCGAGCAACATGCCGATATCGTAGAGCGGGTCGCCCTCCGAGGCGTCCTCGAGGTCAAAGCCGAACACCTGGCCATCATGGACCATGAAGTTCGTCAGTTCGGCATCGGCCATAATGATTGGCTTGACCCCGTCACCCATCTTGTCGTGGAATCGCGCGAACCATCTAGCGAGGCCTTCTGCTACCTCAGCGCTTGACATGTGGTTGATCAGCGTGTCGCATCTTTCGCCGGGTATGTATTCCATGACTATGTGGTTCTCAGAGCGATGGAGCGGAAGCGGCACATCGAGTCCCGCCTGCCTCGCACAGACGAGCGAATTGAATTCACTCTCCGCCCTGCCGCTCAACGACCGCTTGAGCACAACTGGTCGGACATCAGTCTCCACCGCCCATACCCTGTTCCGCTTGCTCGGAATGAGGGTCTCTCTGATGAGGACCACCCTTTGATTCAGTGTTCTCCTGAGCGCATCCCAGCCAGCGGAGTCCATCAACGTCAGGTCCTGAGGCATCGATTCCCCCTATGCGATGACCCCCGATAAGTAGTCTGTGGCCAGGCGCCATCCATACAATACCACCCCGGAATGTTCACGTCGAAGGGGTCGTATTGCTGAAGTAAGACGCGTCTTCCCTGAGGAGGTCCATTAGCTGCTTGGTAACGCGCAGAGCCTCATCGAGATCCTCGCGGTGCAATGCACCCATGGCAGCTTTCATCATTACGATGTACTTCGAAGACTCGACTCCATTCATCTTCGCTTCGACAACGAGATTCCGCGCTTTCGCTAGCTCTGCTCTAACCAGGTCGGGTATGCTCGGAGTCACCAGATCTTCTGTCTGTCGCGCCAAAGCAGACACGAGAGGCCAATCGCCTTCTCTGCAAGCCTCCCAAGCATCGCTCATCAGCCTCCGTGCCCTCTTGGTTTCGCATCCGATCGCGCTAACCTCCGTGATCATGAGCTCGATCTCCTCGAGGAGGCGCGCGGACCCCGCGAACCCGTGCATCGCCTCGGCATAGAGGATTTCGCGGGATTTCACCTGCGGCTTGGCCAGGGAGAGCACGTCGAACCTTACCGGGACTCCAGTATGTTCGCGTTCAACCAACGCAGACGCATCATCCTCCGTCGCCACATCGGCCTCGCTCGACAAAGGGCCGTCGGCGAATATCGCCCCGCAGAACGGACAGTACGAATCCGATGAACCCACCATCATATCACACGAGGTGCACTGGTACTGCACGTCCTGCACCGCATTAGCATCCCGCTGGACTTGCGGGACCGACTGCCCGACGATGGTCTCCTCATCGTCTATGTGTGGGGAATGCGGTGCAACGGAGTTGTCCACAAGCGGCGAGCAAGGTTCGGAAGGCAGCGACCGGAGAACCCTCTGAAGGCGCTGTCTAGACTTCTCCTGCTGTGAATGACTTCTGCTCGCGTTGATACCGGGCATTCCTTGCTCTCACTCTCCGTGTCTTCCGGTGTACGTTATTCTGGCATCCGAGAGTATTTCAATAATGTGCTTTGGCTATCACTACATGCAACATTTCGAAGAGACACTGGAGGTTGGCTCAGCGGCCTTCGAGCATTGCCAGAAACTCCTCTTCGGACAGAATATGCTTGTTCATCTTCCTGGCCTTCTGTGCCTTCGATCCTGGGTTCTCTCCAACAACGACGAAATCCGTGGACTTGGTCACCGAAGAGCCCACCGTTCCTCCAAGGGCCTCGACCGCAACCGTCGCCTCCTGTCGTGACATCGATTCGAGTTCCCCAGTGAATAGAAAGGTTCTTCCCTGAAGCGGACCGGAATCGGGCTCTTCGACGGCAGTCTTGAGATGCGCGGCCTTCAATCGCTCCAACAGAGCTAGGTTGGTCGGGTTGTCCAGGAAGTGGCGGACGGACGACGCTACTACTTCACCGATGCCGCGGACCTTCGACAGGTCCTCGACGCTTGCGGACATCAAGGCCTCGATGCTTCCGAATGCTGATGCGATGTCCCTCGCCGTGGTAGAACCGACATGACGGATGCCCAACGCGAACAGAAGGCGGTCGAATCTCCTGGTCCTGCTGGCGTCTATTGCCTCGACTATGCTTCTAGACGACTTCTCAGCGACGCCTTCGAGGGTAGTCAGCATCTCCGGCGTGAGGACGTATAGACCGGCTACGTCCCGCACAAGGCCAGAGTCCACCAGCTGATCGATCAGAGAGGGGCCGACGCCATCGATATCCATCGCATCTCTTGAACAGAAATGTGCGAGGCGCTCCTTTACCTGAGCAGAGCATGATGCGTTGTCGCATCTTCGAACGGCTTCATCGGCCTCCCTCACGATACGCGAGCCGCACACGGGACACAGGATCGGCATACGGAAGGGTTTCTCCCCACCGGTTCTAGCTTCGATTATCGGTTTGACGACCTGAGGAATGACATCTCCCGCACGCTCGACGAGTACTCGGTCGCCTATCATCAGTTTCTTCCGCGCGACCTCTCCCTCGTTGTGAAGGGTGGCTCTCGACACAGTGACACCACCGATATCGACCGGCTCGAGGATCGCCACCGGCGTCAGCGCGCCAGTCCGACCTACCTGGATTAGTATATCGAGAAGAATCGTCGTCATCTGCTTCGCAGGAAACTTGTATGCAATAGCCCACCGGGGATTCTTTGCCGTGGCACCCAAACGTTTCTGTTGTTCGCTCGAGTTGACCTTGACCACCATGCCGTCGATCTCGTACTCCACATCGTCACGCCTAGATTCCCAGCTTGATATGTGCTCGATCACTTCATCGATCGTTCTGAAAACTCTCGTCAGGGGGCTGGTTCTGAGTCCAGCGTTTCTCAGGGTCTCTAGACACGCGCTCTGGGTGTCGGGAGTCGGTTCGCTACTGTAGCTCAGCGTGTAGAAGATCGCCTCGAGGGGCCTTGACGCCGCTATCTTTGGATCCAGCTGCCTGATGGATCCTGCCGCGGCATTTCTTGGATTCGCGAAAGGTTGTTCGCCGGCCTCCTCTCGCTTCCTGTTCAGTAGCTTGAACCCGTCTTTGGGCATGTACACCTCGCCCCTGATTTCCATCGAGTCTATGTCGGAGGACGAGGAGAGCCGCAGTGGTATGCTACGAATGGTCTTGACATTGGATGTCACATCCTCTCCGATGCGACCGTCTCCCCGCGTTGCGCCTCTCGATAGCACGCCGTCCTTGTAAAGGAGCGCAATTCCGAGTCCGTCAATCTTTGGTTCCACGATATACTCGACCGCATCGACCGCGAGCCATCTTCTAACCCGTTTGTCGAACTCTCTCAGCTCCTCATGAGAGTAGCAATTGTCAAGGCTCAGCATGTGCATCATGTGCTCGACCTGGGCGAATTCATCGAGGGGACTTCCTGAGACCCTGCTGGTGGGCGATTCTGGAAGGACTAGTTCAGGATATCGCGCTTCGAGGTCTGATAGCTCCTTGAGCAACATATCGTATTCGAAATCGGATATCTCAGGCGAGTCGTCGACGTAGTATCTTCTGTCGTGGTGCGATATCTGTCTTGTTAGTTCGCCGATCCTCTCGCGCACTGCTTCCTTGTCGTCCTTCATGATCTCCTTCCACGCAGCAATTTCTCAAGCGCAGCTGTCTCGAGTGTGTTCATAACATTGCCCTTCTCCAGCCATCCGCGCCTCGCTGTTATGATACCCAATCCGAGGTAATCAAGATGTCGGACGGAATGCGAGTCGGTCCCTATGGCCATCATCACGCCCCTATCCTTGGCCAGACGACAGTGAGCATCCCTCAGATCGAGCCTGTCTGGGAATGAATTGATTTCCATTGCGACTCCATTTTCCTCCGCTGCCTCCAACACCTTTTCCAAATTCATCTGTGAGGCCTCGCGACGGCCTATGATGCGACCGGTCGGATGCCCCAGGATGTCGACAAGACCAGATTCGATTGCTGTCACCACCCTCGTAGTCAACTCCCGTGGAGCCATCTTCAGACGAGAATGCACCGATGCGATAACTATATCTAGCTCCTTGAGGACATCCGAAGGCAGGTCGAGCGAACCATCGGCAAGGATGTCGACTTCCGTTCCTGCGAACACCCGTATGCTTCCTTCGTGTGCCTTTTCTACTTGTCGGACCGCTTTGATTTGGCGGCGGACTCTAGTCGGCGACAGGCCGTTTGCAATCGTGAGGCTCTGGGTGTGGTCCGTTATTGCCACATAATCATAGCCTCTTGCCTTGGATGCGGTCACGATATCATCGATCGTCTCGGACCCGTCGCTCCAATCTGTGTGTACGTGGAAATCGCCATTGATTTCGGAAGTATCGACAAGTCTCGGGAGACGTCCGTGTCGGGCTGCATCAATCTCTCCCGAGTCCTCCCTCAGCTCGGGGGCTATCCACGGGAGGCCAAGTGCTTCGTACACCCCCTCCTCGTCCCCTCCGGCTAGCATAGCGTCGTTATCCCTTTCGAAAACGCCGTACTCGTTGACCTTGAGACCTTTTTCCATTCCTAGTTTTCTGATGAGAACATTGTGCTCCTTCGAACCGGTGAAGTACTGCAGGGCTGCCCCGAAGCTGTTCGGGTCGATCACCCTGAGGTCCACCTGAAAACCGCCTGCCAAACGCACGCTGGTTTTGGTGGTGCCGCTTGCAACCACTTCGTCAACAAGCTCATACTCGGTGAACGCCTTCGTGACCGCGGCTGTAGCGGTGCTCCCGACCAGTAGGTCGACGTCGCCTATCGTTTCCTTCCCACGACGTAGACTGCCGCAGATGCTGATTTGAATCGGAGAGACGCAGTTCTTCATATACTCCAAGTAATCCTTCGCAATCGGCACGGCCTCCCCCAACAACGCTCTGCTTCCCTTTGATTCCAAAGTCTGGATGCCGCGCAGAATCCTCTCGTCAGCCCTTTCACCAAAGCCCTTCAATCTGCTGATCTTCCCGCTTTCGGCAGCCCGCTTCAATTCGTCAAGGGAAGAGATTCCGAGCTCTCTGTACAGTTTCATTGCACTCTTTGGGCCCATGTCAGGGACAGCCATGACCTCGAGTAACCCGGGAGGAGTCTCCGACCTCAGGCGGTCGAGATAGTCCAGCTTCCCAGTCTCCACAAGCTCCTCGATCTTCTTGGCTATTGCATCGCCCACGCCAGGTATGCTACGATGAGTGCCAGCCTCAACCGCTGCTGCGATGTCGATTTCCAATTGTTCAATGGCTGACGCCGCACGTCTGTAGGCTTGCGGCTTGAAGGCGACCCCCTGAAGCTCAAGAAGGGCTGCGATCTCGTAGAATACGGAGGCGACGTACGAGTTTTGCATCTCCACTCCACACGCTGGCTACTCCTGAATTCAGTCGCGCGGAATATAGGTTTCCATAGACTTGTCCGTCACATCGGTCTCGACATTCGCAATTTCTCTTGGCGTCCAATGTCGAGGCCTTCGCGCAGCTCTTCCACAGCTTATGCATCAGGTGCAGTGCGATACTGGCCGTCCGCATGAGGCGAATGTTTATACCACAAATGAGATATACATATCAGAAATGGTATGAAACCAAGGCTAAGCCAGGACGTATTAGCGATACTGGCTAGAAGAGGAAGAATCGACGTAGTCAGAACGCTTAAGTCGTTTCCTGACACAGACTTCAGCATAAACGAGCTGGCGAGGGCCGCAGGAGTCCCCGTCATGACAACGTGGAGGGCAGTCAACGAGCTCAAGGGGGCGAAGATTGTCAAGGTCCGGAAGGTCGGGAACGTCCGATCGGTAAGAATCACGACAGACGCCTCTACGCTAAGAATGCTCAGATTGGTAGAGGAGACAGATCCTCAGAAGGCCGCTGCCAGAAGCTTCGCCAATATGGTCTCGCGGAACGATTGGGCGATGGAATGCAGACTGTTCGGCTCTATTAGCAGAGGGGAACACATTCCAGGCGAGGAGGTAGATATCGCCATTGTCTACGATGATGGACTCGCCTCAGAGGAGGAGGCAAAGGCAACAGTGGCCCGAATCTCAGAACGAGTCCTTAACGAGACGAATGTGACCGTCGTGCCACTATGCATATCGACGAAGGAGATGTCACGGAAAGGTGGACTCGCAGCTGAGCTGCGAGACAAGGAGACCATATGGTCGAGAAGACTGTGAAACTCGTCATCTGTCCGCCAGAGACTACGCCCTAAGTCTGGAGAAGTGCTCATAGACCAGTCTGGCGATCTTTGCCTCTGCCAGCACCGCCTTCTCCTTCTGGCCGTCTTCAATGTTCTTGAAGAAGCAGCAGAGAACGACATGTGAGTTTGGAGAAACGTATATCACGCCTGCGTTGGCAACCGAGCCGGCAGTGTCACCCGACTTCAGAGCCACCGGGATGTCCGGCGATATTTGGCTGGACATTGAGTATGTGCTCTCCTGCCTCATCAAAAGCGACAGTATAGCCTCGCTCGATTCGGCGGAGACCGCCTCATGCTTCACGATCTTCTCCAGAAGGATGCCTATCTCTCTGGGAGCGCCAACGTTGTCGAATACCTCGTCATAAATGCGCTGTGTCTTCATACGCTTCTGAGCTTTCACGCCATAGATGCTCTCGTACTTCTTCCTGAACTCGTCGATGGTGAGGTTCTCCGCTTCACGCTCTGTCTCGTTGAGCGCCTTCATCCGTTCCATGTCTGAGAGGTTCTTCCACCTGCGGGCGGCCTCCGGTATGGGGAGGTCCTTGTACGGACCGTAACCCATCGACATGAGAAAGCTCTCACGATAGGGTATGTATATCGACGTCTTCGCCAGACCCATCTCACGGATGAGCATGTTGACGCGCTGTATGCCTATGCGTTTCCAAAGCATCTCCGAAGCCGTGTTGTCCGTCGCGATGGTCATGAGGGCGACAAGGTCCCTTATGGTAGGCTTCAGGCCGGGCTGGACGTACTGTAGAAGCCCTTCGCCTATGCAGTAATGCCGCGTTTCGAGCTCGATCCTCTCATCTAGCGACAGCATGCCCGCATCTGCCTGGCGGAACGTCTCGACCATGACGGCGAGTTTGAAGACCCCCCCGAGAGGGAATATCTTGTCCGGATCAATAGCTATCGAACTCCCAGATTCGATATGCTTCATGTAGAAGCCGATCTGTCCTTTCACTTCCTTGGAGGTCTTTACTATCTCCGTCCTCAATTTCGTGAGCTGAGGAGATGTTGCCTTCCGCTTAGATCTTTCAGGTGCCAAAGTGAAACAAGCCTCTTTACATTCATTCACGAGCGGGTTCGCAGTTACGGCGACGCGCTACAAGATTGCCTCGAAGCATCGATATGTCACTATTTGAGCGCTTCGCTCGGCCGCACGTCGTTGTCAACAAGGGAAGGAGGGTTATCAGTGATCGATGAATGTGCTGGAATAGCGTTGAAAAGGTGGGGGGACAGAGACTGAAAGAGGGTTTATCGGGCCTTTGGGGGGATTGGGGGAGGAGGTGGCTCATTCTCGAGCGGCCCGCATTCATGGAAAAAGGTGGTTCCCTTCTTCCAGTCTCCGGAAGTGAAAGGAGCCTGCAGTGTTCATATAGGTGTCTTCCTGAGAATCAGCGATGATAACAACCTATGCATAGCCAGGGAGCATGGTTGCGGGAGTCAATTCCGAAAGATTGACTCTACCGACGAAGCCCGCGACCTCGCAGGGGTATTGTTGGTGAAGATAGCCTGCTGAGGGCCGGCATTGGCTAGAGCCGGCATACCTTTATGCGTCATCGCCAGATTACAGGACCGATTCCGTTGTCCGAACCGAAGGACCTCTTTCCCGAATGCGTCAAGGGCGTAATATTCGACCTCGACGACACGCTCGTCCATTCGACTGTTGACTACGCGCGCTTCAAGAGGCGGATAATTGAGCGCATCGCCCTTGAGGGTGATGATCCTAGCGTATACGACCCTGAAGAGGGCATAATGCAGCTCATAGGCAAATTCAGACAGAGAATGATGGGAAGCGGCAGGACTTCTTCTGAGGTGGACGATTTGCTGGACGATTTCGACGAGATAATGGACGATGTGGAGATGGAGCGCGTCAAAGAAACAAAGAGCGTACCAGGCGCAAGGGAACTCCTCCAGATGCTTCGTGATAGGGGTCTGAAGATTGGTGTGCTAACGAGGGGCTGCGAGATGTATGCGACCAAGGCTCTGGAACTTACGGATATGCTGAGACTCGTCGATCACATAGAATGCAGAAATTCGGATGTCCCTCCCAAGCCGAGCCCAGAGTCGTATCGGCGACTGGTCAAAAGACTTGGTCTTGCGCCTGAAGAGACCTTGTTCGTAGGAGACCATCACCTCGATGCGATGTGCGCGCGCAAGACTGGGGTGCGTTTCGTCGGCGTTAGAACGGGCGACCTGACGGAGCAGGAACTGCGAGAAGCTGGGGGTGTTGAAGTCTTCGACAGCGTAGCCGACATGATACCTTGGCTCAGCGGATTGCTGCGCACATCTGATTGATGTAGAAAAGCACTTAGACAATGTGCAACAAGCTTTGTTCAACGAAAAAAGGCTCTATCTTTGCCCAGTGTTAAGGACCCTGATCTCGGCGCTGTGAGTGCCCAGCATGGACTCATCCTGGACTTCCACATCGGGCTGTTTCGGGATGAGTACTTCCAGATTTCTCTCCAACAGGGCCAGCTCCCTCTCCGAGAGCGTCCGCGGGTCCACAGGCACCACTAGGGAGGATTCGTTTGTCATGACGATGTCTCTGAGCTGGTTCATGAACTGGAGCATGCGGTCGTAGGTGTTCAGCGATACGAGGTACTCAAGACCATCTATTACGATGACCGTCTTCTCGTGACTCTCCACAAATGAGCGCAACTGGCTCATGAGGATGCCGATGGCTGTTGGATTGACTCTGCCGTCACCGACAAGGTTCGTAAGCCACACGACTCTGCTGTTTCCGATATTGTGCTCGGCCATGATCCTCTTCGGCGGCTCCCTCGAGACAACCATGCCACAGCAGCCCAATGAGAGGCCGTGCTCAAACAGCTCGAAACTGGCTTTGGGGCGCCTCTCTTCCACGAGATAAACGTTGCCAGGCTTGAACTCTGCGTTTGGCGAGAAAGCTGAGCCGTCAGCTGAAACCACTAGAGCATCCCATCCTTGTCCAGTCTATATGACCCAAGTTTTATATAATACTGTTGACCCCAGTATCGGCCTCCAATACGGCAACCCCGCCGGTCTTGGTGCTCATCCTCTGCCGCAAAGCACCCTGAGTCCATCCGTCCCGACTTCGCCGAATCTACATTTCTCGCAGTCGCGGACGGATGCTGAAGCACGCATGCCATAGTAGCATGGAGTCACGAAGAACTTGGTTTGTCCTGCGCAAATAACCTGAGACCTGCCGTCGATCACGCTGCCTTGCGGGCACGGTTCGCAATCGACGGCGCTGACCCGACGCGATTCCTCCAGATCGCATCGTGTTAGGAACAATTTATGGATCTTGGGGTTCATTCCATGACCGCTGGTACGTATATAGACGCCAAGGTTGATATCGATTCCGCGCGCATTATCTCCCAGTCGTTCGAAGAAGTACTGGCGTATTGCCGAGCACGTTGCATGCATGAAAAGTCAGTATACTTGGCTTCCTCGCACGGATCCTGCGCCGAAACCTTTTATGAGTAGTATCTCGTTCGGGATGAGCGCTGGGTGCACTCACTCCGCTTCTAATCGAAGCGATGCGTGGGGTATGAAAGATGCCTGACACTCCTCGAATCGAAATGGACGCGCTTTTCAAGGAGTTGGTCGACGGCGTCTTCGTTTGCAGCAAGTCCGGAGAACTCGTCTATGCGAATCCGGCGTTTGGGAAGATTCTCGGTTACTCGGAGGATAAGGTACCTATCAAGAATGTTGCCAATGATGTCGTCGATAGGGAGCTCGAGTGGCATGCTCTCACATCGTTGATGGACCAGGGCAGCGCGATCAGGGATTATGAGATAAATCTGAGACGAAGCGATGGCAGCAAGATCGTCGCTTCTTTGTCCGCCACATTCTTCAGGGATACGGACGGAGATCAATTCGCAATAGCTGGTGTCATCCGTGACATCACAACTAGAAAGGGCGTGGAGAATGATCTCCGCGAGAAGGCATTCAGAACCGACATAGTGAACAAGATGGTAATGGCCGCGGGCACGAGCAAAGCCGTGGAGAACATCCTCAATGGACTTGGAGGCGACTTGAAGATGCTCGTGCCGTTCGAGAAAATAAGTCTCGGATCGACGGAGGAGAAGGGACGACACGTCGATGTCCTCATGCGTGACCAGGAAGATGCCTCGAAGACCAGGAAGGTCGGGAGAGTCCCTTTCGAAGGGAGCTTGATTGAAAAGCTGAAGTACGACAAGAACGCCGTCATCATCGAGAAGGACGTGGCACGCAGGAATTTCACCGAATTCGATTTGATTGATCTATCTGGCATGAATGCGTTTCTGTCCGTCCCTTTGAGGAGCAGAGGTAAGATCATCGGCTCGCTCAATATAGCGCACTCGAAGGCGGGAGAGTATAGCTGGGAGACAGCGGAGGTCCTTCAGGATGTGGCGAACCAGCTTGCGGGCTTGGTCGACAACACGATACTGCTAAACTCCCTTGAGGAGAAGGTTGAACTCCATGAGTCGCTCCTGGACTCCGGCGTGCAGTTGCAGAAGGCGGTCACCACGCAGCAGATATATGCTGCGATAGCATCCCACCTCCGTGACATAGTACCATACCAGAATCTTTCGTTCTATCTCATCGACTGGCCCAATAGATGGGTTTATCCTGTGTACGCAGTCGGCAGCTTCGCCGACGAGATCATGGATTCGGCCGGGATCCTCGACGAGGGCATCGTCGGCTCCATCGCCAAGAGTGGAAGGGCTGAGTTCGTGGACGATGTTGACGAGGACCACAGAGTCGCACAGATTTCTGGCGTCCCAGCTGAGCACGAATCGATGCTGGCAATACCACTGAGTGGAATGGATGGAGTCGTCGGCGTGATCGAAGTCTACAGGGAGAGAGGACAGGTGTTCTCGATGAGCGACCTCGAAGCTGGCCTGCTTTTCGCCCAGCAAGCTTCGGTTGCACTAGTGAACTCTCAGATGGTTTCTAAGCTTCAGGAAGCTAAGAAGGAAATCGAACTCCTCAACGATCTCATGTTTCACGATATCAACAACTACAACTTCGCGACCATAAACTACGTGGAGAACATCGCAGATTCCGAAGGGCTTCCTGCAGACGCGAAGATGGCGCTCGAGAAGGCACTCAACCTCTTGAGGAAGACATCTAGGCTCATAGAAGACGTGAAGAAGTTGACGAAGATCGGAGGTATGGATCAGAGCGAATTCGTCCAGATCAACCTGTGCGATGTCCTTGCGAAAGTGACTTCAGGATTGGCTCACTCTGCACCAAACAAGACCGTGAGCTTCAAGGTAGACCTCCCTGAACAGGAGGCTATTGTCATGGCTAACTCGCTAGTCGATGAGCTGTTCTCGAACGTCATATCGAACGCCATCAAGTACGATCCTCATGAAGATGTCGAAATCGATGTCACATGCTCGAAGGTGCTTGTCGAAGGTGTCGCGTTCTGGAAGACAGCGATCACAGATCGCGGCCAGGGCATTCCCGACGAAATGAAATCCTCACTCTTTCAGAAGTATGTTCGACTGAGACCTGAATCCACGGTCTCGGGAACTGGCCTCGGATTGTCCATCGTCAGCGCGCTGACCGACAAGTTCAACGGTCGGGTATGGATGGAGGACCGCGTCCCCGGAAGAAGCGATCAAGGAGCGAAATTCTGCATCGAGCTTCCGGCGGCGAAACCGGCCTCTAGGTAGGCGCAAGTATGAAACCGCGTCAAATCCCTGCATGCTTAGATGCAGCAAGAGCGTAACTCAAGTCCCCCCAACCTGTCCGTAGCCGTCGTGACGTGTGGCTCGTATGAAGCGGAAATCGTTCGTACCGCAGTTAGGAGAGCGGTCGATTCTATAGGTGGAATGGCGGCCTTTGTCTCGAAAGGAGAGAAGATACTGCTCAAGCCCAACCTGCTGGTTCCTCGTCATCCAGACGATGCGATTACTACCCATCCTGAAGTGGTAAGGGCGGTCATAAGACTCGTGAAGGCCGCTGGTGGAATTCCAGTGGTAGGCGATTCACCTGCAGGGAGATCTACGGAGCGAATTCTCAGACACCTGGCTGAGAAAACGGGAATGGCGGAGATCTGCAGAGACGAGGACGTCCCCTTCGTTCTATTCACAGAGGGAAGGGATGTGGCGTTCCCTGACGGGCGTGTCGCCAAATCGTTCAACCTGACTACGGCGCTAGATGATGTGGACGGCATCATATCGCTCGCCAAGCTCAAGACGCACTCGTTCACGAGGTTTACCGGCGGGGTGAAGAATCTCTTCGGCCTGGTTCACGGCCTGAAGAAGGCAGAGTACCACATGCGCATGAAGAACGCAGAGTCTTTCTCGGAGATGCTCGTCGATCTTGCGGAATACGTCAGGCCGAGACTCACGCTCATGGATGCCGTAGTCGGCATGGACGGCGACGGCCCCTCAGCAGGGAGGCCAAAGCACATAGGAATGATATTGGCTTCATCCAACGTTCACGCAATAGATGTTGCCGCACTCGAAGTCGTTTGCGAGAACCCTGAGAACGTGCCTACCACTCGCGTGGCAATCAGGAGAGGGCTCTTACCATCTGAAGGGTCCAGCGGAGTGAAAATGCTCTGGGACCGTTCTTGGAACCTCCGTGTCAACGACTTCAAGATGCCCCCGAAAGTGCGCATGTTCGGTCCGATTCCCCGCATTCTCGGCAGCTTTGCAGCGGAGGGATTCACCAGAAAGCCCATTTTCATATCACAAGCCTGCACGCGATGCGGCTCCTGTGTCGAGGTATGCCCCGCTGAAGCTCTATCCTCTGACGGGAAAATCTCGATTGACAGAGGAGCGTGCATCCGATGTTATTGCTGCCAGGAAATATGCCAGCAGAAGGCTGTGGTTCTCAGGAGAATGCCTCTGCGATCCTGGGGACGTTCCATTGGTGCTATGCTCGCGCGGTCGCTCCCCGGACAGCGTGTGTCCAATCCATGATTTCGCGGAATGGTCCGTAGCCATTTGCTGACGGGATGATAAGAAGAGCGTTAAGGGGTTTAATCGGGTTTTGCAGATTCCAGGGTTCAGCTTCGTTCGAGTATGCGCCTTGCCTTTATGGCCGTCATCGCCAAGACCACGAAAGCAGCGCAGACTACGCTCGCTATTGACACTATTCCCTCGATCATCGACGCCGATGCTAACTCAATTGAGCCAACAGTCGTTGCGGATTCCTCCGCCGGCACTAACCCGGCGGCAGGGATTCCGCTGGACGATGCCTTTGCCGCGCTCTCGTTGACGTTGAACTCAATCCATGGAGCACCGTGGTAGAGGAGTCCGCCGGCGCGCGGGTTATCGAAATCTGCTGGTCCGTAGATGACCAGCGTATTGTTCGACTCCCAGTAGTCGTAGGCCGCGCCGTTGATGTCTCTGTATCCAGGACTCATCGGTCCATCATATCTTATCGCGTCGTAATCGCTGACATCTTCGAAGGCCCAGACATTGTAGAGTGCGTCATACGGGACTGCCTCGGCATGGTACCCAGGCACGTCTACTTCGTATGGCATCTCAATCACGATCCGGGCATAGTCTGGCAGGTCCAGCTCCCAAGGAGTGGCCTCGTAGCTCACCTCAGTTCCCAGTGCGGGGTCTCCGCAATTCCAGCTCTGGTACGTCAGCAGCTCATACGGTTCATAGTCCGAATCCTTCGATCCATGGGTGATATAGTCCAGTCCGAGCGGTTCCCACGCCCAAGAGCTGAGGGCGTCTTCGCCGACCGAGGTGCCGTTCTGCACGTTGCAGTGCAAGCTCCATTGGGCAACCGAGTCTAGTGTGAGATAGTCACACTGGTCTTCCGAGTAGTCCACGACCATGAAGAAGTCCTCCATGTACGGCTGGTGCAGAGAGACTCCAGAGGCCTTTAACCATCTTGTCATGAGAGCCTCATATCCATAGCTGAAGTGGCCTATCTCCAGCACCACATCGTCGCCATCCGTGCTCAATCTCATCATAGCGCCAGCAGATCCGTAGAACCATTCGTACCCGCAGTAGATGTCGTACACATTGTTGCCTTGGTCGAGTATCCAGTCGTCCCAGTCAGCGATGTAGGTGTCACCATTCGCGCTCCACCAGTTCTCCGGGGTAGTAGCGTCGTTTGGCATCTCCATCCATTCCTCAGCCGCCTCTCGGTTCATGGTCACCTTGTAGTAGGTGCCCATCCGATACCCGTCGTTGGTGTCAATGGCGAGCCATGACTCTCCGGAGGCGACCCATGCGTCCACATCAGCCGAGTTACTCCATAGGGTACCGTCCGACCAGTCTTCCGTTTCGCCCCATTCGGGAATCCAGTAGTTCGTCCAGTCACCACCCGGAACACCCAGCTCATCCTCAGAGAAGAGGTACTGGAAGTATATCTCAACCGATGCCTGAGCGCCGGCAACCGGCGTGTCGCCGAACACGGGCATGACGTAGGGCTCGTGGACATTCGCATAGGGTATTTCGCGGCCGGTCACGTTCCACCTGTAAGGCGCATAAATCATGCCCGGGTCGAGATCTTCCTCATCGCCCGAAGGGGCTGCACTGGGCGCGGCAGTGTAGAGATATGTCACTTTGCCGGCTGTGTAGGTGTCCGTCAACGGCCTCTCCGAATCCCATCCGGAGTTTGCGGTCGATTCGATCCTGATCTGATTCCACGGCCCCCATGGCTCCTGGAACATGTCGTAGATTCTGTACTCGAGCGTCGTGGTTACGAGCGGGAGCACCTCGATGTCGATGGTGTCGGACAAGCTACCGTCGTCGATGATCAGGGTTTGTGTGCCGACCTTTGACAACGAGAACTCGTCCGTGAACACATGGGCACCATCCTGCCCGGTCATGTCGAAATCGGCTGGGAGAACGGCGTAGCCAGAATCATCAGAGGTGTCGAAGCTTATAGTGCCGTCGTACTCCTCGAATACCTCATCGTGCTGATGGTACGCGGTAACGGTGACCGAGAAAGTCGCATTCTCGATCACGCTCTCCGGGGCGTCGGATAGAACCAGGTGGTCCGCCACGAGATCCTCAATAACGATGTCGTCCTGATATCCAAACATGGTTGGATCGCCCACTTCTTCGACGGACACGTTGTAAGTGCCTGGCTCATCGAACGACACGCTCGCAGGGAAGGTTTTGACCCCGTGATCAACATCCGGATCAAATAGATAGTCTCCAGGGAGAGTGTCTCCGGACACCGCATCCGACGAGAAGGTGATCTCTTTGTCGTAATCCTCGTAGACTTCGCCGTACTGATTAAGCACTCGGACGGTAACGTCGGATACATTGCCCTCCCACATGTCGGTGATGTCACTTACATCGAACCCGTCCGGCCTCGGTGGATCGTCGACTGCAATCACATCGACAATCGCGTTGATCGCATCATCCACAGTATCGTTGAAGTACAACTTGAAACTGCCCTCAGCAGTGAAATTCACGTCGACGTCGACCCACGGAACACCCACTGCAAACGGCGTGTCGACCGGCTCCACGAATTCGTCGCTGAAGTTTGACTCGACCTTCAGCGTCCCATCGTAGGACATGTACAGTCTGTCGTACTGGTCCTCGATAGAGACATTCACCGTGATTGTGGTGTTCGTTGCCTCGTACACCTCCAATCCAGATACGACATAGTGGTCGGGCTCAGCAGCATCAAGCACAGTCACAGCGTTCTCACCCTTAGCGTCAGTGGCAGACACATCCCTCACGCTCAGGTTCTGCAGCCCAGGCATCGAGTACGTAATCGAGAATGTCTGCACTCCCAGCCAACCGCTGTCGTAAGTCGTGTTGAGTGGCAGTTCCGCACCTTCATCGCCAGAAGTGAAATTTACAGTGCCCATGTAATCTGTGTACACCTCATCCCATTGGTTCATCGCAGTGACTGTCGCGTTCGTCGGTTCCAAGGCGATAGTTCTATCATCCGTGAAGACAACATCGAATGAGTTGATCCTCTCGCTCTCAACGACCAGAATATCGGATTGAGTAGCCGATAGTGTGGAATCTTCGTCATCGATGACTGTCAAGTAGTGCGTGGATTGATGAGTTTCCGCGTCGACCGTGTTGAACGTCACGCTGAACTCGTGAGTCCCCATGTCTGTAGACGGGTCGAACTCGTAAGGATCTGGAAGCACCGCGGCCGGATCCGACGAACTGAAGCTGACGGTGCCGGCGTAATCGGTGTGCGGTTCGCCAGTCTGCAAGTTCAGTACCGTGACGTTGAATCTACTCGGCTGTCCGATCTCAAGCGGACTAACGACATCCTTCACAATCATTTCTAAAGGCGGCTCTTCCGTATCAGCTCTGATCTCGACGAAGGGAATACCATACGGAATCAATCCAAGGCGATCCCACTCATCGGCCAACACTTCGTGGGCTACCTGATCCCTAGACCATGTCCACATATCGAACGGACCCTCATATGCTATGGTACGATTGGCGACGTCGATTGACACGACTTCGGGAATATCGCTCGGCATAGGTTCTGCATATGAGATAGTCGCATTCGCCTTGAAGTCTCTAGTCTTGTCCACAAGACCTCCTGTACTTGTCTCGTCATGCGTAAAGAAGATAATTTCCTCATCGGGCCACTGAATGGTTATCGTCTCATTATCAGAGAGGTTCCAGGCGGTAGGAGTGTAATCCCATGGCATATCCATGTCATACCACTCACTTCCCGCTGCGACATTGTAGTACTCAAAGTCTTCGTAGGGATCGAAATTTGAATAGGGGTGTTCGTAGTTGGATGGCAGGTAATCCTGCAACAACGCTTCCCAAGACCAACAAGGGCTGCCGTCTTCGGTCGTCTCGTAGGTGTATAGAGCATACGAAACCGCCGTGTCAAGGTCGACAGATGCCATCATGGGACCGATCGTCGCATGCAGGTTCATGTCTTCCATGTACCATTCCGTCGGCATCCAAGCCTCGTGCATCCAGCGTGTCACCATGGCCTCCATGCCCCAAGTAACCGTGTCCAACTCCACGACAATCTTATCGCCAACCTTCTCGGCGTCAAGGGTCATGTATACGATGTCCAAGAACCATTCGTACATTGGCCATATGTCCAGCCTTTCGGGGGCATCCTCATCCACGAACCATTGTCGCCAATCAGAAGTCACGTCGGGCTGATTCAAGGGCCACCAGTCTCCAAAATTATCGAACTGTGAGTCTGTGATCCCTATCACGGCCTTCGCTGCCTGCTTGTCAAGCGTTATGGTTCCGCTGTAGCCGACCAGCCAGCCATCGTAGTAGTCCAGAACCGCGGATCCCAGCTTATCCTCGCCTTCCTCATACGTCAGGTAGTTCATATACATGTCAAGGACCGCTGTTCCGCCGCGAGCACCATCAGGTCCACTGAGGTATGGGAGGAACTCCGGGTTTTCGTTCATGTTGAGTTCCGGAAGGTTGCGAGCGGTCATGTTCATCCGGGCCAGCGTATAAATCCATATGTTGCCCGTCGGGGATCCTTCCCAAATGTATATGTTGGGGAAGGAATCATGCACGGCATATTCGTCTCCATAGATTGTTTCACGCCATTCATACCAAGGCCCGAGCGGGGGTCCGAATATGTCGTACCACAGATAGTCAACGCTCCTAGTAGTGATATCGGTGGTGACGTTCACTTCGGCGGTGCCCGTTGCCATTTCGCCATTAGCCGTTGCCACAACTGTCAGAGTGATAAGCGCCTCGACAGAGCATGAGAAAGTGACTGTCGCACCGGTAGTCGGAGTGAGTGTGTAATCAGCTGCGTCAGCACCGGAAACGGACCAGCTGAAGCTCGCGTCTGTGACAATCTCGCTGATTGAATTCAGAGCGGTGGCAGTGAAATCGCCCTCTTCATCCGGGAGCTGCTCTGTGTACGAAGGCACAATATTCACAGTGTCCAAGAACGGAGGCATCACCTCGATCGTCTCTGTGACTTCTGCAATCTCGCCTTTGTATTCCACCTCGCAGCTGATGGTCACTTCGCCTTCTTCGGCTCCAGCCATGAAATTGACGCTCGTCCTTGCCTCGTAATCGAATTCACCCAGCGTATCGGGCTCGGCGGACCAGAAGCACTTCAAATCATTGTCATCAGTGACATCATCGTTGCCATACATCACCGTGATCGCCAACGGCAGATTGCCTCCAGCAGGTACGCTCGTGGATTCTACCTCCAGGCTCACCTCGAGATCCTTGCCGCTGAAGACCAGCAATGCGGTCGTCCCAATCAATGCCGCGGCCACAATCACAGCGATTATCGCAATCCATAGCTTCTTCTTGTCGCCTTTCTTCGGTGATGGCACGGGTTCGGTCGGCTGAACCGGTTCCATCTCCTCTACGGCTGGCTCGCTAGGTACTGTACTCTCAGATTCTATCATAATTTTTTCCCCCTAAACGCTTGGAAGCTAGACTCGCAAACGAGCTAAGTAAGCAGCATCCCTCTATAAAAATCATGGCCCCTCGTTCGGAACGGAAATATCAGTGTCTTTATGGGCCTTTTTCAATTCCTTTCTTATCATCGGAATGAAGTACAATGCGAGGTTTCGCAAATTGAGCGAATAGGCTCTTAGGCATTTCGCAAAATGCGAGCGCTATTTCATGTTTGATTCTCGAAGTTTTGAAATAGAATAACGGGCATCTCCATTGGTATAGCTTTAGTCGCTGTTACGTTGGGAGGAAAGGGGCGCCTTCAGGGGCGACAAATCCGGCAATGACTTCAGCAGCTGCGGGGGATTGAAAATTGAGGATTGGAGAGGAGAGAGCCTTCAGAGTTTGTATAGCGATTTTGGTCGCTGCAGCATTGGCAGTTCCGATCGCCGCTGCGACGGACATG
>CP070736.1:555264-600900 GCA_020347645.1 Methanobacteriota archaeon | reverse complement strand
TGCCAGTGACGATGATCGTCATCATACCGATCTTCGCCTGGCTTGCGAACTTCGTGTACCTCGACATCTCATCCGTGATATTCTCCGTACCGTGGGAGTTCAACGCAAGCATGAAGAACTCGAATATCCTGCCCAACTGGGTCCTACTCTACTCGCTCGTCACGCTGCCGTTCGGCCAGATACTGCAGAGGGTGCTTAAGTTTTTCAGCTTCAGCCGGAAGCTGCGCGAGCTCGAAGACGAGCAGCCCGATAGCTTGGTGAGCGACTAGCGGGGTGACTCCGACGAGAATTGCTGTCTCGGGACCTCCTGGAAGTGGCAAGACGACGGTCAGCGAGATGGTCGCGAAGCGCATGGGCTTCAAACTCATCCTCGTTGGCCAGCTGTTCAGGCAGATGGCTGTCGAGAAGAAGATGGACCTTGAGGCTTTCGGAAGTCTTGCCGAGGAGGACGAAACCATAGACCGCGAATTGGATGATCGGACCGTCGCTGTCGCGAGATCGAGCGAGGATATCGTCATCGAAGGTCGATTGGTGGGTGCGTTGCTCAAGCAGAGCAGTATCGACGCCCTCGCAGTACACGTCGACGCGTCCGAGGACGTGCGAAGCTCGAGAATAGCAGAACGGGAGAAGAAGCCCGTCGATGAAGTGCTCATGGAGATGAGGAGACGCGAGCGTTCGGAAAGGAAGCGCTACCTAACCTACTACGGCATAGACCCATCAGACCGGACGATCTACGATCTTTGGATCGATTCCTCCAGCGAGACACCGGAGGAGGTCGCTGATGCGATCGTCACCGAGGCTGAGAGGAGGTATTCCGATTAGGCTCAAGAAGGGCAAGACCCAGAAGAGAACGAACACCAGCGAGATTCACGGACCGGAGGACCGAGGAATCGAGGAGCTGCTCAAGAACGGCGTTGTTGTGATAGACAAGCCGATGGGGCCTACCTCGCACCAGGTGACTGCCTGGGTCAGAGAGATGCTCGGTGCGACGAGGGCCGCCCACGGGGGGACTCTCGACCCTCGTGTGACCGGAGTGCTACCTGTCGGCGTAGGAGTGGCTGTGCGCGCGATGGATTCGTTGCACCACGGCACGAAGGAGTATGTCGGCGTGATGAAGATGCACGCCAATTTCGACCTCGGACGCTTGGAGGAAGTCTTCAGCGAGTTCGTCGGGGAGATAATACAGACGCCGCCCGTGAGGTCCGCTGTGAAGCGCGCGCCAAGGACGAGGGAGATCCATTCCCTCACGCTAGCGGAGACATCCGGGAGGAACGTGCTGTTCAGGGTCGAATGCGATGCGGGAACGTACATCCGCAGCCTTTGCGTCGACATCGGAGATGCGCTCGGCATAGGTGGGCACCTGCAGGATTTGAGGCGAACGAGGGCGGGGGCCATCGCCGAGAACCGCTCTGTCACGCTCCATGATCTAAAGGACGCGTTGGAGAATCACTCGCAGGGCGACAGCAATGAGTTGGCGGGGATGCTCCGTCCGATGGAAGTACTGTTCGCACACATGCCCAGCATTGAGATCAAGGACTCGGCCGTGGACGCCATCTGTCATGGGGCGGACCTCGCGATGCCCGGCGTTGTCTCGCTAGATGATTCCATCTCGAAGGGCGACACCGTCGTCATCCAGACGATGAAGGGCGAAGGAGTAGGCCTCGGTAAGGCTCTGATGAGTCCAAAAGAGATGATGGCCCGCTCGGAAGGGCTCGCCGTCAAGACCATGAGGGTCTTCATGCCGACCGGAACCTACGATAAGGGATGGAGCAGCGCCGCTGACTAGCGTCGCTACACGAAAGCGTCGAGCTTTTCCTGACCCGTCGTAAGAGGTTCGGCGTCGATGCCAAGTTCGCTCTTGACGGAACGCGCAAACTCCCTTGCGAACCCATGAGTCGTATAGACCTTGGTTGGACCACACCGCCTCACGAATTCCATCGATTCATTGAAGTCGCAGTGATCGGACAGTGGGAACGTCTCGATTCTACGCCGTGTGGACCTCACCATGAATCTCTTGAGGGACCAGCCGGAGAAAGAAGCCGCCTTTGCGCCGTCCTCTATCATGCTGTCGACCTTCCCGCGTTCCGAGCCGAGTCCTGAGGTGATGTAGACGAACGGTCGCTTGTCGACGTGATCTTCAACGTCGCATGTGACATGCAGCTCGTGTCCGTGGGCAGCGAGTACTCGATTTATCTCTGCTATCGTCCCCTGCAAACGGATAGGATAGCCTCTCAGCTCGAAACACAGCTCCTGAGCCTTTCCTAGGGGATACGCGAACAGCACTGCGTTGGAACCGCTTCTCAGGACGGCATCGACCCAATCCCTTATGGCGTCTACCGTGTCGTTGTGACGGGGAAACTCGTACTCAGGCCTTCCGTACGTGGTTTCCATCACCAGAACATCGCATTGCCGCGGCGTCGCCGGCTCAATGTGCCGCTTCCTTCTCGTGCAGAAATCGCCCGTGTACATAGTTTTGTCGTGATCGGCATCGACAATGAACATGCTGGAGCCTGGAACGTGGCCCGCTTCCAACACGGTAACCGTCCGCTCGTAGATCCCCTCAACCTTCTTCCTACGAAGGCGAATCAAGTCCAGCGTTGCATGCGAACATACGATCGGCGCATTCCCCATAGCCGCGGGCACATGATCGGCATGGGCATGGGACACCAGGTTCACGCTGCCTTTGAGGACGTGCCTCGGGTCGAAACTATAAGTGCGCCCATCGAAGCGCATCGTTACGCCGTTTCCGAGATCGCTGATCACGTGGGGCAATGGTGCAACACCGCCGTCCGGCACAGCCGCGACAACGGACGATCGCTTTTCATCTAATTCACTATCTTATCCGCTCGAGCGAAAATGCTCCAATCATGATTGCCTTGTTGGAATGTTTGTACTGTATCCAGTCGCGCGTCTGCGCGTCGCATATCCCCTGAACGCTCAGGAGCGTCTTCTGCTTCTCCGACTTGAACTGAAGGGCACCCGTCATCTGATGCTGCAACGATTCTAGCTGCTGATCCGTGTGCATCCCCCGCTCGAGAGCGTAAACCCCGATGATACTCTCCTGTCGCACCTTGCCAGCGAACGTGCGGACGAACTTGTAGGCACGCTTGTCCTCCGCTTCCGGAATGCTCATGGACAGTGACATGTAGGCGATCCTCATGTACGGATTGCCATCGCTTCTCAGGGATTCCACCGTCGCGTTCAACGCATCCAGTATGCCATCGTAGTCGTCTGGTCCAGCCACGCGAATCTCGTTCCCGCCGCCGTTGCCCTCTTTGAACTGCGCGTCTCCGCCGGAAGCGTCTATCCATCGAACCAGTCCGAGCTGGTCGAACTCCTTGAATGTGGGCATTATGGGCGCCATCAGCTTCGCGATCTCAGTCGGCGGCTGCGAAGTTGTGATCACTACGGCCGGAACTCCTTTCTTGAGTCCTTCCGCTATGAACAGGAGCATCGCAGTCTCCTTTCCGATGAACGGAGGGCCGATGTAGAGAACGTTCGAGGCGAATGGCATCCCCCCGAGCAGGAGGTCGTCCAGGCGCTCAATGCCTGTCTTGACCTTCTTCTCCGCATACTCTGTCTCGACCGCCACCTCCATCTCCTCGATGTCCTTCCTCAGATGGGACTGCAACGCCTGTTCGCGCTTCTCCAGCTCCTTCTCGCGCTGATAAAGACGCGATTTCATCTCTCGCTCCTTCTCGGCAAGCTGCCTCTCCCGCACTTCGATGGTCTTCGCGCCCTCACTGTCGCCGGGCAATTCCGTGCGTGCATCCTCGAAATCGTCCACGCTCCGCAACAGCTGTCTCTCCCGCGACTTCAATTCAGCGAGTCTGAGCCCGAGTTCGGTCTCCTTCGCCCTGAGCGACTTGTCCTTTGCGATGAGTTCTCGTACCTTGGCGTTTGAGCGCTCGTGCTCCGTCTTGAGGCGCGTTTCTATCTCCTTGACGAGCTGCTCGCGCCGTTCGAGGGAGGTGAGCTTCTTGGCGAAGTCCTCTTTCAGGCTGTTCGCCTCGTCAAGTCTCTTCCTCAAGGACAGGGACATGTCTACATACTGCTTCTCTGTCGCCGCTGACTCCTCCTTGGAGAGGCGTATCTCCTCCTGCTGAGCTTCGATACTGTAGATGGCAGACCTGTGATCAGCCTCAGCCTGAGCGAGCTCCTTCTTGCGCTCGAGGATCTCCGATTCCTTCTCGACGAGTTCGTTCATTTGCTTGTCGGCGCGGGCGATTATCCTCTCCGCTTTCTGCGTCTTCTTGCGGACGATTTCCTCCTGAGACCTAAGAGCGACCTCCCTCTCAGCAATCGCTTTCTGTCTTTCCAGAAGCTGCTCTTGCAGACGCTCAGTCGCGCCCTTCTCCTCTGCAAACCTGCCGATCTCCTCCTTAACGGCAACAGTCTCTAGTGTGCGGAGGTCGGCGGTAGTCTCACGCATCGCCACCTGCTTCTCCTTCTCGGCCAGTGTATCCTGCAGAGAATCGAGCTCCTTCCGTTGAAACTCCAATGTCGACCGCTCCTCAGCTATGTCGGCGATGCCGTCCCGGACCTCGCGTTCCTTTGTCTGCATGTCTATTGACCGCTTGTCCAGCTCCGTCTCCTTCGCCAAGAGCTTCACCTGTCTCGATTCGAGGCTCTTGGTGCGTTTGCCGATCTCCTTGGTCTGAGAGTCTATGTCTCTCTGCTTGAGACGTAGCGTGTCGAGCTTCGATTCTATCTCGGCCTCCTTCTTCACGAGCTCCTGTCTTGCGGCTCTAGCCTCCTGGGCACGTTGCTCCAGGTTGACCTCCGACAAAGACACCTGTTTCTTACGTTCGTCTATGGCTTCGATCTCCTCCGCGAGACGTTTCTCATATGCTTCGAGGTCGGACTCCTTTGTCCAAAACGCTTCCTCCCTGTAATCGAGGGCCACCCGCCTGCGCTCGAGCGAATTTATCTGCTCCCTGAGCTTGCCGTCGCTCGCCTTCAAAACCTCACGCTCCAGGACGGAAGTCGCGCTCGCTATTATGTGGAGCATGGAACCGCTCAGCTGAATCGCGACAGCGCTGCCGAGATACGCCATCGGCAGTATGCTCGCAAGGTCGATCGGGTCGAAATGGAATATCATGGGAAACGTGAGTAGGATCGGAGGAAACGCCGCGGATGCCACGCTTATGCACTTCCTCCTCCCCCTTCCCTCCCATGTCATCGCCAAAGATGCTAGCGTGAGGCTGATGCCGAGAAGGGATATGGGATAAAGCCAATCGGGCCTTCCGAGGGCCACCTTGCCCGCTTCGTCGAGGGCGATAAGTATGACGAACATCACAGGCACAGCCAAGGCAGAGATGCTGAGCAGGAAGTGCAGGTCCGTTCTGTCTCCGAAGTAGGGTTCCCATTTCATGACCAGTGCGGCTGCGGCGACGAGGACCCCTGCAGCGAGCGGCAGAATCCATTTGAGCACGGCCACATACTCAGGTGCGTCAATAAGGTAAGACCAGTTCTCCAAGAGATATGCGAGGACAGCCGTCACAGCAAGTGCAAGACCTGAAACGATTCCCAATACATGCGCCGTGCGTCCCATTCGAAGTTGCAGCATCGCAGCCTTGCGTGAGCGCGCGGTCTCGGCTCTCTCCAAGCGAGAACTGTATTTCTCCTCATCAGGGGGTTCGCGCCCCCGCTTGGGCGCTGAAGGTTTCTTAGTGCTCTTCCTTGGCGCCATGTTCCACATCCCTTCAGGTCTGGCGTCAGCGACGTCTCTGTGCTTCGGTGGCGAAAAGAGGTCTATGGATACTTAAACATTGACTCGCGGTTACCATATCCAGGCAGATTTCATCCGTCAAACCTATCCGATCTGTAGACCACTTTGCCGCCTACTACCGTGAGCAGTACCTCCGCACCTCCTATTTCGTCCGGTTCCATGTCAAAGAGGTTGTCCGAAAGGATGACGAAATCCGCGAGCTTACCCTCCTGAATCGAGCCTTTGACATCCTCTTCGAAAGCGGCGTACGCCCCGTTCAGCGTGTACGCCTCTATCGCCTTCTCAAGGGTCACGGTCCGCTGGGAATCATCACTCCAGTTCCTCGTGACCGCCGCCTGTATCTCGGGCAATGGGTTCAAGTCAGCCACGGACCAATCACTGGAGAATGCGAGGACGGCGCCAGCCTCGTCGAGCGCCCTCCATGGAAACGATGACCTCATCCTTTCCTGCCCAGCAGCCCTCACATATACGGAGTCTGTAATCGGTGCCGCATGCATCGGTTGCATGGACGCTATAACGCCAAGCCGCTTGAACCTTGGTACATCCTCTTGCGACAGCATCTCTATGTGTTCGATCCTATGCCTGCTATCTCGTCGACCATTCCTCTCGGCCGCAAATTCATAGGCGTCGAGAGCTGTCCTAACCCCTCTGTCCCCGCAGGCGTGCGTCATGCACTGAAAGCCCATCCTATCCAGCTTTTCGACTATCGATTTGAACTCGTCCGGTGAGTATTTCGTA
The DNA here is from genome assembly GCA_020347645.1 of Methanobacteriota archaeon. Taxonomy (GTDB): domain Archaea; phylum Thermoplasmatota; class Thermoplasmata; order UBA10834; family UBA10834; genus UBA10834. The sequence goes on along the minus strand of CP070736.1, from coordinate 594,431 downwards.
TCTCCGCTGGTGGATGGGTCGTCCGCGTACGGCTCCAGCATCGCTGCGGTGTGTGAATCGAGTACGCCATCTATGAACAGCTTCACGGCGCCCGCGCGCAACCACTCATCCGAGTGATTGGCTTTGATATCCTCGATCTGCTCCAGATCCGCGTCCGTCGTCTGTCTCGTATGACCAAAGGCGATGTAGACGCGAGAGAGAAGTCCGCCCTCGCGTCTCAAACGTTCGTAAGCGTCGAAGCTTCTGAAATCCGATTGGGCGTCATGTACGCTGGTTATGCCGTACTTGGGAAGTTGACTGAATATCCATCTGAGGCCGTCGAACTCGCTCTCCCTTATGAGGTCGGATAGGTCGCCGGCCAAGAATGTGAGGTCTCCAGGGTTGTGGAACACGCCGGCTGCCTCATCGGTATCAGGGTCTCTCTCCATACCTCCGAGATGATCAGGCCTTCCCTTGAACGCATTCACCGCCATCTCCGTGAACTTGCTGTTCCCCAGTCCTACCCAGCCGTCGTATGACACTATGAGAAGAGGTCGGTCGGATATGATCCTGTCCATCTCCTCCTTTCTCGGGTAGCGCTGATCTGTCAATGCAGCCTCGTGCTTCCATCCAGTGCCCCCGACAAGACGATATTCAGGATGGGCTTCGGCGTGTTTCCTCACAGCTGCGGAAATCTCCTCCATGGATTTGGCATCTCCAAGCTGTGCCGAGTACGCCTCCTCGTACGCCATAGAGGTATGGATGTGGCTGTCGTTGAAGCCTGGCAATACGAGGCGGCCGCCCGCATCCAGAATCTTTGTCTCTGAACCCGAAGTCTTCTCGACCTCCTCGTTCGTGCCCACACGGACGATCATGTCCTGTTCGACCGCGATTGCCTGAGCCCATGGACGGCCCCTGTCAACTGTGAAGATTCGCCCGTTCCTGACTATGAGAGTTGCATTTCCCGCCATATGAGTACCTTCGGTGTCGCGCCTGGATGCCGCTTCGCAGAAATAACCGTTTTCCCAAGCCGAGCGTTCCGTACGAGTCAACAGACATCCTAGGGACCCCGTATTAATCGCGATCTAAACTTGGTTTCTCTCCATCATGGACCAGGATCCTTAAAGCATATCCTTTGACTGAGCATCGTACTGTTTAGAGGAGGAATCATAGGAGGCTTATTCCCAGCTACTACGATGTTGAACCGGACTTCATGACGGAGAAAGTTCAATCTATCGGAAACACATTTTCCCTTCGTCGCGAAGCAAGACTTGCGGGCCTCGCCAAGTTGGGCTATACATGGTAGACAAAACTATCGACCATGAGTTGGTGAAGAAACGGATCTGCCTGAGCTATCAATATGACAGCGCCGACCCTGCCAATGAACGCCTCGATTGCGTGCATTCTTTGACTGTCGCTCTCGCAGACCGGCAATTGTCTATCAGAGATTTCCTTCAGAATGCCGCCGACATCATTCGAGATAAGTTCTGGGTCAAGGAGATCACAATCGGCCTGAGAGACCGAGCCGACGGACTGTACAGGTATGAGGTCATGTCTGGCTTGGACGAAGGTTCATGGGAGGCTCACAGGCAGCTCGCCTATACCCTCGAACAGTTTGAAGATTCTGAACTGTATAAGTCCGCGCAGATAAGCAACCTCACACGTCTATTCCTCGCGGAGGATAACCCCTATGGCAGCGATGAGGAGCGAACATTCAACAGAGAGTTGATGCTGCAGTCTTCGCGCAGGTCTCTTGACGAGACGATTGAGGGCGACTACATCGATGTGAGGATTCTCGGAAGAGATGGCGTACTTCTAGGGTGGATAGAGATCTCAGGCACAACCGACGGAAAGTTCCCGGACGTTCACACCATCAAGTGTCTAGAGCTGCTGGCGTCGATATTGGGCGTTGCACTGACGTATTCTGAAATGCAGTGACAAATCTTTCCATTAGAATAGCGAAAAGGCGGCCAGACTATCCAATGAAACACCAGGATAGGCAGCAGCGCAAATGGCACCGCAATCAGAAACATCAATAGATACGGAGTGGCTCCCCCTCCTAATCCCTCAGGGATATGTCGAAAAGAGTTAGGGTGATGCCCCTGACAATTTTCTTGTTTAGGGAGGCGGGGGAGCTCTCTGGTTTCTATATACTGTGTCTTCTTGTCGTTGTCGATTTACAACCTGCAAGAAGGCCTGGCGAATACCCCGCGTATGGAAACCCGGGATCCGCCGCTGCGAAGAACGGCTCATTGAGAAGAGGCTAACCTGGTTTTTGAGGTTCAGGGTTGTCAGATACTGCCGCGTCTCTCTTTTTTGCAGACACCTTCCCGGTTGGAGATTCCTCGGAGTTGTCCTTCTTCTCAGACTGGTGAGTTTCATCCACGAAGAGAGCGATTATGGTGGTAGCCGCCGCAAGCGCGCCAGCACAGGAGAGAATCGGGGCCCTGGGACTTATCCTCTCATACATCAAGCCCAGAGCGGAGAACCCGACTATGTTGCCGACTCCCTGAACGGTTTGATACGCCCCCATCACCCGTCCTCTTTCTTTCTGGTTCATCACATCGCCCAGCATAGCCCCTACAGAGGGATTGGATATGGCAGCGCCAAATTCGGAGAACGCGACCAGAGCATACACATGCCAGGTTTCTGTAACGAACGCCATTGCTGCCAGTCCACCTGCCATGAGTGCGCCGCCAATGAGTATGAACCGTTTCCTCCCATACTTATCGGACATCACGCCGAACGGTATCGTGCCAATAGCCATAGTCGCCATGCCCAGTGACAAGGCGATGCCGACCTCTGTGTGACTCATGTCGAGCTTATCCTCCCAGAACATGATCAGACCAAGGGCCCAAAGGCCCTGCACGATGCCCATGACGAAGCCCCTAACCGTAAGAGGGAGAAGAGCGTTGTTCTCAGCAGCATTTCTCTTCCAGGCGCTGAACATCGTTGTTATCGAAACCGTCTCGTCCTTTGAGCGACGAATCTTCGGCTCTCTGATGAATGTTACAATCACTGCGCAGGCAATGGCGAGAGCAGCGGCGAAATAGAACGGGACGTAGAAACCGATTTCGCCGGCGATTAGGCCGCCCAGCGCAGGACCAGCAAGGCCGCCGAGAAGCTGGGCGGTGCCCTCGGCGCCCATAGCCAACCCGCGTTTTCCCTCAGGCACAATATCCAGCGTCAGAGCGAATGCAGCAGGGGTGACCATCGCTGCTCCAACGCCTTCCATAATCCTCAGTAAGGCAAACTGATACGGCTCTGTGATCAGTACCAGAGCATATGTCGTGACTCCGAACAGCAGCACGCCCGAAATTATCATCCGCTTTCTGCCCACTTTGTCAGCGAGAAGGCCCGCCGGAGGAAGGGCAAAGACGAAGGAGAACGCGAAAAGAGAGTACGCTCCTCCGAGTTCGGCCTCTGACATGCCAAGAATCTCCCTGAACGTGGGCATAAGCGGGCCCAGGAGGCCGAACCCCAGACTGACCACGACGAGGGCGAAGACCAATACCACGAAATCTCTGGAAAGAGCAAAGGTCTCCCTGATTCGCCTGAACCCGTGGCAGCCTTCGTCGGTATCTTTCATACAAACCCCATGTGATATCACAGGATATTGCTCAGCCGGTCACTCCTGACCAGGAGTCGCCCACTGAAGAGTGGAAGACGAATATCCATTTTCCTGAGATGCAATCGTCAGCAGGCTAGCCAGGCAACCTCGATATCACCCTCACCTTTTCGTATTGCCTGCGGACTGATTCCCCCACCATCTCGCCGCGCACGTAGCTGCAGGGGTTCAAAGGAGCTTATGTCTTCACTATGGGTATTGGTGAGCGCAGAGTTATGCCTTGATTTTATAAATTACCACTAGATTCACCCGACCCCTCTGGGCAGCGATTTAACCCTCGCTCCGAACGTAATGCGACTCATATGACTGTGCCGTCGCACGCTCAAAGCGCAGGACATCCAGAGCATTCATTAGCCATCCATAGCGGACGCATCCCTCTCGCTGAGGAGAGGATTCTTAGGACATCCTTGGCGCCGCTCGATAAGGCCATAGGAGGATTCGAACCATCCAAAACCTTATTGTTGGATTCGGATGTGAGATACGTCTCCGAACTGCTTCATATCCTGTGCGTACGCGCGCTAGCTGAATTCGAAGAGGAGGTTGTATGGATAGATGGCGGCAACGCGATCGACCCCTACATCCTTTCCGCTCTCTGCAAACGTCACGGGCTCGACAGGCACGAGGTGTTGTCAATGGTTAACATAGCACGGGCGTTCACCGCATACCAGCTTGCGTCGTTGGTCGACGGGCTCCTACACGAAAAGGTGGGAGAGAGCGCGCCATCCTTGATCATTATATCTTCGATATCGGACATGTTCATGGACAGGGACTTACGGCGGTCCGAATCGCATCAGCTTCTGAGGGGATGTGCCAACGAAGTAGAGAGGGTCACTAAGGAAAGCGAGGCCATAACCGTGGTCACATCCCATACGCCAGGCCGTGTGGAGCCGGAGCCGAGGGTGATCTCCCTTCTCTCCGACGCTTTCGATGTCTATGTGCAGATGCGACGCGGAAGGAATGGCATCACTGTGCGCGTCCCCGATGAGGGGCGATCGACGACCTTCATGCCTGTGCCTTGGAACCAGATGGTTCTGAACGATTTCACGGAGGGTTTCTATGGGAAGGACTGTGCCTACATACCGCCTCGCCCTTGAGCGGATGGTGCAGCAGTGGAACGACTTCAGGAGGGCGCTGAGGAAGGACGACCGCGACGCGTTCGAAGCGCTTATTAGGAATGCCCGTATGCACGCGTCCGCGGCTACATATGCGATCAGCGTCGATCCTTCTGAATCGGCGTTCCTTTCCATGCTGCTCGAACACGAGAAGGAGCTCATGCGGCTGAAGAAGGTCTTGCGCGGAGACGACGACGCGGAGGATGCGATGGGGGACGGTGAGACGGCCGAATGAAGGGCTGGATTACAGACATCTACCCTGACTACTCATCCAATGCGATGGTCTACTGGATCAAGACCAGGAGCGGAGTCCATAGGGTGGTCGACCGCAAATTCCTACCTAAGATATTCGTCCGCTCCTCGATCGATAAGCTCGACGAGCTTGAGGGAGCGCTGCGTATCCTCGACGCGGTCGAAAACGTCGAAAGGGAGTCTAAGCGTCTATGGCTCGCTGAGGAGCCAAAAGATGTGCTAGGCATAACGATAAAGGATTATTCTAGGGTCGAGGAGACTGCACGGACGATAGACAACCGGGGGAGGTACAGGGATTACGACCTGTTCAACGTCGACCTCAGGTTCAGCCAACGATACCTCGTAGAGAAAGGGTTGTTCCCCATGGGCAGGATGGAGCTATCGCCTAAACCGAGTATGCTGGACGACCCATTCGACATGGACTACGAGCTACCGCCGTTATCGACGGTCGAGCTGCAGGCGACAACTAGCGGCAGGAAGGGACTGGAATCGTTCGAAGACCGGCTCTTACAGGCCGAGGTCGGCTCCGACGTCATCGACGGCGATGAGGGTCAAATACTCCGCGAGCTGGAGAGGGTCGTTCAGAAGCTTGATCCAGACATAATATACACCAACGGCGGAGACGCGTTTCTGCTGCCTTATCTGGATCACAGGGCGAGGGTCTTGGGCATGGAGCCGCCTCGGCTAGGGAGGGAGCGGCAGAGGCGTCCGAGCACGAAGGGCAAATCGTATTTCACTTACGGCAGGGTACAGTATAAGCCTCCCTCACATAAACTCGCTGGCAGGGTGCACCTCGACCGCGACAGTTCGTTCATGCTTATGGAGGGCGGTCTTGGAGGGCTGATCGACCTCGCACGCATATCACGCACACCCATCCAAGAGCTTGGCAGGTTCTCCCCCGGGAGCGCCATAAGCACTATGGAGGTGAACCAGGCGTTGATGGACGGATGCGCCATAATGTGGAAGAAGAACCTGCCGGAGAGGTTCAAGACTGCCAAGGAGCTGATCGTCGCAGACCGTGGTGGGTTTATCTACGAGCCAAGGGTGGGCGTGTTCGACAAAGTGCTCGAGGTGGACTTCACCTCACTCTACCCGAACATTATGACGCGCTTCAACATCTCACCGGAGACTATTATGTGCGGCTGCTGCAATGAGACCGCGCGTACCGTTCCCGTGCTCGGATACAGTATATGCGACAGACGCATCGGCCTCATACCGCGCGTGCTCAAGCCTGTGATAGAGCGCCGCACCAGGTTCAAGAGGATGGTGAAGGATGGCGTCGGCGATTCCGCGCTGTACAAGGGGCGTTCGGACATACTCAAATGGCTTCTCGTGACCTGCCTGGACGAGGACACGGCGGTGCCACATAGGCTGAACGGAAGGTTCGACATCACTCCGATAGGCAGCATCGTGGAACGTTACTCGGGGCGTCGCATCGGCGAGCACGTCGTGCGAGACGACCTACGCGTGTTCGGCGTCGACGAACATATGGCTCCTGCGATCAAGCACGTGTCCAGTGTGATGATGTTCCCCGCGCCGGAGGAGATGGTTTCGCTGGACGTCGATGGCAGTACGATTACGCTAACGCTGGATCATCCATGCTACGCTATAAAAGGCGGGAAACTGCGCATCATGAGGGCGGACGAACTGAAGGTCGGTGACAGGCTGCCTTCGCTTCCGTCGCTCTACCAAGACGGTTGGGATGGGAATAGATGCACCGGAAGCGTGAAGGTCGCTTCAACAAGGAGAGTCGTGCCGCTAAACGACCGCGTCTGCTGCCTCTCTGTCGCTGACCCGCTCCACGGCTTCGCATTGGCGAACGGTGTGCTAGTACACAACTGCTTCGGATACACGGGCTACAGGAACGCGAGGTTCGGGAGGATAGAATGCCATGAAGCTATCAACGCGTACGGCAGGGAGATAATGCTGCATGCGTCGGGGATAGCCGAGGCGCATGGGTACGAGATACTCCACGGCATAATCGACTCGCTCTGGCTCAGGGGCTCCGGAGATGCGGAGAGGTTCTGTGAACACGTGTCCGGCCACATAGGCATACCACTCGATGCTGAAGGCACGTACAGATGGATCGTATTCCTGCCGTCGAGGGCGAGCGGCGTTGGGGTACTGAACAGGTACTACGGTGCATTCCTGAGTGGTGAGTTGAAGGTGCGCGGAATCGAGTTGAGAAGGAGCGATTCAGCCGAGATTGTGAGGGAGATGCAGTCCGAGATGCTCTCGATCCTCGCAAGGGCGGCCGATGCCTCCGAGTTCCGCGATGCAATACCCGAGGCGTTGGAGGTGCTGCCGGAGTTCGTGAAGGCCGTAAGGTCGCAGACGGTCCCGCTACGTAAACTGTTTCTGAGGAGGAGGATATCGAAGGGCATAGAGGATTACGAGCAGTTCAACGATGGTTTGGCGGCGCTCAAACAGCTGCGGAGGGAGGGGGCGACGCTGCACCCTGGAGAAGCGGTGCGATACGTCATAACCGACAGAAAGAGCAGGGCCGACCGTGCCCGTGTGAGAGTCGAACCGCTCATCTCCGGCGACGAAGAATACGACGCAGAGGCGTACGTAGATCTTCTCGTACGGGCGGCGGAAACGCTGTTTCTACCGTTCGGATATACACGCGAGAAACTGCACGAAAAACTCCCCGGATGACGTAGTCTATTGACTCATTTTTGATATTGTCCCAAGAAGGGGGTCAGTAACGAAAAAAACTAAATAGCAAGTTGACTAAACAGGTAGAGCGTAACGGCAAGGATTTCGGCCTAGTCCCGCCACGGTTTCGGAGGCTTCCGGCCGCCGCTTCCGTGCCGACGAAGCCGGGTGCTTCCGCAGCGTCGAAACCACATTGTGCCGACCTTCAACCAACAAAGAATCGCGATAAAGGTAGAGGGGTGTCCGCCTTGTGCAGGCGGCCCGGAAGAGTTGGGTGCGGAGCCGAGTCCGTTCGACGAGAACGGGCGTCGAACTCCTCACGGCCTCAATGGGTCCCTGCGATTTTAACGGGGGGAGAAAGGCGGAACCCCTCTCTACCTAAACTATTCTGTCTCGTTCTTCTGCACAACGTAAATCGACCGTCGTATCAATCGAGCAGAAACGCAATGCAAATTGGCAGCAGCAGACAGCCCATGAGGTTTATCCTCCGCGACCCGCACATTGGCGGGAGCAGACCGAGCGCTGCGCACGCGAGAAGCAGCAGACCTCCCCTCGTGCCCGTGAGAGCGAGAACCAGTGATGATACGAAGACGAACGACAGCACAGCAGCCTTACGCGAGCACAGGAGATTCTGGAGACGTAAAAGGAGCGTTCCCGATATGCGGTGGATCGCCATGTGCGATAGCAATGCGGCTGCTAGCATGGACATCAGCAGAGCACATACGGAATCGATCGCACCGAGATCGCGTACCTCGAGCGCTGAATCGCCCATGAAGAATACCACAGCCTGCATGATGCCACTCCTGGCTCTGGCAATGGCGAACAGGGCCCCGACCGAAAGCACGGCGCCGCAGGACGATATCGCAGAATACAGCCAGATGAACCGCGCCGCCTCCTCCGGCTCGCCTCCTTCAGGTGCTGACCCTTTGATTGCGCTTGCGCAGAGGGTGGCCGAAGAACCAGATGTGACGCCCGGAATCCAACCAACGAGTACTCCGCCGACGCATGATGTCAGCACCTCCTTCAGCCGTATATCGGGACTTACGTTCTGCGGCTCTGTCCTGATCTCCATGAAGCATGCTAGAGGCGCCTCGGCGTGGTGTCCGGGCGCGATGCTATGCAAAAGAGTAGGTATGCCAAACAACCCCGCGAAGAGCGGCAGCAGAAGAGAGGACTTCGGAACGAATTCTGCGCGCATCCAGGGGAAGTCCGGAACGCTCGCGGCGAAGTAATTGGTGTCCAAGACTACGAAGCCGATTGTTCCTGAAATCAAGAAGAACGCTGCGCCCCGGAGTATGCGGCCCACGGCTGCACGACGGCCGATCCCGTCGGAGGCGACGAGAAGAACCGACAGCAGCAACACCGCGATACCCATCGCGCTTCTGAGCGGGGAGTACGCATCAATGGGAGGACCGAGCAAAGCGCAAACGGGCAACATGAACAGCAGGCCAAGGACCGCACCTGCCAAAGACCCATCCGCGGAGGTGCGGACTGCACTCTGTCCCATTCCCTCCTTTGCGAGTCTGTGCGCTGGGAGCAACGACACATTGTCCCCAGAGGGTATCCCGAGATAAGTCGCTACTATGGATTCTGAGAACATGTGAGCCATCATGGCTGCCACGAGGAAGCAGGCCACCAATAGGGCTGCCTCTCCGCATCCAAACAACGATCCGATGCAGCAAGACATGCCAACAACGGAGGCTGAGCTGGCGACTGCAATCGCAGCGAGGTTGTTCACATGCAAACCTGGGACGAGCCCGGTGCAGAATCCCACCCCTGTGCCGGCGACGGAAGAGAGCAGAACGGTTACTATAGTCTGATCAGTCGCCATATTGGCGAAGAGCCGTGCCTCGCAACCTGACGATTAGCGTTACAATCAGCCTTTGCCGGGGTAGGATAAATCGCTCCTTTTTGAGTCAACTATACACAATACACTGCTTACGACGCACTATTATTGCATAGGCAGAAGTGTCAGACCACGGCCACTTTGCCGTCGACAACTTCGACCTTCACGAGCGTCTTGATTGCGTGGCCAATCTTCCTCTCTATTTCCGCCTTCTTGTCGGTCTTCTCGATGACAACGAGTATGTCAGATATCTGAACCTGCATCTTCTTCAGGGCATCCACAAGCGCCCATAGGGTGCCGCCTGTACTGACTACGTCGTCGACAATAACGACTTTGTCTCCAGGCTTCAGGCCGTTGACGAATAGCGTGCCTTTGGAGTATCCAGTGACTTGGGATAAGTTGACCTCGCCTGGAATCCCATACATCTTCTTTCTGACGATGCTGAACGGCTTGCCGATCTTCAACGATAGAGCAGTGGCCAGTGGTATGCCGAGGGCTTCGATTGTCAGGATTGTATCGCAGTCGAAGTTGCCAATCTCTGCCAACGCTTCGACAACCTCGGTCAAGACCTCTGGCTCCACACGCGGTATGCCATCCGTGATAGGATGGACTATGTACTCGTAATCCCCGCGCTCGATGACGGTCGCCTCATTGAGTGAGGCCTTGAGAGCTTCGAACACCATGTCATCTAAATACAGGTGCCAGGTAATTGAATCTTCGGCTCGGGTTGAGGGCGTACGAAGACTCAAGCCTCATTTTCAGGATTCCTCAGGTGTTTCGATTGTCACCAGTGAGTGTATGTCGAAGCTGTTGCCGATGAATTTTCTGGGGTTGAGGTATTCCAGTTCAACCAGGAATCCCATCCCAACCACCTCGCCGCCCAGCTTCTTCACAAGGTCTGCATTGGCCTTTATTGTTCCACCCGTTGCCAACAGGTCGTCGACGAGCAGAACCTTGTCTCCAGGCATGATTCCGTCATCCCTTATCTCGATGACGTCGGACTCGTACTCTTTTTCGTAGCTGTGGCTAAGCACTTCGGGGGGCAGTTTGCCCTTCTTCCTAATCGGCACGAAGCCCACGCCCAGCTCATGCGCCACCGGCGCTCCGACGATAAATCCTCTTGCCTCGTTCGATACAACCACATTTATCTCCTTATCCCTGAAACAATCTGCGAGATCCTTGATGCATTGTCCGAAGGCCTGCTTGTCCTTCAGGAGAGGTGTGATGTCCCAGAATACAACTCCTTTGAATTCCGGCACGCGCTTTATCTTCGATCTGAGATTCATGTTATTGCCACCTTGAGAACGGAGGCGTCCAGACATGTCTTGCGATTTCCAGGTCACCCGTCCCTGCCCGGATGCTAACTCATCCAAAGCGTTCCTTCGATTTCAATGTTACGTTTCGGCCGCAATCAATCTAGCACACGGCTAACGCGGTCGAAGAGACTGACTCGAACGGGAACAAAGATATGAACCTTTACGCCATTCTTCGCGAGGGTGAAGGAATGGCGAAATTGCCTATGGGTACCATAACGATAGCTCCGAATATACACTGGGTTGGGACAAAGGACCCGAGCAGACGGTTGTTCGACGGCCTAATACCCCTACCGCACGGCACAAGCTACAACGCATATCTCGTGATGGGGACGGACAAGACCGCCCTGATCGACACGACCAATCCAGGATTTGAGAACGAGCTCGTGGACAAGGTATCGCAGCACATGGACCCGACTGCAATAGACTATGTTGTCATGAATCACGCGGAGCCGGATCATGCGAGCGCTTGTGCTCACATGCTCTCTCTTGCGAAGGGTGCCAAGCTTGTCACCAGCGCGAAGGGCAAGGAAGCTGCGATGATGTACTTCGCAGTTCCCGAGGAGAAGATCGAGGTCGTGGACGAGAGTTCATCTCTGGAGCTGGGAGGAAAGACGTTGAAGTTCATAGATGCGCCTTGGCTACACTGGCCTGAGACGATGTTCACCTATATTCCTGAGGACGGGGTGCTCTTCCCTTGTGACTTCTTCGGTTCGCACATCGCCTACGGCGAGTTCTATGCCGACGAGTTCGGCAATGGGCACACGCTCGAGCTGGCAAAATTGTACTTCGCCGAAATCATGATGCCCTTCAGGAAGCCGGCCATGAAAGCCATCGAGAAGGTGAAGGCTCTAGAGCCCAAGCTCATCGCCCCGTCACACGGCGTCATGTACCGAGAGCCGAAACTAATCATCGATGCATACACCGACTGGGCCGGAGAGAAGATGAAGAGAAAGGTGCTCATCGCATATGTCTCAATGTGGGGCAGGACGGAACATATGGTCAAGGTCCTGAAGGAGGCGCTGATCAGCAAGGGGATAGAGGTACAGATGTTCGACCTCACCGTGACCAGCATAGGCGAGGTGGCCAAACAGCTGGTTGATTCGCCCGTGCTCGTCATCGGCGCCCCGACTGTGCTGGGCGGCGCTCACCCAGTGGCAACCTACGGGACACTGCTGACCAAGACTCTCAGAGCTCCGACAAAGCATGTCGCCATACTGTCGTCGTATGGCTGGTCTGGAGGAGCGGTCAAGCAGCTGGAAGGATTACTTGAAGGGACCAACATCGACGTTCTCGACGCCGTGGACTCAAAAGGGCCGGCCGGAGACGAGGAGATAAGTAGGATTCTGAAGCTGGCCGACACCATCGCGGGAAAGCTCGATGAACTGCCGTAGATACCTTGTGCGAGTGCTGCGTCATAGTGCACAATGTCACCTAAAGGCTGCGAAGTGAGATATCAGTCTGAGAACCATATCCCCGCCGATGGTCTATCCGAAGGAGGTTCTGAACCGTCTCAAATGGGACTCTGCGAAAGACCTCGACGAGGCGACAATATGGTATGTTCACCGTGGGGCTCCAGGCGACGTCCTTAGCATCCGAGGCTCGGAGATAGTATCGCTCGATAAAGGCTTCTTCGAGACCGTCGACGCCTCGATACCGTATCACAGAGTGACCCTCATAGAATACCACGGAGAGGTCGTGTTCGACAAGAAGAGGGAGAGAGGGCATTGACAGCGGCAGCCCACCGACGGAGCTATCGGCCAGAGGGTGGCCTCGGACGACCCTGAGACAAACGTATATCTACCCGAGACTTATCACGGCGAGTTGATGGAGATCCTGTGGCTTCCCTTCTCCCTGGCGACCATATTCTTCTACGGCGTCGGCCAAGTACTGGCGAAGGAGAGCCGTGCTCGAATATCCTCAGCAGACTATCTGCTTCTGTTTAGCGCCAGCGTCTTTGCTATATACGGTTTGTATTGGCTCACGTTTCGCGAGTCTGTCGGCCATGATATCAACTCTTGGTTGAAGGCTTGTGTCGCAGCAGCTCTCGCCGGAGGAGCGTACTTGTCCTACTTCGAGGCCATCAAACACGGGAAGATAAGCATCGTCGGGACGATCGCGGGTGCGTATGCTCCTTGGACAGTCATCCTTGCGCTAATATTCCTCGGAGAGGCAATGTCCATTGGCGAGGGAGTAGGCGTAGCGCTCGTAGTGCTTGGCATGCTCGCATTCACCTATCGCGGTAACAATGGCGGTGCGGGCAAGACGGAGACGCGAGGGATCCTGTTCGCATTCGGGGCATTCCTCCTATGGGGGACTTCGGCAGCTATGTCGAAAGGTGTCATGACCGATATAGGCCAGACCGATTTCATAGGGGTCTTCGCAGTTGTATGTCCGGTCATGTGGATAATCCACTGGCTTTTGCGAGCCAAGGGCAGGCTGGAGATGCCGATAGAAGGCTCACGAGTTCTTGCACTGTCCATTCTAATGTTGACTTTGGGAGGCGTCACGATGTACCTCGCGTTTGCGAATGGCCCCGTATCCATAGCATCGCCGGTCACCAACCTGTACCCGATGCTCACAATAGCGGTCGCAAAGGTGAGGCTCAGGGAGCACCTCACTCTCAGACAGTACGGTGCGCTCGCAATGCTTCTGGCGGCGGTTCCGTTGTTCTCGCTCTAGGAACTCTTGTACTTCCCATCGGAGAACACTATCCTGTCGAGCACACGCTGCTCGGGCTTTTCCTTTGAAGGTGTCAAATCCGCGACGATCTCGACGTAATCCCTTAGAGGACTAGTGGCGACCTTCTTACCCAGAGTCTCCTGCACCTGGTAGATTCCGGCCGAGTTGGACATAGTGACGTGTATCTCGATGGGTTTCGCCTCGCCCTTTCGTATGTCGACAGACTCAATGGACAACGCGGAGATGGAATGTATGTCGTGCTTGCCCAGATCGAATGACAACCTCCCCCTACCCTTCGTTATGTCTGCGCCATCTGCTACAACCACTATCGCGGCCTCCATCGTCAGGGCGTTCTCGCCGTGATCGTGTGCGTACAGAGCGTGAAGAATCTGTGACATCACCCCTGTCCTGCGAGAGAGGTCTGGGTATACCTCGGAAAGGAGTCTATCCAGTAGAGGTTTGGCGCATACAACGCTGAATATCTCATGTTCTTCGCGATGCACTGCGTTGCCCACATCATGGAGCATGCACGCAGCGAGGACGATAAGGTAGGCGTCCTCCTCCGTCATGCCAAGACCTTCCACCGTATCAAGCTCTACCTCACCGCTATCCAGGAGAATGTCTAGTATGCGTATGCCATTGGCTGCGCATATTCTCGCATGTATTGGACCATGATCGTTGTAGCCGAGTTTCCGCACGGCTATGAAGTTGGCCAGGTTGAGAAGCGTGTTCACCTCGGCGTCCGACTGGAGCATCCTGAACAACTTCATTGCTCTTGGGAAGCGTTCGAGACCTGTCTCAATAGTCTTGACGGAGTGCTCCTCAAGCGATTTGTATGACACTGGCATGTTCAGTCCGTACAACAGACCATCCTTGAACATCTCGTCTTTCATCGTAATGACCTCTCGTTTCAACGGTGAGAGGGCTACGTCTTATGTGACTATTGAGCTTGCCGTCGTCAAAGACATCGTGAACCTCCTTCCACCAGGCCTTTCAAACGGGCCATTCGAGCCTCAAGGATTAAGGCAGCTCTAAAAGTCGAGATACCCAAGAACCCTGAACTCTGATCCTTGAGAGCGTTTGATAGACGATTTTGTGGTTCAATCAACCTTTTGTACGGACAGACCCCTAGCTATGTTTGAATGAATTACATTTCCGAACTCAGAGCCGCCCTGGGCGACGCGAATGTGTTGACAGACCCGGCCGAGTTGTACGTCTACGGAGCGGACTGGAGTCCGATGACCTCGAGCGAGATTCGTCCTCCGGATGTTGTTGTCCAACCGAAGACGACTCGCGGTGTTCAAAGGACGGTCAAGATAGCCCATGCGCACGAGATTCCCGTCGTCGCCGGAGGCGGACTCACTGGGATGCTCGGCGGGGCTTTGGCACTCTTCGGAGGAATATTCATCGACACAACCGCAATGAACTCGATCATAGAAGTCGATCCGAAGAACCAAACAGTAAGAGTCCAAGCAGGAGCAACACTACAGGAGGTAAACGATGCGGTCAATCCGTATGGGCTGTGGCTGCCGCATCAGCCGGAATCGAAATGGGTCAGCACCGTCGGCGCTGCCATCGCCTGCGACAACGACTCTACCTTTGGCGTCAGATACGGCAAGATACTCAACTGCCTACTCAGCGCGGAGATCGTTACGGGCACGGGGGAAGTGCTGGAGCTTGGGCACCGAAAGGCCCACTTCACATCATCGGGATACAAGTTGAAAGACCTCCTCGCAGGCAGCGAAGGCACATTGGGTGTGGTAACCGAGGCAACCCTCAAACTGGAGCCAATCCCGGAAACGAGATTCGTCGAGATGCTTGTGTTCCGCCGGATGGGAAGCGCCGTCGATTACCTCAGTCGGCTGCTAAAGGCGGGAGTTTGCATCGAGGCCGCGCATATCAACTGCAAACGACGGTTGAAGTTCTACACGCACGCCTACACAGCCAAACATGGCAGGGAGCCCGAGATACCTACGTGGGCTGAGGCGCTGCTGGCGGTCGCGTTCGCTGGAGACAAGAAGATCTCCTCCATGCAGAGAGATTATGCAATCGACATCGCCTCCGAGTTCGAGGCTGAGGTAGTTAAAGAGAGAGAGATTGTAGAAAGCTGGTGGGCGTCCAAGTACACTCTCGATTTCGAACCTTTCAAGCAGAAATGGCCAGATTCGCAGAAGACGAAGAAGTTTGGCGCAGCAGACCCCGGAGTGCCCGTCGGCAGGCTTGAGGAATTCTACCATAAATTCATAGAGGTCGCAGAGAAGCACAATCTGGACATCATAGGAATGAACGCATACCTCGAACACCCGAACAGCATCGGGTTCTCTTTATCATGTGCGGTATTCGTTGATTACAGAAACGCCGATGAAGTGAGACGCTTCAGGATGTTCCACGATGAGCTCAGCAAACTAGCAGTCGAGTTCGACGGCACGATGAGCACCTTCATGAGCGACACACACCAGAAGGCGCCGTACCTCGAGTTGGAGCACGGAAATTCGCTGAAGTACATGAAGGAAATCAAGAGGCTATTTGACCCTAAGGGAATCATGAACCCAGGAAAGAAGTTCGTCCGGGAGGAGGGATGACGACGGCGGGCCTTGAGGAGTTCGAAGACGAACTCGAGACCTGTTTCGGGGCCTCATGCGGGTTCTGCGAACGAGGATGTCCCGTGTACCAGGCCATGAAAGTCAGGACGCTGTCGATGAAAGGCAGGAACCGAACTATGCTCGGGTTGCTGAACAACAGATTCGAAATTACCCCGTCCGTCATTCAAGCTGCATTCGAATGCACGCTCTGCGGCAACTGCGACAGATGGTGTTCACTGAAGAACACCGATCACACAAGGGCATTCAGGGAATACCTGCTGAAGCACGGAGTCGCGCCGATGAAAGAACACTCATCGCTCTTAGCTAGTATGAAGAACTACGGCAACCCCTGGTTTCAACCTCGGAGCGCTCGTGCGAAATGGCTCCGAGGACTCGACATACCGAAGGCGGCTACTGGAAAGCAGAACGTGCTGTTCTTTGCTGGCTGTACCTCGGCCGTCACAAAGCCTTTGATGTCATCGCTGGTGGCAAGCGCGAAGCTCCTGAGAAGGGCTGGGGTCGACTTCGCCGTCATGGGGCAAGACGAACCTTGTTGCGGTTCGACCCTCCTGAGAGTGGGACAGACCGACGCTTTTCGGGAGCTGGAGAAAGAGAACTTCGAGAAATTCGAGGTGCTTGGTATCGACAAGATAGTGACAGCCTGTCCGGGGTGCTACACCACGTTGAAGAAATCGGCCGAGAGGCTCAAAAGCGGGATAGAAATCGTGCACATAACGCAGGAGATAGTCCACCTCATACGAAGCGGAGACCTCAAGGTGAGGAAATCCAGCGAGAGGATGACTTATCATGATCCCTGCCATCTCGGAAGGTTAGGGGGCATATTCGATGAGCCACGCGAAATCGTTAAAGCCACAGCAAACTTCGTCGAAATGCCCAACCACGGACTCGAATCCAGATGCTGTGGCGCAGGCGCTGGCCTGCAAGCGGCGTTTCCTCAACTGTCGCGCGAACTAGCCCTAAGAAAGATGGAGGAAGCCAAAGAAACGGGCGCGACCACACTTGTCACCTGCTGCCCGTTCTGCGAGACGCAGCTGGGCAACTTGCCGGGAGTGAAGGTCGTCGACCTCATGGAGCTTCTGCTGGAGGCAACGGCAGATGATTAGAGAGGGTGAAACGTGAATGAATCATAGTTTCTTTCGCTTGGCCTCGCGCTCGTAGGTTCTCAACGCATCCCTCGCCATAGTCCACGCTATCATGAATATGATCGCAACGCCGAGCGACAGTGCCGCTGACCAAAGCACCTTTGTAGGCGTAGAGGCGTCCGTGACTGCGATATAGAGATAAAGCAGTCCTACACCGATTACAGCGAACGCCGCGCTGATTCTAATAGACACTTTGGATATCTCGGTGACCGTCCTTGCTTCGATCATTGTCTCCCCGGCTCAAATATCGAAAACGGATATACTTAAGGGTTAGGCAGGATTCCCAAACAGACCGAGTCGAACTCACTCGTCCAGTTCGTATGTCACGCGCTCCCTGTCCTTTCCCTTTCGGTCCCTCTTAATGATCCTCAGACGCCCCACCTCGTCGAGGGATCGCACGTGAGTGCCTGCACACGGGCAGACATCGAAATCACCTATTGTGACGACTCGGAGTTCACGCACCGACTTAGGCAGAAGGTCGAGGTTGGCACGCTGCGCATCGACTTCTTTCTCCAGCTGGTCCCTCGAAATCGCGGATATCTCGACCTTGGTGCCTTTGTCGAATATGTCGTTGCATTTGGATTGGATGTCGGCAAGCATTTCGTCAGTGAAGGTAACGGGGGCGAAGTCTATCCGTGACCGATCTTGGTATATCTGGTTCCCCACAGTTCTTCCGCCATAGAAATCGTACACCACACCCGATACTATGTGCTGAGCTGTGTGCATCCTCATATGAGCGTATCTCCTGTCCCAATCGAGCGTTCCCTTCAGCTCGTCTGGGACGATGTCAGGGTTCTGCACCAGGTGGTGTCTTATTTCTCCCTTCTTGGTGACCTCTCTCACCTCGGTGCTGCCTTCCGACCACGATAGTCTTCCGGTATCGGACGGTTGTCCACCGCCGACGGCGTAAAACGCCGTCCGATCAAGCACTACGAAATCGAAGCCTCTGTCGAGGACACGGGCGTCGAACTCACGGATGTAGTTGGACTCGATATCCTTCATGTATAGAATCTCAGTCATCGCTCACACTGGTCCCAATCATAGGCAATCGGAAAAGGGTAAGGCGGGAAATGGTTTTCATTCCTTCGGTGCGCCGCAGTTCGGACAGGTGTGCATGAACGTCGGGAACTGGACGTTGCAGTTCTTGCACCTCAGCATAGGCGTCGTGTGCGGGTGATACTGTGGGTGCTGCTTTCCCGGAGGCGGTCCCTGTACGGGTGCCGGTACGGGCGGCGCCTGGTGGTGAGGCGGTGCCTGTGGCGCCTGGGCAGCTACGGTCCCTGGGGCGTATGGCATGTACCCGACAGGCGTGTGGGCGCTTATGGCGTCGCTCAGCTTGATGTATGTGATTATCAGCGGTATAGATGGTATCGCGAAAGCAGCGAAACCGAACAGTATCCAGACCACCGTATCGTTCTTGGCATCGTGGAATCTACCCTGGTCAATCGCATCGATGACCGTTCTCTTGAGAAACATTGCGGACATGAAACATATGATCATCGCCACTAAACCCACGAGTCCAATCATGAGCCCGGATATGTGGTCTCCTACGGCGAAAAGCGTGAGCTCAACTATGGCGATCACGAACCAGATAAGAACCCACAACAGGAACATTATCCCGGCCCACCAGGCGTATCTGCGTCCCTCGGCGACGTCCCGCGGGAGCCATGGAGGGGAGGAAATCGGCGCTACAATCGTATCCAACGCACTACTCATCTTGAATGCCTCCTCTAATCATCCCTTCTGCCGCTAACCGGCAACGGATTTGGAATCGTGGTGGGCGTATATAGGGTTTTCCAAGGAGGCCGCTCAAGCCAGCAGTTCTCGGCGAGGGCGGCCGCAGATGCTCGATGCGCATGGTCAATCCAGAGAACGGGACACATCATCGACCATATTGATCGCGTCCAAAACCATCTCGGGCGTTACTTCGAACGGCATGTTCTGCATCGTGTCCTCGGGGTCGCAGGCCTTTTCCGCCGCCTCGCGGAGGCGCGAACGGTCCAAATCGCCGAGTTCATCCAGGCATGTTGGAAGACCGAGTGTTCCGCACCACCGCATGACGCGTTCGACCTCGAGCGAAGATCGCCTCTCGAGCATCATCTGCGATAGAGTACCAAACGCGACTATCTCTCCATGTTTCCTCGCGACACCCGGGACGGATATGAGGCCATTGTGTATGGCGTGTGCGGCGGCGCAACCGCCGCCGCCGAACCCGAACCCGCTCATCAGCTTTATGGCCTCTATGATCGACTCAAGGGAATCCGACATCGTGCCGTCTTGCGAGTCGCTCTTGGCCTGAACACCATGAGCCATGAGGACCGAGAAACATCTTAGATTGACTTCTACGGCCGCCGACGTGGCAAGGGAATCGGACTCGTTCTTCAACATGGTCGATGCGTATGCTGGCTTCTCGAATCCCGAGGCTAGCGCGTCACCCATACCTTGGACGAGGTATTCGACAGGAGCGAAGCCCACTACCTCCGTATCAACAAGGACGAGCGCCGGCGCCCTCGACAGATAATAATCCTCGACGAACTGGTGGTCAGCAGTGAATATTACGGCGTCTGCCATCTGATCGGCGTTCGTCGCGCACTGGGTGGGTACGGTCACAACGGGCAGGCCTTGCTTGTCGGCGACGGCCTTCGCCGTGTCCACTGCCTTGCCACCTCCGCAACCGATGATTACATCAGCTCTTGCTCGAGATGATTCCTTGACTGCGGAGTCAATTCCCTCGTAGGTGCATTCACCAACGCTGTTTACGAATCCGACGAGGGGTGTTTCGGCACTATCCAAACTGTCCTCCACGCGCACTCCGACTTTGCCGAACGATGTCTTGCCTGCCACGACGAATGGCCGTTTCCCCAACTTTGAGACGAACGACCCAATTTCATCTATGGCTCCCGCCCCCTGGACATACCTCGAAGGCATTATGACCTTCCTGAAACCTTTCCGAGACATATCGCGAACACCGTCCAAGAGAGCGTGCTGGAAGCGGCCATGCCTTCAACTGATTTCAATATTGCGCTGACTCACTGGACACGCTCGGCTGGCGATAAGTATGCCGCAAAGTAATAAGTAGAGACTCGGAGATAAGAGCCGCGAAAACGCTCTTAGCAGACCGAGCGGTTCGTTCAGCCTCAACCTGCTGGACAGTGAATCCAATGAAATACGAAGATTACAAGAACATATACTCACGATTGAAGACTCCTCGGGACATAGACCGACTCGTAGACGAACTCAAGATTGACCGGGAGTTGCTCCTGGTTATGTACACGCAAAGGACGGTCCGTGACGCCACGAGAAGATACTACATCGTCAAGAAAGACATCCTCAAGCTTGCGAAGGAGTGGAGGAAAGGGTCTACGATATACAAGCTGGCCAGGAGAATCAACTTCCCCTCCGTTCTCCTTGGATTAATGCTCGCTCCTGAAATCAAGATCACGAGGAAGCAGTACTGGAAGTACTTGCGGGACCCTAACAGCTGCCCCAACAAACGGCTCAGGAAGGAGCTCAAGCATGTGGCACAGGCGGACATCATATACTCCCCCAAAGGATCCGAAGTACAGGCAGAGAGGGGGAAGTGGGGGGAAGGGCTTCTGCAGAACTGGCTCGACCGAAGGCACCTCAAATATCGAACCGAGGAGGATCTGAGGTCCACGCACAAGAAGACTCCCGATGTCCTGCTCGACAAACCGCTGGTAATAGACGGCACGAAGGTGTTCTGGATAGAGTCGAAGGCTTCCTTCGGCGACGAGATAGAGCTGAAGAAGAATGTGCGACGCCAGCTGAAGCCATACACAGAGATTTTCGGCACGGGAGCTGTCGTCTACTGGTTCGGCTTCATCGAAGGGATTGAGCCCCCCGAGGGAATCATGTTGCTGGATGGCACGCACTTCCACGACAAATGACCTTGGTGACGTCCACTGGCAAACATTATTGGGTGAGTACGAGGATTAGCGTGGCCGATGGAGAATGATGCGGACATACGCGTCTCCGCCGGTGACTTGGAGAAGTTCAGCTACTGCCCACTGAGCTGGTGGTTGAGCGAGAAATTCGAGTCTCGGGGCGAGGAGCTGGACAAAGGCATACGCGAGCACGACGAAATCGGCAGATCTCTTTGGGAGATAGATGCCGAAGAGAAGTCCGCAAGTCAATCGGAGACTATGGTGTTCTGGTATGCTGTGACGGCAACTGTGATTGCCATTATTGGTCTGGAGCTTGTTTTCGAGGACGATTTCATGCACCTGAGCGAGATCATGGGCGTTGTCGCTCTCATTTGGGTACTCGCGGCATCCTTCTTCCTGTTCAAGGCGACCAGGTCTACGATAAAGAGCAAGACTCTGGCATACGAAAAGATCGTGCTGATATTCGCGATAGTAGCGGTGATCATCGCAGTAAATGCGGTCGGGTTCGTTATGCAAGATGACAGGCTTGCGCAAGCGCTTGAGTTCGCGGCACTGCTATGGCTCATAGCTGCGTCCTATTTCCTCTACAGGTCCCTGAAGTCGGCGGACATAGCACAGTTGCTCAGGAACGAGTTCAAAATCAAGGGCAAGATCGAGTACATAGACATGGACGACTCCAAGGTGTTCATTTCCGAGAAGTACGGCATATCCGGCAAACCCGATTACGTCATGAAGCTGGGCGACCAGCAGATACCTGTGGAGGTCAAGAAAGGAAGGACGCCTCAGGGGCCTCTATTCTCACACATCGTGCAGATTGCCGCCTATTGCCTCCTGATAGAGGATGCGACCGGGATCCCTCCTCCCTACGGCGTATTGAGGTATCCCGAACAGGAGCACGAGATAGAATACAATGAAGACATGAAGAAAGTGCTCCTCGAGAAGGTCCAGGATATCAGGCGAGCGCGAATCAAGGGAGAGGCGCACAGGAACCACAAGAGGCCGGGCAAGTGCAGATCGTGCTCGCGGAGAGACTTCTGCCCCGAGAAGATAGCTTGAGAATCGAGTTGGCCGAATTACTCGACGGTGACCGTCTTAGCAATGTTCCTCGGCTTGTCGATCGAGCAACCCCTCTCTTTGGCGAGGTAGTATGCCCAAAGCTGAAGGGCGACGATGACGGGTACGGGTGAGAAGAGCGAAGGTATGTTGCGCAGGTAGATGACATCGTCTGCGAACTTGCCAATCTCTGTATCGTCCTCGCTCGCCACCGCAATTACCGGGCTGTCTCTCGCAGAAACCTCGCTGATGTTGCCGATCATCTTGTCGTACGTGTGATCACGAGACACAATCGCGATCACGGGAGAATCCTTCGACAGCAACGCGAGCGGACCATGCTTCAGCTCGCCGGCGGGATAACCCTCGCCATGTATGTAGGATATCTCCTTCGTCTTGAGCGCGGCCTCCATCGCAATGGGATAGTGGATATTCCTCCCGATGAAGAACATATCACGGGCTTCGCTGTACTTCTTCGCCACCGCCTCTATAGTATCGGCCTGGTTGAGCACGTCCTGGACCGCCCGCGGGAGGTTCCTCAGCTGGCTGACGATGTTGTGCTTCGCCTGCGCCGTCAGAACCCTCCCTTTGGATCCGAGTTCCAAGGCCAATAAGTAGAGCGCCGTCAGCTGGGTGACGAAGGTCTTCGTCGCGGCCACGCCTATCTCCGGCCCTGCGCGGGTGTAGATGACATGGTCCACCTCCCTCGTTATTGCGGAGCCCATAACGTTCACTATCGCGACGGTGGAGTTCCCACGCTTTCTCGCCTCTCTCGCAGCTGCTATCGTATCCAGCGTCTCGCCGCTCTGCGTTATAAGGACAACGAGTGGATTCTCGCGCGCGGCCGCGGAGTATCTATATTCTGAAGATATCTGTACCGTCGCAGGTATACCCACGAGTTCTTCGATTATGTACTTCCCCACAAGTCCAGCGTTGTACGAGGTCCCACACGCGACGATCTTCACGCTCGAGAACGAGTTCCCGGTGATGAACGGCTCGTCCCCATCGACGGCCCCTATTCTCCCGAGAAGCGACTCGTGAATCGCAGCTGGCTGTTCGAAGATTTCCTTCAACATGAAATGAGGGTACCCGCCCTTCTCAGCGTCCTCCATAGACCACTCTATCCTCTCAGGGTTGCGCGTGACTTGCTTTCCCTCTGCATCCACTATCGTGACCGAATCTTTGGTTATTCGCACAACCTCGCCATCAAGTATGTAAACGACGCGATTAGTGTATTTGAGCAGGGCAGTCACGTCGCTGGCGAGGAAGTTCTCGCCATTGCCCAGACCGACAACCAATGGACTCTCGCAGCGCGCGGCGACGACTTCATCTCGCCCGTCCGCTACCACTGCGAACGCGTAAGTGCCTTCCACTAGCTTCAGCGACTTACGAACGGCTGTTAGCAGATCGCCGCTGTTCAGCTCCGCCTCTACCATGTGTGCGAACACCTCTGTGTCCGTCTCGGACGAGAACTCGTGACCCTCCGCCGCCAACGACTCTCTCAAGTCCATGAAGTTGCTGATTATGCCGTTGTGAACGATAGCCACTTTGCCCTCGCAACCCTCGAAAGGATGCGCATTCTCCGTAGTGGGTCTTCCCTGGGTCGCCCACCTCGTGTGTGCGATGCCAGCAGAACCTTTCATTGTCGGCATTCCCGCCTCCAAAGCGGCAATCTCTCCCCCGGTCTTGTAGACCTGAATTCCGTCACCGATGACGGCTATGCCCGCGGAGTCGTAGCCCCTGTACTCCAGCCGCTTCAGGCAATCGATGAGTATGGGCTGCGCCTCCTTGCCGCCTACGTAGCCGACGATTCCACACATATGAGATTCTCACCCTAAGTGACCAGGGACCTGTTTGGCAGGTTCCTGGTGATCTTCGCGCCGCTGGAGATCTTGCAGCCAGCTCCGACGATCGTCCCTGGCTCAACTATCACGCCTGTGCCTAACTCCGTGTCTTCTCCCACAATCGAGCCGATATGAGGCACCTTGAAGAACTCGTCCGCGACGTTCATATACGCTTCAGCGCCCGCAGCCATTAGATGGGATCTTCCTTTTACGCCGTAACCCAGGACGCAGTGCGAGAGATACGAGTGCGCTGCGATGCTGGTATTACTCATGAGTATGCTGTTCTTGATCATCGTATAGGGGTCGATCGTAACATTGTCACCAATGCTAGTCGAAGGGAATATCGTTACGTTCGGACCGATGTCGCACCCCTCGCCAATTAGAACCGGACCATAGATCGTTGTGCCCGCGCGTATGATCGTCTCCTCCCCTATTCCGACTGGCCCCATCGTCGTCACATGCTTCTCAATCTTGCCAGCAGTCCTCACATTCGCGTCTTCGAGTGCGGCCGCGTTCAACTCCAGCAAGTCCCACGGATACACTGCATCAATCCACATTCCATCGGAGAAAACGGGGATCACAGGATGATCTCCAAGAGCGGAACTCACGGCGTAGCTGAGACCATATTCGCCGTCCGCAATACTGCGTTCTATCACATCGAATATCGAGTTCTGCAGGCAGTAGAGCCCCGTGAGTATGATGTTCGATACCAGATTCTGTGGCTTTTCGACGACACCTCTTATGGAGCCCTTCTCAATCGTCACCACTCCGTACTTCGATGGGTTCTCACTCTCCACGACCAGCGCGCAGGGACTGGTGCCGGATGCTATGAGGTCACCTACGGCCTTGGAGTCGACGATGTTGTCTCCTGCAAGTACGAGGAAGTCTCCGGAAACCCTGTCTCTTGCACAGTTTAGAGCATGGCCGTTCCCTAGCTGCTTTTCCTGGACGACATACTCTATCTTCGCGCCGAACTTCCTGCCGTCTTGGAAGTGGGACATTATACGCTCCTTGCGGTATCCCACGACCATGACGATATCGCTGATATCGTTCTTCACGAGGGCGTCGACCACATACTCGATGATCGGGCGGTTCGCGACGGGGATCATAACCTTGGGCTCCGAGGCGGTCAGTGGCCTGAGCCTCATACCCTCTCCAGCGGCCAATATTACAGCTTTCATCAGAATCCCACCGAACAGCAGGTGACCAGGTTGAGGCGACTTAAGCGTTTTGCAGGTTCGTCTTCGGCCTCATTCGTCCTCCTCCTCATGTTCTCCCTCGACCTGTCCGTATATCTCACGGTTCTTCGCCTCTTTTTTAGATGCCGTAGCCTCCTCGAAGTATTCACAGTCGGATCTAACGGCAGTCACGATGTCTCTCACGGGGCAGTAGCCCATGCCAGGTCCGGAACCGTCCTCGGGCCTTGGGTCCCAATGAAGACACGACGGGCAGAGGCGACGGGAGCGCGAATTTCCGTAAGAACTGCGAGTTGTCACAAGTCCGGTTATCAGTCGCAACCAATATATCAGAATTTCTGCTAGAAAGCGTTTCTCAGGGAGGGGAAGTAGCGGGGGTTGGATTTGAACCAACGATCTTCAGGTTATGAGCCTGATGGGATTTCCAAGCTACCCCACCCCGCTGTGGCCGACTAATGTATACTATGTAGTTAAAAGTATCCGTCTCGGCAAAGGCATCTGGGTCAGAAGAATTGCTTTAGCCTCAGAAGGTCTTCCATGGATCCCTTGACCTGCAGTTTCTTGGTCACAAGGGCCTTCATCACTCTCAGCTCCCTGCTCCACAGTCGTCTGAGCGTGTCGGCGCTGGTGATGATCCTAATATCCGGGTTCTCTACACCACCCTTGTTAAGGGCGTTGACTGCTCCGTTCTCCAGTTTGAAATGATACCAATCGTCGCCTTCGAGTTCCACCTGTATCAACTTCGATACGCCCTCCAGTTCTTTGGCGAGCTCGTGGTTCTCTGCGACTTTGGCATTGAACCGATCTATCGCCTCTCTCAGTAACTCCTCAGCCAAAAGTCATCCCTCAAACGAATCCAGCCTCCTGATTCCGTTGAGGTTCATTAGCTTTTGGGACGTCTTCCAGGTCCGCCGGACGTGCGGCGGGAGGGTCCCTTTCTCTTCGAGCCATGTCTGCATAAAGGTCTTCGTGACGGGGTCTGACGTGTAGCCAGAACCCACTGGCACTCCGAGCTCTTCCTGAATCAGGTCCATGCCGCGGTCCCTGTGTACTTTCGCGACTATCGACGCGGCGGAAACCACGGGATACAATTCGTCCGCCCTGTGCCTCGACACGATCTCCGCATCGCACCTCATGCGTGATTTGGTCAGCTCCCGAAACCGCTTCTCGCTCGCGTCGGCGGCGTCCACATACGCCACCCGTGGGGACAGTCTGTCGACGACGCGCGCGAACAACATAGCCTCAGCCTCGTTGAGCGTCATTCGAGCTCTTATGGCGTCGATTTCCTCCGCAGGAAGTTCAAGCACTTCTGTGCGACACAAATCCATGATCTTAGGCGCCAGCTCCTCGCGCCTTCTGCGGTTCAGCATCTTCGAATCCTTGACTCCGAGCTCCACCAGAGGTGCGTCGTCGGTCAAGGAGACGCCGCAGACGACTAGCGGCCCGATGACCGGCCCTCTGCCTGCCTCGTCAACTCCGCATATCATGGCTTATCCTTCATCGCATCGCCCTGTTAAAACAGCTTGGCCCAACCTCCTTCAAGGCCGCCCGAGCCTGCGAAGATTTAAAAGGTACGACTACCGATACTCGCACGACGGGGTTGGGTAGAATGGCTCAAGGTCCGCCGCAGGGTTTCGAGGACGGCCTCTCAAGCGACCTCGGCGTGCTTATCTATATCCTGATTCTCCTGATCGGCTTTCTGCTCGCCTTTGCCGGCCGAATAGTCTGGAGACACCTGATGTCGTTCATCGGCGCGATGATCGGGGGGCTGTTTGGATTTGTGCTCGGAACAGCTGTGGGCGGAGTGCTCGTTGGACTCGTTGTTTCGATGCTTTGCGCTGTAGTCGGCAGCTACGTGTTCATATTCCTAGCCGAGATGGGCCTTGGAGTGGTGGCTGGCCTGCTCACCTACTTCGTAGTTCAAGACCTTGCGGGTGACGCGATAGTAGCGCTTGTTTGCGCTGGTATCGCACTCGCCATGACCATCGTCTTCATTGAACAGGCGCTGGGAATCGTCACTGCTGTCATAGGCGGGCTGCTGGTCGGGATCGGCCTCATATGGCTAGACTACTTCGACATGACTATGGTCGTGGTGATGATGCTCGGCGTCATCGTATTCGGCGCGGCCGTTCAGTTGGCTGCGATACGTGACCAACCAACTGGGGTCGCGCGGACGCAGAGCACTGCAGCAGCGCCGCCCGCGGTACCAGGGAGGGTATGCCCGTCCTGTGGAGGCCCCCTGGAGTACGTGCCAGAGTACAACAGATACTACTGTCACAGATGCCAGCGCTACGAATGAGATAAAAGACGCCACCCTGCTACAGCTCGGATGGTAAATCAGTCATGGATTACTATGGGTCTCAGGTTATGAGAGTCCCACATAGGTGAGTCATCTGGATGTGCAGAACCGACGTATAGAGAACGGTTTCAGACTGACGCGAGTTGGCATAACGGGCGTGAGGAAACCGATCATCGTGAGCCGTCACGACAAGGATAACCATGTGACTGCCGAGATAGACTTGTTCGTCGATCTGCCATCGACGCAGAAGGGCTCCCATATGAGTCGGAACGTTGAGATTCTCACTGAGATGATCGATGAGAGCGTAAGACGAAAGGCCACGAGTTTGGAGGAGCTCGCAGCCAAGATCTGTCGGGAGCTTCTAGACAGGCACGAATACGCCAGCTACGGCGAGGTCAACATGAGGGCAGACTACTTCCTCGAGAAGACCACGGACACCGGAAGGAACTCGCTCGAGCCGTTCAAGCTTATAGCGAGAGCGACCGCGAAACGGGGGAACGAGCTGATGAAGCTCATCGGAGTCGAGGTGGAGGGTATGACCGCTTGCCCATGCGCGATGGAGACCGTTCGCACGCGCATTGCAGGAGACAGCCCGAAGATGGCCGAGGCCATAGGCGATATGCCTATGATAACACACAATCAGAGGAATCAAACGACCTTGATGATCGAAGTGCCTGAACATGTGGATATCGAGGCAGATGACCTAATAGACGTGGTGGAGAGCTCCTTGAGCAGCCCGACTTACGGAATACTGAAACGGGAAGACGAGGCGAGCGTTGTCATCAACGCCCACAGACACCCGAAGTTCGTGGAGGACGTCGTCAGAGACATCCTCGGCAAGATACTGGACAGATACGGACAGCTGGATGACTCCGTCCATGTAACGGTCAGGAGCGAGAGCGAGGAGTCCATACACAAACACAATGCTTTTGCGGAGAGAATCACTACTCTCGGCGAGCTGAGGGCGATTGAGGACAAGTGAGAGGAGAGGCCGACCGAAGCCTGGAGATGTCCGTGGAGTGGTCGTCGACATTGACGGAACCCTTTCGGACTCGACCCGGAGAGTCGGAATCGAAGCCATCACGGCACTAAGAAAGGTGAACGACTCAGGCGTAGCGGTCATGTTGGCGAGCGGTAATGTGCTGCCAGTGGCCTATTCGCTCGCAATCTACGCTGGCTTCGATGGACCGATAATCGCGGAGAACGGAGGAATAATCTGCCATCGGCAGAAGGTGTGGACAGTAGCTAGTCCCGACGATTCGAGGAGAGCGTTCGAGCACCTTCGGAAGAACATGAGGGTGGAGAAACTATTTACCGACCGATGGCGAGAGACGGAGGTAGGTATCAAACGGGAGTTCAGCCTTGAGGATGTTCGACGCCTGCTGGAGGGGTTCGAAGTCGACGTCCAATCGACGGGCTGGGCGATACATATAATGCAGCGCGGCATCGACAAGATCGTCGGTGTGCGCAAAGCCTGCGAGGTTATCGGACTCTCCATCGAAGATGTCGCTGCCATAGGTGATTCCGAGAACGACGAGAGGATGCTCATAGGGTGTGGTTGGGGGATCGCCGTCGGGAACGCTTCGGACGAGACGAAGGGAGTTGCTACATACGCCACAAAGAGCGGTAACGGCGATGGCGTCGTAGAGGCTCTGGAGTGGTTGCGACTGCTCTGACGTGCCTCTGTGAGAAGGGTTTATCTGCACGATGCGTCCTTAGTCAATCGAAATGGCGATGGTCGGCACATGCAGCTCCTGCGGACGGCCTGCGACACGCACATGCGGCCTGTGTGGGAAGCTGGTCTGCGAGAGATGTTTGGATAGAGGCATCGGCATCTGCCTCCATTGTGCGGAAAAGAGGGAGATGTCGCGCACAAAGACCTGGTAGAGATCACCTACTTCTACTGCGAGAGGAGCCTTCGGGCATCCTCCTCCGAGATTCCCACGGCTTTCAGTAGGTACTTGAGTCCTTTGGCCATGATCATGTCCTTGGTCTTATCGTCGAGAAACTTCTCCATGACGATGGGCGCCTTCAGCATATACTCCATTCCGAACTCCGAGTAGTAGTATCTGGCGTTGTCGGGGTCGATCGTCGCCGCCTGGTTATACGCGGCCTCGGCTTCGTTGAACCTGCCGATCTCAACGAGGAACGCAGCGTAGGATGATTGATAGATCGGGTTCTTGGGATCGAGATCGACCGCCTTCTTGTAACTCGTCTGGACATCCTCTACGGACATCTTGGGGAAGCCGACGGCGGCCTCGGCCTTGCCGAAGTGCGCTTCCGCACATTTGGGATCCGCCTTGATCGCCTTGTTGAATCTGCTCACAGCCTTCTCGAAATCGCCTTTCGCCAGCGCTTCCTGGGCGTCCATTAGGTCCTTGTTCTCGGCCATAACCAGCACTACTCCGTAATCGAACGGATAGCATCTATTGGCTGGAAGGGTATAAAACGTTCGCCTATAGAATCGACCATGATGTTCGCGGCCGTCACCCCGTCGCGACAGAGAAACCCTTTTATTGGGAGCGTTGATACTCTACGCCATACAATAGGATAGTAAGGTGGCAGCCATGTTTCCAGGTGGAAGGGTGAATCCCAAGCAGATGAAGGCGGCCATGCGACGGATGGGCATCACGCAGGAAGAGATGCAGGACATCGAAGAGGTTGTCATAAGAACGAAGAAGAGGGAACTTGTCTTCAAGGACGCTGCGGTGACTGCTGTCACCATGCAGGGTCAGGTCACATATCAGATAATCGGAAATCCTGAGGAACGAGAGCGCCACAGCGACGACGCGACCGTCGATGACGGAGGCATCGTCGAAGACGACGTCCAGCTCGTCATGTCTCAGACGGAATGCTCAGAGGAGGAAGCGCGGAAGGCGCTGGAAGAATGCGACGGAGCGCCAGCGGAAGCGATTCTCAAGATAATGACGGCGCGCTGATCGCGCGAAATGCACCGCCATCGACCAAAAGATTATGGAGTATGACGGTCTGTCCGCACCCTCGCGAAGTGATAGGATGAAGATGCACGAGATGAGAACCGATTGCAGGATTTGCGGCAAGGAGCTGAAGGCAGATACCAAGGATGATATGTTCGTCAGCTTCTACTGCATGAAGTGTGGCATGTACACGAGCAAGCCTCTTGAGGACTTCAAGGACGAGGAGAAGAAGTCCGAGACGAATGCATCTGATGACAAGACGGAAGCCAAGGACTGTTGAGGACGTACTTCCAACGTGACCACCCATTTCTCCAGAGCCGCCAACGCTTATATACGCAGTGAGCTTTTGCCTCGTTGGCGATGCGTCAAGAACCGTCTTATCGCATCGCCCTTATCTCTCAAAGCCCCGGTAGTGTAGCGGCCTATCATCCGAGCCTGTCGAGCTCGGGACTCGGGTCCAAATCCCGACCGGGGCGCCATCCCATTTACATCGCGAATCGGTCTCGGCTTGCAGACGTGTCTCACAACGAAAGCCACGTACCGATGTTCTTGGCCTTGGCCCGCTCAAATATCCTTACGGCCGTGACCATGTCCTCGATGGCGATTCCAAGGTTCATGGACATCGTCCGTTCCTCGGCCGACTCGCGCCCAGGCTTCCGTCCGATGATAATTTCCGAAAGGTCAGCGTAGACTGCCGGTATCCCCGAGAAATATCCGACCGTCTGGTAGTACTTGAGCTGGTCGATGTCGTCGGTGCAGAACTTGTCGATTGCGTGCATCGCCCCCGGCATCCAGTACGAATCGAAGTCTATTGGGCAGGCAAACCCGCCTTCTTTGAGCCATCCCGCATCTATCGCAGGCTGTGGGTCCTTCAGTATGGGTCCCGCAGTGACGACTATGTCTGAGCCTTCGACCGCCCCTCTGGGTTCGCTCGCAACCTGTACTTCAAGGCCGTATGTTCGCTCCATATCGTCAGCGTAGCTGCTCGCTGCCTCAGCATCGACGTCGTAGGCGCGAACCTCTTCGAGACCACTGATGACTTCATTCACGGCCTCTAGGTTCGCACGTCCCTGTACACCGCAACCCAGGATTCCGAAAACCTTCGACTCTGCAGACGCAAGGAACTTGGCGGCGATTGCGGTCGCGGCGGCAGTCCTCTTCGCAGTCACCCACGCAGCATCCATTACGCACATCGGCAGCCCCGAGTCTATGTCGTTGAGTATTATGAGCCCGGATATGTACGGTAGTCCGCGCTCACGGTTCCCAGGATAGCCACTGACCCACTTCATTCCAGCCGCACCTAAAGCGCTAACGTATGCTGGCATGGCGTGGATGAACGCGTCCTGCACAGGGTGAATGCCTGGTTTTGGAGGCATCTCGGTCCTGCCTTCCCCCTTCTCACGAAAGGCCGACTCCACGGCTTCTATTACTTCGGCTATCGGCAGCGCGACTTCGGTGACGTCTGCAAACGACAGGTACAATAACTCGCCTGGCATTTCAACCAACGGCAAAGGCCATGGGATTACCCAGCTATAAGGATGTCACAGCGCCCCGGCGGACGTTTTCATGGACAGGTATTATGTCCCGAGGCGTCGATATCGTCTCCCCGATAGCGTCTGGAGGAGGTGTAGTGGTTGCCAGATGTTGTGAAGATATTCGCACTGAGCACTTGTCCGTACTGCAGAAGGACGAAACGGTTTCTGTCCGAGAAGAACGTGGAATACGAAGCTGTTGACGTCGATCTGCTGGACGATGCTGAGCAGGAGCGAGTCCTTGAAGAAATAGAAGAAATGACGGGAAGGCATTCCTTCCCTGTGGTCGTGGTTGGCTCCGAGATTGTCGTCGGTCATGACGAGGAGAAACTCAAGAAGGTGCTCGGGCTTTGACCGATGGTCCCCCGGCAAGGGTGTTCTGTCCGGTATGCTCAGCACGCTTCCCACCGAAAGAGGACGTTGCCGAAGGGAAGCTCGTGAGATGCAGCGTCTGTGGCCAGCTTCTCGTGTTGAGAGCGGGTAATGGCGAATGGTCTGGGGAACGGTACGCGCAGCTCACGGACGATGAGATCAGAGACAGGGTCAATGGATTCGCAGGACTGCGAGATTACCATTTCAGCGAGATGAAGGAGGAAATACTGGAAGGGCTCCTTGCCAAGAGAGACGCATTCGGGGATTTCTACTGTCCATGCCGAGTCGAGCACAACTCGGACTATCAGTGTCCGTGCAAGCCGACGCGTGGTGGGGACGTGGAGAGGCACGGCAAGTGCCATTGCGGCCTGTTCTTGAAAGGGATGAAGAGGAATCGGAGCGCACTCGCGATTTGAGCTTCCTTACCTAAATCACATGGCCATCGTCCCTATCGGCCACGGACTCAAAACTCGGCGTCAGTAGCGAATCGTGCGTAACAACGTAATTCACAAATCAGATATAGGTCGCAGAGTATGAGCGATATCGTGGAAGACAGCTCCCTCGAGAAAGCCCTCTCCGTCACCACAGCGATGATGAGCACTAGAGACATCGACCGACTGTTCGATCTGATAGTCGAAACCATCACCAGCAGCTTCGGATTCGAGGGGTGCGACGCATACATTCTTGACAATGAAATCGATGAATTCAGACTAATAAACTCCAAAGGCTACTCCGAAGAAGAGACAAAGCAGTTCATTGGAACGACGGCACCGAAGAAGAAGATACTGAATGACATTGAAGAGTCTGAACGGCTAGGAAGGTTCACATATCTATACAAGGCAAAACCGGGCCAGAGCTTGAATAGTTATTACGGCTTGATGCATCCGGAGAGAGCTTCGCTGCCGAGAGAGAACGAAGATGATTGGCACGAACTTGACGTCCTCTATGTCGTATTCGAGGACCAGAACGGGAATACGATAGGATTCCTCGAACCAGACAGTCCCTTGGACCGCAAGCTCCCGTCGAAGAACTTGATCATCAATCTGGAGATCTTCGCTAGCCTCGCGTCGATAGCGGTAGCGAATGCCGAACTCGTGGACGAGCTGAACACTACCATAGAAAACTACAAGACTCTTAGCGAGGCGATGGTCGCACTACAGGAACCCGTGGACCTCAAGGAGACCCTTCGCAAACTCGCAGACGCTCTCAGCAAGATCGTGCCGTTCGACGAAATCAGCGTCTACCTGATAGACTGGGAGCGGGACCTTATGATACCGGCCTTCGCAACAGGACCGTTCGCGGAGAACATCATGGCGGACGTCGGGCCAATCTGCGGCCTGGCAGGAGAGGTTGCACGCTCCGGCAATGTGGAGATGATCGCGGACTCCCATAATGACCCAAGGATAGTATCCATACCCGGGCTCGACTCCTTGGGGGAGAATGATGGCCAGGCGATGATGTGCATCCCTCTAAAGAGCAAGGCTGGAGAGATAACCGGGGTGCTGGATCTCTACAGGGACAAGCGCAATAAGTTCACTCGTCACGAGTTCGAGATATCAGAACCTTTCGCCGCTCACTCTGCCGCGGCAATAGAGAATGCGAAGCTCCGCGAGGAGCTCAAGGAGAACTTCGAGTCCGTCAGGAAGGCGTACGAGGACATCAAGCAGGTGGACCAGGCGAAGGACAGTCTCGTGAACACCATCTCACACGAACTCAGGACGCCATTGACGACGATACTCGGGTACCTGGAGATGGCCTCGGAAGGCCTCTACGGAGAGGTGCCTCCGAAGCTGAAGGAGAAGTTCTCGACCATGCTCGGATCAATCAACAGAATCAACGATCTGGTAAGCAAGATGTTGGAGATGTCCAGGCTTCAAGATGAGACTCTATCTCTCGAGCTGGAGAGCGTGAACCTTGCGACGGTCGCCAAGGAAGTAGTCAAAGATTACGAAGAGGAGGCTGCTGCGAGGAGTCACAATGTCAATGTGCTTTTTGGAAACGAGTTGCCGGTCGTAAGGGCAGACAGGCTCCGGATGCGCGATGTTCTGGCGGCCCTTGTAGACAACGCAATAAGATACACAAAGGATGGCGGAACCATCACAATCGGTGCGGACATCCTAGCGGGTAAGGTGCATATCTGGGTAAGAGACACGGGCGTCGGAATAGCCGATGGGAGCAAGGGCAAGGTCTTCGATAAGTTCTTCCTTGCCGACGCGGGCCTCACACGAGAAGATGGGCGTGTGGGCATAGGGCTCTTCATCAGCCGGGAGATCATCCGCAAGCACGGGGGCGAGATGTGGTTTGACAGCAGGAAGGACGTGGGCAGCACGTTCCATTTCACGGTCCCGATAGGCAGTGTTGCCCCGCGCTAATATGCATATAATTGGCGCAACTATGCGTGCATCACGCAGAAATATGCACTTTTATTGGTGTACATTTGACGAACAGCCAGGAGATGCCACAGGAAGGGGTTCAGCATCTTCCGTTATCTCAGCATGCCGCCTTCTCGAACACCTCGGCGTCCGGCCATGAAGGATCTTCCATCAGATACTTGTGCATCGTCTTTGCCGCGCGCTTGCCGTCACCCATCGCGAGTATGACCGTTGCGGCTCCAGTCGATATGTCGCCTCCGGCGAAGACGCCCTTCTTTGATGTCCTGCCCTCGGCGTCGACCGCAATCGTACCCCACTTAGTCGTCTTGAGAGACGGCGTCGTCATCGGCACTAGCGGGTTGGGACTCTGCCCAATCGCCACAAGGACCGTCTGGCAGTCAAGGATGAAGTTCGATCCTTCAATCTTTATGGGACGGCGTCTGCCCGAAGCGTCGGGCTCGCCGAGCTTCATGCGAACGGCTTCGATCTGCTTGACATTGCCGTCCTCATCGCCGATGTACCTAACCGGCGCTGCCAGCAGTTCGAATCTGACGCCCTCCTCCTTGGCGTGATGTATCTCCTCGCGTCTCGCTGGGAGCTCAACGTCGGACCTTCGGTACAGTATGATCGACTCCTCCGCTCCGAGCCTCAGAGCCGTCCTGGCGCAGTCCATGGCCACATTGCCGCCGCCCAATGTCACGACGCGTTTGCCGACGCGTATGGGAGTGTCGTAGTCCGGGAAGTTGAACGCCTTCATGAGATTGACCCTCGTCAGGAATTCGTTTGCCGACAGAATACCGTTCAGGTTCTCGCCTTCCAAGTTGGTCCAGTTTGGCAGGCCTGCGCCGGTCCCTACAAAGACTGCGTCGTACTTTTCGAGCAAGTCGTCCACTGTTTCGACCTTGCCGATGACGTAGTCGTTCTTGATCTCGACTCCGCTCTTCTTGATGTAGTCGACCTCAGCCTTTACAATCGCCTTCGGCAACCGAAACTCGGGTATGCCGTAGACGAGGACACCGCCCGAATACTGCAGCGCCTCAAATACCGTGACCTTGTGCCCCAGCTTGGCTAGGTCTCCAGCGACTGTTAGTCCTGCGGGACCGCCTCCCACAACCGCGACCTTCTTGCCCGTCGACGTTGGAGGTTCTACCTTTCCGTGCTTCTGTTCGTTTCTCTCCCAGTCCGCGAGGAACCGCTCGATCCTGCCTATTCCGACAGGCTCGTTCTTCTTGCCGACGACGCAGTTGCCCTCGCACTGGTTCTCGTACGGACACACCCTGCCGCATACTGCTGGCAGGTTCTGCTTCTTCCTTATGATCCTCATGGCTTCGGCGAAGTCGCCCTCCTGCACCTGCTTGATGAACGCGGGAATGTCTATCTCTACTGGACAGCCTTCCTTGCACAGCTTCCTCTTGGGACTCTCCTTACACTGCAGGCATCGCTTGGCCTCCAGTATTATCGTCTCGGCGTCCTGTCCGATGGGGACCTCGTCGAAGTTCTTGACGCGCTCCTCGGGGTTCTGCTCAGGCATCGGATACTTCTTCGGTACAATCCTTGACTTCTTCTCCTCTGCCATCTACCCCGCCTCCTTGAAGTTCCGCAGGGAGACCTCCTCCTCTGCGAGATACCGCCTGTTCCTCGCCGTCAAGTTCTCGAAGTCTACCTTGTGGCCATCGAACTCTGGGCCGTCGACACAGCCGAACTTCGTTTCACCGTCGATTATGACTCTGCACGAACCGCACATGCCGGTGCCATCCACCATGATCGGGTTGAGGCTGACGACCGTATGAATGTTATATGGCTTGGTTAGGTTCGCGATCACCTTCATCATTATGATCGGACCAACGGCGTAGACTACGTTGATGTCTCTCTTGTCGTCGATCAGCTTCTGGAGCACGTCGCTCACGAAACCGTGGTGTCCTTTTGAACCATCGTCCGTACACACGTGGAGTTCATCGCTGACATCTTCAATCTCGTCCTCGTAGATCAGCAGGTCCTTCGTCTTTGCCCCTATGATAGATATCATCTGGTTGCCCGCCTGCTTGAGCGCGCGAACTACCGGATACATCAGCGCAAGACCGATGCCACCGCCGACGCATACGACTGTCCCGTGGTTCTTCAACTCTGTGGGCAGACCCAGAGGACCGACGAGGCTGAAAAGACTGTCTCCTGCCTTCAGCGTCCCCAGCTTCTTCGTGGTCTTCCCGATCTCCAGAGCCGCAATCGTTATCGTTCCGTTCTCGGGAGAGAAGTCCGCCATTGTCAGCGGTATCCTCTCGCCATGTTCGTCCACCGTCAACATGACGAACTGTCCGGCCATCGCTTTCTTCGCAATATGGGGCGCGGCAATCTCCAGCCTCGTCACGTCCGGTGTGAGCTTCTCCGCCTTGACTATATCGTACACGTTCGCACACATCCCGCCCCTTACCTGGAAAGTGCAGGTCAGGGCAATCTAAGAGGAGGTCTTATGATCTCTGGGCGCTGCATCCTTACGACCGTATATAAGCTTGCTGACAATACAGTCAGCGACACGCGGCACTTGATGATCGAGGCCGACAACGACTCCTCCGAAAACTCATCGTAAATGGACAGTCTACTTACAGCCAACCGTATGCCTGGAACGCTGCTACCCTAGAATCGCACGCCTCATTCGCCGAGATCCTGCATTTGGGTTTTGCCCGAGAGGGTTATGAGCGGGACGGCTTCGATCTTTATGTAGACCTCGTTCGGTGTTCTGCGAACGCCGTCCACTTTTAGCAGGAATTCCTCCAGAGACACGCCGAACAGACTCTCGTTCTGCTCAA
Organism: Methanobacteriota archaeon; assembly: GCA_020347645.1. Lineage (GTDB taxonomy): Archaea > Thermoplasmatota > Thermoplasmata > UBA10834 > UBA10834 > UBA10834. Next base: position 556,906 of record CP070736.1, on the reverse strand, counting down.
GGTACGGTTTGATCAGGTTCCAGTCCGCGTCGGTCAACCGGGAGATCCTGCCGCCGTTCAGCTGGTCCTCCCCTACCTTCCTTCTCGGATCGCGCACATATACCGCTCCTCCCGATGCAAGCGAGAACAGGTTCCCTCCCGGATACGGTTCCGGCAGCTCGTGCGGTTCGCCAACGGCGTCGAAGGAAATACCGTTCACTATGGCGAACCCTCCGCCGTAGAGCGGGTTGCCCGCCATGAACGACTCGGCAAGGTAGTCTAGACATGTGCCGTTTATGACGACCTTCGGCCTGCCGACAGCGTTGATGAGAGGTCTGCCAGCGGCGTTGCCCAGTATGAACGCGTCGCCGCCCTTGCCGCCATACATGAACGTCTGACCGACATCGCCGTACACGACGAGCCTGCCGTCGCTGAGTATCTGTCCGAGCTGGTCCTGGCCATTGGCGTGGACATGCATCTCTGCCCCGTCCAGACCAGAGGCTAGATAGTCGCCCGGGCTGCCGTAGACGTCTATCCTGAATCCCTTCGTCTGTGGCCCAAGACCGCATCCGATGAACCTCTGCCCATGGGTTGCGAACAACAGAACGCGGTTCCATCCGGACCGTTGAGCTTCGACCACCAGGAACGACACCCCCTGCTCTCCCTCCATGGGAAATCCCCTGCAGTCTATGGCCAAACGGTCGTAGGGCGTTTCCGGCGGGCGCATCGATTTCCTGCTCTTGAAATCCATCAACTGGTACTTCGAAGGTTCGTTCTTTTCGATCCTGGCTGAGGACCTAAGGATCGACTCCAGCGTCTTGTTGGCTCTGTGTCTGATACGGCTCGTTCTGAAACGTCCTGTCGGGTATCTTCTGTCAAGCATCAACGTTATGAGCGCTACCATCTCGTCCTTCTGAGTGTCGCCTCGCTCCGCATAGGTGATCATTTGCGCGAACTGCTCGCTCATCTCACTGCCTGAGGCGCTCTTGAGAGAAGAGAGGAACGCCTTGAACGATGATCCTGCGCTCTTCCTTCCGATTATCTCCGATGAGACGGGCGCCGGCGCGTCAGAGTTCGTCGCCTGTCCGACAAACGCCAATTCCTCCGCTCGGTCCCAATCTCTGTACGGAGGCATCACAGGCCTGCCGAACTTGTTCGTCGAAATCAGACGCATCGACTCTTCCGAACCCTCCTCCGGGTGCAGACTGAATACGAACGCGCCGCCGTAGTTGTGGCTGCCGCCTCTAGCGTTCCAATACTTGTCGGCATAACCTGGGACAGAAGGGTGTTCGGCAGATATGCTCTCGAGCGCGGAGTCTATCGCCTGCTTCTCCGATGCGACCATTCCTATCTGGACGTCGCCATCGACGAGGGCAAACACCTGCGGCCTGAGCATCGACGTGTCTGTGATGCCCATCAGCTGAAAGCGGTGTTGGTAGTACGCGTTCCTGCCGATGATGAAGAACCACGGACCATCTGGGGAGCCGTGCATATGAGCAGCTTGTATAGCGCGGTATATTTTCTTCTTCTTCTCCGGCAGCAGCTCGAAGTCACGCTCGGTCGTCGGCGCGAGCGATTCAATGATGTATTCGAGCGGATACTCGTAGGTCCTGCTGAGCAAATCGAACAACAACACCGACACCTCGGTGTCCGTCAGGAAGAG
>CP070736.1:507384-555164 GCA_020347645.1 Methanobacteriota archaeon | reverse complement strand
TGCTGGGGAGACCGTCAGGCCGTTGTGCAAGAAGTTGATGGATGAGGGGGTCCTGGCGAAGGACACTCATGAAAGAACCATTAGGTTCGCTCCCCCACTGACTATCACGGAGGAAGAGATTGATTGGGCGGTTGAACGCATCAGAAGGGTGCTGGAGGGCTACAACCCTGGACCGACTTCGAGGGCTGGAGCCGAACAATGCGCTCGTCGCTGCTAGACCGCGCTTGAGAGGAGATAATATGCAGGTGGCAATCAAAGGAAAGACGACGATTCTCCGCCTAGATCATGGCGAGGACATAATAGAATCCATAATCAAGGGAGCAGGGACAGACGGTTCGACTAAGATGCTGATCGCCGGACTCGGGATGATATCGGATTTCGAAATCGGATATTTCGACAATGGCGAGTACATAACGAAATCGTTTATTGAGGCCCACGAGCTACTGTCTATGCAGGGCTCCATTGCAGCGTCCGGGGATCCAAGACTCCATGTTCATGTATCGGTAGCCGACAAGTCTCATGCGGCGTATGGAGGCCATCTTCTCCGTGGCAAGGTCTGGATGAGCAACGAGATATGTCTGATTGCAATCAATGGGTTGGACTCTAGCAGACAGTTCGATCCCGATAAGAAGGTGGGTGTGCTGCAGCTCGGAACATGAACAATCCCTCGGCGTCGCCGTCATCCCTTGAGCGCAACCGCTAGCGTCGCCACCCTCTTGCCCAACTCGCGACACAGCCCGGTCTCGTTATCATCGGGGGCCTCGATGGCCGCAACGCCATAATGCTTGTCGTCGTGTCTTCCCTGGACTATCATACCGTGCACCAGCATAGCCTGTAACATCGCTAGGAGCGCTGTCTCTGCGCCGCACGCAGTCCCTCCAGAGCTAGTGAACGCTCCGCCTACCTTACCCTCCAACTCGCCATGGATGTTGTAAGTCTGGTCGACGAGCTCCTTCATCTTTCCAGACATGTTGCCATAGTAGGTCGGCGATCCAAAGACAATAGCATCTGCTGCCAGCAAATCGTCTAGCTTCGCCTTATCAACACTCGTCACGGTCGTGACGGCTCCTTCGACATCCCGCGTGCCATCCGCCACTGCTCCAGCCATCTTTTCCGTGTTCCCGGTTCTCGAATCATACACGATCAGTATCTTCGCCAAATACGTCCCTCCTGCTTCATCAAAACAACACTCTCTTGCTTAAGCTGACTTTTCCGTCTTTGGTCGGTACTCCCTCCCTTTCGACATGTCTCCTTCGATCAGATGCCGCTTTCTTCTCACCACCGAAGCCCCCATCCGACTTGACCACTCGATGGCATGGTACGATTGGATATAGAGGATTCTTGTGGAGGGCGTTAGCCACGGCTCTCTGTGCCTTCGGCTTGCCTATGACTTCAGCGATCCTGCTGTATGTGCTGACCTTCCCTTCTGGAATCTTGAAAGTAGCGAGGTAGACGCTCCTCTCGAATTCCGACCAATCCTTGAGATATTCCTTCACATCCCGCTCAGTCCTGACATCAGACTTCCTCAAGCCAACCATCTCCTGTCTTCAGTTGCATGGAGGAAACGTAGTGCGGGAGGGTATTAGAGTTCTTTCGGCAGTACGCCACTGCCGTCCATTCTTCCATGGCAGCCTGCGGAACCAGCAATGGTGTATGCAGCTTCGTGTTCCGTTCTCCGCTCCTATGACCATCCCCTCAGAATAGACTACATATTCTCAACAGGCCATCTTCATGTATTGGCCGCATCGAGTATGCCCGCCGCTTCAGTCCAGGCCCATTCAAGAGTCTCTAGATCCTCCCGCAACCACGGCGTCAATTCGTAATCTACTATCTCTTCGAGAAGGAGCCTTGCATCATCGCGCAGCAGTGTACCATCTGCCAGACCCAAGTAGATACCATAAACATCGACATAGGCCTGTTGCTGGTCGAACTCACCAGCCCAGTACATCTGCTCCGGATCATCGCTATCCATGCTAGCCATCACGAGACCATAAGTCTCATAGCTGCACAGAGGCGCCCATTCCATCGTATACACGCCCTCAAGGGCGCGCATTGCGTGATCGGTTGATTGGTCCATGAGTGCGGAGATTGCACCAGCAACGCCAATAAAGTCATGAACATGCTGTTCCGAGCGAAGGAACACTTCTTCTGTTCCCGTCGACCCCCCCTGGCCAATGCTCCACCTGTTAATGATCTGACGAGTCTCGATGAGCGCCTGATTGAGGATCGAGGCTTCTGCAACAATCGCATTCCTTTCATCGTCGCTGTCCGCTCTCTCATAGGCGGTTTCTAGCTCGTGACGGCAAGCATTTGCGGCCTTCACCTCATCTCTGAGGATGGATAGGGCGGCGTCCGCGCTCTCGAATAGCTCGGCCTCGCTAGGAACCGAGAATGACTCGGATTGGAGGAACCCGTCTATCCAGTTGATTGTCGTCATGAAATCGAAAGGCATCACCAAAACGCCATCCAACCGTATTGCCATGAGTGCGAAGAGGTTGAGCATGTCCTTGATCGCCTCGGGACTCGACAGAGACAGATCGTCCAGCTGGGTATGGTAACTGGCCCATCCGCCCTCAACCCACGAGCCGTACACTGCGGACCCTCCTCCGATTGCCGCGAACGGCCATGCATCGGTGTAGGAGAATAAGGGATACGACCAAGTCGCGCCCACCTTGGAATCCGCAAGCGCGTCTATCAGGAAGTCGTTGATCTCCCAAGTATTCTCGAGCCAGTAGGGGCCGTGGGTTCTTGCGCTTCCTATCATGTCGAGGTTGAGGTCGATCACCAGGCCGTCCGAAATCTCTGTGTGCGCGGAGACGAACTCATATGAACCGACAATCCAATCGTACCAGTCGGAAGGTCCGCCGTACTCCTCGGAGCCGAACGTACAGAACACTATAGTCCGGTCATTTATGAAGGAGCCATCGGCTCGGGACTCAGAGAAGTGCCGGGCAAGCTCAAGGACTCCAGCCACTCCTGAGCAATCGTCATTAGCTCCGGCCCACCAAGAGTCCGCGTGAGCTGAGAATACGATGTATTGGTCTGGATAGGTCTCCCCGTAAAGATAGCCTACGACATTTGCGGACTGGGCGTGCTCAACCGAGTAAAGGTCTGCCGAACCTTCTATTTCGACAGTGACTGTGTCGATGTCCATCAATTCCTTGATTCGCTCTGCTGAATCGCGGGATATCGAGAAGGCAGGTATGGATCCACCGACAGCGTCCTGCTTGATCGCCTCAGAGTCGGGGTATGGGCCGAAGTATCCGTAGAACAGAATTGCCGAGGCGTCGCGGAGTGCGAGCTCCTCAACCGTTATAGTCGGCCATGGCATAATCCAGTCATTCCTGAGTACAAGGGCAATCGCGTCGTCCAGGTCGCCCGCCGCATCTAGCTCCGCTGCTGTCGCAGTTCCAACGTCCACGACTGGCCCAGTCAGAATCTTGCCGCCATTCTCGTTTCCGAAAAAGTACGGTTCATAGTCTTTTTCCCCCCATATTGAGTAACTGCCGCCATAAGTCGTAACCGGAATATCCTCTTGCTCGGGTGAAGTCACTGTAAGCGAAGTTCCGTGATGGTCCCAACTCGAGGTGGCAAAATACTCCATCTCCACATCACTCAATCCAAAGCCCTCGAAACAGTCGTGGACATATTGCTGGGCTAAAAACTCCTCATCGGTTCCTGCCACTTTCTCGCCTAACCCAGCGAGGTGCTCTAGATGCGTCCAGGCTGCGCAGGCGTCAATGCCTTCGAGAAACTGAATCTCATCATCCGTCATGCCACCATCCCAAAGGTAAGACGCCGTCAACCCAGGCGCCATGGTGCCGCCCATCAATAGTGCGACAAAAGCCAAGGCCTCTATCCACGCCACAAACCTCAAATCTATTACCCCCTTCAAATTCCTTGAACCTGACCCGGTGTTAACGCATTTATCGTAATAAATGAATTGCCGTCAGTATGTCGATTGACAATCTCTTCACCCGCAAGATTAGCGGGGCTCCAAAGTGGCTGCGACGCCGAAATGTGAGCATTGTCAAGAGTCTCGAAGCACATCACTGCCGTGAAGATCACGTGAGCCCCACATGGCTCTCTTCCGCCGTCCGACATAGCCAACACCCACGCCTCGAACCCCAAGACACAGAGTGCGAGTGAATGGAGCGCTCTTGCATATAGGACTGGACCGCATCCTTCACACACAATAATTGACATAACACATCACCTGCATACTGGTAGCGGTGGCATCCGTGACAATGAGAAGATCCGTCGTGTTGCTATGTGCTCTATCGTTCTGCGTGCTTGCTCTGCCCTTGGACTATGCAGGGGCGAGTACGGTGCCCGGTTGGGGGACTCCCGTACTGATTGAAGATTACCATGAAGGCGGAGGTTTTCTACCGGATATCGCGGTAGACGGCGATGGCAACGCGTTTGCGGTGTGGAACCAGTACTACGGTGCAGGCTATAGCGTCATGGCGAACAGGTACGTTGCTGGAAACGGTTGGATGACCGCGGAGATAATCGACCTCGGATGGGGGACTACCGGCAGTCCGAAGGTGGTGTCCGACGGGAGAGGCAACGCTTTTGCCACATGGCAGCAGAGCGACGGCATTCGCACGAACATCTGGGCCTGTAGGTACGTGCAGGACTTCGGCTGGGAGGTGCCGGAGCTGGTGGAGACGAACGACGCATTTCCGGCGATCGACCCGGCCATCGCTGTCGACAGTTACGGAAATGCTCTCGTCGTCTGGATACAAAACGACGGCACATATCTGACAGTATATTCCAGCAGATACACTGATGGTGTTGGATGGGAGTACGCGGGGTTGGCGGGCTTCGGGCTTATGGAGGAGGACGCCAATCTGCCTGATTTGGCAGGGGATGGGTCCGGCACCTTCACAGCAGTGTGGATGCAGGATGACGGCACACGCAGCAACATCCGAGCCAACAGATACAACATAGACACCGGCTGGGAGACGGTCGCGCTCATCGAGACGGGCGACGGCACAGTCATGGGGCCGTCGGTCGCAATGGATTCATCGGGCAATGCTATGACTACCTGGTACCAGTACGATGGTCTACGCTACAACATTTACGCGAACCGATACGAGGTCGGTTCCGGCTGGGGGGCTGCCACGCTCATCGAGAATATGGACGATGGATACGCAGAATGGCCCTCTGTGGGGATGGACGACGAGGGGAACGCGATCGTAGTCTGGCGCCAATGGGTCGACATCAGGGCAAACGCGATGGCCAATCGGTATGTCCCGGGCGTCGGATGGGGTGACCCCGAATACATCGAGTCATATGAAGCAGGTCATGTACGGGATGTCCGCGTCGCGGTGAACGGCGACGGCGTCGCCTTCGCCGTGTGGAATCAGTACGATTCGACCTACGACGACGTTTGGTCCAACAGATACACACCTGACACGGGATGGGAAGGCGCAGTCTCAGTAGAGAGCTCACCGGGATCATGTGCGTCAGCAGCTATCGGCGTCGACGACGGAGGCAACGCCATCGCAGTATGGGGGCAGGTCGAATACGATTTCGAGAGCATGTTCGCAAACCGATTCGTAGTAGCGGACGTCACGCCGCCACCGCTCGCTGTGACATCCCCTCTCGACGGCGCCACGACGACCATGCCATCGGTGACCGTCTCCGGGGAGACCGAGCCCGGAGCAGAGCTGTACGTCAACGGGCTGCTAGCACACGTGGACGATTCCACCGGGGAGTTTGTTGCAGTAGTGCCTCTCGTCGAAGGGACCAACGACATCGTCATCACGGCGTTCGACACGGAGGGAAATTCCGTGGCGACTACGATCACAGTGACCTATGAGGAGCCCGAATATGCGTTGGACACGAACCTCACTGCGCTCCAGGAAGAGATGGCACTCCTCCAGGAGGGGAATGCTGCCTTACTTGAGCAACTCAACTCCACTCAGGATATGCTGGACGATGTGATGGACAGGCTCGACGCTGCTGAGGAGGAGCTGGATCAGGCAGAGAGAGAAATCGATAGTATGCCTACATCTTCCCTTGTGTTCGGTGCGGCAGGTGCTATTGCTGCAATTCTCTTCATCGTCATGCTAGCTATGTACATCGGCCTCAGGAAGCAGATGCGAGGCGCAGATGACTTTCCTGAGGAATCCGAGCCGCCGAGCACGGAGTGACTCAAACCATAGCTGATGGCAAAACCATGTCCATGTGCGGAGCCGGAGCTCACAGTCGGGATCTCTTAACAGACATCCTCGAAGTCGCGCTTCCGTGACGGCTAGATCCTTCGTTGGCAACATCCTGTCTACGCCCGCATCGAACAGTGTGCTCGCAGAGGCTAGCACTTCGATGTCGCCAAGCCAAAGTCCCACCGCTACAGGCATTTTCTCCAAGAAATGCGATCTGAAGAACACACGCCCTACGTCAATAGGCCCCGCCTTGCGAGATCCCGAGTTGCAGAAAAACCTTTGATTGAAAACGAAAGATATATGTCTGGCTACGCATAGGTGTGCGGCTGCCGGGATTCGAACCCGGGCTTAAAGCTTGGGAAGCTTCAGTCCTAACCGCTAGACTACAGCCGCTTTCTGAGAAAGAATAGGAGGATTTGATTTAAACGTATTTGCCCAGCGAATATCACAGTTTTGGAGAAAACTTTCATATCTATATGAGGTCAAGGAACCAATAACCATCTCTGAAGTGAATATCTCGGGCTTCCAGGTCGACCGGCGACGAAAATATCGGGCCGTCAACGACAAAAGTATGGTATTCCCCTCCTTCCCCCCCAGCGTCAATTCCTGCGCTATTCATCTCTTCAATAGCAGAAGAATCGAGATATCTCCCCAGAAACAAATTCTCGTCAAGAACTCCGCTCTTGACTGAGACAATGATTGCGCGGAATCCCTTAGACAGGAATTCCTCCAGCAAGTCTTCCCTTTCGGACTTCCAGAGCGGCATGACCATTCTTACGCCAATGGAGGAGCAGATTCTATCGACCCATTCTCTGTGCAATTCCAGGTCGATGTCCCCGAACACCCCGGCTGATACGCCCTCACCGTGAAATTGCCGAGCCGCGTCAAGAAACTCCGCTTCGTAATCATCCCATGAAGCGTTTCTCGTGATGAGCCTTATGCCTAGCGATGATGCTTGCCTCCTCAGAAGTTCGGTCGACAAGCCATGTGACCTGGATCTATTGCCGGTCTCTGCCAACATCGTCAAGAGCGCAGCCGGTTGCATCCCACTGGCGAGCGCACGATGCAATGCAAGACAGGAATCCTTCCCTCCGCTCCATGAGCAGAAGCACAGCTCTCCAGAAGTTGACATTTCGATGACATCCTCAGATGTGGAGTCAGGTAGCACGCGTATTCATTTTCGGGTCGCCCGACCCCACCCTACTTGACCGTTTCCAGCTGGCTGATGATGTTCCAGATGAGGGTTCTTCCGTGAAGCGGTATGTTGGGATCGTTCGCTAGTTCGTCGAGTATCATGATCGCACTTGCACTTCTAATGTCGAGCGCTTCACTCTTCTGCAGGAGTCGGTCCTTTGCCTCCGTCGCTCCTCGTCTGATGTTCCTCGGCACGGAGGTGTCCTCAGCTAACTGGTCCAACACCTCCGTGATCTGCTTCAATTTCGTCTCCGCATCCATAACAATCACACTCCTTGAATATCATCCGCGTCAAGTCGCGCTCTACTCCTTCGATTCATCTTCGTCGGCGTCTCTGATGATCCGCCCCTTCTCTTTGAAGGTCGTTACAACCATGAAAGTCCTGGTTTCCTTTATTCCGGGAATCTCCGCCACCTCATCAACAATAAACTTCTTGAGTGCGGCGTAGTTGGGAAATCTAGCTTTGGCGATGATGTCCGTGTCTCCCGTTACAAGGAAGACATCCTCGATATTGCCACTTTCAGCAATCTTACCGGCGACATCGTCCGAGCCCTTTGTGTCGATTTTGAATGTGACAAGGGCAGTGACCTGATCCTCGCCATAGTACGACGATATGACCTCTTCATACTCCTTCTTGTCCTTCTCTTCCACGGAAACGCCCCCTATCGTATGGTATGGGTCCAGCAATGGTTTGGCTTGCGGTGATGCCCCAAAACCTACGGATGAACATGGGCGTGCCTGGAAGCATCGGCATAGATCCCTGTGCTTTCCGCCAAGGTATTCGCACCCGGTTCAGAGTCGTGCTCCTTCGAACTCCTCTTGCAGATCGATGATGACCTGTTCCAGAATCTCCTCGAGACTGGTGCTTCGGTACTCGCGCATTCCGCCTAGGTCACTTTGGACTCTCGCCACGTAGGCGGCGCTGCTCTTCAGAAACTCCACGTTGCACAAGGGTTCTTCCATTCGTGTTCACCCCATCGGCCCTGGGCACCCACCCTGGCCATGGTATGCACGGTGCCGCGCTATGTGTGCGCTATTATTTATTACTTTCCTGGACTGAACAGGCTCTCAGGCGCAGTCTTGAACGCATTATCGCCGCCCAAATGGACCTTTCGGTTCTGGGCAGCCAGGTCTCCGCAAGCCCTCATTTGAACGCTTCTGATTGGACAGAGCGGAGTCTTTCGGCCAAGTATTATATACAATCCTGACGCTGCAATCGTTTCGATGAACTCGGCAACCACGTTCATTATAGCTATCATTAGCTGATTGTAGCATTCCCATTGCCGAGTAGTGTGGATATCCATTTTGGAGAGTCACGGATATGAAGAGGTACTATCGGGAACCTGCCGGGGAGACATTCCCCAAGCTAGAGGAGGAGGTCCTATCCTACTGGCAGGACCGTGACATGCTACGAAAGACGGTCGAGCGCATGGTTGCGGGCAAGCCTTTCGTCTTCTGCGAAGGGCCGCCTACAACGAAGGACCGTCCTCACACGGGCGATGCCCTCTCTCGCGCTGTAAAGGACGCGTGTCTGCGCTATAAGGTCATGAATGGTGGCAAGGTGATCCCCTACATTGCTGGCTGGGATTGTCACGGACTCCCGGTGGAGATCGAAGTCGAGAAAGCTCTCGGGCTGGAATCCAAGGCGGACATAGAATCGCTTGGAATAGATCGTTTCAACGCATTGTGCAGGGAGAGAGTGGTTCGTTTCAAAGCCGAGTGGGAGGAGATGAGCCATAGGATCGGGTATTGGCTGGACTACGAAAACGCCTACTTGACTATGTCTAACGAGTACATCGAGAGCGTCTGGTGGGCGATTAAGAAGCTCCATTCTAAAGGAATGCTGACGAAAGGTCGCCACGTGGCGGCCTACTGTTATCGATGCGGAACGACTCTCAGCAGCCACGAGGTAGCGCTCGGATTCAAGGAGACCGAAGACAGGGGCGTGATGGCACGGTTCAGAGTAAGGGACGCGGACGTCAATATCTTGTCATACACTGCAAGTCCTTGGACTCTGGTAGCCAACACATTCCTTGCTGTGCGCAAGGACTGGGAATACGCGACAGTGGAGGTCAGAGGGGAGAAGTTTATCTTGGGACGCAGCCACGCTTCTCGGCTTTTCCCAGAGGCGAAGATCATCGATACCTACGCAGGCGAAACGCTCGTAGGAAAGGAGTATGAGCCGTTGTTCGATTTCGTGAAACACGGAGGCGATGCCTTCAAGGTGATACACTCCGACGAAATCCCTGAGCTGGAAGGAACTGGAGTCGTACAGATATCTCCGGCATACGCAACCGTCGACTATGACATAGCCCTCGAAAAGGGGAGCGAAGTCTTCGACCCAGTGGACGATTTCGGCAGGTTCACAAGCGGAGTCCCAGAGTTGCAGGGGCGCGTAGCGGGCGACTCCGACGCAGAGATTATCCGCTTGCTCGAGACGTCAGGCAGCTTGTTCAGTTGGGAGCTTATCCGCCATTCGTATCCGTTCTGCTGGAGGTGCGACACGCCTCTGATCTACAGGCCTATGGATGCATGGGTTATTTCTGTCAAGGAGGTCCGCGACAGGATGCGTGAGATGAACGAGCAGGTGCGATGGATTCCGGACACGTACAAACGCGGACGATTCGGCGACTTCATAACGGAAGCGAAGGATTGGGTCGTCAGCCGTGCTAGATACTGGGGCACCCCTTTGCCTATGTGGAGGTGTCCTTCGGGTCACGAGCTTTGTGTAGGCAGCATAGCCGAACTCAAACAGCATGCGCTCGGAACGGTCCCCGATGACCTAGATCTGCATAGACCGTTCGTGGACGCAATAAGGCTGCAATGCCCAGAGTGCGAATCTCCCATGACGCGGGAGGAGTACGTGCTGGATTGTTGGTTCGATTCGGGATGTGCCCCGTTCGCGCAGTACCATTACCCGTTCGAAAATATGGAGGAGTTCGACGTGCATCGCGCGGTAGACTTCATAAGCGAGTCTGCGGATCAGACGCGAGGATGGTTCTACACCCAGCACGTCCTGGCCACCCTGCTATTCAATTCACCCGCGTTCAAATCCGTGTTAGTCATGGGGAAGGTCTTCGCTGAAAAGGGGGGGAGGATTGGAGCCGACGACCTTGCCGAAATCTACCCTGATGAAGTATTCTCATCGATTGGCGCTGACGCGTCCAGACTGTACATCCTCAGTTCCCCCGTGTGGCAGGAGGTGGAGTTCTCTCAGGAGAAAGTCCGGACATCGATGGTCCGGACATTGACCACTCTGTTGAACGTCTATTCGTACTTCGCCGCCAATTCAAATCGTGCTGGATTCAGAGGCGAGTCGCTACCCAGGAAGACCCACGACTTGGACAGATGGATTCTCTCACGCCTCAACAGCACGGTATCTGAATCTAGAAGAGCGTTTGAAACGCTCGAGGTTCACAGGGCGGGCCGAGCACTCGTGGGATTCGTAGACGATCTGAGCAACTGGTATCTGCGCCGTTCTCGAAGAAGGTTCCTTCAGGAAGGCGACCCGGAGGACCGTTTCTCGGCTTTCAGCACATTGCACGAATGCCTGACGACGATATCCATAGTCATGGCGCCAGTAACACCCTTCCTTGCAGAGAGACTGTACAAGAACCTTCATGGTCCGCTCGAAAGCGTGCATCTAGAGGATTATCCCCTGACGGACGATAGCGCCGTAAATCACGCCCTAGAATCGCAGATGTCCCAAGTCCGTCAGGCAGTAGAGGCCGGCCGTCTCGCGCGTCAGAAGGCTGGTATAAAGCTGAGACAGCCGTTGGACGAGGTGATCATAGCTGCCGGCCAAGACGGCATGTGGGTATTGAGACGCTACGAGCGGATGATAGCGGACGAACTAAATGTCAAGCACGTGGAATGCATCGAATCGAGAGAGCCGATGATAGAGTATGCACTCTCACCGAACCTGCGATCGCTGGGCCCTCGCCTCAAGGAGTCCGCCGCCGAGGTCGCGAGGTTGATGGAGAAGGTTGATGGCGGTCAGATGGCACGGCATCTTGCCGCCTCGGGTAAGATTCGATTGGGCGGTTTCGATATCTTTGAGGAGGATGTCATAGTCTCTGAGAGGGAGAAGGCAGGGTATTCTCACGCTAGCATCGGCTCCGTCCATGTGTACGTTTCCACTTCCGTACGCTCCAAACTCAAATTGGAGGGGCTGTCGAGAGAGGTCGTGAGACGCATACAGCATATGAGGAAGGAACTGAAACTCGATTTCGGCGAGCCAATTGCGATCGACTACTCCGCCCATCCAGAGATAGAGAACGCGATATCCGCCTATGAAAAGAACATCCTGAGGGACACAAACGCCAACAGTCTTACGTCCAAAACCGCCGTCGAGGATGGCAAGCTGTGGAAGATCAACAAGATGCCGTTCGAGGTGTCAATCAGGAGACTCTGACTTTCGTCCTTCTCCCTTCCATGGTGACGTCTTTTTCCATGTTGTATGCGCTCCTTCCTCGCGAGTAGTAATCGCTGATCTCGCTCACTATTCGGTACCCGTTGGCCAGGTAAGTCCTAACGGCTGTTGCGTTGTCCACGGCCACCTCGAGGGTGAACCTAGTGACGCCCCTCCTGCGGAATTCCTCTTCGCAGGCCGTGATCAGCTTCGAGCCTACTCCCATGTTGCGGTGCTCGGGCAACACCGCGACAGAGGCTATCCTCCCGTGGGCAGATCGTACGGAGCAGCTGCACATCGCTGCGCCGACAGTCTCTCGGCATTCTTCTGCCACAAGCGTGAACGAATTTCTACGTGTTAGCAAGGCGCGGACAATGTTCACATCGAACCGCTCCTGCCCGAAGCAGGCGTTCTCGATCTTCATCACTTCAGGAAGGTCGTCTAGCCGCGCCAGCCTTATCTTCACATTCAATCATAAGAAGGGTCCATCGATAAGTGGGTTGCTACGGCTCCGAAGGTCTTATATTCAGTCTGGAGCTTCAGCATCTGGATGCAATCCATAAAGCAGGTCCTATCCGGTGAGTCGCTTGGACAACCAGTAAGCATAAGAGGGTGGATATATAGGACGCGCAGCAGCGGCGGCATCGTGTTTGCTGTCATCAGGGATTCTTCAGGAATAGTCCAGACCACCGTGAAGAAGGGGGATGTCCCGGACGAGAATTTTGGTCCCGCGTCCAATGCCGGCATAGAATCAGCAGTCGAGGTCGAGGGGATTCTGGCAGAGGACGACCGCGCGCCGGGAGGGCTAGAGATACGCGCATCCAGTTTCAAGGTGGTGGCGCCTTCAGAGCCGTTTCCTATCACTGAATATCAGAGTACGGAGCTTCTATTGGACAAACGACATCTTTGGATACGTTCACGCGAGCAGACGGCTGTAACGAAGATCAAGGCGGCCATGCTGAGAGGCGCTAGGGAATGGTTCCACGAGAACGACTACGTTGAGGTGACGCCGCCGATGATCACGGCCGTAGCGCCAGAAGACAGCACGACTCTCTTCCAAATCAAGTATTTCGACAGGATAGCATATCTATCTCAGAGCGCGCAATTCTACCTAGAATCGCTCATATATTCGTGCGAAAGGGTGTGGGCACTAACGCCTTCCTTCAGGGCGGAGAAGTCCAGAACGCCCAGACATCTAGCAGAGTATTGGCACCTCGAGATGGAAGCCGCCTGGGTCAACAATGACGACAACATGAAGGTCCAGGAAGAACTGGTCACGGCTATGCTGGAACACGCGGCAGCAGGTTGCAGGGCCGAACTTCAGCTCCTGAAACGGGATCCTGCATCCCTGAGGAAGATATCGCCGCCGTTCGACAGGATGTCCTACGCAGAGGCGATGGATTCCCTGCAGGCAGGCGGATGTGAAGTCTCATGGGGTTCAGATCTCGGGGCTGTCGAGGAGCGCGCGCTGACGAAGGAGAGGGAAACGCCTCTGTTCGTGGTAAACTATCCCAAGGAGCTCAAGCCGTTCTATATGAAGGAGAATCCCGAAGATTCCAGGACCTACAAGAACAGCGACCTGTTGGCGCCCGAAGGATATGGCGAGATCATCGGCGGGAGCGAGAGAGAGACAGACAACTCTCTTATGGTCGATAGGTTGAAGGAGATAGGCGAGAGTCTGGAAAACTACCAGTGGTACTTGGATTTGAGGAAATACGGTTCAGTCCCGCACTCCGGTTTCGGACTGGGGTTGGAGCGTATGGTCACCTGGGTTTGCAGGCTGGAGCACATACGAGACGCGACCCCATTTCCGAGAACGGTCGCAAGGGTCTATCCATAGGGTGGAACGCCAGTTATTCGTCGTCCGTCATTCGTCTGCAGTAATCCTGATAGATCTTAGCCGCCCTGACGACCCCATCAATTTCTATACACTCGTCCAGGGCATGTGCCTGTGCGGGTTCGCCTGGACCGCAAACCATCAGCGTGGAGTTGTCGCGTTTGAACATTACCATCTCGGTGGCGTATGGTACTCCCAGTATCTTCGCCCCCGTGCCAACAATCTCATGCAAGATCTTCACCGCTGGAAGGTTGGCGTCGGTCTCCACGGGCTCAAGCTGATGCAGAGTCCTCATCTCGTACTCCAGCGGATCCAGGGTTCTCCTTACGATTTCCAGGACTTCTTCGCTGGTCATGTCCGGGGGGAACCGCGAGTCGATCTCTGCCTTGCAACTGTCCGGAATAACATTCAACTGCGTACCACCAGCTATCTTTGTGACGCACATTGTACACTCCTTCAGCGGGTCTTTCGGTGTCTTCTGCAATCCTCTCATCCTGTGCAGGAGAGAGGTCATCTTGGTTATGGCATTGTCTCCAAGCTCGGGCATGCCCGCATGGGCACTTCTGCCAGCGGTCCGTACTGCGAATTGTACGAGTCCTTTTTCCCTCACGACGATATCGAAGTCGCTCGGCTCTGCGATGAGGACCGCTGGCGCCTTCTTCAGGAGGCCAGCATGTGCGACCGCGAGGGCGCCGTTCATCGATATCTCTTCGTCGAGAGTCAGACATATGCCGAACGGAGTCCCCTCCTCAGCAAGCACTTCGGCTGCTAGCAGTATCGCTGAGCATCCGCCTTTCATGTCCGCTGCCCCTCTGCCATACATCATCCCGTCGACGACCTCTCCCTGTTTCTTCGTCCACCCCTCTCCGAGAGGCACTGTGTCCAGATGTCCAGAGAGCACGACGCCGTCTTTTCCATGCTCGGCAAATATGGTGGGCTTGTCCGCGTCACCAAGGAGATTTGGTTCTAGGCCAAGGCCCCTTAGTCGTCCAACGACGAATTCGACCATAGGCGACACGTCGTCGCTTTCGGAACTCTTCAACAATACTAGTCTTCTTAGCAGATCCTCCGCCTCGGAGCTCAGCACTCTCACCCGGCCTTCGAGGACTTTGAGATGTGTTCTGCGATGAGCATCAACAGGCGGGAAGTGTCGCGGATGTCTTTCAGGCTGGCGCACTCGGTCGGGGAATGCGTGTATTTCATGGGTATGCCTATGGGCATTGCGAGTGCTCCGAACTCCTGGATAGCCGCGCCGTCGGTGGCACCGCCTCCAGAGCCTGCCTGCAGTGATATCTTGCCTCTCTTGGCCACCCCCTCTATCATCTTCCTCAGCTTCGGGGACGCTATCGCGGCGCTGTCGAACATCCTCAGTGCTGGCCCTCCGCCAATCAGTATCTTCTCATAGGTATTGCCTTGCATGGGACCATCGGTGGTCGTCATTGTATCGACCGCGAATACGTAGTCGGGCTGCAGCTGGAAACCGATCACTTTCGCGCCCCTCAAACCTATCTCTTCCTGAACGCTCCAGACGAAAGTCAACCTAGCTGCGAGCTTCTTCCCTCTCACCCTCTTCAACAAATCGATGAGAATCGCGCAGCCAGCGCGGTCGTCGATGCCTCTGGCGCACATGACCTCTCCTCGGATGTACTCGATATCCTTCTTGAAGACCATCGCGTCGAGAGTGCGTATGCCGAGAGCTTCTGTCTCCTTTCTAGAGCGCGTGCCGACGTCCACCCTGACGTCCTCCCAGTTTATGACTTTCTTCCGTTCGTCGTTCTCCGTCATGAGGTGGGGCGGTTTGAGGCCTAGCACTCCCGAAACCTTGCCTTTGCGCGTGGCAATCTCCACCACTCTACCGACAAGCGTGCGATCATCGATGCCACCGACCTTTCGTATCCTGAGCGAGCCGTCTTCCTCGATGTTTGTCACCACCAGACCGAGTTCATCCATGTGGGCAATGAAGACGATGTGCGGTCCCTTGGAGCCTACGGTTGCCAGGAGGTTCCCGATGTTGTCCTCATTGACTGACAACCCCATTTCCTCGACCTTCTCTCTTATGTATCTTCTAATGCTGTCCTCATAGCCGGACACGCCTGGTATTCGTATCATCTCCTCCAATAGTTCCTTCAATTCTGCCCTCTCCTGATGAACGGGGTTTGAACGACCTCAGCATCGACAAGCGCGGATCTCACTCGTACGCGTACGCTCGTTCCGACCTCCGAGAAGTTATGGGACACATAGCCAAGAGCTATACCCTTCTTCAAGACTGGCGACATCGTACCGCTCGTGATTCTACCGACCGTGTCCGTCCCCGAGACTACGTCATAGCCGTGCCTTGGTATTCCTCGACCCAACATACTCATGCCGACCAACCGGGCATATCCACCAGCCGATCGTTGCCGCTCGAGCGCCTTCTTTCCGATGAAGTCGTGCCCATACTTGACTACCCAGTTCGGCCCAGTCTGGAGCGATGTCTGCGTACCGTCGAAGTCGGTGCCCGATAACAGGAATCCCTTCTCGAGTCTCAGCGTATCTCTCGCGCCAAGTCCGACGGGCTGCAGGCCGTGTCCTGCTCCTTGGGATAGTAGCGCCCTCCAGACGGAAACCGCGGCCGCGTTCTCGCAGGCAATTTCGAAGCCAACCTCGCCTGTGTATCCCGTTCTTGACAAGAACGCCGGGACACCTTCGCCCAGATTTCCGGAATACAACCTATCCCCGAGCAAAGGGCCGGAGGGAGGACTCGTCCATTTCAGCGCGTCAAGCATTACGAAGGCGCCATGGAAGGAGCCGATGCCATCAAGGTCTGTCGTTGTGAGCTCCGCCATCACCGATGCTGCGGTCGGTCCTTGGACAGCAATAATGGCGATTTCATCAGAGATGTTCGTCAAATGCTGACCAGATGAGTGTGATCGGATCCAGTCCATCACCTTCCCGGTCGAGGCGGCGTTCGGCACAACTAGGAACTCGCCGTCGGCGATCGGCGTGGCGATTACGTCGTCAAGTATGTGTCCCTCATCATCCAATATGTGAGAGTATACACACTTCCCAGTCGAGGCCGTTGCCACGTCGTTTGTGGTGAGTCTGTCCATGACATTTGCGGCGTCTTCCCCTCGGATGATTATGTTGCCCATGTGGGATACATCGAAAATGCCGCAAGCCGTCCTCACCGCCATATGTTCTTCGATGATTGATGTATACTGAACGGGCATCTCCCAGCCAGCGAAGTCTCGCATGATGGCGCCTGCGGAGAGATGCTCCTTGTGAAGCGGAGTCCGTTTCATAGTCGCCCTAATCATCTGCACCTTCCTAAAATCTTTGGCAGCAATGGTCGTCGTTCACTAAACGGCTGAGACGAGAATACTTCAACGGTACTGGTCGATCAGGCTGGTCAGGTCCTTCTCCAGTGCGACGCTCATCGCTGGCTGTTCCACGGTCTCCACATTGCGCTCCATTAACGCCAATTCCTTCTCGCTGAAAGCGTCCGGACTAATTGGAACGAGGACCGTAGATTTGCTCTGCATCACCTGTTCGTTCACATGCTCCAGGAATCTCAAGACCTGCTGGAAACCGTTGTTTATGACCAGATACTCAAGCCCGTCGATGATTACAGTGCATCTCTCGTATCTTTCTATGAATGAGGATATTATCGTAGCCAATGTGCCGATACTCGTGGGGTTGTGATGATCCGATCCCGGTGTATGACTGAGCCATATAACGCGAGCATCGCCCAGGCTGAAAGCGTCCTTCAGCCTGTCTGGGAACTGCCGTGTGACGCAAAGACCGGCAAGACCCCTATGAGACACCTCCTTCTCGAAGAGAGCGAACGCAAGGAAGGGCTTGCGCTCTCTGATGATGTAGCAGAGACCCTGCTCCAATTCCATCAATTCAAGGGCGGTCTTTTCCTCGTCCAACCGCTCCGTCCTCCGCAAACAATCCTGACCGAGGCGAGTGTATATAAACATACTCGTTGCCTCTTGTGAAGCCCCATCGCCAGAATCATCATTCTTCGTCGTTCAACATCTGCGTAATCTTTTGCTCAAGCACCTTTGCAGGTATGTCGAGAAGCTTAATGACGGTCGTCTTGCCGGATATGCCTGGCCCGCTCTTCTTAGCGCTCACAACGCCTAATGTGTCGAGGTCTTTCATAAGACCCCAGAACGCCGTGTGAGCCCTCGCCTTCTCACCACGTTCTTCACAAGCTACCCTGTACGCCGCCTCGACATCCCTGGTGGTCACGAACGCCTTCCCCTTCGAGCTTCGTGCGATGGCCAGAAGCGTGAGCTTCTGGTGTTTGTCGAGAGGGGAGAGCTTCGATTCCGTGACGGAACTGTACGCCTCAGCCTTGGCGCCCCTCACATGTTCGACAGACAGCTCTTCTGCACCCTCTTCATCGGCGAGCATCCCCGCCTTCTCGAGCACTTCGATCGCAAAGCGCGCGTCTCCCCATTCGGACGCGACCTCAGCTACGATATCCACCGCGTCTTCACCAATCGCGCCGTCATGGAATGCCAGCCCCGCCCTCTGAGCGACAATGTCCTTCAGTTCCTCGTATGTGTATCTTCCGAACTCGATCGTGTTTGTGCGTTTGAAGGTGCTAGCAGACGCCGCATCCAGCATCTCCATAACATTCTTCTGCGATATCAGAATGAGCGATATGAACTCCCTACCATCGACCTTCTCCTCGCCAAACCTAGTGAGCTTGTAGATTATGTCGGAACCCGCCTTCCTAAGCAGGACGTCAGCTTCGTCGAGCACAATCACTAGATGGACTTTGCGCTTCTCGAGATCCTTCCGCAATATGCGAAGCATTTCAGCTATGGAGAACCCTCTGTCGGGAAAGTTCGGTTGGAAGTGGTTTACGACCTGCAGAATCACACTGGACTCGCTGTTCCGCTGTCGGCAATTAACCAGGGTCCAATCGATCGCCTTCTGACGCTTCTCCCCATATTCCTTGAGGTCCATGCAGAAGCGCTTCGAGGTGGCAGTCTTTCCAGTTCCGACGCTGCCCATCAGCACCGCATTCTGCGCGAGGTTGGAATCAAGTATGGGTCTGAATAGCATTATCAGCTTCTTCATCTGAGCGTCCCGATGCATCAGTTTCTCAGGGACGTAATCGAAGGATAGTGTCCTCTGATCCTTGAACACACTCTTGCCTGTAGCGTCCCACATCCGACTTCGCCTGGCCAGCTCTCGCTATTGACTTCTCTGTATTTTAAACGATTTGCGCGGCCTGGATGAGGCCTCCATGGGGAAAAACGATTTATCCTCATAGCGCAGTCGAAGGAGACGGTGGTAAGACGCCTTCGGAAGATGATTTGATCAACTCGCTCGTAAAAGGCACAAAGACCATGTTGAGCTCCGAAACCCTGCTTGTGGACGCCGTCCAGGACCTCGTGAAAGATGAGATAAAGAAGCATATACGACAGAAGATCGAGGCCGATCCGGAACTCAGGAAGGAACTCGGGGCTGCAGTCAAGATGCTCATGGACGCGAAGATACACGAGGCAATCGCCATGCTCAAGCTCGCTAAGGGCGGTGCTAAGCTGGGGCTCTCGATGGTCCCTCCAGATTTGAGGAAGGAGATGGGACAGGAGCTCGTAAGTATGTTCGAGCGAGAAGTCAACCAGATGCTCGGACAGGACTGATCGCCATCAGCTACGCTGAGCAAGCGCTTGAGCTGCGGTCATAGCCCGACGCCGTTCCCGGCGGGAAAGAAGGTATATCAAATCTCTGGGGAGATCGGAGGCTCACGATCATCCGAACAGAGCGCTGAGACCAGCCGCAGCCTCTTCCTCGGAGACCTTTTCCTCCTTCTTCTCCTCTTTCTTCTTGTCGTCCTTCTTCTCGTCGGGCCCTGCTGCTGGCGTCTGTGCCGCCACTGGTGTAGGGGCGGCCACTGCTGCGGCGGTCGCCTCGTCTATGTCGACCCCTTCGAGAGCTGCCGTCAGAGCCTTCACTCTCGTCGCGTCGACTTCGACGCCAGCGGCCTTCAACACGCTTGTTATGTTCTCCTCTGTCACCGGCTTCTTAGCCGCGTGCAGGACCATTGCGCTGTACACATACTCCATTCTTATGCCTCCTTTAGTAGATTAACCGAATAGTGCCCCGAGGCCCGCTGCCGCCTCCTCTTCGGACACTTCTTCATCGTCCTTATCGTCCTCGTCTTTCTTCTTGCCATCCTTCCCGGCCGAGTCCGCCTCGTCATCACCTCTTGGGGTGCTGGACGGCTCGCTGCTGACTGCCGCTCTGAGCTCGTCGTCGAGCGCGTCCGGTATCCTCGACGCTAGGGCCCTCATCTGGGCGTTCGCCTTTGAGAGCATGAAACTGATGGTCTCACTGGTCGTCACGCCGGCGTTTACCGCGAGATTGAAGGCGTTGCTGTGCGCTTTCATGAGTAATGGCCCTATGGACGCGGTCGTTGGATAGCCAGCGAATACGGACAAGCTGAGAGCGCCTGCCGCCGCGGTCTGGATCTTCGCCAAATACGCCAAGTCATCCACTTCAAGCACGTCCTTGGCGTAGACCGAACCGTCCTCGAACGCCGCACGAAGGTCGAGGCCGACTGTGATCGGGAAAATCTCAAGCTTGGAAAGGACGAGCGCCACCTCACGGGGTATCTCGTCGCCCTTCTTGACAAGCAACTTGTCCCTCTTTATGACCACCTTTCCCTGCTCTATCGCTGCAGGCAAGCCAGCCTTCTGGAGCTCACCTACGACGGGCCCCGGCTTGAACGGGGTGTCCCCAGCTTTGATTTCGATGTCATCGGGAGAAATCTCGCCCCCCTTCGCGGGCATCTTAGTCTTGGTACCATCGAGCTGTTTGAACAGCCTGAAAGGATTGAGGTCTGATGTGACTATCGCGCATTGGTCGTCGATCGCGCCAACGAGATCGACAATGCCTTTGCGCTTCTTGTTCGCCTCTTGAAGCGCGAGCTTCATCAGCGAGTTCTTGAGCATCGTGATGTTCACGTGGTTTCGTAAGTCGGCCCGCATGGTCTGGAACGCAGGAGCAGGAATACCTCTTATGTTTATGATGCCGACGACGTTGCTGTCGGATATGTGGGTCGCTAGCTTAGCGACCGCTTCCTTCTTCCATGCGGCAACATGTGCGGTCATCTCAAATCACCTTGTATGACGGGCCCATGGTAGTCTTGACATAGACCGACCTAATGTTCTGTTTGCCTCTTTCCAGCCTGGACGTGATTCTCTGTAGCACGACATCGATGTTTTCTGCGAGGTGGTCTGCGGACATGTCCTTCGACCCGACGGGCATATGAAAGGTCATCTTGTCTCTTGTCCGCACGGTCACGCTCGACCGCAGCTTCTCTATTGCGGGGCTCGGATCGGAGCCTGGCGGTATCGGTTTGGGCATCTTGCCCCTCGGAGCGAGTATGATGCCAAGGCGCTTGCCAATCGTCGGCATCAACGGGGCCTCAGCGACGAAGTAGTCGCTCGAACGCGCGAATTTCCGAGCCCTCGCCTTATCGGTCGCGAGGTCTTCTATGTCCTCCGGTTGCACGACGACGTCAGCCACACCCTTCGCCTTGACGGCCATCTCAGAGCCCCCGAAAACGCCCACTTTGATGGTCTTGCCGCGTCCATGGGGGAGGACTATATCCTCCTGTATGCGATTCTTGGGATTGGACAGATCGACGTCCTTCAGGTTTATTGCAAGCTCTACAGTCTCCACAAAATTACGCTTCTTCGATTCGACCTGAAGCGTCTTTATTGTATCCACGAGGCGCTGATCTGTCACAGTGTATCCCTCCGATGTAGTGCGTGCGAGCACTGAGCTCTCCTACATTCCTAGGGAGATGAGCGAATGTGGATATGGTTTATAAGGCTTTTGGGCGCCCCAGATGCGTCGCTCCTCCTCCAAACCCCATACTCGGCGTTCACCGGTCAACTGCTGGGAATGATTTAACCCTATCAATCGCTATCCCGTCTACTGCAAGGGGGAAGCACGCTTGGCGAAGAAGATCGTCATAGTGGGTGGTGGTTGCGGCGGAGGAACTGCGGCGCAGTTCGCCAGGAAGACCGACAGGGAAGCAGAGATAACAATCATCGAACGCGAGCCGTATCCTCAATACTCTCGCTGTGGCCTGCCTTATGGAATATCTGGCATCATACCTGAACTTACCAATCTGATCGAGGCGCCTGAGGAGAGGCTGAAGAGGAGCAAGATCGACATCCTGTTGGGCGCCAGCGTGACCCGGGTCGATTCCGGCGGCAAATCGGCGCACGTCACAAGAGCCGATGGTGACGAGATCGAGATGCCTTACGATTCTCTGGTCCTCGCGACTGGAGCCAGCGCGTCAGTACCTCCTGTCAAAGGCGCATTCCTAGAAGGCAACGGCCAGGGCCCTCTCAGGCCAGGTGTATTCGTCCTCAGGACGATTGAGGACGCCAGAGGGATACAATCTCTGGCGTCGAAGGGGAAGCGCGCAGTCGTCATCGGAGCAGGACTCGTCGGTCTCGAGGTTGCAGAGGCGTTAATGATTCGAGGCTGCAAGGTCACCATCATCGAATACCTGTCTAACTGCATCCTCGCCATGGTGGACGATGATATGGCTCGGATGATGGCAGACGCAATCGCTCGAGACGGCGTCAAGATGTTCACCGAATACGAGGCGACCGAGATCCTCGGAGAAGATAGGGCCAATTGTGTGGTCGCAAACGACCGTAAGACCGGGGAGGAGCGCACTTTCTATGCCGACGTCATCGTCTTTGCGACGGGCCAGAGGGGCGAAACGAAGCTCGCAAAAGAGATTGGGTGCAAGACCGGTCCTACGAAACAGGTTGTGGTGGACGACCGGTGCGAGACCCGTGTCAGCGGCGTCTACGCGGTGGGCGACTGCACAGAGTACCCTGATCTCATAACGGGAAGGCCGGCCGTTAGCGGACTCGGGACAATTGCCGTGAAGATGGCGATGGTCGCCGGCGTGAACGCCGCTGGCGGTGATGAGCGGCTCCCGAAGGGATTTCTTCAGACGAGGGCCACAGAACCATTCGGATGTCAAGTGGCCGCCGTTGGTCCGACCGCCGCCCAGCTGGAGGACGCGGGGATACACCCGATAATCGGCAAGGTCAGAGGATACACTCTCCCGGACTATTTTCCAGGAAGGAAGGAGATCTATGTCAAGGTCCTGGCTCATCCGAAGGACGGCAGGATACTGGGCGCGCAGATAGTGGGAGAGTCCCGAGTTCACCTACGGGTTAACGCCTTCGTCGCGGCCATTCAAGCGGGCATGACAGCGCACGACTTCGCCAAGTTGGAAACGGCGTACTGCCCGCCTGCAGCGCCAACCATCGACGTTATCACGATCGCCTGCGAATCTGTGCGCCTAAAGATGGACAGGAGGAGGCCACCTACTGAAGCGCAGTAGGATGGATGGAAAGACTTCTCATGCGGAGTCGTCGTGTCAAAACAGACCCTGGTATCCGCCCTCGTCTATCTCGGCTATGACCTTCCTCGGATCTTTGCCGTCGACGGTCACGCCCATGGAGACGCAGGTGCCAACCACCTCTCTGAATCGTCCCCTCTTGTCTTTGGCGAGCATTGAATCCTTCTTCATCTCGCCAATCTTCGTGACCTGTTGAACCGATAGGTTGCCGACAAAGTCGGAGTTCGGCGTGCCGCTGCCCTTCTCCAGACCCAGCTCCTTCATTATAAGTGCCGTTGTTGGTGGCGTGCCGACCTTGATCTCGAACTCCTTCGTCTTCGAATCGACAAGGAGCGTGACAGGGACCTTCATGCCCATGAACGCCTTCGTCTTCTCGTTTATCGCACTCACTACTTGTATCACATTGACTCCCAGTGGGCCCAGCGCAGGTCCGAGCGGCGGGCCAGGTGTAGCCTTCCCACCGTCCACAAGCACTTCAAGCTTCTCCGGCATCTGATTCACTTCTCCTTCTCAAGCACTCGTACATGGTCGCCCCTTATGGTGACCGGTATGGGAACCATTGCCTCGAAGAGTTCCACAGTGATTTCCTCCTTGGACTCGTCTATCTGCTGGACGCGGGCCTTCTCCCCTTTGAAGGGTCCCGCAATAAGCTCGACTATGTCTCCTTCGACTATTCCTGAAACAATCGGCTTCGGTGTCAGGAAATGCTCTATCTCGGCAAAGCTCGTCTCTCCCTTGACGAGTCCCCTTGTCCTGCGTACACCCTTGACCACTTCCCGAAGTGCGTCCGTGTTCATCGCCTCGACAAACACGTATCCACGTATGGTCGCTGGAGACAGCAATGCGAAGACACCTATCTGCTTGCCCTTCGCTCTACTAGCAAGCGAATCGGCCACTGTCTTCTCGTGGCCGATTGAAGTCTTGACCGCGAGGATTGACTGCCTCGCCGAAGCCTGAAGCGTGGCAACATCCGTCACGCTGGGGTCATCCTGTAAGCTCGCATTCACAAGAACAGTGATCCTGTCACCGAATCTCGCGCCCGTAGGCGATGTTATGTTGAGCGTGAAAGTCTTTTCATTCCCCGCCATGATGTCGAAGGAACGCTCATCCTCTTGGTCCGCGGAAGGGGTGTTCTCCCAGACTACACCCAAGGGATCGTAGAGTTTGACGAACCATTCGGGAGACCCCTCTTCGGTTGCAGAGAAGATCGTGTCGACTTTGATGACGACGGTGTGCATCTGCCCATCCTCAGGAATTTTGAGCGTCATATCGTACTCCGACGAATCACCGGATGACATGCTCCGCTTGGTCTCGCCCTGAACGATGAGCTTCAGCGATTTGTCCACTTGCTTCTTCTGCTGAACGCTCTTATCATCTTCCGTCTTCATTGGCTCAGCGTCTTCAAAGATACCCAAAACGATCCCTCGCAACGCGATCAACTATGCTCCGCGGCATGCTCTATCCGAACGCCCTCACCACGAGATCCGAGCCGTACTCGAATATCCAGTATATAAGGAAGCCCAACCCTCCTACGAGGATGAGGCCTATCGCCACTATCTGACTGATACGGATGTACTCCTCCCCCGAGGGCTTGCGTGCCATCTTGAAGACGCGCCCGTACTTCCCCTTGCCGATGTGCCTCGTCTTCTCCTCGATCCTTCTCTGAAGCTTCCAGGATCTCTCGACTATGTCACTCATCGCGGTCCTTCCTTAGTACTGCACCTACTTTATAAAGTCTAGTCCCAACTCGCGCCCCTTCCTATCCTTTGATGGGCCGAATATGTGTTTCGACTTCACTCCCGTTATGACTACCATCACGCGTATCGTGTCCTCGAGCGACGCATCTACTGCCGCACCCCAGATGATCCTAGCATTGTCGTTGATCTTCGATTGGATTATTTCGGCGACCTCCTCGGCCTCCTTGACGCTCATGTCCGCGCCCCCAGTGACGTTGACCAGCGCAGCAGTGGCCTCGCTGACGTCGAGTTCAATAAGGGGGGAGTTGATCGCTTCGGTAACGGCAGTCACCGCGCGGTCATCGTCATCCGATTCACCCAGGCCTATCATCGCCACACCGCCGGACTTCATGACAGTCTTTATGTCGTTGAAGTCGAGGTTTACCAGGCCAGGTTTGGTAACTATCTCAGTTATCCCCTTGATGGATCTCATGAGCACCTCGTCCGCAACCTTGAAGGCTGCATTGAGAGAGAGTTTTGGGACGAGGTCTATCAGCTTGTCGTTGGGTATGACAATTACCGTATCCGCCACTCCTCTGAGGCGATCGAGTCCCCAGTCAGCGTTCTCAGCCCTGATGACTCCCTCCGCCTTGAACGGATAAGTGCATATCGCTATCGTCAGAGCGCCGGCTTCCTTCGCCATCTTTGCCACGAACGGCGCCGCGCCAGTACCCGTTCCGCCCCCGAGTCCACAGGTAATGAACACGATATCAGAGTCTTTCAACGCGGTTTTAATCTCGTCCTCGGCCTCCCTGGCGGCCTCCTCCCCGACTTGCGGCAGCGCGCCCGCTCCAAGTCCGCGGGTCACCCTCTTGCCAAGCAGTATCTTGTGTGGAGCACGTGTCATCAGTAGATGCTGCGCGTCTGTGTTAGCCGCGAACAGCTCCGCGCCTACGATTCCGGCCTCGGCGAGACGGTTCACTGTGTTGCAGCCTCCACCTCCGCAGCCGATGATCTTAATGTTCGTCCTCAGGTTCTGCAAGATCATCCGCAGTTCTTCGTCCTCCGCAGTGAAGGACCGGAAATCGTCGGGGGATTTTTTGACATGTTCCTCCTCGACATCCGAAAGGGCACTCTCTATGAGCGATTTCATGTTCGGCCTCCATCATGCATTAACCATCAACTCGATGACAAATGCCAGGTGCGGGTCGGGCCCGCCGGCTTTTTCACCGTAGCCGATTAGGTGCCTTAAAAGTTTCGGCAACGTGGCAGCCGATCGTCAGTGCACTACTTCCAGCTCGCCCGTGCCCTTAAAGCGCCGTTCGCTCGACTTGCCGAGGATCTGTTTGGACTTCACTCCAGTGGCGACAAGCATGACCTTTACAGTCTTGTCCAGCGCTGGATCCACAGCTGCGCCCCATATGATGCGGGCATTCTGTCCGACTCTAGACTGTATCTCCTCAGCGGCCCTTTCCGCCTCAGCGATGGTCATGTCGGTGCCTCCTATGACATCGACGAGTACTCCGTTCGCCTCGCTTATGTCCACTTCAAGCAGCGGCGAGTTGATGGCCTGGTCGATCGCCTCTTGTATGCGCTCCTCCCCGGGAGCGTCGGACTCGCCCAGCCCCATCATCGCAACTCCAGCGCCCTTCATAACAGTCTTGACATCGTTGAAATCGAGGTTGACCAGCCCCGGTCGGGTGATGACTTCAGTGAGGCCCTTTATCGATCTCATCAGCACCTCGTCCGCTACCTTGAAGGCCGCATTGAGCGAGAGCCTGGGTACGAGATCGAGGAGTTTGTCGTTCGGTATTACGATGACCGTATCTGAGGCGTCCCTCAGGCGATCGAGTCCCCATTCCGCATTCTCCATCCTCATGCGCCCTTCTCCTCTGAATGGGACGGTGGCAATCGATATTGTCAGGGCACCCATTTCCTTCGCCATGCGGGCCACTACGGGCGCTCCTCCGGTACCGGTGCCGCCTCCCAGTCCGCATGTTACAAAGCAGATGTGGGTGTCTGCCAGGATCTTCTTTAGATCGTCTTCCGCCTCCCTGGCGGCCTCCTCTCCTACCTGCGGTAGCGCTCCAGCTCCAAGCCCCCGTGTGACTCTTCGTCCAAGCAGAATCTTGTGAGGGACCCTGAGGACGAGCAGATGTTGAGCGTCAGTATTGGCGGCGTACACCTCTGCTCCGACAACCCCCTCGTCGAAGATTCGAGCTGTCGTGTTCGTACCAGCTCCTCCTACCCCGATGATCTTGATGTTGGTCTTCAGACCCCGGAGTATCTGTTCGAGTTCAGCGTCGACTCTTTGGTCCTGGAAGACCCCGGCTTCACTGCCGGTTCCGACGTCCATCGTGGGCTCTCGTGCAAGCGCATCTTCGACTAGCGATCTCATCATGATCCGTCACCATCCCTGAGGCCTGGAAATGATGCACTTCGTACCGCTTAAGTGCATCCCTCGCGCGCGTCGCGCGCAATTTAATTAATCACAGTGTAAGTATAAATATCTTGTTCCAGAGTCGCGCTCCGGCGCGGAAGCGATCTCACGCCACTCATTTTTTCGTTGTTCGCGACCGCATCCGATATCTTTTTCACTCTTCGATGCGGTAGATTTCCGCGTGAAAATCAAGGCGCGGGTGCTATTCGAGGGGAGGGTGCAAGGCGTGTTCTTCAGGGTGAACACCCTCAGATGCGCAGAGTCTCTGGCTCTCGTAGGTTGGGTCCGGAACACAAATGACGGTCGTGTCGAGGCCGTCTTCGAGGGCGAGGAGGAAGATGTTCGGAAGGCTATCGAATGGTGCGAGAGCGAACAGCCCCTCGCCAAGGTCACTTCGAAGAAGGTGGAGTTCTCAGAGCCGGACGGCCGATATCGCGACTTCACGGTCCGTTAGTGGATTCGGTTTCCTCCGCGATGACTGCACTCTAGAGGGTCAAGCCATCAATCGCGGGCGTGCCCATAATGCCATGTCGCACAGCAGTGCGATGATCCACACAGAGCCCTCCAATACCCTTCGCCGTTCAGGAAGAACCCGCGCAGGAGGGCCCCCTCCGAATCTTGTCTCTCGGGCTTGTCCGCCAAGAAATTGGAAAGAGGGACGAAGGCACCGCGGCAGTTCAGAAGTACGCGATGCTTATCGCGGATAGACCTTCCCCTGGGACCCCGAGAACGCCGCGGACAGCGGGCCGACACCACCGAAAGCCGCACCTATCCGAACGACGGGCCGTAGACCTCCCTAGGGTTCTCAAAATGAATCGTGTGAGCCTGCTCCTCCGTCATCAGGCCTTGCGAGATGAAGGACAAGGTCCTCTTCGGAACAGTGGTTATCGCCATTACCGCCCCCGGGCGCCTAGGATCATCGAGGAAATCGGTCTCCATCATGAACCGCGTCCCCTTGGACAGAGCCTCTCGAACGCCCTCTTTGGATGCAAGCACGGACGGCATGAGCCCGAAATTCTCCTCGGGAAGAACGATTGGCGGTGAGTAGTGTTTGACCACCTTGGCTCTATCGAGGCCCACATCGTCGGCTATCTTGGCGAGGTCCATCATGGTCTCCTTGGTGCCCGTTTCGGTGTGAAGGACGATTGCGCAACCCTCCTCCCGCGCAAGAGACATTGCGTCCGCCAGGATATCATTGGATGCCTCAAGAATCCGTTCGGACACTTCAAAATGAGGTCTGCCGACCTCTCCAATCGCCAACGCCTTCCCCTCTCGGACGTACTCTGCCGCAATAGCCATGCCGTCCTTCATCGTCTCCTTGGCCTTCTCGAGACCAAGTCTCTTCTCCAGATGGAGAAGCTCCACAGGATAAGGGCCGACAGTCGCATACGCCTTGACTGAGGTCTCCGAGTTGATGCGCTCGACCGTTGAGATTGTGAGGTCGAAGCTCTTGCGAAAATCATCCAGCGAATCTACTCGCAACTCTTTGTACGGCTGATGGGACACGATGATGTGAGTTCCACCGACCCGCTCGAAATCGCGAACGGCTTCGATATTACGCCCCCGGGTAGGCTCGAGGTGGACGTGATTGTCCAGGATTGGGACCGCCATGGGTTCGCTCTCTGCGCCTATCTCAGTAGGCCTGCTGCCTTGAGTTCCTCGGTGATCTTGTCTACCGCCGCCTCGACATCCTCTGGCTTGCGCGCGCCCGTGCAAACCAGCTTGCCGCTGCCAAAGAGCAGGACGACAACCTTGGGGACGTCTATTCTGTAGACCAGGCCCGGAAACTGCTCCGGTTCGTATTCGACCTTCTCAAGGCCGAGACTGATCGCAATCGCGTTCAAGTTAATCTGCGCGCCGAGGTCGCTCGACGCAACGATGTTCTGAACCTCTATCTTGGGTTCGATCTTGATCACAATGCCTGCAGCCTCAATCTGCTTCGCGACTTTGCTTATTGCAGTCTTCACCTGCTCGAGGCTTTTAGCGCCTGTGCATACGACCTTCCCGCTTCTGAAAAGCAGCGTAGCCGTCTTGGGTTCCTTTAGCCTGTATATCAGACCCGGGAACTGTTCAGGTTCGTATTCGGCACCGTCGAGCGCAAGCGCAATGGCTTGAAGGTCTAGCTCCCCCCCGAGAGACGTTGAAGCGACAACGTTCTCTATCTTTATCACAGCCATAGAAATTCCACCGGCCCGACGGTATTTAAATAGTTATTTAAATAGGTTTGCGGAATCGGCGGCCTTCCGTCGCATGCTTTTAATCCCTCTGGCCATCTGTTCTTGTCGAAATCATCCCAACGTCCCAATAAGAATATCATCAAAACCTCTGCGGCCGACGATTCCTGGTCAACCAATCGGCAAATGACGAATGACAGGGTATCTCCCAAGAAGGACCTGTCGGAAACTCGGGTTGCCCTCCACAATCCTAAATCAGTACACGAAACCACGGTCATTGCCCAACTCGCGATGTGCAACATCGCAGTGTCAATTGCGTGTGCGTTCGTGCAAAGCGTCAATCTAGCACGTGCAGAATCGCAAGACGTCTTTCTATGTTGGAATAGGAATGTAGAAAATTAATTGCGCAACCTAGTAAAGACGAGTCACGCGCATGGTCGCCTTGGCACGGGGTGTCGGAAATGAATACCATCTTGATGTTGCTCAAACCAGGAAGGTAAAACGATCAATCTAAGCCGTCAGCTGGCTAAGGTTATGAAGAACTGACGAGCTGTGACAAACAGGCAGTGCCCCGGAAACTCAGCACGATTCCTGATTATTCAACAGGCCATCCTACGCTTTGAGATACTCATGGGCATGACAATTCACGCAATTGATGTCTTTCAGCACGGAGATACCCGCTAATCTCGACCGCGAACTGTTTGCAGAGCCCCAACTGCAAGGTCAAGTCAACGCTGATTCAACGATTGAGGCGTTCTCCGAATTTCTCATGTTGACGCCAAAGCTCCTCCGGAAGGCGGTCCCCGAACTTGTCGAGCACTTTCTTGTGCACCTTGAACTCCTCAAGCCACGCCTCATTGTCAACCTCCAGCAACTTCTCCATTGCTCCTTCAGGAAGCTCTAGCCCGGTCATGTCGATATCTTCCGGCCTTGGAACATAGCCAATAGGAGTTTCAACCGCCTCGACTTCCCCCCTGCATCGAGATAGAATCCATTCCATGACCCTTAGGTTCTCTCCGAACCCAGGCCAGAGGTAATCTCCATTCTCATCCTGACGGAACCAGTTGATGTGGAAGATCGAAGGTTGATGATCAAGCTTCCTTCCAACAGAGAGCCAGTGTCCGAAATAGTCCGCCATGTTGTAGCCGCAGAAAGGAATCATTGCCATCGGGTCCCAACGGATCTCCCCGACTTTGCCGCGCTGTGCGGCGGTTCTCTCCGAGTGCATCGTGGCACCTACGTAGACTCCATGCGGCCAGTCGAAGGATTGGTACACCAACGGTGTGAGGTACGCTCTTCTTCCGCCAAACAGAATCGCCGAGATTTGAACGCCATGAGGCTGGTCTAGCCTGAATGACGCTGTCGGACACTGCGATAAGGGGGCTGTGAATCTGCTGTTCGGATGCGCGCCGAAAACCGGCACTCCATTGTCATCGGTCGTTCCGGGCTTCCAAGGCATGCCCTTCCAGTCTACGCCGTTGGAAGGGGGCGGTTCATCTCCTCCTTCCCACCAGACCGTTCCATCGAGCTTCAACAGAGTGTTGGTGTAGATGGTGTTCTTGCCTATGGTCTTCATAGCATTCAGATTCGTCTTCAAATTGGTGCCAGGGACGACGCCGAAGATCCCGACCTCGGGGTTCGTCGCCCAGAGCGCTCCATCCGTGTCGATCCTCATCCAGGCAATATCGTCGCTCACCGTCCAGATTCTGTATCCCTTCTCCTTGAGTCCTTCAGGAGGCACCAGCATTGCAAGATTCGTTTTGCCGCAGGCGCTCGGAAATGCGCCCGAGACATAGCTAATCCTACCGTCAGGCTCCTCTATTCCGAGGATGAACATATGCTCCGCCATCCACCCCTCCTTCTCTGCGATATAGCTGGCAATCCGCAGCGAGAGGCATTTCTTTCCGAGGAGGACATTTCCCCCGTATCCCGAACCAACGCTCCAAATGGTGTTGTCCTGTGGGAAATGAAGTATGAGCCGTTTGTGTATGTTGCGATCTGCGGTTCCGTGAAGGCATCTCGTGAACTCTCCGTCGGATCCGAGGTGATCCAAGACCCGCTTGCCAACCCGAGTCATGATCAACATGTTCAACACCACATAGATCGAGTCGGTGAGCTCGATGCCGATCTTGCTGAAGGGGGAGCCAATCGGTCCCATTGAAAAGGGGATGACGTACATGGTCCTGCCCCTCATCGAACCCTTGAATATTTCTCCGGCCCGCCTATAGCCTTCATCGGGGGACATCCAGTTGTTGGTGGGGCCAGCATCCTCGAGCCTAGCAGTGCAAATGAATGTGAGTTCTTCAGTTCGGGCGACATCATCCACAGATGTCCTGTGGTAGAGACACCCCGGAAGCTTCTCTTGATTGAGAATCGTCACCTCTCCAGCCGTCGCAGCCTCTCTTACTAGGCGTTGCTTCTGCTCCTCTGAGCCATCAATCCACTCCAGCTTGTCGGGCTTGCACATCCGGACCATCGTGTCTATCCATCTTTTGAGCCCAACATGGTCACACTTGAGCTCGAATCCGCTATTATCTTCAATCATGTTCTTTCAACTCATTTGCCTGTCAATCGTCGGCAGGACTATTAAGAATTCGGCAACTCCTTTCGGGTAGGGTATGCACCCGCTCGTCTTCGTTGCCGATTCACGTGATTCCAATGTCTCGGCGGCGTCCCTCAGATTCCCGCCTAGTGGCGTGTTTAGGATTTCAATGAAGACCCTCTTTGTGATCCTCCTCGACGGTGTCCGCCGTTCGCATTTCTCGAAATCCTCAAGTTGCATTGACCATTCTTTCTTACACTCACCGTCTGTCATGTCGCAGAACCAGCCGGGTAATACCATCACCTCTCATATAAATTTCGAATTCCATCTCGATTTGCAGGATGTAGCTCAGTCTGCAACCTCGTCTCCCAGACGGTTGCTATGATGTCAATCGATAGTCACAGTGTGCATGGCACACGTGTAATGAACACTTCTGCTCAACGTCTCTTAATTATTGCGACTTCGGTACATCTTTTTGGCTGGTCACTTCACGGAGCCAGTCTCTAGGGTAGGGGAGTAAGCATGTTGGGTGAGAAGAGAGCTTGTTTTGCGGTAGCCCTGGCAATAGTGTTTGTAATGCCAGGACTGCTGATGGTGCAAGGCGTGAGAGCGGAGACCGTATCATGGACCATAGGCCTCTATGTCAACGCGGACAACGACCTTGAGGCGAATTGGGACGACGACAGTCTGCCGATGCTAATGGATATACCGGCAAATTCAGATCTCAACATCGTCGCGGCCGTGGACAGGTACGAAGAAGACGGTTGCGACCTAGTCGAGATTACCGAGGGCAGCTCGCAAGTCGTCGCCTCGTATGCCGAGAAGAACTTCGGTGACGGCGCCACGCTCGAGTGGTTCATAACTCAGATGGATACTCTGTATCCTTCAGACAACCTGGCGGTCGTCATATGGAACCATGGCGGTGGCTGGAAATGGGTCAGTTGGGATCAGGGTGACGATGACGACATCTACATGCCCGAACTGAATGCCGCGATAGCGAATGCGGGTGTGTACATTGACATTTTGGTCTTCGACGCGTGCAACATGGCCATGATGGAGGTCATCTACGAGGTATCGCTGACGGGGAATGTCGGCTATTTTGTCGCCTCCCAGGAAAGCGTGCCGCTGGATGGATTTCCATATGATCTAATGCTGACACCTGTCGCACAGGACACATCAAGAACGCCTGCCCAGGTATCTGTGGATATGGTCGACGGCTTCGAAACGTACTATGATCCGCTGTCATTCACAGAAGTCGCTCTGGCCTCTGTCGACGTGGCGACCATAACCAACTCATTTGGAACGATTGACACGTGGACCGATGAGATGTACGACCATGTCGGTGATTACGCCAAGCAAATGGCCGCAGCACTTAGGGCTTCGCACTGCGCTTGGTCGACATCTGAGTATGTGGACATGGCAGACCTCGGGGAGAATCTATTGGCACAATCAAAGATTACCGACCCTGGATTCAGGACCGCAACCACCAATATGATCACATTGGTGGACGATGCGGTGATTGCCCAATGGGGTGCTGAGAAATGTCTGGACGCGCGAGGCTTTACCGTATGGTTTGGCGTAAGATGGGGCTTCAACTGGTACGCAGACCAGTACGAGACAGACTGCCAGTTCGGCACGGACACTTCGTGGTTTGCCTTCCTCTCGGAGTACGACTGATTAGACAAAGCATAGCGCGAAACTGGGGACCACATAGTCCCCTTTTTCTTTTCTTATTCCTGCCGATTCTTGCCTTTCCTAAGTAGGATTCAGTGAAATCATTCGAGGTTGATGTCGGACAGCTTATTAGCCAGCAAGTCGCAGTCCTCTTGAATCCGGCAAGATGACGACAATTGTGCAATGTCTTTGAAATACGCTGTTAACAATCTGCCACGCAGAACAGAGGACTAGACGATGGTTGATGTCAAGGTCACGAATTCGAAGTTCTCATGTCCCATGGAGATCAAGCTGACTCTGCCAAGAGACTGCGTTCTTGACGAGAAAACGCTCAAGGAGAGAATCGAATCTGCCGGCCCTCGACTGTTCATGGGTCTTTGCGACTCTTGTCCTCGTTTTCAGAAGAGAGACAAAGAGTGATGACCCGTTTGGTCTCCGACTCCTTCCTATCTCTGATTTCGGAGTCGATTGCCCTTCTCACAAACTCAGGCACCGAGATAACGCCCCATTCGGGGTGGGATTCGATGAGGATCTCAATTTCCTTCCAAAGCTTCTTTTCGATCTTCAGGGTTACCCGGTTGTCTTTCGAAGCCATCCAATTCGGTCATTGGATTGAGAAGTAAATTATCCTTATTGTGCCGAATCCAGTCCCGAAATCGCCACTCTGGGGTGCTTAACTAAGTTAAGGTCACCAGAGTCAGTCATAAGGCTCAAGTATTCTTGTACGCATACAGTACTACAGGTGGAGGTGCGTTCGCAGCTGGAGGCGTTATCGTATGGCCAATGCAGTAAGGGAGTCTCAGAAGGTATGTTGCCTGTGCAACTGTCGTTTGCCTCCAGATTCTGCCGTCTGCCCGCAGTGCGGCAATGTCTTCCGAAGAGGCGAGGGAGGGTGAGAGTGGAAGTACATTCCAAAAGAGGCCACGATTAAGAAATCAAGAATCCTGAGATGAGTCTGCAGCTATCCCCGGCCCCGGGAGGGTACTACACCTCTCTCCCAAGAACTCCGTACCGCGCGAGCTTCGACTTGGGCACTTCTTCCGGAGCCGGGTTTTCTCTTATCTGTCGGAGGAATGAGCCTGAACCGTCTCGTCCCGCTCCTATGGCCTCTTCTCACAGTGGCCACAGACGAATCCTTTCGTCTATCTGCCTGCGAGATCTTGAGTTCTGTACCAGCTTCGGAAATGCACACACTAAAAGTATTAATCTATATTAACGCCGTTACTTCCAGCCCTCGAGGAGGGCTCGAGGAGGGGAGGAAATGAACGGCAATAGGAAGAGCACCCTTATTGTGGCGGCCGTTAGCATCGCGATGTTGATGCCAGGGCTGCTGATGGTGCAAGGCGTGAGAGCTGAGACGGTCTCGTGGACCATCGCCATTTACGTGAATGGAGACAACGATCTTGAGGCGAATTGGGACGACGACAGTCTGCCGATGCTGATGGACATACCGGCAAACTCTGACCTCAATCTCGTCGCAGCCGTCGATAGGTACAGCGAGGATGGCTGCGATCTGGTAGAGATAACTGAGGGCAGCTCGCAAGTCGTCGCCTCGTATGCCGAGAAGAACTTCGGCGATGATGCTACGCTCCAGTGGTTCATAACTCTGATGGATACATCATACCCATCAGACAACCTGGCTGTGGTCATATGGGACCATGGCGGTGGCTGGAAGTGGGTCAGCTGGGACCAGGGTGATGACGACGACATATACATGCCTGAGCTGTATTCCGCCATTGCGAATGCAGGTGTCTACATCGACATCTTGGGATTCGACGCATGCAACATGGCCATGATGGAGGTCATGTACGAGGTTTCACTGACGGGAAATGTCGGCTATTTTGTCGCATCTGAAGAGTACGTTCCCTTGGAAGGATTCCCGTACGACTTGCAGCTGACACCGCTCGCGCAGGACACGTCGAGGACTCCGGCGCAGGTGGCCGTGGACATGGTCAACGGCTACGAAGCCTTCTACGCTCCATTGGCCTACACCGAGGTAACGCTGTCTGCTGTCGATGTGACAACATTAACGAACTCGTTCAGCACAATCGACACCTGGACGGATGAGATGCTAGAACATGAGGGCCAATATGCTAAGGCGTATGCAACTGCCCTGAGGAATTCTTACGCCGCTTGGGGAACGACCAAGTACGTGGACATGGCAGACCTCGGTGACAATCTCTTGGCTCAGTCCAAGATCACGGACTCCGGCCTGAGGACCGCGATCGGGGATATGGTCACCTTGATCGACGACGCGGTGCTTGCCTGCTACGGCCACGTTTCGAAGGCGGCGGACGCGAGAGGCGTCACAATCTGGTGGGCGAGCAAAGGCGACTTCTCGTGGTACGGAGAACAGTACGAGGAAGAGGTGTCATTCGCGACGGACACGTCCTGGCTCGCATTCTTGGATGCGTACACCTGACCAGGCAAAGCTGCGTGCTAAACTGGGGACCGCAAGTCCCCTCCTTTTCATTTCTTGTTCCTTCTGGATTCCTTCCCTTTCGGTAGTATTCAGCATCCTCCTCGATAGAGAGCATAGAAACTCGACAATGTCGGAATTCCGTCATACTCGTCTGCCGCGATTCATCATACTCAAGTTAACAATGCCCAGAGCTAGAAAGGTATAAATATCGCAGAGACGATAATGACAATCGTCTGACGAAATGCCCTCAAATGTCGGACATGGGAGGGCGGCCAGATGGTCGAGTCTGAAAGAGTAACGATACGATTGCCGCACGAACGCATTGGTGCCCTGCAGGCGCTTGTGGACCAGGGTAGGTTCTCTACAATATCGGACGCGATTCGTGCCGCGATCGACCGCTTCGTCGACGGGGAATTCACTCCCGAGTACATCGAGAAGGTAACCGTCGAACTACCGAAGGGCAATGTCGTGAACCTGAAGCAACTAGTGCAAGATGGAGATTCGATTTCGGTCGACGACGCGATAAGGAACGCCGTGCGAGAGTACATACGAGGCAAACTCTCGAAGGCAATGGAAGAAATCGACAAGTGAGGGCAACGCGAAGACTCGCTCAGCGCGGAATGGGATGCAGACTGGACACACACACGTACGCATGCGAGCGTGAGCGCTCGAAGAGGAGTGGCTGAAATGCTCAGCAAGCTCCTGCAGGAAGCTCTTCAGAGCGAACACGATTTCGATACGCATCTATCACCAAAGACATGCGTCGTCGGCTGCGGCGGCGGTGGATCTAACAGTGTCCATCGGATAAGCAAGATGGGTCTAGATGGCATCGATGCAATTGCCATAAACACGGACAAGTACCATCTCGCAAAGATCAAGGCTCACAAGAGGTTGCTCATCGGCGAACGTTCGACGAGTGGATATGGCACAGGCGGAAATGCCGAGCTCGGGGAGAAAATCGCCTACGAATATGCGGATGAGATTGAATCGCTGGTGAAGGCGTACGACATCGTGTTCATCAGTGCGGGCATGGGCGGCGGCACAGGAACCGGAACAGCGCCGGTTGTCGCAGAAATCGCGCGCAAACACGGCGCTGTTACCGTGGCACTCGTGACAATTCCATTCGACATCGAGAAGAGCAGACTCATGACTGCGTTCAGGGGTATCTCTAAACTTAAGCAATCCGCACACAGTACGATAATACTGGACAACAATCGGCTTCTGAAGATCGTCCCTAAGTTGCCAGTAGAACAGGCCTTCATGGTGATGGACCAGCTCATAGTCGAGGTGGTCAAGGGAATAACCGAGACCATCTGTCAGACTAGCATGATAAACCTCGACTTCGCAGATTTTCGAAATGTGATGATTGAAGGGGGAGCATCGACAGTCTTGTACGCTGAGAATGTGGATGCCGAGAAGGTCGTCATGGAGGCGGTCACGAACCCACTGCTCGACATAGATTTCGAAGGCGCATCTGGCGCCATGATACATATCACTGGCGGACCAGGCCTGTCTCTCAGAAAGGCCTACGAGGTGTTCGACGGCGTGACGAAGCGTTTAGGTAAAGCGCATATCAAGCTCGGCGCCCGAATCGACCCCGACATGTCGGATACGATCAAGTTGATGGCAATAGTCACGGGTGTGAAGTCCCCAAGTCAAAGTGACGAAGGATGCGAACTGAGTAGAACATGCACTTTCAATCCGTCAGTGGGACATCCTCCTACGGTTTCGTGCATTGACAGAGTATGACGCTGAAGGAAGTAGTTCCTCCCCCCACACAACAACAGCAAACACGCGCCCCTCGCTGCAACTTCCCGAGGGGCGCAACCACTTTCTTAGATATCGATGATTTCTAGTCACGGTCGTTTCCACGACTCTTGGAACAGCCTCTCGTCGCGTCCTTGAGAACGCCCATAAGAGTGTGATATTCCCAAGTAGTCGGCACCGACCTTGCGACAAGTCGTCTGAACATGACGCGCGTCTTAGTCTTCTTGTGTTCTGGGTAGTCTATCGAATCGAGGAGACTAGCGAAGTAATCGTTGAGCTTCTCGACTTCAAATTCCGAAGCCTCACGCGGGGTGTTCTTCACGATTCCGTGAACGAACATTTCATAGAATACAACGGCAGCGGCGTGGCTGATGTTCATGATGGGATAATCCGGACTCGTTGGTATCGTCACAAGGAAGTCGCATCGCTTGATCAACTCATTGTCGAGTCCGAAATCCTCGCGTCCAAACAAAATCGCCACCGTATCATCGCTTCCGTGAAGCTTCTCAGCGAAACCCTCTGGAGTGATAGATATGCGAGAGAATTTCTTCTCGTTAGCAGTGTCGATTCCGGAGGTACCAACTATGTAGTCGACGCCGTTCAGCGCCTCTTCCTCGGTGAAGCATGTGCGTGCGTTTCTAAGAATGTCGATCGCATGCATCGCTCGCTTGATACCCTCCTCGCCGATGCTGCACGGTCGAACAAGGACTAGTTCGTCAAGACCGAAGTTCATCATCGATCTGGCAACGGCCCCGATGTTGCCATCGTTGAGAGGTTCGATCATAACCACTCTGATATGCGACACGCGACCATCACAGACGACGCAGATATATAATCATGTACTCGATGAGCAACTCGTGACGGAAGATCGCCGTGTCGCGGTGAAGCTCGCTTACGACGGTTCGAACTACTACGGCTTCCAGAGACAGCCTGGGATGCCCACCGTTGAGGGCGAGCTGATTACCGCTCTCGAAGACATTGGCAACGCTAAAGCGTCGGTCGGATTCGGCATTCGCAGCTCCAGCAGAACCGACAGGGGCGTAAGCGCTTTGGGAAACGTGGTATCGTTCAGAACGGACTTTCGATTGAGGTCGCTCTGCTCTGCTTTGAATTCTGCTCTGGACACTATCTGGACCTATTCAGCAGTGGAGGTGGATGATGACTTCAATCCGAGATGGGCGAAGCAGCGATGGTACAGGTACTTCCTACCGGTCGATTCGCAGGATCCATCAATAATGAGGGAGGTTGCGGAAAGGTTCGTTGGGACCCATGATTTCTCCGGCTTTGCTAGACTTGACGGCAGAAATCCGGTAAGAACCGTCGATTCAATCGACATCACCGAGTCGGATTCCTTGTTCTTCATAGATTTCAGGGCGGAAAGCTTCCTCTGGAATATGGTTCGACGTATCGTATGGTTCATCGATGCGGTCGCCAGTGGAACAATAGACCTGGACGAATACGAGTTGGACACAGGGCGCAGACCAGGACGAGTTGGTCTCGCGCCGTCGGAGTACCTGGTGCTGATGGATGTGGACTGCGGAATCGCTTTCCCTCATGATTCAAAGGCCGCTAGCGCCATACGACGCGTGCTAAACCGTCGCATCATTGACCTCGATTTGAATCGCGAGTTCTCGAAACAATTGCTCATGCGGCTGAGGTCGAGTTAAACACAGTGAAGATTGATATGCATCTTATCGGCTAGCCCCTGATCAATGAGGATTGCTCTGACAGGTACGCCGGGGGTAGGGAAGACCACCTCCGCCTCGCTCATAAAGACAATCAAGGTCGTTAGTGTCGACGCCTTCGCCAAAGAAAGCGGTGCGGTCGTGGATCGTGACAGCATTCGCGACACAAACGAGGTGGACATAGACGTCCTTGCTGAGGCAGCTAATGCAATCGATGAGGACGTCTTGTTTGAAGGTCATCTATCTCATCTGTTGAGCGTCGACATTGCAATAGTGTTGAGATGTTCTCC
The DNA here is from genome assembly GCA_020347645.1 of Methanobacteriota archaeon. GTDB lineage: Archaea > Thermoplasmatota > Thermoplasmata > UBA10834 > UBA10834 > UBA10834. Next base: position 515,476 of record CP070736.1, on the reverse strand, counting down.
CAGAGTGCTGAGAGACAGGCTGATAGGCAAAGGTTGGACCGAATCGAAGGTGAGAGAGAACGTCGAGGCAGAAGCCGTCGACGTCATACTGATTGAGGCGTTAGATGCTGTGCCGAAGGTGTGCGAAATCGACACCACCCTATTGTCAGTTGAAGAGGTTGCCAGAGCGGTTGAGGAAATTGGACGGGGAGAAAGTGAGAAATATCAAGTCGGGCATGTTGACTGGAGCCAGGAGGTTTTGGACTGGTTCTAGACCAATATCGGGAAGAGGCGGACAGGCTACTGTCTCCCGCCGCCAAGCGGCTTGCTGCGGTAAACCCGAATCACCTCTCCATCCTATCATTGGCGTCTGCCTTTATCGCTGGCATCTTCTTCAGCCTCGAACCAGCGTTCTACATTATACTGGGCGCTCTCATGGTGAGCGTAAATGGGTTGCTAGACGCGCTGGATGGCAAGGTGGCTAGGTTGCAGCCGCACCAATCCGCACGGGGCGACTTCGTGGACCATGTGATCGACAGGTATTCGGATGTGTTCATCCTTGCCGGCATCGCCCTTGGCGTCCACTGCTCCGTCTTTGTAGGTCTCTTCGCAGTAATCGGCGTGATGCTTGCAAGTTATATGGGCACGCAGGCACAGGCCCTCGGTCTCAAAAGGATGTATCGCGGCATATTGGGGAGGGCTGACCGGCTCGCGCTGCTTATCGCAATCCCGATAATACAGTACTGTTTGATGGAGCTAGATGTCGGCTTAGGAGAGGACCTCCTAGGATACTCGCTCATTGGATGGATGATGCTGTACTTTGGCATTGCAGGCAATGTCACCGCCGTACAGCGCGCGCACCTGATCTGGAAGTCTCTCTCCTGACCTTCTTACGTCCGCTTCGAGGCTTTCGACCCTTGAGGCGATAATACTTGAGCGGATGTCCCATCCAGTCCTTCTCGCAGAGGCTGTCGGGGTCAAAGCATATGCCGTAACTCTTCATAGTGCTGCATTCGGGCGGAGTATACTCGGTCCCCGATATCTCACCAGTTATGTGCTGTATCTGATATCTGCTCTTGCTCTCGTCGAAGTCAGCGGAAGCGGAGAAAGTTGACAATATCGTCTCCGAATCCATCCCGAGGGTGTGCAAGAACGCCACAATGGCGAATCGACCGGTGTGCGGGACGTTCTCCCCAGCGCGCATCATCTCCAGAAGTCTCCTCATGCACGGGGGGAATCTGACTATGCTCACCCTTCCGAAATCCCTCTCGGGTTGTTCGTTCCTCTTCTGTTCGAGTAGTTGTCTGATCTCCTCAACGTCGTCCGCGAGAGCCTCGATGATGTCATCGTTTACGGGCAGCGGCAGCTCTCCCGCGATCTTATCGCCGATCATCTGCTCTACGAGCCGTACCAGCCTGGATTCGTTGATGATGGCCTTTCCGTTTCGGACATCTTGGTTGACCAGCTTCCAAGACCTTCCCTTGATTGCCGAGGAGAATCTGAGGAAATCCGAGAAGTCGATTGCAGGCGAGCCGTCCATGGGGTGCACCTCAAGGCCCAGCTCCTTCGCTACGCCAATCACGAAATCGGATCCGCGGGCGCCGGGGAGGGGCGTCCGATCGCGCTTTGCAGCCCCCTCCTTGGCGCTCTCTATCTCGCGATTGAACCTCGCGTTCGCCAGCTTAGCCTCTGCGATCGCGTATCTGCGGACGAACTTATCGTCTCCGAGGCAGGACACGAGCATCCTTGCGATTGGATAGCTCAGAAGCTCATTCACCGCATCAGTCTCTGTGGCGATCGGGCGTTCGACCACCTTGGCGAACTCCACGGCCTCAAGCACTCTCTCCTTGCCGAGGGCTCTAGCCCTTTCATAGGCCAAGCCGGATATGAGACCATCCAAAGTCACCCCTTTCTGTTTCAGGAGCTCCGCGGATTCCCTCAGGAATGGATATCGCGCCGCCAATTTCAGGTCCAATGTTACACCAACTGCGTAGAAGACGAATCGAACGGTCAATACAATAACCTGACTGTTACTCGATGAGTTCGTCATCTACTGATAGCAGCTTCAACGCCGCCTCTTCAACAGCCCCGCCTCCCATCATCTCCTGCAATTCGCTTTTGCTGCCGAAAGGCCTCTTGCGAACAATGGCCATTGCCCGTCGTCTGCCGATTCCAGGAACGGCTTCTAGCATGGAGAGGCTTGACGAGTTTACCGGAGTCGGATAGACTATGCCAACGACACTCTTCGGGCTTCTGCCAGTGACTAGTACATTTACCCAGACTCCCACCTTGTAAGTATAGGGCAATCCGATCAATAGCGGATAGGTACCCACCTGTCTTCCGAAGGTTCTGCCCCCCTCCTTCAGTTCCGTGTACACAGCAGACAGAACCGTCCCATTTGGGACGATTCTTCCTAGCATAGGCAGATCCACCTCCTCTCTGACATATCTCTTGAACCTGGAGAATTCAGCTCTGAACCTTACACCAGGGAAGCAGCTCCGAGCGGGTATGACCTGACGTATGTTCGTGCGCCTAACCAGGAGCCCCTCGTCGACCAGCTCGCGCATGAACTCGGTGTTGGCTGCGTAAGTTCGCTTGGTCTCGCCTTTCAGACCACATAGGAAGTTGATGCCAGGTAGCACGAGGGGCATGCCCGTAGGCCCGTTCGTCGCGCCTACTTCGTTGATCATTCGGATCGCAGCGATCGCATCCTCGGGAGTCGAGTTCAGATTGTTGGCCCGTGCCACCTCTGGGTCGGCGCTCTCTAGTCCGAGTGCGAGCACATTGCCTCCAGTGCAGTACTCAGCTATCGCTTTGGTAATCTCCTTCGATTCGCGAGGATGGGCGGCGATCACTGCGGGGTTTGCGTTATCCAAGTGAAATACATCCGGTCTTGCGCTCTCACGTATCGCCTTAAGGAGTCTGGTAACCAGCTCGTGATTGGGCAGCGGCGTCTCGGTCTCGCCAATTCCGTCGGCCATGTAGGAATAGACGCAGGTCTGAGCACCGAGGCGGAAACTCCTAACACCGCCCCTCGACAGCTCGACCACCTCAGCGACGATATCCATGGGAGCTCTGAACTGCGGCTCTCCTTGGAGAGGTTCGACGCAGAACTCGCAGCCCCCTGATAGGTATCTGACGCATCCTCTGTACATCTGAATCTCTGCTATGAGCGGACCGCCGTGGTCCGGATGGAGCGCACACGCATGTGCTCCTCTGAGCAACCACCTCCGCCATTCGTCTTTGGTGCGCCTCCTGCCCATCGCATCGCCGTCGATGAGAAGGTCGCGGATGTATGCATCGGAGTCCTCATGGACGACACGGTCGTATGAATCGGTCACATCCTTCGAGACTCTGGCTCCCGCCGCTCCCAGGCTGACTATGGATTCCCCGGCGAACCCTCTTCCAATCGCGACCAGCTCCTTGTCACTTGCCGGCATTCCACGAAGATACTTGCCTGGCACGGCTACGTGGCGTATTGCCAATAGCAGATCATAGCGAGCCAGATTCACGGCCTTGGAGCGCCACTGGTCTATTGTAGCGTATCCGGCGTCAGAACCCGCTTCGCTAATTGCGCCGTAAGCTAGCCGAACGTATGGAGATATGTATGGTGGAACTCCGAGACATGACGGCTCATCCGTATAACCGTCCAGCACAAGCACTCTCATGATGACACGCCATTGTCTCAGATGCTGATATATGGTTTGTGGGCGGCATTGTGACTACATCAGCAGGAACGTGTAAGATGACAATCTATTAATCCGCCGATACAATCCCCCAATTGCAAGTCAAAGGCGTCAGGAAGCCGTTGGAAATGTGTCCAAAGCAGCAAGTCACGCCAGCGACTTCCAACAAACATCATCGAATCGAGGGGAAATCGAATGCCGAAGAAGACCAAATCTGTTAAAAGGAAGCCTTCAAGCAAGAACACACCGAAGAAGGCAGGGACCAAGGCAAAAGGCAAGGCCAAGGAGAAGGCGGTAAAGGAGCTGCTCAAGAAGGCCTACGAACCAGCCAGACTGGCCAAGGCGTATCATCCGTTCTATGAGGGCAAGATCGAGATTGTCCCGAAATGCGTCGTACGGGACTTCAACGATTTCGCCATATGGTACACTCCAGGTGTGGCGGAACCATGTAAGGAGATACACAAGAACAAGGAGCTTTCGTATGTCCATACCAACCGCTGGAACACCGTAGGAGTCATATCCGACGGGACGCGCGTGCTGGGACTCGGCGACATTGGTCCTGAGGCAGGAATGCCTGTAATGGAGGGCAAGTCTCTCCTATTCAAGTACCTGGGAGGCGTGGATGCCTTTCCGCTGTGTCTCGGAACCAAGGATCCCGAAGAGTTCATAAAGACGGTGAAGTACCTCCAGCCGTCGCTGGGCGGCGTGAACCTGGAGGATATCGCACAGCCCAAGTGTTTCTATATACTCGAGAGGCTCAGACAGGAATGCGATATACCTGTCTGGCACGACGACCAACAGGGCACGGGCACTATCGTTGCCGCTGGCGCCATCAACGCCGCGAAAATCGTGGGCAAGAAACCGTCGCAGATGAAGGCGGTGTTCATTGGCGCAGGAGCGGCCAACATCGCCATCTCGAGGATCATGCAGATTTCAGGCTACAAATGGGAGAACATGGTAATGTGCGATTCCAAGGGCACTCTCCACAACGGCCGGAAAGACGTGAAGGAGAGGTACAAGGAGAAGTGGTTCATGTGCTGCCATTCTAACACCGAGGGCGTTGTCGGAAGCAGCGCAGATGCCATGAAGGGCGCCGATATCGTCGTCGCAGCCTCCAAACCGGGGCCAGGGACGATCAACCCCGACTGGATCAAGGGTATGGCAGACGACGCCATCGTATTCGCCACTGCGAATCCTATCCCAGAGATATGGCCTTGGGAGGCAAAGGAGGCAGGAGCCAAGATAGTCGCGACCGGCCGATCCGATTTCCCGAACCAGGTGAACAATTCCCTCGGATTCCCCGGCATCTTCCGTGGAACGTTGGATGTTAAGGCGAAGACCATCTCTGATACCATGTGTCTCGCGGCCGTGCTGGAGCTTGCGAAGACTGCTGAGGATAACGGCCTTCGAGAGGATTACATAGTCCCCACCATGGACGAGTGGGAAGTCTTCCCGAGAGAGGCGACTGCTGTGGGAATGGCAGCGATAAAGGAAGGCCTCGCCCGGGAGAAGCACAGCAAGAAGGAGCTGTACGAAAAGGCCGAATCGATCATCAAGCGAGCGAGGGACCAGACGAAGTATCTCATGAAAGGGAAGTTCATACTCCCGCCACCCAAGGTCTGAAGTCCGCCTGAAGACGGCATCCCTGCAGCCAGAGCCCCGCTTCAAGGCATTTCGACTTCTGTCTCGGACGGTCAAGCGAGCCCGCGGGAGCTCGGCCTTGGACTATCGAACTGCGCATCTGCAGCAGAATACGTTTCCGCATCTTGGACACTCATGGGAGCCGATCTCGCATTTCTGTCCGCATACGGTGCACGTGCGCTGCTCACCTACCTCACGGCTTTGCAGGGCTACCACTTCCTTGAGCTGACCTCTGACGTCGACCCCTTCCCGGAGACCGCGTTCAGAAACGGGCATTGACAGCCGTTCTCGCTAGAGGCCGGTCTTTTGCCACTCGGGCTACTGGTACCAGCTGTGCTCTCCTTCGGAAGGAACCCCTTTCCAGGCAGCTTGAGGCATGTCCCTTTGGCCCTTGATGCTGTGAACCAGCACGAGTTCTCCTCGCGATATTCGGTTCTTATGTAACGGCTGAGATCATCGTCTGCGATTCGGTGTGAAGACGGCAGAGGGCGAGATCCGAAGATCACTGGACCCGCCCCCGTGTTCTGATTTCCGAATTCATCCAGACTTCGTACAGTGTGGGATGCCGAGTATGTGAGTTCTGAGCTTTGAACCGCCTTCTTGCCAATTCCTTCAACACGGTCAATCACCTCTTTCTAAAGCCTAATAGCTCTTTTGACTAATAAAACCTTCGTTTTAATGGTAAAACTGTTTTAGTACCTTGAAAAACATTATAATACAGTCTTACAATACATTTTACTGGTGTTTACAGTGAAGGCAGTCAAGACAATCACTAATCCCGAGGCTTTCGAGATACTGGCCGATCAGACTAGAAGAAAGATAATCTATCTTCTGAAAGTCAAGGAGCTTACTGTCAGCCAGATCGCTAGCGAGATGGGACTGACCGCTCAAGCGATCTACCACCATATTAGGAAGATGAAGAAGGTGGGTGTGGTTGAGGTCGCCAGAGAGGAGCGTGTAGGCCACTTCATAGAGACCTACTACAGATCTGCGGCCGAGATGTTCCACCTGTCATGCGGGGAGACGAAAGGGGATCGAGCCACTGAGGAACTGGTCAAGAACTCCTTGGAAGGACTCACCAAGATCGGACTGATATCTAAGCCCAGCGAAAAGGCGGTCAAGAAGATTGTGGCGCTCAGCGGCGAAGTTGACAAATGCTCATGTGCTGGTAAGTGGACAGAAAAGATCGAGAATATGGATGAAGTTGGATTCTTCGTCAAGCAGTACATGCTCGAGTACGCCGCTATGATTACCGAGGACGATAAGAGCCATCATGAGCGCGTTGAAAAGAAGGACGAGCTTAGGGAATTCTTGAAATCGTGCTGCCCTGCCGACAAGAAGAAGAACCCAAAGAAGAAGACGCGGTCCAAATAGGGCGTTCGGCCGTCTCTCAGAGCAGCCCCATCTGGACGATTTCTACGCTCTGGACTCCCGTAACTCCGGCCATTGCGGATTCGACCTTCTCGGCTCCGCCTTCCTTATCGTCGAGTACGACGAGGACATGAAGGGCATGCAATCCGAAAGCGACCGGCTTCTTCTCGGACGCTTTCATACTTGCTCCTTCCGGCAATGCCTTAGTAATGGAATCTAGGAGGACATCGAGGTCTACCTCCAGCCCCTCCGGCAGAACTCTGTACTGCAGCGCGACTTCTCCCATAGAATCATCTCAAGGTCCAGAGAAGCCGCATTCTGAGCAGGTATATTTCACGCTCTGGTCTCTGCACTTCGAGCACCTGCCGATCGTACTCCGTCCGCATCCCGGACAGAGGAAAGTGGTCTCTGAGCTCACCACAAGACGAATCCCGCAAGACGAGCAAGCCTTCTCCTGGCCGGCCAATTCTCTCTACCTCGATGCTGAGGAATATGGTATTTGTATATAACTTCTGCTGAAGCCAATGTAATCATCGAATACGCCTGAGTCTGTTCGAAGCTACTTCTCCTGATCACATGGACTAGCGAGACATATAGGAACAAGTAGGATTCACAGGGGCGACGGCATCAGCACACCATGCGCAGAGTCATGCGATTGGAGGACCGATGCGGTTTCACATCAGCTCCCCCGCAATCGGAAGGTACAAAATCTTTTCTGAGATTGCAGATATTATTCCAGATTGTTAATTATACAGACAGTTATTTTTATCTCAAAACTCGACCGGGGCTCGTCTGCGCCTTCATGTCGAATAAGTATTAAATAGTGGAATTGACTACACGCCCTGCTAAAGCAGCCTCGGGTATCCGCGCCGCCTACGGGCCCGTAGCTCAGCTAGGTAGGAATCTCATGCATTCTCGATGTATAGGACTCCCTAGAAAGAGCATCTGCCTTTTAAGCAGGTGGCCCGGGGTTCGAATGACTATGCCTTACAGACTAGTCTCGAAAATCCCCGCGGGCCCGCCAGGCGGCGCGCCGAGGGATCCCATAGTGAGGGTGGATATGAGCAATCCCAACTTGTTCAATCCTGCGCTTGCGGGGTGATTACGAAATGACCGAAGAATTCAATGTGTTGGAGCATGAGCTCGTCCCGGAGCACCATCTCCTTCCGGAGAAGGAGGTTGCGAAGGTCTTGAAGTCACTCAACCTCAGTAAGGACCAGCTTCCGAAGATGAGACTGTCCGATCCCTGCATACGTGCGTTGGATGCGATATGCGGCCCGGTCGAAGAGGGGATGGTTGTCAAGATCATTAGGCGGAGCGATACTAGCGGAATGTCGGTCTGCTACAGATTAGTGGTCCGGGGGTGAGACTATGAGGGAACTAGTGGAGACCTACTTTCAAGAGCGAAGCATCGT
>CP070736.1:453183-507284 GCA_020347645.1 Methanobacteriota archaeon | reverse complement strand
GCTCGCTCTTCCCATCGCAAAGGAATATGGTGCTAGAATCGAGATATTGGCCGTGATAACCGACGACTCGCAACTGGAGCTCTTCAAGGGTAATGCCGATCGTTTGAAGACGATGTGCGACCGTGTGCACGTGCCCGCCGAAATCAATCTCGTTCGATCGAAATCCGTCGTGGGTGCTGTGTTGGAACGATCGCCTGGCGTCGATCTCCTTGTGATGGGTGCAAGCCCGCAGAGGACTATCGAGAGGACCCTATTCGGAGCGGTATACGACAGGATAATCCGGTCCGTAGATGTCCCAGTCATGGTACTGAAGACCTCCAAGGCCGAGAAGGGATCTTCAACATCCTCGAAGTTTTCCTGAATTCCGCCCGACACCCATATACCTAAGTGAAATCAAGTCCGAACAACTCTGATAGTGCTCTCCGCGCTGTTTCCGTAAGATCCATGTCCTTGGCAGTCTCGTACGAAACCCATTTCAAATCTGTGATTTCCTCGCTGGGCTTCTCGTCGCCACCTGTGGGTCGTGCAAGAAAATCCACGAGCACGTAATGGTATTTGACCTTGCCTTCATCGTCAAAATCGATCATGTCGAATGCGCTTATTAGTTCGAGCATTTGTACGCGGATTCCAGTCTCTTCTTCGGTCTCCCTCACCCCGGCGTCCGATAGCCGCTCTCCCACTTCAACCATGCCGCCTGGAATGCTCCATTTGTTTGCGCCAGGCTCAAATGCTCTTTTCACTAGGAGTATTTTGTTATCCTTGATCGCGACGACACCGACGCCTACCCGCGGGTGTTTTGGGTATTCCCGGGCACTTGCGTCGCTAAACGTATTCATATTTCCCTTTTCCACCTTTTGAGCAGCAGCAGCAATATCATGATCGTGACTATTATCGCGGCTGCAGCTACTACTCCATAGTAGGCGGGGGTGTATGAAAGCTCTCCCTGGCCTGTCAGGTTCAGCAGCGCTCCAATCAGTGCCTTTGTCACAACGACCATCTGTTCCTCGGAGAGCTTGTCTGATGTATCCTCTGATGAGTGATAATAAGGGTTGACCGGGAAGAGCGTGGGCTGGCTCAATTCTTCTATCATGAGCACACTCGGATATCCCTGAATCCAGAATGAGCTATGGTCGCTGTATCTTATAGACTCGTTGGATTCTATTTCAAACGCAATGTCAAGATTGAGCTCCGATGCCGTGCTCACGATTGAACTAGCGAGATAGTCGCTGGCGGAATTGCTGACTATCGTCGCTCTGCTTTGCGGTGTCGTTCGGTAGCCCACCATGTCCAGCACGAAAGCGCCCATGCACTGCACACCGGCCTCGACTTCGGATTTGGCGAATTCAGTGCTGCCGCTTTTTCCTCCAGAGTAGTCGTACCCCGTCTCCTCTGCTCCGAACGCAACGAACTTCACGGTCGGGAGTTCGCAATCCAATCCAGATAGAATGCGAGCCATCTCCAGCATGACTCCGACACCAGATGCATTATCATCCGCCCCCGGTGCGGTTATGTTCTCCGCCTCCGAGAGGTTTGTCACCAGAGAGTTCTCTGAATCGTAATGGGCTCCGATGACATAGACGCCTTCCTCAGCCAATTCGGGGTTTAGTACTGCAACTACATTGGCTGAGACAATTCCGTCCACTTCGAATTCCTGGAGATGGGTGGATATTCCCATGTCGCTCAATATCCCGTGGATGTAGTTAGCCGCCTCCGTCGCGGATGTTGTGTGGAAGTCTCTCGTGCCGAAGGACTCAAGCCCTACAACAATGTTGATGATCTCGCTGCCACTCACATCACCCAGCACATCGGAAATCCAATTCGCGGATTCGCATTTTCCTCCGTGCGCGCCGGTCACAGGCGCCATGAGGGTTGCGAGGACGATTGCGATTGTCACTGCCAAATGGATTGCTCCCGCCTTCTCGATTCTCGCTCCAAATCGAGGAATCATATGTGCGGGATGATTGCCAGACGAACTGAGGGGCATTGGGGGGTGATTCCCTTGACGATATTTGTATGCATAGCCATCTTCTGTCAGCCTAAGGTCCGCGCGCGAGCCTCAGATGGTCGGGATGCAGTCATCGTAATGCATATCGCATCGGCTAACGCTCCTTGAAAAACACAGCACGTATTTCCTCACCCGACCATGGTCTCGCTTCTGCCCAGGCAGGCTGTAATGCAAGAATTCTTCAATAGACTGCTTCGTGTCAATTGAGTTATCCAATGCGATCGCAGCGAAGGTTACGGCCCATAGAGATTGTCCCCCAGGCGTAACAGTGCGGTTCATTGCTTGCGAGCGCAGTCTCGCCGCCCTGACCCTCCTGGGGGTTGGTGTTGTGCACCGACTTGTTCCCTGTACACGTCTCGATGGCACACCGGGATTCGCAGGGGGGCCCATGCGGCGCACGACTGCCTACCCCACAACGCCGTATGGGCGCGAGGGATAGGTTGAATATATCAAGGCATATGGTCGGATATAGCGTTTTCTGAATCACTGCGCTGCAATCGTTTTTATAGCCCGGTAGCATTATAAAACCGATGGCAGCACTGATAGGCTGCTCCGGGTGGTCCTACGACGATTGGGTGGGCCGGTTCTACCCAACGGAAATTGCCAACAGGAAGAGCGAATGGTTCGCTTACTACTCAAGATTCTTCTCGACAGTGGAAATCAACTCGACGTTCTATCGCGTTCCGAACGAGTTTGTCGTGAAGTCGTGGGTCGAAAAGGGCTCACAGAGGCCAGGCTTCGAGTTCTCAGTCAAATTGCCGCAGATGATCACGCACGAGTCTATCCTGAAGGATGCCTCTGGAAAGGCTGCCTCCCTGGCAGCGAGTTTCGAGAATCTTTGCGTCAAGCCGCTCTCCGACGCGAACTTGCTGGGTGGGGTGCTGGTTCAGCTTTCTCCCCATTTCAGGTTCGACGGCATTGCCAGCCTTGGCAAGCTCAGGGCATTGTTTCAGCTGCTGGACACAGACCTCCATTCCTATGCGGTGGAGTTCCGTCACCGCAGCTGGCTGAACGAGAGAGGAAACGAAGTGGTATCCGACGCACTCGAGGTTTTGCAGGAGTTTAATGTTGCCAACGTGATTGTTGACGGTCCCGGATTCCCCATCACAAGATCGCTGACATCTAAGGACGCATACGTACGTCTGCATGGTAGAAACTATGACCTATGGTTCAGGGACGAAGCCGAACACGACTACAGGATAAACAGGTATGATTACCTTTATACCTCCGAGCAACTGAAATCATGGAAACCCCGACTCGATGAAATGATAGCTAACTGTGACAAGGCACGCATCTACTTCAACAACCACGGCAGGGCAAAATCGGTAAAGAATGCGTTTCAGATGATGGATTTGCTTGCGATAGCGCATGAGGCGAAGGACATAGACATCCAGGACCAGATGACTCTCGGCGGTTTCAGCTGACAATCTTGGCAGTGCTTGTCCCGTCGGGGAGCTCCTCGACGCTAATCACATTCGTTAGCAGGTCCTTGATGTCATCTACGTGCGTGATTAGCATGACCTGTCTGAACTGGGAAGAAAGGCCCGATAGCGCAATCATAACACTCCTCTTCCTGCTTGGATCGAGCGACCCGAATATCTCGTCGAGTATGAGGAAGTTGATTTGATTCGTTCCGGTTCTCTCGGCGACTACCTTAGATATCGCCAGCCTCAGGCTCAGGTTTGCTATGTCCGCCTCTCCTCCCGAAAACCGATCCAACGGATGGAATGTCCCCCCGTCTTCAACGCTCATCTGGTAGTTGTCGTCGAGAGAGACTCTGTCGTACTTGCCATCAGTCATAAGATCGAGGATTCCCGATGTGAAGTCTCCTAGTGTCGGAGCTATCCTGCTGATCAGATGATCCTTGAAGTTTACGAAAACCTCTTCCAGAGCTCCAAGCTCGTCCACACGTTTTCTGTGTTGCTCTACGGTTTCCTTGGATTTCTGAATGGCTCTGAGTTCCCGTTTCGCCGCTTCACAGTCGCCTTTGGCTCTCTCCCTGACTGCTTTCGCGTTTCCCACCTGATCTTTCGCCGTCACAAATTCCTCGTTCCTATTATCATACTCCTCTAGAACCCCCTCGTAGAGAGCCTTCCGCGGGCTGAGCTTCTCCACCATTGTTGAGGTATCCATTTCTTCCTTTTCCAGTAGCTTGACAGATGCGCGCAGTTCATCTCTCTCTGATTTGGCACGTTTGAACTGATTCCGCTTGTCGTCGAGTTTCAGAAATTCTTCATGTCTTGTGTTGAATTCCTCTACAGTCTTTCTAGCAGCTTCGTGTCTCTCGGACGAGTATGGAATATCTCCCATTTCATTGATGACACGCATCCTATCTTCTCGTTTGACCTTCGTCCTCCTGAGCTCGTCTTCGAACGATTCCTTCTTGGCTGAATCACTTCTCAGCTTTGCCATTCTCTTCTCCTGATATTCGAGCTTCTTCTCCAGTGCGACGACCCTGTTCTCAAGTGAGCTGAGATTACTCCGCGCGCTCGACAGCAATCCTTCCTCTTCCTCAATCTGGGATTTCGCGGAAGCGATGTCCCCTTCGATCTTGTCCACCAACATGGAATATGATTCCCCAAGCGGCCTCTCGCATGTCGGACAGGTCCCACGCTCTCCAGCGTCCTTGATTTCAGCGAGTTGGTTGGCGTGCCTATCAAGACCTTCCCTCCACTCAGCGATTCTGGCATTGGACGCAGCAATCTTCTTCGCCAGTCTCTCTCTCTGCGATGCCGATTCCTTCAGGTCCCTGCTTGCGGATTCGATATTGGCCTTGGCATCCTCCTCATCGTGCCGGAGCATTCCGAGCCCTGTAATTCTTTCAGCAAGGGCTTTGGTCTCAGCATCGATTGTTTCGATGTCCCTCCGAAGATGCTCGCGCTTATCGAAACGCTCCTTCTCGCGCTCCATAGTATCCTTCTCGATCGACGCCTTATTCCATTCACCCTCGGCATGTTCGAGTTCGGGCAACTTGTCGAGAGCGTGTTCCAGCTCTAGGATTCTCTTGCCAGACGCCTCGTCCGCCACTCTCTTGTCGTTCAATGATCTCCTGATTGCTTCTAGTCTCGCGCTGGTCACATTGAGCGCTTCCACATCCTTTCTCAGCGCGTCTCTGCGTTTGCGGGCCTCAGCAACTCTTCCCAAGAGGGTGTCGGCAGCCTCCTTAGCCATTTCAAGATCCTTCTCCGCATCGGCGGCTTCCTTTATGGATAAGCCAAGTCTGTCCGCTGCTGCAGACTCACGGTCGTTTCCATCCTCGTCAAAGAGGAGCGCTTCGGCTCCGCGGATTCTCTCCGAAGCGGAATTCTTGTCCGCCCTTATCGACCGGATTATGGCATCGAGACCATCGATGCGCAGCATCCTCAACACTGTCTCCTTGCGCCTCGCAGGTTGCATCTCCTGCAGATCATCGAGCTCTTTTTGACGCGCGAAAACGGAAGTGAAGAACGCTTTGTAGTCCATCCCGATTAGCCTTTGGACGGCAGCCCTAACGGCTTTATCACCTTCAGCTATGACCTCCCCACCTGAATGCAAAGAGGCTTTCATGGAGAGGCTTCGGCCACCCATCTCTCTGTTGACTCTGTACTCTTTGTCGTCGAGTTCGAACTCGAGTACAGCTTTCACAGTATCGTGGGGACCAGAATTCGAGAACCGGATGCTTTCCCTATTTGTGCGGACCACCTCTTCCTCGTTTCCGAAGAGGGCCCATGCGACCGCTTCGATTATAGTCGTCTTTCCGGAGCCATTCAAGCCGAGGATGCCGACGATGCCGTCCGGAAACTGGAGTTTGAGGTCTTTGAATTTCCTGTAATTCCTCAGCTCCAGGTATTCAATCCTCATTCCGTACCCTCCGCGAAATATGATGTTCCGAGGCTAAGCAAGCGTTTCTTCCTATCCTCAGCGATGTTCAACCCTCTTACGTACTCCACGTACTCCCGTTCCAGAGGGCCGATCGAGGGATCTCTCGCTTCACCATGCATGTCTCCATCCTTTCGTTCGATCTTTAGGTCGAAATGGAGCGCGTCCAAAGCCAGTCTCTTCAAAGATGATACATCAAGCGAGCGTGCCACCTCTGGCCGCACATTCTTGATGGACAACCGTGCTATTGCGCCCTCGAGAGGGACTTCTTCCAGCCTGGATTTCACCTCGCTGAAGACTTCGATTCCAGACAAGTCGCCTGCATCTACCGACTCAATGTCGAACATGCTCCTGGTGCCGAGTTCATGGAATTGAGTGTTCCCACGCGCGAGGTCCACTTCCACGATGCCCTTCTTCTGTCCCACCTCACCAAATCCAAGCCGTTCGATCGAGCCGGAGTAGAACATGCCCTTTCGCACCTTAGCGAATTCGTGATAATGCCCGAGTGCTACGTAATCAAGGTCTGCTGGAATCGTCCCAAGTGCGATCATCTGCTGGTTTATATGGTCGGTTCGGTACCTGCTGGAACCTTCGATTCCGGCATGCACGAGCAGCACATTATATCGCGAATCTCGCGAGAGCTTCAATCGAGGCAGAACGTCCATCATGGACGGGGTAGTCGAATGGGGGATTGCATGAATTGTCAAGTCCCCCACCGTCACCTCGGAGATTCCCGGCTCGTGTATAGGGTGGATGCCATTCAAGTGTTCGAATATGCGGAATATGCTCCCCGTCTCCCTCATCTTGGGTGTCGAATGGTTTCCGCTGATCAGCACGATCTCCACACCAGATTCGGATAGCCTGATGAGCTGTCTAATTGCGAAATCGATCGCCCTGTTCTGAGGCCTTACACCATCGAAGAGGTCTCCCGCATGGACCACAATGTCCGGTTTTATTTCCATGATTCTGTCAACGGCTCTGGCGAACGCGCGATAGAAATCGGCTTCCCTCTGATTGATGCCCATGTCTGGGTCAGACCGTGAATAGGCGAAGAATCCCAGATGTGTGTCTGATATGTGCACCAATCGCATGATACATCCTTCCTTTGAAATCACGGGCGTGACATTCGGTCGTCTTGAAAGGCCGGATGAATGTCCGGCGACATAGACCTCTCCGCTCTCCCTCTTCACTCGAATACCGCCCACCATATTGAGCTTATTGCCTGCACGGAGCCACATAGCAAGCAGCCGTGAAACATAAATCGGCGTATCTGTATGGATGCGTCAGATGGCAGGCGATATCGAAGCTCTATCTCAGCCTTCAGGCGATGGCCGGATAAAGGCCAAGGTATTCGGCGTCGGTAGCGCTGGGTGCAACATGATTACTTGTTCCGAGATACCGTCCGTGGCGGTTTCCACCTCGAAGGCGGATATCGAGCGTTCCGGCGCATCCGAGCATCTGCTGATTTCTCAACAGAGACTTGTGGGGTTGTATCATACAGATTCAGCCATCCTAAGCCAATCTCCTTCCGTCGTGGGCAGCGACATCTATAGCCACTTCGATGGCGTCGATATCGCATTCTTGATGACAGGGTTGGGAGGCATTACTGGCAGTCTGGGGACCGCAGTTCTTGGACAACTGGCAAAGAGCAGAGGGACACGGTCCGTTGCCCTGGTCGCATCGCCATTCTCCGCAGAGAGCGAGCGACGCAGAGAGTTTGCGACGGAATGCCTAGAAAGGATATGCTCCTATACCGATGCCTGCGTCGTTTTTGGCAACGACGCATTGTCAGATCTGGTTCCATCCCTTCCGTTGTCCAAGGCATTCACTGTTATGAATGGAATAATGCACCGACCGATGCTCGACATGACAATGGTCATGGGAAGACAGGACGCGATGAGAATAAGAGATATGGTTGGCGATGGACGCTTCGGACGCTTCGGCCTGGGTATTGGAAGAGGGGACGACAGGGTCCGACGTGCAGTCGAGGAGGCTTTCCAGTCTCCCTGGTTTGATTTCGATCTGTGCGACATAGAGACCGCATTCGTCGTTTACTCCGCAGCCGATCCATGGGATCGAGAGCAGGAAGACATAGTCAAGCAGGTCCGGCAACGACTCGGCAGTAAGAAGATCATTCATGGGAGCTACGGTGATCTATCTCTCAGAGACAAGATTCGAGTCAGTGTGATCCTTTTGAGGAAGTCTTGAGGCGTCAGCACTTCTGTTCTCTCACCGAAGCGACGGCATTCACGGCATCGATCGGAGGATGTCTTTCAGAAAGCGCCGGAATCAAGGACATTCATGTTCTAAGATTTGCGAATGCCTTAAGAGCCTCTTCCTCCATGAAATGAAGCCGACCAGGAATAACAATCGTGTGCAGCGGGAGTCCGAAAGAACGTGTTCGCATGTCGGTCATCCTCCCCGCAGCTATGACGCAATCAGGAGCCCCCGCTCTCGCAACGACAGCAACTAGCGTATCCTCATCTAGTTTCGCAAGTCCATCGGATTTGCCTGCCATATCCAGGAGCACTTCCATCCCCTCGTTCGCCGTCATATTGCCCTCGTCAGCCGAGTTCGTATCCAACAACACCAGCGAATGGAGTCCGCGGGCAAGGTTCTCGACAATGATCTCGTAGGGACTCGTTGGGAGATATCCTTTCTGAGGGAACGGAAGCGTCGTCGTTCTGCCCAGCTTGTAATGCTGCAGTCCAAGCAATCCGGGCACTGCGGTCAGCACGGAAGAGGCGTGGACGACTACGGTTTCAATCGACTCCTGCAAGGCTCTTAACCGGAGGTCGATGTGCGTGGTGGCTGTCAATGGATCCCCCCCGACCAGGAAGGCAGTTCGTCCCGTCCTGCATGAATCGATGATGCGAGATCCTTCTTCGACTTCCTTCCTGGGAAGCATAACGATTTCCTTCCCGATGGCATTCGATAGCCTCGATATCGAGCCCTCCTTAAGCCTCGATGTGTAGTGCTCAGCGAAGACGTTGTCCGCACTCATTATCTCCTCCATCCCTCGTACAGTGATGTCCTTCTCGTCGCAGAGGCCCAACCCCACAAGTGCTAGTCTCCCGGCGTGCTCCTTCTCGGCCATGTTATCTATGGAGGGATTGCCTGTGGAGGTAATTGTATTCTTCTCCGGCTCGTCCACCCCAGCCCTTATCTATCTCAGATGCTGATTTGTTGTAGATATGAAATCCCTCTGCATCGTGGTTCCCAAGAAGAAGGCAGAGCCCGTGAGGCGCAGGCTCGTCTCCAAGGGTGTACTGAGAAAGGGTCTGCAGATACGCTCGGATGTCAAGCACGTCTACTTGCCTGTGTCACAGAGACTGGATCTCGGATTTCCGATTGAGACTCACGAATTCGAAGAGACGGATGATCATATCAAGGATTTCAGAGTCCTCGTCGATTTGCCAGACGAGCTCAGAAGGTATCTCCCGTCATCGTACGATGTCCTCGGCTCGATAGCCATTGTGAAGATATCCGATGAGGTGCTTCCTTTCGCGAACGAGATCGGGCAGGCAATCATTGCGACACAGAAATCAATTCAGACCGTGTGCCTCGACGTCGGCGTCGTAGATGAATTCAGGACCAGGGGTGTCAAGGTCGTTGCGGGTACAAAGGCTATGGAGACCGTCCACAGGGAATACGGCCTCACTTTCAGGATGGATGTGTCCAAAGTCTTCTTCTCTCCGAGACTTGCCGCAGAGAGAGTGATCGTGGCCGAGCAGGTAGAGGATGGTGAAACCGTGATTGACATGTTCGCCGGAATCGGTCCGTTCTCAATACTGATTGCCAAAACGCGCAAGCCCGAAACCGTCTACGCAATCGACTCCAATCCAGACGCAGTCAAATACCTTGAGGAGAACATTCAATTGAATAAGGCCGTACGCGTGGAACCCATTCTCGGAGATGCGCGGGAAGAGGTGGCTAAGCTCGGCAGGGCGGATAGGATCATCATGAACCTTCCGCACAACGCCCACAAGTTCCTGCCAGAAGCCATTAGGGCATTGAAGCCAGGAGGAGTCGTACACTTCTATATGATAATGGAAGAGGCTGAGCTTGAAAGCCGTATGAACGATATGAGGGCGGTGGCCATGAAGGAGGGAAGAGTTCTGAAACCCCTGGCTCAGCGCAAGGTGAAGAGCTACTCCCCCTCCCTCAACTTCTACGCCTTCGACCTGGAGTTCCTCTGATGATCGGCTGCGGAAAGGGTAATGCCCCGCTGTCCCTGATAGTTCCCCGATCTCCTGTCGTACGCCTTCGTCGCCGTCGAGCGCATCTCCTCGAAGACCACTTGAGCGAATCTCTCTCCGATGGGCATGCTCGTTGGTGATGAGGATGCATTGAATGCAGAAAAGGTCAGATTGCCCTTGAATCCTGCATCTATTCGCCCGAAAGAGGACAATATGCCCTTTCTCATCCAGGTGGTTCTTATCCATATCTCGCCAACAATGTTGGGAGGCAATTCGAGAAATTCCTTGGTACCTATTACGAACCACTCTCGACCTGGAATCTCAGCGGTGCCTTCCCTGAAACGGGAGCCATTGCCTGGCACCCACACCTCGTCCACGGTGACATCATACCCGTTGGGTGTGAGATTCTCCTCGCGAAAACCCTCAATCCTCAGAGTGTCTTCCCGCAGGAGGCTGACAATGTCGGAATCGGAGAGTACGGCCATCTTTGGGGTCACCTCTTCCTTTTTGCTGCACTCTTTTTCGGTTTTTCCACACTCTGCCTAGATGGAGCCTTCTTGGAAGGTGCCTTTCTCCCGCTTGATCTAGGTCTAGCCTTCTTCGGCTCTTCTCCCCCGATTTGCCTGGCCGCCTCGACAGCCAACCCTCTGAATCTCTCGAATGCGATGGGCCATTTCCCCTCCAGTTCCGCGGACAATGATTCCGAGACATCCTCCGCCTGAGACAATCGTATCGGTGGGAAGCCTTTCCTGGTCAGCCTCTTGTTGACCGGTTCGACTGATCTTGACACCCTATCCCATGTGAACAGCTTCTCTATCCCGTCCAGCTCCTTGACAAGGTCTATTATGTACTCAGTGCCTAGCTGGGTGAGCAATCTCGTGTACAACTCCTGCAGATCCTCAGCCGACTTCATGGCAGCCTTCCTCAAACCATCCATGAACCTGTCCAGTTGCTCGTCGGTCATTTCGTCCAATATCTCCGGCGAGGAGGAGATCGAATTCCTGGCAGCAGACATCATAGCTGGTTCCAGATCGGTTTCCACACTGCGGATGATCACCACGCCGTGTCTAGCCAGCGCGGCTTTAGACTCCGCAAGGTTCTTGCCCTGTATCGGGTCGAGAGGCCTCTTCATGTGTGCACCTTTGGCGCTCAAAGATCGGTGAATCCGCGGACGGTCTTCTTGTCCAGCTTCTTGATCACTTCGACCAACAGTCTGACCGCATTCTCAGTGTCTGCCAGGCTCAGCATCCCCGCATGGGCATGGATGTGTCTGGTCGGCACACCTATAACGAGGCTCGGGCAGCCCGCGTTCGAGATGTGTATGATTCCGGCGTCCGTTCCTCCTCTCGCGATCTGTGACAATTGATACGGTATCTTGGTCTTGTCTGCAACGCCGAGCACAAACTCGAGAAGTTCCTGATTTGGTATCATCGAAGAGTCGTACGTGGTTATCGATGGCCCTTCCCCCATCTTCGCAGGGGCTTCGTTCGCTTCGATTCCGGGCACATCACCTGCGATGTCGACTTCGAGTGTGAGGCAGACATCGGGTTTAACGACATAGGCTGCCGTCCTGGCGCCTCTGAGGCCTACTTCTTCCTGAGTGGTGGCTGCTCCGACGACTGTGTTGGGATGGGCGATCCTTTTTTCCTTGAGGGTCTTTACTACCTCAGCAGCGATGAACGCCCCTATGCGATCGTCGAATGCCTTGCCTGTGGCAATGGTGTCCGACCCCTTCCTCTTGCCATCCCTGTACACCTTCTTCTTCATGGTCGAGAATGTAGAGTCAGGCATTACCGGGTTGCCTATCCGAACGCCCATTTCCTTCGCTTCATCCTCGTTCGAGGCCCCGATGTCTATAAACATCTTCTCCTTGACCACAACCTTGGACCTCTCCTCTGCGGGCAGCAAGTGTGGCGGCTTCGCAGCTATGATTCCAGGAATCAGACCATTGACCGTCCTCACCTTCACACGCTGCCCCAGCAGGACCTGATCGAACCATCCGCCGAGAGGGTTGAACGTCAGATATCCTAGCTTGTTGATGGACGATACAATGAATCCGACTTCATCGACATGTCCTGGAATAAGGACGACGGGCTTGTCTGAATTGCCCTTCTTCGTGAAGAGCAGAGATCCCAACCCATCCATTGAGACCGAGTCGGAATACTTCTTTATGTAGTCTCTCACTATTCGCGTAGGCTCCTTCTCGAACCCCGCGGGTCCAAAGCTGTTCGCAAGCTCCTCAAGAAACACCAGGCTTTGCTTGTTCATTTGCCTAACCACCTTGTTCGGCGAGCTATCAGGGTCGCCGGTAATAATTCTTGCTACGTATGAGGGAAGTTCAGGGTTGGACAAGTTTCAATATCGTAGCACGCAATAGTCACTTCGCCGGGCAAATGGCATGGGGTGCACACACGAAGCGAGCGACGCATCTTCTCACTGGGATGGCTATCGGAGCTGTCGCTATCCGCGCACTAGACGGAGGGTTCGAGCTGTTGATGATCGGGGGAGCGGCGGGGCTTGCTCCGGATATTGATGTCCTTTTCGCGCCGCTGTGTAGGGACGCTCATAGATCGGCATGGTCCCACAGTCTTGGCGCTTCGATCCTGTTCTCCGCAGCGTCGCTGCCTGTACTACATATCGCAACGATGGTGCCAGTCATAGAGTCGATCGTTGAGATATCAGTTCCAACCTCTGTCATTGTTGTGTTTCTCTCGGCGTTTGTCCACGCAGCGGAAGATGCAATGACCCGTCGCGGCACCAAGCTGCTCCACCCGTTTTCGAGACGTTGGTATTGTGGACCGTTCAAATACGATGATGTCGTCGTGAATGCTGCTTTATGTGTGCTGTCACTGGCGATAGTCCTCCTCTTTACCGGCGCAGCCTCGCGATGAAGACCTTTGATGGCGCTCTCTTCGTCAAGAAGATAAGTTATAAATCTGGCCAAACTCATCCATCTGAATTGGGAGGAGGCGGGATATGTCCAAGATTCCGGCAGATCTCAGGTATACCAAGGATCACGAGTATGTTAGAATCGAAGGAAAGCTGGCTAAGATAGGTCTCACCGACCACGCTCAGAATGAGCTCACTGAAATTGTGTTTGTGGAGCTACCATCCGTTGGGAAGGAGATGAACGCGGGAGAGGTGATGGCGAATCTTGAATCTGTCAAGACTGTTTCAGAGGTATTCGCCCCTATTTCGGGAGTCGTAAAGGAAGCGAACGACAAGCTTATCGACTCGCCAGAGCTTTTGAACACCGATCCGTACGGCGAAGGCTGGATAGCTGTCATCGAGGTCAATGACGCTGCCGAGGCATCGTCACTTATGTCTGCAGAAGACTATCGGAGGATGCTCGGCGAGTGAGATTTGGTCAGGTGTGGGTTGATGGACAAACAGAAACTGTCTCCAGACGACGCGGGAGATGTCTTCTCTGGCTTTCCCGTCGTACTCGGTACTGTCAAAGGGCAGAAGGACAACATAATCACACTTGCGCTGTGTCACGTGTTTTCATTCTCTCCGGTGCTGATAGGAGTGGGGATCGCACCGGAACGGTATAGCTACGGACTCTTCAGAGGATGCAGAGACTTTGCTGTGAACATTCCAGACGCCTCGATGCTCCGTGCGGTCAAGGTATGCGGCGCGAAATCGGGTAGGAATGTGGACAAGTTCGAGGCGGCTGGACTAACAAGAGAGAAGGGCGAGAAAGTGTCCGCACCTCTTATAGCGGAGTGTCCCGTCAACATGGAATGCGTCAAGACTCACGAAATCGAAACCGGAGACCATACGTGGTTCATCGGAGAGATTGTGGCTGCGAGGAAGCGGAAGTCCTATGACAAGAGCAAGA
Source organism: Methanobacteriota archaeon (assembly GCA_020347645.1). Lineage (GTDB taxonomy): Archaea > Thermoplasmatota > Thermoplasmata > UBA10834 > UBA10834 > UBA10834. Next base: position 493,381 of record CP070736.1, on the reverse strand, counting down.
TGATCCTGTATTGGGGGGATTACCGAACCATCGGTGCGCAGATAGGTAAAGGGTGATTACATGGATGTGGCGACTGCAATTGAATCGAGGAGGAGCATTAGGAATTACGAGAGAAGAAATCTGCCAGCTGAGCTTCTGGAAAAGGTTTTAGATGCAGCTCGGCTGGCGCCGTCCGCGAACAACGCGCAAAACTGGAACATCATTGTCGTCACAGATCGTGCGCTGCTCGAGAGACTAGTCCCGGTATCCGGCAACCAGCGCTTCGTGGGTGCGTGCTCGGCGTACTTGATAGGCGTCTCGAAACCCGGTGATGAGATGTCTGTGATCGATACTACAATCGCCTTGGACCATGTTACCCTCCGCGCAGTTGAGCTAGGACTCGGGACTTGTTGGATCGGCGATTTCGATCCGGAGGGTGTGAAGAGACTGCTGAACATACCGGAAGGATACGAAGCATCCATATGTCTGACGTTGGGATATCCCGCTGACGCACCCTCCTCTCGTAAAAGGAAGCAGCTATCGGAATTGATCATGTCGGATGGATGGGGAAAGGACTGGAAGTAGAATATCGAGTACGATGGTCTTCAGGCACGTTTCATGTCCGTCATGCTGGCCGCAAGGGGTTGCGGCCAACCTATAAATTCTCGAAGAATCCTAGAGGATAGAAGAGCCGCGGACCCATCGAAGGAGGGCACTACCTTGTACTTGTTCAACTCCTGTCCTAGGGACTGCTATGACACCTGCTCCATGATTGCCCGTGTCCGTGCGGAGAAACTGCATTCTGTTGAAGCCAATGCGAAGCACCCATTCACCGGACGGAATCTATGTCCTAAGGGCAGAAGCATGCCCCAATACGTCTACTCGAAGAATCGATTGCTTCATCCGGTGAAGCGCATTGGCAAGAAGGGCGAAGGACAGTTTGAGCGCATATCCTGGCCAGATGCACTAAAGGAGATATCGAAAGAGATTAGAAACAGGTCTGCAGAATTCGGCACGCACTCGATTCTTCAATTCGGTCATGCGGGCAACATGGGGCTCATCCAGAGGAATTTTCCGAATAGGTTCTTCAATGCGATAGGAGCGGCGAAGGTTACGGAGACGATTTGTTCGAACGCGGGCGATCGAGCGCTGGAGCTGGTTTACGGCTCCTCCCTGGGGATGCTTCCAGATGAGATTCAGAAATGTCGGCTGGTAGTCGTTTGGGGCATGAACCCTGCGTGGTCCAGCCCGCACGGATTCGATATCATCAAGAAGGCGAAGAAGGCGGGAGCTAAGATCTACGTCATCGATCCAATCCAGACAGCTACGGCCGAGGCAGGCGTTCACCTGCAGATACGGCCTACAACCGATGCGGTTCTCGCGCTTGGCAGCATCAACCACCTTATTGAAAACCGGTTGGTCAACAGCGAGTTCCTGCGGCTCAATACCGTCGGATTCGAAAAATTGACCGAGGTTGTAAAGAAGTTCGATATGCGAAGCATCTCAAGAATCACGGGTCTTGGCATTGGGGAGATAGAGGACTTCATCGGCGACTACACGTCGATGCGTCCAAGTTGTATTATGATGGGATACGGCATGCAGCGGAACAGGAACGGCGGGGATATGATCCGGGCCATAAGCTTGCTGCCCGCGATGATCGGAGAGAAGCGTGGTTTCTACTACAGCAACGACCTAGCCGACTTCGATATGGACTATCTCAGGGGGACTTCCCTCAAATCGCGGATAAGAGAGGAGCACGGAATGGTGGATCTTGGAAGAACTCTGGCATCTGGTAAGGCAAAGATGTTGTTCGTGTACGGTTCGAACCCGCTTGCGACGCTGCCCAACCAGCGACTCGTGAGAAAGGAATTCTTGCGTGAAGATCTATTCGTCGTCGTGCACGACCTCTTCGTTACAGATACAGCAGACTATGCCGACATAGTGCTTCCTGCGACCACTTTTTTCGAGCATTTCGATATCAACACCTCATACTTCCACCAATACCTATCTTTGAACGAAAAGGCAATCCAGCCTTTGGGAGAATCGAAGTGCAATTCTGACATGTTTCGTGCATTGGCTGCTGAGATGAGGCTGTCGCATAGAGAGCTATTCGAGGGTGACGAAAAGATTGCCCGGACTCTCATATCGAACAGCAGAGCAGTTGAAGGCACATACGATACACTCACTAAGAAAGGTTTTCTCAGATTCAAGGTTCCGGACAGGACGACCTACGAGACTCCGAGCGGCAAGATCGAGCTTTACTCCTCCTTGGCTGAGGAGGAAGGCATCGGTGGACTACCTATCCATGTTGAGGTCCGGGGACGGTTCCCTTATCAGGTGATTTCCCCCGTGCATCAGTTGCTCTGTCGGTCACAGTACCACGACAGGCGGCGAGAGGTCGCCCCCATTGTGTACATGAACCCGAGAGACGCCGCGAACGAAGGGATTGAGCCCGAATCGCAGATCACCCTTCGGAATGAGTTCGGCGAGTTACAAGCCAAAGCGGAGCTCTCCGAGAAAGTGCCGGAGGGTGTGCTCCTATGCTACTCTGCATTGTGGCCCAAGCTGTCGGGCGGCACGAATGTGAATTTCGTTACGACGGATTACGTCCAACGATACGACCAGTGTTCGGCACTGAACTCCACGTTTGTGGAGATTCTCTGACAGAAATCGAGAGGGGTCGTAGATAGTCGCAGAAGCTTTCTTGATGACGTAGTTGGCGGTTGCTTCGAACTAGACATCGTAGCGGCAATCAGCAGATACGAGCAATTCCTGATAGGTTCAGGAATCCCTCGCAAAGACAGATTTACTTTGCGACGATTACGGGCGGTCGATAATGGCAAACCAAAGATGTCGACTTGCACGCGCTACTATGCGACATACGATGCAAGACGCGAGATAGCCGTAAGATTCACGCTGCTATCGGCTTCTAAGCTTTGGATTGAAGATCTCGTCGAGCGCATAGCCTACGAAAGTGAATCCCAGAACAACAAATACGATGCATAATCCAGGAACTAGTATCCAGAGATATAGTTCGTTCGCCATTGCACCTGCTGTGATGGCGTCATCAAGCATGTTGCCCCAAGTCACAACGTCGGTTGCGAGGGGTCCTAATCTTATGAAGCTGAGTGTGCTCTCAGAGAGGATTGCCAGAGCGATGGTGAGAACGGCATTGGCGAAAACCAACGGAAAGACATTTGGGAATACATGCCTACCGACAATGTGAATATCGCCAGCACCGATTGCGCGTGCTCTTTCGACGAAGGCCCTTTCTTTGACTGAAAAGACCTGAGCGCGAACTATCCTTGCCGTAGCTGACCATCCAGTGATGCCGATGACAAAAATCACCTTCCCCACCGTCGGTCCCCCTGGAAGGACGGATGCCAGAACTATCATTAGGACGAGCCAGGGCAATACGAGGAAGACATCGGTAATTCTCATAAGAACTTCATCTTTCCATCCCCCCCAGTAACCGCTGAGCAGTCCCACTGCCGTGCCCAGCCCCATTGAAACAACCGTGGCTACTATTCCCACGAGCAGAGATACTCTGGAGCCATGAATAACTCTGCTTAAGATATCCATTCCTCTAGTGTCCGTGCCGAGCCAATGCTCCGATGACGGAGGTATTCCACTGCCGACCTCCGCTACCTCCTCGAAAGGATCATATGCGTGGTCCCAGCCAGCAATAAGTGATAGAATCCACATTATCTGGCTCGCGAATATGGCCATGATGAGGAAAGCTATCAGAATTGCGAAGCCCACCATACCTAGAGTATTTCCTCTAAACGTTTTCCAGATCTGTGTTGACTTCTTCTTTAGAAGCGCAAGCTTCTCCCTGGTGGGCCCTGAGAATGCTGGAATGAGGAAACGCCTCCCGCGTCCTTCTCTGTCGTCAATTGCATCGATTCCAATCACCCCATTTTTACCCTCGGGTCCATGTAAACAAGGAGGATATCTGCGATCAGATTGGCGACTATCACTGCCAACGCAATCAGAAAGAATGCTGCCTGGAGAATGGGCCAGTCGCTTTTATAAACCGCATCTATTGTTGTCCAACCAATCCCTGGATAGTTGAACACGTATTCCGTCTGGAATGCACCGCCTACTATGTACGCGATATCTATGGCAATCAGCGCGACCATCGGGAGCATCGCATTTGGCACGGCATGGTGTTTGAGAGTTTCTGAATCGGTCAGGCCTTTTGCCTTTGCAGTCGTGATATACTCTTCCGTCATTACATCAATAAGCGAGCCACGCATAATCAGAACGAATGCACCTATGCTCACCAGAGTCAGGCATGTTGCGGGGAGGACGAGATGACGTAGCAAGTCTACGATTGAGCTTATAGAAAATTCAAAGGTCTCTCCATAAGTTAAAGCGCTGTCGGGGGGAAATAACTCCCAATGCAACGCGAAGACGATTATAAGCATCATCGCCAGCCAGAAAGTTGGCATAGCATAGAAGAATAGTGAGAACGCCAAAGATCCGGTGTCGAAAGAACTTCCTCGTTTCCAGGCAGCGTAGATGCCTATGGTCATTCCTATCACTATCATCAATATCGAGGAGGTGCCTGTGAGTACAAGAGTCCATTTTAGATTTTCTATTACGATGTCCATGGCAGGAGTGTTAGTGAAGATGAACGAATCTCCAAAGTCCAGAGTCAACACATCCTCAAAATAAGTAAAGAACTGCTCGAGCAACGGATCTCGCAAACCATACTTCTCTATGAGTTCGAGCTTGTACTCATGGGGGATTCTCGGGTCATTAGGAACCATGAAATTGATCGGGTCGCCGGGCATCATACGGAAAAGGATAAAGTTGATGATGATAACAAGCAGTAGGGTGATTATCGAATTGAAGATCTTCCTCGCTAGAATCTTCGTTCCGTGCTTCACCCGCTATCACCCATTTCTTCGAACACGCTTCCGCATTCGTCTCACTATTCCTCTCCGAAATCACCTTCAAACGATATCGTCGTGTGAATCTGCGGCTTTGGCAGAAGTCCACAGGCCAGTTCGTCCACTGCAGAATCCGTATTGATGCGCATCAAGATTCCCCGACAAGCGTAGTTGGTCCGATCCCCCAATTATTTGACACTGGCCGTAACCAGTACAATGGTATTTAATTGTTATCCAAATCGATATCACGGTAGTCGATGGGTCCAATCGAATTCTCATTCAACCTTTACTGAATCGATTAATTCCACAATCGGAATCTGAACGACGGACGCCGCTCCTCTATGTATTAGTTGCCCCTTACATTTCTGTAGGCTTTCATCGCTGGATTTCTACGCCTGTGACATGAATTGCTGGCCATTGTTTATCAGTGTCATCATCTCAATACAGTTTCTGCAGACGCCATTATTGTACGCAGGCTTACTATCTCGAACCTCCGCAACCTGTTCGAAGATTTGCAGGAACTTGAAACAGGCAGCTAGCCTTCCATCGAAGCTTCGCTGATTGCTGAATAAAATACGAAAAGAGGTTTTTAGGAAAAGGTTTACTTGTCGTCCGATTGTGAGTCTGTTTCCTGCTGAAATGGTTCGTCCTCTGAGGATGATGGTCCCTTCTTGCGGCGCTCCATCAACATCGCAACAGTAGCTGCGGCAATGATCACCAATATCACCCCAATGATGGCCATTGCTGTCGTTGAAAGCCCTCCGGAGGATTCCTTTAGCTCCAAGTAGATGACTATGTCCGTCGTTTCTCCGGCTACCACAGTGGCATTTGTCGTGTTGGAGTCGTAACCACTCTTGCTTGCTGTTACGTTGTATGTACCTGAATCCAGGTTGAGGAACTCGAAGTACCCCGTTTCAGTCGAGAAGAATTCCTTTCCGACGCCAATTGTGACAGTAGCATCCGAAATCGGGTCGTCCGTTTCCAGGTCATACACATAACCCTTTATGCTTCCCGCGGTCGCAGTTAGCGTAAAGTTTAGCCATACGGTTTCGTTGGCCACAATGGTCACTTCATCGGTATCATTTGAGTAACCATCCTTTTCAACTGTCACGGTGTAATTTCCAGCGACGAGGCTCATCTCATAGAGGCCCGTGGTTCCCGACTCTTGGATGAAAGTATCTGCTTTCACTTCGGCTCCAACAACCGGATCGTCATCCGGCGTGAGTACATAGCCTTTCAACCATCCGGAATTCGGATCCTGTTCGGTAACAGTCACCACCAGCGAATCAGAATCACTTGCTCCGTCTGGATCCGTGACGGTCAGCGTGACGACTACTTCTCCAAGGTTCTCGAATGTGTAATTCACAGTCCGTCCCGTCTTGGTGTACTCTTCACCGGCATCCTCGAATGTCCAACTCCATTCCAGAGTGTCAAACGGATCGTTTGGGTCCGAAGCTTCTCCCGTGAATTCCAGTGTTTGGTTGAGTACGCAAGTCCTATCAGGGCCAGCATCGGCTGATGGCGGTATATTGGCGCCGGCCGGGAAGACCTCGAAGTAGAACCATATCCAGTCTGGCGCCATCCCCGGATTGGCGGTCATATCCGGGTAGTTGGTGTATTTGTCCGTCCTGTAGGCTATCAAGTCATGTGGGTAGTAGAGTATGACGTATGGACAATCCAGGTAGGCAATTCGCTGCATTTGGTGGACTATCTCCTGACGCTTGGTGATGTTAGTCTCGGCATTCTGATCCAAATAGAGCTGGTCGTAAACCGGGTTGGAGTAGTATACATCAGACCATGCGGTTATGTCTGTAGATTCTTCTGGAATCTCATCTGTGGTGAGCACGGAGAGGATGAACGACGGATCCGGGTCTGGCTGCCAGTTCCATATGAACATATCATACTCCAAGCCGAACCACATTGTATACAGGTTGCCCTCCGGGACACCTATTGGCGGCGCGTTGATGCCGATCTGCTCTAGCCAAACCGTGATTTTCTCAGCTGCCAGCTGATCCACCAAGGTCTGACTGATGTAGTAGAAGTCGAAGTCCAACCTCTTCCCGCTCGTTTCGTTCATCCTGACGCCATCATCATCGAATTGACCGTATCCAGAGTTATTGAGAAGTTCGTTTGCAGCTGCGATGTCAAACGGAAACACATCCTCTTCGGGAACGTAGTAGTGCCAGAATGGTGTGGCGGTCGGAACCATAGAATCGCCCATATCAGCGTGACCTTTCATTATCTCATCCAATATTTGGGTCTTGTTTATGGACATGGCCACGGCCTTTCTGATTGACATGTTTGCGGCATCGATATTCTCGCTGGCTTTCGGGAAGTTGCGCTGGCCCCTATCATTCAGGGACGTCCTCAATTCTTCTGAGGCGCAGTTGAATCCGAAATCGCACATATCCAGAACATTTATGTCTTGTCCTTCTATGTTATCATCTTCTATGGTGCTATCCCAATGAGTGGGTGGGATGCCCATAGCAACGTCGATAAGTCCTGATTTCAGGGCAGTCACCATCGTATCCTCGAGGTTGTATATCTTGAACAACACTTCATCGACATTCACAGGTCTAAAATTATACTCTTCAAACTTGTTGTACTTCTCGAACTTGAGCAATCTAATGAAGTCCTGCGCCTTCGAGTATTCGTCCAGTATAAGAGGACCAGATCCAACAGGACCATCCGGGAAGTAATTTGGGTCCCACATATCAACCGATTTGATCTTTCCTGCCTCTTCGACAGCGCTCCACAAGTGTTCCGGCAAGATTGGGATGTTAATTGAAAGCATGGTGGCCTTCTTCACGTCTGTAGTGATCTGGACCGTATATTCTCCCGTTGCCTCGACTTTAGTGACGTTCGCGAGGTACCCGCCAAGTAGGGCACAGTCCTTTTCATTCCTCATTATCATGTTGAAAGTGAATTCGACATCTTCCGCCGTCACCGTCTCATTGTCATGCCAGTATGAATCCTCATGAAGATAGTAGGTCCATACTAGACCATCTTCGCTTATACTGTGGTCATAGGCAAGTTGCCCGTACGGACCCATATCCGGTCCCGCTGTATAAAGGAAATCATGAGTTATCCAAAGAACCGTGTATGATATTCCTGTAGTCATCGCGAAAGGATTGAAATCGTCGGGTTCCAGCACGGTTCCAACACTGATCACGTGAGGTTCGTCTTGTACTCCGCCGACATTCTGACTCGCACTATTGAGCAATGCCACAAAGGTCGACAACATGAGTATAGCGCTGATTGCGACAACCATGCCGACGCGTGATCGATCTGCGCTGTACAGAATTCTTGACCTCATTAGTCTTTCATTCACACTAGACTCACATTTTATGACTTTCATTTTCTATGACTCCCCCTATCTGTTCCCAGCCTGCGGTGTAGAGTCGGTGGCTTATTTACCCGTTTCGTAAGGAAGGTACGATACTCGACATCGCTGGGCGAAAACCGTATTCCGTGCAAGATGCCAAATTTCGCGATTCGGCATTCGCATTGCGGGGATACACAGAACATGGGGGATTACTCGTAACTCCACATTGAACGAAATCTTGACGATATTCGCATTGTTCGCTATTTCCAACTCTCAAGGATGTCATTGATCTTGTCGTCTCTGAATCCGCCTGTCCGTCACAAGGTCCTCTTGCTTGATGGCGTCTATAGTATATGGTTGGATAGACTTCGGTTCGGAGTAGTCACGAGATGTCAGCGTCAATGTCGCCTAGACGTAGCCAAAGAACTCCTTGTGGATTTCTGTTACCGTCTTCCTCAGATCCTTGTGGTCGACTGTGAAATGGTATGCGACGGTCGACGCCCCTGCGGATATCAATTCCACGTTCACATCCTTCGACGCGACCGCTTTAAACACGCGGGCTGCCACGCCCTTCGAATGCCCGAGTCCTTCGCCGACAGCACATACGAGGGCCCTTCCCTCTTCGATTTCAAAGCTCTCCCCCACTCCCGCGATGTGGGCCTTCATTGCCTTCTTGGCCGCTGACGCGTCGCTTTCGTTGATGATCACTGCGACGCAGGTCTGTGAAGTCGTGGCAGAGAAGAGGTTGATACCCTCTTTGGTCAAACACGTCGAAATATCGGACAGAAATCCGGATTTGTACCCCGCACCGGTGTCGTATATCTTCAGCGTGGCGACTTTGGGCACGTACGAAACGCTCTTGATGACGTCCTTCCTCGTAGCCCTGCTATTTCCGACGACGGTTCCAGGTGATTTGGGGTAGTAGAGGTTCTTCACCACGATTTCTATGCCTCGAAGTCGTGCGGGCTGTACGGCTCGAGGATGCAGTACCTGAGCGCCGAAGTACGCCAACTCCGCCGCCTCCTCATATGAAAGCCGGTCGAGGAGGAATGCGTTCTTGACCATCTTCGGGTCGGCACTCATGAATCCGTCCACATCCTTCCAGATCTCTATGGGTCCTGACTTCATAGAGTGCGCGATCACCGACGCTGAGTAGTCTGTGCCGCTTCTCCCAAAAGTCGAAACGTGGCCGTTCTTGGTGATTCCGAAGAACCCCGTCACGACCGGCAAAATGCCCCTCTTCACCGCGCTCTCCAAAGTCGGTTTCAGATTCTTCTCACATTCTGACAGGTTCGCGACGGCGTTCAAGTGCTGATTATTGGTTACGAGTCCGAGAGCGTCTGTCTCCATCGGAACCGCGTCGAGCTTCAGATGAGATAGGCGAGCTGCTACAATGATTGCTCCGAGTCGCTCCCCCGCACTCAGGATGAGGTCTGAGGTTCTCGGGGTGAGTTCTTCCGTGTACATAACCCCGTATAGCAGTCTGTCGAGTTTGGTGATCTTCTTTTCAATCATTTCGAGTGCCTCTTTTCTCGAGGCGCCGTTCCGTTTGGGCAGAAGGTCAACATGTCGAAGCCTCAATCTGAGCAGGAAATCGTCGATCTCGCTCTCCTGCATCGGCTTTGATATCAGTTCCTTCAACGAGTTCGTGACGCCTGATGCCGCTGAGACCACCACTATCTTGTCGTCTCCTTCTGCCTTGATTACCCTAGCCGTCTTCCTCAGGGTGTCTTCCGTACCGAGACACGTACCCCCGAACTTCATTATCTTCAGTGTATCACCTTGTCTTTCGATTCGCAAGAGGCGTTCTCTGCGTTGACAACGGCCGACATCCTGCTGTGTGCCGTTATCCTATATGGGTTGTGCTCGACCTCGACGATTCTAGGGACACGGCCCCACATGCTGACAGAATCGTCGAACATGACGAGTCCGCCCCTGAGTCCTCTCAAATGTCTGAATGGCTCATGGCACGTTTCGAGATCCTCTTCTCTGCGAATGCCATTGCCGATTGCAGTGGCGACAGCGTCCGCAAGGACCGCCGAGTCCCCGATAGCGACCGATACATTTGATTCTCCGAGGCTGATGGAGTGACCGAGTCTACCACTTGAGGAGCAGACTCCAACGATTTCCCCCTCGGGCTCCATCTCAAGCGCAGCAGCCTCGCTCGCGCCCGGCTCTGAGTAGATTTCGATGATTGCCGGCTTCTCGAGCACGAGAGCGATATCTCCTCCGTTGTCAACCCAGCCGTGGCCGCATCCGTTGGCGGCCATGGCCTCGAGACCGGCTTGCGCTATCGCTCCCGCGACCGCTGCCATAGGTCCGACACCTGCAGCTCTGGAAGCCTCACACATGCGTCTTACGGCCTCGCCGTCCGTCCGTGCGCATTCGTACGGTTCGAAGGTCGTCAGGAAGAAAGGGTCCTTGGATATCTTCCGCTCGATTTCAGCTCGGGCGTTCAATATCGCATCAACCGCATGGGGAACATGGATTGCATCTGCTGCTATTGTGACGGCTGTATCGCCTATTTCGAATCTGGTCGTGGTGAAGTCGCTCATATCAGGATCTCCATGGCGCGGGGAGGACATGCGTCGATGCAAACACCGCACGCCACACACTTCTCTTCTACAAACGTAACCTTTCGTGTTTCGTGGTCGAGAATCAGGGCGCTGGTCGGGCATATGGAAACGCAAACGCCGCAGTGGGTGCAAATCTCATCGTTCCTCCTGACACCCTCCTTGAAGGGCCGCACGCCAACACCCGCTTTCTTGAGATATTCCACGCCTTTGTTGGTGCTGTCGTCGTCTCCAGATACTTCGATTACCATCTTGCCGCCGATCTCGTCTATCTCGGCTCTGAGTATGTTCACCAGCAACCCATATTCGGCTATGAGGTTGTGCGTGATCGGCAGATTGGACGCTTCGGGGTTGAAGTTGAGCACGAGCTTGGTCTTCATTTCATCGCCTCCTTCTCGCTCCTAACATCGAGTGTGTTGATTGATTTCTTGAGCGGCAGTCTCTGGACGGGTTCGGTGACGACGAAGCTACCGTCCAGGATCCTCTTCTTCAGGAGCTCGGTTATCTGCCTCGCCTTGTATATGCTAGACAGGGGGGATGTCGGCACGTCCTTCCCTTTGATGGTAACCCTGCCTGACGAAAGGTCGGCGTAGGACACCTCCTTGAGGACAGATCGCGATCGTTTCTGCTCGGCGTAATCGAATATCGCAGTGAATATCTTGTCGTTCGTCACTGCACATGCGCTGGCCAGGTCCTCGTCGAGTATCGGTATGGGGATGCCTACCCCTACGCCCAGTGAAGTGCCATAACGTGTGAATGTGAGTCCTTTAAGAAAGTCCTGCGACATTCCGTTGAGGTCCCCCATCACCGCAAGCGTTCCTGCGGGTCTCTTAGGAACCCCTCTTGGGGTGCGCGCGACACCCGGATTGAACTGCGTGCCTTCCCACACTACGAACCCTTCTCCGCCGCCGAGAAAGATCCTGCTGCCTACACCGATGGTCCTGTAGTAGGGATCGTTGAGCAGGGGAGAAATCTCCCCCGCACTCGAGTATGTTGCGTTCCCGAGTTCGGGCAGGAGCTTTCCCATGTAGGTGTACAGGGTTTTCCCTGAGGAGTTTGCAGCAGCCGCATAGTTCTGATAGGCGTTGCGTACATTCATCATGACCGCTTGGTTCATCGTCTTGAGGCTGACATAGGTGTCCATCTCTTTCATAGGGTAGCAGTCCGTGCCGTAGGCCGTTGCTTTCAACCTGACCGCCCTTCCTTTGACCAGGTCTTCTATGACATGAGCGCCACCGTGTAGGATGTTGTTCGACTCATCGAGTTCGGTCGCCCCGAGGTAGAGATCGACTGCAGCCAAGCCAGCATAGGCGGGTATGCCGTCCATCCATGCTCTGTGGATCTTTATCGGCGGGTCTGCATGTCCTAGGTTGAAATATGCGCCTGAGGAACACATCGCCCCAAATGTTCCAGTCGTGACTATGTCGACTTCCTTCGCCGCCTTTCTCACGCCGTTCGTCGCGACGAACTCCTTGAACTCCATCGCAGTCATGACCACAGCCTCTCCGTCGCTCGCCTTCTTGCGGATGTGATCGAAACTCTTTGCCCGTGAATCGCTGCTATGGGCCTTCTTAGACCTTGTTATAGGACTCCCTCCCTGTGGGCGAGCTCGGCGTTCAGCACGGAACCACCGGCACCACCTCGTATTGTATTGTGAACCAGCAGGAAGAACCTCAGGCTGTCCGCGGAAGTCCTGATTCTGCCGACTGTAACTGCCATACCTCTCGCTCGTTTAGGGCTCCCCGCTAAGGAATCCAGCAAAGGCTGAGGCCTGTCTGGTTCGGGACGCACGATTACGGGTTTCTCCGGAGCGCTCGGGAGCGATAGCTCCTGAGGCCGCGAGCTAAATCCATCAAGGACAGAGACTATGCTTTCCTTGTCCGGCATGTCCGGTTTGTTCGCGAACACGGCCTCCAGGTGTCCGTCTCGAACGTTCACTCTCGTGCAGCTGGCGAGTATATTCACAGGCGAATCGACAAACTGTCCTTGCTCGAATCCACCAAGTATCTTTCTGCCTTCGCTGTTCATCTTCTCCTCCTCATTCACTATGTGGGGGAGGATGTTGCTCAGGGTATCGACAGAAGGAACGCCTGGATAACCTGCTCCCGACAACGCTTGGTATGTGGCTACATTGAACTGGTGCAGGCCGAATGCGTCTATAAGCGGCTTGAGCCCCACGGCCAACCCAGTCACGGAGCAATTCGCGTTGGTGACGATGAATCCTGCCTTCTTCCTGCGCTTCCTCTGAATCTCGACGGATGACAGATGCTGGTGATTTATCTCCGGGATAAGGATCGGCGTATCCGGATCCGTCCTGTGGGACGAAGCGTTGGAGAACACCGCCATACCCTCTTCCGCACATCCGTGTTCGACATCTCCAGCAACCCCCGATGGGAGGCCGCTGAACACGACTTCGACTCCTTCGCGCGCGAGGTCCTCAACCGCCGTTCCACGGATAGTCTGCCCGGCCAGCTCCGGATTCAATTCGATGTCCGAGAGCTTCCAGATTTCTGCCAGAGTCTTTCCCCGGGAACGATCGGAAGCACAGTGGGCTACCACTTCGAAATACGGATGGTCGTGCAACATGTGCGCAAACCGTTGTCCTATCATACCGCTCGAACCGAGTATCGCCGCCTTTCTTTTCGTCATTTCGACCACCTTCTGAAGTACTCCCTTTCCTCGTCCATCATCTCGGCGAAGGCCGCGGGATCATCTCCAAGTGAAGCCTCCCTCAGCATATCGATGATGGCCGCCATCGAATCGAGCACTGAAGCCGATTGTGGGTTAAGTCTCTGGATGTCGTGATATACGCGTCTGCTCTCGCCGGCGATGCCGTCAGCCAGCTCTGCAAGTTTCGAGAATGACGGCCCCTGAATCGGGTTGAGCACTTCGATAGGATAAGATGACCTCGCTACTACGAGTCCGAACAAGAGCGCGCACAGGTGAGGCGCACCAAGGATGTAGGCAATCAGTTCGTCGTGCTCGTCCAGGGCCACTTCTACCACCTCAGCGCCTGATTGTTCGAACAAGTGTCTGGCAGATTCGTCAGCCTCCGCACAACCGCAGCTGCAAACTAGAATGTTCCTTCCCGTCAGCGTTGGGGTGCTGGGTCCGAACATCGGGTGAACGCTAGTTACTTTGAATCCCTTGCTGACGGCTTCGAGCAATGTCTTTCGCAAATGAGTCTTGACGCTGCACAGGTCGAAGATCACCCCGGAGGGCGACGACGACATTATCAGCTTCATGTCTGAATCAGCGGTCCCCAAAGGGCTAGCAATGACTATCAGGTCGGCTTCGCGGGCGACCTCCTCGGGAGACTCCACGTTAGGGTATCCCTCCAATTCAGCCCTCGGGTCGAAGACTGAGACCGAAGCACCTCTGTTCGACAGGAATCTCGAGGCCCAAGCCCCCATCTTTCCGGCACCTACGACCAATGCGCTGCTGCCGTCGAGGGGTAACTCCGCCTGTTCGTCTTGGGTGTGGACGGCCGCGTCAATCAGAGTCTCCATGATCGCGGAGGCGGTTCTTCTGTCGACACCAGCCTCTGCGGCCTTGGCGGCGGCACTTCTTACGACGAGTTCCTCGCGCGAGGAATCTCTTATGCCAAGGTTATCCTTGCGTTTGGTCCTGCCAATCTCCTGTGCTGTCTCCAATCGTCTTCCCACCAAGGATAGAATCTCCTCGTCTATCGCGCTTATCTGTTCGCGCAGAGACTCGATTTCCGCTGCAGTCAGATGAACCCCCCCTGAAGCATCTCATCCAATATCACGGCTGCCGCGGAGTTCTCGACGACCGGCACTGCTCTGGGAACGATGCACGGGTCATGTCTGCCCTTTACTACAAGTTCGACAGGTTTCATATCTTCAATGTCGACGCTCATCTGCGGCGTGGCGATGGACGATGTCGGCTTGAACGCCACATTGAATTCCACCGGCATCCCGGTCGAAATGCCTCCGAGCACGCCGCCACAGTTATTCGTCCTTGTCTCTATCTTCCCACGCTTCACAACGAACTGATCGTTGCTAGCGCTGCCTCTCATCGTAGCGCTCGCGAAGCCAGATCCGAACTCCACGCCCTTCACCCCTGGAATGGAGAACATCATCGCTGACATTTGGCTTTCTATGGACCCAAAGAAGGGCTCTCCAATTCCCGCAGGCACTCCGAGCACGGTGCATTTGATGACTCCCCCGACACTATCCTTGTCTTCGTGGGCCTTTACGATTACGTCCTTCATGCGTTCCGCGGTCTCGCGATCTGCGCAACCTACTGCGTTAGCTCGCACCAGCTTCTCAGCCGCGCTGAATGGAACTCTCTTGCTGAGCGCGACGTCGCCGATTTGGATTGTCTGAGCGAGGAACCTGATTTTCCGCCTCTCCAGAACCTGTCGCGCGACAGCTCCCGCGAATACTAGTCCGGCTGTCATGCGCCCTGAGAACTGTCCGCCGCCTCTGTGATCATTGTGTCCTCTGTATTTTACGGCGGCCGTGTAATCCGCATGACCTGGCCTTGGCACTCTCTTGAAAGCGTCATAAGGGGATGAGTCGCAGTCCCGGTTGACGATCAACCCAACAATGGGCGCGCCGGTAGTCATGCCGTCTAGCAGGCCGGAGACCACCTCCACGCGGTCCCTCTCCTTGCGAGGTGTGGCAACGGGGCTCTTGCCCGGGGCCCTTCGGTCTAGCTGTATCTGTATCGCAGTCTCGGAGATCTTCTCGCCCGGAGGGCATCCTTCGGCGGACGCCCCCACAAAAGGGCCGTGGCTGGAGCCAAATATGCTGATCCTGTAAGCGTTCCCGAGCGTGTTCATTTTCTCACCTCTACTCTGCATCCGAGCTGGTGCAGGTCTCTTATGAAACCTGGGTATGATATCCTGTACGATTCGTCGTCCTCGATTACCGTGTCGGTGGTGGATACCAGAGCTGCAATCGTTGCTGCCATAAGTATTCTGTGGTCCCCCTGGGTGTCCACCTTTGCGCCATTCAACCTTGGCACGCCAATTATCTCGCAGCCGTCATCCTTGGGGAGTATTCTGGCTCCCATGTCCTGGAGGAATCGGACAGTAGTTGCGATTCTGTCGCTCTCCTTGACGCGAAGGTTTTCTCCTCCCTTCAAGACCGTTTTGCCATCGGATACTGCGCCCACTACGGCGAGTATCGGGAATAGATCAGGTATGGCTCGCACATTCACCTCCATTCCTCTGAGAGCGCCTCCGCTGACCGTCGTCGCATGTGGTTGTCTGGACACCGAAGCGCCGAATCTTTCGAGCAGTCCAATAATGGCTTTGTCTCCTTGCGGCGACTTACTGTCGAGCTGTCTCACGGCTACACGTCCACCAGTAATGGCTGCGGCTGCGAAGAGGAATGCCGCAGACGAGAAATCCCCTGGGATGGCGTACGATTCCCTTTCAAGGATCTGTCTCCCAGGGATTTCGAAGCCCGACGGACTTTCTTCTACCTTTGCGCCGAACCGGTCAAGCATGTCCAGGGTGATGTCCACATATGGTCTGGAGGTGATCTGGCCCGTGATGTTCAGCTTCGTATCCTCCTTCTTCTGAGTACACGCTATCAGCAGAGATGATATGAATTGTGAGCTGACGTCACCCTTGACTTCCGCATGCGTCTTGGAAATAGGCCCTTTTATTCTCAGCGGCGGCCTTCCAGATTGACCTATATACACACAGCTGGCGCCGAGCTGTGTTAGAGCGTCCATCAGCGGCCCCATCGGCCTCTTCGTTAGGCTGGCGTCGCCTGTGAGGGTCGTCGTTGCCGGCAGCAGCGAGGCCAACGCAGTCAACAGGCGAATGGTGGTGCCGGAGTTGCGTGCGTTGATTGGTTCAGCCGGGGCTGTCAGTTCTTCGAGGCGCAGTCTTAGGTAGCTGGGATAGATATCAACTTCAGCACCCATTCTTTGCAGGGATTCCAGGGTGGCTTTCGTATCCTCCGACATGAGCGGCTTCTTCAACGAGAAGTTCGAACCCGTGAGTGCCCCGAGAACCATAGCTCTATGGGTGTACGACTTGGATGGCGGGGCTGTGACAGTGCCGTTTGCCGTTGATGATTTCACTACAAGAGCCGTGGAACCACCTCCCTGGAACAGGTATGGTTGAGTCTTGCCCTCAGGATTTCGGCGTCCCCCTCTCCGAAGGCGTCGATCATGTCCTGAACTCTGTCTCTGTCGCATAAGACGACGGTGGCTGGGCCGGTGCCCGTAATGCCAGCGGCGTGCGCGCCCTTGGCCTTTGCAGTTTCCGCTATCTCGTTGGAGATGTCCAGTACGTCCGAGCATAGCCTCGAGTTGAGGTCCATCGCCGCTGCGTATTCTCCCTTCAGAGCGAGGCGGAGCGCTTCCTCGAATTGGGACCGATGATTGGCAAACATTTCAATGCTCACATCAGCCTTGGAAATCCTCCTTTTCGGAACGTGTATGACGACTTCGAGTCCTTCGTCAATCTTGTCGACCTTTAGTATGGTCCTCTTGGCGTTGTCCGTTACGACCATGTCTCCGTAGAAGCATGCGGCAGCGTCATCGAACGCTCCCGTGACCGTCACGCCAGCTTTGATGGATTCGTCTATGGCGATGTTGAGTATGTCTTCGTCCGTCAATTCTGCTCCCAAGGCGCGCGAAGCTGATAATACAACGGCGTTCGTTGTCGCGCTGCTGCTCTTCAGTCCGCGGGAGATGGGAATGTCCGACCTCACCGTCACTTTTCCGTGGACCAGGTCGCAGCCAGCGTTGTCCATTACAGTCCGCACGCATCCCCCCACGAGTTCCTCGCCCTCCTCGGCACCATCGACCAATATCGGACCTTCTCCATTGACTAGGTCCGAGTGTACGTCCGTCTCCAGCGTGATTCCAAAAGCCGCTCCTTTGCCGCAGGCTATGGCGTTCACGATCGTTACCGCACCGCGACATGCGGCTTTTCCTATCAACGGCTCACCGCCTTACGTGCTGCCTGTCTCATCTTCGCCACATCCGGCGATATTCCCGTCCAAATCTCGAAGGCGGCCTCTCCCTGACGAACCAGCATTTCCAGCCCACCGTGGACCTTGCACCCGTGGCTCTTGGCGATCCTCATGCTCAGAGTCTCAGAAGGATTGTATACTAGGTCCACGAAGACTCGAGCGTTTCGCAATACGCAAACTGGCAGATTTGACCGCTCATCCGCGGTGCCCGCGGTTCCGATTGGTGTGGCGTTCACCACCAGATCATAACTCTCGCCCGGGGCTCTGAGCGATGAGATCACCTTGTGTCTCCCTCTGCACATCCTTGCGGTTTCTTCTGCAGGTTTCGCTCGACGGGCAGCGACAGTAACATTTGCCCCCTTGTCGCTGAGGACCCTGCACGCAGCGCGGGCCGCTCCGCCTGCTCCGACAACGAGGGTTTCGGCATCCGCCACTCGTATCTTTTTTGATTCAAGCAGCCTGCCAAACCCGATTAGGTCTGTGTTATCTCCGACAATCTTCCTTCGCCGTCTCCACAGCGTGTTAACTGCCTTACTTGCCTCTGCAGATGACCTTCTCGTGTCGCATATCAGGTACGCCTTGTGCTTGTTAGGCACAGTCACGTTGAGACCATCAAAGCCGATATCGAAGAGCGTGTCAACAATCGCCTTATTCATGGATCTCGGCGGAATGTCCAGAGGAAGGTAGATGCCACTCATACCCGCACTTCTCAGCGCTGCCTCCTGCATGGGTTTTGACACCGAGTGCGAGACGGGATGTCCTATCAGGCCGAGAACAACGCGGTCCTTGTCCAGAAGGCGGGTCTGTGTCCGTATCTCCAACTGCCCGGGCGCGGCTTCGTGTCCTTCGAGACAAGCATAGACGAATTTGGATCCCATTCCAGATGCGCACGCGCGCGTAAGCTGTCCTTGGATGCCCATTCCCATCAGAGCGAAGGGCTTGGGCTCCTTTGCCAGCTCCAAGGCCAGCTCCGCGAGAACAACGGCTTGAGCGGCGTTTTCGCAGGGCATGGCCACTTTCGACACATCGGCTTCGGTAAGTCCCCGCTTGAGACGGACCCTGACCCGCTCCTTCGTGGCCGGCTTCGCGAAGTGGAACGATGCTATCGTCCTCGAACGCCTGCCAGACGACATGAGCTGCTCTAGCATCGGTCCGTCTCTTGCAGATTCAATATCGATGTATTCGAAGCCTGCGTCTGCAATCTCTCGCAGCAGGGCGTGCCTGGCCTTGCCTTTCGACTGGGATCGCCCTCCTTCTCCTGCGGACCTCAAAGTCGCAATCGCGGGTCCCTCTGCGGCGGCTCTCGCTTCGTGTATAAGCCGCTCGTTCCTGTCGATATTTCGGATATGGTCAAGCCTGACCTCGACCAAGTCTGCGCCTGCATCGAAAGCCCTTTTTGATGAGCGAGATACTCCGGCAACGCCTCTCTCAACAAGAGAAGCGACTACGAGCGTCATCATCACATCTCCTGTATAGTCTCCTCGACATACATCCCAAAGTGACGTCCTCCCTTCTCCAGCCTGAGAAGAATCGGATCGCCTATCTTGAGCTTGGACACGGACACGACCTTCCCTTTAGAATAGACTCGAATCGTCTCGGCATTCTGGACGATGGTTGAATACCTCGAACCGTCGACTTCCGCTTCAATTAGCAGCAGAGGTCTTCGTTCGACCTTGGTCCGTCCAATGATCGCCTTTCTGGTATGTCCGTCCGAATCGACGACGAGAACCTCCTCACCGCCCCTCAACTCAGACAGATACCTGGTGCTTCCGTCTGGCATTAGTATGTATGCGTGGACCGGCCCAGCATTGACCCGAAACGGCCGCGATGCGGCGTATTCGGATTCGATGGTCTCCGAGTGTATGAGGAACATGCACGAAGACTGATTGCCTATTAGCATGCCCTCTCCGATTCGCAGGACAGAACACGTGTCGATGCACACTCTGTCGCCGAGCCCCAACTGTCGGAGGACGGCGATCTTGCCCTCTCTGAGGTCGACCTTGGGGGCACCCGCCTCCATAATCTTTCGCAGCTTTGTCAGCTCTTTCGTGTCTGAGGGAACGAAGACGACGCCGTCGGAACCATGTTCCATCGTCTCGAAGAAGAGCTTCGCCTCGTCTGCAGTTCGAGCCATCATTAACAGGCTCGCATTTGTGCCCTGGAAATGGACGATAAGGTTCTCGAGAGGAATGATCTTCCAGTCCTTCGCTGAGATGACGACGCTCTCGCCCTTTTCTGCTAGTCGCTTGGCCTTTAACTCGTCCTCCTTCTTGGCTATCTCGACGATCTTTCCGACGGGCTCGCCGCCCTCAGTGAGGGTCTTGCCTGACAGCGTGATTGTCCTGAATTTCCCGAGCTTCGTGAATGCCGAATCCTTCTTCTCGAGGACTATCGTATCGAAACCGTTCTCCAATGCACTCAGGACGATCTTCTTCCTGCTCTCTCTGCTGGGATGGGAGATCGCCCCGATCCAAACCTGGCGGTCGGTCAGGGTGTCACCGCCTATAAGCGTCCTCTGGCGCCATTCCCTCGAAGACGACTCTGGCGATCGCCTTGGCAATCGCTTCCACATCGTCGTGCTGGAAGACGTTTCTGCCTATCGAGACTCCTTTCGCACCTGCGGCCATAGCGTCGCTGACCATTTCCAGCAGTGCGATGTCCGAGTCCATCTTGGGTCCGCCCGCTATCACGACGGGCACGGGGGTTCCCTTTACGACCTCCTTAAAGGAGTCCCGCGAGCCGGTGTAGTTCGTCTTCACGATGTCCGCTCCGAGCTCGGCCGCCAGCCTCGCAGCGTGTTTGACCGCATCCACGTCGAACTGGTTCTTGATGTTCTTGCCTCTGGGGTAACACATGGCGAGCAAAGGGATGCCGAGTTCGGTGCACCTGTCCGAGATGAGTCCGAAGTCCGATATCATTTCGTCTTCGGTGTCACTCCCGACGTTGCAGTGTATAGATATCGCGTCTGCTCCGAGTGAGGCTGCAGCATCGGCGCTCGCAACCAACACCTTCGCGTTAGGGTCTGGAGACATCGAGGTGCTCGCAGACAAGTGCACTATGAGTCCAAGAGATGACCCCACCGCGGGACCTACGTGCGGGACCAAGCCTTTGTGAATGACGATGGCTGATGCCCCTGCCTTCGAGAGCCTGTCGACTGTGCTCCTGATATCAGCGATTCCCTTGACCGGACCGAGGGAGATTCCGTGGTCCATCGGTACGATAACCGTATTGCCGCTCTTCTGATCGAAGATGCGTCTCAGCCTTATCGTCTTTCCCAGCATTGTCGTTCAACTCCTACCGTGCTAATCATTGTCACTGCGGTCGGATTGCACAGGACCTATATGGCTCTTGCTATCCCGTGGCAGTGCGAAGGCGTACAATATGTGACAATATTAATCTATTGTTGTACATATATTGTCATCGATTGGCATGTGGGACAAGATTGCGAATTACTTCGAGAAGTATCCGTCTCAAGCAAAGGTCGCAAGATACCTGCTCAGATATGGATTGCGCATCGACCGGAGCCATGTCTATTGTGGCGAAGTACAGATTGCCGACTCCGCGCTCGCCAGGGCTGCAGGAGTCGACCGGAGGGTCGTCAAGTCAACAATCGAAACGATAAAGGGTGATCCAACGCTCCAGAAGTTCTTCTCTCAGCTGCTGCCGACCAATCACCTCAAGAACGCCGCCTCGGCCATGGGTTGGAGTGCGATAGAGATCGTGCCTATGAATGCCGACGAACCAGGAATAATATCGGGCGTAGCTGAGGTACTATCTCGGTCGAACATTAGCATACGGCAGGCAATCGTCGACGACCCTATGACTTCCGAGGAGCCGAGATTGTTCATCGTAACCGAAAGCATGGTCCCGTCTGAAGTGATCCCGTTGATTCGCCAGGCGAAAGGCGTCAAAGGAGTGACGATCTACTGATCTCTGGGACTTCCCAATGATGTCTACGCCTGCGGGGGAGCGTGGTTCGTGGTGACCGGCGACGAAACGTCAAGAGCATACTCCGCAGTGCTCGTCGCCATGGTCTCCATCTCCTTCGCTTCCATCTTCATCAAGTGGAGCGATTCCAGTCCATTCGTTATCGCATTCTACAGGCTGATATTCACGTGTGCGCTGCTGACCCCGTTCATATTATGGTCGAGGGGGTTTTCGGAGCTGAGGCAACTACGCGTCTCCGAGTGGACGCTCATAGCGCTTAGCGCTGTCGCGCTGGCGTTCCATTTCGGCCTATGGATAGTATCCCTGAGCCTGACCCTAGTGTCCACCTCCGTCATACTCGTCACAGCCCATCCCATGTTCGTTGCAGGGATGTCTCATTTCCTACTCAGAGAGAAGGTTAGACGGGCCGCAGCGATTGGAATCGTGATAGCATTCTCAGGCGTGTGCGTCATATCAATTGCTGATTATGGCGAAGCAAGCGACACCCTGTTCGGCGACCTTCTTGCGTTTCTCGGTGGTCTGTGTGCAGGCATCTACTTCTTGTCTGGACGACGCGCCCGCCAACGGATATCTCTTGGTCCGTATGTCTTCTCCGTGTACCTGTTCTCCGCGCTTATGCTCCTCATCGCCGCCGTGCTCGTAGGTGACACGCTCATCGTTCTCGAAGGTCGAGAGCTGTCCCTGTTTCTTCTGCTCGCAATAGTGCCCACGATTCTGGGACACACGATGTTTAACTACGCGTTGAAAAAAGTCCCAGCGCACATCGTATCTACAAGCGTGCTCGGCGAGCCTGTTGGTGCTTCCATACTTGCGTTTCTGT
Source organism: Methanobacteriota archaeon (assembly GCA_020347645.1). GTDB lineage: Archaea > Thermoplasmatota > Thermoplasmata > UBA10834 > UBA10834 > UBA10834. The sequence continues at coordinate 470,876 of CP070736.1, read as the reverse complement.
TGCTGCCGGAGGAAACACCGGGTCCATGGATAATAATCGGCGGGGCTCTAGTCATAATGGGGTTGTACATCGTGTTGTCGCGTGGAAGAACCGACAAGATTAAAGATGGGCGTGAGTGACGACGCTACAACTTCAACACAGACAAGTAACAGGTCTTCCCGAGCGCGAAGGCGAAAGGTCTTAAACATGACGCCTTGGGAAGTCGAAATGAATATTACCCGTGCAGAGGATTGACGGAGGCCTCCGAAAGAGCACAGTGGCGGAGAGATGTAACTATGGCAAACGCGAAAGTGGTCTTTCTCTCAAAGGACGAGCAAGACCTGATACACGAGTCGAGCTTGAAGAGCTTGAATGATATCGGAATGATGATTCGCAGCGATTCGACCCTGAAGATGCTGAGCGATTCGGGTGCCGATGTTGACTACTCGAAGAAGGTCGCCCGCATACCAGAGGAGATGGTGAACGAGGCTCTGAAGAAGGCCCCCAGGAACATAAGGTTGTGCGCGAGGGACAGCAAGAACGACATGCGGATTCCCACCAGCGGTCCCCCGTATGCGGCTACGACTGGCCTGGGCGTATATGTTCGCGACATGGACACTGGCGAGAAGAGACCATCAACACGAAAGGATATCGCCGACTTCATTCGACTCGGGGACGGCCTGGAGGGTGTCGACTTTCTATGGACTTCCATCACCGCCACCGAGGTTCCTCAAGTCACACATGGCCTTCACGAACTCTGGACTGCTCTGCAAAACACCACCAAGCATGTGAACGGTGTATCCGTCATGAGCGCTGAGGATTCACGGAAGCAGGTTGAACTCGGTTCTCTAATAGCTGGGGGAGAGGACGAACTCAGGAAGCGACCGTTGTTCTCCGTGATATGCTGCTCAATCGCGCCATTGTCCTTCGAAGGTGGCGCGGTCGAGGGGATGGTCGAGCTCGTCAAGGCTGGCATACCTATCATGTCCATGTCTATGTCCCTTTCGGGAGGCTCCAGCCCGGTTACGCTCGCAGGGACGATTGCGAATGCGAACAGCGAGAACCTGGCGAGCCTCGTCATCACCCAGTTCGCGGCTCCAGGTTCGCCGCATATCTACTGCTCATCGTCCGCTCCCATAAGCATGAAGACCGGTATGATTAACTACATGACGAGCGAGCAGCCACTCATAGCTGCAGGCCTGGGACAGATGGCCCGTAGATATGGAATCCCGTCAATGGTTGGCGACTGGGGAATAAACGATATGGACACGCCAGGAATACCGCATCCGTTCACGACGGTACTAGGTATTACGCTCAGCACCATGACGAATACGGATCTCGTATCCGGGATAGGGGGCATCGATGCGGTCAAAGGTGTCGCGTTTGATCAGGCAGTAATTGAGGCGAGCGTTTGGAGAAACGTCCGCGCCTACATGAGGGATGTGACCATATCGGAGGAGACCATTGCGCTGGATGTCGTGAAAGAGGTCGGACACGGCAACACCTTCCTGACGCATCCACACACTGCGAGGAATTTCAAGAAGGAACTATTTTTCTTCGACGAGAAGACGCTCGGTTGGGAGGCAACTCTCTCGGACAGCATGGTGCCCGAAGCAAGAGCGATCGCCAAGAGCATCCTGAAGGAGCATACCGTGCCAGCGCTCGACGATGAAATCGTCCGCTCTGGGAACGAGATTATAGAGAGGTACGAGAAGGACGCGAAAGGGTGAACAAGACCGCTCCGATAGAATGCCCGGACATGCTCATTGCGTGAGTTAGAAAACCCTTTCGCACGGTGGTTGGACTCCGCCTCATTAAGATAATCGAAAAGACTTTTCTATCAATTCGAGGTTGTAGAGGCGTTCGCCTTCCTTTGAAGGAGATGTTTGTATGTCGTTTGCGGACAGATTCAGGGTTATGGAGCCAAAAGACTTCATGAATGACTCGGACAGAAAGAAGATACATGATGCTGCGTTGAACGTCCTCGAGACCACGGGCATAAAGGTCCACAGCAGTGTTGCCCGAGAATCGCTCAAGCGCGCTGGAGCCGTTGTCGACGAAGATACGAATGTCGTGAAGTGCCCCGCGGACCTCGTAGGCGCCTTGCTCAAGAAGATACCCTCCAAGATAGTCCTCGCGGGGAGGACGGAGGAATACGATCTTCCTCTGGACCGAAGGCATCAATACCACACCACGGACGGCTGTGGCATATCTGTCTGGAACGATGAGACCAAGACGCGGCGAAAGTCGACACTAGAGGATATCAGGAAGACGGCAGTACTTGGCGATTGGATGCCATACCTGAGCATCTATGAGCCGATGGTAGTCGCGCACGACATCTCATCGAAGTCGCATGTGCTGAAGGGCCTCGAGACTGCGATGGAAAACACCACCAAGCACATAGAAACCGAGTCGACGACGACGCCTGAGGAGGCCCGTGCTCAGGTCGAGATGGCCGCGGCGGTAGTCGGCTCGAAGGACGAGCTCAAAGAGAGACACTATCTGTCTGCCATGGTCTGCACGGTCTCACCCCTGATTCTTGATGAAGGCGCGACTGACGCTGCGATGGTTTGGGCGGAGAACCATGTGCCAGTGCATATAACGGGCATGGCAAGCATGGGGCTAACCGGTCCTGCGACCATCGCCGGAAGTCTCGTTGTGAACCATGTTGAAACGATGGCCCTTGCCTGCGCCATGCAGGCGCACGAACCCGGCTCGCCACTCCTGTATGGTTCGGTCCAGTCTAGTATGGACCCCAAGACGGGCGCCTACAACTCGGGCTCGCCCGAGACGATTCTGATAAGCATTGGCAATGTGGAGATGGCGAAGTTCCTGGACCTTCCATGCTCCGCAGGTGGCATAGGCGGCAGCTCGAGGATCCCGGGTCTCCGCGTGTCGATAGAGAACTCTGTCCTGTGCTCGCCTCTGATCACAGCAGGTAGCGAGGTGATGAATGGAATAGGTCTGGCGGATGGTTCTACCTTGCTTTCGTACGAGCAGATGATGCTTGATCATGAAATCGTTGGTTTGGCAATCAATTCGCAGAAAGACATCGAGGTCAGCGACGAGGCAATATCTCTCGATTTGATAAAGAAGGTGGGCATAGGAAGAAACTACCTCTCTGAGATGCACACGCTCAAAAGGGTCCGAGAATTCTATCTTCCGACGCTGTGGGATATGTCGTCATTCGAATCCTGGGTCGAGGGTGGCAAGAAGGACCTCTTCGCCGCTGCTGGAGAGAAGGCGGAGAAGATTATATCTAGTCACATGCCGGAAAAGCTCGATGCATCTGTCTCCAATAAGCTGAAACAAATAGTGAAGGACTTCTGAGTCCTATTGGACCAGCATGCGTGGGGAAGACGGCATCCCCTGAATCAGCCGCCCTGGTCTATGATAAGGGTGCGGCAGACCTTGCTGGAACCCTTATATGACAAGAGGATTATTCCTTCGCCGGGAGAACCGCGAATGCGGAACCCTGCCATAGGAGGTAGATTCATGGATGAGAAGGAAGTGCAAAAGGATTTGGCGGATGCCATACTGTCGTACGATTCAGTCGCAGCGGAGAAGGCGGCGAAAGCGGCTATCAAGATGGGCATGGACCCGCTCAATGCCATAGAGAAAGGACTCTCCCCCGCCATCGAAGATGTGGGCGATAAGTTCGAGAAGATGGAGATTTATCTTCCGGAACTGATGCTCGCCGCGGATGCGATGAGGACTGCTATGTCTCTACTGCTTCCACTCATTCCTAAGGATAAGGCCGTTTCGAAAGGGACTGTCGTGATCGGGACCGTGCAGGGAGACATCCATGAGATTGGCAAGAACATCGTATCCAATATGCTCATGGCCAGCGGGTTCAACGTCGAGGATCTTGGGGTGGATGTCAAGACCGCGACGTTCGTGGAAGAGGCTCAGAAGGCAAACGCGAAGATCATTGGTGCTTCTGCGCTGATGTCAAGCACTATCGGCTCTCAGAAGGACATCATAGACTACTTAACTTCGATGAAGATCAGGAAGAAGCATGCAGTAATGGTCGGCGGCGGTCCGACAACGGGCCAATGGTCAAAGGAAATAGGCGCTGATGGCTGGGGAGAGGACGCTGCCACCACGGTTAAGCTGGCCAACAAGCTAATCAAACGGAAGTGAAATCTTGGTGCAGATTCTCGACGTCATGGAGAAGGCGCTTGAAGGGACCCCGATGAGCGAATCGGATTACCAGTTGCGGCGGTTTGCTCCCAAGGTGCAGGAGAAGGTCAAGGAATACGGGATAGAATACAATGAAAAGACTCCAATTCCCGACGATGGCTCATTGGCAGATGACGTCTTTGAGGCGGCAATCGAACTCCTTGCCGATGTTGGCGCGTACTGCACAAGCACAGCGAGGGTGATATCGTACTCTGAAGAGGAGATAAGAAGGGCGATATCAGAGGCCCCTAAGGAGATCGAACTCGGTGAAGGACGCGACCGCAGGAAACTGAGGGGGAGGAAAGTCGGCGACAAAACACCTCCGTGGTGTCTGCTTGGCACGGGCGGGGGCGCCTGTTCCAGCGACAAATCGTTTATTACCCTCGTCGAAGGCTATGCGGAGATACCTGAGACGAATGGGATAACGACGCCTGCGATCACTCGCGTCGGCGGCATGAGAATCCGGCCCGCATCGCCGTTGGAGATATTGGGTGCGATGAGGAACGCAGTCCTCGCCAGGGAAGCATGCAACAGGGTCGGCCGTGAGGGCATACCGATAATGAACTCCCTCTCGACCGCCGAATCGGACATCGCTTTCGCCGCAGCGTTGCACCCGAAGTTCGGTATGCGACGGTCCGACGCCTACATGATCTGTTGTATGGACCCCTTGAAGACGGACTTCGCTAGATTGAACAAGGTAACGACCGCCCTTTCGCTGGGCGGCCCCATAAGTATGTGCATGGGACCTCTGCTGGGTGGATACGCTGGCGGGACTGAGGGTACAGCCGTCTCCAACGTCGCCCATCATCTGATGGGAATACTCACGTATCAGTCGAGTTGGATCCTGCCTTTCCCGTTGCATTTGAGGTATGTTTCCAGCAGCTGCAGGGAGCTCCTGTGGGTGATAAGCGCCACGGGACAGGCGATCAGCAGGAATTCCCACATCATAAGTCTGAACTTGAACTACACATCTGCTGGTCCATGCACTCCTATGTGCTTATTCGAGACTTCCGCATCGGTGATCGCTGCAGTCAGCTCGGGGCTTTCGATAGAATCGGTCGGCGTGGCCTCCAACAGATACGAAGACCGAACGACCCCGGTCGAACCGAGGATATCAGCCGAAGTCGGACACGCCGTGGCAGGAATGAAGCTGTCGGATGCCAATGCGATTGCGAACAAGCTGCTGGCCAAGTACGAATCCAAGCTCGCCAACCCGCCGCTGGGGAAGGATCTCTCGGAATGCTGGGATGCGGGACGTCGCAGGCCGACGAAAGAGTACACGTCTGTGATAAGGTCGTACAAGAAATCCATGGCGAACCTGGGTGTGGAGCTCAAGGAAGAGCTGTGACGGCCGCTCGACAGCGCTTTTGTATGAATGGCTGCTTTGACATTCCTTACCGAAAGTCATTCCGGCACTATGCTCATTGGCTTGCGGTCTTGCAGGGTCGCCCTATAGGTCCCCCGATACCGTCACTTGGCGTCAACAATCTTTATCAGATGCCATCCGAACTGCGTCTTCACGGGACCAACGACTTCGCCTTTGCGTCCTCCGAAGGCAGCGTCTTCGAACTCCTTCACCATCTGGCCCCGGCCAAACCAACCCAAGCTCCCTCCATCCTTGGCCGAAGGGCACTCTGAGTGGGTTCTCGCAAGATCCGTGAAGTCCTGACCCGCTCTAACCATTGTCAGAAGGTTGTTCGCTTTCGCCTCTTCTTTCACAAGTATATGAGCTGCGTTGACTTTGGAAGTCATGCTTTTTGCGAAGGCGATTCGATGATAACTACTTGTTGCAAAAGTGATTCGGATTCGAACATTCATCAGGCGTTTGGATGACATTTCCCATGCACAGAACGGTGGAATTCAACCGAGGTTGCCCGATTCAGCATGTGCCAGATGGTCGGAAACCGGTGTGACAGGTCTGATTACCCCCGTACCTTTCAATCGAAAAGACTATCCGCAAGAACATACAACTGTTAACAGGGTTATCGGAAATGGACAAGACGGACAGGAAGATATTGAGAGAGCTGCAGGCTGACGGTCGAGCGTCTTTCCGGGAGATTTCCTCCAGAATCAGTGTTAGCACGCCTACCGTGAGCTCACGAGTGCAGGGCATGACTAATAGCGGTTTGATCAAAGGATACTCTATTCTGTTAAACGCGGATATGCTCGGGCAGATATCCGTCGCCACAATCATAGAGGCCAAACCGTCGGAGATTGACTCCGTCGTAGAGCGCATCAAGGATGACGAAATCGTTCGCCAGATCCATGTGCTGTCGGATTCGCGTATATTGTGCATCCTTTCTTTCTATGATCAGGGTAAATACCAGAATTTCGTCAGGTCGCTTTCTAGGATTTCTGAGATCGCAAAGATGGACAACTCCATGATCCTGCGAACGGCGAAGGAGCTCCCCCGCGCTTCGCTGACTGACGAGAGCGGCTTGCACCTCAAATGCTACTACTGCGGGCATCCGATGACTGATGAGGGCGTCAAGATCAAGCTTGATGGCAAGACCCACTACCTGTGCTGTGGCGTCTGCGCGAAACTGTACCGGGAGAAGTATGATCGCATAAAGCAGGCTGCAGGTATCCCTATTGAGGCATAAGCGCCCATCTGGTGACCAACGGATTGAGTTCCGTCCGGAGAGCATGTCTTAGAGCCGTCTTCGACGGACTTATTCTGCCCAACCACGCTGGCGCGACATTTCCCGCTCTTGAAGAACGCCCTCGGCAAGGCGCTTGCGATCTCCGCATTCTCGGCAGACTTCGGGTGCGACGATTTCGTATTGCCTGCACTCTGAGGGTGGAGCGGAGCCAGATGACCTCGCTTGCGGGGCATCGATGCAGAGCTCATATGCTCCGCCCCTTGGATTGTCATCAAATGCGCCGTCTTTATTATTGTCCCTTACAGCATCATCGTACCAGTCGGCCGCCTTCGATGGTACGACGCAACAAATCTTATATTCGGGAATTAGTTTGCGGAAGCTGCAAACTGGTGCGTGTCGATGCCGTTGTTCGAGAGTTCTTCTGAAAGAGCTGTTACGAAGGCCATCGTTGCGGAGTTTATCCGTGACATGGATGAGATAATGGATACGGATGTCATCGTGATTGGCGGAGGTCCGAGCGGCCTGATGGCAGCCTATGACTTGGCTCGAAAGGGGTCAAGAGTGGTCATAATCGAGAAGAACAACTACCTCGGCGGAGGATTCTGGATGGGCGGTTTCCTTATGAATTCGGTAACTGTCCGTGCTCCTGCTGAGAAGATACTCGCTGAGCTGGGCATCAAATGCAGGGAATTCGAACCCGGTTTGTATACTACACCCGGCCCTCTCGCTTGCTCTAAGCTTATAGCTGCTGCCTGTGAAGCCGGAGCCAAGGTATTGAACATGGTGTCATTCGACGACGTCGTTCTGAGGGACGGAAATAGGGTCGCTGGTGCAGTCGTTAACTGGTCTCCGATTTCCTACTTGCCGAAGCCCGTCGCGTGTGTCGACCCGATTTCAATAGAGGCGAAGGTGGTGATCGACGGCACAGGCCACGACGCCTCCGTTGCGCGAAAGCTTGAGGAGAGGGGGCTGCTCGAGGTCTCTGGCTGCGGGGCTATGTGGATCGAAAAGAGCGAGGACGCGGTCGTCGAAAAGACCGGCTTCTTGCACCCTGGCCTCATTGTGGTCGGAATGTCTGTCTCAGCGACATACGGTCTTCCTCGCATGGGCCCTACGTTTGGGTCGATGTTGCTGTCCGGGCGCAAAGGCGCTCAACTGGCCAGTGAAAGCCTTGAGGAGACCGGTTGACCGCTCGTCCATCTCCTGGATTCACGCTTTATTGTGAAACGACGAGACGTCGTTCACCTCAATCGCTTTCGTCATGGCGTGCTCAATGCCCATGACCGCTGCGCTGGCTCCTTTTAAGGTAGTGAAGATTGGTATCTCCAATTCGACCGCAAGCCGGCGCATCATGTAACCGTCCCTCCTGGCGCCCGACGATTCGGTCGGTGTGTTCACGATCATCTGGACCTTGCCCCCCCTCATGAGCGAGAGCGCATCCGGCGAGATGTTCTCCGATATCCTGTACACAGTCGTTACATCCAATCCTTTCGATCTGAGATGCTGCGCCGTTCCCTTCGTCGCGAATAACCCGAAGCCCAGAGTCGCCAATCTGGCGGCTATGTCGGAAACGGCCTTCTCCTTATCCTCATCACCGACGCTGATGTATACGTTTCCGTTGACAGGGAGCTTCTGGCCAGAAGCGACAAGAGCCTTCCAGACGGCAGCTGGGTACGACTTGTCTATACCCATAACCTCTCCAGTTGATTTCATCTCCGGTCCAAGGATGCTGTCCACTCCGGGCAGCTTCAAGAATGGAAAGACCGACGCCTTCACGGCGACGTGCTCGATTTCTGCTTCTCCCTTAAGTCCCATGTCTTCGAGAGACTTCCCGAGCATAACCTTCGTGGCGATCTTGGCCAAAGGAACTCCTGTTGCCTTGGATATTACAGGCACGGTTCTGCTCGCCCTGGGGTTCGCTTCTAGCATGTACACATTTCCATCCTTGTAGGCGAGTTGCAGGTTCATAAGCCCTTTTGTGTTCAGTGAGAGCGCTACCTTTCTTGTTATTTCCCTTATTTCATTCAACACATCGGCGGGGATTGTCTGCGGAGGAAGTACCATCGTCGCGTCGCCGGAATGCACTCCTGCTTCCTCTATGTGTTCAAGTATGCCGCCTATGTAAACATCCTTGCCGTCACAGACCGCATCCACGTCGATCTCTATCGCATTTGTCAGATACTTATCGACGAGGATCGGGTGGCTCTTGGAGACTTTCGCAGCGGATTTCATATAAGTCTCTAGTTCGGATTCGCTATAGACTATCTCCATCGCCCGTCCACCAAGGACGTAGCTTGGCCTTATGAGCACAGGGTAGCCTATGTCTTCAGCTAGGATGCGCACCTCGCCGAATGAGAATCCTGTGCCCGACTTGGGCTGGTGGATTCCGAGTTCGTCCATCAGTTTCGAGAATTTCTTGCGATCTTCGGCCAGGTCGATTGAGTCGGGTGAAGTTCCGAGAATCTTCGTCCCGCTACCGCTCAACGCCTTCTTGAGAGGTATCGCCAGGTTGATGGCGGTCTGGCCGCCAAACTGCAGCATTATGCCGTCAGCGTGTTCCTTCTCGATAATGTTCAACACATCCTCTTCGGTTATCGGCTCGAAATAAAGCCTCGTGGACACGTCGAAATCGGTCGAGACAGTTTCCGGGTTGTTGTTGACTATGATGGCGTCCACGCCTTCCTCCTTCAACGCAAGGGACGCGTGCACGCAACAGTAGTCGAATTCTATGCCCTGTCCTATCCTAATAGGTCCGGCTCCGACTATGACGATCTTGCGGTTGTCGGATGATCTGGCCTCACACTCACGTTCGTATGTCGAGTAGAAATACGGCGTTTCAGCCTCGAACTCGGCAGCGCACGTGTCGACCATCTTGTAGGTAGGTTCGAGCTTGTTCTGTCTTCTCATCCGTCTTAGCGAGCCTGTATCGACTCCGGTAATCCGTGATATGTATTCGTCCCCGAAACCAGCTCTCTTGGCGACGGCCATCAACTCCTGGCCATGCTCATTCATCAGATTCTTCTCGATTCTCACCAGTCGTTCAAGCTTCGCGATGAAGAACGGATCCCAGCCAGTGAGCTCACATACCTTCCTCGTCGGCATCCCCCGTCTGATTGCCTCTGCGATGCCAAAGAGCCTCGCGTCCGTCGCCCATTTGAGCAACTGCTCGAGAGTCTCTTCGCTCCAGCTCTCTCCTTCCAAGCCGGCCTTGTCTATTTCGAGAGATCGTACCGCTTTGAGCAACGCCTCCTCGAAGTTGCGCCCAATCGCCATCACTTCGCCCGTGCTCTTCATCTGGGTGCCGAGGTTTTGGTCGACCGTCCTGAACTTGTCGAACGGCCACCTCGGTATCTTGACGACGATGTAGTCTATTGACGGTTCGAACGCCGAGCAAGTCTTCTGGGTAATCGCGTTGGGTATCTCGTCGAGAGTCATGCCGACCGCTATCTTTGCCGCGACCCTCGCTATCGGGTATCCGGTAGCCTTGGACGCCAAGGCGGAGCTTCGCGACACTCGCGGGTTCACTTCGATTATCCTGTACTCCCCCGTTGCGTGGTTCATCGCGAATTGGATGTTCGCGCCACCTTCGATCTCCAGAGCTCTTATGATCTTCAGTGCCGCGGTTCTTAGCATTTGATGGTCGGGGTCGCTGAGGGTTTGCGCGGGAGCGACAACGATGCTCTCGCCCGTGTGTATGCCCATCGGGTCCAGATTCTCCATGTTGCAGACTATTATCGTATTGTCCTTGGCATCCCTCATCACCTCGTACTCATACTCTTTCCATCCGATGACGCTTTCCTCGATGAGCACCTGCCGTATCCTGCTGTAGATGAGTCCTCGACCAACTATGTGAGTAAGCTCCTCCTCATCGTGGGCAATGCCGCCGCCAGTGCCCCCGAGAGTGTACGCTGGGCGTACCAGAACTGGGTAGCATCCGATATCCGTCACCGCCTGTTTGGCCGCATCGATGGAACTGACGGTTCTGCTCTTCGGAATGGGTTCGTTCAGATCGAGCATGGTCTTCCTGAAGAGCTCTCTGTCTTCCGAGAGCGCGATTGCCTTCGTCTTCGTTCCAAGCAATTCAACCCCAAGCCGATCGAGGACACCCTTCTCGGCCAGTTCAGAGCATAGGTTCAATGCCGTCTGTCCTCCCATGCCGGCGAGTATTCCCTGGATATTCTCCTTTCCGAGCACTTTCTCGAGAGTTATAGCATCTAATGGTTCGATGTATACGTGGTCTGCAGTTTCTGTGTCCGTTTGTATCGTAGCAGGGTTGGAATTGACGAGTATGGTTGTGTAGCCTTCCTCTCTGAGCGACTTGCATGCCTGAGAACCGGAGAAATCGAATTCAGCCGCCTGTCCAATCACTATCGGCCCTGAACCGATTACCATTATTCTCTTGATGTCATTCCTCTTGGGCATCAGGGCTCCTCCATCATCTTGGCGAATTCGTCGAACAGAAATGTCGTGTCCTGTGGGCCAGGCCGTGCCTCAGGGTGGAACTGGACAGAGAATATGGGCAGTTCCGAGTGCCTCATACCTTCCACCGTGTCGTCGTTTAGGTTCTTGAAAGTAACCTCTAAGCCAGCATCGCAGGCAGACTGGCCATCGACCGCGAAACCGTGGTTCTGCGAGGTTACGAAAACGCGCTCACCCGATCCGACAGGTTGATTCACGCCTCTGTGACCGAACTTGAGTTTGTATGTCTTCGCCCCGAGCATTATTGCAATCAACTGGTTGCCAAGACAGATGCCCATCATGGGCACTTCGTCTTTCAGTTTGGCCAATGTGGCTACGATGGTTTCCCGAAGCTCTTGGTGTGCCGGGTTTCCGGGGCCGTTTGTGACGAAAACGCCGTCGGGTTCGAGTGCTCTTATCTCCTCAATGGTATAGTCGAACGGCACCTGATGGACGTCGAATCGTGCGCGGAGCTCGTTGATGATACCGTCTTTGACGCCGCAGTCCATGACTACGACGCTGTGATTCTTCCCAGATACATACGAGTTGAGGGATGGTGTGCTCACCCTCGCGACCAGATTCTCCTTGTCGGGTTCGTCCATTCCTCTGATTCTATCAAGGACGTCGTCTGGAGAGGAGGAAGTTATCGCGCCCTTCATCGTACCTTTCATCCTCAACTTTCTTATCAGCGCCCTTGTGTCAATGTTCGATATCCCAGGAATGTCGTGTCGATGCAGGAACTCGTCCATTGTAGCGCCGCACAAACGGTGACTGGGGGTATCGCAAAGCTCATTGACGACATATCCCCAGACCTGGACTTTCTTGGATTGGCTGTCCCGCTTGTTGATGCCGTAGTTGCCTATCATGGGATAGGAGGAAGCGAGAATCTGTCCGGCATAGGAAGGGTCCGTAAGGGATTCCTGATAGCCTGTCATTCCAGTGGAGAACACTACCTCCCCGAAAACGTCCTTGATGGCACCGAAGGAATTCCCTTCAAAAATCGTCCCATCTTCCAGGACCAGGTATCCCTTCATTCGCACGACCTTCGGGATATCCCTGATATGGGTTAAGAATCTTGTTGTGTGATATCAGACTCGAAGGGCCCTTCATGTCTTGAATTCGGACAGCATGTGCCGTTGGCAACTAGTCTTGGCGATATTGAGTCCTGTTTATGTCATTCGTCCGCTGGGTGAGTCGTTGCGTTGATCTCCATATATTGAGGAACGAATCCGACTACCGCTGATTCTATCTACTCGTTGTCCGATTGTCATGCTCCATGTTTCCGGACCATTGTAAAGAGGTAAGTGTGAGCCGAGTCGATTTCGACCTCACGAATGAGAACATAAGAGAGTACCTGGTTGGGAAACGAGCTTACATCCGTACTGAGTATATCGCCATGAACAAAGACCAGGAATGGGCGGTAGCGAAGATCGAGAAGGAAGATGTCAACGATCTCTTTCAGCCAATCAAGTCCATAGATATCTTGTCTCTTCCCGTCGACACATCCTTCGTGGATGATGATACCGTGGATGTCCTATCTGCCTCCAGGATGGGGCGTTTGAGAGAGTCTGAAGGCACCAGATGCGTCGTCGTCCGGGGCAAGTTCGAGCATGTATCCTTCTTCATCGACAAACGACCGTTCGAGATAACCCTAGTCGACGTCGTTCCCCCGTCGCCCTCGAAGCTTGTAGGACTCATTGAGACTGCGCTCGACACTTACCTGCAAAGCGAATTTGTCAAGTACAAGGTCGTTGAGAGGGACTTGAATGAGCTGCCCGGTCTGCAACCCGGAGATGCTGTGCTGTTCCCCTGCAGAGCCTCTGGTCTGGAAAGCGTCGGCTGCATCGGATATTTAGACGATACGCCGAAGCTAACGCCGGATGAGATACGCAGTTTGTGTCTTGTCGGCTGCAGCCTCTCAGCAAGGATATTCAAGGCAGTATACGGGATAGAGCCTCGATTGGTGAACATGTGCCCCGTGGACCTATTGTCGGACATGAATATCGACGGACCCGTGTTGACAAAATGCTGCAGGGTAACGGGGCAGTTCGAGATGCATGGCAACATCGCTGTCGTCCCTTGGGGGGCAAGGGCCTCGGACGTCGCAGCCGCTTTGGAAGCCCTAATCCATCAGATGTCGAGTTGATTCTCTCTGAACGCAACCACTGGACAAGGTCCGAAGCACGATCCACAGTGGTCGCACAATGACTCATCTATCCTTGCGCGGCCATCCAGAATGAGCGCGCCGTTGGGGCACCTGCCCACACATATGCCACATCCCGCACATCCCGTGGCCTTCATGACGACCTCCTTCAATTTAGCTGCCTTTGTCTTGAGCCTCTCCTCGTCGTTAGCCTTTATCATCACAGGGCCATCGGAGAACACGGTAACCTTCGCCACCTCGGCTATCCTCTTATCTGGAGATAGAGTAACTACCCCCATCGCATTCAGTAGATTTCCAACCCTGTCCATGTCGAGCGTTCGCGTAAAGACTCCCTCCATGCTCAATCCCTCGACGCACGGGCTGTAAGCCTCGGTGGTGTGGAATTCGAGGGGTGAGGAAGCGTCCGTTCCTGCATTTGCGCACGATGCTACGAGCTCATCGATCCCTATCGAATCCAATACGGACTTGGGAATCCTTCGCCATCTCCATAGGCCGTATCGGAACCATTCCTCACGCAGGCCTTTCGATTCGGAGTACGATTTGAGCGCCTTCTCCCATCGAGCGTAATCCTTTGCCGACTTCTGTGCGAGGTCGAACTCAGCCATGTCCGCCGACGGGCATAGGAAACACCCGATTCGCTCGAATCCTCGTTCGTACAGAACGTTGTAGCGCGCTCTCCTATCGAAAAGGTACAACCAGACATGCATCGCCGTCCATCTCTGAATGGGAGATGCCCCAAGCTGGTTGGGCGTCCATGGGTTCTTCCATACACGCCCTTTCCTGGCTCTGCTTTCCGACTCATAAGCCCTCTGTCCTATGAACGATAGCACTCCCTGGGAGAAATGCTTCTGTATGAGCCTCGTCGCAGGCCCCAGCTTACATGTCTTGCAGCACCAGCGATAATCCTTCGCAGGGGGTCCAAAGACTCCTACGTTGTTCCAGAATCCATCACCGGCACTCTCGACAATGAGGTCCAGCGAGTGTCTTTCCGCAGTCTCTGTCACGTTTCGCACGGTCTCCTCGAATTCGAGGCCGGTGTCCACAAACAATAGTTTGGGCGATACATCGCTCTCCAAAACAAGCAGGAGCGTTGCCAAGCTATCCTTGCCTCCGCTGTACGAGACGGCGACCGGAAGTGCGCGCTCCTTGACCAACTTCTTGATGAACGCGGTCGCTTCGGATACACGCCTGTCGATGGCCTCCCGGTTGGCCTCTATCGCGTTCTCCCAAGACGCCTCAGGTCCCCAATCCGCAACTCGTTCAACATCGCTCGCGGTCCATCTGGTCTTCACGGCGGTACCTCGTCTCCTTGCCATCATATCATATGATGCCATCTTCGAGACGCCTACGGAAACGACCTCTCCGCCTTCGTCGATCACGATTACTTCGTCTCCGGGCGCGATGTCGGGGGCGCACTCGATAACGCCAACAGCGAGCGCGCTCGCCTTTCGTTCCTGTATTGCCTTGACTGCGCCCGCATCGACCTTCACCCATCCTCTTGAGAGGACCGATTGCATATGCAATGCCGCCCGAGGCCTTGGCAAGAATCTCTCTCCGCTCCTGATGTCATACCTTACGGCTCCGACGACGTTGCCGCCCAGAATGACCTCATCCATTCTGTCCAGGTCTGGTGCCTTGTTCAAGAGCATCAATCGGCCGTTTGGCACAACAGCAACACCACAACCAGCGCCAAACTGTCCATCTATGAGTGATCTGAGCTTTTCAAAGTCGTGTTCGAAAGCCGGTCTCGCGTCGCCAGGAGGCGTAAGCTTCACCTGTCTGGTTTTGCCACCGCATGAACCGCAGGATGGCAGTTCCAGCACGGGAACGTTGCAGCTGTCGCACCATCTCAGGTGCATCTTTCCCAATCGTACTGCAGCCACAGGATCCGCACCGAAGTTCCGGTATCAGACAACACGCTCGTCTCGGCGCTACTTCAAGGTCTTCAGCTGCTTGACCACGGCCTCGACGGCATCCTTTGCGCGTTCCACCCTGTCTTCGGCCTGGAGCCTGCTCATGCCAGGACCGGTTATTCCGAGGCCCACGGGCTTCTCGAACTCGACGGAAAGGTCCGTGATCTTGCGCGCGGCCTGACCGATTACCACCTTGTCGTGTTCGGTCTCCCCTTCTATGACGGCACCGATGGCGACCGCTCCGTCAATCTCCTTGTCTTTGAGCAGACTCTTCAATGCCAGTGGTATGTCGAACACACCAGGCACCGTTATCTCCTTAGCCACTTCGACATCCAGGAATCTCGCATGCTCCTTGGCCCTCTCGAGCATCATCTTCGTCAAGTCGTAATTGTACTCGCTGCAGACGATGCCAATTCTGTACTTCATAGTCATCTATCACATCCTCCTTCGTATGATCCTCATCGAATCGAACCTGCGTCATCGAACCCTTGTCTGAGTCCCTTCCCCGCATTCTTCTCAAGCTTCTCCGGCCTGAATACCAGGTCGTATGCGTTCACAGCATGCTCCCTCGCCCTGCGCTCGGCGAGCCACGCAAGCTCTTTGTCGTCCTTGGCCTCATCTTCGTGGACGAAGACCTCAATCACATGGGTGTTCGTGAGCAGCTGAACCTGAATAAGACCATTTGACGCCTCGTGAGCACAAGTCTTGTCTATCGGTTCCCTGCCTGGCATCCCGAGCGCGATCACGATGTCGCAGCCGCGCTCCTCGATCAGCTTCTTGGCGGCGACGGGTAGATCTTTCACGCCAGGAACCGTGTACCTCTCGATCTTGAAGCCAGTTCCGGTCTTCCTGAGTTCGTCAACCGCGACCTCCCCCATATCTGATCTGGCAAAGGTGGTATCCACGACTCCTATGTGCTTCATCGCTTCTCGACCCCCGCTAGCTTGCGATCGGCGCCGTGGAACTCAACGACCTTCTCGATGATCTTCCTGGTGCCATCAAGGTCGTGGTCGAGGCGCGGCATTCTGACTACAGCGGCTTTCAGCCCTCTCTTGGCCAGGTCTGCTTCGAGCACCTCCGGCTCGAAAGGTTGATCGTAGCCTATGGTGATGATGTCCGGGCGGAGTTCAGTGACGATCTCATAGATGTCTGTTCCATCCTTCCCAAGAACCGCCTTGTCTACGGGCTTCAGTCCCTGAACCAGCTCCAACCTCATCTTCTCCGGGGTTATCGGCTCATGCTTGCGTTTTCTCACGGTGTTGTCAGTTGCCACAATGACGATGAGTTCGTCTCCCAGCTCCTTGGACCTCTCAAGATAGTGCAGGTGTCCCAGATGTAAGATGTCGAACACGCCTGTCGCCAGAACACGGACCAGCCAATCACCCCTTGCAGAAATCCTTCCAGGCAGAGATGATGTCCGCTCCCTCCAGGAATCCGATCCCGTTCCTCTCCGCGTATTCGGAGGCTTTGTCCTTTGAGAGGGCGTTGCCGTCGTCGCCCATCATCTCGCAAACCGTTGCTGACGGTACGAGACCTGCCATGATCATCAATGCCGTCGAGAGTTCAGTGTGCCCGTATCTGTTCTCGAGGATTCCCCTTGAAGCGTTGAGCAGGTGGACGTGACCTGGGGCTCTGAATCCCTTTCCGAACTCCTTGACGCCCCAGCCATCCCCCGTCGCCACGGCTCTCTTGGCGAGGTCAGAGAACTTGGCGATCGTGAGGGCTCGATCTTTGTCTGTTATGCCGGTGAAGGTGTCTCTGTGGTTTATTGTGATTCCGAAGGCGGACTTCACATCGTAGGGGATATCGTTAGGGGCGAGTCCATTCATCACGGGATACTTCTGGCCCAGATCTTCGAAGACCTCCGCCATGAACGGAAGTCCCAGAGCATCCTGTATCGACGCGTCCGCCGTCGTGCATATCAATCCGCCTCCGTCCTTCCTCATCGTTCTTACAGCGTCCGGCGTGATATGCTCGGAGGCTATGATCATGTCTGTTTCCTCCTCTCTGCCGTCGGCGTCGTATACGAGGACGAACTTGCCTTTTCTGAGCGAATCGAGTGCGTTTAGCACGGCTGCTGAAGCCATCAAAATGCGCATGCTCCATCCCGATAATATGCATGTTGTAGCTACCACCCTGAAGGTATCAGTCTATCCTTCTTAAGGCTTCAGCAGGAGCCAGCTTGGCTGCCCTTCCGGACGGCGGGAGTGTCGCTATCAGCGTGACGGCGAACGCTATCGCCAGCACGAGCAGAACCTCGCCCCATGGTATCACGAACTCGGAGATCTCCGAGAAGCCCCCCCAGTCGAACAGCCTGTACGACAGGAGCAAGCCGAGGGCGACTCCCATCAAGATCCCAAGCAGCGCTACGAACGATGTCTCCAGGAGGAACAC
>CP070736.1:396552-453083 GCA_020347645.1 Methanobacteriota archaeon | reverse complement strand
TCTTTCTGACCTCTTCCTGCTTGCGGCGCTCCTCATCGTAGATCCGATTCATTTTCTCCATGAGTGGAGACTCCTCTATTATCTCTTTGGATTTGCCCTTCTTCTTGATGATTATGATATCTGTGGAATGGCCAACGCCGGTGTGCGCCTCCGCCCACTTCTTCGCTTCGAAGGCGAACAACAGCGCCTCGTTCTCGTTCATCCTGGGATCATAACGATTCTGGTCGAAGTATATCCCTGAAAGCGTGCTACCGCTTCCGATTGAAACATTCCCCAAGTTTGTGAAATTCAGAACATCGCCTTCGGCGTCGACGACTGTGATTCTCGCATTCCCGCTCCTGTCAAATCCCGCTATAAGAGCTCCGATATCGACGCATTCCTCAATCCCTTCGTAGATCTCATCTACCAGATAATCGGGAACCTTGGTGTCCGTCCGCTCGAAGAACTGCTTTGCGGAAAGACCGGTACGAGATTTCACATACCTTTCGGTAGCCCTCTCGTCCTCCTTCCCCACGGCGTCCGCAATGCTATCTACGATGCTGTCGTAATCCCTCTTCCCAGACAATTCTGCAATGAATTTGTCAATCAGAACCACGTCGCCCTCGAATCCTATCCCGACAGTTCCCTTGAGAAGTATCTTGCGATTGTGCGATTCATATTCGTAGGAAGGAACGTCGGTGCCGATGTTCCTAGTCACAAGTCTGTCGCCGATAAGAATGACTCGTTCTCCTTCCTGTGCGATACATGCCTGCACCAGCGTCAATGTCAATCACCCGTCTTTCCAGAACGGACCGAAGGGGGATAAGGCTTTCTGCCTGGCAAAAGACGAACATCATCCACCCCGATTCTCTCGAACACGACTTGGCTCTTGCTCTTTACTCCCTCTATTAGGATTCACAACAACTCGCATTCTTGTCACGGGAGACATATGTCAATTCTCGCAGGAAATCTGTCTGATTCAAAGCATACGAGCGAGGACTTGTTGATCAAACCTGCCGACACACATAGTGGCTGGCTAGTGCAATTCTTGTCTCATCCATTCCTTTCTTGTTGTGACATCGCGATAGCCGGTACCACTGTCTACTGCCTCAATATCTGCAGCAGATTCAGGATGTTACGGTCCGAAGCCGAGATATCATTGGACTATCACACACAGATCCAATGTTGCTTAACGTTCAATCGAGCTTGCTTATTTAACAAAGGACAACCCCCGATAATTCGAGCGCAGCCTTGCCGCTCATCATCCTGGTGTGTATCCATTGCTCCGAGTATTCCATCTAAACGAAGAATAAGCGGTTCTTTGATTAAAGCAGGTTCCGGCTTTCAAACTGTAAACTATTCGAATCACGCTCAATTCCGGTGTCCGCTATTGGACATTGTTCGGTGCCAGATACATATACGGTGAAAATCTTTCATTTGCATAGTGAGATTGGAGGGAGAATCACTTGTCATCAGATAGCGTTGCCGATGAAGAGAACATTGAAATCGCTGAATCGAACGAACAGAGTCAAACTGAGCCATTGTCCGAACCAAGAAAGGGAGATAAAAGGACTCTTTGGATCGTGCTTCTTGCAATCATAATCGCTGCAGCCCTCATCGGAAGTGCCGCATATCTGTTGCTCCTTGGCAAAGACCTTGAAGTAAGGCTGATTCCGGAGGAGATTCCGAACGTTCCTGCAGGGGCAACTCAAGAGCTGTCCGCGGAAGTCAAATGGGGATCTGATATCGCGACCGCGGATGACGGTGTTGAATACGAGTGGTCCGTTACTCCGGCTACCCTTGGCGATTTGGATTCCGACAGCAACGCCGACATTGTTTTCCTTGCTGGCGCCGAAGGTGGCGAGGGAACGATTATGTGCGAAGTTGCCTATAAAGGAAGATCTGCAAGCGTAGAAGCTTCAATCGTAGTCGATCCCCCATTCCTTGATTCCGTAACCGTCGCACCGTCGCATAAGACTCTGCAGCCGGACGAAGAATGGAACTTCACTGCCACAGCAACTGATTCGGTAGGAAACACGGTCAACGATGCTACTTTCTCGTGGACAGTCTCAGGCGTCAATCTGGACGACTATACGCTCACCCCGAGCATAGGTTCGACGGTCTCCTTTTCCGCCTCGATTGAGGTGAACGCCACACTCACGGTCGCTGCTACGAAGGGGGATAAGACCGTTTATGGCTCTGCAACTGTTGAAGTCACAACAGAGACAGCCGTCAGAACTCTAGATTACTATTGGTACGATCTCTTCGCCCAACCATTCGGGGAATGGTATCAATGGCGAGAAGACATTGTAGGTGATGAATGGGCCATCACGGATACTTACCCATACGTATATATGACGTCCAGCTCGCCCCCCGGCAACACATGGATATACACAATGATGCGCATGAACCTAACCGGGCGAAACATGACCGAATTGAGCATGAATCTGAATCCGGAGTTTCTTCCCTACCTCGGCTCAGCTAGAGGAGGTTCAGCAGCCATAGATTGGCACATTGACTATGCGACCTATGACTACTGCGCAGACCGGTTGGGGATTGGTCCGCTTTCGTATTATGACGGATGGTATGTCCTGCTCAACGGAACAATTACCTTGGACAAGCAAGCAGCCATGGCCGTGCTTGGAGTGACTTCGACGCAATTCGATGATTTCGAAGCTTGGTGGTCTTTAAACCGAGAATCTGTAGAAGAGGATTGGTGGGCTTGGCTGGAGCACGAGGCTGGCAATGACCGATTAGCGATATTCAACGGATATGGCTACTACCTAGACCTGTACTACCTTGCCCTGAATGCTGAGCAGTCGGACAATCAAATAACCATCAGCATTGACACTGTCGGCTGGGGTCTAGAGGCCTTGATGTTCAGATGGATGCATGAAGCCTGGATGCCCGTCGAGTACTGGATGGAGGACATCGACTTCCATGCCGCAATTGGACCGGAGATGGCGGACATCGATATCGATGCTGCCGTTGCCTATGCTGCCTACGCCTACGAAACCACCGAAGAGGGCGAGCCTTGCTGGGCTTGGGAGGCGGTTATGGCGGATTACATCGAATCGACACCTGAGTATCCAATTTCATTGTTCGACCAATATGCGGATTTCACTTACGTCAACTATGCGCCTGGGAGTCTGTGGTACGGAGAGGAGATGCCCTGGGATTACACGCCAGGCTCCTGGAACCTGTCCGAAGGTGAGACCCTGGTCATAGAGTGGCCTGCTGGCGAGGATCTTCTTTACTTCGCTCACGACATTGAGGGCATCGATGGAGATCTCATACCCGGCACTATTGACTCTACAGCCGGGATGACAATTGTCTACGCCGAGCCGATGCCTTCTGATGCTCCGGAGCATATTTCGATAGACGAGACAGAGCGCACTATCACCTACTCAGGCCCATTCGACATGTGGACATGGTCGAAGGACCAGACGGCGCATGAGTGGCTAATGGACGAATGGGAGCGACTTGAGTTGTTGCCTTATGGTGCGCCGTATGTTGAATTCAGACCTCCCGTGGTCGGACCGCCGTCCCTAAGCCTCTATTTGGAGGATGTTAGAAGCCCTCTAGAGGTTGGAGAGATAACCAGCTTCAACGTAACAATAAGGAATTCCCTCACAGGCGACGTCTACGCAGATTATGCAGGTACTCTGACCTTCGAATCGTCTGATGAGTCTGCAGTCCTCCCAGCCGACTACACTTTCGATCCGCTCACAGATGCTGGCCGGCATACCTTTCAGGCCGCTTTCAACACAGTCGACCCAGTGACCCATCTGGCTACCCACTACTTGACAGCCGTGGACGTGGACGATGCAACAATCTCTGGCACTCAAAGCGACATCGTGGTTCAGGAGAGTGCGCAAATCGCCTCTTTTGAGGTGGCCTTCTCAGGCGACGATGTGATCGCCGCTGAGCCTACGGAAATCACTGTTACAGCCTACAACCAGTGGGACGAAGTCTTCACAGACTACGATGGAACAGTGAGATTTGAATCGAATGACAGCGGCGCAGAACTGCCATCTGACTCTCCATTCGACCCTGGGATGAACGGAGTTCAGAGCTTCAGCGTGACATTCAGCACCCAAGGACTACACACCGTGAACGTGAGCGACGTAGACATGCCCGAAGCGTCTGGGGAGTCTTCACAGACCGTCCTCGCTGCAGCTGCCGCAGACCATTTCCTGTTGACAGGAGTCGACGACCCCGCCCAGGTGGAAACGGATCAGGTCATGATAGTAACAGTATACGATCAATACGACCGTGTCTTCATGACATACGATGGAACAGTAACTTTCGAAACGAACAGGAGCGGAGAGGTCGAGCTTCCAGAAGACATCGTCTTCTTGCCAGGAGAGCCTGAAGCGAGCACTGTCATCAACTTCACGGCGCAAGGATACTTCACTATCTGGGGCAACGACACGATGGACCCATCGATAACCGGAATGCTTGAGGCTTGGGTTGTAGGAGAGCTACCTATGCTCGATCGCTTCACGGTTACAGACATAGAGAATATGTGGGAGAACAACTACTCCTCAGTCACTGTGACAGCATATGATCAATACAACTCCATTTTCGAA
This sequence comes from Methanobacteriota archaeon, assembly GCA_020347645.1. Lineage (GTDB taxonomy): Archaea > Thermoplasmatota > Thermoplasmata > UBA10834 > UBA10834 > UBA10834. Next base: position 448,512 of record CP070736.1, on the reverse strand, counting down.
AATTATGTTGGTGAGATAACATTCTCAACAAACGCAACTGGTTTGCATGTTCTGCCCGACGATTACACCTTCATCCTTGCGGACGCTGGCGTCCGAACCTTCACCGATTCGGTGATGTTCGACGATCCAGGCAACTTCAACGTCACGGCTGAAGACACGTCCGACGCGACCAAGAAAGGCAGCCAAGAAGACATAGTCATCGAAGACTTGGTGGCAGATATGCTTGCCATCTTCGGACCATCGACAGCAATGGAAAACGAAACCTTCGGGATAACCGTATCTGCATATCATCAGTATGGCGAATTGTTTGAGGAGTATGACGGTGTAGTCTCGTTTGACACATCTGATACTAGCACGTACGCAGTCCTTCCGGAGAACTACGAATTCGTTCCTGCCGTCGACTTTGGGTCGCATTCTTTCACCGATCTCTCTCTATCCGAGATTGGACTTCAGACCGTAACTGTCGTCGACAGCGAAGACGCCGCGCTAACGGACGAACTAGGAATCGAGGTGACCGCACTCGTCACTTCCTTCATCACATACAGGATATACGACATGTTTGAGGAACCCTGGCATGGTTTCTGGGATTGGAGGGTGAACAGCATCACCTGGGACACTGAGCGATTGCTTACATCAGATCCAGGGAGTGTGACATATCTCTACTCGATGAGCGCGAATCCAAACGGCAACAACGATCAAGGAACGATTTACGCGCCGTACAGATGGAACATCACGGCTGTCGATATCGATTTCGTAAATGTCAGTGCTCCTGAATTCATGCCCACATTTGGCCCGGAGATCGTAGGAGCCGAAGCCTCCGTTCATATCAACTTCAACTACATCCACCCCTACACTGGAGGATGGTGGGAGGGGTATTGGATCCCAACATGGGGAGACCATCCGGACTGGCCAGGGGATGACTTTGCCGAGGATACTGACGGCTATTGGATGGCTACGCTTTACGAAGTGACAATGAACAGGGCTGCCGCCGAGGAATGGCTGAACCTGCCTACAGGAGCCATCCCCGCCGATTGGTGGGCATCGAACGAAGCATCTTACGTCGCAGATTGGAGGACCTGGCTCGATGTCGAAGGCAATGACAGACTGGATATCTACAATGCCTACGAGTACATCTATCTCGATCTGGCGACAATGATGAGGTTGACAAGCGATGGCACGACTGTGAATCTCCAGATAGCTCACATCTCTGCGGGTTACGAGATATTGATGACGAGATGGCTTCTTGAGACGGGAATATCTCCACACCAAGCATTCTTCGAGGACTTCAACATGACGGTGGACTATTCGGAAGACAAATCCAATGTCGTAATGGATACCGTTTGCCAATGGAGCCTACGTTCTGTCAAATCAAATGCCAGCACAATGACGACAGGGGCGCCTGGCGCGTGGGCCTGGGAGGCGACAGGTGCCGACTACCTCCCGGCGAGCCAGAGTCATCCAGATTCGCAGTTCACGCCTTACTACTATCTGACCTACCAAAGTTGGAATTCCGGGGATCCTGCATACTCGTTGGAAAGAGTGTATGAAGGCACCCCGTGGGCACTCACGCTCCCAGATTATGCTGAGCTAGTCATAGAGCTTCCGCACGGCACTGACATCGTGGGATACTACGGGCAAGTCGTCGACAAGAATGCAATCAAGAACGTATGGGGAGGCGACACGTCAGACTACGACGCTATACGGTACCTGGGAGAGATGGAGCCAGGAGCGAGCATTCTCAATGCTTTGCCAAGCGGGCAAATCAGTTACGATAGCGGGGAAAAGATACTAACCATCTCGGGACCGCACGTGTTCGACAACCCGCGCGGTGGAGGGTTGCTGTACCACGGGGCGCCTTGGCTAGAGTTCAACGTCACAGAACCAGCGGTCGAATCATCAATATCAGGATATCCATCCTCAACGAGCATAGAAGACTCCCTTGCCGAAGAATCGAAGGACCTGTCCATGACCTGGACAGACAGTGAAACGGGCTTGAATTCAGACCTTGGCTCTTCTGCAATGCTGATAGCGGCCACAGTGACCATGAGCGGTATTGCAGTCCTCGCAGCTGGGGCTTTGGTACAGGCACGACGGCGCGTGTAGGCGGAACTTATCAGAGGCTTGGAAGCCATTGGATAAGGCCGATGCCGTAGACTTTGCGGATCAGCTAGACTTCGGCCTTCAAGCCTGGTTCTCCGGGAATGACTCTCACCTCTGCCCATATCTCCGTACGATTTGACGGCAGATGACTTCCACGATTCGAGCGGGAGGGCGAACAACATCTTTGTATCGAGGGACTTTCCTTCTCAGAGGAAACGATCAAGAGCCTTCGAGCTCTGATTGCATCATATCGCATCTTCTCTTCTGCTATCTCTTATGTCGTAGCTCTTGGAGGTTGCGAATCGGTTTCTAGTCTACGCAACATCCTAAATAGGATGGCTGTCTCGACGGCAATTCCCGACCCTAAGGCGACGATCGCAACTAGGAGAGACTCATCATTTGCCGTTCCGGTTTCGGGCGGGAGCAGACTCATTACTATGGCATAGTTAAGGTTCGCATCTGAGGCGCCCGTGTTCTCCCATACGACGATGTATCTTCCCAAACCATCGATTTCGTAGCCATAGCCGCCGCTTATCATCTCAGTAGCCTCAGGTCCCTCCAGGATAGTATCGTCTGGAGTCTTGATCCACGTGGACAGCCCAGTCGAGGGTTCAACAACGAAATAGCATTCTATCAAAACATTTTCGTCGCTGATATACATGGATACTGCGAAGACCTCGTCCACATGAAGCACCAATGAATCCATTACGAAATCCATAACCTCGTAAGCATTGGCATTTGTATCTGCAATTGTGAGAAGTGTGAGTATAGCAATGCTCGCAAACAGCGCAGATATTCTCCGTGCGAGCATCTTCATACCTCCTCCAACAAAAATATTGTAACTTCATACCTTAGTTGTTACGGTCTGAAAGAGAAAGTTGTATCGGATCACAAATGCTGTCGCCTAGAGGATTACGAATTTCGTCGCTTCAATCGAACAAAAGGCATTTATTCCTCAGGTTCCCTTGCCCATGGAAAAGAGATGTCTGCGAATTATCATGCGAGCCGAAATACAGGGTACGACTGTTGAGGCCTGCAGAAAGTCTTAGTGATGGATCGCCGAAGACGCCTCGGAGGAACCTTGATGCCGCGAATCTCGGATGCCAGCGTGCGCGAACTGACCTCAGATCACCCGCTAGAGGCGCAGCGCGTCACTGTGCGGTTCGGTCAGGTGACCGCATTGGATGGTTTCACCGCCAGCATACCACGAGAGTCAGTAGGTCTGTTGGGACCGAACGGCGCGGGGAAGAGCACATTCATCAAAGCCTCTTTGGGCCTACTCCAGCCGGAGGCCGGATCCATTCTTGTTGGCGGCCTGGATTCGCGCTCGCAAAGCCTACGAATCAGAGATAATGTCGGTTATATGCCCGAACACGACTGCCTTATTTCTTCACTCAATGCTGTTGAGCTCGTTTCATACATGGCACAGATATCGGGAATGACGCCTCGCGATGCGATGCAGAGAGGTCATGAAGTCTTGGATTTCGTGGGATTAGGCGAGGAGCGATACCGTTTGATTAAGTCCTATTCCACAGGCATGAAGCAGAGAGTCAAGCTCGCGCAGGCAATTGTTCACGACCCCTCCCTGCTCTTTCTCGACGAGCCGACGAGCGGCATGGACCCCCAGGGCCGGGAAGAGATGCTCGATCTGATACGAAGGATAGGCCTCGCCGATAAGACTGTTGTTGTGTCTTCGCATATACTGCAGGAGGTGGAGCGCGTATGCGACTACATCGTCATAATCAGCAACGGAAGGCTCATACGTGCCGGCAAGACCCAATCTCTGGTAGCAGGCGAGGAGGGGGTTCACACTCTCACTGTGAGAGGCGATGTCAGAGCCATTGAGAGCTACGTCCGTTCAATGGAAGAAATCTGCAATGTTTTGGAGAGAAAGAATGAGGGGGACATGCAGGCGTCTTTGCTTGTAAGCGGATGCGAAGACGGCAAGGCCATTTTTCGGCTAGCTAGCGAGAGAGGCATCCAAATAAGGAGCTACCGGCCAGAGAAACTCGACCTAGAGGAGGTATTCCTGAGGTCGTTCGAGGGGGAGTCCAAAGATGGGAATTAGCCCCATCCAGTACCGTCCCTGGAAAGGGGAGAGGAGCGCTCAGAACCTGCGCGTATACGTGATCTTCAGGAGCGTCATCAATCACGGGATGAAATCACCAGGAGTGATAATCCTTCTTGTAATCGGCTTCTTTATCGTGTTTGCATTCCCGCTGATATCCGTAGTCTTTGCGCCACATGAGAGGCTGGAGGCGAGCGATATGAACTCAAGCCTCGATAGTCTCATCCTTGCCATTTTCGCCCTGCTACTTGCCGCAGTCGTTACCTCAGACTTGATATCGGAGGATTTGTCCAGCAATTCATTCGTCCTCTACTTCAGTCGTGCGCTGAAATCGAGGGACTATATTGCTGGGAAGACCGGTGGGGCGCTGCTGCTGATGAGCCTGTTATGCCTAATTCCGCCCTTGCTAATAGCTGTAACAGCAACTCTAACTCAGAGCGGAAATGATTACTGGCATAGCTTGACGGTCATTGGACGAACCATCGGGGCTGGGGCACTCGCGACGGTCTTCTACGTCCCGTATGGGATAATGATGTCTTCATTTACCAGGAGGAAGAGTTATGCTGCCGTTGGAACATTTATGTCATTCTTTGTCTTGACCATAATCGCTGAAGTATTCGCGGGGTTCGCACAGGGATGGCGCATCATAAGTCCGATAGATTCTCTATCATATTCATTCGACTGGATCTTCGGTGAAGCACTCCCGAGCTTCATAAACAAGGGAGCGCTTGCTGCCCTGATAACCCTGTTCATCGTCTTACCATCAGTCGTTGTGTACGTCAAGATAACCAGACAGGCGGTGGGAAAATGACGGAGTCCGCAGGCGGAGCCGACTGCGTTATCGTCGGCGAGGCTCTCGGCAAGTGGTACGGCGAAGTCATAGGCCTGAACAACTTCAACCTGGAGATCAAACACGGCGTGACTGGTGTTGTTGGTCCTAACGGATCCGGTAAGAGTACATTCTTCAAACTCGTGTTGGGTCTGATCAAGCCAAACACAGGAACGATTTCAGTCCTCGGACAAATTCCATGGCGCAACTCGAAGCTGCATTCCGAAATCGGATTCTGTCCCGACTACGAGTCCCTGCCCGCGGATTCGACCGGCAGGCAATTTCTATCCTTGATTGGGCACCTGCATGCGATGGAAGGAGCGGCCCTCTCCAAACGCATTGAGGAGACTGCAAAGCTGGTCGAGATGACGCACGCGCTTGACAGAAGAACAGGAGGGTACAGCAAGGGGATGAAGCAGAGGATGAAGATCGCAGGGGCGCTCATTCATGACCCACAACTGGTGATTCTAGATGAGCCTCTGAGTGGAACGGACCCTATAGTCCGAAAGGACCTCATTGACCTTACGAAACGTCTGAATAAGGAACAAGGTCACGATGTGATAGTAAGCTCCCATGTCTTGTTTGAAATCGAGAGGATGACCCACAACGTGGCTCTGATATACAAGGGACGTACGGTAGCTTCGGGAGATATATCTGAGATCAGAGCACTGATCGACAAACACCCGCACAACATAGTGATTGAGGGGGACGGAATCAGCTCACTTGCCAAGGCGCTCCTCGATAAGGACTACATCGTATCGGTTGCATTCAATGTCGATAGAAGCGGCATAACGGTGCAGGTCTTACAACCCGATGATTTCTTCAATGAATTGCCGGCTCTTGTTGGACAGACGAACTGCAGCGTGATTAGCATGTACAGCCTGGATGACAACTTGGAGGCTATCTTCAAATACCTTGTGGGGCGCTGATTTGACCAATCTTAAGAAGACTGCAAATGGGATATACGCTCTAACGCTTCATTCTCTCAGAGGCTTGCTGTTCAGCCGAAAGGCGGTGATAACAGTACTTGTACTGTTGTTTGTGACAGCAGTAATGGCCTACGCCGGAGGTCAAGACGTGGACGCTCTCGCGGAAGGCGCCAATATGATGGACGTTCTGATACTCTTCTTCTTCATGCCAGTCATGGCGATGATCTTCGGTTCGTCCCTGATCCGTGATGAGATTGACAACAAGAGCATCACGCACGTGGCCACCGCGCCTCTGGACCGTTCATTCGCGTACATTGGTTACTATCTGCCGTTGTCATTAGCAGTCTCCGGTTCAATGGTCATTATAACCACCGCTGGATTCCTGAGTTTCTTCCTCCAACACGATGTGAGTGGAGATGCTCTGGAGATGTACTTCGAGTTCATTGCTCTCGTTGTTCTTGGCTCAATCGTCTATTCGTCCCTGTTCCTGGCGGCGAGCGTCCTGTTCACGAAACCCGTCTTTTTCGGACTCTTCTATGCATTTATATGGGAAGGGTTCATAGGATCGATTCCCGGTGCAATTCAGAAGGCATCTATCAAGCACTACCTGCGAAGCATGGGGTCCGAATGGGTCGACCACGGCAGCATTAGCACCTTCGACGCGTCAAGCTTCGGAGGTTCAGTGGCTGTGATAGTGGGATTGACATTATCTTGCCTAGTTCTTGGGGCCTATTTGCTGAGAGAGAAGGAGTTGAGCTGAAGCCATAAACCGACGCCAAAGGATTCATGCCGTTGGAGTTTCATTCTTGAATGTGAGAGAATGCTTCCCCAATGCGCATAGGCGTGCAGCTACTAGATTATGAGCCCTGTGATGGTTCGGCCAATCGATTGGTGATGGATAGACAGTCTATGCTGCAGTTTTCAGAGAGGCAAATCAATTTATACAGCCAAATCGTTGGCCGCGATGATGGCAGAAGATGAAGGCGCTGAATTTCAAAGAAAGGCAGCGTTCGCCTTCTTCGTTATTCTTCTAGCAGCAGGAATCGCAGTCTACTGGGGATGGGCAGTAACATACGACACATGGTATCCATTCGACAGAGGCAACATCGGCATTTACACCATCTATGCCCCCTTGATAGCCTTCGGCATTGTCGGCATCTTGCTGTTCAGGAAAAAGAAACCCTCCAGGGCCTAGAAGCGTAGATTCTCTGTATGCAGACACAGTCGGATCTTATGAGATTTCCGTGAAGACGATGCTATCGTCACATCGCCTTGGCAATAAAGACGGGAGTAGTAGTGGGTTTTCCGCAGACTACGCACATCCCCTTGTATCCCTCATCCGCAATTGGCGTGCCTATCATGTCTCGCTCCGATAGGTCTTCGATCCGGTGTCCACATTCCTCGCTGCCACACCAGCCTGTTTTGATCAGCTTGTCTGGTAGATCTTCCAATGAATCGACGGTCACGGTATTAGCATTCATCGCTGCGCTCGCGTCTGCAAGCAGGTCGGCGGCAATTTCCTCGAGAACCCCTCTAATCGCATCTGCAATGCCTTTCCTGTCGACGAGCGTCTTCTCCGTGCAGTGCCTGCGAACGAGAGTTACCACGCCCTTCTCAATATCCTTCATGCCAATTTCGAGTCGGAGAGGCACTCCCTTTAGTTCCCAGTCATAGTATTTGGCTCCAGGTCTGATGTCTCGCTCGTCAATATGAACTCGGATTCCTGCCGATTCGAGTTCGCTAGTCAGCTCTCTGGCAGATTTCGATACAGTATCAGTAGCGCCCTTTGCCAACACGGGCACCACAACCACCTGTATCGATGCAACATCGGGAGGCAGCACGAGCCCCTTATCGTCGCCATGGATGGCAACGATCGCACCTATGAGCCTCTCGCTCATGCCGAAGGTGGTCTGGTGTACATGCCTGTGTTCTCCATCGTTGCCTTCATACTTTATATCGTAGGGCTTCGAGAAATTGTCTCTATACTGATGAATCGACCCCAGCTGAAGGGTCTTCCCGTGGGGTAGCACTGTGTCTATTCCAACCGTGTACACTGCACCCGGAAACTTGTCCCACTCCGTCCGTTTGAGTAACAAATAAGGAAGGCACCACTTCCTGGCAAGGCGGCTGAGCATCTCATAATCTTGCCTCACCTGTCTCTCAGCGTCTTCGTAATCCACGTGGCACGTATGTGATTCGAAAAAGTGAATCTCCCTGACTCGTATGAATGCTCTGGTCTGCTTGGTCTCATACCTGAAGGTGTTTACGATTTGATAGGTCTTCATCGGGAGGTCTGCGTGCGACCTGACCCACAGTGAGAATATCGGATACATCGCCGTTTCGCTAGTAGGCCTTAGAAGAAGCTTCACATCCAGCGGCGTCAGCCCCGCATGGGTGACCCAGAAGACCTCCTCGTCGAAACCTTTGATGTGCTCCTTTTCCTTTGCGAATTGGTCCTCCGGAATGAGAAGTGGAAAGCAGACCTCGTCGTGGCCGGTTGCGTCGAGTTCTTCACGGATACAGGCGTCGATGGCGCGCATTATCTTCCAGCCGTACGGGGTCCAGACGTTCATGCCCTTAACTGGATAGCGCTTGTCCGTAAGGCTCGCCCTCTCGACTATTTCGTTGTACCACTCGCTGAAATCCTCGGCCTTCTTCATGATGTCAGCCCCAAGAGTCAAAGGCGTGTACTTTTAGCTTTTGGTTCACCGGTCACCCGCTTCCGATAGCTTTCGCGATTTCTGGAGCTACCGTTATCGTGGTCACGGGGGTCTCTATTGTGTCTGTAGAGTGAACCTCGTCGCAAACATTCTTCAGTCGCTCTATTGCGTTCTTGGCAAAGACTCCGTGAGTGCAAACCGCAATTATGCTTGCGGCCCCCTGCTTCCTGAGCTGCTCAGACGCCTTTACTATGGTGCCTCCAGTCGAGATTATATCATCCACTATCGCCACAGTCTTTCCTGAGGCATCTAATGACTTTGGTGTCATGGTCACCGATTCTCCGTCGTGACGCTCCTTTATCAGGAAGTCTGCTTGGCAGCCTACGACCTCAGCCACTCGTTTCGCATTCTCCCACCTGCCCTCATCCGGAGACAACACTAGCTCCACACCGCGGTCTCCCAGGAATCTGCCTATCTGTGGATGGGCGGAGACATTTTGCGCGGGTATCCTGTCAAACCACGAAATTACACTGGCTGCATGAACGTCGACGGTTATGAACCTGTCCGACTGCGTCTGTATCAAGCGAGCAAGCGCTCGGGCGCTTATTGGTTCGCCGTCCTTGAACTTCTTGTCCTGCCGCGCATATCCGAAGTAGGGAACGACCACTGTGACTGAAGAGGGATTCATCTCCCTTACTGCGTCCTGAAGAAGCATCAGCTCTACGATGTTGGGGTCAGGCCAGGCGGTCTGTGCAATCAAGACATCCTCGCCCTCTAGGTCAGCATCTATGCGGACATAACACTCATCATCTGGAAATCTGGTGACATCTACCTCAGAGATGACTGCCTCCATAGACCTGCCGAGTTCGCTCGCGAGCCTTCTTGACGCTGAACCTCCGACGATGTACATGATATCGACCGCCGACAACGTCATCCATTCTCATATATGTTGACGCTGTCAGGACCCCTGTGGCATGTCGTCGAAAGCATTAATAGAACAAATCGTCATATTGGGAAATCGAGATGGGATGCCATTGAACCCGAGCACTGACCAGATGGACCTATCAACCGCAGAATCCGAGGACGAGCTCCCTGAAAGCATCAAAGAGACGGTGGAGACTGGGCCATCAAAGAACCATTCCAAAGAGGCTCGTGGTGGTCGACGAGGCGCCCTTGAATCCGTCGGGATCATATACGGAAACGTCGGCACATTGAGATTCAACATTGTCGTCACTTCCCCGCTCGAGAAGATGGAGTTCGTCCAAGTCAAACACAAGATACACGGATTCGTGCTTGGCCAGGTTTCTGAGATCGAGCGAAGAACGAACCTGACGACGGATGGCGTCAAATCTATGAAGCACGGCACTCCGGTAGAGATCGAAGAGAAGGAAATCGCCACGGTCACCGTCGTCGGATACCGCGACGACAGAAACCTGCTGCAGGTGCCTAGGACACCATTGCTTGCGGGCGAAGAGGTGTTTCGCGCTCAGGAAGAGCTCATCAAGGACATTGTTGGCATTCGGGAACATATGGACACTGGCGCCTACATCGGACTGCTCTCTGGTCATGATGTCAGAGTCGAACTCGATATCAACCTGCTCGTGCAAAAGCACGTCTGCATACTGAGCAAGACTGGAGGAGGTAAGTCTTATTGTTCTGGCGCTCTCGTGGAAGAGCTGATGAAACAAAAGGTGACTGTCTGCATAATCGATCCTCATGGAGAATACACTACCATGAGGAAGAAAGGATCGATAAAGAAGACTCACAGAGACTTTCATGTCAAGCCTAGAGGGTATGGAGACAAGGTAGTCGAGTTCGCAACAGATACCAGCCTAAACAAGCAAGCCCGCCCGCTTAAGTTCACACTCCACAACCTCGACGCCAGGGAGATTCTCGGACTCACAAACACGAAGAATGTGCGATCATATCTGACGATGTTGAGGAGGGCAGTCGACACGCTCCGCGAGACCAAGGAGAACTTCTCCATTAACGACATAATAGCGGTGCTGGAAGCCAACAACGAACAATCCAGCGGCGCCCTGATCACAGAGCTGGAGTATTTGAATGAGATAGAGGTGTTCGCTGAGCAGGGAACGAAAATTGATGAGCTTATTCAAAAAGGCAAGACAACGATCATCAACCTCAGAGGGACCCCTCCAGATATGCAGGAGCTCATAGTCAATAGAATAGGGACGGCACTGTTCGAACTGAGGAAAGTAGGCAAAATACCTCCGATGATGCTTGTCGTTGAAGAGGCACATAATTTCTGCCCCCAGCAGGGCCAGGTAGCCTGCTCGAAGGTTTTCAGAACAATCGCGTCCGAAGGAAGGAAGTTTGGCCTTGGCCTCTTGGTGATATCTCAAAGGCCTGCGAAAGTCGACAAGAACGTCCTGAGTCAATGCAACACGCAGATCATCCTGAAAGTGAACAATCCAAACGACCTCAAGGCGATAGCAGCCTCCATTGAAGGGCTCACTGAGGGTATGGAGGAAGAGATTCAAAGACTTCCAATCGGAACCGCGATTGTGACAGGCGGCGGCGTCTCGATGCCTCTCTTTGTGGACATCAGGCCCAGGGAATCACAGCACGGAGGAGAAAGCGTCGAGATAGTCCCAAACAGAAGGATGTGAGGCCCGTGCATGTCGGTGAAAGCACTGTCACCCGTGAACGCCTCGACAGGTACCTGACGCTTACTTCGACTGCGTTGGCGAATCTCGAAGTGGCCGCTCCGGAGAGGTCGTTCAACAGACGTCTTGCAGAGGATTTTCTCACAATGGCGCGCTCGTACTTGGATGACGCCAAGGAATTCGCCAGAAAGGGTGAGATGGTCAACGCATTTGCGTGTGTCAATTATGCTCATGGATGGCTGGATAGCGGTGCGCGAATCGGGCTCTTTGATGTAGGAGGCGATGACCAGATGTTCACTCTCTACGAGTGAATCGCCCTCTGAATAAGTCACTTTTGCACCATGCGAACACCCTCTGTGTCAACACGACAGGTGTAGGTTCTTCCATGCTTCGAGAGAGCTGAGACGAGTTCATCCGTCGAGCCGATCGCGAATATAGAATTCCCCAGCATAGCCATGCTGGCGAGGCCTGCTGACGATGCGGACGCCATTGCATACCTGACTTCTCTTGAAGCGAGACCGGTGTCCAACGCGAATGATGCCGAAAGCATCATCAGCTTACTGATGCTTGGCTCTCGGGCAAGCTCATCAACCCTCCAGGAGCCCTCGCGATTCACCCGGATTATGAGATCAGGATCGCCAATCATTCCTGCGGTTCTCAGTGAGCTTCCTATAACTGCCAACACAATCTCGGGACAGCCCTCCATTCGGCGCGTACGCCCCCTCGGCGGAAGGCCAGCAGCCTCTCTTATGACCAGGCCGCCGCACCGAATCGATGACACGTCTCCAAGCCCAGTTGCGCATTCAATCTCTGCAGAGTGAGCGGCTTCGAATGCACATTCAGCGTCTATTCCGAGGAGATCACACAACGCGAACCCAGCGGAGAGAGCCCCCGCGGCGCTCATGCCAAACCCCTGACTCTCTGGTAGGTCCAGCCTGGTCGATGCGACCACCTCCATATCTCGCTCACCAAGCAGCCTGTTTAGAGTATGAACGGTGGTGTAGGCTCTCCGCTGCTCGCCATTCACGTGCACTTCAAGCGTCTTCTTGCGGGAGTCGGCTGCCTCGATGTCCGTAGTCGCACCGAGGGAGATGCATAGACCGGCCCCGCGCGATCCGGAGGACAACAGGTCCTCCGATCTCTTAACTTCGAAGAAACCGGTGACATGTCCTGGGCAGAACGCTCTCGCTCTCATCGCCTCATCCTTTCAGCGATCTGTCAAGGATCTTCTCTGCCACCGCCGCTTTTGATCCAGAGACCTCTTCTACCGATCCATCTCTTTCGACTATGAGTGCCCGCGTCATACCTCGTTCAACGTCCTCCATTCGGTTTGCGACGGCGAAGGAGCAGCCTGCTCTCTCAATCAGTTCGACTGCCTCTTGGACGAGTTGCGATTCCTGAGCTCTTGATTGAGCCTTGAATGCCACGACAGTGGCACCGACGACCTTGTCGACGAGCTTTGGTGTCTTACTCAAAGTCAATGTCACAGTATCATTCGTCGACGGCATCTTTCCATTATAGCGATCTGGCCGGTAATCCGAAACTGCAGCTGGGAACAATACTATGTCGGCGCCGGCCTTGTCGTCTATCATTCCTTCCAGTTCGACCGCGGTCGAGAATCTTTTCGTGGTCAGGTAACTTGGAATGGCGACTCCGCACCGTCCCATCCAGAGCTCTACATCTGCCCCTCTTTCATAGGCCGCCTTGGCGAGTTCCACACCCGTCTCCCCTGAGCTACGGTTTGTCAGCACCCTGATGTCATCCAACGGCTCCTCGGTCGAACCTGCAATGACGAGGACCTTGACTCCTCGCATGTCCCCGCGGCCTGCTCTTGATATGGTCTTAGCCACTATCTCGTCCGTTGACGGCATCTTGGCCTTGGCTTCATCCAGACTACAATCCAGAACGATTACTCCCAAATCCTTCAGGCAATCGATGTTTCTGAGAACTATCTTGTGCCGGATCATGCTGCCATGCATAGCAGGGACGACCATAACCGGGATTCCAGTGCCAAGAGCGGTAGTGGCAAACGTTGTGACAGTGGTATCGTCGATTCCGCAGGCAATCTTGGATATCGTGTTTGCAGTGGCAGGCGCTATCAAGAGCATATCGACCCTATCCGTCACAGACCCACACAGGGCTACATGCTGGACTCTACCATCTATTTCGGTCGTTACAGGCCTTCCTGACGCGAACTCCAACGCATAGGGGTGCAAAATCTTCTGCGCGTCAGCCGACATGACTACATGGACCTCTGCCCCATGCCTAATCAGCTCCCTGCAGAGCTTGACAGACTCTACAGCGGCTATGCTGCCAGTCACTCCCAGGACTATACGTCGGTCCTTGAGCTTCTCGCTCTTAGAGCACTTGAGAGCATTTGCGGGGTGCATTCGCCGACTTCCCAGGCCTCCAATGATATTAAAGCTTCCTCTCTTTGATGTCTCGGAGCAGGCAATCGACAATTCTCTCCGGCGAGTCACCACCATCAATCAGGACGATTGTGTCGTCTGCTCGCGCAAGCCTTTCGTAATTTGCCTGCACCTCTCTGAGGAAATCAGTCTTTTCAAACCTCGATGAACTCCCCCTGCCTTCAACTCTCTCTATGGCTTTCTCGGGATCAAGAACAAGCAGAAAAGTAACATCGGGATGGATTGATATGCGATTGTTCGCCTTGAGCAACCAATCGAAATTGTCTCCGAGCGAGCGACGTCTCAGATACGCAGTCTGATACGCGACCGTCGAATGGTAGTATCTATCGCACACAACAGATCTTCCTTCGTCCAGCCATTTCTTGATTTGGAGAGTGTGTTGTGCTCTGTCAGCCATGAACAGAAGGGCATCAAGATAAGGGCTCACTTCGTCCTTCCCGCCAGACCTTACCGCCGATCCAATCCAGGAATCCGTGGGCTCTCGAGTCAACACGGAATCTTCGCCCAGGGCGTGGGTCAGAGACTTCGCCGCGGTGCTCTTTCCGCAGCCATCGATGCCTTCCACTACTATAAAAGCCGTCATATCAAGGACATCGAATTGACAGGCTCTGTAGATAACATTTTGCTGGTCGTATGTGGTGGTTGGCCAATCTTCTCCCTGTGTCTATCCCAGGCCTCGCTGGAAAGCTTCATTACCCCCTGCTGATAGAATATAAGTAGAAACAAGGCATTTACACATTTCTCAGGGTGAGACTCTGGTAGTAGCGTACGTTCTAATCACGACAGCAACCGGGAAAGAGGATTACGTCGTCAATCAGATAAGAGACCTTCCTGAACTGACAGAGGCTCACCAGCTCTTCGGCCAGTATGATGTAATCGCGAGACTGGAAACCGACGACTACGACAAGTTGTGCGATGTCGTCTTGCAGAAGGTGCGAAGCGTCAGTGGCGTGACTGGCTCTAGAACCCTCATCTGCGCGAGGTTCAATCGCGAGCAGTAGATGCCTGTCCGTTGTGGTGGGATTCCTTCTTCCCCCTGTAACTTCTCCAACTGAGAATCATGTCTCTGGCAGCCTTCACCTCGTCTATCCGTCTTCTGGCAGCATTGTGGGGCGCGCTCCTGACAATCTCAGGATCCTCGGACATTATCTGCTTGCAGGCTGCGATGAATGCATCGAGATTGTCCTTCGTCTCCGTCTCCGTAGGCTCTATCATCAACGCTTCGTCGACTATCAGCGGGAAGTAAACCGTGGGCGCATGAAAGCCGTAATCAAGCAGTCTCTTCGCGAAATCCATGGTTCTCAAGCCGCGCTTCTTGAGTGCTCGTCCGCTAAGGACGAACTCATGTTTTCTGAGCTTTCCGTAAGGCATCTCGAAGACATCCATTAACCCCTGCTTCAGGTAGTTCGAATTGAGGACAGCCTGCTCCGACACGTGTTGAAGATCTCTGCCGTACATCTTGATGTATGCATACGCGCGGACGAGGACAGCGAAGTTGCCATAAAATGCCTTGACCTTGCCGATGCTCTCAGGGCGATCATAGTCCAGTTCGTACATGTCATTCCTGCAAACGATTCTGGGGACTGGCAAGAATCCCTCTAGATGCTGCTTGACACCCACGGGTCCAGCTCCAGGACCTCCTCCGCCGTGCGGGGTAGCGAAGGTTTTGTGGAGGTTGAAATGGACGATGTCAAAGTCCATCCTTCCAGGCGAGGTCTTGCCCATTATGGCGTTGAGATTAGCTCCGTCATAATACAGAAGCGCGCCCGCTTCATGAACGATGTCTGCGATTTCGACAACTTCCTTTTCGAATAGGCCAAGGGTGTTCGGATTCGTCAGCATAAACGCGGCAGTGTCGTCAGAGACAGCTGCTTTGAGTGCTTCGACATCCACGCAGCCATCCTTGGACGGCAGGTCAAGAACATCGTACCCTACCATGGCAGCACTGGCAGGATTCGTTCCGTGAGCAGTATCAGGGAGCACGATCTCACTCCTACTCTCCCCTCTTGACTCATGATATGCCCTCGCGATCTGCATGCCTGTAAATTCGCCGTGTGCCCCAGCAGCCGGTTGAAGAGTCACCGCGTCGATGCCGCCTATCTCACACAACATGTTCTCAAGCTCGAACATAATCGCCAAAGCACCCTGAATGGTCGATACGTCCTGAAGCGGGTGGAGATGTGCGACGGTGTCCATAGAGGATATCTCGTCGCATATCTTCGGATTGTACTTCATCGTGCATGAACCAAGGGGGTACAGGCCATTGTCAACCCCGAAGTTCATCTGCGAAAGATTGATGAAGTGTTTAACGACCTCTCTTTCTGGCAGGTCCGGCAACTCCAGACCGCCGCGGAGGAGGTCGCTGGGCAGCAATCCTTCTGACTCGCGCCCAGCTCTATCGTCGACTATGGGGGCACACCCCTCCAAAAGGATAGGGACCTCATGAACCGCCTGATGATATCTCACTTGCTCACCCTCAGGGCCTCAATGAATCTTCGATGGTCGTTCGATGTGTGCATCTCAGTCGTTGTTACGAGCGCGCAGTCCTTCAATTCAGGAAACCATTCTCCTATTGCATACCCTCCGTGTATCTTCTCTTTTCTGAGAATTTCGTTAAGGCGGTCAATCGAGACCGGTGAACGCATGACGAATTCGTTGAAATGAGGGGCGCCAAACACGGGCGCCGTGTATCCGTCGAGGGAATCGATCTCGGAGGAGAGGGATTTCATATTGACTAGGTTCTTCATGGCAACTGTTCTGAGTCCTTCCCTGCCAAGTAGTGCCAAGTGCGCCGCAACCGCCACCGCAAGCAGTGCCTGATTCGTGCAAATGTTAGAGGTGGCTCTGCTACGCCGAATATGCTGCTCCCTGGTTTGAAGAGTCATACAAAATGAGCGTGTGCCTTCGGCATCTTCTGTCATCCCTATCAATCGTCCCGGCATCTTGCGAATATGATCCGCTCTGCAGCCGAATACACCGATCGAAGGCCCTCCCAGGTTCATGGGAACGCCCAAAACTTGTGCATCTCCGATTACTATGTCCGCTCCCATTTCACCAGGCGACCGAACTATTGCTAGAGCAAGAGGATTGGCACCTATTATCAGCGTCTTCTCCCCTACAATCTCGCGTATCTCCTTCCAGCATGTCTCAAACACGCCGAAGACGTTCGGCGTTTCGAAGTAGAATCCAGACACATCGTCGGTCATCTTCGAGGCGAGGTCGTCCAAATCGACTGTTCCGGAGTTTTCGTCATAATCCACAGTCGCTACCTCCATGTTCGCGCCCTTCGCGTAAAGCCTTGCGACGGACAGTTTTTCGGGGTTTACCGCCTTGCTCGACAAGAACCTGGTCCCTCCCGAGATACGGTGGCTCATGAGGACGCCCTCGCCTAGCGCGGTTGATGCATCGTACATGCTGCTGTTGACCACATCCACGCCTGTTAGTTCAGCGATGAAGGATTGATACTCGAAGAGCGCCTGGAGCATTCCCTGGCTGACTTCTGACTGATACGGAGTGTAAGAAGTGAGAAACTCCGAGCGCGAGACTATACTCCTCACCGCAGCAGGTATG
This sequence comes from Methanobacteriota archaeon, assembly GCA_020347645.1. Classification (GTDB taxonomy): domain Archaea; phylum Thermoplasmatota; class Thermoplasmata; order UBA10834; family UBA10834; genus UBA10834. The sequence continues at coordinate 431,300 of CP070736.1, read as the reverse complement.
TGATGGAAGTAAACCCCGGCCCCTAGAAAGCTAAGCCATTCCGTCACCGGTTTGTTTGAAGCGAGCATGTCGCGCAGCGCTCTCGCAAGATCTGCCTCCTCTACCCTATCTGGAAGCTTGAGGCCACTCGTCCTCACCTTCTTCGGGATATCCTCAAAGAGCTCTTCGACGCTCGCAATGCCCAGAACAGACATCATCAGAGCGGAGCATTCAGTGCGCTGCATAACGAGCGTTTTATTGGAATTCTACGCTAAAACCTTTGTCATGATTCGCCTGTCGATCAGGGCTGCTTCACGCCTGCCAGGTTACGCAGGTTCTGCACGAATGTAGGAATGCTTTCAACATCCTTGACCTCCTTCTTTGCCAAGTAGGCTAGCTGCGTCCTTATGGATTCAATCGGTCTCGCACCGTTCGCTTCGACTGCCTCCTTGAGCTTTCTCGCAAGGCGGCCACCCTTCCGGTCCCAGTCCGTGAGTATCACGACCGAATTCCAATTCCTAGTCAGGGACTCACAGAAGGCAAATACCGATATGCCTTTGCTGAGGCTCACGACGTTCTTTGCGATGCCCATGCGTCCAAGGGCTTCCACATCCCGTTTGCCCTCGACGACTATTGGCATCTCCTCACTTAGCGACTCCAACTCATCGATGGCTTTCAATATGCGTTCGAGCCGTTCCTCTGGCGACATCATCTACTTCACCTGCATGCGCCTCTTAAATTCATCAGGAGATATCCTGACAAATATCGTTTTGTGGCGGGAGCGTGCTCCCTTTATTATCCGGACGTCGCTTGGTTGCAGCGATAACCTCTCCGATAAGTATCTCCTAAGCTCCATATTCGCCCTTCCCTTTTCTGGAGGTGCTGCCACTCTGACTTGTAGTGCGCTTCGCCATTCGTTAATGCCGCTTATCGCAGTCTGCTTCGCTCCGGGCGACACTTCGACCGCCAAGAGAACGCCTTCATCGACTGCCATCAAGTAGGAATGAGGAATCATGGTTCGGACATATTGAGAGAGCGTGCTCTCTCGCAAAAACCTTTCCACCAATTCCTCGCACAAGCATCAAATACGTTGTTGATGTATGGGCGAAGCGATGGCGGCTAAAAGGGGGGACGTAGGGTTCGAGGACATCATGGCACTCTTTCGACAAGAGTATGGATCCCCTCAACTCAGCAAGGTTGGCCCGGACTTCTATCAGAAGATGGCGTCGTACGTTCGAAGTCTGCGCAGAGAGAATGAAAAGGAGATTGCCACAAACCCTGGTTCGCAGGCGAGCATGATGCTAAGCGACCAGCTCAAGAAGGCTGGTGACAAGGCCAAGCGGATCTATGAGCTCCGTCAGCGGAAGATTGCACTGTTGGCTCTGAGAAAGGTAGCTGGAGACAGCCCAGAAACCGCAAACCTGACCCCCGATGAACTCGTCCTCTACTCCAGCCTGGTATCGGTGCTTGGAGCGCATAGGGACAGCAACGCAGACATCGACGATTCTGGACCGCGTTTCTCGAACCCCAAAGACGTCGTTCAACTGCCTGAGGCCTCCCAGACTGACTCCGTCAGCGGGAATGGAGGAGCTTCGGAGACGGACGAAGGCAAATCTACACCCCTCGTCCTCGTGAGGGTTCTTGAGGATATTCCCACGTTCGCAGGGGTTGACAAAGACTATACCCTCCGAAGAGAAGATGTGATTACACTTCCGAAGGAAATCGCTGAAACGCTCGCATCGCATGGTAAGATTAGAGTCATCGAGTCATCATAGCTTGAAAGGACCTGCATGCAATCCGTGTTCAACAGGTACGACACTCATCCGAGGCATCAACTCCCCGATGCTATCGCACACAGCATCCTTGGCGACCTCCGAGCTGTTATTATCCTTACTCAAATGAAGCAATACGATCTCCTTGGAGGCGTCGCTTGCAGTGCTTGCGCAAAGGTTGCCCGCATCGTAGTTCGATAAGTGACCATGATCGCTCATTATGGCTCTCTTCAGAAAGCCGGGATAGTTGCCATTTCTAAGCATTTCTTCGTCATAGTTCGCTTCGACCATGAGCAGGTTCGAGCATTTCATTTCACGTACGACCCGCTCGGTGAAGCATCCAAGATCCGAGGCTATCGAAACCTTCGCCCCGTTGAGCGTTAGAGAGAACGCAACTGGTTCTGCTGCTAGATGATTCACAGGAAAAGGCCGCACGGAGATGCTGCCGATCGCCAAGGACTCCCGGTCGGATATCACAATGGAGTTGACGTCTTCATGAGGCGTTAGAGCCAGAGTTCCAGCCGTGCCGAACAAAGACACACCATGCATCTTACAGAATCTTCGAGCGCCTCTGTTGTGGTCCGTGTGCTCGTGAGTTAGCAACACACCTTCTATCTGCTGCGGCTCGATGCCATAGATTGCCAGACGCCTTTCCAGCTCCCGGCAGGAGAGGCCCGCATCTATAAGTAGAGAGGTCTCCGAAGCTGACACAAATGTCGAATTGCCGCAGCTTCCACTGCTCAAGACCGCGACGAACGAATCGTGCATCCGACTGCTGCAAAGGCTCCTCCAATGATAAAATGTTCGGCGGACTTTGACTGAATCGCTACCGCGTGCATAGACTCTCTGTCAAAGCGACCCGAGCTTTAAGAACCGAACGCACATAATCCATTCTCATCATTGGCCTACACCGTCACTAGCCAGATAATCAATCTTCACCGTCCAATCTCGATAGGTTTATTAGCGACAAGAATATACTGCCGATTCGCGGGCTCGTAGCTCAGCTAGGTAGAGCAACCGGCTCTTACTGCGACACCCATCGTGTCTCTCAGGAGATACCGGTGGGTCAAGGGTTCGAATCCCTTCGAGCCCGCCTTTCCGCCACTCCCAATGACAAGCTCCTAATTTCGCATTAGGTCGCCAATGTCAATCGTAAGGTGGACATGCGAACCCACGGCTGCGATTTGCCGGCACCAATGCAATCTACGAGAAAAGCTTAATGTCGCCGTCGCCCAATCGTACCGCATCGGACGTAGTGTCGTTCGGCCCGGACATGCTTACGTTGCGAGGAGGTCTTGTGTTGGCAACCAAGAACTTGTATTTCATCGGCACTGCAGGCTCCGGAAAGAGCACTCTCACCAGCACTTTCGGCCAATGGTTGAAGAATGAGAGTTATGATTGCATAATCGTCAATCTTGACCCAGGTTGCGATTCGCTGCCATATGAGCCAGATGTGGATGTCAGAGACTGGATTAGAATATCTGAAATCATGGACGAGTACTCGTTGGGACCTAACGGCGCCCAAATTCTAGCTGCTGACATGCTGGCGCTCAACATCGGCGAGGTCGCCGACGTGATAGAAGGCTTCGACACGGACTATGTATTGGTGGACACGCCAGGACAGTTGGAGCTCTTCGCGTTCCGGCAGAGCAGCAGAACGGTCATGGACGCTCTAGGCACCAATGCATCTATGCTCGCATTCCTCTTGGACCCCGTGTTGGTAAGAAATCCGAACGGTTTGGTTACCTCGCTCCTGCTTTCAGTCACTGTGCAGTTCAGAATTCCTTTGCCCATGTTATCCATCTTGGCAAAGGCGGATCTACTCTCAGAAATGGAAGCCGATGCCGTCAGCGCATGGAGCCGTGACCCTCAAGCCTTGTGGGCCGCTTTGTGCGATGAGTCTATCGACGCCCAGACGCAAATCAGCCTTGAGCTCCTCCAGGCCATCGACACGGTCGGAGCCGCGATGGAGGTCTGTCTTGTCAGCTCCGAGACCGGGGAGGGGCTTGCCGACATATACTCCGCCGTGCAGCATTCGCTCGAGGGCGGAGAGGACATAGACAGATGATCTCCCACCCGAAGCCCCGCGCTCACCCGCTCAATCAAATCACTTAAGAGTATGAATCCCGTCATCATGTACAGGAATGAGGACGACCATTAGATGTATGCCGTTGTGAAGAGACGAAGGGCAGCCAGAGCTAGAATCGAATCTGTCCCGAGGCCCGAGGTTGGGCCCAAGGACGTTTTGATAGAGATGAACTACAGCTCCATCTGTGGCACAGATGTACACATCTGGCACTGGAACAACTGGGCGGATAGACGCATCAGGAAGCTGCCCATAATTTTCGGACACGAAGCCTGCGGAAAGATCGTCGAAAAGGGCTCGGATGTCCATGACATCGAAATCGGAGACCTTGTAGCTGCAGAGACCCACATAGTCGATCAGGAATGCTATCAGTGTAAGACCGGTAGAATGCACGTGTGCAGGAACGTGAAGATTCTAGGGATTGACACGGACGGCGTATTCGCAGAGTATATCCGCATCCCAGCTATGAACGCAAGAAGGATCCCACGCGAACTTGCTCCTCAATGCGGGTCGCTCCTTGAACCACTGGGCAACGCGACTTTTGCCGTGCTGCCCAACGAGTGTGCCGATGACGTACGAGGCAGGACCGCCTTCGTGGCGGGGTGCGGCCCGATAGGTCTGATGGCGATTGCAATGCTGAAGGCCGTCGGCGCAAGAAAGGTCATAGCATCAGAACTGGGCAGCGAACACGTGAGATTCGATCTCGCCAGTAGGATGGGTGCGGATGTCGTGGTCGACGCCTCGGTTGGCAACGAAGAGCTGATATCAGCCGTGATGGATGAGACTGATGGCAACGGTGTCGATATTTCGCTGGAGTTGTCCGGTGCTCCGGCGGCATTGAGGCAGGTGTTCGAGGTGCTGACACCGGGCGGGAGAGTCTCGATACTCGGCCTATATTCGGACCCAGTGAAGCTCGATGTCAACAACGCCATTACATTCAAGTCCGCTGTGGTCTATGGTATAACCGGAAGGAAGATGTTCGAAACTTGGAGGGAGATGGACCGGCTACTCGAAAACGAAGATTTCCGGGATAAGTTGCCCAAGATAATCTCGCACACGCTGCCCATTAGAGATATAGCGTCAGGCATGGAGCTGATTCACTCGAAGCGCTCAGCAAAGGTCTCGATGATACCGGAGTGGTGAGGAGATAGCGATGAGAGATCCCGTCTCGTTTCTCGGGGAGGAATACAGAGCGCTCGTTGACAAAGAGCTCGATTGGAGGCTGAGGGTGCTGGAAGGAGCGAGCCGTCCGCGGTGCAGAGTGGATGGGCGTGATGTCATTATGCTCTGCTCCAACAACTATCTCAACCTCAGCAATCATCCCAAGGTCAAAGAGGCGGCTATTGCAGCAGTCAGGAGTCATGGGGCGGGGTCCGGATCTGTTAGGCCGATTGCAGGCAACATGGACCTGCATATCGAGCTCGAGCTGCGACTGGCGGCATTCAAGGGAGTTGATGCATCTCTTGTATACCAGACCGGATTCGCTGCGAACGCTGGGCTGATCCCTCAGTTGGCTGGTTCAGGAGACCTCATCGTGAGCGACGAACTCAACCATGGAAGCATAATAGACGGAGTGAGGCTATCGAAAGCGAGCAGGACGGTGTACAGACACTGCGACCATGTTCATTTGGAGGAGGTCTTGACTGAAGCGGAAGAACATACGCCGCCTCATCGTAGAATCCTGATCATCACTGATGGTGTGTTCAGCATGGATGGCGACATGGCGCCTCTTGACCGGATCGCCAGTGTCGCTGCAAAGCATGGATCCATGGTCTACGTCGATGACGCCCATGGAGAAGGCGTGTTGGGTGAAGGTGGCAGAGGAATCGTCTCCCACTTCGGACTGAAACGGGACACAGTCCATGTTGAGATGGGGACTTTCTCCAAAGCCTTTGGCGTAGTGGGTGGTCACATCTCCGGCTCAAAGGAACTCGTGGATTTCGCTCTCAACATGTCTAGAACATGGCTGCTCAGCGGCTCTCACCCACCCGCCGTCGCTGCCGCGTGCATAGCAGCTATCGACGTCCTGGAAACCGAGCCGGAGCATGTAAAAGACCTTTGGAGGAACACGGAGTACTTCAGAAAGGGCATTCAGGACATTGGGTTCGACACTGGCAAGAGTGTCACTCCGATTGTGCCAATAATGATCGGCCGTAGCGCGGCAGCGAAGACCTTCAGCCAGAGGCTGTATGAGCTCGGAGTCTTCGCTCTGCCGATTGTGTTTCCCATGGTCTCCCAGGACGGCGCAAGGATACGTACGATAATGAACGCGGCGCTCACCGACGAAGACCTCGACGAAGCATTATGTGCGTTCGAGAAGACTGGGAAAGAGCTTGACCTGGTCTAGCTGGCGTCCTGAACGCCTTCGCTCTCGGCTCTCTCCGCAATGGATATCTTGAATTCTTCTGAAGGAACGACGACTTCGAAGATGACGATATCAACGATACCTTTCTCCTTGAGAGACTGATCAGGAGGGAGGAGGTGATGCTTTTCAATAAACTTGCCAAGCTTATCCTTTCCATCATCTCCGAGCGCCTTCCTTATCACCGCCGGCTTCCTCCAGAAGCCCGAGCCAAGCTTCGCTATGCTCCTGAGCCCCTCGATGTATAGCACTATCATCTCAAAATCCTTGGAGAAATGCCTGTCTCTGTGGCCCAGTGGGATATCGATTCCCCTCGAACGATTCGAAGCCTGCCAAATAGTGCACTCGAAGAGGTCACCAGCCACAGATGCCACCGGTGCCTTTCTCTCCTTTGGGATGGACGTCAACACTCGGCAATTAGGGCAGAACATATCTTGGGTCTCCTGTCGACATCTGTTGCAGATCCGCATTGTGCTAGTTCTCCTGAACAAAGAAGACAAGGAATCGACGACCATTTCAAAGTTTGCGTCCGGCGTGCTAGAAATCGCTAAGAACCCACCAGACAATGCCTCAAGCACAGGTGTGAATGATGGCGAAAGTCCTGATATGCTATTTCTCGCGCTCTGGCAACACGAAGAAGATGGCCCATTTGATAAAGAAGGGCGTTGAATCTACAGGTGCAGAGACGTCCGTGAAAGATGTGAATAGAGTCGACCCCAAGGAGCTTCTATCCTACGATGGAATCATCTTGGGTTCGCCAACCTACTATGGCCTGATGTCCGCTGAAGTCAAGAAGCTTCTCGACAGGAGCGTGAAGTATCATGGAAAGCTGGATGGCAAGGTGGGCGGCGCATTCTCGTCCAGTCACAATATCGGCGGAGGCAACGAGACGACCGTCCTTGCCATACTCGAAGCCCTCCTAATCCATGGCATGGTAATCTGTGGTGACTCCGAAGGAGATCACTACGGTCCGGTATCGATAAGAAAGCCTGACAAGCGTGTTGAGAAGATGTGCATCAGATACGGTCAGAGAGTTGGGAACCTCACTGAACGCTTGCACGGATAGAAAGGGTTAGTCATAGCCGCGAGATGTCCTCCAGTTTGCTGCTCTGACCCCCTTTCTTCTTAGACCTGCGCGGCGATTTCGTGGGCTGCTGTGGACTGCTTTCGTCCTGGCCCTCCTCGTCCTCCTCCTCGTCCTGTTCCCGCTCCCCCCCTCCTCGCTTGGAAGCGCTTGCCTTTAGAGGCGTGTTGCATCTTGGACATCGGTCCGAACCCCTTATGCATTCCCTGCACAGCACAGCCTTGCATTTTGAGCAGCGGCTTACAGCTACTCCTCCGTGAAAGAGACAACGCCTTCCCACCAAATCGGTTGGCGTTTCCTCCTCGTCGTCAGCCTGTCGCCGTTTGGCGCTGGGTCTCACGGAGCTTTGTCGAGTTCTACTTCTGGTAACCTTCTTACGGGGCTCTGGCTCATCTTCGTAGTCTTCCTCCTCATATCGGTCCTCATCCGCGGACGTGGGCGCCCTATCTCTTGAAGAAGTTGTAGTGGGTATCTGCTCCTCGTAAGGAGAGTAGTCTCCAAAACTCTCGCTTACTATTGATGTCAATGAAACCGTGGGGGACTCTACACCACCCTCGTGGAATGTCATCAGGATGGTTACCAGCTGTCTGGCTTGGTAGACTCCCACTCCCAGATTCCTGATCAGTCCCAAGACGTTCTTCTGGTCGGCGGGCAGATCCAACGCTTGTCGCAGAAGGGAATCTGTCTGCGGATCCGCGACCTCCGGAGTGAACTTGTACTCCTCAACGGCACGGATGTAGCTTAGGATTCGTTTCGCGCTCGAAACCTTCAATTCGGGGAAGTTCACAGTTATATCACATAGCCTCAACCCGTGATCGGATAGATCCCTCTTCAGCATCGCTGCGATGAGGACCTCCCTAGAAAGCTGCTCATGTCTGTCGAACCCTGCTCTCGATAGTTCCGATAAAACCACCTCGCTCGAGTCGCTGAGATACTCGAGCACATCATCCAGGAACGCGTAGGGTATGCCACATACTCTGAACGCCTCCTCTTTCGAAACGGGCCTACCATGTGCGTACTCGAAATCTAGCACCGCGCGGGAGTAGTCTTCAATCTTCGTGTTGCGTATCTCCTCTTCGGCGGTCTTCCTGCCCTCAGTGGCCGCTTCGAAGTAGGGATCTATGGTGAGTGCATGGTCGAAGCATCTCATAGCCTGTTCTGGGCTTCCCAGTTCGAGCATTGCGTATCCCTTGCTGTTCCATGCATTCTTGTCGTTCGAGTCCAGACCTATCGCCCGATCGTACGCCGATGCGGCTTCCTGGAATGAGTCGAGCTTCTCCATCACGAAACCCTTGCTCATCCAAACCTTCGAGTTGGAGTCGTCGAGCTCCAGAGCCCTGTCGAAACACTCGTTCGCTTCTTCGAACATCTGCATTTCCACGTACAGCAGCCCCAGCCTGTACCAGGCGGCCTTGTCAGAAGGATCGATCTCCAGCGCCTTCAAATACGATCGAGCTGCCTCCTGCCTCTCCCCAGCTGCTTCCGAAGCCTTGGCTCTCGCAGTCCACAGGTCCCTATCCTGGGAGCCTTGACGAATAGCTTCGTCAAAGCAGCCAAGAGCCTCTGAAGTACGGTTGAGCTTGAGAAGTGCCATTCCCATGTACTTGAGCGCCGAGATGTCGTTCGGGGCATATCTCCTGGCCTCAGTGAACGAGTCCAAGCTGTCATCGAATCGCCCCATAGCGGCAAGGACTCTCCCTCTATCAGTATGGAAGTCAGGGACTTTCGGCAGGATCTTGATAGCCTTGTCGAAATCCGCAAGAGATTCCTCGAACCGCTTCAGCTCAAGATACGCCTTTCCGCGGTTGTTGAGTATGAACGGCTGATTCTCGTCAAGCTTGAGCGCATGCTCGAACGCCTCTGCTCCTTGGGCTGCCTTTCCGGCATTGAGCAGTAGAGACCCCTTCCGATTCCAGAGAAAGACATCCTTCTCATCGAGTGCTATCGCCTTTTCGTAACTCTCGAGCGCCTCTTCCAGCCGTCCTAGCTTATCTAGTGCGCCCGCCCTGTCGGAGAAAGCCGCTTTGTTCTTGGGACTGAGCTCCAATATCCGGTCGCTGACATCGACAACGGACTCGTTATCGTCCAACTCCTTGAGTGCGAGTTTCTTGAGTTCAAGGGTGTCCAAGTCCGCGTCATCGATGGTCAGAGCTCTATTGAACGCGAACAGGGCATCGTTAGGCCTCTTGAGGAACAGGGCAGCGCTTCCCCTGTCGACATAGGCGTCCTTGTTGTTCTGCGATAACGTCAGTATTTCATCGCATGTCTGAATTACTTCGTCATATCTCTTCAGCGATTTCAGCAGCTCCTTCTTCTCGTCGAGGACATCTACATTTCTCGGATCTGCGGCCAACGCGGAGTTGAAGGAGGCCAAGGCGTCCTCTCTGTGGTCGAGTTTAATCAGGACTCGCGCCTCTTTGACCATGAGGTCGGCAGAATTCGGTCTCAGCCTCATGGTCTGACGAATTGCCGCCAAAGCCTCATCGTATCGCTCCAGTAGGTTCAGAGCTTCCGCTTTCAGCGTCCAAGCCTCTGTGTCCTTCGAATCCGCTTCCAGGACCGAATCATATCTCGACAGCGCCTCCTCGTACCTCTTCATTCCGACCAGCGCTCTGCCAAGGAATCTGCCGGTGGCCAAGTCAGAAGGGTCGAGTTCGAGGGCTTTCTCCCAGGACTCTATGGAATCCTCATAATCCTTTTCTGTGAATGCGACCCTCCCCTTTAATCGCCACAGCAGAACAGAGGAAGGATTGGCCGAAAGCCCCTGCTTGATGTAATCAAGCGCCTCCTTTGTCTTTCCGAGCCTCAGGAAGAGTGCAGCCAAGCTATAGAATATGTCGGGATTCTTGGGATCATTCTTCAGCGCCATTATGTAAGTGACCACGGCCTCGTCGGCGCAATCCATCCTGTCAAGAGCCACGGCTTTGTCGAAATGCGCTTCTTTTTCCGAGCCGTCGATAGATATTATTTCATCGCATACGCGAACGACTTCGGCGTCCTTCTGCACCTTCTTGTACGCTTCCTTCAAGCTAATCAGTATTCGACGCTTGTCCGGTGCGGATTTCAGCGCCTTCTCGAAGGTCTTGATGGCATCGTGGAATTTCCCCAACTCGGTCTGTGCAACACCTTTGTCGTGCATGGTTTCGTGGTCGTCCGGGCTGACCCCCAGAATTCTGTTGGACCACGTCACTACATCTGCATGACGGTTCAGTCTGATCAATGCGTCCTTCTTGAGCTTCATCGCGGGTTTCGATTCGGGTGCGATTGTGAGGGATGCCTCGGTAAACGTAAGGGCTTCATCATATCTCTCCAAGGCGAAGAGAGCGCGCCCTTTGTCGAACAACGACTCGTGATTCCTTGCATCTATGACCATTATCCTGTCGCACACTTCTATCGCGTCGACAAAGCGCTCGGACTTCATCAGAGTCTTCTTCTTGTTCAGCAGGATGTTGAGATTATCCGGCTCAATCTCCAGCGCTTTGTCAAATGACTCTATAGCCTGATCAAATGAGTTCATTTCCTCCTGGACAACCCCTAACTCGTTCCACAGAACTGCATTTGATTGGTCCAGTTCTACCGCTCGAGTGAAACATTTGAGCGCTTGCTTCTGATTGCCGAGTTTGTGATGGATCCTCCCCAAATTGTCGAGGATATACGCATCCTTGGGATCTATCTTATATGCCTTGTCAAGCGCTTCGATGGCTTCCTTGGCCTTGCCGTCGAAATTCAGCGCAGCGCCCAGGCCAATCCATAAGTCCTTGTCCTTGGGCTGTATCTCAATGCCAGAGTTGAAGGTCTCTACAGCTTCACCATATCTCTTCAACCTCGAGAGGGCGTTGCCCTTGCGATTGATGATATCTGTGTCCTTTGGTTCATGCAAGAGAATCTTGTCGTAATGTGTTACACTGTCTGGGTCGAGAGCCACTACTTGCCGATAACTTACGATTGCATCGGATATCTCGTCTAGAGATTCGTGGGCATCGCCCAACGCAGACCAGTATACGGGCGACTTCGGCCGCAGCTCCGTCGCTTTCTTATGCCATGCGATTGCGTCCTCGCCACGCCCAAGCTCCAAGGCCGCCTTGCCAAGGACTACCATAGCATCAGGATTCCCCGGATCGAGTTGAAGAGCGACCTTGGCGCAATCCTCGGCAGTACTGTGCTCTGTGAGCGTTATTGATTTGAAGCCCATCGTCGATAGGAGTCTCGAGAAGTCGGTCTTCAGCTTGTCAATGCTGCCCATACCTTCGTTCAAAAGAGATATCTGTTTCTTAAGAGACGAAAATGCTTCCTCACGTTTGCCCGCTTTGATGAGGGCATCTATCTTTGTCAACTCCTTGTCGACTCTGTTCAGAAGCCTCTTCTCCTTGTTAGTTAGTGAATCGAGTATCCCCAAGTCAAACTCACCTGAGTCCTGAAAACTTAATGTTTTGTCGTCATAAAGCATTTTCCAGATTTCGACTCCATGTCGTTCGACGGGTGAAAGGCACGACTGTTCGTCCCGTCTGACACAAGGCCTTCTTGGCACATCCGACGTAACTTCCACGTCATCCAGCCGTAAATGGATTCATTGTTGACTAGTGGATCGGCGTCGGTGCTGCCAGTCTGACATTTCACCGGATGCTTCGACATGGATTGGACAATATTTAAATATTGTGAACTCCGATACGACCAATTAGCTGACACATTGTCAGACGAACTGAGCGGATGGGATGCAATGCTGAACAGGAAGGCTGCGCGGGCTGCGGCGCGGAACGCTCAAGCGATCGAGTGGGTTCGCACTCACACAGTTCGGGACCTGGAGAACCTCGCTGGAGAGATGAAAGCCAAAGGAGAGGATGTCCATGACATCATCGATCTACTGGGCGAACTCAGGGAGATCGACGTCGGCTCGAATCTCGAAGAAGTACCCGTTTCTCCCCTGATCGGTGAGAGTGCAAAGGTCGGATGAAGAGTGCGATGCATTCGTGTCAGGAAAGGACACGTCAGAATGCAGAAGAAGGAGAGGGAAGGCACACGATCTCAACCCGACTCGTAATAGTCGAGAACGCTGAGTCTCCCGCCACATTGTCATATCCAGCGCTTCCTCGATGAGTAGGTTAAGCGGCTCGATTCGGCAATCGCCAACGCGCATGCTTCCGCCAATGGAGAGGAGTCAGAAAGGGCCTCGTGCTGCCACGAAACGGTGGTGAGTTCCAGGCTGGGCTCAGGGGAGCGAAGTGCAGGTGCCGGGATTCGAACCCGGGCCGTTGGCTTTCGTCCCTCTCCATTTTTAATTCATTTCTGGAGGAGTTGGAAGGCCAAAATCCTGACCAGACTAGATTACACCTGCATCCATTGCCGAAGTAATCCGTTGCCAGATATATACGTTTCTTTCTGATTCGCGACACAGGCCCCTCCGTATGTTGATGAAGATGTCATCCAAACCTGCCGCCCGAGACCGCCTTCGCTATGTCTATCCGACCCAGGAACCGGATTCCTGGGACTGCTGCGAGAAGGCCGAATGCCGTCGTGAGTCCCAGCACGACTAAATATCCGTACCAATCATTCAGAAATAGAACGGTGCTGTAGGTCGGCCAGAACTCTCTGAACAGCCCCACCAATGACTCCAAGACGATTATCAGCAGGGGGATGGCAACGACGCCTCCGATGGCTATCATAGCTAATATTTCAACCAAGACGCTCTTCGACACATCGCGCTTCCTGTATCCTATCGCTCTCAACTGTCCGTATTCGTATTGTCGCTCAAGCACGCTCATGAAGACGACGTTTGCGATCGTAAGCGTGGCTATTGTCACCCCTACAAGAGAGAATGCATACAGCGCGGAGCTGTAGCTCTGCATGAATTCCACGAGACCTGACTCGACTTCGCCTCGCATCTGCACGTTCGCGACGACTGGCAGCAGCTCCAAGGCGTCCATCACGTCGTCCGCGGTGCCGGGTGAGCTCTCCACGTACATGCCGGCGAAGGCGGGACGCTCTGCCAGCTGCTCAATCACCTCCATAAAGACCACCACCTCGCCGACAGTATCCGCCAATATCCCACTAACGGACAGCACTACACTGCTGTCGACCGTCCTGAATTCGATATGGTCTCCGGAACTTATGCCATGGTCATTGGACATCGTGTATCCTATCATGACCTCCTTCGCGTCGGCCGCCTCCCTGCCTTCGATAAGCGCATACTTGTGCATAGTCTGGTTCGCGGGCAGGCCCGTCACAACCACCTGTCCGGTAGCATCGTCGATTTCCCAGACAACTGCCAGTTTCGATATCAGCACGGCTTGTTCCAGCCCTGGAACGGAGATGGACTCCGCCTCCGACCTTTCGAGGGGATACGAGTAATCGACCACGAGGTCCCAGTTTTCATGATCTTCTATGCTTTTGGTGATTGAATTGGCGAAAGACTCCACCATCAGAAAAGACATCGCCCCAAGAACGATGGAGAATGCGACTGCCACAACGGTGAAAGTCGTTCTCCTTTTGTGCCGAAAGGTATTTCTCAGCGTGTAGAGTGTCATGTAAGACGTCCTCTTGAAGCTGCCTATCCTTATCGATCTCGAACGGCGCCGCCTCTTGACTTTTTGCGTCCGCATGTCCTTGATAGCTTCGTGTGGCTCCAACGAAACCGTCCCCCAGACGGCTATGGTACACGCGAGGCCGGTCGTCATTGGTCCGAAAATCAATCCAAGGATGATGGCATCGGCATTGATGACAAGATCAACTACACGACTGTGCAACATGGTCTCAACATAGAATCTGGAGAGGGCCTCCCCTGCCGGAATGCCGATGACGACGCCAACTATAGATCCTCCGAGGCCTATGGCAATCGCCATGTAGAGATAGGACGCTAGCACTGAGCGCCGCGAGTATCCCAGAGCTCTCAGAACTCCTATCTGCTTCTTCTCCTCGTCCACGATTCTGCTGAAGAAGGAGTAGGTCACGAAGAACGCCGCCAAGAGGATCAGCATGGCTATGACGGCCGTGAAGCTGTCGCCTTGCTTGAGATCCTCTTTGATCAGAGCATACCCGTATATCTCATCGCGTTGTTGGGTGAATGTGACCGTGGCGCTCGACAGCGCCTCAGCGATGTCGCTCATCGCAACCTCGGGAAGCACAATCCCGTCGAACAGGAACAGCAGCTCGTTGATGTAATCCTCAGGAAACTCGAATGCATTTCTGACGGAGTCGATTGCCATGTATACTACTGCAAGGGAGCCGGGCAGCGGTATCACGGACTGAGGATTGATGGGCATCATGATGTGTTCAGGGGAGAAGGCCAATCCCGCGACGGAGAACGCGGCATATCCCGACGACGTTAGGATACTCACGCTGTCCCAAGGTCCAATGTCTTCCCCGTAAGCGAAGCCCCCTTCTATGAGGACTTCGTCGTCGCGATCAGCATCGAGATAATCGCCATCTCCATCTCTGATCACCAGTGTGTTTACCAGCGGTAATCTGTTCGGTTCTATGCCGACGAGCGTAGCGGGAACCATTTGCGTCTCACCGCGAGCGTCTGTATACTTGATCTTAGAGGAAACCGTAACCCGGTGATCCACTGTCGCAACGCCTGCTAACCCTGAAACAGCGGCCTCATATGAGAGGTTGCCCTGAGTCATATGCACGGTAAAATCGCTGATGTTCTGCTCCTCCACCATCTTCTCAAGCGAGGTCAGGGCGGAAGGGACCATCGCCGAGAAGCTGATATACGCTGCGACTGCGACAAGGACGAGCGCGCTGCTGCCTATTGCTCTGAATTTTGATCTCTTGAGTTCCCGATTCATCCTCTTGATGAGATAGCGTATCAATGGTGTCACCATTCAGAAGTTGGCGTCTCCCTTGGCAGTCGCGTCCTTGGTTATCCTATCTATTCTGCCAGATCGCAAATGGATGGTGCGATCTGCATTGCTGGAGGCCTCCCCCCAGTGGGTAACCGCGACGATTGTCGTGCCAGTTCTCTCATTTATGTCCTTGAGAAGATTCCATATCTGCTGCCCCGTCTCGGAGTCGAGATTGCCCGTCGGCTCATCCGCAAGAAGGATCCTCGGTTCCATAGCCAGTGCGCGAGCCACCGCAACCCTCTGCTGTTCGCCCCCCGATAGCTGGTCGGGAAACTTGTCCTCCATCCCCTGCAATCCCACCATCTCAAGATATTTGAGTGCGCGTGTTCTCAGCAAGTCACGCTCTGTAATCTTGAGAGCTACACCTATCTCAACATTCTCGATTGCGGTCAGAGCAGGAAAGAGGTTGAAGAACTGAAACACCAAACCGATATGCTTCGCCCTGAAGCGAGTTGCATTGTCATCTGAAAGAGCGGTAATCTCGCTGTCTCCGATGAAGACTCTTCCGGACGTTGGTTTGATCAGAGCGGAGATAATGTTGAGAAGTGTCGTTTTGCCGGATCCGCTCGGTCCGAGCATTATGATGAACTCACCCTGGTCGAAGCTCAGCGAAACGTCGTCAACTGCTTTGAATGCACGAGGTCCGGTATAGTATTCCTTCGTGATTTCCTCCAGTCTTACGAGTTCGCCCACTCATATCACTCTCCCTGAAATCGATTGCACACTCCTGACATCCATGGCCTGTTCCTCTTATGAGTCTTATCCTGCGAGAGGAGCTTGAGGAATTGCCAGTAGGTGGTGTTGTATGTGGCACAAAGGTAAAAATATGGCGGGTCAGTATCAAGGCGGACTACATTCGAGTGATTTCAATGAAATCTGCAGGATCTTCCATCATCGTTGTCTTCATCCTCTGCGCGTCCGTCTTCCTGCCTTCGTCCTCCGCTGCTCGATGTGACGTTACCGACGTCGTTATTCTGCACCACAAGATGACTTCTGACGACGCCGACAGACTCAGGAGAACCTGCGGAGTGTTCGAACCGGCAAAGAACTACAATGTCATCGTTGACGGATTTGGAACAGGCCTTTCGCCTCTCACTGAAGAAGAGCTGGTATCCATGGTGGGTGTCGTAAACGTACACGATGCGATAGAAGCAGATTTCGGGGAGCTGCCTGAAGCAGTGAATCTTTCCGCCCTTCCCACATTCCCGGCGGTTGGGAACCAGTCCTCTCAGCCGTCCTGTGCGGCCTGGGCTGCTACATATTACGCGTACGGTTTCCAAGAGGCTACGGACAACGACTGGACGCTTGCGCCGCTTGGCGAACCATCACAACTGATATCTCCTGCGTGGACATACGCGAGATCAAACGCTGGTCGCGATCTTGGTTCGAACATGGAGTCCAATATGAGGGTAATCCAGGATTGGGGCGCCGCCACCATGGCCACGATGCCCTTCGACGAGTATGAGTATGTTGACATGGGCTCACCTTCGGCTTTCCGTGAAGCCCCTGCTCATAGAGCGAGCGAGGTTTTCAACATTGAGTATTCTGGTGCTTCCACAATTGAGGAGATCAAGCTGCTTGTGGCTGAAGGAATACCCGTCACTTTTGGCATCGACGCGAATGAATACTATCCAGCGTTCTCGGATGGGAACCACATCATTACTTCCCAAGAGTACGACTCGCTCGATTTGAACCATGCCCAGACGATCGTCGGCTACAACGATACCATTACAGATGATGATGAGGTTGGAGCGTTCTGGGTTGTGAACTCGTGGGGTGACGGCTGGGGAATTGACGGATTCTATTGGTTCACATATGATGCTTTGATGGAGCTCGGAGCCACTGACAAGGCGCAGTTGGACTACTTGCTGGACATAGAGGACTACTCCCCCAGCTTGGTGGCGAATTGGCACTTCAACGATCCGCCGTCCAGAGCCGCGTCTCTAGAGATCGGCGTCGGATCCATGTCATCGCCAGTGGCATCAAAGATACCGTTTTCAATCGAAGATAGGATTGGATCCCATTCATATCCAACTTTCATGTGCGTGGACATCACGGAGTTCGTACAGAACTACGAAGATTCAAACGAGAACTTCTTCTTGGACGTCGGCGCTTCGCCTTCGAGAGGCACGATATCGTCGTTCAAGATAGAGTCACACGAAGGAGCGTTCTCGATTGGATCGCCCTCGAGGTCGTCAGGTCAATCGATCGATGTACCTAGAACTACACCCGGAGCCGTGACCGTGATCTTCCCAAGGTACGATGTCGTGAACTCGGACGACGCCGTAGACGCCTCGGGCGTAACATTCACCTGTGCGTCTGGCGTGAGTTGGGTGCCTGTCGAAGATAGCTCAGCCGTCGATGAAGATTCCATTCAGAGCGGTGATGTGGGCGATGGTGAGACTTCATCGCTTGCACTTGCAGTCGAGGGACCAGCGGTCTTAGCGTTCTCTTGGAAAGTGTCTTCAGAGGAAGGTTCGGACATCCTCCATTTCTCAGTCCCCAACGACGATATCCGCCATGCCATAAGCGGAGATGTGGATTGGACCGACGTGTCATATAGCCTCGGGGAAGGGACTCACACGGCATACTGGAATTACACGAAGGATTCAGATACCAGTGAACTCGACGACACTGCCTGGCTCGATGACATCCGGATCAGCATGGCATCGCCTCAGTTCTCGCTTCAGGAGTCGTACGCCGCTGTTCTGAACGTACCACTTGAAGTCACGCCTATTGACATCGTCAATCCCTCCGGCTCCCAGCTGAGCTTTTGGTACGATTGGGGCGATGGCACCGCGATAACCTCAGGCAACCCGACCGAAGGCCACTCAGCGTCGCATGTCTATGAAACCATTGACAGCTTCGTACTGACAGTCTGGGCAGCGGACGAACACGACAACAATGTGAGCGAATCCGCCGTTGTGCAAGTTATGGATGGAAATGCAATGCCTTTGGTGCGATCCATCTCCATAGCCCCCCTATTGGACTACTACTCCCCAGGCGATATGGTTCGCTTCGATGTCGAGGTAGCGGACGCCGAGGGCGATACGGTCACGGTAATCTTCAGCGTCGAGTCCTCGGCCACAACGATGACTGACACCGACACCCCTGAACCGGGTGCACCTTTCGTGTTCTCCTTCGACTTCATCTGCCCTGAAAGCCGCGAGGAGCCCTACACCGCGGAGGTCGAAGTCCGCGATGATGAAGAGCACTTCGCTTATGATTGGGATCAGGCCTGTGCTCTACTTCTGGTCAATTCTCCACCCGTGGTATCGGTGGAGTCAGATCAGTCACAGGGTGACACCTCGGTGATCTTTGACTTTGATGCTTCTTCTTCGTACGACGCTGAGACTTCTACTACAGATTTGTGTGCCCGCTGGGACTGGAATGGGGACGGGGGATGGGACACCGATTGGCTGAACAGTCTGGAGGCATCCCATCAGTTTGAATCGCCAGGCACATACATCGTAGTGGTGGAGATAATGGATGGAAGCGGCTTGACATCAACGGGCAGCATCGAGATAAATGTGGGCGGTGACGCCATACCCGAATTCCCGTTGTTGCTGCTGCCGATAGTCGTTGTCCTTCTGCTCTTCGCGCTAATCAGTCGCGCCCGATGTAGGCGACGATCTTGATTGCCTCGATGGGATTTGGTTCACTCTCGGATATCTATTCCTGAGAATGGCGTGCAAGCCTCGGCTGGCGATTTGCATTTGACAGAAGACCTTCAAGTGAATGGTGACGGGTCGCTGAATCTTGGCATGCTATGCGCAATCCCTGACGTATGTCTAGATTTGAACGTCGACATAGCAGTTCGTGACGCTTCGAATGTCTTGTGAAATCAATTTCAGACGAAACAATACTACCTATTTCACCCATTGGGAGGTGAGCCTAGTGGTCAATTAACAGAGGCTCCAGACTTGAAGATCACCGTTGGATTGAGCACCCCGAAAGGGGACGACGATTCCTCAACCGCAAACGATTAATTGATTTATTGATCCCTAGTGTTCCTCTGTGAACGCCGTGGGTGGTTCCCGGTAACAGGGTTCAGGGGAACACTCAAACCCCTTATTGTCTCTTGGCTGAAAGCGGGCACAGCAACAACACAACTCAATAATCTGCCATTTGCTTAAGAGTGGGGTAGGTCGGATTTGAACCGACGGTCTCGTGGTCCCGAACCACGGATCATGCCAAGCTAGACCACTACCCCAGTCTGGGTCAGGCGAAGAGGGATAGAAAGGGTGACTTATTTATGCATAGTGCAAGTTCGTTCAATCGAAGGATTCCAACATTTGTCAGGCTCCCGCACAAGCGTCGCGAATCTGCGGGATTCGAATGTTGGCGGCTCATGAAAACGGCGATTTCGGTGGCACCTTCATCTACGTCCAGACACATTACCGAACCCCCCATTACGACTATTGTCGGAGGGGACATACGGCAACTATTTATAGCCATAAAATGCTCTGGCGACCATGCGCGATCAGGTCAGGGAGAAGATTGCGGGTGAGATATGTCTTTCTGAGGAGCCGGGCCGTACAATAAGGAAGTGGCGAGAGCAGTTCGTCATCTCTCAGCAGGATTTGTCGAAGCACTTGGGCGTATCTCCTTCAGTGATAAGCGATTACGAAGCGGGCAGAAGACGGTCTCCCGGAATCGCAACGGTCAGAAAGATAGTCGATGCTTTCCTGGATATCGACGAAAAGACTGGGGCCAATGTGCTCAAACAGTACTCCCTTGCAGGCAAGACTGATTCGATAATTTCCATAAAGGAGTTCTCGGCTGAGATTCTAGCCCCTGAACTCGTGGAAGGTATAAGCGGGGAGAACCTCACGCCCGCGATTCCTCTCGACAAACATATCCACGGATACACAGTCATAGATAGCGTCAGAGCCATCACGACTCTGAGTTCATTTGATTACTTGAAGATATATGGCTGGAGCAGTCAGAGGGCACTGGTGTTCACCGGGGTTCGATTCGGCAGGTCACCGATGATAGCCATACGAGCGCACCCGTTGAAACCGGCCCTCGTAGTATATCAGAAACCGGAGCACGTCGACGAGCTGGCTATAAGACTCGCAGAGCTCGAAGGCATTCCGCTGATAAGGACGTCGCTTGCGATAGGGGACCTTGTCGATAGGTTGCAGGCGCTCGGATGATATGACGCAGAGGGAATTTCGATGAACGGAGTCGGTATTGTTAGCTACGGTGCCTATGTGCCGCATTTCAGAATCACCCCCGACGAGATAGGGAAAGTGTGGGGTGTGGATGGCAAGGCGATGGGGAAAGGACTTATGATAACCAGCAAGTCAGTCCCCGCGCCGGACGAGGACACAACGACAATCGCTGTCGAAGCTGCAAGAAACATGATGAAGAGATGTGAGGTAGATCCGGAAGAGATCGGTGCGCTCTATGTCGGATCAGAATCACACCCTTACGCGGTAAAGCCCACTGGCACAATCGTCGCTGAGGCGATAGAGGCGGCTCCTGATCTGACGGTCGCCGACTTCGAGTTCGCCTGTAAGGCTGGCACCGCGGCAATCCAGACCTGCATGGGATTGGTTGGCGCGGATATGGTCAAATATGCAGTTGCCATCGGGGCAGATACATCACAGGGCGCTCCGGGCGACGCTTTGGAGTACTCAGCCTCTGCTGGAGGTGCAGCGTTCCTGATCGGAAGAGAGAAGGTCATTGCTTCAATCGACAAAACATACTCCTTCACAACTGACACGCCTGATTTCTGGAGGCGCGAAGGGAAGGTGTTCCCTAGACACGGTGGGAGATTTACCGGCGAGCCCGCCTATTTCAAACACGTCATCAGCGGGGCAAAAGGTCTCCTGGAGATGACCAACACAACCCCTGAGGATTTCACACATGCTGTCTTTCACCAACCCAACGGCAAGTTTCCGACTAGGGTGGCGAAGCAGTTGGGGTTCGTAGCAGACCAAATCAGAAAGGGTCTCCTTGTGTCGACTATCGGCAATACCTATTCGGGAGCGGTCCCCTTGGGATTGGCTGGAATACTTGACGAGGCCAACCCTGGAGATAGGATATTCGTCGTCGCATATGGGTCGGGAGCGGGATCGGATGCTTTTGACATCAAGGTCACTGATGAGATGGCGAGGTACAGGAGGGACCTCGCGCCTACCTTGACCCAAATCACTTCCAACCCCAAGTATCTGGACTACGCGACTTACGCGAAGTATAAAGGCAAGATCGTGAAGAGAGGTGATTGAGCATGCGCAGGGTCGCCGTCATAGGTACAGGCATCACGGAATTCGGCGAGCTCTGGGACTCCTCCTTCAGAAAGCTCGGTATCGACGCAGGCCTCGCAGCCGTGGAGGATGCAAAGATATCCGCGGAGCAGATAGACGCCATGTACGTCGGCAACATGTCTGCTGGAAGATTCATACGGCAGGAGCATGTGGGCGCGCTCATTGCAGATTACTCAGGCCTGGCGAAAGACCACATTCCTGCGACGAGAGTCGAAGCCGCTGGTGCCTCCGGTGGGCTGGCGCTTAGGCAGGGATTTCTAGCGGTCGCTTCAGGCCTCCATGACATTGTAGTGGTAGGGGGAGCGGAAAAGATGACGGATGTGAGCGATATGGAATCCTCAATGATACAGTCGTCCGCCGCCGATCAGGAGTGGGAGACGGAGTTGGGAGCGACATTTCCTGGCCTTCATGCCCTTATAGCGACGAGGCATATGCACGAACACGGGACCACGAGAGAACAGCTCGCCGATGTCGCAGTAAAGAATCATCGGCATGGTTCACTCAACCCTAAGGCGCAATTCAGACGAGAGATAAGCCGTGATGTCGTCCTGAAATCGCCGGTCGTTGCAGCTCCCCTCCGCATGTTCGACTGTGCGCCGAGCTCCGACGGAGCGGCTGCGGTGGTGTTGTGTCCACTGGAATCCGCCAAGAAATACGCAGACGTCCCGGTCGAGATTGTAGGCTCTGGACAGGCCAGCGATTCTTTGGCGCTTCATCACAGGAAAGACATTTGCACCATGGACGCTACAAGAGTCGCCTCCGATAGGGCATTGAAGATGGCCGGGTTGTCCCAGAAGGACGTCGATGTTGCGGAGGTGCACGACAACTTCACGATCAGCGAAATCCTCGCGGTGGAGGATCTGGGCTTCTTCGCCAAGGGCGAAGGAGGCGAAGCTACCGAAGCCGGGAGCACGGCTCTGGAAGGGGATGTTGCTGTGAACACCTCTGGTGGATTGAAAGCGAGGGGAGATCCGATTGGTGCGACCGGCGTTGCTCAGGCAGTGGAGATCGTAACACAGCTTAGAGGAATTGCCGACAAGAGACAGGTGAAAGATGCCGACGTCGGCCTCGCGCAGAATGTGGGTGGCACCGGAGCCACCGTCGTGGTCCACATCTTCAGGAGGGCGTGAGATGGCTACTGCACCTAGATTCTGGAGGGAGAATCCAAGCAGATACAATCTGGTCGGGTTCAAGTGTAACGCCTGTGGACGGTATCACTTCCCTCCGAGAATCCTTTGTCCACAATGTCGAAGGAAGAGTGTCGGCAAAATCGAGCCGGTGAGACTGCATGGTACAGGAGCAATATTCTCGTTTACAGAAATACACGAAGGGACGTACGAGCAAGACATGAATAAGCCCTATATCATTGCGATGGTTGAGATGGACGAAGGGGCCAAGATAACGGGTCAGGTCATTGATTGTGACGCCTGTGACTTGTCCATAGGCACCAAGGTGCGGACGACTCTGAGGAAGTTGAGCGAGGAGGGGTCCGCAGGCGTCATACACTACGGCTACAAGTTCATACCCGTCTGCAACGGTCCGGAAGCGCCTGCGGACAAATAACTTCAGGTATTTGTACGGGGATTCAAGCCCTGCGCGGCTAGCGGGTTTGAGGATAATGACTGATTCAGGAACCGAATCTTCGGAGCCTATCAGGCTGGACGGAACGACATTGTCTCTTGACAAGGTCGTCAAGGTCGCTCGAGGAGGCGCTGTAGTGGAGCTTCAGGGCGAAGCGAAGAAGAGAATGTCTCGCGCTCGCGCCTCCCTGGAAAAGCTTGTTTCTGAAGGATCAACAGTCTATGCGGTGAACACTGGAGTAGGCGACCTGCTCGATGTGCGAATTCCGAGCGACGATCTTGAACGACTTCAGGTCAACATTCTCAGAAGCCACGCATGCGGCGTGGGGGACCCTCTGCCGGAGGATGTCGTAAGAGCCATGATGCTTCTGAGAGCGAATGCATTGGCCAAAGGCTATTCGGGCGTCCGTTCCGAGGTAGTTGAAATGCTCGTATCGATGCTCAATTCTCGTGTCCACCCCGTCATTCCCCGTCAGGGATCGGTTGGCGCGAGCGGGGATCTCGCATTGTTGGCTCACCTGGCACTTGTGCTCATAGGAGAGGGCTTCGCCGACAGCGATGGTGGTGTGGTACCAGGCATCGAAGCATTGGGGAGAGCCCGACTTGAACCGATGGCGTTGGAGCCCAAAGAGGCGATTTCGCTTGTCAACGGTACGCAGGCTATGAGTGCAGTCGGGTGTCTAGCGGTCGAGGATGCTGCTTGCCTCATTGACAACGCGCAGATCGCGGCTGCGATGTCCGTTGAAGCTTTGAGGGGCACATCGACGGCGTTCGATGAAGCTCTGTCCAAAGCGAGACCCCACCGAGGCCAAACCACAGTGGCAAAGAACATCACGGCTCTTCTGGAAGGAAGCGAAATCATGGCATCGCACAAGCACTGCTCCAGAGTGCAGGATGCCTACACGCTGCGATGCATTCCTCAAGTAATGGGCGCAACGCTGGATGCGATTTGGCACACAATGGCAGTCCTTAGCGTCGAGATGAACTCTGCTACCGACAATCCCCTCTACTACCCTGATGAAAGCAGAGTGCTTTCTGGAGGCAACTTCCACGGGCAGCCCGTTGCCCTCGTCATGGACTACCTGGGTCTTGCAGTTCACGAAATAGGCTCGTTCTCTGAGCGTCGCATCTACAGGTTGGTGGACCACAGGCTCAGCGGCCTTCCCCCGTTCCTGACAAGACATGGCGGCCTCAGCTCCGGAATGATGGTTCCCCAGTATGTCGCCGCATCCATCGTATCAGAGAACAAGGTGCTTGTTCATCCGGCGTCTGCGGACTCCATCCCAACGAGCGCGGGACAGGAAGACCACAACAGCATGGGCATGACCGCCGCTTGGAAAGCTAGTGCGATTGTCGAAAACGTGACAAAGGTGGTGGCAATCGAAATGATAGCTGCTGCTCAAGGACTCGATTTCATACCGCACCATTCATCTCCACCTATTGAAACCGTCAGAAAGCTGATTCGAACTGCAATTCCCAGGCTCGATGAGGACCGGTCGATGACTGGCGACATTAACGCCGTTGTTAGGATGATGAACGACGGAATCCTAGTGGACGCGGCTGAAAACACATGCGAGTTCAACAGGATTTGACCGGACAACAGAATCTTATTCGGGATAGATAAGTATGAACGCTAGAAATATGGAGGGTTTCGATTGGAGGACATTGCAGAAGCAGCTATAGAGCGATCTCAAAGCCTTGGCGCCGAGTTCACCGACCTCAGGATAGAATCGGTCACAGGCGTCAATATAGTCGTTATGGACGGCAAGACCAGGACTGTGACTTCGAGAGTGGAGAAAGGCTGCGGCATAAGATCCTTCGTGGGGGGAGGCTGGGGATTCGCTGTCTGCAACGGTCTCAAGACTTCGGACATACTTAGGACTGCGGAGATATCCGTTAAACTAGCGAAGGTTAGCAGGGAAAAGGCCACGCTAGGCTTCGAGATCGCCTCAGCACCGTCCGTCCAGAGCAAGAGCGAATATCCATGTAAGATTGCCCCATCGACGATCTCCACGGAGGACAAACTGTCATTCGTGCTCAATCTCGATAAGTCGATGGAGGTCCACGACGCGCGCATTGTCAGCAGAAGCTCTAGATACAATGATTTCGAGGGGGAACGAATTGTCGCAAGCTCTTTCGGCTCTCAGGTGAGAACGAAGGAGACTTGGACGTTGGCGGCGTGTTCCGCGTGGGGGAAGTCTGGTGACGTCGTGCAGAGGGGACATGAGGCAGTAGGCAACATCGGAGGTTTCGAATTGGCAAGCTCCGAAGCCGCAGTGAAGTGCGGCGAGACCGCGGCGGCGATGGCAGTGAGATTGCTCGATTCCAAGCCGGTGCCTGCAGGAAAATTCACGTGTGTTCTGGACAACAAGATGACGGGGTTGATGGCGCATGAGGCCTTCGGACACGCTTGCGAGGCCGACGCGATACTATCTGGCTCTTCAGTGCTCGAGGGATTGGAGGGCGAGCGGGTCGCAAACGAAGGTGTTACGTTGATAGATGACCCAACGGTCCCCGACACTTTCGGGTACTTCCCCTTTGACTGGGAAGGCGTCAAATCAGTCAAACATGTCCTGATAGACAAAGGCGTCTTGAGCGAGTTCTTGCACAACATAGAAACCAGCAGCCGGATGAACGTACCACCGAATGGCGCAGCGAGGTCAGATTCATACTCAAGTCCTCCGATAATCCGTATGAGTAACACATACATAGAGCCAGGAGATGTGAAGAAGGACGAACTCATAGCCGACCTCAGAGAAGGTTTCCTGATCAAAGGTGCTCAGTACGGCTACGTCGAACCCGCCAAAGGACAGTTTATGTTCAAATGCGACGAAGCCTATGAAATCAAGAATGGCGACGTTGGACAGAGGTATCGCGATGCCATCCTGACCGGAGTGATACTAGACATTCTAAAAGATGTGACTGGCATCGCTGACGACTTCGAGCTCGTCGACCCAGGGTACTGCGGGAAGTCCGGTCAGGATGCGAGAACCACTGATGGAGGACCACACATCCGTGTCGATAACGTGGTCGTTGGAGGACTCACATAGGAGGTATCACGTGACAAAATTGTCAGAATTCGCTGAGGATATCGTGGGACTTGTAGGCAAGATGGGCGGTACAGTTTGCGACGTGTTGGTGGTCGACTCGCGAGTTGCCTCCGCCGAAGTAGAGAAGAGCTCGATCAAGCAGGCGGAACACGTCGCCGATCCCGGGGTCGCTATTCGAGTGTTCCATAACGGCAGCTCGGGGTTTGTCTACTGCACAAGCCATGAGATTGGAGATTTGCAGAAAGCGGCAGAGCTGGCGGTGTCCCAAGCCAGAGCGGGAACCGCGGACGAAGATTTCAAAGGGCTTCCTGAGCCGACGCGGCACGTTGTCATCGAGGACATATATGATTCCCGTCTGGCGGCCCTGGAACCGGAAACGGCCGTCGATATGCTCATCGCTCTAGTCAACGAAGCGTCCGATGACGAACGCATAACCTCCGTGAACGCTGGATTGACGGCCTCAGTGGAGGAAGTCGCCTTGGCAAACAGCAATGGCATCGTCGACTGCCAGAAGATAACTTATTTCGACGTATTCGCTGAAGCGGTCGCGCGGTCTGGTGACTCCATGTTCTCGGGATTGGATTACGCATCGAGTAGACGGATGGATGTCAACTCGCCCGTGATTGTCGGGGGCAGTGCGAAGCAACATGCGATCGATGGGCTGAGTCATGCGAAGATGCAGACTGGAGATTACCCCGTTGTCCTCGACCCTCTCGCGGCCGGCTACATACTTGCTTCAGCGTTGGGCGGAGGCGTGAACGCTGAGAACATTCAGCGTAAGAGAAGCTATCTAGTCGATAAACTGGGCACCGAAATCGGGTCTGAGATTCTGTCAGTGTACGATGATCCGACACTGCAATGGGGCCTTGGGAGCACATCATTCGACGGTGAGGGCGTCGCTGCGAGGAAGAAGACGGTCGTAGAAAGGGGAGAGCTGAAGACATACCTCTTCGACTCATACACAGCGGGGAAGGATTCCGTTGAAAACACAGGGAACTCTTCCCGTGGAGGAGGAACTTGGAGCTACACAGACCCGCCTGGAATCTCGTTTTCGAACATGGTTGTCGAGCGTGGCGACGCTTCACTCGAAGAAATGATCGAAGAGTGCGGTAGGGGAGTGTATCTGAGGATAACATTCGACTCGCCCAACTTAGCAACTGGCGAATTCTCGGGGCTGATGATGGAAGGCTATACAATCGAGAATGGTGAAACCGGGCCTTCGATACGTCAGTCGACTATGGGAATCAACCTGCTGGATATGTTCTCCAGAATCGACATTGCGGGCTCGAAATCGCGGAACGCTTTCGGCGTCGAGACTCCTGCATTGAGGATATCACATGCCAGAATCGGAGGATCTGAGTAGCTAGAACTTAAAATCCTGCGAACAGACAGGACAGGTCTTGAATCTCTTGGCGCACGTCAGATGATGTTGGCTGCCGCATCTGCAGGAGACCACGTCGAAGCCTTCCTTGATTTTGCCCTTGCACACCTCGCACTTCGCCACGCTCTTGGCCCGTGTTATCTTGAACGGTGGCCCTGCGGGATAGACTTCGAGCTTGCCCTTCACCTCCACCGTATCAGTTATGGCGTCGAACGGTCTCTTGGAACTCACATTTGCGCTGATAGACAACTCTCCGTCCAACTTCGGCACGACCTTCGCTGTCAGGCGCTCTTCACTGCCGGGACCAATGGATGTGAGACTCTGAATGGAAATCACTTCGAACTCACCTGACATCTCCGCGGTGATGGCTCTTGCCTCGGCCTTGCCGCTGTTCCTCAGCACCAGTGTGATCTGTCCCTCCTGGTCTTGATAGAGTCCTTCCGTCTCGATGACGCCATCAATATTGGGGGCATACGATTCCAAGTCGGTTTGGGCTGTATCCAGCGCTTCTGCTACGAGTTCGATCGCGGAATCGTAGTCCTTCTCTTTCTCCAGGTCCGCGAGCGCGAGAAGGCGTTCCGCTTCCCTGATCTGACCTCCGAGCCGTTTGAGGTTCTCGATGGCGCTTTCGGCAGCGATCGATATGTCAATGAACTCCCTGTTGGAATCTTCGATTGACGCTATCCTCTGATCGACTTCCATCAGGATGTCGAAAGCCTTCACATGGTCACCAGCTTCGCAGAATCCTTTTGCGACGTCCATGCTTTCCTGGATAGTTTTAACTCCGGCACCCAAGTGACCGAGTGCATCCAATCTCGCCCCAGCGTCCGCAAAGAGTCCGCCAAGCTTCTTGTCTATCAACTCGCCGCATTTGCTGCCGCACTCCTCCGCCTGCTGGTAGGCGAAGTCCCAGAGTTTCTCCGAGAACGAGGTCTTGGCCACCTCTAGCAGATCCTCACAGGCCTTCGTGTTGATACCAAGTGATTTTGCCAGAGAAATCTTCTCCGTCGATTTCTCCATGAGATTGCTGACGGAGTTCTCGAAGAGATCGCCTACCTTCGCGGAGCATCTTGCGAGTGTATCGCTGAATTTCTCAAAGTCCTGCGAACTGAGATGTTCTCTGGAGATATCAAGGATCTCATCGCATTCAGAAGTGTCGATCTTGACCTTCTTCAACCTCTCCAGCTGCTCCCTGACTGCGCTGAGTTCGAGCCTTGCACGGTCATAATGCTCCCTTATGTTGTGAAGAATATCGCCGGTTTCTATCGCCGATACGAGCGCATCAGTGTATCGTCCCTTCGCCAGCAGACGCTCCGCCTCTTCGACCTTGTTGACCGCACTGTCCGACTTGATACCTTCGGCCTCAGCTCCTGTCACCTTCTTCCGGGCGTTCTCCACTGCTTTGGTGCTGATCTCCTTCTGCAGCTCTGCTCGCTCCATCTCAGCCTCGCACTTCATCGCCAGTTTGAGCGAGTCCTGATATCTCTTGTCGTTGAACGCCTCTATTCCCTCGGCCACGCACCGCTCCGCCGTGCCAACGTACACGCCTTCTTCTGAAGCTTTGCTTATGCGTTCCTTGAAATCCTCTAGAGTCTTCCATACACTGGCTTTCGTGATCTCGATCGATGTCTCGGAAGACTTCTTCGCCAACTCAAGGGCTATGGCGTATTGGTGCCTTGTTAGCGCATCAACGGCTTGCTCCAACATCTCACGGGCCTGACCCACATCCATGTTGAGCATCTCCGCCTCCTTCAGATTCGTCCTTGCAGTCTTTATCTCGGTCGTCGCGTGCGCGTTGAGGTTCCTGATATGATCTATGTCCTCCTTGGCGGAGTCCAGACACCTGAGCGCCTCAGCGTAGTCATCGTTTGTCGCAAGCACGCTCGCTTTCTCGACCAGCTTTTCAGCACCTGCAGTATCCATGCTAACGTTCTTCGCTTCGGTAATCATCCTGCGAAGCTCTTTGACCAGCACCTCGACGCCTTCAGCCAGTGCTCTCTGGGCAAATTCGTCCGATTCTCGGCTGAGTTCGAGAGCCTCGTCATAGCTCTTGTTCTTCATGCTCTCTTTCGCTTTCGACAGGAGTTCCTGCGCTTCCTGGACATCCAAGCCATGTGACATAGAAAGCTCAATGTTCTCCTTCGACGCCAGGATATGCTTTGCTGCAAGATACATCGCTAAGCGTTTCTCAGTCTCGTCTATAAGATTGTCCAATTTTGCTTCGGCATCGTCAATCCTGCCCTCCGTGAGCAGCCTCCTGGCTTTCTCCAGGGGTTCATCGAGGCCTGCTACGTTCGCCTTGCTTGCCAATGCTTCCTGTATGAGCCCCTCAGCCTTCCGAATCTTATCTTTGATCATCTCATGCCGTGTGATCGCGCTGTCGACAGTCTTCTTCAGAGATGCGACCATTTCATGAGAATCTATGAAATTCTGCGATTCCGCTTTCGCTCTGGCTTCTTTGAGTTGCTTCCTGGAGTCGCTGACATCTATTCCGAGCGACTGCGCCTCTTCCAGAGCGTCCTTTGCGGACGAGAACTCGGCCTGGAGGAACCTGAACGACACTTCGTCTGCCTGCTCCTTGGCCTCCTTAATCTTCACCATCGTCTCGTCATAGGATTTCTTCTCGATGAGTTCGTCGATTATGGTGAATGCTTCCTCAACCGCCTTTGTATCAGCACCCAGTGACTCTGCCACATTCAGCCTTTCACGCGCGGATGTCAGGAGCTTTTCGCATTCCTCTCTCCCAACGTTCTCAATACGGACGGTGATCTCGCCCAGGAGGTCGTTGGTACTGAATAGGTCGCCGGTTCCGAGGAATTGCCTGGCCTCCGCGATCTTGTCCCTCACATCGTCGATGATCTCGTCCTGTTTCGCAAAGCCATCCACAAACTGATCAAGGCTGCGCAGCCTGGCGTTGAGCGCCGCCGATGTTGCGTTGTTCGCCGCATCCAGGCTCTCGCTTGCGAGGTGGATAGCATTGGAAAGATTCTCACTCGATATCGCTTCTGCGGCCTTCGCTAGGTCAGCTTCTGCCTCGGCGATATCCGCTCCTATTGACTTGCCCAGTTTGACTATGCCGTCCGCGCTGTCTATCTTCTCTCTGGCAATTTCGTACACTCTCTCCCTAGCGCCTGAAATTCCTTCGGACGATGCCTCGGAAGATTTTTCGTAGTCTCTGTCCTCGAATGATTTCTTCGCCTCCTCGAGGCGGGATCCAACATCTGCGATGTCCTGTCCAATACTCTTCATCAGCTTGATTATCTTCGTCAGCTCCACTAGTTCGTCACGCGCGCGATAGAACGATTGCAGCGAATTCTCCACTGCTTCTCCGCTCTCCTCCGCCAGCCTTATGGCATCGTCGAAGTCCCCCTTGCGAAGGCTCTTTCTAGAGGTGTTGAGCAGCTCCAACGCCTTGCTCATATCAACACCTACTTTCTTGGCCAGAACGAACTTGTCCTTCGCTTTCGCTATCACGCCGAGGACTGCCTGGAAGTTCGCCTCGTGCTTCTTCTTCTTTGCATTCTCGAAGATGTCGATGGCATCCAAGAACCGCTTGTCCTTGATTGCCTCCTGAGCCTTGTCGAGCAGATCTCTGGATTCCTGAGAGTCCTTGTCAATCGTCTGTGCCGACTTTATGTCTTCTCTGAATTCGCGAATTCCATCGCTGAGCCTGCTCGATATCGCCTTCTCAGCATCGCTCTCTGCCCTCTTCGAGTAGCTCAACGCATCTCTGTATTTGAGAGTCTCCAAAGCTGCTCTCGCCCGCTCTACGTGGCTCTCAACCCGGGCCATATCCGCTTCGATTCCCTGGCCGGCACGCGTCAAGTCCTCCGCCTTAGATATCGCATCCTCTATCTGCGATCTCACGTTCTCGCCAGCTCCTTCGAGCGCCTCATTCAATTGGGAGATGCCACCCTCGTAATCCTGTTTTTCAAGCGCTGATTTGGAACGACTCAGAAGGTCCTCGAAGAGGCTGACATCATCGCCCATCTCCTTAGCCTGGTTGACGGTCTCCTGAGCCTGCGAGTACTTAAGGGAGAAATGCTCGTGAAAAGTCCTCTCAGCCGCGTCGTATGCGCTCCTGGCCTGCTTCATAGCGTCTTGAAGTTCGTCCTTGAGTACGAGTTCCTTGCTCTTCTCCAGCATCTCCAAGGCGCCTTTGGACTCGCTCTCAGTCGAGGTGATCAGCTTCAGCACCGCATCCACCGAGTCGGCAACGTCTGCGATCTTCTGAATGTATGCGTTCCTTGCCGATTCGATCGCCTTTCTGGCATGGCCTATGGCAGTTTGGTAGTCCTTCGCGTTGATAGCGGCAGAGAACTCGCTCAAAAGTCTGTCAACGCCTGACAGGTCCACATCGCTTTCTTCGCACAGATCAATTAGATCTTGCAGGGCTTCTCGTTCCTTTTCGGCAAGCTTCTTGTTCTTGGTCGCCTCTTTCGCACGCTGCTCGAGCTGTTTCGCAAGCTGGAGGCTCTTCAGGTAGTTGCCGGTCAATTTGAACCATGCTCCCATCGAACGTGCCAGCGAGCATCGAGCCCCCTGGCAGAACCTTCAGATGTTCTCATCCTAGTCAATTGTATTAAAGGTATCGTCGTCTCTATCAACTCTGATACGGTGGCGGACACCGATAAGTCCTCGGTCATGCTGGCACCGAAAGCCTACCCAGAGCCTCTTTCGCCGCCCGTGATGCCCTTTCTGATTGGTTCTTCACGTCCCTCTTCATCTCCTCGACATACTCTAGATCTTCATAATCCTCAAGGTTGACAGCCACGTTCACAAGGGCTCCTTTCACACCCGCCTCAGCAAGATGGATGGCGACAGCGACATCAGAGTACGCGCTCCGCACGCCGATTTCAGCGACTCGCGAGGACATTTCGAGAATCCTCGCACAAGCCCTTGAAGTCTTCTGAGGCACTTCTATCGCTCCCCCAAGCGCATCCTTTACTGCGTTCTCTGCCTCGTGAGTGTCCTCCATCTTGCGCCTCCGCATGGCCTCGACCAATACGTCATAAGCCCTCGCATCCTCCATGGCGAGTCTCATGAGCTCGTCTCTGAGAGTAAGCAGAGAGTCGGTCATCATCTCCAGTTCCTGCCAGTGCTCCTCATGTTTCTTGTTCTTTCGAGTTATCTGACACACCATGGCAAGGAGCGAGGCGGCCATCGCTCCAGCGGAAGCCGAAGCTGTGCCGCCTCCCGGAGATGGTTCGCTCGAGGACAACTCTGCGCAGAAATCGCTCAGCCCTTTTACGTCTTTCAACACCAGATCCGCCTCTCCAATACTTGCTTGTTTTCAAACTTCTCTAGCTTCAAGAACCTGGCCGCTATGTCGCAGACAGCATCAAGCGGAACGAGGCCGATTATTTCGCTCTCCGCCACTTGGACACCTCTCGCGTTCGCCTCCCTCTGGACCTCATCGAATACCCGCGACATGGAGGTAATAGTGTAGTCTGTGAGGTTCATCGACACCTGCACAAGTCCTTTTCCCTCAAGACGCAGCCCCAAAGCCTTGAGGTGGGGCAGTCCTCCGCCGCTCGTCCTTATGGTTCTTGCGATCTCCTTTGCTGCGTCCAAATCTTGGGAGTCCAGATTGATGTTGAAAGCTATCAATGGCATTCTTGCCCCGACGGCGATCGCGCCAGCAGTCGGATGCACCTGTCTCGGTCCGAAATCGGGACGCCGGGTCTCGTCGGTTCTTATGGATTCGCGAATTCCTTCAAACTGCCCTCGCCGGACATTCTCGAGCTGTCTTCTGCTCGGCTTTCTGGCGGCCGCTTCGTATAGATAGACAGGTATCTCTAGCGACTTGGCGATTCTCTCACCGACGGCGACCGCTATGTCGGCACACTCCTTCATTGTGACTCCCTCAATAGGTATGAACGGCAGCACGTCCAGAGCGCCCATCCTAGGGTGTTCTCCACTGTGCTTCGTCAAATCTATGAGCTCTGCCGCCGTCCTGGCTGCCAGGAACGCTCCCTCTTGAACGCTCGATTTGTTGCCCACGAAAGTGATGACAGACCGGTTGTGATCTCCATCCATCTCAACATCGAGTATCTTGATCTCCGGTACGGAGCTGATGGACTGCACAATCCTATCGACCACTTCCCTTCTGCGTCCTTCACTGAAGTTCGGTACGCACTCGACTACCTCACCCATGACAGTCTGAGTAATGGTTTACAGGGCATATTATAATGGCACCCCCCGAGACCATAGAAGCGGCCTACGAGGGCCCTCTATGGGCTATCTCTTTATTAGGTCGACCGCAGCGACCTTTTCGAGCACGAGGTCAACGCGTTTCTCGGGAGGGACGGTCTTCAGCTCTTCTTTGGTGATTCCAAATCTAATCAGTCTCTCTGTTCGAGGCGCCGTCGTGAATGTGGAAAGGACATCCCAACCTTCATGACCATCAAGGCCAGCTTCTGACAGGAGGACTATCGCGACTGAAGAGGTCTTGTCGCTCACACTCATTTTCGCGATCGCGCTGCTCAGCTGCCTCTCTCCAGAGGCGTACAAAAGGGTTTCCATAGAGTACGATTTCGATGAATTGCGTCCCTCGTCCATGGCTCGCCGCGCGTGAAAGGCCGCGCTGGCGATGTGGTCCAATCCGAATACCATCTCTCCATCGGCCACCAGAACATCCGCCCCCCTGGCGGAAGCCTCTTCGAGCGCATCCTCCATAACCTTTCGAGCTTCACCAGGTTCGACCTCCAACTGCCAACCCACAACTTCGGCTCGTGACGGCGAGTTGAGGAGTTCTGACATATCGACCGAGGAGTACACGGCACACCACGGTAATAAGGATTGGTCAAAACTCACTTAGAGACCTCTGACTATCTTCTCCGTCAGGGACAACGCCCTCCCGTGGCTGGCCTAGCTGTTTCTTGATGGATGCGGCAACCCGTTCGCCTATGTTCGGGATCTGTTTGATGCGGTCGTATGAGGTCTTTCTGAGGTCCTCGATTGTTCGCAAGCCGCGGTCGTGCAACGCCCTTGCTCTGACCCGGCCTATGCCTCCCAGTCTTACCAGTTCCAGTAGATCTGGCTTAATGCCATACGCGATCCGCCGGTTGATTTCTTCCGTGTACGGTACGGCACTCTTGTTGATCAGGCCTGCGAGTCTAGACATAGCATGCATCAGCCATTCGGCCAGTTCAACTTTGCTCCGGATATCACCAGGACCGATGCCATAGGTCTTCTCCATCTCGAACTCGCTGACTTCAGAAACCCAATCGTGAATCAACTTCGCTGTCTTTATCTCAGACAGATAGAGCTCGTACCTGCCGAGGTCGTCGGGTGGTTCGATCAGGAGATGGTCGCGCATCTCTTGCGCCAGTTCCT
>CP070736.1:328240-396452 GCA_020347645.1 Methanobacteriota archaeon | reverse complement strand
GGCACGGGAGCTCGGATATCGCTCTCGAATTCACCCCGGATGGAGCATAAGGCAGATACTCGTTGGGGAGCAACCCTTCCCGTACGAGCGTCTTCTGAAGATGTCGGACTTCGTTGGATACCCCATCGAGGACATATTGAAGTTCAGAACGGAGCCCCGAAGGGTGACCGTCGAGAACACCAACGCAGCTCTAAGGGAACACGGGCTTTGGTGCTATCACATAGCGAGAATGAGGTTGCGGTGAGCAGTTTCGAACGCAACCCGAACGCGTCTTCTTCATAGAATCCAGTGGCAAGCGGCTCCATTGGCAATCCGACATAAACAATAAATACGCACTCCCCGCTACTCTCAAACATGGCGGGAGTGGAGCTGGCGCTGGCATTCGTCATAATAGGGATACTGATGCTGCTAGCGGAGGCGGCGTCTCCGGGATCCTTCATAATCGTACCTGCTAGCGTCCTAATAGTCCTCGGGGGCATCGGCCTGCTCTATCCTGATTGGCTGTTCACATGGTGGGCCCCTCTCGCTGCCGTCGTGATACTGGTGCCCATGACGCTGGTAACGATAAAGCTCTATCAAAACCTCGCTCCTCCGGCGCCGCCGGAGACGACTGTTGCGACCTCGCTCGTAGGCCTAAAGGGAGTCGTCATACGCGAGGTTTCGCCCGACAACTTGAGGGGTAAGGTGAGGATCGCACACGACAGCTGGAGCGCCACTACCACCTCGAGCTCGATACCGGTAGGTGCAAAGGTCGTGGTGGTAGGAAGCGAGGGCGTACACGTGAAGGTCGAGAAGTTGGCTGAAGAGGCGCCGAAGGCGACCTGAGCTGAGGCCGGCTACCGCTCGATTAATAGTGGGAGGAATGGAAAATGGATGAAGGGGCAATTCTGGCGTTGACCATACTGTTCATTATCGCGGCCATAGCGATAATAACGACTGGAATCAAGATCATCAGACCGTACGAACAGGGCATCTACATGAGCCTCGGAAGGTACATGCGCGTCCTGGACCAGGGCTTCAACATGGTTCGGCCGCTTATAAACGAGGTCATCAAGATAGATCTCAGGACGCAGGTTCTGGATGTCCCTCGGCAGGAGGTCATCACAAAGGACAACTCGCCCACTAACGTCGACGCGATCATCTACATCAAGGTAATCGATCCGAAGAAGGCGTTCTTCGAGGTCACGAACTATCGCACCGCGACGATATACCTTGCGCAGACGACGCTCAGGTCCATAATCGGTGACATGGAACTCGACGAGGTGCTGTCCAACAGGGAGAAGATCAACCTGCACCTCAGGGACGTGCTCGACGAGGCGACTGACAAGTGGGGCGTGAAGGTCGAGGCCGTCGAGATCAGGGAGGTCGACCCCGCGGGGAAGGTCAAGGACTCCATGGAGGAGCAGACCTCCGCCGAGCGGCTCAGGAGGGCCGCGATCCTCAGAGCCGACGGGCAGAAACGCGCCGCCATCCTCAACGCCGAGGGTGACAAACAGGCGAGGATCCTGCAGGCCGAGGGTCTGAGGCAGTCGAAGATCCTCGAGGCTGAGGGCCAGAGATTGGCTATCATACTTGAGGCGCAGGGAGAGGCGCAGAAGCTGCGCGTACTTGCGGTCGGTGCGGGTCCGCTCGATTCGAAGGCGCTGACGGTGCTCTCGCTCGACACGATGAAGTCCATCGGCGACGGCCAGGCGACGAAGATTATATTCCCCTTCGAGCTGACGAAGCTCATAGAGGGCGCGTCCGAATATCTCGGCGTCGGCAGGCTGACGCCGCAGAGAGAGGTGACGCAGCTGAGGGACATCGAGGCGGCGGTAGGCAAGGCAGACGACGTCCTGGGGCCGATACCGAAACCGGAGGAACTCAGGCGGGAGATGAAGGCCGTCGAGGAGGTCTTGGCGAAGGAGAAGCGCGAAGCCGAGAAGATAGTCGAGATCGCCAAGAAGGACAAGGTCATCGGCAGCGACTCAGAATAGACTCCGCGTTCGCTCGAAACCCCTTACACGATCTAATTCGATGGCGGACAGATGTAGCACTGTGGGTGCTCACTCCGACAACAGCTTCTGAGCCGCCGCTGTAGCCGCATCGATTATGTGTTCTTCGTCCACGCCGACGATTTCGCGGCCTCTGAGGACGAACTCTCCACCGACGATGGTGTCCCTGACGGCCTTCGAAGGGCTGGCGTATACGAGGTTGGCGACGGCGTTGTCTGAGGTGGTTGGCGCCATCGCGGAGTGACGGCAGTCGACCACTGCGATGTCAGCCCTCTTGCCAAGCTCGAGCGAGCCTATCTCCTTCTCCGCTCCAAGGCTCCGAGCGGCGTCTATGGTCGCAAGGTCGAGGGCCTTCTGGGCCGGGAGCGCAGATGCATCCCATCGGCTCGACTTGAGCTGCAGCGCGGCGAACTTCATCTCAAGGAACATGTCGAGCGAGTTGTTGGAGGAACATCCGTCCGTGCCGAGGCAGACGCCGCCGCCCTCTTCGAACATCTCCGGCAGCGGTGCGACTCCGCCCACGGCGAGCTTCATGTTCGAGGTAGGGCAGTGAGCGGCGGAGACACCGCTCCGCGCCAGCTCCCTGACCTCATTGACCGTGAGCCATACGCAGTGGGCCGCGACATCGCCTTTTGTCAAAAATCCTATCTTGGCAAGGTGTTCGACCGGCCTCAGCCCTTTCTGACGCTTGTACTCATAGACCTCATGCCTTGTCTCGGATAGATGATAATGGCAGAAGGTGTTCTCCCGGGATGCGAGCTCCTTTGCGGCAATGAGAGTGTCGTCGGAGCACACGTACACCCCCTGTGGAGCCACTACAGGCTTGATAAGTTGGCTATCGGAGTGCTCTCTGATGAACCTCTCACAGTTGCGTATCGGACTGCCCTTCTGCGTGGTATGCTGCTCGTCGAGTATTGCCCATCCAAGATAAGCCCTTAGGCCCAACCTCTCAACGGCTTTCGCGATGACGTCTTCTGAATAGTAGAGGTCGAGGAAACACGTGGTGCCCGAACGAGCCATCTCGATGCACCCAAGCTCGGCTCCGATCTCGATGTCCTCCGCGGTTCTTCGTGCGTCGACGGCGAAGGTCCTCTCGAGAAACTCCTCTAGCCTGAGGTCATCGGCGGCTCCGCGCATTAGTGCCATTGAGACATGTGTGTGGCAGTTGATGAGCCCAGGCATGACGATGCAGCCTTCGGCGTCGAGAGAGTCATCAACCCGCTCCGTGAACTCCCCGAGTTTCGTTATGACGCCATCCTCGACGAGGAGATCTCCCTTGAACACATCTCTATTGCGGTTCTGCGTGACCACGATGCCGTTGAGTATGCCAAGCTTCAGATATCGTCCTCCTGGGTGTGAAAGGGTATTAAAGGAATCAGACATTAAGGTTTGTCGACTCATGGTAAGAATAACCTTCCTCGGAACTGGCGGAGGACGCTTCGCAACCATATACCAGGCTCGCGCCACCGGAGGATTCTACATAGAAGACGGCAGGAACGTTCATGTGGATCCGGGGCCAGGCGCCTTGGTGCGCATGCGATCAGTCGGGCTAGACCCCATGGCTACCCACGCAATACTCATATCACACTGCCACCCCGACCACTATCTGGACGCTGAGATACTCATAGAGGCTATGACCGAGGGCGGCACACGCAAACAAGGAGTCCTTGCAGGCAGCAAGAGCGTCATCGAGGGGAATGGCGACTACGGACCAGCGATTTCCAAGTACCATCTGTCAAAACCGAAGACGGTCAAGGTTATGGGGCCGTCATCCAAGCTGAGCGTAAAACCGCTGGAGGTGACCGCAATATCTTCAGCCCACAGCGACACCAGCTCCGTCGGCTTCCGCATGGTCACATCCGCCGGGATTATCTCCTATGTGTCCGATACGCAGCTCGTGGAGCCGGTCATCAAGGCGCACAGGAGCTGCAGGCTGCTGATCGCGTGCGTCACGCGTCCACTTGGGCAGAGAATCCCGCACCATCTGAGCACGGAAGATGCTGGCTATCTCATTGACAAGGCGAAGCCGGACATGGCCGTAATAACCCATTTCGGAATGCGGGTCGTGCAGGAGAATCCGGAGACTCAGGCGAGATGGATCGAGAACGAGACGGGCATCAGGACCGTCGCCGCCCGCGATTTCATGATGCTGAGCATGGACAAGGACGAGATCGTCGTGAGCGACAGAACCAGGGACAGCGCGTTCGGATGATCAATCGGTCGAGCCGCGGGAGGAAAACGGCCGTCTGCCATCCACCCCGTCCTCGTTCAGCGCGACATACATCCTGCACTCGTCACACGCTCTTATCATGCCCTTGAACAATCTGCAATCTCCCTCAGTACACACGCCCATCCCATCCCGTTGGAGGTGCATCGCATTCTCGGCATAAATCGTTTGCGCGCGTACGCGTACAAAGGTGTCGCAACGGAAGACGATAGCGCAAACGATTTCTAATGCGTCTCCGATAGTCGAGTCGGATGCCTCCTCCGGCACTATCGCCGTCTGAGATGTCACTCGTGCGCGAGCACACACGCGTTTCGCGGATGACGCTAGCCGTAGTCCGCACGCCCGAGGCGCCGCAGCAGATGCAACCCATTTTCGAACAGGTTTCGAATGACTGCTCTCTCCCTCTCTTGAGGGTGATCGCCTCTCCCCTTTCCGATTTCGGATTCGCCGAATTCTATTCGGATGGGAAGATGCTGATAATGTTGTTTATCGGAGGAGGACGCACCGAACTCGTAAGCGTCTCCGAGATGGATGAGTCCCAGCTCAAGGATCTCGAGGACTCGGTATCCTCCTCGAATGTGCATTCATCCCTGATCCGGGATGGCACATGACATCGTCTGCAGATTGAGTAAGAAACCATCGACAATCATAAGCTGTTGCCATGAAATCTTCATATAGAACCTGCAAATTAGGCAGGAATTGGTGTCTTAGGTTGGTGACTCAACTTTCCTCCTAAGCAAACGATTTTAACAATCCCCACCACACCGACCTAAAGACACCATTCTTTCCTTGTCCCGAAGCGGTCTGGAGCTCGCTGCTCGGAGATATGATGTCCACATACCTGCATCAGCAGGTGTCATCGCCGATAGTCTGTATTGCGCCAATCGCCTGATTTAATAGCCCGGGCATTCATCCCGTGTCCGAGAT
Source organism: Methanobacteriota archaeon (assembly GCA_020347645.1). Classification (GTDB taxonomy): domain Archaea; phylum Thermoplasmatota; class Thermoplasmata; order UBA10834; family UBA10834; genus UBA10834. The sequence goes on along the minus strand of CP070736.1, from coordinate 391,304 downwards.
GAGGCAGATAGAGCGGGAGGTGCTGTCGAGGATCAAACCCTCTGCACAAGAGGACCGCAGGATGACGAAGGCCGTCGCCAAGCTCTCCGAGGCGGTTCGCGCTGCCGCAGCCGAGATCGGCGCGCACATCGAGCTGAAGCTCGTGGGCTCAGTCGCCAAGGGGACGCATATGAAGGATCCAGACATCGACCTCTTCATGATGTTTCCTGAGAGCACCCCGCCAGAAGAACTCAGAGACAAAGGCCTGGAAATCGGCAGGAAGGTATTGGGAGGGGAGGAGCACTACGCGCAGCACCCCTACATCCGGGGCGCTTACGATGGCTATCAGGTGGACCTCGTACCGTGCTTCCTGGTCAAAGACCCGCAGAAGAAGATGAGCGCAGTCGACCGGACCCCGTTTCACACGGAGTTCGTCGCAGACAACCTCGAGCGTTCCCTCCACGACCATGTGCGGCTACTCAAACGCTTCATGAAGGGCATAGGGTGCTACGGTGCTGAGGCGAAGACACAGGGCTTCTCCGGATACCTATGCGAGCTGCTCGTGATGCGCTTCGGCGATTTCGACAGCGTGCTCAAGGCGGCATCCGAATGGACCATGGGGCAGGCACTGGCTCTTCCAGAATACCCAGGGATTGAGTTTTCGGAGTCGCTGACCTTCGTCGACCCCATCGACAGCGGAAGGAACGTTGCCTCAGCGGTTTCACCGGCTTCCATGATGACCTTCATGAAAGCCGCCCGTGCTTACATGAAGAAGGCCGATCTGAGGTTCTTCTACCCTCGAGAACAGAAGAATTGGGATGTTGAAAGGATTCGGGAGGAGGCTGGCGAACGGATCGAGTCGTTCCTGGTGGTGTCATTCGAAAAACTAGACCTCATAGACGACGTCCTCTATCCCCAGCTTCGTAAGTCGATTGTCTCCATGACATCTCTGCTCAGGAGGAACGATTTCGAGGTGGTGAGGACGGGCATGGATGTCCACAGCACTGTAGACGTCCTGATCGAGGTCGAATCGATGGAACTCCCGAGGGAGCGCATTCACAAAGGACCTCCTGTCAACTCGCCGAATTCTCAGGAATTCCTGTCCAAGTGGGATGCTGCCGGTCTCTCGAAACCATTCAAGGAGGACGGCAGGTGGTTCGTCGTGGTGGAGCGAAGGCATCGTCGGGCTGATGGCCTGCTCAGGGAGAGCATATCTTCACTGACGCTCGGAAAGGATATCAGGAAGATACAATCGTTCGAAATCGCATCTGGGAAGCAGCTGCTGACCAACCGATACGCGCGCCTGCTGACCGAATATCTTGACGAGAGGATGCCCTGGGAGAGATAGACACTGCGGCTATTGTGAGACCAAGTCACACTACTGGTATCCCAACGGGCACAAAGGTGAACTCGTTGGAGTGGTCGTCCTCGGCGTGGATGAAGAACATGAACGGCGTACCGGAGGTGAGGGCGACATCCGGCACTTCGAAGCCAAATCTTCCGTTCTCTTCCGCCACCATGCCGTAGTAAGTGCTGGATACTGAGGCAAATGCGATTTCAGCGACGGTCAGAACGCCGTTGTCAGAGATGTGTGCCGTGATGTTGATGGTATAGTTGGCACTCGGCTGCAAGGAGAAGCTTTCTCCGACCCTCGGCACCCAGGCATAGGTTCCCGCACTGGACAAGAACTTGTAGTCCAGTGCCGTGACATTGCCCGTATCGTTGTCTGTAACCCAGACGACCACATCCTCTATCGCCGGGTTCGCATGGTCCGATATCGGGTAATTGAAGGTCAGCACCCACACTGCGAGAAATGTGAAGAAGAACCATGCCACATTTCCCGCCCAGTTCTTCTTTTGGAACTCGCCCGTGTCTACACGTATGAACGGATAGAAGTACTTGAGCGAGTAGAGCCCGACGAATACAAGGAGGAACGAGACACCTATCAGTCTGCTCGATATGCTCGACAGAGCGGCCGCGACAAGGCCGAAACAGGCTGCGTAGCCTACCGTCATAAGCACGGTTTTCGTGTCTCTGATCTCCTTTCTCAGAAACTCCTTCTCATCGAACTCAGGTGGCTTGAACTCGTACTCCTCTTCCTTGCGGGCTTTGTCCTTCTTCCTCTTCTTGGCCATTCCGCTTCCTCGGAAGAGCCAAGCCTATTTAATACCTTTTGGTGGCAGCCAGCAGCGCGGACTCCGTGGTCGTCAGAGCCTTTCAGGAGACGCACTGTGAGCCAGAAGACGCCCATTTTCGCGTACCTCCAATCAATACGCTTATATTGCGCCCCGCTCGTCCTGGAGGCTGCAGGTGTTGGAATCAGATGTCAGAGGAGGAGATCTCTAAGCTCCCAGGCGTGGGACCCGCGATATTTGAGAAGCTCAAGGAAGCAGGCTATAACGACATCATGATGATAGCGGTGGACTCCCCAAGGAATCTCGCTGAACTCGCCGAGATAGGTGAGGCGACGGCTGTCAAGATAATCGCTGCTGCCAAGAAAGTCGCCGATGTAGGTGGGTTCGAGACCGGCGACCTGATCTTGGAGCGGAGGAAGAATGTCTCCAGGATACCTTCGGGCTCCAAGGCGTTCGACGACCTCATGGGAGGTGGTTTCGAGAGCCAGGCGATCGTCGAGTTCTTCGGAGAATACGGTTCGGGCAAGTGCGTCTCCCCGCGGACCGAGGTGCTGTATTTCGCCGACGGCGAGAGGAATATCGATGAGATATCCAGGATGTACTCGAAGCTGGGAATGGGAGTCCCTTTCGATTCTGGAGAGGTCTTGCCACTCAACGATGTATTCGTTCCGAGCCTTTCTCAGGGGCGACTCGAGCGCGCCGAAGCGGTTGCGATATACCGCGAGCGCGTAAAGCTCATGTTCGAGGTCTTGACGGCCGGAGGGAGGCTCTTGGAACTCACTGGCCCGCACAAACTGCTGGTTATGCGAGGGCAGGAGATATCCTGGAAGCCTACATGGGAAATCCGAGCAGGAGATCTCGTAGCCGTTCCCGCATTGGAGAGCTGCTACGAAGACTACGAGCTCGATATTGGCTCGATGGAGCCGATATCTTGGGACGAAGTGCGTTCTGTGGCGCCTTACGCGCATGACGGCTTCGTGTACGATCTCGTTGTTCCGAGGACACACTCTTTCGTAGGGGGAAACCTCCCGACAGTGCTGCACAACACGCAGATATGCCATCAGCTCGCCGTCAACTGCTCAAAGCCCAAAGAGGAAGGAGGGCTAGATGCCCATACCATAATGATCGACACCGAGCAGACCTTCAGGCCAGAGCGGATCACGCAGATGGCCGAGGCGGCCGACATGGACCCCGATGCAGTATTGAAGAAGATACATGTCGCCCGCGCGTTCAACAGTCACCATCAGATGTTGTTGCTGGAGAAGGTGTTTGAAGTAGCCCGTGAGATACCTGTGCGGTTGCTCATAGTCGATTCGCTGACGGCGCATTTCAGGGCGGAATACATCGGTCGGGGAGCTCTGGCAGAGCGGCAGCAGATGCTCAACAAGCATATGCACGATATGCTCCGCTTCGGGGACGTTCACAACGCCGTCATAGCTGTGACGAACCAGGTCGCAGCAAAGCCGGACGCCTTCTTCGGCGACCCAACACGTCCTATTGGGGGCCACATAGTCGGTCACACCGCGACATTCAGGCTTTACCTCAGAAAGAGCAAGGGAGGCAAGAGGATTGCCCGGCTGATAGACTCACCAAACCTCCCTGAGGCGGAGGCGGTCTTTCAGGTGTCAGAAGCAGGCATAACAGACTGATGCGAAGAATTATTTCCGACGGCTGCTCTTCGCAGTCTGCATGAAGCTCCTTCTCGAGCTCTCGATGGAGTGCGAGCCTCTTGCTCGTTCCGAGGCTCTTTCCGTAGGCAGAGGTATAGGAGATGTGGCGGAGGTCATTTTGGAGGACGATGGAGTAATGGTCATAGACACGGACGCCAACCCTTCGAAATTTGTCGACAGAATCGCTCTCTGTCACTCTGTTTCCGAGTATTTGGGTTCCTGCAATCCGGAGGACGTCGAGGGTACCGCCTCGTCATTGGATGTTCATGGACCGATTCGGGTACATTCTACCAGAATAGGGACTTCGCACATAGATGTCGATCTGGATCGAATGAATCATTCTATCGGAGAAGCCATGGGACGGAGCGTGGACCTTCGCAATCCGCAATCTGAGGTAAGAATCGTCTATTCCGAGGATGTGCATATCGGCCGCCTGCTGGGATCCGTCGATAGGGCATCTTATGAGCACAGGAAGACGAAGAACCTGCCCTTCGACCGCCCGATCTCCATCCATCCGAAATTCGCCAGATGCCTGGTGAATCTGACGGAGACTCGCCCTGGCGAGAGGCTGCTCGACCCGTTTTGCGGAACGGGTTCGGTTGTTGCCGAAGCGGCGCTTGCTGGTACCGTGGCCATAGGAGCTGATATCTCGGAGAGGATGATCCAGGGAGCGAGAGCGAATCTGGCGTATCTCGGTGCGGAGGCCATGTTGCACAAGTGCGATGTGGGTTCGTTACACGCTTTTATCCGTCACGTCGATGGTATAGCTACCGATCCACCCTATGGGAGATCGTCAAGCACTAATGGCGAGCCGGTCGATAGGTTATTCAAGCGAGCGTTCCGCGCGTTCGGTGAGATTGTAGACAAGAGGTCAAGAGTAGCTATTGCAGTGCACGATTCTGAGCTGACCAGTCTTGCGGAGGATTTTCAACAGATCGTGTGCCACGACTTTTGGGTACATCGCTCCCTCACTCGCCATTTCTGCGTCCTGGAGAGAATCTGACAAGCCATTGAGCCTAGAACACGACCAAGCCGACTTCTATCGTTTCCAGGTTGAAGCCGAAGTAGAATACCTGGATAGGCACAATGCGATCACCTTCGACGGTCGAATCCGATGTGAAGATGAACACGTGGAACGAAATAGACTCGTTCGCAGGAATGGATACCTGGAGCGCCTGAGTATGGTTGGGTTGGAGCTCGTCTTCGTAGAGATCCACGCCTATCGTAGGCAGATTTGACACCGTCAAAGTCAGGGCAATGTCCACCTCGCCGGTGTTGTTCATCTGCACCGTGCCGTTCGCCTCTCCTCCAATGGGAACAGTCACTGTGTCGTTCTTCACCCAGAATTCCAGAATTGGGTACGTTACATTGAATGAATAGACGGCGCTATCCTCAATGAACTCTTCTTCCTGAGATGACAGAGACCGAGCGATAATAGTAATCTGTTCCTCCCCCGGAGGCGATGGGCCGCAGGTCACACGCATATCGTACGTCAGATTCTCCGATACATCGAACCTGTGTTCCACTGATTGCTCATAATCCAGGTCCAACGAGGCATTTCGTTTGAATGCAACAACCCATCCCTGCGGCGGGCTGTCTGCAAACACCGTGATATTGTTCCTTACATTCCCGAGATTTTCGACGCTAAAGGAGAATTCCATAGTGCTGCCCGGTGACAAAATGGCGTTCACGTCTCCAATCGGAGATAACTCCACTGAATGGTCGGAGTCGAGCACCGATATTGGCACCGGAGCGAATGCAATTACCAGTATTGCAAAGGCGAATACGCCCACAACCTTTCTTTTGGTGTCTAGTTTGGTTATGTCGTTGAGCGGTGGCGGGTGTTTGGCCCCGAGAAACAGTATCAATATCGCGAAGATCATCCATGCGAAATAGAAGAACGAAAGGGCGACGAGTGCCGCTATAGTGATCCAGCTAGCAAACTTTGCATTCCGTCCAAGGACTGCTCTGGCAATGTGTCCCCCATCGAGCTGCCCTGCGGGCAGTAGATTGAGTGCGGTGACCAGGAAACCTACCCAAGCCGCAAATGCCATCGGATGCAGGAGGTAATCTCCTTGTATCGGCGAAAGCTCCTCTATCCAGCTGTACATCAGCGGAAATGCCACGCGGAAGATGCTTCCGCTCTCGAAATCGTCGGGGATGGGTTTGGCATCGATGTTTGTGAGCATCAGGCCAGCTATGGCTATCGGTACGGCGAGTATGAGCCCCGCGAGCGGCCCAGCAACGCCGATTTCAAGTAGGCTCTTCCTGCTGGGTATCGGATCGCGCAGCGAAATGAATGCTCCAAAGGTTCCAAGGGGAGGAATCGAAGGGATGAAGAACGGGAGTGACGCGGCCACTCCTCTCTTCCTTGCCATGAAATAGTGACCGAGTTCGTGCACCGTCAGTATCGCAAACAAAGGGAGGGTGAAGACCAGTACTCCTCTAGCTATGTTCTCGAGGCTGAAAGTTTCGCTGCTGGGAACATCAGCATACGATGCCCAGTCCATTACCCCTGCGAACGTCATCGCGGTCAACGTGATTATCAACATCACAAGGTTGACATAGATGCTTCTGTGTTTTGACCGCGGCCTCTTGCCAACGATAACCACATGCTCCCCTTTCTGATAGGTTATCATCGGAATGTAATCGTGCGACGCCATCTCCTCACGGAGTCTGTCGAAGGATTCCTCTAGCGTCGTCTCGTCTATCCTGCAGTAGAATTCAACAACGTCGTAATTCACTTTCACATCATATACTGGAAAATGCCGTGCCACCATGCTCTTTACATATTCTATTTCCTTGGCAGCGTCCGGAGGCATAGGAGTCTGCATTGCAGGGCTGACCAACATGGCGTCACTACATAATGCTTTTGGATGACACCTCTCAAAACTCTTATATTCGTGCAGGCAGTGCCAGCTCTGATGGCTTCCGGGGGCGACCCTAGCGTTCTGAAAGGGTATGTCGCGATGGCTCGCCTTGGCAACTGCGCCATGGCAGCGGCTGCAGTATTGCTCTCCGCGGTCATATGTTCTCAGCCGCAGACCGTGATCGACAGATTTGCAGATGTATTGACATCCATGGCTGTGGTCGTTGCGTTTATGGCTGGCGGCAATTCATTGAATGATTATTTCGACCGCGAGACAGACAAGACTGCCCATCCATCAAGACCAATACCCAAAGGGATCGTGACGCCTCGAGGAGCTCTGGTCGCATCTACCGCTATGTTCGGAGTTTCGTTCGTACTCGGTTGGATTGTTGGATTCTGGTCTCTTGCGGTCGTATTGGGCTCTGCGGCAGTTATGCTTGCATACGAGATCTTTCTCAAGTCCGAAGGGCTTGCCGGAAACCTTGCCATAAGCTGGTTGACCGCCGCGCTGTTCCTTTTCGGTGGTTTGGCCGTAGACGAACTGCAACTGGCTTGGATACTTGCTGCTTTGGCCTTCTTCGCGACGCTTGGCAGGGAGATTGTCAAGGACATCCAGGATATCAAGGGAGACGTCGGTACTCGCAAGACCCTTCCCATCAGAATCGGTCCGGGCAATGCAGGCGTTGTGGCGTCTGCGATGCTAGCTATTGCGGTTCTGCTCAGTCCCGCCCCTTTCTTGCTTTCATTGGTATCGGTGTGGTATATGCCTCTAGTGGCTGTCGCCGATACAGTCTTTATATACAGCGCTATGATACACTTCGCGGACCCTGAGCAGGGTCAGAAAGTCATCAAGCTGGCTATGCTGATTGCCTTAACGGCGTTTCTGTTCGGTGGTGTAACATGAAGGTGAAGGCTTACATCGATGATGGGCTGAGGCAGAGGAGGCTGCACATGACTCTGATAGACCCTGCAAAGCAGCCAACCTCGGTCGCCGGAGACATATCGGAGAGGGCTGCCGCAGCCGGGACGGATGCTATAATGGTGGGGGGATCCACCGGGGTAACTCAGGAAAATCTGGATCTCACCGTGGACCAGATCAAGAGCAGGTGCGCCTTGCCCGTAATCTATTTTCCATCGAGAGCAGATGCCATCGCTAAGAGGTGCGATGCCGTTTATTTCATGAGCATGCTCAACTCGCGCAATGTCCGAAACCTCACTGGTGAGCAGCGCAAGGGAGCCCCGATGATAAAGAGGCTGGGTCTTGAAACGATATCTATGGGCTACATAATCGTGGAGCCAGGCATGAAGGTCGGCGAGGTGGGGGAAGCGGATGTAGTCAGAAGGGATGATGTTGATAGAGCCGTAGGCTATGCGATCGCGGCTGAGCTTTTCGGCATGGCTCTTGTCTACCTCGAAGCAGGTTCGGGAGCTCCACAACCTGTGCCGGAAATGATGGTACGGGAGGTCAAGAACAACGTCGGCGTCCCCGTGGTTGTAGGAGGCGGCATCAATTCCCCCGAGACAGCAGAGAAACTCTGCTCTGCCGGAGCAGATATCATCGTCACGGGAACCCTTGTGGAAAACGGTGATTTCGAATCCTCACTTGAAGCGATAATCAAAGCCGTACACGGCTGCGCAAGTCATTTCTGAACATGAACGTGACAAGATTCATCCGTGATAAAGCGATGAACGCATGGAGGCGTCAACGTGGGGATTATGGATCATCGTAGACATGCGGAGAAGGACATCAACTGCCCTGAATGCGAAAAGCACAAGAAACATGTGAAGCTCGTTGAGACTAAAGGAAAGACCTTTGAATGTCCGGAATGCCACTACATTCAAATCGCTAGACGAGCATGAGTCCGATAGGGATATCCAAGTTCCTGTCAACTGAGGCCGAGATAGATCGTGTCATAGAGATTTGTCCAATGAGATTGTAAGTTGTGCTTCGGCTTTGAACTGAGGGTGGTCATGTCGGATGCAATCGAACATCCATCGCACGGCTATCGGCCATCGACGGAAGGTTTTTAGTCCAATCGGGTACATGGGCTCAAAGAGATTATGGGGACTGATCGGACGGCAAACCCTCAAGAGGAGCGGGCCGAGCGCCTCGAAAACCGCGAATACTTCGAGAGCGTCGTCAACGCTAGTCCGGCTGTCGTCTTTCTTATGAGGCCAGACCCCTTATGGTCAGTCATCTTCGTCTCCGAAAACGTGACTCAGTTCGGGTACACACCGTACGAGTTTGAATCGGGAAAACTGACTTTTGCGGAAACTGTTCATCCGCATGATTTAGACGCTCTTGAGAACGAGGCTACGGAGCGAATAGAAGCAGGAGACCACAAGATCGAACTCGAATGCCGAATCCTGACAAAGACCGGGGAGATTCGATGGGTTGATTCTAGAGTTCTCATAAGGAGGGATTCCGAAGGCAACATCCTAGATTATCAGGGAATCGTTCTGGACATAACCGACCGGAAGAAGTATCAGGAAGAAGTTGAGAGATTGGCTCTGATCGTCGATTCCTCCCTCGATGCCATAATCGGCAAGAGTCTGAACGGCACCATCCTCAGCTGGAATCCCGCGGCCGAGGAGCTTTATGGTTACTCAGCCGAGGAGGCCATTGGAAAGCCCATCTCAATGATTGTTCCTCCTGAACGGTATGAGGAGTATTTCAATGCCTTCAAACAAGTGAAGCGTGGAAAACGCGTTCCCTGGTTCGAGACCATCAGGGTGAGAAATGATGGTACTAGGGTGGATGTGTCTCTGACAATATCCCCGGTTAAAGACGGAGCGGGTAGGATCATAGGAGCGTCCGCGATTGCGAGAGATGTAACTGAGAGAAGAAGAACAGAAGAGGCTCTGAGACAGGCGAACGAAAAGCTGGGACTCTTGGGCTCTCTGACAAGGCACGATGTCGTCAATCAGATAGGCATACTAATGGGGTACCTTGACCTGCTGGAGGACGACTCAGACGATGATGCACGTTCCGCTCATATCAGCGCTGCGAAGCAGGCGTGCTATGCGATTACTGAGCAGTTGCAATTCGCGGGCAACTATCAGAGAGCTGGTACCAAGTCGCCGGAATGGGCAAGGGTGAAGCTGGAATTAGCCGGTGCAGTGTCTACCTTGGATATGGGAGGAATTGAGTTGACGGACTCGCTAGAGGATCTTGAGATACTTGTCGATCCTATGTTCGAGAAGGTCTTTCTCAATCTGTTGGTCAATTCTCGCAAGCACGGAAGGAAGGTGACCACGATCGCGGTGACCTATTTCAGCAGAGGCGAAGACTTGATTGTAACCTACTCGGACGACGGCATAGGAATACCCGTATCCGATAAGGAGAAGATATTCGAGCCTGGATACGGAGAGGAGAGCGGCCTTGGCCTTTTCCTGATAAGAGAGATTCTGGCCATGACTGGAATAACGATTTCGGAAGTCGGGTCGCCGAGAGAGGGCGCGAAATTCGAGATGGCCGTCCCTCGAGGGAAATTCAGATTTGCAGGACGTACTTGACGTATCTTGAGCCGATGAGGATCATATAGTCAAGATGGAAATGGCCAGATGGACCATTCTCTCACGCTCCCTAAGTCCTCTGCCCATATAGTGGGGGTCGGATGTGTCTTGGTTCAATCAAGGGAAAGCAGCACTATTGGTGAAGATGCTCCGTGATTGGAATAGCCCCTTGTCTCCCAGAATTAACGAGTTCATCTCATGGAAGGGAAGGTGAGGTTAATGAGGAGCTCGAAGTTGACAGACGCTCTATAGCGTCTATTTGGCCAGAGGTTTAATATACATATCAGATTAACTCCAGGAGTGCCTCTAGCCCTTTTGGGGGCTAGAAGAGAAGTATTGGAGGTAGTCCTCATAAACGACAGACCCCGCAGGAACGATCGCGGCTTCGGCTCCAGGCCAAGAGAGATGCATTCCGCGACATGTTCCGACTGCGGTGCTGAAACACAGGTCCCATTCAAGCCGACGGAAGGAAGGCCTGTGTATTGCAGGGAATGTTATCAGAAGCACAGGCCGCCGAGACGCTTTTAGGTGCCATTTAGCTCTCTGATCTATGTTTTCGACGCGCAAACCCTTCAGTTTATGGTTTTCACTGCCACCGTTGTTGTAGAGCGATCTCCGGCATTTCGATTGGTCAGGGCCATCGACTCCAAACTCCCTTGATGGTATTGCGCTCTAGACCGTCACGCATTAGATTGTAGAGTCTCAGATTCGCTGGATCTCGCTGACAATTTGACAATCAGGCGACGGCGGCTCGCATTGCTAGAGAGAACCAGCATGAGACTCCCCATCTGACGGTTCTGGGAAGACCTAACCATTCCGCCCCTATGGCCTTTTCTCTGAGATTCCTGTTTGAACACACGGTTCATGCATCGCATGAGCGATTCCTGAAGTCCCGGATATTGACCCGGAATTTGCCGGTGGTTAAAGGTAGCAGCTTGAAGATTCAAGGCGGAGTTCTATGCCGGTGAGAAGACCGACTGTGCCCATCACCTCGAGAGAGAAGACCAAGAGGAAGGGGCGATTGCCCCTCGGCAAATCCCGATATGCGGGGCAACCCTCGGCATCAGGATAGGGACAGCAAAGATTCAATAGTCTGCTTGGTGCTCTTCACTCTGAGGAAATGGACGATGTAGACAGGAACTTGCTGCTCCTGCTATATGAGAATCCTAGGATGCATAACAAGGAACTTGAGAAGAAGCTAGGGATGTCGAGACAGACCATTCACCATCGAATGCTCGCTCTAGCGAAGAGTGGAGTGTTCAGGATTATGAGGCCCGGAGTCTCGATTCACTACATTGACGGGGTTGCTGCAGCGGTCTGGGGCAGGTCCAGAACGTCATCGATTGAGGAGACCTTGGATAGACTGGGTGAGAACGAATTCGTTGGCCGTGTCGTCGTCGCTGGGGGGAACTACCTCTACATCCTCGGCTGCCTTAGGAACGCCTCGGAACTCGATGGCTATGTCGAATTCGCCAAACGAACTGCGGAGATTTCGGAGCCAACAATAGGCCTGGCCGTCTTTAGTGATGGGATCCTATCCCACGTCAGCGGAGAAGAGCGCAGGCAGAGCTACAAGAGGCTATCACCTCTAGACCTGAGAATCATCATTTCGCTAAGGGGTAACGTGCGCAAGCCAACGGCGGAGATAGCCGAGATGCTCGGAGTATCGGCCAAAACCGTCGGCCGCCATCTGAATGACATGATCTCCGGAGGATCATTGGACTATGACATCCCTTGGGACATTCCCTCGGGCGAAGACATGCTGACCGTGGTGCACGTGCACCTGAAGGAGGATGCTGACAAGGTGAGAGTCGCGAGGAGATTGCTTTCGAAGGACCCGATCCACTTGACCTACTTCAGGTCGTTCAGCAACCTTCCAGGTTTTCTTCTTGGCATCATCAGTTCGAACAGGATGAGCGAGATACGCAAGATCCTCGCAGAGATTCGCGAGGACGATGACGTCGCAGCGATAACGCCTAACCTAGTCTATCATGAGCGCCTGTATGACAACTGGACTGAGGAGTTGCCTGACATCTGGCTGCGGAATTCCATGGGTCACGAAAGACTCCATCAGCGCTCCCTGACTCGGTGACCCGGCATCCGGGCCTGAGCCGCGGACCGCCTCTTTGACTGTCCGATTTGTTGACTCGGGCTTGATAGAAGTGACCAGAACGTCATCGATTCGTGACCGAACCGTAATCGCCGCATTGACCTGCACTTATGACTACGCTCGTCGATTTCCTCCCGACCGTGTCCCAAGAAGGGCGCGAAGTCTGCGCCTCGGTGGTGGTTCGAGGAGGAGGTGAGAGTATGAGAAAGCTGTTCTTCGCATCGTTCGTAGCTAGTACGCTTGCTTTCATGTCAATGTTGTCGGTTCCAGCGGTCGCGGATACATGTTGCGGCATGGCTCTCAAATGCACGATAGAGTTGGAGTTGAATCTCGCCCCTGACGAAGGTGAGCCCGATTGGGACGGATCTGTCGACGGCGACGTCACGGGAATCTACCAGCTTTGGGAACGCTGGGATGAGATGTTCTTTACTGGCCCAGCTGAAGACCCCGTAGTTGAGCACTACTTCGAGGACTTCGTGATAGTGGATGGAGACAACAGCATCGAGGGAGTCGATCAGGGCGTCTTTAACCTGGACAATCTCAAGTTCCATTACACTGGCTCGGTGACAGCAGCAACGGGTGAATGGAGCTACTTGCTGGGATGGAACTTGCACGGACAGGGAGTCGTGAACTTCTCCGAGGACGAGATAACTGCTATAGGAACAATGGCCTTGGTGCCTCCGTGACCGCTCATCTGGAAACGGCAAGAACTGCGTCACAACCCCCACGAAACCTTTTCCTTTCCATCTTTCCGCCCCTATGGCCTTTTCTCAACGATTGTGGAAGAGGATTTTGGTGCGAGATTCGACCTCAGAGCTTGTCGGAGAACCTTTGGTCAGTCATGCATCGACGACAGCGTCCCGTTGGACAGCGTGTCCCTTATTATGGGACACGGCAGCACTAAGACCACAGAGAGCTACTACTGCCGGAAGAGAGAAGAAGTCGCACTGAAGGAGATGACGGATTCCTGGCAGTCCGAAATCCCACGAAGTGCAAAAACCTCTTTAATTGAAAACTAAGAATATTTGTCTGGCTACGCATGATTGTGCGGGAGAGGGGATTTGAACCCCTGGACTCCTATGAGACAGAATCCCCTATCCGCGTCGCAGCGGACCTTAAGTCCTGCGCCTTTGGCCAGGCTTAGCTACTCCCGCGAAAATCCGAATCCCCCCACTCAGGCTTAACACTTTTCAAAGGATGGCTAAAAACCGTCCAGCATCTGCTCTAGGGTCGGCTCTCCAATCACTTGGAGATCGTACTTCACCCTGACTATCGTCTTATTGACCTTTCCAAGGACTCTGGTCAAGTCGATGGGGGTTCCTGAGACCACAACGTCACAGTTTGAGGAGTTGATGGTTTCCTCAAGTTCCGCGACCTGACGACTTCCATATCCCATCGCTGGAAGTACCTTCTCAAGATGGCTGTACTTCTCGAATGTCGCCTTAATTGATCCAACGGCAAACGGTCTAGGGTCGATTATGTCCTTCGCACCGGCGTTCTTCGCGGCGATCAATCCAGCGCCAAAAGCCATCTCTCCATGGGTGACAGTGGGACCATCTTCTATGACCAGCACTCTCTTTCCATTGATCGCCGCCGAATCCTCCACAGTCAAAGGGGAACCTGCAGTCACGACCTGTGCAGCAGGATTGAGCTCGGCAATTACTTTCTTCACTGCCACAACCTTGTCCGGTTCGGCAGTGTCAACCTTGTTGATGACGACAATGTCGGCCATGCGTATGTTCGATTCTCCCGGATGATACGCCTTACCATGTCCTGCTCTATGTGGGTCGGCCACCACGATGTGGAGGTCTGGAACATAGAATGGCGTGTCGTTATTCCCACCATCCCAGAGAATGACTTCCGCCTCCTGTTCCGCCTGCCTGAGTATCTTCTCGTAGTCAACCCCGGCATAGACGATTATTCCTTTGTCTATGTGCGGCTCGTACTCCTCTCTTTCCTCGATGGTGCAATCGTGCTTGTCAAGGTCTTCATATGTGGCAAACCGTTGAACGGCCTGCTTCTCTAAGTCGCCGTAGGGCATCGGATGTCGGATGGCTACTACACGCCTCCCCTTGCTTCTCAGCACTGATGCCACTGCCCGCGTCGTCTGCGATTTCCCTGATCCAGTCCGGACGGCACATATCGCTATAACGGGGACCTTCGCCTTCAGAGCGGTCTGATTGGACCCCATCAGCCTGAAATCAGCACCCTCGGCGTTGACTAAGGACGCTTTGTGCATAACCTCAACATGCGGGATATCCGAGTAAGCGAAAACCACCTGCTCGACTCCGAACTCGGATATGAGTCTAGGCAGATCTGATTCTGGATGAATATCGACGCCTCTGGGATACAACTTACCCGCGAGTGCTGGTGGATACTTCCTACCCTCGATGTTCGGTATCTGTGTCGCGGTGAACGCCACTACCTCGTAGTTGGCGTTGTTGCGGAAGTACACGTTGAAATTGTGGAAGTCTCTTCCCGCGGCTCCCATAATGATGACTTTCGCTCGCATGCCCTCATCACCGTCTGGCGAGTAGTCATTGCTCTCTTATATCTTTTGCCGAGCGACGAATGCGATAATCGGGGCTCGAAAACCTCCAACAAGCCTTCCGGCATACGGCAGGCCTGTGGAAAGGTATTCGTAAGCGAATCGCAATCACCTTTCGATGGCCTATAGAATCCCGTCTGACACTGAGGTTGTGAAGGCCATCAGAGACATCCTGGATAGACATGGTGTAATCAATTCTCAGCGCAAACTCACGGCTTTGGTATTGAGGTCATTGAGACGCCATGACTCGGACTATACGGTCAGTCAAGAGCGGGTGAGGAAGCTCGCCCTCAGCAACAATCTCGCGACCATAGAGATTCGGTGCAGAGACACCAAAGACAAGACCTCTGCTGGAGCATGCCCCGTGTGTGGAGGCAGAACTGAGAGAATCAGAAACCTCACAGTCTATGGAGGGTCTGTCACGATGGGCTACAAATGCAAGTCTTGCGGCTATTGGACCGGTCTCAAGAATAGAGTGCCCATTCTGTACATATTCTCTCCGAAGGAATGAGCATTCCTCAACATCTTTATGTCGTGGTTCAGCTTACCGAATACGCAGAGGCGAGGCACATGAAGCTCTGGGATTTCGGACGGGTAACTTCCGGAAGGATTAGGATAAGCCCAAAGGTGGGTGAGCCACTCGGCCTAGTGAACGGGAGCGAAGTGTTCAGCTCCTTGTTCAAGTACGAGGCTGGTGATAGGGTGGCGTACGAAATAGTCCTCTCTCCGTTCGGACCTGAGAACTACAGGGAGATTGCATATGTGACTATTCAGGTCAAGGACGAGCCGGGCGCACTATCTCAGGCCGCTCAGTTTCTAAAATCGCTCAACATCGATATTCTGAATTCTGAGACTGTTAGCTCGATTCCCAACGTAGTGATGATTTGGGAGATGCTTGTCGACCTTTCGTTCTACGGCGATTCAGCTTCGCTGAAGCGCGAATTTGACGACGCTAAGACCGCCAGAGACCCCGCTCTCGAACTCGTGGACTACCTTGATGTGGAAGATTCCGACCTTGCGACTCGATACACCCTTGGGGCTTCCCTGGATTCGGAGAGCGTTAAGACAAAGGCGCTCAGGAAGACGGAGAAGAAGGCAAGCATCATCGAGGAGAACTCCTTCAAGCTTCCTCAAGCCTATGCCAGCTTCATGGGGAAGGATTCCGGACCAATAATGCTTATAGGCGATCCCGAAGCCTGGATTCTGTCGATAGTGTTTCTCGAGGAAGATGTCAACCTATGCAGGTTGAAGCTTGATCTGCCCGATCGACCCGGGTCGCTCCACGAAGTCATGAACGTTCTTGGAGAGCTTTCTCTCAACGTCATTGCTGGCTATACGAACGTGCTCGTGTACTACGAGCATATGACAAGCGAACTCGTCGTTGACTTGAGAAGATGTGAGGCGCAGACTATTGACGAGCTGCGAGGGATCCTGGAGGACAGGATATCGTCACTGGGACAGCGATTCTCTCTCGCCAGTATCTCCTCCATCTCCTTCTGACTCGCCAACTTCGCGGGCAATTTCGTCGAAGTCCTTGGAGGGGCTGCAAATGAACGAGCTTCCAAGTTGAACGAAGGTCACACGCTCGCCTATTGAGAAGGGCGTGTCCGTCCAACAGATGAACTTAGGTCCGTCCTCCACTTCGAGCATAAGGAGGTCCATGGGGAATTCCTGGCCAGTGGGTATGATGTCCAGCTTGATGAACGCAAGCACGCGTCCTTGGTTCGGCCAATAGGTGACCTTCATGTGTTTTCCGCATCTGGGACAGCGAAGCCGCCTCGCCGTCGTGGCGAATCCGCATCTGCATTTGACGCCGTTCATGGTTACAGTTCTCCAGTGAACGCCATGCGTGACCATTCCCACAGTGACCTGTTGAGTATATTGGCTGAGTCCGGACACCTCCAATATCCTACTCACTATTTCATGTATGCTCTTCGAAATGATGTTGAGGACGGATTTCGCATTCGCTGAAGTATGAATAGCGAAAGAGTATTAAATGCCAGATAGCTATTCGCTGTACACGCCAACTGAAGCGTCGGACGCTTCGCCGCGAATCCCCCCAGGACCAGAGCTAAAGCAGGCCGTAGCGGTTTGGCAGTGCAACGGAGGCCTTGCCATTGGACCCCATCGAGGCATCTAGACTGATAATGGATACATATGCCGCAAAGATACTGGTCGCCTGCTCCCGCAAACCGAAGCATGCGCTGGAACTCAGCTCCAAACTGAACATACCGATCGCTGCATGCTACAGGCGCATACACGTCCTCGAGAAGGCAGGGCTTCTGAAAGCTGTAGATCGGGCGCTTACCCAGCAGGGCAAGAGGATAGTACTCTACCAATCGATGCTCAAGAATGCGTATATCTTCTTTGAGGGGGGAAAACTCAGAGTCAGGTTCCAGATGGTGACCGGAGTCACACAGGACTTCGGCGGTGAGTGGAAGGAGATTAAGCTGATTGAAGAGGATGAGGAGGAGGAGGGCGCGTCTGGAGGCCTTCTTAGACCCATGGAGAGGTAGGTCGCAGCTGTTGTTGGAGGAGTTGGATTGTGATGGAAGAGAAAACGGAAACGGAATCGGCGACATTTCCAAAAGAAGTACTCAAGTTCCTCGCTAGTTCGGGAGGGCATTCCCTGATCCTAAGGGGGATGGCGGGGACCGGAAAGACGACTTTGGCCCTTCAGATGATAGAGGAATTGGCGCAGCTTCAACAAAGCTATTACATGTCCACAAGGGTTTCTGACCATTCTCTTTTCAATCAGTTTCCGTGGCTTATGGACAAGGTCAAGGAGGGAGAGATACTCAAAGCCCGAAAGAAGCTGAGGACAAAGGCCGACGCTGAGATGCAGGTCGAGAAGATACTGCTCGGATTGGCCGCAATCAAGGGTGAGATGCAGGGGGAGAAAGCCAAGGCACCTAGGACCGAACTCCTGAAGCTAGAAGGAAGCATAGAGTCCGGCGAAGATGAGGACTCGCCCGCCGAGCCCACGGGTGAGAACGAAATCACGGTCACCGTGGGATCAATGATGCCTGAAATCGAGATGGCTTATGACGTGGTCGACAAGGCCCTCCCCGAGAGGACGCTTATAATCATAGACAGCATAGATGCCCTCGCCGACAAGTACGGAGTACCCCCAGCGAGGTTGATCACGGCCCTTCAGAAGGATTTGGTGGAGGGGTGCGGTACGAACGTTGTCTATGTGCTGGAGACTCCCGACCCACTCCTGGATTATCTAGGGGACGGAGTGCTGTATCTTTCACTGGATAGTTCCGCCGGACGCAGAATACGTGAGATGGACCTCCTTAAGTTGAGAGGCTGCGAAATCAGGCAGCCCAAGTATGTCTACACGTTGCTCGGAGGCCGTGTCAGGACATTCGAATACAGCAGATACAGCAAGCCGGAACAGCCAAAGCCCTTCGAACCGGTGATGCCTATCAACGACAAGTATCTGTCAACTGGAAATCCGGATCTTGACGATATGCTCGAAGGCGGTCTTAGGAAGGGTACGATAGCACTCATCGAGCTGAGCCCGGGGGTGCCCGTCGCTTCTTCAGCCCAGATAGAGCATGCAGTAATCTGCAATTTTGCGTCACAGGGCCACGGCGTCGCCTGGATGCCGACGAAGAAGACAGGAGCGGATACAGCAAGAGAGGAACTACTGGGATTTCTACCGCCAGATGTATTCGATAGGAACGTCCGCATTTTGGAGCCGCATGCCGCTTCCGAGTCACCCAGGAATTACACGATGACGCTCGAAGGGGAGAATGTCAAGGTCGATATGAAGTGGCAAGACCTGCAATATGCTCTGAGAGATACCAAACAGCCATTCCTTGCTTCGATAGGTTTCGATTCGTTAGAGTCAATCTATGGGCCTGGCGTTCTGGATGGTCTGATGGACTTCCTGACTTCGCTCTTGAACAACGATGGCATTTTGCTGGGCACAGTCACTCCATCCGTTCGGTCGACGAACCGGCTGGCAGATCTCGCACATACTCACATACGCCTGGACAAGATATCGGGTGTGACCATGGTCAGAGGAGAGGAGCCGTTTACAGCGCCATATGCGATGGTCCAGCCAGAGCCTGGCGATTTCAGGCCGAAGCTCGTGCCGATACTGTGAACCATGCTCGAACCCGAATCGAGGCTGAACGGGTCTCGGAGCTTCAGTGTTTGAATAGCCGAAGACCACTGAACACCATAGCGATCCCGTGTTCGTCCGCAGCGGCGATAGCCTCATCGTCTCTCATGGAACCACCGGGCTGAATGATTGCTGATACTCCGACGTTCGCAGCCGCGTCCACGCCATCTCTGAACGGAAAGAATGCGTCAGATATGAGCACGCTACCCTTCGCGTCATCCCCTGCCTTCATGCCTGCAATTCTGGCAGAATCTACTCTGCTCATCTGTCCTGCGCCGACTCCGACGGTTCTTTCGCCCTTGACAAGAAGGATCGTATTGGATTTTATATGCCGGCAGACCTTGACCCCGAAGATCATAGCATTTATCTCGTCATCGGTTGGGATCCTCTTCGTCACGATCTTCAGTTTCTCCTTATCCAGATCCGTGTAGGGATCGGTCTGCACCAGCAACCCTCCTTTCACCTTTGCCATCATGAGTCTGCCGTCTTCGCGCTTTATGGGCGCGTTGGTGCGCATCAGCCGTATGTTCTTCTTCTCTCCGAGGAGCTTCTCAGCGTCGGATGAATATCCAGGCGCAATAACCGCTTCGACGAAATGATTTGAGATCTCCTCGGCGGTGTCGATATCGACCTCACGGTTAAGCCCTACAACACAGCCGAACGCGCTAACAGAATCCGCATTGTATGCCACCCTAAATGCTTCAGCAGTCGTGTCGGCGCTGGCAACCCCCGAAGGGTTGGTGTGTTTTATGACGGCTGCAGTGGGTTTCTCAAAATCAGATACAATCGCGAGTGCTGAGTCGAGGTCTAGCACATTGCAGTAGGATATCTGTTTGCCGTGGACCTTCTCGGCGGCGGCTGCACTCAGCGGCGTCTGGTCGAATAGGTCCTTGTAGAAGGCAGCCTTCTGGTGAGGATTCTCACCGTATCTGAGATCGTGTAATTTCTCGAAAGAGAGCGTCAGGTTCGAAGGGAAGAGTTCGTCTCTTGAAAACTGCTTGCCTAGGAAATTGGATATTGCAGAATCGTATCTTGCCGTAGCTCTGAAAGCTTCGAGAGCCAGTTTCTGTCTTGTCGCAAGCGAGAGCTTGCAGTCGTTTTCCTTGAGCTCCAGCAGTACGTCCGAGTACTGAGCAGGATTTACGACCACAGCGACAGAGGCGTGATTCTTCGCCGCAGATCTGAGCATGGACGGTCCTCCTATGTCTATGTTTTCCACTGCGTCCTCCAACTTGACATCCTTCTTGGAGACCGTCGCCTCGAATGGATATAGATTGACCACGACCATGTCTATAGGCTCGATACCATGCTTGCCGATGGCCTCCATGTGATTCGCTTTGTCTCTTACTGCTAGGAGTCCTCCATGGATGGCAGGATGGAGGGTCTTGACGCGTCCATCCAGCATTTCCGGGAACTTGGTTACATCGGACACGCCGATCACAGGCACGCCGCTGCTTTCGAGCATGGTCGCAGTTCCTCCGGTCGATATGATGGCCACCCCAAGCTCAGAAAGACCTTTGGCAAATTCAGCTAGTCCTGTCTTGTCCGAAACGCTCAAGAGCGCTCTCTTCACCTTGCTCATACTATCTACTCCACAGTGTCGGCAACGCCTGGCCAAAGCATCCCTCCCCCTGCAAGGCAAAGGTATGCCACGAGAGTATTGCCTGAACGGTTATAACGATTTTCGTAGCTACTTGGCAGTTCGGTCAATAATCCTTGCGGCCAGTCAGGTCCTCCCAGATGACTCTCTTGGCAATGTTGAACGGAAGATTGCCGTTCTCCGCCAGTCGGTCATGGAACTTCTTCTTGTCAAACTCCTGGCCAAGAGTGTTCATCAATCGGCTCCGCAACTCGTTGACGAGGTGTTTGCCTATCAGGTATGACAACGGGTACGCAGGTGCACGCGAGAATCCAATTACATCTTCTCTGGCAGCTGAGATCACAGTGTTCGACTCCTTTGCAAGTAGGTCCGCCATCTCTTCTATGGTTGCCATTCCGCTGTGTAGCTTCACGTCGTAGATCGTTCTGCACGCTCTCCATATACCTGCATCCAACATCGCTACGGCTGCCTGGTCCGTCGCCTCAAATCCTTCCTCGTACATCATCTCCTCGCAATAGTGCGCCCATCCTTCGCCTGTCTCATATGGCGGGGTCATCGTGTCTGCCATTGCGAACATGTGTGGGAGTTGGTGCATCCACGGCATCTTGTTGGACATAACACACTGAAGGAAATGGCCTGGATATGCCTCATGAACCGTCGTGTTGGTGATCATCGCTCTATTCCAGAGAGCAGAAATATCGCTCGCCTCCTTTGGACGAGTCATCAGATACGCACCGATCTGAGATTCCTCGAACTTCGCTGGTGACATGAGCGCTGCGACCGGCAGCGCCGGTCTGAGGAACTCCGGAGTCTCGTAGATGTCGAGCACGGCATAATTATCCAAAGTGGCAAGGCTATGTTCTGATATGAATGTCATAGCCTTCTGAGTCTCCTCGACAGTTTCCCGAATCACGTCGTCGAATGATGATGCGCTGTTCTCTCGGATGGTCTTCGTTACGATATGCATGTCGCCATTTGGCACGATTCTCTTCGCTATTTCGCTACGTTGCCTTCGCATCTTGGCGAGATAGTCTTCACCGATGTCGAGCATGTCTTTCGGTGTGAGGTCGAAGCCTCTGATGCTCAGAAGCTTTGCCAGTTTCTCCTTTCCCAGTGCGAATTCGTCCGTGGCTTCATCAATAATGCCCGTCAACCATTCGCGATGAGACTTCACGATTTCCGCGCACTTGTCACAATCGTCTTCGAGCTTCTCTTGGAGGTCTAAGGCAACTTTGCCAGCAGAGATGAGCCTTATCGAAGTCAGGAATGTGGGGAACGCATCGCATCCCTCGAGCGCCGCCTCTGCCCAGGGACGTACAGCGCGAGAATCATCGAAACGCTCCTGGAATTGGGCTAGGTATTTTGGCAGCCGCTCGATTCTTGATGTGATCCCTTTGATTCTGCTCTCAAACGGTGCGTAGTTCCGTATCAACATCGTGAATAGAGTCCATCCTGGCTGTTCAAAGGCATCCGGATTCATCTTCCAGACGGGATAATCTATCAAGGCGAATTCCTGGAGTGCGAGGGTCATGTTCAGGACTTCCATAGAGATGGATTGGTCTCTGGACAGCTGTTCACCGTCAGAGACTCGCTTCGCTTCTTGAGCCCAGTCTCTCAACAGTGCGAGGTTGTCTTCAAGCCTCCTGACGCCGCCGTGTGGTAGAAGGTGGTCGTACGGATCATGTCTTCCCAGGATTGTAGCCATGTCTGGGTTGATATCGAACAGCCTATGAAGCATTCGCTCGTTCAGAGCGTCAAAGGCGGGTGATGCCATTATCTCGATATGGTAATAGAGCCAACTCAGCTAAGATAGTTGCGCTTGCTGAAAGCCCTTAACAGCGGCAACCGAGATATCCTTCCTTGCCGTACCACGACTACTTAACGGTAGGTCTAGGAAGAAGTCCGGCCATTTCCACTATTCGGGGCACCATCTCCTCCCACATGACTGCCATTACGTGGACCCCGTGCACACCCTTGATGGTCTTCAAAGTCTCGATCTGCTCGACGCACAGTCTTATGCCCTCCTCCTTCGCGTCTGAGGCGTTTCTCATTCTCTCAATGATGTAATCGGGGACTATCATTCCAGGCACCTTGTTCTTCATGTATCTCGCTGCTCCTGCTGTCTTCATCGGAATTACGCCGGCAAGGATGTGAGTCTTCTTGTCCAAGCCTCTGCTCCTGACCTCGTCCATCCATTTTTCGAACATATCCATGTCGAATATCGCTTGAGTCTGCACGAAATCAGCGCCAGAGTCGACTTTCTTTGCCAATCTCGTTGCTCTGAATTCATACGGAGTAGCGAAGGGATTCTCCGCGCAGCCGAGATACAACTCGGGCTTGTCATCGATTACGGTTCCTCCTGATTGCAGTCCCTCGGTCCTGAGCTTGTCGAATGTGTAGAGTTCGGACACGGAGTCGAAATCGAACACACTTTTCGCAGCTCTCTCATTTCCGAAGGTTTGGTGGTCCCCCGTTAGGCAAAGCACATTCTTGACGCCAATCGCGCTTGCTCCCAGGAGGTCGCTCTGAAGGGCAATCCTGTTTCTATCCCTGCAAGTCATCTGGATGACTGGCTCGATATCTTCCCTCATGATTATCGCTGCGCTGGCAATACTGGATAGCCTGACGACCGCAGTCTGGTTGTCTGTAAGGTTGAAAGCGTCGGCAGATCCCTTCATCATTCTAGCATGATGTGTCAATGGTTCCGGGTTTGATGACTGGGGTGGGCCAATCTCCGCGGTGACGGCGAACTTGCCTGCTTCGAGCACCTTCTCCAGATTGCTTCCAGCCTTCATAGCGACGCCTCCTTTCCTCTGATCTGGTGCGGGGTGAGCTTGGCATCCTCTCGCACTATCACCCTTCGCCCTCCGCTATGGCTCGTACTCCATTCCTTAGGGGGCCTAACCGTATCCATCAGGTCGAGCCTGTCCTGGAGCTTCAATCGTTCATATATCGCGTACCATGCACATTCGATTTCGAGGTTGACCTCGCAATGCCCGTTGGACGATCCTCCGCATGGACCATTGAGCATGCTCTTGGCGCATCTGGCAATCGGACATATGCCTCCGGTCGTGTGGATTATGCAGTCTCCGCATCCAAGGCATTTCTCGGACCATACTCCCTGCTCCTCAGGAACGCCGAACATAGCTGTGTTCAATCCCGGCACAACGATTTTCTCCGGGTACAAGTCCCCGATTGTCTGCGCTCCAAGTGAACAAGACATCGAAAGCACAACGTCGGCTGCGAGGATCTTATCTTCGACTTCCTTTACCCATTCCTTTTCACACTGTCTTTCAAGAACGAACCCGTCGAAGTACTGGGTACGCCCTTCGTTCATACTCTTGAGTTTCATGGCTGATACGAGTGTGTCGACCTCCTTCTCGCCCCCGGCGAGACATATCGCCACACAACTCCTGCATCCTATCACCGTGACCTTTTCGTGCGGGGCGACCATCATCGCAATCTCACCGAGGGGCTTGCGCTCTGCAATAATCATCTTCCACCACCCCTCGACCCAATTGGCCCAAGACGCGCGGCCACTTTCACCATATTCGAGGCGATCTCGGAGAATTTCCAGGACATGGAAGAGCTGGCATTGAACATCTCTACGCGCTCCGGTTCGATTCCGACCTCGGAAAGCATTGATTTAACATATGCCACTCTCTTCCGTCCTTCGATAGATCCCGTATCGTAATAGCAGTTCTTCTCCAGACAGCCGAGCACGAAAACCGCGTCGGCACCTTCTTCAAGTGCCTTGAGGAGGTGTGTCCCGTCGACTCTGCCAGTACAGGGCACTCTGACCAGTCTGATGCTCGAATCATACTGTCTGCCGCTTCTGGCCGCAAGGTCTACGCTGTCGATCCCGTGTTTCTCGCAGCAGAAGCCGACGATCTTCGGTTCTCTGTCCGGCATTAGAAATCACCCCTGAGATAGACGGCGGCCTCCGTCAAGAGCTGTTCATCGGTGAAGTGGTGCAATTCGATGGCCTTGCTGGGGCATATTCCCGCACACATGCCACAACCCTGGCACATCTGAATCGCGATCTCTGCCTTCCCAGCGACGCCTATGAACGGTGCTTCGTAAGGACATGTCCTAACGCACGTTAGACAAGCCGAGCACTTTTCGGGTGCTACCTCTGCAACGGAACCTCCGGATTCCACTTCACCGGCAGCGGCAAATTGGGCGGCGAGCAATCCGGCAGCTCTTCCCTCGAGCCTTGCCATTCCTTCGGATTTTGGGAACTTGGCAGACCCGCAGACGAATATTCCGGGGCGTAATGTAGTCACGGGGCCTCTCTGTATGCTGCCTCTTCTAATGCCGCCACTCGGAGACATCGGAATACGCAGAGCGTCAGCAATAGCGATGTTGTCTGGATTCGGAGATACCGAGGCATAGTAGAGGGCGTCAAACGCTATGGAAAGGGTCTCATCCTGGGCCATGTCCAAGACAGTCACACGATTCCCGTCTTCAGAATCGAACTCTGGGGGTCTCTTCGCATCATATCGGACGAACGTGACGCCCAACCCCGCAGCTTCCTTGTATGCTAGTTCAGCCAGTCCCATCGCGCGCATCTCTTGAAATAGGAGGTAGACCTCCGTGGCTGGTGATTTCTTTCGTATCTCGATGGCGCAGTCGAGCGCTTCTTCCCAAGCGAAATCCTGAGCCGCGGTTCTTGCGCCCTCGGGGTCAGGTGTGTCAATTATGATGACGGTTCCGTCAGGTGTCTTCCCTTCACTTACATCCCTATCCAGTTGATACAACGGTTTCGAATCCGGTGCGGCGTCGATGAAGCGCCTCTCTGCATCCGACCAATCACCTCCAGACGCAACGACGACTGCGGCGCATTCCAGGGTTTCCCTCTTCTCCCCCGCCTCTATGGACAGACTGTAATTGCCCGCGTGCCCTTCTGTAGAGATGACTCGCGACTTTGTCATCATGACTCCGGGCACCTTGAGCTTCTTTTCAGATTTCTCGATGATGATCGTATGCATGCCAAGGTTGGCGGCAGTGGTCGCGGCTTCGACCCCAGCAACGCCTGCTCCGATGACGACAACGTTCTTGGTTCTCATGTCCTCTGTGATCTTATGCAATGGTTCGAGCAAAGCAGTGCGGGCGATTGCCGCAAGTAGCTTAGCCTCAGCTTTTGCCTGAGCGCGGGCGGGATCGTCTCTGTGCGGGAGAGCTGCCTCGCCAACGAGGTCCACAGTCTCCATCAAGAATTCGTTCATCTTGGCCTTCTTGACATAAGCCTGGAACAAGGTAGGAGAGACATCCTTCTTTGAGCAAGGAACCAGCAGCAGTCGGTCGACTTCTTTGCTCTTAGCGTCATCCACAATTTCCGATATTGACTTCTTGTTGCAGGCGTAGTTGACGATCACAGCGGAACCGACATAGGGTGCGTCCGAAGCTACTCTCAGAAGCCGATCGACATCCAGAACATCCGCCGCTCCAGAGCACGTGCGACATATAACGACCTGTACCCTGCGCTTCATCAATTCCCCTCCTTCGGCGGAATCGCTGCGGCAGCGATTGCGTTGGTGACGGTCTCCTCGATGTCCATAGGTCCGCAGGCAGCACCGAGTGCAAGCACCTTCTGGTCACAGTCCGAAGTCTCACACCGGGCAAACCCGTGGCAATCAAGGGTCACGCCCAGGGGAGAAGTGAGACTCTCTGGCAATGCTCGCGGCTTCATGCCTACGGATAATACTACGAGGTCATAGGGAGTCTCAGTCACCTCGGAGTCGGTCTCTCCCGAAGACCTCAGCCAGATCTTGCCTTCCTCTCCCGGGTATGCCTGAGACGGCATACTCCTTATTAGTCTGACCCGCGGTACCTTCTTCTTCTCCACCTTCCTCTTCATGCCTTTTGCCCATCGCTTGAAGTCCTCCTGAGGCTCATATAGTGTCCTCAGGTCCATGAAATAGAAATCCAGGTCCATGTCTGGGTCGCCATCCATCATGAGCTGCGCGATCTTTGTGCCGTACTTGCAGCAGAACTTCGAGCAGTACTCGACGCCGGATTTCTCGCTGCGGGAACCCACACACTGTATCATTGCCACCTTCTTCGGCGCCACTCCATCCAATGGTCTGACAACCCGCCCCTCGTCGTTGAGGATCCTCTCGACGTCCACGCTTGACACCACGTTCGGAACCGTGCCGTAGCCTAAACGCGGCACTTCCCTCGCATCAGTCGGCTCGATTCCAGTCGCGAGAATCACTCTTGACACATTCCTGGTCACGTTCTTTGCCCTGTCTTCATAATCGACTGCATTAGTAGGGCATACCTGCGCGCATTTCTCGCACTTGCTCTTCTTGAAGTGGAGGCATTTGCCGCGGTCAATCCAGTAAGGGCGCGGTCTGCCGCTTCCAGTAGGTGCGAAAATCGCTTTGCCGTCGACAGGACAGGCTTCGACGCACTTGTTGCAGTCTATGCAATCTCCGGTGACATAACGTGGCAGGGAGCGTATCTTGACTTTGAAACCCCCGTTGACCCTTTCCAAGGAAGTCACGTTCGACTTTAGAAGCACCTCCAGACCAGGGGTCCTGGTGGCCTCGTCAGCTCGGTCGATAGCGTAACACACGCCGCAATCTCTGCATTCAGAGATGCCCTTGCATGCAAGTTCCCGAGCCATGCCTCCAAGGCTGTCCTCTTTCTCGACCAACACTACTTCCTGTTTCCTGCTCACAAGGGTCTCCGCTGCAGTCAAGCCCGCAGGACCCCCACCTATCACGAGGACCTTGGTTGTCATTACCCTCCCTCACTTGCAGACCTACATCATCTTATGAGAGTCATTGCCGTTGCGTGCACAACGCCTCTACAAGCTCAGGCATCATCTGCACGCTTGTGGGGCATTGCGTTTGGCGTTTGCGGGAACATCAAAGTCGTCCCCGACGTGTAATCAAAAGGAAAGGGTTTGAAACCTCCGGACGCAGTGTCGCAACCGCCCAGAGCAAACGGGATCCTTACTGGCTCAGTTCAAACCCGTTATGTGGCCTTTGTCATCGATGTTGATGCGCTCAGCCGCAGGCACGGTAGGCAGACCCGGCATCGTCATGATCTCTCCAGTCAGAGGCACGATGAACCCGGCGCCAGCGGACAATCTGACCTCCCTGACGGTAAGAACCCAATCCTTCGGAGCACCCTTCTTGGCGGGGTCATCAGTTATCGACAATTGCGTCTTGGCAGTGCATATGGGGAGCTTGTCGTTCCCTGCAGCCTCAATCGCCTTTATGTCCGCCGGTGCGGTACCGGTGTAGACGACATCATCCGCTCCATAGATCTCCGTCGCTATCGCCCTGATCTTGTCCTTGATCGATGCTTTCTCGTCGTAAAGGACGTTGAACTCGGACTTCTCCTTGTCCAGGGATTCGAGCACGGCCTCAGCGAGTTCCACTCCTCCTTTGCCTCCGTCTGTGAAGACCTTCGACAAGCCAAACCTGGCTCCCACCTTCTCACAGTGCTTCTTGATATGCTCGATTTCCTCGGGGGAGTCTGTCGGGAACTGGTTAATGGCGACCACGACGGGTACTCCGAACTTCTTTATGTTCTCGATGTGCTTGTCGAGGTTCGAATACCCCTTCTCGAGGAAGTCCGTGTTTGGATTGCCAATCTCCTTGACATCCATTCCTCCATGCATCTTCAGAGCTCTTATGCTGGCGACGAGAACAGCCACATCCGGCTTCAAATTGCCAACCCTGCAGACTATGTTGAAGAACTTCTCGCCTCCGAGGTCAGCAGCGAAACCGCCTTCGGTAATCACGTAGTCCGCCATCTTGAGGGCGTACTTCGTCGCAATGATCGAGCTGTTGCCGTGCGCGATGTTGGCGAACGGAGAGCCATGGATCAGTGCAGGCTGTCCTTCGAGGGTCTGGACCAGTGTCGGGTTGATAGCGTCCTTCAGCAGAAGGCACATCGCGCCAATTCCGTTCAGCTTCTCAGCAGTGACGGGCTTGCCGTCGCGAGTGTACGCGACTACGATTCTCGACAACCTCTTCCTGAGGTCCGCCATGTCGTTCGCCAGAGCGAGTATCGCATTTATCTCGCTGGCCACGGTTATGTCGAAACCGCTCTCCCTCGGGACTCCTCCCTTGCTCCTGCCGCCGAGTCCGACGACGATGTCCCTGAGCTCCCTGCAGTTCATATCGAGCGCCTTTCTCAGGACGATTCTGGTCGGGTCGATGTCTAGCTGGTTCTTCTTGGTGACATGGTTCTCAACCAGCGCGGACAGAAGGTTGTGCGCTGTACCAACTGCATGTATGTCTCCGGTGAAGTGTAGGTCGATGTCCCACATCGGGTATACCTGCGAATATCCACCGCCCGTTGCACCTCCCTTGATTCCGAACGTAGGACCCAAGGACGGCTCCCTCAAGGACAGCATGACCTTTTTGTCTAGCTGCCCGAAGGCTTGACAGAGTCCGATGGAAGTCACCGTCTTGCCTTCCCCAGCCTTCGTAGCCGTGATGGCTGTGACGAATATCAGTTTCCCATCTTTGTTACCGTCAAATCGCTTCAGCACGCTCAGTGGTACCTTAGCTTTGTATTTCCCGTAGAAATCAAGGTCGTCCCTGGAGAGGCCGATCTTCTCGGCAATCTTTTCGATGTGCTGAGGCTTCGCTTCTTGAGCAATCTCTATATCTGGCTTCATTGCCATTTTGCATTACCTCCTTTCTCCCCGTATTCGGGGAGTTGTATAAATCCTTTCGTAGAGTCTCTGATTGGTTCCTCGCGTGCGCGAAGGCTTAAGTAAGGAGTCCGCATCAGCTCTTCAGAGCGTGGTATGATGGCGGCGGAAATCATAAATGGAAACGACGTTGCGAAAGCTATAAGGGCCGAGCTGAAGGAAGAGATTTCGAAGATGAAAGCTTCCGGTGTGATACCCGGTCTGGTAGTCATTCTTGTTGGTGAAAATGCGGCATCACAAGTGTACGTCAGGAAGAAGGGTGAAGCTTGTCAGGAATTGGGGATTCACTCCGAGACGATCAGACTTCCCGCGACGACTTCCGAAGACGAGATGTTGGGACTCATCGATAAGTACAACGCCGACCCGAAGTTCGATGGCATACTCGTGCAGTTGCCGCTGCCCAAGCAAATCAGCGAGGAGAAGGTCCTGATGAGGATCGATCCGGGAAAGGATGTGGATGGGTTTCATCCTGTGAATGTCGGCAAGATGGTAGTCGGTACGGAAACCTATCTTCCGTGCACACCCGCCGGCATACAGGAACTTCTTGTTCGAAGTGGCAACGACCCGAAGGGAAAGCATGTGGTAGTACTCGGTAGAAGCAACATCGTCGGGAAGCCAATAGCGAACATACTGGTTCAGAAGGCATCAGGGGCCGATGCTACTGTCACTGTGTGTCACTCCCGCACAAAGAACCTCCCTGCGCTCTCCAAGCAGGCTGACATCCTCATCGCTGCTATGGGTGTGCCCAAGTTCGTAAAGGCAGACATGGTTGGCGATGGGGTGGTCGTAATCGATGTGGGCGTGAACCGGATAGATGATCCGACGACGAAGAGCGGCAAGCGACTAGTGGGCGATGTGGACTTCGAAACCGTCAAGGAGAAAGCGAAGGCAATCACGCCGGTGCCCGGAGGTGTCGGACCAATGACTATTACGATGTTGATGAAGAACACGGTCCGCGCTGCCAAGGTGCATCACAACTACAAAGACTGACGCTCGACCCTGCGAGACGGTAGTGAGTCCAAATGAAACCCCCCTTGCTCCAAAACCTTTTCTGTCAGTGTCATTGATTATTATAATATTTCGATTATTGTCGTTACGCTACGAATTTCGACACATACTCACATAATCCTAGTCCTATAAGGAATTAGAAAGTCCGTAAATCGCCGTTGTGGCAACGAAAAGTCTTAGGAGTTGCTCATGAATATTGTATGCGAAAACAAACACTTGCGGTCTGCGTTCGCGTACCCTTAAGCACGCATAGGCTTTACGGATTCAGGACCGGATATACTCTCTCGGCAGGGGAGAATCCTGTCATGAGCGCAGGATAGCGTAACCGGTTGAAAGCGCCTTTCGCAACTTTGGGCTGGTGTCCCGCCTGAAGCCCCCAAGTGGCGCGAGGGAAGATGGATGTGAGACGAGATGAAGGATGAAACCAGTGAGCTGATTCACGGCGAAGCCGTGGAGAAAGACCTCGCTCTTCTGAGGTTAAAGCCCAACTTGCAGGGCTATGATAAGCTTAGAAAAACGTTCAAGTGGTCAGACGCGGAAGAGCTTATTGATTGGTACCCTGACGGGAAGGTCAACTCAGCGTACAATGTTATTGACAGGCATGCTCTGGGAATGAACAAGGACAAGATCGCCCTTATCCATGATGACGGACAGGGGAATGTGCAAAAGATATCCTTTGAGGAGATGTACCGCGAAACCAACAAGTTCGCGAATGTCCTGGCCAAATTGGGAATCAGGAAGCAGGAAAGGGTATTTGTGTTCCTGCAGAGGTCGCCGGAGCTTTACGTAAGCTTCTTGGCTGCCATTAAGGCAGGTGCTATCGCGAGCCCTATGTTTCCAGCGTTTGGGCCAGATGCGATCAGAGACAGATTGCTCGATAGCGGTGCCGTCGCGATAGTCACAGATACAGAGCTGGTGAAGCGCGTGTATCCAGTCAGGAATCAGCTTCCGGATCTCAAGCACATCGTGGTGGTTGGCGATGCGAATTCAGAGCTGGGCGAAATCAGCTACGAGGCGGAGATGCGAGCCGCTTCTGAGAATTTTGAGACGCTCCATATGAACCCAGAGGAGTTCCAATTCATGCTTTACACCTCTGGTACCACCGGCAAACCCAAGGGAGTCGTTCATGCTCACAAAGGCATCGTGCAGCAGACGCTTACTTCGAGATGGGTCCTCGACCTGCACGATGAGGACGTGTACTGGTGCACGGCTGACCTCGGCTGGATCACGGGCGTGGTCTATGGATGTCTTGGTCCGTGGTCGTGCGGCGTTACTCAGGTTGGTCTCGGTGGGAGGTTCGACCCGGATCGATGGTACAGATTGATTGAGGATCACCGGGTGAATGTTTGGTACACTGCTCCCACTGCGGTCAGGATGCTCATGGCCAAAGGGGACGACCTCCCTGCTAAGTACGATTTGACCTCGTTGAGAGTGCTGTACTCCGTCGGAGAACCTTTGAACCCCGAGGGGGTCAAATGGGCCCTCGACGTCTTCGACAACAAGCCTTTCCACGACACATGGTGGCAGACGGAGACAGGCAGCATCCTAATCACGAACTTCCCCGAGATGCCTATCAAGCCTGGTTCCATGGGCAAGCCTCTGCCGGGAATCGAAGCTGAGATTGTCGACGAGGAGGGCAACGTTCTTCCGCAGGGCCATGAAGGCAACCTTGTGATCAGACCTGGCTGGCCTTCCATGATGAGGCAGATATGGAATAACCAATCCAAGTATAATGAGTATCTCAGGAATGGTTGGTACTACACTGGCGACACCGCACAGATCGACAAGGAAGGCTATTTCTGGTATGTCGGGAGGGCAGACGATGTCATCAAAACCTCGGGAGAACGCGTCGGCCCGTTCGAGGTCGAGAGCGCTCTCATAGAACACGAGGCGGTGGTTGAGGCCGGCGTCATAGGCAAGCCCGACCAGCTCAGAGGAAACATAATCAAGGCATTCATAGTGCTAGCTCCTGGCTACACCGAATCGGACGAGTTGAAGAAGGATATCCAGAAGTTCGTAAAAGGTCATCTCGCAGGGCATGCGTATCCGAGGGAGATCGATGTTGTCAAGTCGCTCCCCAAGACAAGGAGCGGGAAGATCATGAGGCGGCTCCTCAGGGCAAGAGAACTCGGACTTCCAACAGGGGACACATCGACGCTGGAGGAATGAACGGCTGAACGCAGACGCCCTTGTGCCGGAGCGTTCATCATATCTGCCGGACTGTTCACTGAACTCGGATTCGGGCAAGGATAGATTATGCCTTACACGAGAGTCATCGGCATCAATGATAGATTCAGGTAGCCCGCGGGTCGAGCGACGGCATTCACTATGCCGATCGATGACGAGCATGAATTCTATCAGTTCGGAACGGTTCCCCTACAAGGTACAACTCGGCACCACGCGTGCGAGACTAATCGACACATCTGAGCATCGGGGGAGGTACAACGAGTCACACAAAGAGGGCTGAAGGGGAGACTATGGATATGAAGAGGCGAGTCATGAACCGCTGGTTGGTCGTCGCAGGGGCTCTGCTCATACAGCTTGCACTGGGCGCAGTCTATGCTTTTTCGATATTCACATCGCCTCTGTCGGAAACGCTCGGATATGATTCAAAATCGTTCGCCATACTAGGAATATTCTCTTTGGCCATCGCGGTCTTTGCTTTGACTATGGTTGTGGCTGGTCGTTTGCAGGACAGGAAAGGCCCAAGAGCGATTGCCACAGCAGGAGGCCTCATCTACGGGACAGGATACATAGCAGCGGCTTTCTCAACGGAGAGTCTGACGATGATGTATCTGTCCTACGGTGTTCTGGGCGGAATCGGTATTGGTCTCGGATACGTCTGTCCTCTTGCAGCTGCGGTGAAGTGGTTTCCAGACAAGAAGGGGCTGGTCTCAGGGATCGCGGTTACGGGTTTCGGTATCGGAGCATTTCTATTCACCCAATTAGGCAAGTGGCTGATCGACATCTCGCCATCTGGGCTAAGCAACGCCTTCCTCTACCTCGGCATTCTATTCCTGGCCATGATTGTTAGCGGCGCGCAGTTGCTGCGAAATCCTCCAAAGGGATGGTTGCCGAGGGGGTATGTGCCTTTGGAGGAAAGCGGGTGCACAAACCACGAATACGATTGGCGCGAGACCATCCGGACAAGACAATTCTTCATGCTCTTTACCATGTTTCTGTTATCGGCGACGGCTGGCCTGATGATGATTGCCAACGTGAGGAACCTTGCACAGTATCTGGACCCATCCGGCAGCCTGCTCGTCGTTGCACAGTTCCAAACCATCGCAGGGATGATTGCACTGTTCAACGGGACAGGAAGAATTGTCTGGGGCAGGGCATCAGATTCACTCGGAAGGGCGAATACGATGAAGGTGATGTTCCTAATGCAGGCAATGGTTCTCCTTGCGGCCGCTGGATTCCTGATGGTTCGGCCGTCAGGCGAAATAGTCCAATTCACAGGTCTAACCCTGTTAGCCTCCGCTGTGGGATTCACTTTCGGGGGCAACTTCGCCATATTCCCTTCGACAACCGCCGAGTACTTCGGCACCAAGAATATGGGTATCAACTATGGTCTGGTCTTCAACGGTTACGGTGTCGCAGGCGTCGTGGGAGGTCTGATACCCGGTTTTATGGCCGCGACCGAAGACGGTTTCGCATGGGTCTTCGTAGTGGTAGCCTTGGCGTCGTTTGCAGCATTCTGCATCGCGCTTGTGACCAAACCTCCGACTAGGAGGCAATCGAGTCCTTGACCCAGAGCTCTCTATTCAACCCTTCTGGACATTGGCCGCGCACACTTTGAATTCCGGAATCTGTGCGACCGGGTCGAGAGCATTGTTTGTGAGTCTGTTGGCAGCGGCCTCCGCATAGTGGAACGGTATGAATATCGTTCCTGGCCGT
This sequence comes from Methanobacteriota archaeon, assembly GCA_020347645.1. GTDB lineage: Archaea > Thermoplasmatota > Thermoplasmata > UBA10834 > UBA10834 > UBA10834. The sequence continues at coordinate 357,154 of CP070736.1, read as the reverse complement.
ATCCACGGCGTGACCCTTGCAGACAGCGTGATCGAACCCCTTCGCGAGGATACCTTCACACTCGAATCATCTGCTATGCCGAGGTCGCGTGCGTCCTTCTCGTTGATTTCCACATACGGTCCGGCCGCCTCGCGCTGCAGTTTCGCGGATCTCCTGGTCATCGTGCCCGTATGGAAATGGAACAAGTTCCTCCCTGTGGTCAGGATGAAGGGGAACTCCTCCGAAGTCTCCTCAGCCGGCGGTGTGTGTCTTATTGGTGCGAAGACCCCCCTTCCGATCTTGAACGAATCGGCGTGAAGAACCTTTGTTCCCGGGTGGTCCTTAGACGGACACGGCCATCGGACCATTTCTTTTTCTATCCTCTCATAGTCGATTCCGCCGTAGATTGGCGCGACAGCACTCATCTCAGCCATCACCTGTCCAGGCGTATCGAATTCGAAGCCGGCTCCTCCCAGCATCTTGCCGAGGTCGCAGGCGATCTTCCAGTCAGCCCTTGCGTCGCCTGGTGGGTCGACAGCCTTCCTCACTGCTCTGATGGCTCTATCAGTAGCGGTGAATGTGCCATCCTTCTCAGCATAGCACGCGGCAGGGAGGACAACATCTGCAAGCTTCGCTGTCTCAGTCGGGAATATGTCGACGACCGCCATGAACTCAAGCTTCGATATCGCCTCTTCGACATGTCCAATATCCGGATCGGACATCATCGGATTCTCGCCGAAAATGAGCATAGCCTTCACATCTCCGGTCAGGGCTTTGTTGAACGCAGCCGTCAGAGTCATACCCTTCTTGTCACTAAGCTTCGTTCCCCACGCCTTCTCAAACATCGTCTTCGTCTCTGCGTCCTCAACACTCTGATATCCTGGGTATAGGTTTGGCAGGGCTCCCGCGTCACAGGCGCCCTGCACGTTGCACTGCCCCCTTAGGGGATTGACGCCGGTGGATTCCTTGCCGACATTTCCGGTGACCATCGCCAGGTTCGCGAGAGTCCGTACAAGATCCGTTCCGTTGCTGTGTTGCGTGATTCCCATCGCATAGGCGATCATCGCCCTCTCTCCCGAGGCGTAGATCTTGGCCGCAGCGACGAGGTCTTCTTTGGGTATGCCCGTTATCTCCTCGACCTTCTCAGGCGTGTACTTCTTGACAATTTCCTTCAGCTCTTCGAAGCCAGTGGTTCTGGTATCGATGAACTCCTTGTCGAGCATCCCTTCGCTTATTATCACATTTATCATGCCATTTATCCATGCGACGTCAGTTCCAGATTCCTGCCTCAGGGTCAATGTGGCAACTCGCGACAGGGGCGTATCCCGCGGATCCACAACTAAGATCTTCGCACCCTTGTCCCCTGCCTGAAGTATCCTCGCACCAATGAGAGGATGCGCCTCAAGAGTGTTGGATCCCGTGACGAGGACGCAATCGGCATCCTCGAATTCCGGTATCGTGTTGGTCATCGCACCGCTGCCAAACGATTGGAGGAGTCCTGCGACGGTAGATGCATGGCACAGCCTGGCACAGTGGTCCACATTGTTGGTGCCAATGGCCGCTCGTGCGAGCTTCTGGAACAGGTAGTTCTCCTCGTTCGTGCACTTCGCCGAAGCCAGTATCATTATCGAGTCCTTGCCATGCTCGGACGCGATCCGGTTCAGTTCGGATGATATTCTCCGCAAGGCATCATCCCAAGTCGCCTTGGTTAGCTGGTTCGCCTCTCTCACCATCGGATGCAGAAGTCTGTCCGGATGGTTCACAAACGCGTGGGCGTTGTACCCTTTGATGCAGAGTCCACCCCTGCTCGTCTCGTCGGTCTTACAGGGCACAACATCGACGACTCTCCCATCGACTACCTGCAGGAAGAAATTGCATCCCGTGCCGCAGTAGGGGCAGGTTGTCAGTGTATGCTTAACAGACATTGGGATCATCCTCCATCGGGTCCCCCTCGAGCGTGGTGAGCAACGGGCTCATGCGTTCCGGATCTCCACTGACGTAGTTGAACATCTTCTTCATGTCCCGGTTTACCATCTTCCTCAACGAGAGGAGTGGAATGTCCACTGGGCATGATCTCTCACATTCTCCGCACTCGACGCACTTGTCTGCAAGATGCACGGTACGGATAAGGTGGAACGTGAGACCCGGCGGAATTCCTTTGTCCGGTGCGAAGGTTTTCTCCTCCAACAAGCACTCGTCGCAGAAACACACGGGGCAGTTGAGGGTACAGCCAAAGCACTTGTTGCACTTGCGAAACTGATTTATCCAAAAGTCGAGGCGATCCTCAAGGCTCATATCTAGCATGCCTGCGAAGTTTTGGTCGTCCTTCACCGGTTCCGAAGGCTGTCCAATGTCCACGCGGCTGGGGCATGGATCCGTGCATCTGCAGGCTTCCACCTGTTCAGCGCTGCACGCCAGGCCTATCAACTCAAGACGACTGCCGTCCAAGAGATCCCGCTTGACCAACTCCGCAATGGCCTTTTCGTCGCACCTGCGGGCCACGATCGCTATCTTGCCTTCTTTGACAAACCGATTGATCTTGGTCAGGATCATCGCCATCTGATACGGGACATCGAATCTCAGCTTGCCGGGATTGTCGACTCTCTCGAGCAACACCGGGGCAACGTTCCCGTGCTCTTCCCTGGCAGCGAGAAGGTAGTTCGCTCCTCGTTCCTCGAAGGCGAGGCGTACGATCTTATTAGTGTCTGTGCTCAGAATCTCACCTCCTTCATCGGGTTGGGTCCGAGGCTTCTCATCTCCTCGACGAACTCCGTCACGACCTTCTGGAACTTCTCTCCCTCTGCAGCACTGACCCAGTCGAGTCTCACGCGCCTGGAGTCAATGCCAACCTTATCAAGGATCTTCGCTGCTAGCGGGATGCGTTTGGCGGTTCGATGGTTGCCTGTGAGGTAGTGGCAGTCACCGATATGGCATCCTAGAACCAGGACACCGTCGATGCCCTGGGAAATCGCTTTGAAAACGTATTCAGGCTTGACGCTTGCGCTGCACATCACTCTGACGACGTTCACGTTCGGAGGCATCTGCAGACGGTTGACGCCTGCTAGGTCCGCTCCTGCATACGAACACCAGTTGCAGCAGAATGCCAGTATGTTCGGATTGAAGTCATTCATTGGGTTCCCTCCGTGCTCGCCCTTGCCAGAGCGTCAATCATCGCACCGAGCTGTCTGCTGCTGAAACCCTTCTGTTGTATTGCATCGTTGTGACAGGCGGCAACGCATGTGCCACAGCCTTTGCACTGCGCCTCACTGACCTTGGCAGCTCTCCGACCCTCGTCATCGACGATTTCGATTGCCTCGTAAGGGCAGGCCAACACGCAGTTTCCGCACGCAGCACATTTTTCAGAGTCCACCTCCGCTGTGATTGCCTCAATTCGGACCTTTCCCTCGCTTATGGGAATGGATGCCTTGGCCGCAGCGGCCTGTCCCTGCCAGATGGACTCTCTCGCACTGACTGGCCATCTTGCGGACCCGCACACGAAAACCCCATCCGTCGCAAATTCGACCGGTCTCAGCTTGACGTGTGCTTCGAGGAAGAATCCGTATTTGTCTCGTGGAACTTTGAGCAGTTTGCTTGTCTCTTCCGAATCATCAGGTGAGACGAGCGGAGTCGCCAACACAATCAGGTCAGCATCGAGGTCGATGCTTTCATCAAGGGCTTCGTCGAACACCTTGAGCTTGATGCTCTTGCCGTGGGTGCTGATTCCAGGCTTCTGCTCCAGTCCATACCTTACGAACCTCACACCTTTCTCCGAAGCCTCTCTGTACAGTGCCTCCGCCGTGGTACCGCAACTCATGATGTCTCTGTGAAGGATGGTGATCTTTGCCTCCGGATTCGCCTCCAATATTCGAATCGCATTCTTCAGAGAGGCGTTGCAGCATATCCTGGAACAGTACTCCCTTCCAGGTTGCCTACTACCCGTGCAGTTGACTATCACAATCTTCTTCGCGGCCAAGCCAGAGCGACCGAGCCTTCTCTCAAGCTCCAGCTGTGTAATCACGGCCGGGTGTTCACCAAACCCATATTCTCCCTTTGGTTGCAGCTCTTGCGCGCCAGTGGCAACGATTATGGCACCGGCTTTGACTGTTAGATCTTCATCCCCCTTGGTGATGATGACATCGAAGTTGCCAATGAATCCCTTCAACTCCTTGACACGCGAGTTGAGGTGTAGGTGCGCCTTGGGCGAATTTTCGATGTCATCCACGAGCGCCTCAATCAAATCTCTTGAGCAGATTCCTTCGGGACCCACCATCGATATGTCTTTCAACAATCCGCCTACACGGTCGCCCCTCTCCACCAAATGCGTCTCTATTCCCTGCTCCAGAAGGGATGCGGTCGCAGCCAGTCCAGATATCCCTGCTCCTATGACGACTGTCCTCGGAACGACCTCGGATTCGCCTTCCTCCTGCGGTTCAAGCAGCGCCGCTTTGGCGACGCCCATGGCTACGAGCTTCTTCGCCTTCTCTGTCGCAGCTTCTGGTTCTTTTGCGTGGATCCATGAACAGTGCTCTCTGATGTTGACGAATTCGAACAGGTATTTGTTGATGCCAGCCTGCTCACAAGCTCTTCTAAACAATGGTTCGTGGGTTCGCGGCGTGCATGCCGCTACGACCACCCTGTCCAGGTCGTTATCTTCAATACTCTTTTTGATTGAACCGAGCCCCTCTTGAGAACATGAGTACAGGTTGTGCCCCGCGTATGCCACGCCAGGAAGCCCCTTCGCATACTCAACTACCTTCTCGATGTCGATCGCGGAGGCGATATTGTGTCCGCAATGGCATATAAACACGCCTATTCTCGTCATCGGAGTTCACCCCCTTCAATGAGTTCTGCGGCACGCGCAGCAACTGCTGACGCCTGGGATACTGAGTCTGGTATGTCTATCGGGCCGCTGGCAAATCCGCATACCAGTATCCCTCTGCCAGTCGTGTCCACTGGGTGGATCAGGTCAGGGGTTCTGAAGAATCCGTCATCGTCAAGCTCGACGCCGAGCATCTCAGCCAGGCGTGCGTTGTCCCCCGAAGGCAACAGGGCCGGGCACAACACCATCATGTCGAATTCCTCCGTCTTCGACTCGCCGTCGAGCCCTCTTGTCTCATAGCTCATGAGAACGCCACTGTCGCCGTTCGCCGGCTGTATCTTCGCAGGTCTCGATCGGATGTATCTAACCCCATAGGTCTCCTTGGCTCGGGACACGAACTCCTGGAACCCCTTTCCGGTAGCTCTCATATCCATGTAGAATATTGCGATATCGACATCCGGAGCGTGTTCGCGCGCGAGAATCGACTCTTTCGTCGCGTACATGCAGCACACGCTGCTGCAGTAATTGTGGGTCTTGGCATCGCGAGAGCCAACGCACTGCACGAAGCCCAGATTTCTCGGTTCCGTGGCGTCGGACGGACGCTGAAGATGTCCATTTGTAGGTCCAGATGCTGACAGGATTCTCTCGAATTGAATCGATGTGATTACATCCTTGCATATCCCGAGGCCGAATTGGGGCATCGAAGTAGCGTCCATCAGGTCAAAGCCGTTGGCCACCACGACTGCTGAGGCACTCAATTCTACGATTCTATCCTCTTGTTCGTAGTCTATGGCACCTGCCTGGCATATCTTCTTGCATACCCCACACTTCTCTTTCGTCAGCATCCTGCAATGATCCTTATCGATAGTGACCTTCCTTGGGACCGCTTGAGGAAACGGAAGGTATATCGCCTTCCGCTTCGACAGTCCTTCTTCGAATTCACTCGGGACCTTGACGGGACATTTGGCTATGCAGTCTCCGCACGCAGTACACCGGTCCGTGTTGATGAACCTGGCTTTTTCGCGAATTCTCACCTTGAAATCGGGATATGCTCCGTCGACTGAATCCAGTTCGGAGTACGTATGCAGGACGACATTGTCGTGATCCGCGCAGGATATCATCTTAGGGGAGAGTATGCACAACGAGCAATCGTTTGTCGGGAAGGTCTTGTCAAGCTGAGCCATGTGTCCTCCGATCGAAGGTGATTTCTCAACAACGTGCACTTCGTATCCCCGGTCGGCAAGATCCAACGATGCCTGAATGCCCGCTATGCCGCCACCGATTACGACAACTCGATTCTTGTCCAATTCATCCCTCCTCGTTCTGCTCGCAGGCCCATATCCTTCGACCAGGGAAGGGTTTGGGAACCCTTGTCCAGTAGATGTGACTTCTGCCCGCTCAGTGAACTGGACTCACTGACTTCGCGCATGGTATTACGCCTTCATAGTTAAAGCCTTCCGAGCCTTACACCAGTCAATAGAAAGCTGTTCGTACTCGAACGGTCAAAATCTGCTCGGCATAGCCAAAAGATATATTGTGGTTCCTGGTATTCCGAGACTGTCGGAGGTATCGCTTGCTCAGAGAATGCAAAGAACACGGCCATTTCAGGGCCGAGTACTGTCCCGTATGTGGACAAGAGGGTAGATTCCTCATGAATTCGGAGGAACTGGACCGGCTCAGCAGGACTCTTGCCGGTGTGCTCAGGCACTTCCCTGAGAGGTTCGATCTTGAGGTTGACAGATACGGTTTCGTAGACCTCCGAGAGTTCGTCAACGCCATTCAGTCGAAGCAGAGGCGGTACCATTGGCTGAGGCCGCATCATGTCCTGGCTATCATAGAGACGGACAACAAGGGGCGATACGAGTTTCGGGATGGCAAGATAAGGGCGACCTACGCTCACTCTTTTGATGTGGAACTCGACTCGAGCAATGTAGGCATTCCCGACTCCCTATATTATCCTGCAACTGAGGAAGAGGTCGACATCATAGTTGAGACGGGAATCAAACCTTCGGACAGGAAGCGAGTCCACCTAAGCAAGACCGTGGGAGATGCTGTCAACGCCGGCAGGGTTCGCACCGAATCCCCGGTCATCCTGGAAGTAGATGTCAAGTCTGCTTCCGAGGACGGTGTTGTCATTCAGAAAGCGGGCAAGACCGTCTATCTTGCAGAGGAGATAGGCCCAAAATACCTGAAGAAGATGGACGTGGACTTGAGCAAATATCCGTCTGATAGTTCAAAGGAGGAGACTGAAGAGTCGTCTCAGACCGAGGATTCGGAGATGGTCACCAGCGAAGAGGACAAGAGCGGTTCAGAATAGCCTCCCTCTTCAGCAGCCACTTTCGCACACCAGCGGGCAAACGGTTTATATGCCCGCAGGGGTAGTGTTTGGTGAATGTTCGAACGAGCAGACCGGCTCTGGCTGGCGCAGATAGAGCGGTCGCTGCCGTTTCACGCTATAGGGTTCGAGTGGAGAGGGTTCGACCCCGTTCTCCATTGCGTGAACCGCTCCGACGACTCGCCTCTCCACCTGGATCTAAAAAGCGTCGATTATGTGATCAGTGGCCACAGAGAATGCGTAGGGTGCTTTCAGGATCAGCAACACACCCCGTGTCCACGCAGCGCCGGGGTCTCGCGATTCACACAATGCCCTGATTGTGCTGAGGAATCATTCATACCCTATCAGGAGTGTGTCTTCGAGCCGAAATGCGACGGCGAACTGTGCGACGTTGATTTCTGCGGCCGGGAACATGTTCTGTATCTCGCATTTTACAATGCCAGAGTCAAGATTGGCATGAGTTCTGCGCGCCGTTTGGAGGAAAGGTTGATCGAGCAAGGCGCTGACGCCTACGCTCAGATCGGCGTGTACCGTACGAGGAAGCGGGCACGTGAAGCGGAGAAAGAGATATCAGCTCGCCTGAGGATACCGCAGTCGTTTCGACAGAGGGTTCTTCTGGAAGACCTAGCCCGCCGCATGGATCAGAAAACGGTTGAGAACAAGTTTGCGAGACTCTGCTCCTCGTTGGAGACGCATTTCAACCTAAAGCCAGAAGAGCTACGGCGGCTCGATTCGTACCCAATCGAGCTTCCGCTTGATATGAAGCCGAGCCTCATGAACACTCCGGGAAGGCACCGGGGCGAGTTGGTGGGCGTCAAGGGAAGATGGCTGATATACCGCTCCGGAGGCATGAACGCGTTGAGTCTGGCCGATGTACCGTCCCGATTCGTCGGAATCGGGCGCGTTCAATAGTGGCTCTTGCGCGTAATTAAGAAATAGCACTGGGACATTCGTCTATCTGGATGGTATAATGAAGATAACTTGGCTTGGACATGCAGCGTTCTTGATAGAGGGCAGGGACAAGGTGCTTGTGGATCCGTTCCTGACGGGCAATCCAAAAGCTTCCGTGTCACCGGATGATGTGGATTGCGACGTGATCTGCGTCACACATGGGCATGCCGATCATCTCGGCGACGCGGTGGAGATTGCCAGACGAACGGGCGCGGTCATCGCAAGCATCGTGGAGATGTCAATGTACATCGAGCGATGTGACGTAGAGAGCATCGGATTCAATCTCGGAGGAACTGCCAAGGTGAAGAACACGTCAATAACAATGGTACCTGCGTTCCATTCGTCAAGCATAGGCGCGCCGGGCCTGGAGTTCTCAGCGGCTATGCCAGTCGGTCTGCTGATAGACACTGAAAAAGTGGTCTACCATGCCGGTGACACTTGTGTTTTTGGCGATATGAAGCTCATCGGTGAAATATATGCGCCGGAGGTGGCGCTCCTCCCAATCGGAGGGTTCTTTACAATGGACCCGCAGCAGGCCGCTCTCGCTACCTCACTGATCAGACCATCATCCGTCATACCAATGCATTATGGCACATGGGAGCCAATCGAACAAGACCCGATTGAGTTTGAGAAACTCGTTGGAAGCTCTTCTCCCAAAACGAAGGTCGTCGTTCTCAAGCCGGGTGAATCATTGGAAGTATGATTGGCCATGGTTGGTTCAACAACTCCAGACGAGATCAGGAAGCGTCACGGAAGCATGTTCGCAAAGCGATTGATAACCCTTGTGGATGAGAGCGTCGGCAAAGCTAGAATCATCGAGGAATGTTGCGCTCAAGGGCCGGTCGAGTGGGATGCGATCAACCGGCTGAGGTCGAGAGGAGTCATTGAGCATGTTGAGGTTCAGGGCAATACACTCATCATGGATGCTCGGCTAGGTGAGGGCGAAGTCAGATTCGGGCCTGCCTCGAAGGACACCGGCGGTCAGGCTCTCAAATCGATGCATATCAGCGATGACGAAGTTGAGACGACCTGGCTCGGATTGGCTGGTGCTAGCGTTGGCGTCGGAGCGTGTTTGCCGCAGGCGGAGGGCGTAAAGAAGGTCAAATTCCTAAGTGACGAAGAAGTTGGAGGTTCGAAGGTGGTCGAACTCAGAATTACCACGCCATTGCATCACCGGCTCGTTTTGGGCATCGACGACACGGATACGAAGGAGAAGGGCGCCACATGGGTCCTCGGCCTTCGATTGGCTCACGAAATGCCACATGGGGAATTTCTTTCACACAAGATTGTACAGCTGAACCCGGATGCGCCGCAAAAGACTACTAATTGCTCGTCGACCGCAATCTCGTTTGCAGTAAGACCTGATGAGAGGGAAGAGGCGGTCAAATGGGCCAGGGACTTCATTTCCGACAACACCTACTCGGAGGAGACAGTGATGGCAGTATTCGAAAGCCTGAGAGTTCCGGACAAGCTGGCTCGTTTCGGGGCTGAAGCGAAGGAGAGGATTCTGTCTATCCACGATGCCGAGCATGCGGCCGACGGTAGCGGGGTGAGGTTGATCGACATAACGGGCACTAGAGGTGCGATAGGAGCCGTTGCTGCGATAGGCTGCGTCGACCTGGGTCTTTACAGCGCCGGGCTCCCTGAGGATTTCAGACGCACATAGTTTAAGAATCCGGCTAGCATATCTTCGGAGAGGAAGTCATTCGGATGACGGGCGAGATATCCAGGGCAATCGCTTCGACGGCATACCAGACCTATGAGAAGAGGCTTCTCAAGGAGATCACCTCGCGACCGGTTCCCGGACATGTTGCAGTGATAATGGACGGTAACAGAAGGTACGCGAAGGAGTTCGGACTCCTCGTGTCCGAAGGTCACGAGAAGGGCAAGGAGAAGCTGGAAGAGATGATCGAGTGGTGCCTTGAGCTCGGCATACGCGTGTTGACGGTCTACGCGTTCTCCACGGAAAACGTGAGCAGAGGGAGTCATGAGGTCACTACCCTGATGAGGATGTTCGCTGCCAACTTCAGAAACCTGGCGGACGACGATCGGGTGCACAAGCACGGAATCAGGATCAGAGTGATAGGTCAGAGGGAGCAGCTCCCGGAGGATGTCAGGAGCGCGATCGAATACGCGGAAGAGCGTACAAAGGACTACGACGCATATTCGTTCAACATCGCTGTTGGCTACGGTGGCAGACAAGAGCTTCTGCGCGCAGTCAGGAAGATTGCGGAAGAAGTGAGGGACGGTAGAATGAAAATCGATGACATCAGCGAGGAAGCTTTCTACAGACATCTCTATACCTCTGATTTGCCGGATCCCGACCTTGTGCTGAGAACATCTGGTGAGGAGCGCATCTCGAATTTCCTGTTGTGGCAGCTTGCGTATTCGGAGCTCTATTTTTCGGACGTGTATTGGCCAGGCTTCAGAAAGATCGATTTCTTAAGGGCGGTTCGCTCCTTCCAGCTGAGGAAGCGGCGATTTGGAGAATAGAGCATTCTCGCCATTTCTTGCCACTATTGGTGCGAATTAGCATTCAATTTGTCCGCAAGATGTGCGTAAATAGCCGGTTTATGTATGAATTCCGTTAATTTGAAGTACTTCGCCTTGATATCGGAGTTGGGGAAGTGAAGATGACGGCATCATCCATAGACGACCATCCTTGCGAGATTTACGAGCGATGGAAAGGTCTCGATCTCAAGCTTCTGCCAATCGACAAGATGGACATAAGAATTCTCTGCGAGCTCAGAGAGAACTCGAGAATGAGCAACTCGGAGATTGCCAAGAAACTGGGTGTGACTGAGGCTACCGTTAGGAGAAGGATAAAGAATCTCATCGATAAAGGCATCATATTGCGGTTCTCCATCCACCTCGACTACAGGCTCATCGAGAATACCGTCAAGGCGTATATCCACGTCAAGTCCTTGAGCGACAAGCTCGATGAGGTGGTCGAACACTTGACAAGTCACAACAGAGTTGTGGCTGTCTACCGTGTGACGGGCGAATGCGATCTCATGGTGGTGGCCCTCTTTGTCGGCATGGCTGAGCTTCAGAAATTCATAGACTCCTTTCTCAAGATGGAAGGCATCAAGGAGACAGACACACAGATCGTCATGAGCGCCTACAAAGGAGTTCCATGGACGGGTATATGAGGACGAATGCCAAGCAGATACTTGACGAATTGAAGTCCAGGGCCAACCCTAGAAATGTCGAGGGCATGGCCCGGTTTGGAATAAATCCAAAGAACGCTTTGGGAATATCCGTAACCGAGCTGAGGAAGGTGGCCAGACCGATTGGGAAGAGTCATTCCTTAGCACAGCAACTGTGGGGTTCAGGCGTACACGAAGCGAAAATACTCGCAGCGATTATAGATGAGCCTTCGAAGGTAACGGAGCAGCAGATGGAGGCATGGGTCGGAGACTTCGACTCCTGGGACATTTGTGACCAGGCCTGTACCTGCCTTTTCGACAGAACCCCCTACGCAATCGAAAAGGCTGTTGAATGGAGCCATAGAAAAGAGGAATTCGTCAAGAGGGCAGGATTCGTGCTAATGGCCGGATTGGCGGTGCACGACAAGACTGCATCCAATGAAGTGTTCATGAGCTTTTTCGACCACGTGAAGAGGGAATCTTGCGACGACCGAAAGTATGTTATGAAGGCAGTCAACTGGGCTTTGAGGCAAATCGGCAAGAGGAACCAGATTCTCAACAAAGAAGCCATAAGAATTGCCACGGAAATATCTGGAATCGATTCCCGATCCGCGAAATGGGTGGCCTCGGACGCATTGCGAGAGCTAAGAGGCGAGGCCGTGCAGAGACGTCTTCGGTCTAGACCGCCTGCAGCGCGACCTGAACGACATCAACAGTCTTGATGTCCAATCCGGCCTTTTTGGCGCCTGCGTTTAGATTGACCAGACAGAACGGACACGATGTAACAATCAATTCTGCTCCCGCTCGCACAGCCTCCTTGACTCTGTCGGCGGCTATTGACTCGGCCATGTCGTTGAAGGCGGCTTTGAAACCTCCTCCAGCGCCACAACACTGCGAATCGTCGCGTTCATGCTTCATCTCCACGAGCTCCAGCCCTGGAATCGCCTTCAGAACGTTCCTTGGGGCATCATAGACCTTTGCGTGTCTTCCGAGATGGCATGGGTCGTGGTACGCGACCTTCTTGTTGAACTCCTTTGTGAACTTGAGCCGCCCGTCCTTTATTAGCTTCTCAAGGTATTCCGAGATATGGTACAATTCGAATGATGGCTTGCCCACAATCTTTGGGTAATCGTTCTTGATAGTGTTGTAGCAGCCTGCACAGGCACTCACCATAACCTTCCAGCCATGTTTCTCCATCTCGCGTACGTTGTGCGGAGCGACTTCCCGCATAACTGGGAGCTTCTGTCCTGTTCGTAGAAGAGGTGAACCGCAGCACCATTCTTCCTCTCCCATGATTGTGAATTTGACCCCGGCCTTGTCAAGTAGCTTCGCAGTGGCGGCCGCGAGCGGCTGCATCCTGTAGGCCTCCGTACACCCCGTGAAAAAGACAACCTCTGGGTCATCCGACAGTCTGACGTCATCCGGGAGCCAATCAGCGCGCTTCTCAGCGGGCTCGTCGAATGGATTCTTCTTACCTATGACCCTCTGGGCTATTCGCTTGTGTGCCTCCATGGGGCCATAGCCCTGCGAAATCAACCATTCCTTGACCTCCTCCCAGAGGTGGGGAAACTCGATTTCGACATGGCAGTTGTGCTCGCATGCACCGCAAGAGGTGCACTGGAATATGCGTTCTGTCAGCTTCTCGTCCACCTTGGGGCGACGTCTGAGAATCCTATCAATAGGCGATTGATACGCTATCTGCTTGAGGTAGTACACCTTTCCTCGGGGTGTTGCCGACTCCCAGCCTATGCTCTTGTATATGGGACAGGGGTCCCGACAATATCCGCATTGCAGACATGCGTTGAGGTCCTTCTCGATCTCTGAGATGTCTCTCATTGGTTTCACCGATTTCGAATTGAGTCAGAGTATACTGTCGATTCCCAGGATATCTTCGATGTTGATAAATGTAGCGCATGCCTCGCAGCAAGAAGAGTTGCTCCTCATCTCACCTGTCGATATCCTCGGATATCGTATCATCGGGTGGGGAGCGGATGCGGATTTCGACATCGCCAATCTTCGAGTACCCCTTCAAACTCGATAGAAATCCCCGTATTGTTTTCTCCGCGATTTCAGCTACGAACGCGCCAACGGGCAGCCTATTGCCATCTATTACAATATCCACTTCTCGAGAGGGTCTTTCTGGGCAATCGTCAAGGCTCCTGCCACTTGCGATGATTTCGCGGGCGAAGGTTTCGCAGGTGAATCCACACTTCCCACAGTCCAGCCGAGGTAGTCGATCAAGCATCTTCTCGTGCGCAAGCTCCTCCTCGATGAACGACAGCGCATCTTCGAACTCAGGGTTCACAAGTACTGTCCCGTGGGTGAGTTCGACGTCGCCGAGGGCAATCTTAGGGAAGTCTCCCTCTTTGTGTCCTTCCACAATCACGACGTCTGGACAGAACTCACGCTGCACCAGCTCCACTATCCTCTCAAAATCGAGTCTAGGCCTCCCGATGAGCACTGTTCCCCCCGCCGCCTCAAGCACGACTGGATTGCTGCCAGCCTCCGAGAGTCTCCATGTATCCTTGCTCTTCTCGTCCACTTCAATTGTGTGCGGGGAATGCTTAATTGACGAAATGCTGAAACCTCTTCTGACGAGCTCCCTGATTAGATTCTCTGAGAATGTCGTCTTCCCTGAGTCTTGGTAGCCGTAGACTCCGATAATCATACTGATTCCTCCACCATTATCGGCAGGGAGTGGAATAAACTGTTCGGACCGTGTCACTTCCCTCTCAGGAGTGCTCCTACCATCCTGGGAATGCTCGCGTAGATAGAGTTCGTGGACCAGTCGAGTTCCTCTTTGTCACACACCGTGGACTCGCTCAATCGCGAAGCAAGTTCTCTCAGGTTGTCAAGTTCTCTACTCGTCGTCGTCTTTTTCGCGACGATAGCGTCGATCCCGTCCATTAGGGCCGACGCGTCATTGATGCGTTCCTCGACCGCATCGGCGACATCCTGCGGTATAAGGCCCAGATCCCTCTTTATCGAGTTGAGTCCGAGGCCTGAAGCGTAGGTCGATTCGGCAATAGCCGCTCTCGACATCCAGACCGTCTCGTAGTTCAGAACATACTTCCAGCTCGGCATCACCGCTAGCTTGGCATGCTCCTCTAGTGAGGACGCGAATAGCTTGTACCCATGCGCCTGGGGGTTCTCGAAGGCGCTCCCGCCGGGGTCGAGAAAAGGAGCGAGGGGGCTTATGAATGGGTGAAGGCGTGACCCCTTGTGCCTCTCGTATAGCCTGCGCGTGTATTCGACAGTACCAAGGACGGACTCCCTTGTCTGGAGGGGCAACCCAATCATATAGAACAGGTCGAATCTGCCGCAGCCGGCCTCAATGAAGAAATCCACGGATTTCTCCATACCAGCGTTCGTGTATGGTTTGCCCAAGGTCTTACGTGCTTCTTCGTCGTGAGTCTCTGGTGATAGTTGTACGCTAAACCTCGGGATACTCGAACCAACCTCTTCCGCGAATGACTTGTCCGCAGGACTGAAGAGTTCAAGAATCACCTCGTTGTCGACGTCCCTCTCCTTCAGCTCTTTCAGGAACTTGGATGCATAAGTCTTACCAGCTTGACGAATATCTCCGACTACCAAAGTCGCTCCCTTGATGTAGTTTTCGGCTCTCTCGATATCCTCTGCCAACAGATGGGGGGACCTGAAGGCTGGCGCCGTCCTGTTGAAGAACTTGGCGAAAGAGTCGCATGATCCGCCACAGGTTAGGCAGTTGTGAATGCATCCTCTTAACCCCATCGCAATGGTCATCGGGTTCGACTTCCAGTTCGCATACGGAAGATGTCCTGTCAAGTCCCTGTACTTCAGAACCTTGCGAACCAGGAGACCGTAGTCGATGACGATGTCGTCAAGAGTGTCGGGGACGTGGGATAGAGGATTCTCCATCACGCGCCCCTCCCTCCTCCAGGTTAGGTTTGGGACATCTTCTGCGGAGGATCCTTTTTCAATCACGGCCATAAGATTCTCGAAGGGCACTTCGGTAGAATCTCCACGGAGGACATAGTCGACCTGCGGGAATGACCGGATAAGCTCATCGTGATAGTATGAGGAGCTAAAGCCCCCAAACACGACGGGGCGATTGGGATGGTGCTTCTTCACCATTCGGGCGAGTTCGAGCGCTCCCTGGACATGAGGCATCCAGTGCAAGTCTATGCCGAACACGGAGGCATCGATTGACCGTACGAACCTCTCTGGGCTGAACCTATCCGAGGCGAGCATCCGAGAGGCGATGTTCACCATTCGGACAGAGTATCCACGCGACTCCAGATGCGACGCTATGGTCGTGAAGCCGATTGGATACATCTCGAAGACCGGTGTCGACGGTATCAGGTCGCTCACGGGTCCGTAGAGCTGGGTTCTCTTCCTGAAATCCATGACGCTCGGAGGATGCATCAAGACGAGGTCGGGAGACGCCATGCGAGTTGACAAGTCTCCTCGGATAATAAAAGCCTTCTATTCAACGACCCCGCTGAGTTCTTAATCCACGAAACCGGCAGTTTTTCTCGACACAAATCCACGTGCTGCCGGTGTACTGACATCTACGCACTCTAATCGCTTGCCGGAAAAGGCCTTATATGTGGTCGTGAATCCTCGGACAATGCTCCAAGACGATTATATGGGCGTTGCAGTCTTCGCTATCATTGCCCTCCTCTTCCCCACAGTCGTCTTCTTCCTTTCGAGATACTTCAGAACCGATAAGAATGACGCAAGATCAAGAACGACCTATGAGTGCGGTGAAGTGCCAATCGGCGACGCGCAGATACAGTTCCATTTCCAGTACTACATGTACGCAATCATCTTCGTCGCCTTCGACCTCGTGACAGTATTCGTCCTTATGTGGGCACTGGTCTTCTCGGGTCTGAGCGACCTCGCGAAGCTGTACATGCTCATGTTCCTTGGAGTTCTTCTTGTGGGTGTAACTTACGCTCTTAAGAAGGAGGAGGTAGTCTGGATTTGAGCGGGAAGGCCGAGCACTCTTTAGGACAGGCGGTAATGTTCAGGTCCAAGGACTTCCTGAAATGGTCCGATAATGCAATGGAATACCTCCTCCGAAAATCCCCCGTAGCTGGCAGCGTTGATTTTATCACCAAAGATTTCTTCAACTGGGCAACAAGGAATTCGCTCTACTTTCTCCACTTCGGGATCATGTGTTGCGCCTTGGAGATGGCGGTCGCGTCGGCCCCGAGATTTGACCAGCAGCGGTTTGGGATCATACCGAGATCAAGCCCTAGACAGTGCGATGTGCTTTTGGTCAATGGACCAGTTACCAAGAAGCTGAAGCCAGCGTTGAGAAGGCTGTACGACCAGATGCCTGAGCCGAAGTGGGTGATGGCGATGGGCGAATGCGCCATTTCGGGCGGACCGTTCTACAACAGCTACAGCGTAGTCCCCGGTGTGGACCAGTTCATACCTGTGGATATCTACATTCCTGGCTGTCCTGCCAGGCCCGAGGCCTTGATAGACGGCTTCCTGAAGCTTCAAAAACTGATTAAGAAGAATAAGAAAGGCCTGCTCACGGGCAGGTAGGTGGCGGCAGAATGTCTGAGGGGGATGAACGAGGCTCGACAGGGACCAATAGTATCGAGACTGCTCCCAGCAGAATTGATGCTGATCCCGGACAAAGAGTGCTGAGGGCGTTGACTGAAGCCTTCCCAGAGACGGTTTCGGATGGAGCACAGGTGAAGCCCAGATTCATACGCGCACGTGTGGACCGCTCGGACCTCTACAGCGTCTGCAGGAGCCTCAAGGACCACCATGGCTTCGAACATCTCACTATGATTTCAGCGGTGGAATACGATGATGGGTTTGAAGTAGTCTACCATATAACGTCGCATCAGGCGGGACTCCTGCTTGAACTCATTACATCAGCTCCGAAGACCGACCCTACCGTGGACTCCATATCGTCGATCTGGGGCGGCGCGAACTGGCAGGAGAGGGAGTCGTATGACCTCATGGGTGTTGTGTTCCGCAACCACCCGAAACTCGAGCGGATACTCCTGCCTAAGGATGTGCTCTACCATCCGCTCAGGAAGGATTTCAGGGGGTGACCGTGCATGGCTGAGATGTGGATCAATATGGGACCCCAGCACCCGATGACACACGGACTCTGGAACCTAAGAGTAAAGGTCGATGGTGAGACCATTGTAGACGCCGAGCCGGAGGTGGGGTACCTTCACAGAGGTATTGAAAAGATATGCGAGGGGCTGACATACCCGCAGATCATTCCGATAGCGGATAGGCTCTGCTATGGGTCGTCCTTCACCTGGTCTCATCTTTACTGCCTAACGGCAGAGGATTTGATGGATGTCGAGGTCCCCGAGCGTGCAGAATACATAAGAGTGATGGCCATCGAGATGCAGAGGATTGCCTCCCACCTAATGTGGCTTGCAGCATACGCAGGCGATCTCGGTTTGTCGGTGGGATTCACGAACGCTATGAGGGACAGGGAGGTCTTCATAGACCTCCTTCAGGGTCTTGCCGGATCAAGATTGACCTACAACTACCCAAGGATCGGAGGTGTTGCGCACGACCTCCCGCCGAATTTCGAGAGGGATGCGTTGCGTACTGTCCGGTACATGGAACAGCGTCTCAAGGAATACGAGGACCTCTTCGACAACTCAAAGATCTTCATGATGAGGAATGTCGGGATTGGCATTCTTCGAAAGGAGGATGGCATAGATCTAGGCGTAACGGGCCCATCCCTGAGGGCAAGCGGCGCATCCTATGACCTGAGGAAGGACATGCCGTACTCCGTCTACCCTGAGATCGATTTCAACGTAGCAACGCACAAGGATGGTGACTGCTACGCTCGCTACAGAGTCAGGATGGACGAGATGTGGGAGTGCTGCAGCATCATACGCCAGGCTCTTAAGAAGATGCCAAAGGGCAAGTGGAGAGTCGTTGCGCCTCGAAACGCTCCTGCTAGCACGGGGCTCGGCAGGGTGGAAGACCCCAGGGGTGAAGCAGTCATGTACGTCGTCGGGGACGGCTCGGACAAGCCGTACAGGCTCAAGATCCGGAGCCCGATATTCGTGACGTTATCGGCAGCCCCAAAGATTCTCGTCGGCTACAAATTGGCCGATGTCGTAGTCATCATGGGCGGGCTTGACATGTGTCTGGGGGAGAACGATAGGTGAGGTCATGAACCTGTTCGAATTCTGCTACGGTATCATCCACTGGCTCGTGGACCTCGTCAACAACCTATGGTATCGGTTAGGAGATGTTCTGCCCTGGTACTTCGGTGATTTCTTTACCGGAGTGGGGGATTTCGCTGCGTCGGACAGTCATCTGTCCTTCATGACGATCCTACTAGAGAGCATAATCATCATCCTGGTTGCCCTAATAAACGTGCTCAACTTCCTTTGGATCTTCAGGAAGATAAGTGGCCGGATACTTGACTTCTACGGACCGTACTACGTCGGATATAGGATTGGAGGTTGGCTTCAGAACCTGGCAGACGGCATCAAACTCTTCCTCAAGGAGATTATCGTTCCAACAAAGGCCGACAAACTGGGGTTCTTCCTCGCTCCTATCATCTTCGTCGGATCGTCTCTGCTCATCCTTTCGGTCATTCCCCTCAGCGAGAATTTCGGACTCTCCACCAACAGCTCAGGAGAGTACGTTCCTGCGGGAGCGCTTTTTGCGTTGGCGGCCTTCTCAATCGCCCCATTCGCAATTCTGCTTGCGGGATGGTCTTCGAACAACAAGTACACCCTGATTGGTGGCATGAGGTCCGCGGCTCAGATGATGAGCTACGAAATACCTTTGATACTGTGCGCCGCCAGCGTCTTCCTTCTCGCTGGGAGTTTCAACTTCGTGGATATCGTGGATGCGCAACGCGACATATGGTTCTTCGTACCCATGTTCATCGGTTTTGTTGTCTTCCTGGTCTGTCTGATAGCAGAGGTGGAGATTGTTCCGTTCGACCTGCCCGAGGCCGAAGCGGAGCTAGTGGAAGGGTGGACGACCGAGTACGGCGGCATGAGGTTCGGGTTGTTCTACATGACGACAGCCATAAGGTCGTACGCAGGTGGAGCACTCGCGACCGCACTTTTCCTGGGCGGTTGGCAGGGACCATCGTTGATTCCCGATGAGATATGGTTTCTCATAAAGGCGTACATCGTCTACACCGTCTTCATGTGGCTGACATGGTCTGTACCGAGAATAAGAATCGATCAGATGCTCGGCCTCGGATGGAGGAGGCTACTCCCGCTCGCCGTGCTTAATCTGTTGATTGCAGCCGTTTTGAAGACAGGAGGCTGGTTTTGATGGTTGCGGGTGGCAGACCGAGAAAGCGAGGTTCGCTCGGTTTTGTCCTCAAGCCTATGAAGAGGACCGGCAGCCAACTCGTGCGAACACTCATCCTCGGCAAACCCAATACGGTCCTGTATCCGGAGCAGAAGCTAGATCTTCCGCAGGTTTACAGGGGCAAGCATGTCCTTGATTTCAAGAAGTGCATAGGCTGTGGAAACTGTGTGACGATATGCCCGAATGATTGTATGTGGCTCGAAAAGATAGATGACCCAGAGCTCGGAAAGATAGAGCGGCCGGGAGTCGACCTGGGTCGATGTCTGTTCTGCGGCTTCTGCGCTGAAGTATGCCCGACGGTCGCCCTTCACATGACCACGGAGTTCGAGCTCGCCAACGACAAGAGGGACGAGCTAAAGCTCGGCCCGAAAGATATCCGGGACGACGCCTTCGGATCGACATTCACCGAGGAAAGACAGAAACGGCTCGTTCCAGTGCTCGATCTATCGAAATGTAACGGGTGCGAGAAGTGTGCCGGCGAATGCCCTGAGATTTGCATAGCCATGATGCCGATCGAAAAGACCGACGCCAAGAAACCCGAGATCAACCTCTCCAAGTGTTCGTCAAAGGGAATATGCGCCGAGGTCTGCCCAGAGAAGGCGCTCACAATGACCGAGGTGTACGAGTCGTACTTCGAAATGCCCGAGCCGAAGCTGATGCTCGACAAGTGCTCAGGATGCGGCGCCTGTGCAAGGAAGTGCCCTTCGGAAGCGATCTATATGTACGAGATGCCAGGAACCGAGAAGACCCTGAAGGGCGGCAAGAAGGGCAAGCCGAAGAAGAGAGCAGTGTTTGTGCTTGAGAAGTGCGTCGGTTGCGGCAGGTGCTATCAGACGTGCCGGTTCGATGCGATCAGCATGTCGGGGGTGGAGAGATGACGTTGACATGGGAGTTGCTAGTGTTCCTGTTTCTCGCATCGACTGCGTTGTTATCCGCACTGTGGGTGATCAATGCCAAGGAGATAGTCCACAGCGTGATCGGTCTCGTTTCTTGCTTTATAGCGATTGGCTGCCTGTTCATAATGCTGAATGCGGAGTTCGTGGCAATAGTGCAGTTCCTCGTGTACGTCGGCGCAGTCACAATAGTCATTCTGTTCGGTATAATGCTCACCCGGCGTGAGATCATGGAGAGTGAGAGGAAATGAGGCAGAGCGCACTCAAGCTAGCGTCGATCGGTCTTCTCGCGCTCCTTTTGGTGCTTGCCGTCACGGACGCATCCTGGCCAGAAGGCGATATGGATCAAGTATCCAACGAGGATATTGGAAACACCCTTTTCGGTGTGAGCGGGGCTGAGGGTTACGGCCTCGTAGTGTTTCTGGTCGGCTTGCTGTTGCTTGTCGCCATGCTCGGAGGCGTATTCCTTGCGAAGGAGGAGGATGAGAAAGGATGATACCGATCGAGTATTGGCTGGTGTTCAGCTCGCTCCTCTTCTGCATAGGGGCCTACGGCGTCCTAACCCGCAGAAATGCGATAGTCGTGCTCATGTGCATCGAGATTATGCTCAACTCCGCGAACATAAATCTGGTGATGTTCAGCTCGTATCACTCCGTCCTGCACGGGGTCGTTGACCCTTCAGGATATGTCTTCACTTTGTTCACGATCGCCATAGCCGCAGCAGAGGTAGCGGTCGGATTGGCCATTCTCCTCTCCGTGTATAGGCGTTACCAGACTATCGAGATCGATAAGATCAGTATCCTGAGGTGGTAGAGTGCTGGAGTACGCATGGCTGATACCGGTGTTTCCGTTCTTGGCATTCCTGCTCATCTCGCTGCTTCCAAAACGCACGCTCTCTTGGGAAGACGGAGCGGGTTATGCGATCGGCGGCGCTGCCGGAGCTCTTGTCCTTTCCGCCTTGGTGATCGGAGATGTTTTAGCTGGCAATACGATGGTCGGAGATGGTCCGAAGTTCACGTGGCTAGTGATTGCCAACTTGGAGGTCACGTTCGGAATATGGGTAGACCAACTCACGGCGGTGATGCTGCTTGTCGTTTCTGTCGTGGGCACGCTTGTGGTCGTCTACTCGGGCGGCTACATGCACGAGGAAGGAGAGAAGCGACGGCGATACTACGCCGAAATCATGCTGTTCATATCCGTCATGTACGGCCTCGTCATTTCTGACAACTACCTTCAGATGTTCATATTCTGGGAACTCGTCGGTTTGTGCTCCTATCTGTTGATAGGTTTCTGGTACGAGAAGCCTTCAGCGGCGAGTGCCGCCAAGAGGGCGTTCATAGTGACGCGTGTGGGCGACATTATGTTCATGGCGGGCATAATAATCCTGTTCAAGTACGTGGGTTCGCTCGGCTTTGACAACTTATTCGGTGAGGACGGAATAGCAGCCGTTCCGAACGACATGATGATTCTCGCCACTGCCCTGATCTTCGGCGGCGCGATCGGAAAGAGCGCCCAGTTCCCGTTGCACGAATGGTTGCCAGATGCCATGGAAGGTCCGACTACAGTCTCAGCTCTCATTCATGCGGCGACAATGGTGAAGGCCGGGGTCTACTTGACCGCACGATCGTATCCGCTGCTTGTGCAGGCCCCCGAGACTCTGCTGTTCGTTGCCGTCATCGGTGGCGTGACCGCGTTGATCGCTGCAACAGTCGCGCTTGCCGCTTCGGACATCAAACGGGTTCTCGCCTACAGCACTATCAGCCAGTTGGGATACATGACGCTCGCTCTTGGCGCGGGTGGTTATCTGGTCGTGTATGCAGACACCGCGGGAGGATACTCCGCCGCGTTATTCCACCTTATGAATCATGCGTTCTTCAAGGCGCTGCTGTTCCTTTGTGCGGGCAGCGTCATACACGCCGTCGGTACCAACGACATGAGATTGATGGGTGGTCTGGGGAAGAAGATGCGCATTACGTCGCTCACGATGTTGGTCGGCGCCATCGCCATTTCTGGTGTGCCGCCGCTTTCGGGGTTCTGGAGCAAGGACGAGGTTCTCGCTGCAGTGTATAACGCTGGAGAATTCGACAGCCTGTTCTTCCTCCTATGGGCTATGGGAATCGCGACAGCGTTCATGACCGCGTTCTATATGTTCAGGATGTGGTTCATGACCTTTGCAGGCAAGCCGCGCTCGGATTATCATGCGCATGAATCGCCCAAGCTTATGACGGTCCCGCTAATGATTCTCGCGGTTCTGGCAGTCTCATCAGGGTTTGCCCTTTTTGTCGGTGACGGCTTCGGCGTGTTCGCTGGAGAATCGATTGCTGGTCTTTACCATGGTGAGCATCACGAATCCGCAGTGGACATTCTCGCCCATATATTCGGAGACCCACTCACCTATGTCTCTCTGGTGCTAGCTATCGCAGGCATAGTCTTGGCGTACCGTATATACTGCGTTCCCGGGTTCGATAGGACGGTGTTTGCCACCGGCACTGCAGGCAGATTCCAGAGGGCACTACAGAATAGATGGTATATCAGTCAGTTCTACGACGATTTCGCCGTCAAGGTGGTCTATGCCTTCTCGCTCGTGGCCGACGCGTTTGATCGCGTTGTAATAGACGGTTTGGTGAACGGCTTCGCGTTCCTCGGCGCCCGCTCGGGCAACTTGTTGCGCAAGGCCCAGAGCGGGAACGTTCAGCGCTATACAACCATCATAGTCGTGGGGCTTTGTCTACTGCTGATGTTCATGCTGTATATAGCGCCAGGAGGGTGGTGGTAGGTTGATTGAGGATATCCCGATACTATCGTTGATAATCCTGTTGCCCTTCGTGGGAGCGCTTGCATCATTGATGCTCGGCAGACGCGAACACTTGGCGAAATGGGTCGCGCTCGCTTTCTCAGCTGCTGCGTTCATACTCTCGTTATTGGTCACTTACGAGTTCGTAGTAGACCCATACTCCGCTTCCGCCGGCGAGATTGACGGATACAGCAACGGATATCAATTCTACGAATCGCATGTGTGGATTGAATCCCTTGGCATCAACTATATCGTTGGCCTTGATGGCATCAGCTTGCCGCTGTTTGTCTTGACGACGTTGCTGTGTATGCTTTCTGTCATATTCTCATGGGATACGGATCGAAGGCCGAAAGAGTACTTCGGTTTGATGCTAGTATTGGAGGTGGGCATCCTCGGAGTCTTTGTAGCACTGGACTATTTCATGTTCTACATATTCTGGGAGATAGTCCTGATACCAATGTATTTCCTGATCGGCATCTGGGGGGGTCCAAGAAAGGATTACGCAGCGATCAAGTTCTTCATATATACTCATATCGCGAGCCTTGCGATGCTCCTCGCCATCATGGCGATGTACTTCGAGGCCAACATAGGAACCTTCGGCATGGAGGCAATCGCAGGTGAGAGCATTTATTTCAGCAGGGGGATGCAGCTCGCGATCTTCGCGGCGATGCTTTTCGGCTTTGGGGTAAAGCTGCCGATGGTGCCGTTCCACACGTGGTTGCCCGACGCGCATGTTGAGGCGCCGACTGCGGGAAGCGTTCTCCTTGCTGGACTCCTGCTCAAAATGGGTGGCTACGGCCTAATACGCGTGGCAATACCGTCGCTTCCGTCCGGCGCAGAGGACATGGTTCCGGTAATGGCCGTGATAGCAGTCGCCAGCATACTCTACGGCGCAATACTCTGTCTTGCCCAGGACGACTTGAAGAAGATGGTAGCGTACTCCTCGATTAGCCATATGGGCTTCGTGCTCCTGGGCTATTCTACTCTTGGCGAGTTGGGCGTCGTTGCGGGCGTTTTCCAGATGTTCGCTCATGGCTTGGTTACTGCCGTTCTATTCATGATGTGCGGGGTTGTGCAGCACAAGTGCGGCACGAGACTGATTTCCCTCTTGGGAGGACTCGCGAGAAAGATGCCGATAGCCGCCACTCTCATCGCCATCGGCTTCCTTGCTTCACTCGGCCTTCCGGGACTGGTCAGCTTCGCTGCGGAGTTCATGGTCTTCGCCGCAGTGTTTTTCGAATGGGGACTCTGGATATTTCTTCCGATGATCGCTGTCGCTGTGACAGCCGCGTACTATCTGTGGGCTCTCCAGCGCTCAATGTTTGGACCGATGACTGGGAAGATTGACACTTGGCACCTAAAGGATGTCGACTGGTATGAAGGAGTTCCGGTAGCCGTGCTAATCCTTCTAATCGCGTTGTTCGGCGTTTTTCCATCGCTAGTATTCTCACGCATAGGTCCGGCTGTGGAGATTGCCCTCAGAGCATTTGGAGGTGGCTGAGGTGGAGGTCTGGGATATGCTGAATGCGTTCATGCCGCAGCTGCTGTTGGTCCTTTTCGCATTGATTATGCCCGCTCTGGACTATATGGTCAAGGACAAACGGTGGCTCGCGTTCGTCGCACTGACCCCCCTCTTGGGATATGCGTTTGCGTTGGCCTCATGGACATTGGGAGGCTATTGGCAGCCACCATCGGTCGAAACCGGAGTTCCGCTGATTGAGGTCAACCTGTTCTCTGGCGCTTTCGCCTTGGCATTCGTAGCAGTCGGCATAATCGTCGCGCTCAGCTCGCCAGAGTTCATAAGAAACGAGAGAAACCAGGGCGAATACTACTCGCTCATATTGCTGGCAGTCACAGGCATGACCGTTGTTGCTCTCGCAACGGATCTAATAGTCCTGTTCGTAGGATTGGAGATTGCAGGCATCGCGTCGTTCGCGCTTTCGGGTTTCAGCAAGAAGGAGAGGCGTTCAGCCGAGGCCGCTACGAAATACTTCATAGTTGGCGGATTCTCCTCCGCTATGACTCTTTTCGCCATCTCGCTTTTCTATGGCGTTTCAGGAACCACTGAGATAGCCGCCATGGGACCGCAGATGGAGGCGATGTTCTCGTCAGTCGATGGCATCCGCTCTGCAGCGACCCTGGCAACGGTCATGCTGATCGCTGGGCTGGGATTCAAGATAGCGGCAGTGCCGTTTCACATGTGGGCTCCGGACGTCTACGAAGGCGCACCGACCCCGATTTCCGGCCTGCTTGCAGCCGCGTCCAAGAAGATGGGCGTGGCAGCCATGTTCAAGATATTCCTCGTGGGAATCGTCGTGACGAAGACCGACTGGGAAGTGGCTATCGCCGTGATAGCGGTTGTGACGATGACCGTCGGCAACCTTATCGCTATCTCACAGTCAAACATCAAGAGGATGCTCGCATACTCGTCCATCGCGCAGGCGGGGTACATACTGATCGTGCTGCCGATAGGCACCGAGTATGCGGTGGCCGGAGGCCTGTTCCATGTTCTCACGCATGCTTTCATGAAGTCAGGCGCGTTCATGGTTGTTGCCGCTCTAACGGTGCGGGGAATAGGCGAGAGTCTGGATGATTTCAGAGGCCTCGGGAAGAGATCACCGTTCCTTGCCTTGGCCATGATGTTGTTCCTTCTTTCTTTGGCCGGCATTCCGCCGTTGGCAGGCTTTGCGAGCAAGTTCGTCCTGTTCTCGTCCGCCGTCGATGCATCGATTGACCCAGGACCATCTTGGCTTGTTTGGCTCGCCGTGGCTGGAGTCTTGAACAGCGCCCTCTCACTGTATTACTACGCGCGCGTCATAAAGAAGATGTATATGGAGAAGGGGCCCGAGGAGCGCGTGACCGTCCCGACGATGACGGGAGCAGCAATAGTGATTGCTCTTGTAATGGTAATCGTGCTCGGTATCTACTTCGACGCTGTTCTGGAGCTGTGCCGTGAAGCTGCGGGCTCCCTCCTTCAGGCAATCCCGTAGATTTCCGAGTGATTTGAGAGCTGCAGCCGAAGTCAGAGTATCTCCGATGCGATTAGTCCCGTGATTATGAGTAGCCCCACCAGCAGGTGTATCTGTACAGTCATAGCCTGGGCGGGTAGCAGTTCGCTCGGACGTCCGTGCTGGAGGAGAGTCGTCCTCACGGCCTTGACGGCTATCGCTGCTGGAATAAGGCCAAGCAGGGACAGTAGCGGATAAACCCCGGCGATCCAAAGCAAGATTATGACGATGAAAGTGGACGCCATGATTGCAGCATAAAGGATCGATGCCTTGGCCAAGCCCATTCTGACGACCCAATGGGTCTTGCCGACGGCTCCATCCGCCTCTACGTCAGGGAACTGGTTTATGAATAGGACGAGGCCTATCAATAGGCCGATCGGCAATCCAGCAATGAATGGCAACAACACGAGTTCCCCTGACTGGACGAGATATGCCCCACCGACAACCAACGGGCCAAATCCAAGGCCCACGGCAATCTCGCCGAGACCCTTTGCCGCAAGGTTTATTTTAGGCGCGGTGTAGAAATATCCAAGGCCGATTCCAAGCACTCCCAGCGGGATTATAAGTATGGATACGGAGAATGCCAGAAGGATGCCTAAGATGCCTCCGATTGCGAAAAAAGCGATGGCGGCTCTGTAGACCTGCTGAGGTGTGAGAATCCCTTCGACTATGAAAGGGCTTCCTCCATTGAATGGACTTCTATTCCTGTTTACTCTGTCCGTGCCGCTTATGTAATCGAAGTAATCGTTCACGACGTTCGTGCCGGCGTGCAGGAAAAGCACACCGAGAAGGGTCGTCAGGAAGAGCAGGATATTGAACGGCACCCCCTCATACCATGCGAAGACGGCACCGAAAGACGTGGGGATGATCGTGGCGGTGAAGAAAGGCGCCCTCATTTCGAGGAACCATATCTTCAGACCGGCTCTTGACCGTCCATTCGGCTCTGTGGTCATGAAACCCTGACGGTTTGAACTTGGATATATATGAATCGATACCCTAGCTACTGCCCCTCAAGATGCCCCATTGCGGGTCATCTGGACGCAGTACAGCACGGAGCCAGTAAACCACTAGAGTTAAGTAGATATTGGCTCATATGCGGGATTCGATGAGTCAGTCCACCTGGGATTTCGGCATAAACAGGGAACTCGAAATGGTCGAGGCCAGGCTGCTGGAGATGGTCGATTCGGAAGAGAAGATTCTGACCGAAGCCTCCATGCATGTCATAGGTGCCGGGGGCAAGCGATTGAGGCCGACTATCGCCATTCTCTCTTATAGAAGCCTCGGGGGCGAGGATATGGACAAGATCATAGACATCGCCACTGGGTTCGAACTGATTCACTCCGCGACTTTGGTGCATGACGATATCAATGACGGTGGCAGCACAAGGCGCGGCCGCGAGACCGTCTATCGACGGTACGGTCTTCATAACGCTATAGTAACGGGTGACTTTCTATTCGTCAAAGCTTTCTCTTTGGGTGGAATTTACGGCAAGGATGTGGTCAGGACTATCGCCGACGCTTGCGCTCGATTGGCCGAGGGAGAAATGGTCCAGAGCCGTTACAGGCATACACAGGAAATCGACCTTGATAAATACGTTCAGATAATGGAGCGAAAGACCGCTGAACCTCTAAAGGCGGGCGCGATGTTGGGAGCGTATCAAGCGGGCGGGACGGTTGAGGAGACCCGCTGCCTTGGCGCATACGGATTGAACCTTGGGGTGGCGTTTCAGATAGTGGACGACGTACTCGATTTCGTGGGGGAAGAGTCGAAGACTGGCAAGCCCGTCGGGAGCGATCTCAGGGAAGGACATCTCACGCTTCCGTCCCTCCTTGCTATAAAGGAGTCTGACGAAGCAAGGAACGCCGTGACGGCCATAATAGAACAGGATAATCCGTCGGACGAAAGCGTCCGCCAGTGCATCGACATTGTGAACTCCTCTGGCGGAATCGAAAAGGCCAAGGCGATGGCAGAGTTCTACGGCATGGAGGCCCTGCAGCACCTCGGCTGCCTGTCCAATACACAGTACAGCGAGGCGTTGCGCGACATCGTTTCCAAGATACTTGAGAGAGACTCATAGGTGCGCTATACATGAACTCTGCTGGAATGACCGCATCTGAGTGGCTCGGAGTCATAGAGGCGATGGAAGAGGTGGCTCCATACTATGAAAGGGTGAACCAGCTCATAACGTTCGGACTTGCCGACGCTTGGCGTGCGGAGGTCGCCAGACGAGCCGGACCTGACGATGTCGTTCTTGAGATAGGGTCTGGTCCTGGCAATTTCGCAAGACACCTCGAGGCCAGGCAAATCTACTGCATAGAGCCGTCGGGAAGACTCATAAGCATGTCCAAAGGCCTTCTGGATGCTTCGAAGACCAATTTGATACGGGGTGTTGGTGAGCGCGTGCCCCTCGCGAACGAATCGGTCGACAAAGTGTTCTGCTCATTCTCATTCAGAGATTTCCGAGACAGGGAGGAGGGGACGAAGGAGATGTATAGAGTCCTAAAGGATGGCGGTGAGGTATTCATAGCTGATGTTGCCAAACCTCCGCCTGGACCCATGGCCAAACTCCTGCAGCTCCACGTGCGACATGTCGTTCCCATGATGGCCAGGATGGCCGTGACTCCTTCGACGAGGTCTCGATGGAGGAATGACCCTTATCGCAAGTTC
>CP070736.1:253143-328140 GCA_020347645.1 Methanobacteriota archaeon | reverse complement strand
TCGACCGTCGTGCGTATACCCGTCCGCCCCTATGGCCTTGTGTCACGGACATCCATCAATACGCTTAAGGACTCGCCAGGCAGTAGCATGAGCATGGTTGCCATTGACCCAACGAAACCCACACCTCTGTGGGGGAATCGGGAGTTCGTGAGGGGTGAGTTCAAACGGCGCGCCAACAAGAGCAGCTGGAGGCATATCCTAATCGGGGCAGCGATATTCTTGACCTTCTTCGTCCTTCTTCTCTTCCTTGACTTCCTTGGTTAGTTGTCTCTCAAGCGCTTCCGCCCCTATGGCCTTTTCTCACGATAATCCCAAATATCCTCCTTGTCATCAAGCATCAGTGGGTCGGCATGAATTATTGCGGGAAATGCGGTAAACCTCTTTCATCTGCAGACTCCAATTTCTGCACCAAATGTGGGACAAAGCTCCAGGTGTCATCTTCTGTCTTCATTTCGGATGAGACGAATATCTTGATTCTACCACCCCACCTGGTTAAAACCAGATACATTGACCTGCATTAGGCATTTCTGGTGAGGACAATAAGAGCTGAACATAAGCGACCTTTCTGTTCGCTTCTCCTTAAATAGTATAAGAGCCAGGTGAAGGACATAAGCCCCTTTCTGTTCACCTCTTGCGAGGCTGATGGCATTCGACTATGCGCTCTACCCGCCGACGATGAGAAATCGATCCGGCCGTTTGAGCTTGCTCCAGTGGGGAGTCGCCGTTTCACCAAATCCTCGGAAGACCTCATCCCCAAGGGAATCATCGCATTTTTCCGAGGCTGTGCCGTTTCTGTGCCCTTGCCAGGACTCTCGCCCTGCTGCTAGTGCAGCCCACCTTCTCTTGGAGAGGGGACTTTCCTCAGCCAGTCCATGAAGAACACGGACCTACCGTCAGCCATCCGCCTTCTCCTGGCGAATATATACTTACGTGGGGATAGTACAAAAGCTTTTCACTTCCATCCATTCAGGTTTTCCAATGTCAGAGAGGCGCGGTCAGTAGGCGAAAGGCGAACAGAATTCATATAGCATGAGGAACAATCATACCTCAGCTAAAAGCCAGGCAGGAATCCTTTGCCTGCCAAGGCCTAGTGGGGGAACAGATATGAACAAGCATTTCATCATTTGTTGCTTTAGCGTCGTAGCAGCAGCTCTTGTGATCGCGCCCGGAGTGTGCCTAGCCAAACATTCCGGGGGAAAGTGGGTCGTAACCGAGTCTTGGACCGTAGCTCTGTATATCAGCGGGGACAACAGCCTCGAACGGTTCTGGGATGACAGCAGTCTACCCGGACTCCTCAATCTGCCTGCTAACGATATGCTAAAGATCGTTGCCTACGTTGATCGGTTGAGCACTGAAGGGACAGAAGTCGTAGAGATATCAGGAGACAGTTGGGAATTGGCAGCAACATATCCCGAAAAGGACTTCGGCAGTGGCGATACTTTCCAGTGGTTTCTGACAGAAGTCGCTGACAAGTATCCATCAGACAAGCTTGCCGTGGTCGCATGGGACCATGGCTATGCATGGAGGTACATAAGTGACGACTCCACCTCTGGCAGTAGAATCACAATGCCCGCCTTCCAGACTGCCATCGAGGGCGCGGGAGTCTATATGGATATACTGGCATTCGACGCCTGCAACATGGCTTCGGTAGAGGTTGTATACCAGGTCTCATTGACGGGACTTGTAGGAATTGTTGTTGCGTCTGAGGAATCTGTTCCTACGACTGGATTCCCTTATGATCTTATGCTCATGCCCACAGCTCTCGATACCTCAAGGTCCCCGGCCGAATTCGCGAGTGATATGGTCGCTGGCTTCGAGGCGTTCTATGCGCCTCAGACATGGGCCTCAACAGTCGCATTGTCTGCTATTAGCGTACCCAATATCGCAGCATCAGCAGACAGTCTCTGTGCTTGGGCCAGTTCGATGTATTCCAGTTTGCCAGTGTACGCCAGCAACTACAAACAAGCGGTGAGCGAATCATACTACGCCTGGGCTACACACTACCATGTGGACATTGCGGATTTCGGAGACGCACTTCTTGCGGATTCGACCATCACAGACGAGACATTAAGAGCGGCGACGATGGAAATGGTGGCCGCGATGGATGAGTCAGTCGTCGCATCTTGGGGCGGGCGCGCTGCGGAGGACAGCAGAGGAATGACATTGTGGTGGGCTAACGGAGGCGACTGGAAGAGCTACTCGGAGGCTTATGCTGATGTGGCGTTCGCCATTGACACGGGATGGTGGACCCTACTGAATGATTACAACTAGGTGACGGTCGCTGGTTCGCAAGGACAAGGAATACGCAGCAGCTTGCCCCTCGTCCACTCTTGGCTGTCTCTGCCATAATAGACGAGTATAAAGGGGCGTCCAATGGCGAAGATACGGCCTCTGCTGACTGGAGGCGGCGACTCAATTAGGCTAAAGGCGCACCAGGATTTCTATAGAGTCTCGCAATCTTTGAATCCTTCATCTCAAGTACTCTGCTCGAAAGGCTGAAATTGCCAAACGCCTTGATGATGTGCAATAAGCGCGAGAGGTGGATGAAGAGTGGACAAAGAAGGATTCATCAAGTTTCTGACAATAAGCGAGAAGGTCCCGAAGGGATTAAGCAAAGAGATCGTGGATTTCGATGTGGATGCAGTCGAAGCATTCGAGAATGACATCAGGAGAAGAGGCGAAAGGCGAGAGCTGCACAACGCTGTTGAGGAGGACGTTCAATTATACATCAGAACCCTTGTTGAGAGAGGGCAGAACAGTGAAGAACGCCTGCTTGCGTTGTACAGATATGCCCGTTTCATAGGCAACAAGGATATGGAGCTCGCAATCATCAGGCCGCTCGATGGCGCTTTCGTGCTTGAGAAGCTATCCGAAACGATTCGAGGGCGTCTTGGCCAATCGAAACACGCCAAGGTGTTTCGGGGTGTAAGCCTACCTGAGTTAGGATCTTCGCCCCGTGACTGGCAAACTATCACGCAGAAGTTCATGAGACAGCTTGAGGATACCGTGGGTCCGCAGACCTGCAAGGAACTCCTGTTGACTGGTCCGCATGCAGGCCCGACAGAATGGTACGAGGAGGAAAGAGAGACCTTCCTGAACTCAAAGGATATCGACGACTTCCTCAAGGTTAGACACGAAAAAGCCGTAGCTACTTTGAGAAGACACATGGAGGAGCACACCCTCTTCTTCAACCAGGAGATCGACAGTGACGTTCTCAACTTCGTCGCCTCGAACCATGAGATGATGGGTGGTGTGCGCAGAGGGAACACTGTCTACGAGACGAAGATTCCGTACATGGCGCGAGAGTATCTCCGCGAATCGGATGATACAATGAAGAAGTACTTCTATTGTCACTGCCCATGGGTTCGAGAGGCAATAAGAACTGGCACTCGCATATCGCCCATCTTCTGTTATTGTAGTGCTGGATATCACAAGAAGCCTTGGGACGTTATATTTGGCAGGCCTGTCGAAGTCGAAGTCCTGAATTCAATCCTTGGCGGGGATTCCATATGCAGGTTTGCGATCAAGATCCCGGCTTTATGAATGTAGTGCCCATACCAAAGACAACTGGTAGAGCAAATCTTCACCCCATACTTACCACTTGTAACGCCTTGAGCCAGAATGCTGGGTCGGCTTTACGGTCGTCATTGCGAAAGAAATATGTCTGAGGTGGCTCAGATGTATATCACGACCTCGAAGGTGGTTCGAGGAGGGGGTGAGAAAATCAAGAAATGCATAACCGTTGCTGTGCTCACAGCCACTATGCTAGCGATGGCGCCGCTGGTATCCGCAGGACCCAACGGAGGATGGGGAAAAGGGTTACTATCCGAGACTCCACTTCTTTTCTACGTTGGCGATGCAGACGACCCAGCAGGGTACATGTATTGGTATGTCAACTCTGAGACTGACGAACTCAAGTACGATTTTCACGGATACTACCTTGAAGTGGGAATGGTCTACTACCTCATCTACTATGACGGCGAGCCTGGTGAAGATCCAGACGACGAATTCGATAGCTTGGGATCAAAGGTGGCCTGCGACTACGAAGGCGTTCACATAAAGGGCGTGGAATCATGGCCTGAGATCGATGGAAAGACAATTTGCCTTGTCCCAGAATCATATGTCACTGGATCAGATCCGTGGACTCCGAGCGAGTATCAGATTCCGAAAACCGTGATATCCCAATAGTGAGCATCCCAAGCCGGACGAATAACTCAGCCAACAAGGTTCTCAAGGATTCCATCGGCCATTCTGCAGCAACAGCATGAACGGTCGCTCATGGAAGAGTATGGTGAGCTATCTGGCAAATGAGCGATTGGCACCGCTTTGGCGGCTTTCAGCGCAAGCCCTCGCGATGGCCCTTGCAAAAGATCGCCACGCTTAGAATCTTGGAGATAGCCTCTATCCACCTTATTGTCAAGATATCCGGTATCTTGCCTGCCCGCGTACCAGAAACCTCAATCCATCCGATAATCTCATCGCCCTTTCCGAAAATCATCACATCGATGTAATCGCCTTCTATGCTTTCAGTCAACGATTTCCTGCGCGAGCCCAAAAGCACCGGGTGGCTGTAGGTGTCTTCCTCTCCCTCCGCATAAGGATTGTCTTCCGCGAGAAATAGCGTGCTGAACTTGCCCAAAGAAGTTCCCTTGTATCTCCCGCCCGGTCGAAAATCGTCAACGGTGTAAGCCAGACGTCTCAGCGCCTGTTCGGCATCTTCTCTTAGGCCAACCATCGAGATGTATCGAAACAGTCCATCCTTCTTGTCCTTGAGTCCGATAGTGACCTCTCTTATGCCAAAGTGCTTCGAGATCAAGGTGGCTGTGTCATTGAGTAGCGTTCGCAGGTCTATGTGGGGTTTCTCTATGTGAGAGAGGATTCCAGTAATAGCTTCAAGACCCTTGATAGTCTGATCGGGCGCCCCGTACGAATACTCGAACTTCCACTTCCTCGCAATATCGTGATGATGCACTGCCGCCATTGGATTCGTGATAGCATGTCGCGAATTGAAAGCGGAATGGTCTGACCTCACAGAGGGTTTCGCACGACTCTCCGCATACCGGCTCATTGACGGCTTGAAGGACTCCCCGCAGGATTTACACTTAGCAGCGATATCCTCATTGACTGCCCCACAGATGAGACACCTCACTCCGGCACCACCACTGCATAGAGATTCATCCATTATGATATTTGCTGAGAGAGGCTTGAGGAAGTCAAGAAAACTCTCTCACGTCTTTGCCAGTGCAACCCGGTGAACTCCTCCGAAAAGCCATTCCATGCTTCTCGTAATATCGCTGATGATATTCCTCCGCTCTGAAAAAGGCACTGGCGGGGGTGATCTCGGTCGCCACGTTTGCGCCGCCACAACGATCGCCTCGCTCCAACTCCTGCCGAGCGGCGTTCGCTTTCAACCTCTGCTCGTCCGAGTGATAGAATATTATGGACCTGTATTGACTGCCAACATCTGGCCCCTGACGATTCGCTGAGCAGGGGTCATGTATGCTCCAGAAGACTTCCAGGAGCTGCTCATATGACAGGGCCTCGCTGTCGAACACTACTCGCACAGACTCGGCATGACCTGTGTGTCCCGCGCACACAGCCTCATATGAGGGGTTCGCAACATGTCCTCCCGAGTAGCCAACCTCGGTCCAGACAATGCCTGGTACGCTCTGGAAGGCGGCCTCCACCTTCCAGAAACATCCCGCTGCAAACGTTGCGGTTTCAGTCATATCGGCCCTCCTTGATGCCCAGGAACGAGACGGACGGTGAATTCGTTTATGCGCAAATGCTCTTGTGTGAATTGAGTAGTGAGCATGATAGCGCTGACCATTCTCAGGGCAGACATGGGGTTCAAGATCTCAACGCATGCCGTTCGATAAGGCAGTTTCGCCGAAGACGGTAGTATAGACATGCTATCTTAGTGCATCAATCCCCGTACGATTGGTCGGGCTGCAACGCCTCAATAAATCTACCTTCGGCCCTGAGCTTGCATCTAATGTCATAGCACATGTGGCAGGCGTCTGCATAGTGTTCTTCCACACGTATAGAGAGCTCTTCTGCTAGTGCGGCTGGACCACCACGGGCTAGCGGTCCAATGAACTCATGTCTTTCAGGGGTGAGCTGTTCTATGATCGCCTTCAGAGGTCTGTTGTTAATGTTGCCAATAGAGATGCCCTGGCAGAAGAGTACATTGCCGTAAGCATCGATATGTACTCTTTCGATGTCGGGGGGCTCTTCGGGGCACGATGTCAATGTTGAGCTGCCTCGAAATGGCACCTTCTCTGCGAGCTTCACCGCTGCCCGTCCTCTGAAGAAGACGTCGCCCGCATCATTCGCCGCGCATCCGTCGACCGATTTCACACGCAGGACGCCGACATCAATGCCGAGAAGTTCGGCAGCGCGAGTCGCGTTCGCTACCCGTCTATCGCTTTCGTCCTCTCCATGATAGTCATCGGCGCTGAGGCTCAGGTCGGCGACGCCGAGGTTCGCCAGAGGCTTCAGCCAGAGCCTGGCATCATCTTCGTCTTCTGCCCAGTATGCATTGGACACGATTCCAGCGTCGAAGCCGCTCTGCTTTGCGAGTTCTATTCCTTTGAGCATGATGGGATAGAACAGGAATGGTTCGCCCCCTTCGAAATACACCGAATTCACCGATTTGAGATCGGTCGCCTGTTTCAGGATTTCAGTTATCTGGTGAATGCTCATAGTGCCAGGAGCGTGGGGGCTGCTCCAGACGAAGCAATGGTCGCATTCGCTATCGCACTTGTATGTGAGCAGGATGTGGACGGAGCTGAGGACAATCTTAGAATCTGTCATAGATGATGACATCTCCATCGGAGAGACCTGAGCGGAGGAAGCTGTCTTGATCGTTGCGGAGCACACTAACCACCTTGTTCGTCTGTGATCAGATGCACATGTGGGTATGCTATGCCGACGCGCGGGTCTGCCATGAACTTGCTCCAAATGAGTTCGGTGATATCTGACTTGATCTTGCGCCTCAGTTCGACCGGGCAGAAGTAGAGGACGTATACGTTCACTCCCGAATCCGCCAACTCCATGCGAAGCTCGGGCTCCCTGAGCAGCAACTGATGGAGGTCGCGGATTTCTATCTTTCTTCTATATCTCTCATAGTTCTGTTCCATCATTTGGCCGACGACCTTCTTCGCTGATTCGAGCATATAGTCTTTGGCGACCTCGATGTCACTCTCGTAAGTGACAAGGTTTCCGATCTCGTCCCAGACAAACGGGAAATCCTTGGTGTAATTAAACACTGGCTGAATGAATACCACGCTGTTCGGCACAGCGATGATTCTGCCTGTGAAAGTATCTCCTTTCATCCACTCGCCGAACTCCCTTAGTTCGGTGTGCATTGTGGTGACGTCGAGAACATATCCCTTCACTCCAGCAATTGATATGCGGTCGCCGATGCGGTATATGCGCCGATATGATATGAGCGCCCACCCGAGCACGTTCAACAGAGGCTGCTGCAGCACAAAAGTCACTGCGGCGCCTATGAGCCCGATTGACAATACAAGGGATCCAGTCTCACCTATCATACCGATAGCAAGAACACTGAGGACGATTATCCAGATGACATACGTGATCAGCTTCCAAATCGATCGCGATCGGGCGTGGCTACCGACCATCGGGGTTGTGAACTTCTCGAATATCCCCCCAATGTAATGCAGAAGCAGCCAAATGACTGCTATCACGATTGCAGCCACAAGGAGTCTATGGATGTCTCCCTTCGGGTCGTCAATATCAACGAATGGCAAGAGGTCGTTTTCGACCTCCATCAGCAAGAACGCCAGCACAACAATGATGCAGAACACTACAACGACGCGGCCGATATGCCTTTCCTCTTCTCTGTAGGCTTCAGTCAATGCCGTAGGCATCGGGCTATGGCGAATATATGCTTTGCGCGCCTCCAGATGCTACTGCGGGCACGCTATGATCTGGTCCTGACCGATATGGCCCTGCCAAATTCCACGCCCTTATCGAGTTCTCCCTCGGCCAAGGGCCCTTTCATGGATGTTACTCGCAGCGACAGGCCTGGCGTAATGAGGTTCGCCTTTGGGTTCCTTGAAGCCATCTCCGCTTCCATCTTCCCAACAGCCTTGCCGAAGTCCTTATTCAAGTATGTGTCAAAGAACGCCACGGATTTCCTAGACAGATCGCGTTTTGATATCGCTCTGATGAGCTTCTTGACAGTCCTGGTCGGGCCTCCGACGTGATTAGGAGACCCGATCAGAATGACATCTGCCCTGGCAACCTCTTCCGCGTCGATCTCACGAATTCCGTTCACGACCACCTCGGAGATACCGGAATCGGTCAGTCCTTTCGCCACAGCTTCAGCCACCTTGGCTGTGTTTCCGTACTTGGATTCGACCACAATGGACACTGATGGCATGGGTAAGCCTCAACATAACGGTAAGGACTCTGTCCGCAAAATCTTTTCGACCCTTCGAAGTCTTCTGCAGCAAAGAGACTCAGCCCCGTCTTTGACCGCAAAAGTATAATTCGTTCCATCGTCGATGGGGTCTATATGAAGAAAGTCAGCCAAGATGCGGTAAGCGGATCATCGCCAGAGGGCACCAAGGGAGTCGTATTCAAGCAACTGATAGCTAAAGACGCGGGGGCCCCGAACTTCTACCTGAGGATTTTCGATGTATCGCCCGGTGGCCACACGCCCAAACACGCTCATGATTGGGAGCATGAAGTGTATGTTGTCAAAGGATCTGGCAAGATAGTTCTTGAGGCCGCTGAGGAGATGCTTTCAACAGGTGACGCACTCCTCGTGTCGCCTGGTGAGCTTCATCAGTTTGTAAATGACGGTTCATCGATGCTGCGTATGATATGCGTCATACCGAGACCGGAAGAGGACTGAACGCCTGCATAGACCACTCTTACGGAGTGAAACTCCTGTAAAGGTATCCTTCGGATAGGATGGCCCTGTACGCCTTGCTGCCGATGACCATGTCGAAGCGAATTCGCTCTGGCGAGCGCGAGTCCGCACCTATTCTGAAGGAGCCATCAGGCAAAGGCTGCATCGGCTCCTCACCTGCGGACGGATCTACGAGCACAAGTTGCCCTTCCCTCAGCACCACACGTATGCTAGGCTGCCACGGATTGTGCGACCGGTAATGGCCTACGAATCCAGGCCAGTCTTCAGGAATGGCAGATAAGTCTGGTTTGCGAGCACAGGGTTCGAGAACGTAGGTGTCGGGGCCATGCACCAATCCACTAACCTCGCCGTCTGTTCTGGTGAATCTCAAAGGATATAGAAAGAACGAAGGGTGTTCAAGCAGGAAGTTGTCTTCCCTCAGCCCTTCGAGCACGAACTGGCCGTCACTCAGCTTTGCCACGAGGAACCCATCTTCAGCATTTATCTCCAGAGTGGCACTGCAGCTCCGGTAGACGCCTGCAAACTGCCGGTGGTTCTCAGGAACGTACGCGTGAAGATGGATGACCGGTTTCGGCAATGACTTGTTCTCCTCGGCAGCGCGAATCACATGAAGTGCATGTGTTGGCATCTCGTCGACCCCGGAGAGGGAATTTGCGAGCGCTATGGCGCCTACGCCGAGGTCCATGTCAATGTACATGGCTGACGTAAACCCGACCATGCCTCCGGTATGCCATATACATTTGTGTCCGTCGTCTTTCTCGACGTTCAAGGCATATCCGTAGAACTCGCCTCGACGCCTATCCAGTGGCGCAACATGTTCGCCCGTCAACAGCTCGAAGCTCTCCTCAGAAATGATTCTCCCGTTAGGTCCTTCGCCTCGATGCAGGATCATGCGGATATATGCAGCCATGTCTCCTGGTACTGACGAGATCGAGCCGTCCGCACTTATGCTCTCAAATCGCGTCGCTGGAGCGAGTCGGGCCTTTCTGCCAGCGGGTCTATCGTCGTGCAGCCATCCGTATCCTACCGCTGATTCTTCGAAGACATCGTTGGTAATCGACACCTGGGTGCGCTTCATTTCCAACGGCTCTACAATGTACCTCGAGACGGCTTCCGAGCACGGCCTTCCTGTCACGGCTTCGATTACGAGGCCAAGGGCCTTGTAGCCCGTATTGGAGTAATGAAAGAACTCTCCCGGCGGCGCGCCCGTCTCAAGATATCTCAAAGACCATATCTCGCTCTCGGCTGCTGTCGTACATTCGGAACCGATGGGTATGCCTGCCGTGTGGGTCATTAGATGGTGCAGAGTGATGGGCGGATATTTCGACTTCACTTCGAACCATGGCAGATACTCCTTCAGGGGTGCATGGATATCCAGCCTACCCAGTTCCATAAGCTTGAGTAGTACTATGGACGTGAACGATTTGCTAATGGAGCCGATTTGGAACGAAGTATTGACTGTCACCCTGGCTCCCGATGATATGTCAGAAAGTCCCATAGCGCTCATATGGAGTGTGCGTCTTCTGTCCGTTATAGCCAAAGCCATACCTGGGATGTTATCCGCGGCCATACGTTTGGCGAAGTATTCGTCGAGTCTGTCAAAAAGCCTTTGTGAATCAGTCAACTCTCATCATCTCGCATCGCCGCAGATGAAGGCTCGCGATGATGTTCTTCATAGATTAATCTATCCTACTTCGGAGAATTTGCAGACACTCCCTTAAGGTCTCCGTGTGCAGGTCGACTTCGTCCTCAGTTGTGAACGGGGAAATGAGCGCCATGTTGTGGAACGGCGTTATTAGGATTCCGCGGTTCAACATCATCAGGTGTAGCAGCCTCTCAAGTTCGGAATCCTTCGCTTCCTCAGCTTCCGTGCCATTCCTTGGCGGTTCTTGGCGGAAGTGATATTCTACCCTGACTCCTAGCCTTGTCACATGCCACGGGAGGTCGAACTCCGCTATCGTTTCTGCCACCCCTTCCTCGAGGCGCTTCGCATTGACCAGCATGCGCTCGAACGCATTCTCCGTAATCATAGTTTCAAGCGTTGCTCTCATCGCAGAGACAGCCAATGCGTTCCCTGAGAGGGTTCCACCGAGGCCGCTCTCGTCCGTTCCATCTGCGAGTATCCTCCCCATTACCGCATCGGCGACCTGCTGGCTCATCCCAAACGCGGCCGCTGGAATCCCGCTGCCTATCGGCTTGCCTATCGTCAACATATCGGGAGTAAGGCCATGAGCGCGCGTGTATCCTCCGGGACCACAGCAAATCGTGTGCGTCTCGTCCATGATTAGGATTGTACCAGTCTTCTGAGTCATTTCCCTCAACGAGTCGTGATATCCATGATCCGGTAGTATTATTCCGCGATTCGTCATTGCAGGCTCGCAGAGGACGCACGCCACCTCTCTGTCTTCTAAGGCATTCTCGAGTGCGGGCAGATCGTTGAACTCAACGACCCGGGTCGTCAGCCTAGGATCCACTGGCGGACCGATGTTCCCCCCTCTCGGAACAACCTCTGCCGCCTTCAAGTCAACCAAGGTCTCGTCCACCGTGCCGTGATAGCAGCCATGAACGACGAGCACCCGACTTCTGCCTGTTACCTCTCGGGCGAGCCTTATGGAGAATCTGTTGGCGTCAGTCGCAGTTAATGCGATCTGCCAATAGGGCAAGCCGAAACGCCTCGCAAGCTCCTCGGAAACCCACACCGAATCCTCCGTCGGCAGCATCGTAGTGATGCCCTTTCCAAGCCTGTCTCTTAATCGATTCACCACTGCATCAGGCGAATGTCCAAACATCGCGCCGGTGTCTCCAAGACAAAGGTCGAGATACTCGTTGCCATCCACGTCCCAGATTACGGACCCTTTGGCTTTTCTCGCGAACACTGGATAGGGGCCAGCCCACCGGACCATCCAGTTCATGGGCACTCCTGCTAAAAGTGAGGATTTCGCCCTCTCGAATAGTTGTCCTGACGCAGCATGCTCTGAGATGAACCTAGCAATCTCCTTGTCCATAGTCTCTCGAAGTCGTGCTCTGTCAATTCCTGCCGTGTTCAAGTTGTCCACCTGACTCCAATGAGCGCATCACTTGCATCGATAGAAATATGCTTCGCATGCAGACCCAATCCTGTGTCTGCATGGTCTGTGGTAGTAACAGATTCACCGTCTTGAGCGACCGGACAGGACCATTATGACGTCCTGCCTTGTGATTATGCCAACGACCCTGTCTTCCTTCACTACAGGAAGACGGTTCACGCTCTTGTCCGCCATCAGCTTGATCGCACGCTCCAGAGAATCCAAGGGACCAAGCCGTTCCACATACTGGCTCGCCGGAAGAATATCCGATACCCTGCTGTCAAACAAGGCATTCAAGGCCATCGTCAGCTCCTTCGTCTCATTGCACCCACTTTCGTCACCGTCATCAGGCTGCATATTACCCTTTTGGAGCGCCTTCGCTTTGTTGAAATTCTCGAAGATCGCCTCGTGGATGTCCTTGATGCTGACAATGCCTATCAGCAATCCCTCCTCGTCAACCACTGGAGCCCCGGATATGTTGTTCTCCATGAGACTGATCCAGGCGGACCTCAGTCTCATTTCGGCATCTATGGTTACGACTTCGCGTGACATGACGTTCTGAACACTCATACCTCTGATTCTTGAGATGTCCGTCTGCATCACCCTCAACGCAATATTCCCATCCGCTTCTCCGTTTCCTCTACTGCCTTCTCGAAAAGATTGATTCCCAAATCCAACTGATCCTGTGAGATGATGAGGGGAGGAGCTATGCGAAACACGTTCCCATGCATGCCCGAAGTAATCATCAGCAGGCCTTTCCTCCACATCAGCCCCTGAATCTCAGGGACGAGGAGCGGATCCTTCGTATCCCTGTTCTTGACCATCTCGACCCCTATCATGAGACCTTTGCCGCGGACATCGCCTATGATGTCGTGATTCTCCTTCACCTCGTTCAGTCTCTTCAGGGCGTGTATGCCCAGAATTCTAGACCTCTCGGCAAGTTTCTCATCCAGGATTTCATTCACGTGTGCCAGGCCCGAGGCCATGCTCAACCCGTTGCCACCGAACGTGGATGAATGCGATCCGGGTCGCCACGCGCTCATCACTTCCTTCTTGGCTACGATTGCTCCCAAAGGCACGCCTCCTCCTAGAGCCTTGCCCGTGATGAGGATATCTGGAACCGTGTCAGTGGAGTCGCACTCCCATGTCTCGCCGGTTCGGCCGAGTCCACATTGTACCTCGTCCGCGACTAGCAGCACACCCCTGTCGTCGCAGAGCCGTCTCAATCTGGGCATGAACTCCTTTGGTGGCACGATGTAGCCTCCCTCACCCTGCAGAGGTTCGACGATCAGGGAGGCTACGCTCCCGCTGGGGCCTCCAAAATTCAGGATCGCGTTCTGAAGATAGTCGACGCACAGAAGATCGCAGGCAGGATATTCCTGCTTGAACCAACATCGATAGCAGTACGGATAGGGCGCAAAGAACACACCAGGCGGGAACGGCCCATGCCCATACTTGAGCTTCACCCTGCTAGTTATTGCGAGCGCATTTCCTACCCTGCCATGATAGGAGCCCATGAATGCGATGTGTTCCGAACCTTTGGTGTAGTATCGCGAGAGCTTTACCGCGGCTTCCACGCCTTCGGCACCGCTATTCCCGAAGAACGAGCTCTGCAGAGCGCCTCCGGGAGATATCCGAGCCAACAGCTCGGCGAATTCCGCCTCTTTGTCGAAGTAAGCGTCATTGGCCATCGAATGCGCCAAGTCCGCTGCCTGTTCTTGGATGGCGGCGGTTACCCTGGGGTTCGACCACCCAGCGTTCATCACGGATATGCCTGAGGAGAAGTCAAGATAGACATTTCCGTCAGCATCCATCACGGCAGAGCCGGAAGCTTTCTTCATCGTGAACTGAAACAAGCGATCGTAGGCGTCCGATACATACAGTCTGTCTTTCGCTATGATCTCCTTGCTCTTTGGCCCAGGAGGGGGTACTTTGAGGTCCGGTGCATTTCTGGCCCAGCTCTCAACCCAGTCTGGAAGACTCATATCCATGATAATCACTCAACATCCGGAGACCTGCTTCAAAGGTCAGGCACCAGCGGTCCTGGGTTACGGCGGACAATCGATATTAAGATTGCTGGAACCCGACCCCTCTGACAATGGCAAGCAGAGACCGAACGATAAGAAGTCCGCTCTTGCAGGGCAAATGCCGGCAGGAGAACTGAGAAGAAACAGAAAAAGAAAAAGAAGAGAGGGGGGAGGAAGTTGTAGTGATAATTTGGGTTTCAGGCGCTTTATAAGCTTTCTCTCGGAGCAGATTTCGGCGCGTCGAGTCATGAGCAAAATTAAAATATATCCCATTAACAAAATGACAATTTGATTTCATCATTGTACAATAAAAGCCATTGGTCACCAGAATCTCCACACTCACATCAGCCCGGAGAACCGTGTGCCACAACGCGCATTACCTTATAGAGGACGCGGGGAACCTCATCAAAGCGTGAGACAGTATACATGTGGCCCCGTCCGTTTCTCGCGATATCATTGCACGTTTCCGGCTGACAGTCGTGACCTGCTATCATCACGACAAAGAGCCGTCTGAAAGATCGCGCTACAATCGCTGGATCGCCGCCCACTGTGTAGTTGCCGTCCGTAATGATGACTCCAACTCGGTTGCGCGTCTCCGCTTTTGACAGTGCTTCGCTCCCTTCGCGAAGCGCACTCTCGATGTTTGTGTAACCACCCGCACTGAATTCGAGGAGACCGAGTATGAGCTCATCAAGGTTGAGCGATTCATCAAAATCTTTGATTGTCCTGGGCCTGTCGTTGAAGGTCATCAGCAGGTACTTTACCATCTTTAGCCGGAATGCCAGAACAGCAATCGCAGCGGACGCGATCGCGAGCTTGTCACCGCTCATCGATAGGCTTGCGTCTAGCATAAGCACAACGGACAGATCCTTGGACTCTCGTCTCTCTACCATCACATCCGAAGGCTCGATGTTGCGGCTGTCGATCACATTCTCGATGGTCGATTCGATGTCTATTTCACCGCGATGTCCGATCGAGTACTCCTCTCGGATAATCCTTGTGGGCAGGCTTACGGGCCCGAGAAGCCTCAACACCCTCCGTATCGTGGCGCTGATGGCTATCCTTCGTGCGAGTTCGAGCGCGGCCGGGTCAGAAAGCGCGAGCCTGATCCTGGTGTAATTCTGAGCTATTCTCCATCCGATGTCGTCTCCCTCGAGGAGTTCATCTTCGTTGCCCGTGACCAGTAGCTTCGAAACATCACCCACATCGATCGTCTTCCTTTCGGAATCCTTTTCGCGGAGCCCCCCTCCGAGATCCTCCTGCTTCGTAGTATTCCTTGGGGGCGGACGCTGCACGTCGCCGTACTCGGACATGCATTCGTCCACAATTTGGTCGATCACCTCCGAGACGGTGGCTCGCGATTCTTCCCTCAATTCGACCCTGGTAGGCAGTGCCAAGTGTGCGGCTTTGCGCAATCTCTCTTGAAACTCTTCTGAAAGCGCTGACTGCAATTCTATCATGCTCATCGCTGCACGTATGCTCGCCC
This sequence comes from Methanobacteriota archaeon, assembly GCA_020347645.1. Taxonomy (GTDB): domain Archaea; phylum Thermoplasmatota; class Thermoplasmata; order UBA10834; family UBA10834; genus UBA10834. Next base: position 312,657 of record CP070736.1, on the reverse strand, counting down.
CCCGCCTGATGTTGGGATGGTCTCTCGTCCGCCGAGTGATCCAGGACGCGCATTGAAGGACATCTTCGTCGACATCGGGAAATCTTCTCATCAGAATCTCGATTTCTTCGTCACGAGGCTGATATTCGATCATGAGAAGTTCGAACCTATCGGACAGGGCTTCAGACAATGCGGTGGTTGCGACGAATTCCCGGGGATTCTGGGTAGCGATTATGACAAAACCCGCCTTCGCCTTTACCTTTCCAACCTTTGGAATGTCGATGATTCCCTCATCCATCGCTGGCAGGAGGATGTTCTGGACGCCTTCGGGCATGCGATTCATCTCGTTGACAAATAGCACCCCTCCATTCCTCATCGCCTCCGTCAATGGTCCCGGTATGAAGGCGTCTTCAACGTATCCCTTCTCCAGTGCAACGGGAGGGTCGAACCAGCCTGACAACTTCTGTTCGGTGTATCTCTCATCGCCGTCGACGCGGTATACCTGGCGACCTGTGTGCGAGGCTATTGCGCTGGCTAGCACGGTTTTGCCTACTCCAACAGGACCCTCTATCATCAAGTGTCTGTTTGCGGAGACGACCGCCAACCCCTTTGATAGTTCTGCATCTCTTCCGACGATTCCAGACGCCTGTTTGATACTCTCCACATGTTCCTGAATACCCATTGATGATCGGTACCCGGATGCTGGAACTTCGATAAAAAACGTTGTGCGGTTGCAGTCGCTCAGTGAAAGCATTTATCCATAGGGCGCGAATATCGAGGCGATATCATGAGGGTACACATAACTGTTGATATGGAAGGCATGGCTGGGATGGCGCATGAAGATCAAGCGGATATGAAGGGTCTTGATTTCCCTAGGATGCGTGAGCTTCTGACAAACGAGGTTCAAGCTGCCATCGAAGGGGCAAAAGCGGGTGGGGCAAAGGAGTTCGTCGTTTGTGATGCCCACGACACGGGGAGAAACCTGATTTACGAGAAGCTGGACAAGGATGTGACCATCATCGAGGGCACGGCCTACGGCGAGGGCATGATGGGCGGTATATCGGCTGATTTTGATGCCGCATTCCAGATTGGATATCATTCGATGCGAGACACTCATGCTGGAACAATAGGTCACACCTACTCCTATGATATCGCGGAACTGTATCTCAACGACATCAAGATGGGCGAGTCCGGGCTGGCCTCGGCAATTGCAGGACATTTCAATGTGCCCGTGGTGCTCGTATCCGGCGACGCCCACGCCGTCAGAGAAGCACAGTCGCTGATGAAGGACGTGGTAGGCGTTCCTACGAAGGAAGGGGTTGGTGTATATGGCGCCAAGTCCCTTACGCCCGATCGCGCTTGCGAACTCATACGTGAAGGAGCCACAAAAGCGATGGGGAAAGTCGCCACCATAAGTCCGTATGTGGTGAATCGCCCCGTCAAACTGGGGGTTGTGTTCACTCGGACAATCATGGCGCAGTATGTCTCACAGATGCCGCTTGTGGAGCGGACGAATGGAGAATCTGTCGTTTACGAGGCAAAAGACATGATTGAAGCATTCCGCGTATTCGAAGCCATGATGATGATTGCCTCCTCAGCGGGAAGAGAAGGATATCTCTAAGCTCATAGAAGGGTATCCTTTTTGACAGCCCGATTGAGAGGTGGAGGTCTTGACGAAGGCGAAAGGTGAGAATATTGTCACGCGTCCGATTGTTGACGAGGAAGTCGGGCAAATGGTCTCTCTGTGGTCGGAGGCAGGATTGCCAACCAAACCGGCGGGAAGAGATACCGTTGAGAACCTTGGCAGACAGCTGCTCGAATCGCCGGACCTGTTCATCGGCGCATTCGTAGGAGACAGAATGGTGGGCATAGTGATGGGCAGTGATGATGGACGCAAAGGCTGGATAAACCGTCTTGCGGTTGCGCCTGACATGCAACGGAGTGGCATTGCATCGACTCTTCTAGAGCTGTGCGAAGTAGCTTTAAGGAAGAGGGGTCGTCAGATCATATGCACCCTCATTGAAGACGACAACAACCCCTCTGAGGCGTTCTTTCTCCAGAATGGGTTCAAGCGCGAAGATGGGATCGCGTATTATACGAAAAGAGACGCGGACGATGTCTGACGATGGCTTCACCCCAACTCGAAACCAGCGACTCCGAGGACATGGTTCACATCGGTGGCATATCTCCTCTCGCCACGGATCATGAGTTTTACGCTTTCAGTCCTTCTGTATCTGTGGTACCTGGCGATTATGCGGGGAACATCTGAATTCGAAGCGAACGATGACAGGTCGATTCTGCCTCCGCATGGGAATGATCGTATTGCGGAGTTCAGGAGATTGGCTGAGTCTTTGCGACCGGAAGAACAGAACCATGGTCCTATGTCGAATCCGATTGGAGTTCGCCTTCCTAGAATGTACCCTGAGATGTGCCCCGCGTTTTCCGCTTTGAAGGAGTGCTCCGGGAATTCTCGAAACAGCCTTGTCATCAACTCTGACCTATCATCGCCAAAAATCTTTCGGTCGTTCGAGGCGATATCAGCTAGGTCCTCTTCATTGATGCCTGTGCAGGCCGTCTCGATTTCCGACCTATCGCCTTCCTTCACAAGGATGCCAATCGCAGACAGCTCAAGACCGCTTTCTTCAAACCCGAACTGACGATAGAGTCCGGAACCTTCGTTCGTCGCATACAGCATTGTCGATTGTACGCCAGAAGAATCGATGTCATCCAAGAGGGTGCTTAGAAGGCTCTTTCCTACATTGCGTCCTCTGCTTTCGCTCGTTACCAAGAGATGGCCAATCATCGCAGTGTTCTCATATCTAATGCTTGTGACGAACCCATGCCGCTCTCCCGCGGTCTCCCATACGTAGCTTCCCTTCGGACTAAGCGACAGCATCCGTTCAAGGTCGACTCGTGTGTGGCCCCATCCTTCGTTGCGAATCAGGTCGATGGCGAAGGAGATATCTTTCTGCTTCATCGTCCTCGCGGACACTCTCACTGCCTCCTTTTGAGAGTCGCATCTGCATCATGATATTTGATAATCATGTCAATCGGCGACTGACAATGCCTGCGAACGTCGGTCGGAAGCGTAACGTTGGGGCTCTTCGTTCACTCCCTCAGGAGGACGCGGGCGCCTTCGACATCTTTTTATAAGCCGCTGTGAATTCCAATTGACGGGATTGCACTCGAGAGATGGCTAATGCAGAAATTGGCAGACAGTCGTATAGATCCAGAAGAGACTATCCATGAATCCGCAACACACTTCCAAGGGAATGTCGCGGACATTCTTAGACTGATTGCGCGCGCGGAATCTCTTGAGACGTTGTTCGACCGAATAGCATTCGTGCTCCTTTCCCGATTCGCAGTTGAATCGCTGACGATATGCCTGCTAGATGATGATGCTGGATGTTTCAGACCCGTGCTTGTCCGCGGCTTTTCTGAAGAGCAGGCCAAAGCCATTAAGAAACACGAGTACACGCTTGAGAGGAAGGGGGAAGAGCTCAGAGAAAGGTTCAGAATGGGCTGCGACTGCTATCACATCAGAGCAGTTGAATTGAGGCACCTCTCAAATGATCATACCGACTATATCAATGACGTATCCAAAATCGGGTCGATGGATGCTTTCCGAGATTTGGACCATATCGACTTTCCGATGAGAGATCGGCTCGGAAATGTAGTAGGGTGGATCGAGATTGACGAGCCTAATGACCCGAAGGCGCTATCACCCGAGACGACATCGGGAATCCGCATGATGACTGACCTTGCAGCGATAGCGGTGGAGAGTTCGAAGATGTACGGTGATGTGATTGCAGCAATGAAGGAGTCCAAGGAGGAGATTGACACAATGGTTCGCGAGATAGGCAACCTCATAGACCCGCTCTCACACTACATCGAAACGGCGAGAAAAGACTCTCCCCCTCTGAGCGAGGCCGCCTTCCACCTCGACAAGTCGGTCGCCTTGGTGAGTGAGGCTCGGAGAATCATCGACAATGCTCGCAGGCTTGCCGAAATCCGCCACGGGGGCGCTGCTACCAGACATGCATTCGATCTGAAGCAGGTACTCGTCAAATGCATCGCCACCATCAGGAAGGATTTCCCGGACAAGGAAGTGGTTATCGACTTCGATTTCCCGAATGAAGAATGCATAGTCATCGCAGACGACCTCATAACCGATCTGTTCTCGAATCTGTTGGGTAACGCAGTGAAACACTGTCGAGCAGATGAGGCCGAGATAGACGTGATGATATCTAATAGTCATGATTCGTGGATAGTGCAGATTGATGACCATGGTGTGGGCATTCCAGACGATAGAAAGAAGAGCATGCTTTCTAGTCTCGAAAGACGGCATGGTAGTTCGGACGGCCCTGGTTTAGGCATGTCTATCGTCAACCTGCTGGTCAGTCGATACAACGGATTGATTTCCCTTAGGGACAGAGTCGAGGGAGATTATAGCCACGGGACTTCGTTCGAGGTGGTGCTTCCGAGGGCTTCGGATGGACCAGTGCTCTGAGAAAGACATATTAGACCGACGACGGCTTCGAGATTCATGATTCCGGCCAGGACTGCCGAAGGGATATTGAGGACGACAGAGGATTACGAATCGGTAAGACGACTTGCGCTCGATTCCGGTCTTGAAGACGGGAGATTCGACGGAATCATTCGTGTCTACGGTTACTACATAGGTGAAGAACTCGTTGGGTGCGTCGCTTTGAAGCTCTCGCGTGGCGAATACTCGGTGGAGTGGCTCGCGGTCAGAGAAAGGGATCGGGGCAAGGGATTCGGAAGAAAGCTAGTTGAAAGGGTTGTTGCGGACGCCAAGGAGCAAGGGGCGAAAGAGCTTTGGGCGCTCGCGAGAACGCCAGGTTTCTTCCTGCACATGGGTTTCGTGGTCAGTCCGGAGGGGAACCAGCGAGGACCGACCGTTGAGACTTGCAGAAAATGTCCTCAATTCAATGTCACCTGCTCTCCGAAGGTTGTTGCTATGGCTTTGTGAAGACTCAAAGTCCATCGCTATTCGACACAACGTTTTTGTATTGTTCTGAGCCTGGCAGTAGTACAGAGGTGGAGTCCATGGCAATCAGCTCTAGAAAGGTTCGCGCATGTGCAAGAAACATGGTGGAGACCTGCAACCTCAAGCGCGGTGAGAATACCATCGTAAGAGGCGGTGCTCATGCCCAAGAACTCCTGGAAGAGATCTCCCTTGAGTGCTATAGAAAGGGGGCGCTGCCGATGATTATCATTACATCCGATAGATACTCCAAGGCAGTCTTTGACGAAATACCCTCATCTACCCTTGCTACCACTCCCAAGCACTACGTAGGGATGGTGAAGAGCGCCGATACCCTCATTGCAGTCGAGGAGATCGACGATCCCCGAGTTGCTGAGGGCTTTCCCCGCGCGAAACTCGCTGCCAGACAAAAGGCGATGCTGCCTGTTGTCGATATCGTCAACCATCCCAAGCGCGGAAAGAAGTGGCTTTATGCGGGATGGCCGACGAAGGCTGCCGCGAGAAGATATGGCATTCCGTTTGAGCAATATGAGAAGACGGTGATTGGCGGCATATCCGTTTCTCCGAAGGAGCTCATGAGCATCGGGAAGAAGATGGCGGCTCGGTTTCGTGGCGCGTCTTGGGTCCATGTATGGGACGATGAAGGGACGGACTTTAAAGTCAATGTAGCTGGTAGGAGAGGGAATATCGACGACGGTTTCATCAGCGCAAGCGATTTCAATGTCGGGGATCGCGGAGCCAACCTTCCGGCTGGCGAGTTCTTCTTTGCTCCGAGGGAGACTGTGGGAGAAGGGACTATCTATTGCCCTCTCACCCAGGATAGGATGTCGGGCAAACTGGTTGAGGGAGTACGCCTCAAGTTCCGGAGAGGCAGGCTGCTTCTCGAAGAGGCGGAGGCACGCAATAATCTAGACCAGCTCGTCGCCAGTTTCAAAGAATGCGAGAAGATAGACAAGGGGAAATACAGTAGAGTGAGAACGCTGAATCTCGGAGAGCTTGGAATAGGGTTCAACCCCAAGATCAAGAAGGCAATCGGCTACATATTGACCGACGAAAAAATCGCTGGAACCGTCCACTTGGCCTTTGGATTCAACAAATCGTACGGCGGAACTTCCGAATCGATAATGCATTGGGATTTCGTCAGCGCTCCTGGGGTAAACATCGAGGTCAAGAGACGCAGCGGCAAGATCACTCCAGTGATGATCAAGGGCAGACTTGTCTAGCCTGCATGAGCTAATCACTCATCCTCTCGCCAGCTCTCTTCCTGCGAGGCGCGCATTATCTAGCGCAACCGCCTTTCGAGGGGCGAGCTCTGGGTCGTCAGTGAATCCGAGGAGCACCTCTCCAGCGTACTCGTAGTCCAAAGCGGCAAAGAACGCCCGCACTATATGCCTCGCAGGGTCGAAGACGATCTCCTTGGGTGAACCCGCACACGCGACGAACAATCCTCGAGGCCTCGGCTTGCCCTCATATGCGCGCTTCTTTAGTACGAAGCGTTCCACCCAATAGCTCTGGCACCTGTCTATCATCGCCTTGGCTTGAGCAGTGACGCCCATGAAGAAGATGGGCGACGCGAGGACGATAGCGTCTACTTTCCTTATCCTTGCGTATATCTTCTGCATGTCATCCGTCTTGACAGCGCATTCGGCTTCGTCATCGCACCTCCGACATTCCACGCAGGGTTCTATCTTCATCTTGGCGAGGGCCAGGCACTCTACCTCGGCACCTTCTTCGCGCGCGCCATTGAGAACAGCCTCCAAGATATCGGCTGTGTTGCCCTTGAGCCGAGGACTCCCCAAGATACCCAGAACGCTCGCACCCATATTGAACGACACTCTCTGAAACGATGTTGTTGTGAATCGCAGCGACGATTATATGTAGCTTACCAGCGAGAAATCCGCAACCTTAAACCCTGATCTGAAGAATACCGATTCGGATGATGCTGTGTCGACAAAGAGGTTTGAGGGGAAAGTAGTGGTTGTCACCGGAGGGGCTTCGGGCATCGGGAAGACAACGACTGAGAGATTCCTTGAGGAGGGAGCCAGAGTCGCAATCATTGACATATCCGAAGAAGCCGGAAGGAAGGCCTTGTCGGATATGAAATGCGCGCAGAATGACTCGCTATTCGTAGCCGGCGATGTTTCAAAGGCCTCGGATGTCAAGAGCGCTGTTGACAGAGTGATAGAACGATTCGGACGCATCGACGTTCTCTTCTGCAACGCTGGGATACTTGTCGAGGGCACGGTAGAGGAGGTTACTGAGGCGGAATGGGATCGCATTATGGCGGTGAATGTCAAGGGCGTATTCTTGATGGCAAAGGAGGTCATACCGCATATGCTCAAACAGGGCAAGGGAGTGATTGTCAACAATGCCTCTTGCAGTGGCCTTGTCGGCGACAGAGAGGCGATTGCCTACAACGCCTCCAAGGCAGCGGTTGTCGTACTGACCAAGTGTCTAGCTCTCGATTATGCGCTGAATAACATACGCGCAAATTGCGTCTGCCCAGGGGAGATCGAGACGCCCATGTTTCTTCAGGAGGCGGCAACCAGAGGATTATCCGCAGAGGACCACAGAAAGGACATTTCCGCATACCATCCAATCGGTAGGTTGGGCAAGCCGAAGGAGGTCGCCGACGCAGTGTTGTTTCTTGCTTCGGACGACTCCAGTTTCATCACGGGGACGGCGTTTTCAGTCGACGGTGGATATACCGCCCAGTAATCAGTCCTCACCGACCTCGGACAAATCGGCAGTAGCACCGGTTTGAACTGACCTCAGCGTCGAAGGATCGCCTTTGATCGAGCCCACGATATTGCACGGGCTGTATGCCATGGGCCTTTCGTCTGTACTCACCGGTGTGCGTCCGAAGAAGATCGCCAAGGCCCTTCCATCCGGCCAATAAGCCACCTCGCCCACCTCCATCTGTGCCCGAGCATCGCTCTCGATAGCACAGGATACCGGCGTCTCAAAATAGATCTCGTCACCCCACCGGTTAGCGCTCGCGCTGAACGGAACGGCCATCCGTAGCTTATCTAACGTGGGAGACCCATCCTTCCGAAGCTCTATCACAACCTCGATACCGTTATCGAACCTCACCTTCAAATCGGTCATAGTCTCGCCTTCCTTGCCGCCGCTGGACAGATTGGACTTACCCATCATTATTGTTTGCCGGGTTCGTCGTGGGGGTTCCGGGCTACAACACTCACGCCCTTGAGCTCTTTTTACGTCCGAAGAGCTTGCGCTTGGCCACCTTGATCTTCAATTTCTGGATGGCCTCCGTTGGGTTGAGCTTCTTGGGACATACCTCGACGCAGTTGAAGATCGTGTGACATCTGAACAGACCGCTTTCGTTCTCGACGATATCGAGCCGCTCGTCATCCGCTATGTCTCTCGTATCGGAGTAGAACCTGTACGCTTTCATTAGTGCTGCTGGACCCAAGTAGTCGGAGTTCGTCCAAGCGACCGTGCATGAACTCGTGCAGGAACCGCAGAGTATGCAGTCGATGGGCTCATTGATGGGTTCACGCTCCTTCGGCGTCTGGATGTACTCCTTCTCGGGGTAGGGTTCCTTGCCGATCAGATATGGCTTGATCTGCTTGATCCTGTCGAAGAAGTGATCGTAGTCCACCGCCAAGTCCTTGACTATCTTCTGGTGCGGCAGCGGACTGACGGGGAGTTCCTTCATCCAGGCGAACTGACCGACCTGCGTTTCGCACGCCAATCGCAATTTGCCCGCAATCATCATCGCGCATGACCCGCACACGCCCGCTCTACAACAGAACCTGAAAGACAGCGTACCGTCCTGATGGTTCAGTATTTCGAACAGAGCATCGAGCACCGTCATTCCGGGCTTCATCTTGACCTTGTAGCTCTGCCAGTAGGGCAGCTTGTCCGCAGCAGGATCGAATCGCTGGATCTTGATGGTTATCTCCTCTTCGGCCATGTCAGTACCTCCTCGCCACGGGCTCGTATTTTGTAATGGTTACGGGACTGTAGTCAATCAGCGTTCCCTTCTCGGAATACCTGGCTATCGTGTGCTTGAGGAAATGCTCGTCATCGCGCTCCTTGAAATCAAGGCGCGAGTGCGCTCCCCGGCTCTCCTCGCGCTTCAAAGCTCCCACGGTAATCGCCTCGGCCACGTCCAACATGCCTTCTAGTTCGTACGCTCTCATCAGATCGACGTTGTACCGCATCCCCTTGTTCTGGACGGTCACTCTCGAATACCGCTCCTTCAGCTCGTGAATCTTGTCAAGGCATTCCTGCATGCTATCTCCTTCGCGGAATATGCCAACCCTTGTGTACATCGATTCTCTCATCTCTTCCCTTATGTCAGCATGGTTCTCCTCGCCTCGTTGGGATAACAGCGACTCTATCCTTTCCTTGGTCTCTCTCAGACCTTTCATCATCGCAGCCTCGCCCTGCTTTTCCTCGTCCTTGGCCAAGATGTACTCCACCGCAACGGCGGCCGACCTCTTACCGAAGACGACAGTGTCGAGCAACGAGTTGCCCCCGAGTCTGTTGGCGCCATGGACGCTCACGCATCCGCACTCGCCTGCTGAATAAAGCCCTCCGAACTTGGTAGCACCGTCGATGTCCGTCGCTATGCCACCCATCGTATAGTGTTGTCCGGGCTGGATTGGGACAGGTTTCTCGATCGGGTCGACGTCGACGAAGTTCATCGCGAGGTCTCTGATACCAGGAAGCCTCTCCAAGATCTTCTTCCGTCCAAGGTGTCTCAGGTCGAGATACACGTACTGCCCTTCAATGCCCCTACCTTCGTTGATCTCCGTCTGTATCGAACGAGAGACGATGTCTCTCGGGCCGAGCTCCATCGCGCTCGGAGCATATTTCGACATGAATCGCTCACCATCGGAGTTTATCAGGTATCCTCCCTCTCCTCTCGCTCCCTCCGTCATCAGTATGTTGGTCCCAAACAGTGAGGTCGGATGAAACTGCACGAATTCCATGTCCTTGAGCGGCACACCGCGTCTGTAGGCCGCTGCCTGGGCAGATCCGGTGCTTATCAAAGCGTTGGTGGAGCGAGCGTAGATCTGCCCGCTGCCGCCCGATGCGAGAATTACAGCCTCTCCCATGAAGGGTTCGAGCTCCCCCGTCTTCATGTTGAGACATATCACACCTCTGCACTTGTCGCCTTCGAGGACGAGGTCCACCATCACGCGGTCCTCGTATAACGGAATATTCAGCTTGACCGAGCGTTCCCAAAGGGTGTGCAACATGTACAGTCCAGTCTTATCAGCGGCGTAGCATGTCCTCGGGAATCCGGCTCCTCCGAAGGGTCTCTGGGCAATCTTCCCGTCCGCCGTTCTCGAGAAAGGGCACCCCCAATGTTCAATTTCGTATATGCACGGCCCCGCCTGCGCCGTCATGAACTCGACGGCGTCCTGGTCTGCCAGGAAGTCGCTGCCCTTCGTCGTGTCGTATGCGTGCTTCTCCCACGAGTCGTCCTTGCCCTTCGGGTTGTTCGCCAATGGGGCGTTGACTCCTCCCTGGGCGGCTCCAGAGTGCGACCTCACGGGATGCACCTGCGAGATAATCGCAGTGTCCATCTTCGGTGCGGATTCGACGGCGGCCCTCAGACCTGCCAGCCCTCCGCCTACAACGAGTATCTTGTGGTAGTGCATGTGCTTAGCCTCCCGTTATGAAGGGGAATAGTATCACGATTCCCCATAGCATCGTAGCGATCCCGAGCACCCAAAGTCCAGCGTCCACGGTCTTCTTTCGTCTGATGAACATGTCGAAGTCGAACATCACCGTCCTGAAGCCGTTGAGCCCATGAAACAACACCATCGCGAGCATGCTGTAGTCCACAACTATGTACAGCAGCTGGTCAAGTCTCACAGTGACATCTTCGAAAGTGATCAGAGCCTCATCGGCCACGTGAGAATCGAGGTCCATGAAGTGGGATACGTATAGGTGAATTCCCAAGAGGACGACGAGCAGTACGGCCGATAGCCTCTGCAAGAACCAGGCCCAGGTGCCAGCAACCTTAGTAGTAGCTATGCGCTGTCGTTCAGGCATCTATCCACCTCCTGAGGGCACGAAGATGAGGTCCCACACGGCCCACAGACCTGCGACTATGAGCACCGCGCCTATGGCCATACATGCCCAGAAGACGAATTTCTGGTCCCTTATGCCAACACCGAGGTCGAACAGCATGACCCTCGCACCGTTCATGGCGTGATAGATCACGACTATAACCAACACGAAATCCATGGCGACGAACAGGGGCTGCGACGTTACTTCCATCAGAGAGTCAAAACCTCCAGAGCTGACCGACGCTGTCGACAGGAACGACAGATGCATGAAGACATAGACGACGAGGACGAGGCCGGTTATTCTATGGCCTATCCATGCCCACATACCAGTCTTCATATTAGTCGGCCAGAATTCGGAGTTCTTGCCAAACAACCATTTCAAGTTGCCAATCTTCATGCAAACACCTAGCGAATCACTTCGGTTTCGGATGCGTCCCTCGGCGCGCTTCGGCCAGTATGCTGAATTGAACCTCAGGGTCGCCCGGTCCCTAGACATAGTAGAATTGTACTTAAAAGTTACTAATCGGACAAGTTTATGGCGAAATCCACAATCACATCAGACTTTTCAGGCAAATAATCGTATATAAAAATCCGAAATTCGTCGAGAGCTTGGGTCCTGCGCCAAAAGGGAGTCATATGAAGCGCCTTCCGAATCCCAGGAAACAGAAACGAGCAGGATGCATATAAGGTCAAGTACTCCCAGATAGATGCAGTGCGCGATGACGGAAGAAGCGAAGTACCAGTGCAATGTATGTGGGTACATATACGATCCCGCCGCTGGCGACCCGACGCAATCGGTTGAACAGGGTACGCCTTTTGAGCAGCTGCCAGACGATTGGACCTGTCCAGAATGCGGTGCGGGCAAAGAGGAGTTCACGCGACTCTGATTGATGGTACTGACGAATCGTCCAGCAGCGTCGGGAAGAGGTATCTATGATTCTGCGTCTTGCATTTATCGGATTCGGCAATGTGGGACAGGAATTCGCTCGACTGCTCCTCATGAAACGGAAATGGCTCGTATCCTCAAAGGGGGTAGACATCGAAGTGCGAGCTATATCCACGCGCTCCAGAGGCACCCTCCTGTCGAATAGAGGTCTGGACCTTGAGAGGGTCTTGGAGGAGCTCAAAGCCAATGGAGATCTGAGGCAGTACGGGAGTGAATCGGTCGATCTGACTCCTCTGGAGATGCTCGACAAGTGCGGTGCTGACATCATGGTGGAGCTTTCCCCATTGAACGTCGACTCCGGACAACCTGCCGTCGAACACGTTTCATTTGCGCTACAGTCTAAGATGCATGTTATAACCGCCAATAAGGGCCCGATAGCGTTCGCATACGACCGACTTGAAGCGCTCGCGAAATCACGAAATGTCAAGATGCGGTTCGAAGGCACGGTAATGGATGGCACCCCCGTGTTCAACCTTGTCGAAAAGACGCTGCAGGGGTGCGAAATCCTGCGCATGGAAGGAATTCTCAATAGCACTTCGAACTTCGTTCTGACGGAGATGTTCCGAGGACGCGACCTCACGGACGCTGTCAAAGAAGCACGGAGCAAAGGCATAGCTGAAGCGGACGCTTCCCTCGACCTCGAGGGTTGGGATGCAGCCGTCAAGATCACCGCCTTGGCCAATGTATTGATGGAAGCTGGAACGACCCCTAACAAGGTAGATCGGTCAGGCATCATGGGCGTGAAACCGGCGGACATCGATCACGCCAAGGAGAAGGGCAAGAGACTGAAACTCGTGGCAAGGGCGGATCGGACGGACACAGGAGTCCGAACAAGTGTTTGCGTGGAGGAGGTGGGCTGCGAAAGTCAATTCTGGTCTGTGGAAGGCACATCCAGTGCTTTGATCCTCTCCACTGACCTCATGGGAGATATCACGCTGATAGAATCGAACCCTGCCATAACTCAGACCGCCTACGCCGTCCTGTCCGATCTCTTGTCTATTGTCGAATGGATGAGGACCGACGGTTCGTGAAGGTCGTCACATCACTTCCAGGCTGAACTCAGGCGTATCGAAGTAGAACCCGGATCTCGCACGGTGATCGTATTCAGCCCTGAGTATCGTCAGGTGGCCCGCCTCCTCACCTACGAGCCAATTGAACACCTCTTTCGCCTTGATTCCCTTTACCTCCGTTCCAGCCTCTCTGTAGTATTCGATTGACCGTTTCTCAATCTCGATTCCCAACTTGATGGCGTCCAACTCTCCGGCCTTCGGATCCATGGTCAGGTTCGAACGGCTTTTGCCACGGAATACCGAATCACTGGGTGTGTCTTTGGAGTCTGATTTGACAGATGACGGCGAAATCCATCCACTGCCTTTCTCCAATCGAGACAGTTCCTCGTTCAGCACTTCTATATGCCTCTGCTCCTGCAGTGCGAGCGAGTCGTACATCTTTCTGGCATTTGGATGCTCTGCACGGTTCGCCATTTCAGTGAAGAATTCCTTGCCATCAATCTCCATTTCGATCGCGTTGCGCAAGATCTCGATCTGCTCGTTTCGAGACGAAACCATGTTCAACTCCTTGAAGACGTGAGCGCTTATGCCGGATTTATTGGTTTTCGCGAAATGCGCTCAAAATCAGGTGATGACTTTTTCCGAGACCCCGACACATATATTCATCAGGTGGAGAGACAACAATGTTCACCAGGTGCCCGGGTGCCAATTCGATACTGGAACCGCTTCCGGAATCAATCGCTTGTCCTCATTGCCGCGGGGAGGTCGAGATGTTCACCAATGAGGTTAGACTACGGTGCTATCACTGTGGCGGAATGATTGTCAGAGAGAAGAGGCCAGACTGTTTTGACTGGTGCGAGTACGCGGAGAAGTGTGCAAGAGAGCTGGGCATCGATTTCAATTGAGAAGACCCTTTAGCGGCGACTCGGATAGGCGAGGCTTCCTCGACGAACCTGCGAAGGGGGCATGGTCATCGAGCTGTCAATCCGCCATCAACCGACAAGGCTGCCCCAGTGACGAACGAAGCCTCGTCGGATACGAGGAATAGAACCGCTTCAGCCACCTCTTCTGGACGCCCGATTCTACCCATCGGGTGATCCGCGTTCATCTTCTCAATGTATCCTTCCTTATCCTGAGCTCTAGCGACCTCTTGCGCGACCATTGGCGTATCGATCACGCCTGGATTGACGCAATTTACGCGGATGTTTTCCTTCGCATAATCCAACGCCATGGCTTTCGTCATGATGGTGACGCCTCCTTTTGAAGCGCAATAGGCCGCACATTCAGCGTTCCCGACCAGGCCAGCGTCGGACGAGTTATTGACTATGACTCCCCCGCCTTGTCGTTTCATATGTGGTATCACCCGCCTCGACACGAGGAATGTTCCTTTGAGGTTGATGTCGATGACTCTGTCCCACTCCTCCTCACTTGTCTCCTCAGCCTTCTTCTCAAGATACACTCCTGCGTTGTTGAACACGATGTCAATTCTGCCGAACAGTCGAATAGCCTCGTCGACGATCTTGGCGACATCATCGTCTCGGGAGACATCACCTTGCACAAAAGCGACTTCGCCAACGACCTTGAGCGCCCGCTCGGCCTTTGCGCCTTTCTCCGCTGACCTGCCGGAAATCACAACTCGAGCCCCCTCTGCGAGAAGCAGCTTCGCTGTTGCGTAGCCCATGCCCTCGGAACCTCCTGTTATGAGGGCCACCTTGTCCTTCAACCTCATCGCTATCCACCAATCCCTGAACATCCAAGAGGCCAAAATAGCTTGCGACTGGAGTCTGCGAACCCACGAGCGTCGAGAAGTCATTCAGCCGATGCCATAGGAAGAGCCACTCTGAAGACGCTCCCCTTGGAATGATCTCCCGTAACCCTGTCCTCCACCCAGACCATGCCATGATAGGCCTCAACAATGGTCCTCACTATCGACAGGCCGAGCCCCAAAGCAGGAGGTCCCTGATCCCCCTCGCTGAAGCGGCCGAAAACGACGCTCTTCTTGGAATCGGGGATGCCGATTCCATTGTCCGAGATCGACACGCACCAATATCGTCGATAGTCAACGAAGAACTCACCGACATCGACATCCACCGATATCTTGTCATGCGGGTCGTACTGCACGGCGTTTGACAAAATGTTCGTAAAGACCTCGTTTACGAGTTCGTTCCCCGAGATGTAATACTGTCCTCTTTCCATATTGAGGTTGATGCTGATATCCCTGTCAGCGCCGATTCTCAGAACCTCTCCCACGCTCTCCTTCATCACTTCGGCCAAGTCGACTGGGCCTAGATTCTTGCCCCCCTCCTCTTCAATCGTCGTGAGCCGATCAGCTCGCTGAATCAACTCGCTGATCCCCCATGCTGCCCTCGTAGCCCTCTCGAGGTACGCTACGGCCTTTGCCGGATCCACATCCGTCGACAACGCCATATCCAGATAGCTAGTGATCGCCTGGTTGTAGTTGTTGATGTCGTGGGCGATGATGTCGCCGAGAACCCTGGTCCTCTGTGCGATCTCGACCTGTTTCTGGTACATCTTCGCGTTCTCGATCGCGACACCTGCGAGCTCAGCGAATATCCGGAGGGATTCGATAGTCGCATCGTCCATGACTTGTTGAGACTCTGGCTCTTCGATTTCGATGAACCCCTTCAGTCCCCCCTCCCGCTCAGAGAAGACTATCTTGAGGTAGTCGAGCTCATGCCAGCTGCGAGCATCGGTCCTTGGTTTGGTGATCGCTTTCACATCGAAATAGAGGGGTTCCTCGGACTTCACGAACTCCTCTGGTCCCGGTCTGATAAAGTAGACGTTCTCCGTCACCTTGTACTTGGAGTCCAAATCCCTGCTGACGGTCTCCTGGCTGTAGGTTATGCCCATTATCTTCTCGACCCTTTCTCCGTCGTATCCGTGGGCGGCACGAACGCGGAAGATCTGCTCATTCTCATCCAGTACACATATTATCAGGGCCCGGATCGAGAACAACTCTGCAATAGTCGAGGCTATCTTCTGCAGGACGGTGTCCAGGCTCTCAACCGACATGATGTCCCCCAGGACGCTCAGCATCTCTCTGGAGAATCGTACTGGACCTGAGAATTTGCCCGTCTTTCGCCTCTGCTGCGACCCTTTCTGGTGGTTCTGCATCGTGCATCCCTGGACACGTAGTATTTCTAGTGTTTCAGAAATACTCCGGCCTATTAGAACTTATGGAGAAATAGGACGAGTCGAGGCTCAAGTGACCGTGCTGGACATATGCGAATGGAAATGTGACGAGCATATACCCGTGCCGTTTCATTCTCTCTCGAATCAAACCTAAATACGATGACGCAGATTCGAAATGGGGGTTAGGAGATGCCCGAGGAAGCAAAGGTCGGAACCGTGATGCAGTTCTTCGCAAAGCCTTCGGTGGCTGCGATAGAAATCTCTTCTGGCGGAATTGCCATCGGAGATACGATCCACATTGTCGGAGCCACAACCAATTTCGAGCAGAAAGTCGACTCGATGGAAATCGATAGGAAGCCAGTGCCGAGCGCGACTGTCGGACAGGCAGTGGGTATCAAGGTCAAAGAACGAGTCCGTCCGCATGATAAGGTCTTCAAGGTAGAGGAGTGAGCGACAGATTCCTCGAGAGGTCTCTGTCCCATGAAGCCCTCTATTATCGTGCATGGCGGGGCCTGGAACATACCAGATTCTTTGGTACAGACTAGCATCAGCGGATGCGAATCCGCAGCGGAGACAGGTTATGATTTGTTAGTGTCAGGAGCTACCGCTGTCGAAGCTGCTGTGGAAGCCGTTGCCTCGATGGAAGACAACTCCGCATTCAATGCCGGCGTCGGTTCGGTTCTGAGCCAAATGGGCACTGTGGAGATGGATGCGATTGTGATGGACGGCACATCCATGAGGTCAGGCGCTGTCGCAGCCATTCAGTCTACCCGCAACCCTGTTCGGGTTGCGAAATCAATCATGGAAAGAACCGACTACTCCATGCTGGTCGGAGAAGGCGCGCTGAGATACGCCGACGATCAGAGATTCGAGAGGTGTCCAGTAGAAACCCTCCTCGTGGGCAGAGAGCTGGAAGACTACAGAGAATATGTCAGAACGGGAGTTTTGAGAACAAGAAAGCATTTCTCGGGAGAGACGGACACTGTAGGCGCATGTGCCGTGGACGAGAAAGGGCATGTCGCCTGTGCAACCTCCACAGGGGGGATACCACGAAAACATCCTGGCAGGGTTGGCGATTCGTCGATCATAGGGTGCGGAGCATATGCGGATGACCGAGTCGGGGCTGCTTCAGCGACAGGCTGGGGTGAACAGATCATGGCAGTAATCCTATCCAAGACGGCAATCGACTTCGAGGAGCGCTTGTTGAACCCTGACGGAGCGTGCGAGAAGGCTATCTCGACCCTGAATGACAGGGTAGATGGTCTTGGAGGCGTGATTATGGTCAATGTCGACGGCAGAGTAGGCACCCACCACAACACCCCCAGGATGTGTTTCGCGTTTGTGGAGGGGGTTTCCGGCAATAGAAGGGCAGCTATATCGGTCTGAATGAGTCAATCTTGCAGAGCGGAACCCTTGTCCGATTCCCCAAGCGGGCCGAAAAGCACTGACTTCAGTTCTTCGACAAGGGTTTGATGCTCGTCGCGAGATATTCTGAGCATCCTTCGGAGGGTCTTCAGGATCTCTTCTTCGGTGCCCTCTATATGGCCATCGGCCATCGCGATTTCGAGGACATGCCTGTAGATCCTCCTGAATTCCATATGGTCCTCGGCGAGCTTCATCAGTATATCACATTCGAGGGAGTGGTGCTTCTCTTCGGGTATTTGGAGGGTCTCCTTTAGCTGGTTGATGAGAAACCTTTCCGTCGCAGTAACCTTCCCATCCCTCCATGCCGTTGCCAGAGCTCTCCTATAGGCTTCGGTCGCCTCGTCTTCGGCTTTGATGGCTTCTATCCGACTTTCCTCCACGCTCTCGAGGGAAGACATGTTGAGACGACCGTTGATCACGGCTTCGGTGACAATATCGCAGAACGTGATGTGAGCGGATGTTGCTTCGTCGATCTTGTCTAAAGGCATGTCAACAACTTCATCTCCAAATCGAACGGGAACGATGATGTTGCTCAGCGACAGCCTCAGCTCCTCCGCCTTTGCGTATCCGACCGAGCTTAGGTAGTATCCGTTCATGCGCTGCTTCATGCCCGTTATGTGCGCCTTCCTCTGGACCACCAGGTTGCTCGATATCAGGTCCTTCAGATACTGAGGCAGATGCTTTCTCTGGATTCCGGTACTGTTGGCTATCGATTCCTGCGTGAGTTCAGAAGGGAGTTCGTATCTGTCCGCGACATGCGTGTAGTCCGACAGGTACAAAAGAATTCTGTCCTTGCTGGTCACCGACGATATCTCCGCGATACCCACGTCTCTGCGCATGACTCTATAAGTATATGCATATTGTGAGAATATGAGATACTCGCCCTTTTGGCGCGCACTGAAAAGCCTTAAGAGATGTGCGGATGATATTGGCGATGAACATGATACAACGCAAAGCGGTGGTCTTTCTTTTCATCATAATCATGGCCGCATTCGCCGCAATCGGCATACTACTTGCCCTGACCGGTTAGTTCGAAGGTCGTGTCCGGGCGAACAACGACGGAGAGACTTGGGCAAAGTCCACATGTATATCTATTTCTATATCAATTATAAATTATAAATAGAAGAATAAGTATTTTTTCGTTATATTAAATGCTGGCAAGGCCAAAAGAATTCCGTAGAGGATGCTCGCAGACGCTGTCCTCAAATCAAATAATTAATATTATAAATATAGGCATATGCTATCCGTGAGTATCATCAAAACCATGATATAGACCTCGAACATAGGATGATACGATCGCAATGCTCGAAATGAAGCTAGCCCCTGAGAGTTCTTCCCCCTTTGACCCAGGGACAGCAAGAGCGCGCGATTAGGTATCTGGCACAGCCTGCATTTGATGCGAAAGCCGCCAGAACTTCGCTTTTGAGGAGGTGTAAAATAGTGAATCCGAACAGAATCTGGAGTAATGTCAAGCAATCACAGCTGCTGAAGACGCTCCCGACCGTCTCTAGGAAGAACAGGGCGGTCCTGAAGTCGTTCGCGAATGGCAGATGGATGGAGTAATTCCCGCGCAATGGGAGGGATTCCAGAGTCCAGCTGAATCGTTCATCGACTTATCTGGGACGGGATGTCCCGGCTCAAACCCCTTACCCAACCCTTTTCATAGACATCAAACGACGCTCTACCATCTACGAATTCTTGCGGTGGCATCCGCCGCCTTGGCCACTTAGCGGCCTTTTCGCTCCTCGAACAGGTGATGGTAATTTATATTAGTGCAACACGATACAGGATTGGTGGGAAACTTGGTCAAGGCCTACTGTGTGAAGTGCAAGAAGTCCGTCGAGATGAAGGATGCTAAGAAGGTTAAACTGAAGAATGGAAAGCCGGCCACGAAGGGCTCTTGCCCAAAGTGTGGCACCAAAGTGTTCAGAATCGGCGGATAGGCGTAATGCCTATGCAAACTCCGTGTTTGGAAACCCCGCCCACCCAAGGATAAGCAATGAGCGGCGGGCCTTTCAAACACCACAGCTAATTCTCTCTGCGCAGGCGCAGCCCTCTCTCTGCCAAAGCGTTCAGCAATCGCACGCACCTGTCCAGGGTTGGCACGGCGACCAGTCCTGTAACCGTTGCCTCTCTCAAGACAGATGTCGCATCTCTGGCGAACACGCTGGCTATGATGGGGATTTGACCAGATGACCTCTCAGCAGCGATCTTGACGAGTTGGCGAGTGACGTTCGGCGGCTGCAGTTCCAAAGACATCATAATCGCATCGACTCCGGGGTCGGTCTGGAGCGCACCCAATACTTCGTCATACATTTGGTCAGATACCTCCGCCGTCAGGTCTACGGGATTCTGGACGGAGGTGAATGAAGGAAGTATCTCTTCGAGGGCTGATTTCGTCTCCTTGGAGAGCCTTGCCATTCTTAGCGAGGGTGCTGAGTTCTCCGACTCTATAAGATCGGTCGCTATCACCCCGAATCCGCCAGCGCTCGCGACCACACAGATCCGTCCTCCTCGAATGTGGTCCGCCAATGAGAACGCCTTGGACATATCGATGAGAGAGACCTCCTCAGACGCTCGTGCAACCCCTGCCTGTCTGAGTGCGCCTTTGACTGCAAGATCAGACGAGGCAGCAACTGCCCCCGTATGAGAATTCGCTGCTCTAGCACCCGCCTGGGTCCTTCCAGACTTTAAAATGACCATGGGCTTCTTCAATGACACTTCTCTCGACAGCTCGACAAAACGTCTTCCGTCCGAGAATGACTCCAAATACATCGAGATGCACCTGGTTTCAGGGTCGTTCCCGAAGTGCTCGATTAGTTCCAGCTCATTGATGTCGCACTTGTTGCCCACGCATACGCAAGCCGAAACGCCCAATCCGGTCTCTTCTGCCATGCCAAGAAAAGATACTGCCACTGCGCCGCTTTGAGATATCATCGCAACGCCGCCCGCTCTCGGCCTGGGCCCTCTCTCCGGTGAGATAAACAAAGTGTCAAGCGACGCCGAGGGGACATAAACACCCATAGTATTGGGGCCGAGTATGCGGGTGTCTGTACCGTTGACCGCCTCAAGTAGCGCGCTCTCCAGCCTTCGTCCGTCTTCACCGCTCTCAGCGAAACCAGAAGAGCTGACAACAACAACTCCAACCCCTTTGAGAGCGCAATCGCGGGTCGCCTCGACAGACTTGTGGCTGGGGAGCACGATCACTGCCATGTCGACGGAGTTCGGTATTTCCGAAATTGAGCCGTAGCATCTCCTCCCGAGTATCTCTTCTTCGTTAGGGTTGACTGCATAGAGTCTGTGACCCCCTGCTGTGAGATTTCTCATGACGATATTGCCGATCTTGCCCGGCTTGGCCGATGCTCCAATAAGCGCAATAGAGGAAGGTCGCAATAGAGGATCGATGAGACGGCTCATGCGAAGAGACATTGCTTTGGTTCAGTAATATTCTATTCTATTTGTACGATAGCTCAAGACTCAAAGACAGCGACCATAGGTCTAGTGGCAACCGGGAATGTTAAAATACGGAGTGCAGCATTTACGGAGTCAATAGTGGGGAGCTGAGTAGATAGATGGAGCTGAGGGATGTCGTGAACGGCTCGCGGCCTGTCCGGATACCGCCGGACGCCACCGCAGCTGACGCGCTTGTGGCATTGGTGGAAAACAAGACGGATTTCGTAATGGTTGATAGGGCGGAAGCTGGCGACGCGTATGGAATCATCAACCGTCGGGACATTGTGTTGAGACCTATAGCTGAAGGCAAACCCTTGTCGACTATGGCTGCCTTAGAGTGTGCGCACAAACCGGTCATGGTAATGCACAATCTAGACCTCGACATACGCTGGGTCGCGAAAAAGATGGCAAACGAGAACGTATCCGTAATAATGGTATTTGAGGGAGAGAACTTCCTTGGATCGGTGTCCGACGTAGACATACTCAAGGCGATTGCCGCAAACGACGCACGCGAAGGCGAGGTGGGGGAAGACTGATGGAGGCCGGCAAGCTAACACTCAGAGATATCGTCAGAACCTTTGAGCTGCCAATGGTTCCCCCTGACGCCACCATTATGGATGCTATGAAGAAGATGATAGAGGCAAACTGTTACTCGATACTCGTTCCAAGGAGCAACAAGAACGATGCGTACGGCATTCTGACGAAGAGGGACATCATATCGAAGGTCATCGCCGAGGGAAAGGACCCAGCTAAGGTCAAGGTGAAGGAATTTATGTCAAAACCCCTGGTTCTGCTCACGAACCTCTCTCTCGATCTTCGTTGGGTCGCGAATGCCATGGCCAACTCGAAGGTGGGTACCATTGCCGTGTTTGAGAAAGGCGATTTCTACGGCTATGTTACCGAGTCTTGCCTTCTAGATGGAATCTACCACGCGATGAGACGGACAAAGATCGACCAGGGAATCGAGTTTGCGACCTGCTAGCCCCGAATCAACCACATTGGACCCGTTCTACACGAAGCAGGCATTTGATCATCGCCTCCGTTGACTGAGAGGGCACTTCACATTCAATAGGCCATCTCGGATAGCCAACGGATTTGGGACAGAATGCTCAGTCTATAGATCGGGTGGTCTGATGAATAATCATCTACTTACGCTTTCTCAGGTTCGCCTGGTCGAACACGACTTCACCGCCAAAAACCGTTTTCGCGACGTAGATGGAGCCAAGGGCATTCCTTTCTTTGAAAGGATCGTTGGATAGGACCACGAAATCGGCTAGCTTGCCGACGGCTATGGTCCCCTTCATATCCTCCTCGAAGGAAGCATACGCGGCGTCGCGTGTGTAGCTCAGAAAGGCCTCCTCTACCGATATCCGCTGAGACGGGTAAGTCGCGTTCACCGCCGATCTTATGCCGTACAGGGGTGAGAGCGGCATGCAATCCGATCCGAACGCTAGCTTCACCTTCGCATCTAGTATCTCCCTGAGCGGGTTGTTTCTGCTGGCTCTCTTCTGTCCTAGCCGCTCGACGTACATGCTATCAATGCCACTCCACTCACCGATGAAATTGGGCTGCATCGAGGCTATCACGCCATGCCTCCTCATCCTCCTGATGTGACTCTGCGATGGAAGTTCGAGGTGCTCTATCCTATGACGATGATTCTTGCGCCTATTCTGTCGCAGGGCGTCTTCTATGGAAGCGAGGGCTACCTCTATACCCACGTCACCTATGGCGTGGATAACAAGTTGAATGGCGGCATTGTTCGCCTCTCGGGTCATTTCTTTCATGTCTTCCTTTGAATGAATCAACACTCCACGGCAGGTTCGGTCGTCGGCGAACGGTTCGGAGACGGCTGCAGTCCGTGCTCCCAACGCGCCATCGCAGAATATCTTGACGCCCCCGAATTTTAGCACTTCGGATCCCACTCCGCTTGTCATGCCAAGCGAAGTCATCGAGTTCAAGTTCGCAGAGGGCGTGTTAAACCATACCCTCACCTTCAGCCTATTCATGCGTTCTGCCTCGCGATATATGCTGAAGTCTCCGGACGCACCGTTGTCATGAATTGAAGTGACTCCTAAGGAATGGGCCTTCTTTGTCGCGAGACGGAGTCCCTTCGTCTTCTCCCGAGCGTTCGGAGCAGTCATTGTTCTCAAGACTTCGACTCCCGCCTCAGTCACGATACCTGTGAGTTCGCCTGACGAATCGGTCTCGGCGCCGGGAGTATCCGATGTGATAGATGCGGCGTCGATACCCTTCGAGTTAACGGAAGATAGGTGACCGCATATCCTGTGGACGACAGTGGGATGGTCGGGGCAATAGGCGTCCAAATCCTCCCGTGTGATGAACCTCCCGTTGATCCAGTTGTTGTCTCTGTAGTTGGTGCCCACAACCCATTCTCCGTCAGGTCTGCGATTGGCAGCAGTCCTCAACAATCCTAGAGCCTCCTCCATCGATTTCGTGTCAAACAGATCCACGCTCATGGCGTCAACGCCCATCTGAATGAAATGAGTGTGGCTGTCGATGAAGCCAGGAACGACAGTCTTTCCCCCGAGATCGGTCTTCTCAGATCCTCTCGGCGCGGATCTACGGATTTCAGCGTCAGACCCGACGGCGATTATCCTGCCATCTGCGACGGCGATGGCGTGCACGACCTTTCTTCCAGGAGCGAAGGTCACAACCCTTCCATTGTAATACACCCCGTCAGCGCATCTCGCATCCATCTGCATCACAACAATACTTCATTGACGGAAGAGCGTTTCATGATTGAGAAGGTTTGTCGGAATCGATTTGCATGTTCGAGTTCACCGTGCGAGCATATCATCAACTAGAGTCGCAAAGGCCTGCTCGACATTGTGTCCCGTCCTTGCTGAGGTGTACATAGCTTTCGCGTCGTGCTTCTTCGCGAATACTTCGAGATCTTCAATCGTTATCCGTGTCTCCTCTTTGAGGTCGCATTTATTGCCGAGGAAGACCACCGGTATTTCACCCGTCGTCGCGGTCATCGCTTTCAGCCAATAGCGAAGCTCGTTCAGGCTTTCCCTGCTTGTGACATCGCAGACTGCGATGGCACCTTGAGCACCGTAGAAATATGCTTCCCGCAGTACCTCGCGGAAGCTTGGCTGACCCATAATGTCCCATACCAGGAGGGTGATGCTCTCAGAATTCTCGGTCTTGGGGTTCCTTACCTGGACGTCCTTCTTTGTCACTTTGGTACCGATTGTTGCGATGTACTTGTCGTCGAAGACGTCCAAGACATATCTCCTGATGAGACTCGTCTTCCCGACGCCCACGTCTCCCACTAGACATATCTTCAGCTTGCGCGAATCTCCTCCTTGAGGCAAGTCACTTCACTTCCGTATATTCCAAGGCTATGTATGCAACGCGAATCTAAAAAAGCTTTTCACAGATATGTCGGATTGGGTGAGCGTATCCGGTTTCCGCGATGGTTTCCGCATGTGCTCTGCAAATATCAATTTGCGAAAACGAATCAAAAGAAACTTATTATACAAATGCATTTACATAATCGAGGATGCATCAAAAAACCTCTCATCGACTGCACAAACTGCATCGGATGGGACGATGCATCGCGGTAACCTTGCGCCGAAACAGCCTGATAGATTCGTGAAGTAACGCAACAGGAGGAAAAACCAAATGTCTTGCGGAAAGTGTGGCAAGAAGACAAAGAAGAAGGCGACAAAGAAGAAGGCGGCTAGGAAGCCCGCCAAGAAGAAGGCAGCCAAGAAGAAGCCGGCTAAGAAGAAGGCAGCCAAGAAGAAGCCCGCCAAGAAGAAGCCAGCGAAGAAGAAGACTGCCAAGAAGAAGCCAGCTAAGAAGAAAGCCACCAAGAAAAAGAAGAAGAAGTAGACTGTCCTAGCACGACCTATGGTCGGCCGCGAGGGACGGTGGCAATGAGGCAATCCTTGAAAAGTAAAGGTGATGAAGAGTAGTAATCGATGCGTCGCCGAAAGGACGAAGCACGCGAGCAAGGCGTTGTGATTCATTCGTTCGGCATGCAAACCTTTGCTCCTTGGAAACCTCAGCAAACTCTTTTCTTCTCTCTTTCTCTTCTTCTAGTTCCGATTCGTGATTGTCTGCTCGTCCACAGAAATCATGTTATGTATGAGATTCATTCGCGACAGGATGACGCGCCCCAACAGAGACCGTCGCCTTCTGTTCGTGATAAGCTACCATCACGCGTGCAACGATGGCGCGCTTATCGCTCTTGTCGCTCTCTTGCCGATTCTCGTAGAGGAGATGAGCTTGTCTTATACAGAGATAGGCATCCTCGGGCTCGGACTACTCATCACGGTAGTCATCCAACTCTTCGTAGGAAGGCTGACCGATCGCATCTATTCCCGATACCTGCTCGAAATCGGAGCTCTGCTAATGGCGCTGTCATTCGTGATGATACTGTTCGTCACCAACTTCGTGGAGCTATTCGCTGCGGTAATCTCGATGAGGGTTGGTGCAAGTTTCTATCATCCAGTAGGCATCACTTGGATCACCAAGGAGTATGCAGGACCCTATATGGACACCGCGCTGGGAGTGCAGAGCGGTATTGGCAATTTCGGAGTCATAGCATCGCTGGCGACCTCCGGTTTCCTTGGGGAAGCATTCGGATGGAAGACACCCTGTATCATG
This sequence comes from Methanobacteriota archaeon, assembly GCA_020347645.1. GTDB lineage: Archaea > Thermoplasmatota > Thermoplasmata > UBA10834 > UBA10834 > UBA10834. The sequence goes on along the minus strand of CP070736.1, from coordinate 286,992 downwards.
TGGGTCTTCCTAAACCTGGCGGCTGTGATCATTGGGATCACTGCGATGGGAGATGGCGTATCGCAACTCGCAGGAGGCTTTTCGACGAGCCCAACAAGTATAAGGCAAACGATGTCGAAGGTCGGCTGCTTCTCTCTCCCAATCGCCGCAGGTGGAGCATTGTACGGTGTCACGACATACTATGGGCCGATCAACCTCACCGCGGCTCACGGTTGGGGCGTGGGAGCCGCAGATCTCGTCTTCGCCCTATGGCTCGCAGTGGGCACCGTATCGTCATACTCGTTCGGTAGGATCAGCACGCGTTTCGGCAGGCGAAGGGTTGTCACTGTGGGATATCTCGGCTCCATAATAGGTCTCCTCGCACTCTTCATGACATCTGAATGGTACATCGTAGTGCCTACGCTCGTGGCATTCGGAGGCCTGCTCTTTCTCACGTATCCGGCCCTCTTTGCGACGGTAAGCGAAGCGACAGGAGATGGAGAGAGGGGAACAGCGTTCGGCATGGTCTTCGCGTTCCAGCTAGGCGGCGGATCCGCAGTCGTTTACATTTGCGGTCTGATCGCAGACGTCTATGATGATCCTTCATACGCGTTCCCTGTGACCGCACTGTTCACTGCGGTATCCCTCGTCATGTTCATCCTCTACCCAGGTGGACGAGACAGACGCCCTCAACTACTGCCGTAGTCATTCACGCCTCTTTCGGGAATCGCCGCCGAAGCGAGTCAAAGGGGAAGGTCTGATGTCCTTTGCGTATGGAAGCCCCTCGGAGCCTCGTTCGAACTCTGACACAACTGCACCAAAGCCGTACATCTCCTGTCTCTTCTTCGCCCTGTAGACTAATATTGCGATGACAACTGCGACTATGCCTGTGAGATATACCATGTCGAAGATATTCGCTCCCCCGACGCTCAGCATGCCGATACCGTCATCCGGAGGATTGAATGAGAGAACCTCGTTAAGCCTGAACACGTCAGCTCCGATGAGAGTGCCGAGCACACCGGACACATAAGCCAGTGGTGCGGCCTTGGTCATGTCCGTCCAGAACGTGGACATTGAATATAGGCCCGCTGCGAGAGCTGGAGCGAAAGCCAACGGAATATCTGCCACTATCCCCACCCCTTCCTCGGCCCTCGTGACGAAATAAGTCACGTATGCGACAATGACTATTCCGATGGCAGATTCAGCAAGCCCTGCGCGTCCTGACTTCAGCAGACGGGAGCATAGAATCACTGGTATCAGTGCCCCACCTATGCTTATGCCTACCCACCAGCCACGGTATGGGAAGAGTGGAATGGATATCCAACCGAAGAACAAAGTCAGCAATATCACCGTGCTCGCTTCCGAAGCCGTGAGGCCGATGGTCTCCAGAACCTTGCTGATGGTGCTTATGTAGAGTAGATAGATCAAGAGCGCTATCACTCCGACTATGGCGAACAATAGTATGTTTAGCACGTCCTCCGTCATTTCAACGGTGTATCCCATTGCCATGCATAAATAATATCCATCGAGAATGCGCGTTTCGCGATTGTTGGCATCCGCCACGCTGTTTGGGGGGTAGAGCCGCCTGCGAATTAATAAATGAATAACCCATTCTACACTGCAGAAGAGGGGTATGCCACGTGGCCAAGCAATTGATTTCGGGTCTTGAGTCTGGACAGACAGCCAATTATGTTCTTCTGTGCGGAGAACCCGAGAGGGTTCCGAAGATATCCTCTCTCTTGGACGACAGCGAGGAGGTTTGCAGGGTCCGAGAGTATACCGTGCACAAGGGCAGGCTCTCTGACACATATGTAACAGTCGCATCGACTGGAATTGGCGGACCTTCGACGGCAATACTGATCGAGGAATTAGCGAATCTCGGTGCGCACACTTTCGTGCGCATAGGATCAAGCGGGGGAATCGCCGACGGCCTCGAAAAGGGGGATTTCGTCGTGGCGACGGGGGCTATCAGGGTCGACGGGACCAGCAGGAGCTACGCAATGCCGGAATATCCTGCTTTGGCCGACTACGAGGTCGTGGCAGCATTGGTAGATAGTGCTACGCGAGCGGACAGGAGTTTTCAGGTCGGGATCGGCCTGTCAGTCGATGGATTTTACAGCGAAAACAAGTTGATCAATGAAGGCAAGATAGCGCCAATGACGCAATCGGGTTACATGCCTTCTTTCATGGTCGATCGACTCCAGGACTTCAAGATGATGAAAGCGAAGAATATCGAGATGGAAAACGGAACGTTATTCACAATGTGCTCTCTCTTCGGACTCAGAGCCGGTGCCATATGTACGGTTTCCGATGTAGTTCCATGGCGTCCCACTGAATCTACCCTCGATTTCGACCAGAACATGATGGATTGTATAGGCGTCGGCGTGGATGCCATGCGCACTCTAATCGCATGGGATCGGTCGATCGGCCCTGGCGTTCACTGGTGTCCTTCATTGCTCTGAACGACAGTCGTCTACGCCTCGAGCGAAGACATCGGCTTCGGCCATGAGACGGTGTGTATGCTGGCAGATTCCTCACGGTCGCGGAAGTACTGCTGATAGAACTCCTCAGCTACGTTCGGGATGACAGGCGCGACAAGACGGAGCAGTGCGAGCCCCACCGACCATATGGTGTGCCAAGCCGCCTCGTCTCCCTCGTTTATCCGTTTGCCTTCGCTGGCTAGATAACGTGCGGACACGTCATGTCTGATGAAATCGGACACCATCTTCAGGGCTTCGGGGGCGTTCCCTGCTTGAATGGTTTCCTGCACCCGGCTACCCATAGCGACGAACGATTCCAGTATCATCTTGTCCGGCTCCTGAAGCGCGGACGAATCTACGCTTGGCTTGGCAGTCACCCGCTTGGACACAAATTCCTCAAGACTCCATAACTGCTTCCATAGCCGGGTCTCCTGGCGTCTGAGGTCTAAGAGCGCCCTTGCCTCCCGATAATCCCGATCGGGAATCGCGGTAGCCAGATTCCGAATCGAATCCTGGATGGAGTCGACCTGCACACCACTCCTGCTTAAAATCGGAGTCAGCTTCAGCACATCTTTCATGTATGTCCGTAAATGGCTATGCCATTCGAGCCTATCCTCAAGTAGGTCTCTCGCCATCTTGAGGTTGGTCATACCTTGGTCAAACCGACCTTCCTTGTAAGTCTCAATCGAATCGACGATGAGCTCTTCGATATCCTGTGAGAACACCTCTCCCTTCCAAGCCTGGAGGACCAGATTCTTCGTCTGCTTGTATACGGACAGGAAGTTCATGCTCTTGTAGTTCCTCTTCTCAAGTATTGCTGCAGCGGTAGCTGCAATCATCTGGTTCCTGCTAAACATGCATTCGATGAGGGCCTGTTCGCCCTCTTCGGAGGCAGTAATCCGTTCGAGGCTTGACCGAACCTGTGATCTGACGCGCTGATCGTCATGGTCGTAGTACTTGATCAGTATGGGCACGATGGTGATTTGCCTGGTGCTTGCATGCTCCTCTATTCTATCAATCATCTTGCGACGACGACCAGGCAGGAGGGATGAGAGGTCAGAGGCTAGGTGTCTGTCGATTCGGAGACCTTCAAGATCCTTGGACAATTCTACGTCGGCATCACTTACATAGACTTCTCTAACCACAACCCACACCTAACATGTTGGCATGATGATGCAAATACATAAGCCTTTTTGGCCGTCGTTGACCTAGCCAGTGTAGCGTTCCGATGGGAACTGGCCCTAGGGTTGATGGTTGGCGCCAATCGTATTGGAGACAATATCATCAATCTCGATTGCCGACACGCATTTCCCCCAGTTTCGGGAAGACAAGCGGCCTGTCTTCGACGAAAACGATGGGAGTGAATTCATCCACTCTGGATTCCGCGAGAACGGGGAACGTCACATCCGAGGCTGCGACTCTCCCTACATCCGTTCCGGGAAAGACTATGCTCATTGCAGGCAACACGATGGTGCTTGCCGCTCGGTCGTACATGAAGCAAGGTTGCTTCACCCGGCCGCCCACTCCGTCTCTGAGCGCAATCGATGGATGGATGTGACCCATGATCGTCGGGCCTTGTGCGGTTCCAGAATGACCGTGAATGATGCGAAACCTGCCTATCCTCAGCTCGCTCCTCAACGGAATCCGAAACTCCGACAGTATGGCTCCGAGGTAGTTATCGTGGTTACCCCTAACAATGTCGATGCCAACGATGTCAGAGATGGACCTCAGGAAATCAACGATATCGTTCCATTCTTGCGTCAGGTTCCTAGAGAAATTGTGCTTTAGGTCGCCCGCGACGATGAGTCTGTCCGGCTTGAGACTCTCGATATGGTCGACGAGCGTCCGTTTCAGCTTGCCCGTCTGTAGACGGGGCAAGCTCAGACCCTGATATTCCAGTGCAGCCTCGCAACCGAGGTGGAGGTCCGAGACGACGAGCGCATTGTGGTCGCGCAGCATCAGGGCTCCTGCAGGAAACAATTCCACGCCCTGCTCAACGATATATCCTTTCTCGAGCACGGCACTATAACAGGCATTGCAGATAACTAGCTTTTCGAGTACTTTCCACCACCTCCCACATCCGTTAAGGAGGTGCAGCTCCATCCAGCATCGCGATGTTGGTCAACTCGTTCGTCTTCCTTGAAGGCGTGGGCGTCGCGAGGGAAAGAGCGCTGTGGCAGGCCGGAATCGTTACTTGGGACCGCTTCATGGAGGAAGACAGGATAACCGGCATGTCGGCAGACAAAAAGGCCAAGGCCGATGGGATTCTTGACGACGCCCGTCAGCGATTGCGAAAGGGAGACTGTCAGTATTTCAGCGCCATGATCAAGACAAAAGACCATTGGAGGTGCTTCGAGGAGTTCAGGAACAGAGTCATATATCTCGATATTGAAACGACGGGGATTTCCAAGAGCGCGCCCATTACGATGATAGGCATGTACGATGGGAGGCGCATGCACACGCTCGTAAGGGGACAGAACCTGACGAATGATAACCTGAGGGCGATACTCGAACATGCCGGAATGATCGTGTCATTCAACGGTGCGAGTTTCGACCTGCCGGTCATAGAGTCAGCCTTTCCGGGCGCGGTTCCGCCGGTGCCACATCTCGATCTCAAGCATCTTCTGCGGAGGCTCGGGCGAGTAGGTGGATTGAAGGCGATAGAGAGGGAGATGGGGGTTGACAGGGACCTTCGCATCCAATATCTAACGGGCCAGGACGCCGCCTACCTATGGCGTCTATGGCGCCGGCGCGGTGCGTGGAACGCCCTCGAAACCCTTAAGGAGTACAATTCACAGGATTGCATCAACCTGGAGACAATCGCAGAGGCGGCATGCATGGAGATGAAATCGAGAGTGATGGGGCCAGCATTATCAGATACGAAACTTAGATAATCGATTACAGGGTATAGGTCGGCGGGATGGACAAGATTCTAGGCGTGTTGATTGCGGCAGTGGGATTCGCGGTGTTCATCTTCATGGTCGACAGGTCTGTGAAGTATTTGACCCTCGTCGGAGTTTCGATCATCGCCATCGCTGCATTGGTGATTCTATGGGGGGTGCGATGATGAAGGATCCCGTCGAGCAATTGCTGTTCGCCCTCCCCGATGCTATGCGTGCCTCAGCCTGCAAGGCCGCTGATAGAGTGCGCAGCGCATCGAAGGCGGTGATCGCTTCGCATATAGACGCGGACGGCATATCTGCCGCTGCGATCGCTGGAACCACTCTTGCACGAATGGAGATAGATTGCCAAACGATGTTCTTCAAGAAGCTTGACGACGCTGCCGTGCAATCTCTGAGAGATGCCGATTGCGATCTCGTATGGTTCACTGACCTTGGCAGCGGATCGCTATCGAAGATCTATGACCTCGACGCTGTGATTACCGACCATCATGCTCCAGATCTGCGTGGGTCAAGAGCAAGAGAGTCGCCGCAATCGCTATTGTCCGACTTCGCGACCGTCGTGCATGTGAATCCTCATCTCCATGGCATATCGGGCGCTAGTGACCTGAGCGGCGCTGGAGCGACTTTCTTGACCGCTGTGGCGACGGACCATGCGAACGCGGACCTGTCTCCTCTGGCAATATTGGGCAGTGTAGGCGACCTTCAGAACCGTAAGACTAGAAGGCTCGAAGGCCTTAACCGGCCGATTTTACGCGTCGCGACCGATCTCGAACTGGTCGAAGCGTTCGAGGATATCAGGTACTTCGGAAGGGAGACGAGACCTGTATTCAAGATGTTGGAGTACTCTAGTGACCCCTTCTTGCCGCGTATAGGCGGTCACGAGCAGGAGGCCATCAGCTTCCTCTTGGGTCTTGGCATAGAGCTGAAGGACGGCGAATCATGGCGTACGTGGACGATGTTGTCGGGTGGCGAGAAGAAGACGGTCATCGACGCCCTGAGGGAGCATCTGATTGCATGTAGAAGGAATAAGGCGACAATCGAAAGGCTCGTCGGCGAGACGTATTCCCTCACAGGGGAGAGGCCAGGCTCCCCCGTCCGCGACATGAAGGAATTTGCCACCCTCCTGAACGCATGCGGAAGGCACGGAAGGGCGGAGATTGGCATGAGGATATGCGCAGGAGACCGCGGTATCGCTCTCGCCAAGGGGTTATCGCTTCTGAGAGACCATCGCTCGGCGCTCAGCAATGCGTTGGAACTTGCGAAGAGCAGAGGAATCACGAGGATGAAGCACATCCAGTATTTCGATGCGGGAGATGACATCGAGGAGACTATCGTCGGCACGGTGGCGGGTATGTTGCTCGGCAGCGGCGGGGTGGACAGAACCGCCCCAATGATCGCCTTCGCGGAGTCGCTTGAGCCTGGTGAAGTGCGGATGGTCAAGGTCTCCTCAAGGGGCACACAGGACCTCATCTCGAAAGGCATGGACCTCTCAGCTGCTATGCGGCACGTGGCGGAGGGGGTTGGAGGTGTGGGTGGAGGTCATAACATCGCAGCGGGAGCCACGATACCTTTCGAAAGAAAGCGCGACTTCCTACTGCTCCTCGACGAGGTCATCGGTTCGCAGATAATGGGCTAGAGCACTGCTGCCAGAATGACTTTCTGCGCGTGCAGGCGGTTCACCGCCTGGTCAAAGACTACGCTATGCGGGCCATCGATGATCTCTTCCGAGACTTCATAACCTCGATGAGCGGGCAGACAATGCATGAAGATCCATCCCTTGGCCGCCTTTTCGACGAGGTTTGCGTTGGCTTGGTACGGGAGGAACAAAGCCTCTCTTTCCTCCTTCTCAGACTCCTGTCCCATTGAGACCCATGTGTCCGTGTAGATCACATCAGCGCCCTCGGCCGCTTCGAACGGGTTGGAAATGGATTCGACCACGCAGTCGTTCTCCTCAGCTATGGCCTGAGCCTGTTCAAGAATCCCAGGTTCGGGAGCATGAGTCCTAGGAGTTGCCGCGCGCATGTTCATGCCAGTTATCGCACAGCCGAGCAGCAGTGAGTTGCACACATTGTTGCCATCACCCACATAAGCCAGCTGCAATCCTTTCAGCTTCTTCTTCTTTTCGAGTATTGTCAACAGGTCTCCGGCGACCTGGCACGGGTGTTCGGTGTCGTCAAGGCCGTTAATCACTGGAACTGTGGCATGCTCTGCCAACTCTCGCATAACCTCGTTGCTGAAGGCCCTGTACAGAATGCCATCTGCATAGCCGCTGAGGACTTTGGCCACGTCTGCGACGCTCTCCCTCTCCCCCATCTTCACTTCGTCGGGTCCCATGTAAATGGCTGTTCCACCTAGCTGCGAGACTGCGACCTCGAACGAGATTCTGGTCCGCAAGCTCGGCTTCTCGAAAACCATCGCTAGCACCTTCCGCTTCAGAGGTTCGGGACGCCTTCCCTTCGGAGGTTCGGTTTTGGCCTTCAGTGCTTTGCTGAGCATCTTGTCAAGATCGCTCTTCATGTCGAGGACGGATATCACGTCTCGCTTCACCTAAATCACCGCATTCATGAATCGAACACTAAGCCTTAAGGCTTTTGAATGTGCGTGCACACATTCCGCCGATAAATCACTGCTGGCAAACCCCTTCGCAGGCCGAGTCGCCGCACACCACACACGTCAAGCACCCCGAAAGATTCGCTACGGGTCCGCTACATTCACTACATACCGGGAGCGCTTCGCTTCTCCTACCGTTTAGGGTATCTCGCTCAGACATGGTCGCACACGAGCAGTCCATGCCATTCTTCGTGAAGTACGCATCCCGGGGAGGCTGGTGAAAGTACTGGTCAGCTTCAACCCACGTCGTATGATGCGACAATGTCCCTTTCTTTTGAAGTGCGGCAAGGTTTATTTAGCGAGAGACAATGGAGGACCCTAAATGGCCGGGGTGGGGTAATGGTATCCTTGGGGACTGTGGATCCCCTGACCCGGGTTCGATTCCCGGTCCCGGCCCCATCGTCCTCAGAGGTCGATGGCAATCATTATGTGAAGTTGGCTCCGCAGTGCGGGCATTTGTCGTCCACCTCGCCAACAGATTTGCCGCACGCAGGACATTCGTACTCGAGGCTGTCCTTTGGTTCTGGCGTGGAAATGCTCGTCCCACTGTCCAGCGATATTGCCGACGCCTCTGCCACCTCAGAAGCGAAGACTTCGAACTCCGTTCCGCACGACTCGCATCTGCGCTGATTCGTGGAAACATGTCCGCCGCAGAACGGACATTCAAAACCCAAGCCCTCGAAAGAAATTCCGCAGCGAGGGCACTTTTCCTCGTTTCCAGATACTGTCTTGCCGCACTCTACGCATGCCAATACGAACACTGGCAGAGATTTATCGGCCATAATGCTAAGATAATGATGCGAGTATTTAATTGGTTGCCGAGCAGGGCATCAGGCGAGCTGCAATGGAGCCGACGATATCTTCACTTCTTGCTTCTGGCCTTCCTCGTGGTCGTCTTCTTCCTGCCTCCGCTCTTCGATGTCTTCTTCTTCGCCGGCTTCTTGGAAGGAGCCTTCTTGGCGGGCTTGCGCTTCAAAGTCTTCTTCGCCTTTAAGGCACTGGGCGGCTCTTTCTTCTTCCGTTTTTTAGCCTTTGATGGCCGTTTCTCGATTGGATGCTCAGTTGGGGCAAGCCCTTCGCCCTTATCCATGGATGTCTCGGAAACGGCTTCCGTCTCTGCAACGGGCTCTACGGCCGCATCGAATTCCGCCCTGCAGTTGGGGCACGATTTGGCTTCGAGCTGCATCTTCTCACCGCATACCGGGCAGATGACACTAACCTCTCCCAATGGCAGATCGCAACGAGGGCATTTCACCTCATCACCCCGTATCATCAGTCCGCATCCAGGGCAGCCGACCCTTCTCTGTATAGACTTGAGCTGCTCCAACTCCGTGTTGATGATGTTCTCGACAAACTCATCCATGTCGAACCCTGCGAAAGTCTTCTCGACGCCGAGGGAGAATTCCGTGAGGTCGATGCCGCAGGTAGAACAACTTGAGGCGTTGCGCCATACTAGGCCTGAGCAGAACGGGCATTCGAAGAGCGTGCCGGGGCCGAACTGAAGTCCGCATCTCGGGCATTCTGAATCGCCAGCCTTTACGATCCGGCCACACTTGAAGCAGCTTAGGAAGATCTCCTTCTGTCGTTCTGCCATCGTATGAAGAGGATGGTTCAACTGTTATATAAAATGTGGAATCTGGATAACGGTGCGAGGCTCATTCGTCTTCGACTTGTCGGCGGCCGCTCCTCCCCGTTCTGATGCGGTAGACGGCGAATATCGTCAGAATGAACATGACCGGTAACACCACGTCGGAGAATTCCGGGATCCTCTCGAATATGACTTCTATGTTCGCTGTCGTGTTCTGGGTCCATTGCATGCATATATACGATTCGCCTGGGACGGAGTACACCGAGGTCAGATGATTCTTGATGTAGTCGTTGGCCGGAAGTGATACGAAGCTCCAGGCTCCGCTCACGTTCTTCTTGACGATGACGTAGTCTTTCGAACCTGACTGATGCTGCAGCCACATAGCGTACACGTTTCCGGTGTTATTGTCGAGAGATATCGTGGGACAGCTTCTTGCGTAATCGTTCGTAGCATTGAGCTTGATTGAGCTTGACCAGCCCGAACCAGTGTTGTAGGTGTATTCTATATGGCCTTCCCAGTTCGCACCGTTCATATCCCCCGTTCCGTAGACGACATGTACTACGCCGTTGGCGTCTACCACTGCCGAGGGAGGTGCCGAATTCGTATTTTCCGGGCTGTCCCCCGCAGAGTAAAGGGTTGTAGCGGTAGCATCCCAACCGTCGCCGTCATGGGCCCTCGCGAATACCTCGCCAGCGACGGCGTATACTGCCCAAACATCGATTCCAGAGCCTATCTTGCCAGGGACGACGACCGCTTTATAGCCGTCCGCTGACCCGGAGCCGGGAAGCAGGGCGCCTTCATCGTCCCAATTACTCAGATCATCAGGTGACGTGCTGCGCCTAGTCTCCAGATTGAACTTGTCCGATGGGTTGTCGCTGTCAAGTGAGATAGAGACGATCCACAGATAGCCGGTCGCATTCTTGCATATGAACGCGTCCTTGTTGCCCATCGAGAGATCTGATATGGCGTGCGTGGTTTCGCTGCCCCAGGTTATGTCCGGAGTCGATGGACTCACAACCCCCCTACGGATATGGACGTTCTGTGTGCTATCATCGGTGTCGCCAACGATATACACGAGGTTGTTGGTCTCGTCGTACCAAAGGCTCGTCTTGTAGACTCCAGACGACGCGAAGGCTTGATTGGCGCTGCTCCATGTCCCTCCACCGTCTGAGCTGCTCTTGTATACCGTGTCTGTACCGTCCCAGTAGAAACTCCAAAAGTTTGTACCGTCATAGAAGAGCTTCCTTTGGTGAGAAGCAGCAGTCGCCCAGTCCGATGTTGAGGACGAATCTATAACCCATCCCCGCGTTTCCGCGACGAGAGCAAAGGCGCTTGTCGCGCCGTCGTACATCGCGAGATCAGACCTGTCCAGCCAATCAGTGGTTTCCACGATGAAGTCTACGGTCGCAGCGCCGGCGAGGGCTGCAGACGGCAAACCTATCTCGATCCGCTGCAGGTCTTTTCCGATGTCAATGCTTGTGACAATCTCGGTCCAAGTTCCGTCGTATTCGTAGAGCTTCGGGGGTAGTACATCGCCAAACTGGCCGATGATTTCGACCAAGTGGTCTGCGCCTATCGCGCCCGTCGCACTGGACAGCGGATATCCGGTGACCGCTGAAAGGTCAGAGTCGATGTATATCCTGAGATAATCCTCCCCGGTCTTCCGCGGAGGCGTCACCGGAGTTCCTCCCCCGGTGCCCGTCGGCTTCCCTTTTAGGGCGGGGACGTAAGTCCCGCTACAGAGTTCGCCTTCGACGCTAACATAGAAGAACGCCGATTGCGTATCGTTGGCCGAAGCGATTTCGTCGATGTCGATGTTCATATTCTCTGCAGGAATCGTGTCTATGTCTGCGACCGTAAGCCCACTCCAATCGGCGAATGCTCCATCAATTTCTATGCCGTCTGGGGTCGTATTCACATACCCGCGTGCTCCGTATCCAATGATTTCGGCCGAAGCGAACGACCATTCGCAGTCGTCGATGGCCAATGAAATCGAGTAGAAATCGCCGCTGTCATTGGCGCTGACGTCCGCGTTCACCTGCAAGGTGTAGGGGGCTTCGTCAGGACTTATCGAAAAGCCATCCCCCAATGGCGGCGAGAACGTGACACCAGGCGTGGTGAGCGCGAGAGAATCGATAGTACCCCCCTCGCCTTGACAGCTGAGCTTCAGACTGAGAATCGGCACATCCGCGGCATTGGGGAGTATGCCACTAGCGGGCACCAATGAGATCTGTTCGACTATCAAAAGCCCGCCCTTGGCAGGCGTCTCGTAGCTGATCGTCCTGTGTTCAAGCTCGTTCTGCGACATCAGCAAGTACTTGGCCGAGGTGCCTAGGTCGGCAGGAAGAATCGCTTTCGCCTCTATTCGGTCGCCCTCTATGCGATGGGATAGCGACCCTATCTGAGCCCATGAGTTCCAGTCGCGGTCGTCGTCGCCCGAGCTGTAGCTCATGAGCGACGACGAATGCACCGAACCGTCCCATCCGTCTAGTTCAAGCAGGTAGTCAGCTCCCATAGATCCCACGGAGTAGCCAGTGGACGACGAATCATCGGAATCGACGAATAAGAAGAAACTGTCTACAACGGAGCTGCTCATGATGTCTCCGGTCGTTTTGACGTACAGGAACAGATCGTTGGAATCGCTCTGAGCGGACCACTCCTCTATGTCTATTGTCGGTGCCGAAACGGCAGATACCCGCACCCCAAAGGTGTCTATATCAGACCATTCGGAGAAATCGCCATCTATGTTGAAGGCTCCGGACTTCGCATAATACGCGAAGTATATGAAAGTCGGGAGTATGATGAGCACGGCCACCAGCACTGCGAGGAACGGCCATCGAGTCAGCGCGGAGAATCGTTGGCTACGTGGCCGACGCATCTCCGCATCCCCTCTGGTGTCATTAGCCATCCCCGTACCGTTCACCATGCCGTTTCCATTGACGAGTCCTGTGCCATTCACGGCGCCGGTGCCATTCACCATGCCGCGTTCGGCCATCCGCGACTCAATCGGACCAGCGGTGATGACCTCCGCCGGAGGTGGCGGTTCTTCGAGATCCTCTTCCCTCATCGGTCCTGGCGCTTCCGTCTCAGGTTCTGGGGGCGGGACGAGCAACGGCTCCTCTGCCTCATGCTTCTCAACTTCGAAGCCTGCACCGCATTTGGGGCATTTTGCCGCCCCGGAGGCAATGAGGTCTCCGCACTCGGGGCATTCAAACATGTCTTCGTCTGTCACGACAGGCACGCCGCATCTAGGGCATTTCCCCATGCCTGTTTCGAGGTCCATGCCGCAGGAAGGGCATGAAAGCGTGGCGTCGGGCAAACCTACTGCAGGGGTGTCGGCAGCTTTGAAATCCTCCTTGGCTTGCTTCGACTGCAGCCGCTGCATGAGTCGTTTCTCTATGACCTTATCCATTTCCCTCTTGGTAAGAACAGTCTCGAGACGCGTTGAACAAAACGGACACCTCTCGGAGTCCGCGGAGACCTTGTTGCCACAAAGAGGACAGTACAGGGATTCCGTCTTCAAACTTCACACACCTCTCGATTCAGTGATGAAGGTCAGCACACGCTGTCGTTCTTGGGAAAGGTGTCCGACTCAGTTGAAGACAGTTATTGCACTCAATCCGTATATAAATATCTGGCTCAGCGTCCAGTCGTCCACGATTTCCGTCCAAGGGTTGAAGAGCCTCCAATGATGATTGCCATACAAGGCATGGTCGGGAAACAGGCCCGTCCGATCACGAGCGGGACCGGATGGGAGCCTCAGCGCTCAACAGTCGGTAACCTTAATATGCAATGTAAGCCTGAGAAGCCATGGTGAAGCCTGCATGACATGGAAGGGCCCCATCGAACGTGTAGACGATTTCAGACAATTGATACCCCGGACCTTCAAGCCTTGCATGCGGACGGATGCGCTGATCTTCGCGGACGAAAAGATGCTCGAGTCCATCAAGCAAGACAACGCCCCCGAACAGGCGGCAAATGTCGCATGTCTTCCAGGTATCGTCGGCAAGTCCTTCGCTATGCCTGACATTCACTGGGGATATGGTTTTCCAATAGGTGGCGTAGCCGCCTTCGACGTTGAAGATGGCGTGATCTCCCCCGGAGGCATCGGGTACGATGTGAACTGCGGTGTTAGACTGGTGCGGACGGATTTGTCCGCTGCAGAGATACAGCCGAGAGTGAAGGAAATCGTCGATGCGATATTCGGCAATGTCCCTTCGGGAGTCGGCGAGAAGGGCAGACTGAGGCTCACACAAACGGAGATCAACGATGTGTTGGAAGGAGGGGCCGGGTGGGCGGTGTCCCGTGGATATGGTCTGGATGATGACCTTACGGCCTGTGAAGAGAACGGCTGTATGAAGAGCGCAGACTCCTCAAAGGTAAGCCTCAAGGCGAAACAGAGAGGTGCCCCGCAGTTGGGGACATTAGGCGGAGGGAACCACTTCCTCGAGATACAGAAGGTGGACAAGATCTATGACGGGGAGGCGGCGGAATCGTTCGGACTCAAAGCCGAGGGTCAGGTGACCGTCAGCATTCACTCGGGCTCCAGAGGCTGCGGCCATCAGATAGCCAGCGATTACATACGCGTTATGGAAGGGGCAATTCGAAGACACCGGATAACCGTCCCCGATAGACAGCTCGCGTGCGCCCCCGTGACCTCAGAGGAGGGCCGAGATTGCTTCGCCGCCATGAGCGCAGCCGCGAACTACGCTTGGGCCAATCGCCAGATCATTCTGCATTGGCTGAGAGAATCATTCGAACAGACCCTCGGCAGATCGGCCGAAGATATGGGCATGAATCTCGTGTACGATGTCGCACACAACATATGCAAGCGCGAGAGACATGTGGTGGATGGTCGCAGCAGGGAGGTCTATGTCCACAGGAAGGGTGCCACGAGGGCGTTCGACTCGTCGAGAGAAGAGGTTCCTGATAGATACCGTTCGGTAGGACAGCCCGTGCTGATCCCGGGTGACATGGGCAGTTATAGCTACGTTCTCGCTGGGACCGCAGGTGCGATGGCTGAGACCTTCGGCTCCACCTGTCACGGAGCTGGACGGCAAATGTCTCGGAAAGCTGCCACCAGACGCTTCTCTGCCAAGGATGTCGTCGAAGCCTTGCGCGAAAAGGGCATTCATGTGCGGGCCGCTTCCAAGGACGGTATCGTGGAGGAGGCGCCAGGAGCGTACAAGAACGTAGACGATGTGGTCCGCATCGCTCACGGAGCCGGGATATCCAGGCTTGTCGCGCGGTTGAGGCCTATCGGCGTGATGAAAGGATAGGAATCTGCAGAAGCTCGGGTCAAATCGAGATAGCCTTCTTAGCCGCCCTTGCCACTTTGTCCGCATTCTCGGTAGGACACGCGACCATTATTGCCCATTCATGGACTCGCCTCGTCTGCAACGAATGTGCTATGGTGCTCATGCTGGGCAGAAGCCTGACTCTGTCGCCGTCCGTGATGCGTATGTTCGTCATGGTCATCCTTGGCTCGGAGACGGGCAGCTCATGCGACGGCACGTCGATCACCACATGCCCGGGGTCTATCCCGGCCCTGGCGGCTATGTCTTCCTCCAGACTCCTACGTTTGTCGAAATCGCCAAGCTCATCCACTGCCTCCCACCCGTCGTCTCCGACATCCTCGTTCGCCACTGCATAGGCTTTCTTGAAGAGGCGACGATACTTGATCCGAGTGGCTATCTCCTGCGAGTATCCTCCTTCGGAAGAAAGGCGGGACAAGAGGCTGGAATCGGTCATCTTGAACAGGTCCTTTATTTCTCGAGAGTCCAGAAGCTCGACGGCCTTGGCCAGCATGAGCTCCGCGATCCTAATGGTCTTATGAAAGTAGACGGTCGAGAACATCAGTGCCCTCGCCACCAACATCCCCTCCACAGCACTCGCCCCTCCCTTCTCCACGACCAAGTCACCGTTGAAGACTCCCACAGTGTCCAATAGCCTATCCACGTCGATGACCCCATAGGCGACGCCCGTGTAGTGTGCGTCCCGCGTCAGATAGTCAAGCTGGTCGACATCCACAGGACCACTTATCATCTGTCCAAGATACCTTCGACCGTTGAAATGAGCCTGCTCTTTGTGACCGTTCAGGGTCAGCTGCTCCAGTTGAGTTTCTGCCGAACCGCTGAGCAGCGCTGCGACGACCTTGGGTTCTATGCCTTGGCGCTCGAGAGAGTCCACGGCTCTAATCTCCTCTCCGAGCGCTCGTCTCTCATCTTCGGAGACGACAGAATCATCTCCCATGATGAGGCGCTTCGATATTTCGACATGGTCGATGCCGAATCGCTCATGGAGCACCATCTCGAAGGTGTGGGAATATGGAAGGTGTCCTATGTCGTGGAGCAGGGCTGCGCAACGTACGAGCGCCTCCTCGTCTTCTTCCAGCTGAAGGGATGTGCTCATCCTGCCGGCGACGGCGAACGCGCCAAGGGAATGCTCCAGCCGTGTGTGGTTGGCGCCTGGATAGACAAGGCTCGCAAGGCCTAGTTGGTGGATCCCGTGCAATCGCTGCAGCTCGTTAGACTCAATTAGTGGTAGGTAGGGAGAGCCGACGCGTACGCTTCCGTGAATTGAGTCTCTGATGACTTTGTATTCGTCCACGAAGGTCGTAGAGAGCATCGCCGCATATAAGGCTTCAGGACGAGAAGGCAATCTCTGCCCTCCTCAGAGCGGCGCTTTGGCCTTCCTGATGCCAATAGAAATACCTTTGCGATGCGAAACCGCATCAACGTGGGGTTCGTGGCAAACACTATTAAGACTCTACGATGATAGTACCGGTGCTCCCCAAGGAGGACTCTCCCTGAAACATAGTGCAACGACTAGCGAAGACAGGATACTTACGTATATTGACGGCTTCGACAGCAAGATAAGCGGAGGAGTGCGCAAAGGGCACGTCGTTCTTCTCGCAGGTACACCGGGTACGATGAAATCCTCTATCGCGCTGAACCTCTTGTACAACAACGTAAGGAAGAATGATTTGAGCGCCCTCTACGTCTCCATAGAAGAGAGCAAGGAGAGCCTATTGGAAGGAATGGACCGTTTGGGCTTCGGCGATATCGACGAAAACAAGTTCTTCATCGTGGACATCGGAAAGCTGAGGCTCGAGCACACCGACGCAGACATAGGCCGGGACTGGTTTAAGATCTTGAAGGAGTACCTGAGAAAGAAGGTTGAAAACGAGGGAGTCGAACTAATCGTGATCGACTCGCTTACCGCGGTGTACTCGCTCACGCACATCCAGAGCCCGAGACAGGAACTGTTTCACTTCTTCGGCTTCCTCAAGAGGTTGGGCGTGACGACCTTCCTTATATCGGAGACTCAGCAAAACGGAAGTGCCTTCGGACCGTTCCACGAGGATTATCTTGCCGACGGTACGATCCTCCTCAAGTTCGTGGATGTTGGAGAGTCGGACGTACAGCTGAGGATAAGGGCGGTCAAGATGCGCCACTCGAAGATCCACCATGGATATCTGACGTTGATCTTCAGAGACGGTCAGTTCATGGCCACTCCTCCGATCGCGGAATGAGCGTGCCAGCCCACGAGGGGCTTGCATGACCCCGACCAGATGAACGATCCGATCCCTAAAGCCCGCCCTTTATCTTGTTTCGGTCGATCTTCATACCCTGCGGCGTAACCATCAGAAGATTCTTGCCTACGCCAGCCACGTCGCCGTTCACATCCCGGGCTACGCTCTTGAGTTCCGATGTGATCCTCTTCATTGTGAGGTCATCGTTGGCTATCGAGGTGAAATCGAGTATCACCGCATTGCCCGCATAGACTTCGCTTGTCAACAGTGACAGGTCCTCATACCTGAACAACTCACCGACCTTCACCTGCGTGCTCGCATCATCTCCCCCGAGGATGTGCTCGTCCTCGAAAGTCATCTCGCTAAGGTCTATGTATTGCTCAGCACTGGCATGCTGTCTACCTTCTGATTCCTGCGACGAAGGGAAGTTCTTCTTCTTCAGAATTGTCATCGTGCATCCCTCTGGGTAAGGTATAACCTTGTTCAGATATAAAGCTTATAATCCTCCGTGGGCTCTTGGCTCAAGGCTGCCCTTCCTCCTCCAAGGACCAGAGCTTGTCTCCGACGTGATGCAGCGAGAGGACCCCCTTGCCCCTCGGTTTACCTCTGAGGTCTCTCGCAGATGCGAGAGATCTGCCAATCGCCAACGGGCGTTTGTTCTTCTCATCCCTGATCCAGGCTAGAGCGCCCTCGGCAACCGAATCTTCCGCCTCCAATATACCAGGGCCCATGACATCCGCACCGTTCGCGATGAACTTGACAGCGCCCATATCGACCGTGACATACCTTTTCGACGCGCCGTATCTGAGTATTCCTCGTATCGTCAGAAACGGTTCGCCTTCCACGACCATCGCCAGAAGCGAGCCGTCCACGAAGATGACGTCGTAGCCAGGTCCCTCTGCCCTGTCGACGGTCGCATTCTCCGTGAAGGTTTCCGTCCCCATCGATGCATTGATTGCAGATGCGAGAGCGCTTATCTCTTTCTGGCGAAGCCGGTGTCGTCTACGCATCCTGAGCTCAGCCATTCGCATCGCCCCTGATCCACTCATTGTAGGCGGAAGTCGTACATCGCGCCTTCAGCTCTTCCACGCGTGCTCGCATTTCGGCTGCTCTCTTTTCATTCTCCATCCTATCGTATGCCTCCGCCATGATATCGAAAGGCTCCCAATCGTCCACGGCGACGCCAGCGGCAATGCTGGCTGTTTCGACCGCCTCGACGAATCGTTCTTGCCTAAGGAGTGCATCCGCCAGGCCAAGGGCCGCTCTATAATCGCTCGGATTCTCGTCAAGAACAGTCTGGTAAAGGTCAATGGCGTCCCTCCAGTTGCCCGACGAGTACTCCACCTCTGCAACGAGTCTGCCTCTCTCGCTCTCGGGGCAGCGCGCAGCGACAGATAGCGCCTTCTTGCGATCATCCGCCGCGATGGCTCTCACCAGAGCCGACCTACCGGCTCTTGTGAGCTCCTCTAGTTGAAAGACAGATAGCTTCCGAGCCGCCGCGGGCCAGTTGCCGATTCGCGCGAGAAAGAGGGCATACGGCAGGACGATGTCGATGTCCTTCTGCATGTCAGCCGCGTCCGCAAGCGCAGACGGCAAAACGGATATGTTGGACAATCGACAGATATCGAATGCGAGCGGCAATGCGGACATATCTGGGTGACGAGAGCTGACAGCCTTGACCGCGGAATCGAGCGCTTCAGGATATCTGCCGAGGCGGGACAAAACAGCCGCTCTGATGCGCCAAGGATCCCCGTCCAAAGGCATCCGGGATGACATCTCCTCTACGCACTCGAGCGCGCGTTCGAAGGACACATGCGCGCCCGCGCCGTCCTCCAGAACAGTCAACATGTTTCCAAGTTCGATCCAAGCGTCGCAGAGCATAGGGTTTATCACAAGCGCGTTCTCAATGGAGGCTATGGCATCGTCCATCCTTCCGAGCTTTTGCGCCGCAAGGGCCCGTGCCTTCCATGCTTCGTCATAGGTGGGGTTCAGATCGAGCGATTCGAGGAGAAGCTCGTACCCCTCATCGACATCGCCTAAGGCGATCTTGCAGATTCCCTTTGCGTAGAACGCGTAATCGAAATCGGGGCGTATCTCCAACGACCTGTCATGGAAGGGTATGGCGTCTTCGCATTGCCCCATCTTTTCCAAAGCATTGCCTATGTTGTTCCACGCAATCTCATAGTCGGGATCGACGTCTATCGCCTCGACGAAGCTGGGCAGAGAATCTGCATACTTGCCTAGGTTGTAGAGGGCGTTGCCCAGATTGTTGAGCAGTATCGGGTCAAAAGGGTCGATCTCCAACGCCTTTTCGTAACACTTCACCGCCTCATCAAGGCGGTCCTCACCATGGAGCGCATAGCCCTTGTTGTACCATGCGTGCTTGTAGCCAGGATTGATCTCGATTGCCCTGTCGAAGGCAGCCAACGCCCTATCTGTCAATCCAGAGCAGTGGCACGTGTAGCCCAAGTTGTTCCATATTTGCGGGTCATCTGGCGACAGCTTGAGAGCCTGCTCGAAATAGTCGATCGCTTCTGTGTAATCCCCGAGCTCGTGCTTGATGCCGCCGATGTGAGCGTAGCCTAGCGGGTCGTTTGGATTCGAGGATATATACCTCTTACAGCAATCGATCGCGGAATCGCCATCGTGCGCCTTAGTATAAAGGTCAGCCTGCACCAACAAGAGCGAGCGGTCCTTCTCCGCCGCGGCAGAGATCCTTTTTATCGCACGCCTCGCCTTCCTCAGGCTGCCCAATTCTATGAGCGACTCCGCGAGGCCAATCATGTTCTCGACATGATTTGGGGCGAGTCGACCAGCCTTCAAGTACGCTTTGGCAGCTTGACGGTATCTCTCCTGTGCCATGAGGCAGTTGCCGAGATTGTGCCAAGCGAGCTCATAGGTGGGCGAATGCGAAATCGCAGATCTGTAGCAATGCGCCGCAGCCTCCCTCCTTTCGAGAGCGTCAAGTGCGGCTCCTTTATTGTTGAGTGCGACGACGCTGGATAGCCCCTCGGTTATCGCATCGTCCAAGAGCTCGATGGCGAGGAGATACTCGCCTCGATCATAGGCTTCGTTCGCCTTCGTGAGTAGCTCCGAAGCTCTTTCTTCACTCTCTGTGTCGCCTTTGCGGACGATTTGGGTCAAGCGAGCTTTCGATACGAGGGGATAATAGATATTCTTTTTGAATGAAGCGATGTGCTCCGAACAGCTTCCCCAAACTCTATATTTGATATGGGGCATAATTCAGACCCCAAGGAGAGTCGCGAGATGCTTATCCTTTTCAGACCTTCGCCGCGTTCGATAATCAAAGCCTATCTCGCAAGCAGGATTCACAACGGGAAGACTGTGGAACATACCCGCGGTCAAAAGTTCTTCTTCGAGCAGACGCTCGAAGCCGATAGTCTCGAGTACGATGGCCTGTACGAGGAGTACAAGGAGAAATTTGGCGGCCTGGATTTCCTCGAGAATTCCAAGCTCTATGAAATCCTGGAGGACGAGATATTCTGGGCCTCGCGATTTTCAGCTAGGGACCGATTTCAGCTGATATTTAGAGTTATCGAATTGATAGAAGCGAAAGGGACAAAGGCGTACCTAGCACAGGAGGCGCCGGAAGCCAAGGAGATGAAGGATAGGGTGCGTCGCGCCAGCGGGGAATTTCGAAGAGCTAGAGATTTCCTATCGTTCACGGAGGACACGACGAACAAGGTGCTGATAGGCCGTGCGAGCTTCGAGCATAGAGTAGTTGACCTGGTTTTGAGGCACTTCGCTCGCAGAAAGCCCGGCTACGCCATCGCTGTACTGGACGACAGGCACGCTCATATCTGTTTCAACGATGAGATACTGATCGAATCACGAGATAGATTCCCGGCTCGGAAGGAGCGAAAGGACGCGAAGAGGTTCTGGTTGTTGCTCTCAGACGAAAAGAATCTGAACTCCAAGAAGGATCCCGACTACGAGAAGGAGGCGCTTCCCGAAAATTACTGGAAGTGGATTGCCGAAGGGACAGAAGCTACATCTACGCCCGGCACCAGGACACTGGACGACTTCACGTAAGCGTCAGCTGCAATTCCGTCCATTCATGCACATGATTGGGAGGATTCATTTGGCTGGCAGAGCCCAGAAGACGGGTTTTGGCGAGTAAGTATATTAAGCCATCAGCACCCTAGCAAAATGCTAAAGACCATTCCAGGAGCAGCGGCTTTGAACAGAGGAGAGCGAAACGGGAGCGAGGATGAGGGGCTCCCGGCATACATGGACTTGCTGAGTCATGATATTCTCAATCTCAATCAGACGGTGTTGAGCTACATTGAACTGATGGTGTCCTCACCGGATCTCGACCCTAGATCGGGCGAGCATGCGAAGAAGGCAGCGTCGCAGATAAGAATCTCCACACAGATTGTGGAGGGAATCAATGCCCTCTGCCTTTTGCAGAAGGAACGGAATGTCGTGACGACGACCGCGAACCTCAAAGAAGAAGTCGATGGGGTTGAAAGGGCGCTCCAGAGCCTGCTACCGTATCGCGGTGTACACTGCACAGTTGATACCGAGGACGAGGCGCCTGTGGTAAATGTGAAGAATCTCGTCTCTCAGTCGATTCTCAATGCGGTGATGAACATGGCCCAGCTCGATCCGTCTGAGGAACCGAAGATCGACATCCATGTGAAGCGATGCGAGGGCGGCGGCAATAATGACTGGGTAGTGCGCATCCACGATGCCAATGCGGAATTCCCTCCTGGTGTAGAGCTTGATTCTGTGGTCGATGAGCGTGGTGAGTCACGGTCGAGGATCGTCAAGCTGGCTGGTGTGCTGCTGTCGAAGTTGATGGTTGAGAGGCTCGGTGGCAAGATCAAGGTCGACCGCGACGGCGAGCACGCGGGCGCGATCAGCCTGACATTCAAGGGGGCGCAGACGAAATGACCAGCGTGCTGATTGTCGATGACGAGCTGTTCATTGTTGAACTCTATAGAGACATACTCCAGCTCCGTGGCTACAAGGTCGTCGGCACGGCTTTCGATGGCGAAGAGGCGATCAGGAGGTACAACGACTCCTTGGACAAGCCGGATGTCGTGATAATGGACCACCGGATGCCAGTGATGAACGGTGTCGAGGCCACGCGGGAAATAATGAGAGTCAACCCCAATCAGAAAGTGATATTCGTGAGCGCGGACGTGCTGGTCGAGAAGGAAGCAAGGGATGCGGGGGCGACGGAGTTCCTGCCCAAACCGTTCAGAATGGACGACCTCATAGATCGAATGAGGAAAGCCTCATCCTCCCGATGACTGTCCTGGGCGATGAATCCATGCACACAACCGGATATATATGGTTAGACGAGCATAGAAAGAGATAGTTTGAAGATGAGGCCCATCATATCGGAACGAAGGTAATCGGATTGACGACGGATAGTTTCACGAAGGCGAAGGCCATGAACTTCCCGAGGCAGGTTCTCGCTGGCCACGATGTGGTCAAAGAGATTGGGCAGATGTCGAAAGATTTCGAACTCGATGGTCCCGTCCTTCTCGTAACTGGATCGACGACGGGCAATCTCGCGGCCAAGCTGGTCGCTGATGTGCTATCGGAGCACGAATACGAGGTCCACACTCTAATAGTCGGAGAAGCCAGCAGGGACAACCTCGTAAAGGTGGAGGAGACAACCAAGGAAATCAACGGATCGTTGCTCATCGGCGTTGGCGGCGGAAGCAAGATCGACCTGGCCAAGCTCGCTTCGTGCAATCTGCGGATGCCCTTCCTGAGCGTGCCTACATCCGCTTCCCACGACGGCATAGCGAGCCCTCGAGCGTCAATCAAGGATGGCGGGAACTCGCTTTCACTAAACGCTAGCGTTCCGCTCGGCGTGGTGGCCGATACTTCACTGATAGTCAAGGCCCCTTACAGGCTACTCGCGTCGGGATGCGCTGATGTCATCTCAAACACCGCGGCCGTACTGGACTGGGAGCTGGCATCCCGGCTTAGAGGAGAATTCTTCAGTTCGAGCGCGGCAAACCTCGCGAAGTACGCTGCAGAGTCGATAATCGAAAATGCAGCCGCCATCAAACCAAACTTGGAGGACAGTGTCTGGGTGGCAATCAGGCCAATCATAATCTCGGGCATTTCGATGGCGGTCGCCAGCTCGTCACGCCCCACTAGCGGTTCGGAGCACATGTTCTCACACGTTCTCGATAAAGCAACGCCTGGCAAGGCTCTCCACGGAGAGCAATGCGGCGTCGGATCAATCATGATGATGTACCTGCACGGGGGTGACTGGGAGAGAATCCGGGAGGCCCTTCGTCAGATAGGTGCGCCGACAAACGCCGAGGAGTTGGGGATCTCCCCTGAACAGATAATCGACGCACTTGTGCACGCCCATGAGATAAGAAAGGACAGATACACCATCCTCGGGGACCGAGGATTGACTTCTGACGCGGCCGAACGCCTGGCTAAGATCACCAAAGTGATCTGATTAAGCAATGGCAGGGAGGAGGCAGGATGGTACTGGTCACGGTCGTAGGAAACAAACAGTGCAAGGAAGGTTTCGAGTTCGTCTTCGGAGGGCCCTTGGCGGAATGCAGAGACTGCAAGGTAAGGAATGTGTGCTTCCACCTGGAGGAGAACAGGAGATACAAGGTGAGGAGCGTAAGAGACGTGCAGCACGACTGCAGAATCCACGAGGACGGCGTGAGAGTCGTAGAGGTCGAGAAGATCCCGCTGCGGGCCGCTATTCCAGCGAGGGTCGCTCTCGAAGGTGCCATGTTGACCTTCGAAGACACCCGCTGCGGAAACCTTAGTTGTGCGAACTACAGGGCCTGCAGACCTTTGGGCGCATCGGAAGGCATGAGGTTCAAGATAACCTCTGTCGACAATAACGATGTGAAATGCGACAAGGGGCTGAAGTTGAAAGCGGTTCTCCTTGAATGAGTGCAGCACAGACTCGAAGAACAGAGCACATCAGGATATCAGTCTCTTCCGCTTAGTGTCTTAAAGCGGAACAACACGAAAAGGGCGAGAATCGCGACTATCGGGATGGCCGCATGTCCGAATTCTGGTATCGCGTCCACGGTCACGGTGACAGTAAGCGTGTCCGTGTCCGAATTGCCAGCGCCGTCCTTGACCTCGAGGGTCACCAGGTACTCACCCTCCGACCAGAAAGTGTAGTGCGGCGATTCTCCGTACAGTTCCACGGGGGCTGAATCGCACTCGAAAGTCCAAGTGAAATTGACCACTCCGATATTGTCCGTCGATCCCGACCCTGAAAATGTTATGGGCGTGCCTATCTGGGTGACGATATCCATTCCTGCCTCTGCAATCGGGCGGGTTTCGTCGACCTCGACAAAGAGGGAATACACATCGTACGGAGCGTACCTCGGTGATGAGAGGCTGACGCCGCCGCTGTCTGCGGCAGAAATGTAGTACTCCACGAACGACCCACTAGCCGGCGATTCGATGTCAGCGGCATATGTGTCATTGCCAGACACCTTCGACATCGATACCTCAACCCACGGCCCCCCTTCAACGCGGTACTCAACGGTCAAGCTCTCAGTGTTCACCCCTCTCGCTGCTGTAATGTCTGCTGCAACCGTCCACAGCGAACCCGGTTCAAGAGGCTCAGTGGCGGGTTGATGTTCTATGTCGAATTGACGATCGTGTCGGTCTCCTGCAACCTCTATGAGTAGCAGTGCGGGGGGAATGTTCTCGGCTATCTGACCGAGAACGACTTCCTCGGCATATGGATGAAACCCATCGGGATTGCCCCCCACTTCGAAGAGGAAAGAAAACACGTCGGCCCCTCCGTAGAGCCAATCGAGAGAATCTCCCGTCGTGGGATAAAGCCCTATGGACTGGTCTGCGACATAGCCGTTCAGAGCCGCCATCTCATTGCCTATTCGCACGAGATCGATATCGTCAGGAGTCGCGTTGGCTGTGTATCCCCAGGGCCACATGACCAAGTCGCCATAAGTGTGAAGATCCAGAGCAACAACGAAACTGTGGTTAAGCGTCAGATCACGTATGGCTTGCGTTTCTGGTTCGGAGAACGGATATTCTCCACAATAGGTGCTCTGCCAAGTCTCGTTTGACGTACCGGCGCCCCCCCATTCACCAAGTGGATCGCCGTTCTGAGAGCCGTTGTAGTTCCTGTTGAGGTCTACTCCATAAGTGCCGTCGCCGTTGTTCCGCCGATTCTTGCGCCAGTCCTCATTCGCTGGGTCGGACAACGAGAAATCGAGCCCGTCTGGGTTGACGACCGGAATAATCCATATCTCTCTGTTGTCCACAAGCCAGCTTATCCTCGGGTCGGAGCCGTAAAGCATGGTCAGGTTCTCGATTAGCTGGGTCGCTATCTCTGAGGTCGGCCATTCTCTTGCATGATGTAGAGCCATGACTAGTATTTCCGGCTCGTCTTCGTCTGTCTCCACATTGTCGCTTATCTTGATGGCGATAATGTCTCTATCCGCAAGGTCTTGAGTCTTCTCCCACCCGTCGCCGATATCATACACCTTGGCTATGTTCGGATATGCCCCCTCCGTAGAATACAGGATTTGCTTCAGCGTGGTGTAGTTTCTGTACGGATAGTCTGCTGAAGGCCCGCTAGCAGAGAGAGCCCCGTCCATGATCTCAACCTCGCTTCCAGTGAAATAACCGGATGCACTTTGGGCAGAGATTGCGGTGAGCACGAACCCTATGAACAATGCAGGAAGAATCCGTTGGTGTGACATCGTAACTACGCTCCTTTGCTTTCGTGTGGTATCTGGGTGGCTGGTCGAGCTGAATTTGGCCCCTGCAACTTGCAATGTTATGTCGGTGTTATGCGGATGATTATATTTACTGGTTGTCTAATGAATGATTCTATAGCCCTCTATCCCCCGCTCACAGGAGGAAGGAACGAGACTTCATCACCATCTCTCAATGACATCTCTGACGCGCCATATTGCCCGTTAACGGACATTATGATGTGCTCACGATATCTCTCCATCGGGGGAAATCGGTTGATGTATTGATCTAACAGCATTTGGACGGTTGCGCCGTCTTCCATCTCAAGCTCTTCTTCTTTCTTCCCAACAATGTCGCGGAAAGACGCGAATAGCTTGACTCGTATCTTCATGGAGACTCCCCTCCCTTATACTACCTCAACTACATTATGCCTCGAGGTATTCAAAGTTGTCCGGAATCTACTTCATAACAGGAATCATCTCTCTCAAGCTACTGTGACATTATCGCTGTTAACCTTCAAGCGTCATCTGATTGTGGTATTGTATATTCGCTTTGTATATTTGAGGGCGTACTGGCTCGTGTTTTTGATAATATACTTGATAACATACTTGATAATAATATGGGGCATTTCTTGTGGAATTTTAAATAGAATCATTATCAAGTCTAGTCGAAAAAGCTCTTTTACCCATAGAATCCAATTGCGCACACTACGCTCAACAGCAAAGCTTTTCGTATCATGCGATAGCCAGGAACCGGACTCCGGGATACTAAGTAATATGAGGAATGGGCTATCGACTGATGCGAGAGCAACTTGCCAAATACTTCGCGATCAACAGCGAGTCAGAGGGGGATAAATGTCGGCTGAGCCGCATCAATCAAGAGGGGGTACTGTCGCTCCAGGAAACGACCGTCCTGAGAAGGGAACGGGTTGGAAAGTCGAGCCTAAAATAGGAGCAAATGCAAAGACGGTGCTCGAACGGCGGTATCTCAGGAAGAATGATTTGGGCGAACCTGTAGAATCTCCGCGCGAGCTTCTTGAGAGAGTAGCCAAAGCTATTGCCGCAGCAGAGTCCAACTACGGAAAGACCGAAACAGAAGCCGAGGTTGTGGCGGAAAGGTTCTACGAGCTCATGGCTCGGCAAGATTTCATGCCCAATAGTCCGACGCTGATGAATGCTGGAAGAGAACTCGGACAGCTGTCTGCGTGTTTCGTTCTGCCTGTAGGCGACTCGATGGAGGAGATATTCGACGCAATCAAGTACACCGCGTTGATACACAAGTGCCTGGTACCGGAAACCCTGGTCATGACCGACGTTGGTTGCAGGACTCTTGGTTCCGTGACAGGCGGTTCATGGATTGAGACGAACGAAGGTATGGATAGAGTCGAAGAGAGTCACTCCAACGGAATGCAGGATGTCTTCCGAGTGGAGACCATGGAAGGATATTCTGTCACTGGCACTTCGCTTCACAGACTCATGGTCAGAAAGGCGGATGGAGAGCTCGAATGGAGGCAAATCGGAGAGCTTGTGGGTGGCGATACGCTCGTGATGAAGTTGGGCGGTTGGTTGGGTGGTACGATTGCAGGTGTCGATTACAGTTACGATGACATGATTGAATTCGGTATCAATGACGATGTAATCAGGGCAGACGAGGATGCCATATGTGAATTCATGAGACGTATCTATTCCTACCGCGGATGGATCACGCCTTCTGGCGTAGTGGCCGTCGACCTCGAGGAGGACGACATCGCTCGCAAACTCCAAGTGATGCTCTTCTATATCGGCGTTCCCACGGAGCGCGCGGGTTCTAAGCTTACTGTCTCCACGAGGCTGGGTTTCGAGACGTTCAAAGAGAAGATCGGGTTTGACTCAATGCTGTTGAGCAGGAGGCTCGCTCGTTTGAAATCCGATTCCGTCGCTGCAGCCCTTAGGGACACCGGCACGGGCCATGAGGAGGCCGACGACGATGGTTACTACTTCGTGAAAGTCGACGGCGTCGTGCATGCCGGCAAGCGTGAGGTCGTTGATCTGACAGTATGCGGAACGCACGCCTATCTCGCCGATGGTTTCGTTTCGCATAACAGTGGAGGAGGCACGGGATTCAGCTTCTCAAGGCTGCGGCCAGCAAGCGACTGCGTCAAGAGCACTGCTGGAGTGTCGAGCGGTCCCATTTCATTCATGGAAGTGTTCAACACTGCCACGGAGACCATCAAACAGGGAGGCACAAGAAGAGGTGCCAACATGGGCATACTTAGGGTGGATCACCCAGACATCATATCCTTCATCACTAGCAAACAGGACAGCTCCAAACTCACCAACTTCAACATCTCAGTGGCATTAACCGACGCATTCATGGAGGCAGTCGAGAAAGAGGGCGAGTACGACCTCATCAACCCGAGATCGAAAGAGGTCGTCTCAAAAATGAAGGCAAGGAAGATATTCGACATGATTGTCAACATGGCTTGGAGGAACGGTGAGCCAGGCATAGTCTTCATCGACCGAATAAACAGAGACAACCCGACTCCATCAGTAGGAGAGATAGAGAGCACTAATCCCTGTGGGGAACAGCCGCTCCTTCCGTACGAATCGTGCAACCTGGGCTCGATAAACCTGGCCAAGATGGTCAAGGCGCAAGGAGGCAGGATCGAGATCGACTATGCGAGGCTAAGGGAGACCGTACACTGGGCGGTGCGATTCCTCGACAACGTGATAGATGTGAACAAGTACCCCCTCCCTCAAATCGAAGAGATGACCCGGGCCAACAGGAAGATCGGGCTTGGTGTGATGGGTTATGCTGATATGCTGCTCCGCATGGGCATTCCGTACGACTCCGATGAGGCACTGAGCCTCGGTGGTGAATTGATGAAGTTCATAGACGAGGAGGGACACAAAGCCTCGGAGGCGCTCGCTGAGGAGAGGGGGAGCTTTCCCAACTTCGAGAAGAGTGTTCTCGCCAGCAAGTATCGCAAACTGCGAAACGCCACCGTAACGACCATTGCGCCCACCGGTACGATCAGCATCATAGCAGGGGCGTCGAGCGGGATTGAGCCCATTTTCGCCGTCGCATACGTTCGGAATGTCATGGACAAGGACATACTCCCCGAGGTGAACCCCATCTTCGACGAGGTCGCCAGGGCGAGAGGGTTTCATTCCGAGGAGATCATGAAGGAGATAGCGGCCCAGGGATCCGTGAAGGATGTGAAGGGAGTGCCGGAGGACGTTGCGAGACTGTTCGTCACCGCCCTCGACATATCGCCCGAGGCGCACATACGGATGCAGGCGGCTTTCCAGGAGCACACCGACAACGCCGTTTCCAAGACCGTGAACTTCCCGAACGACGCGACCGCCGCCAACGTCGAAGAGGTTTATCTGCTCGCATACACGCTGGGCTGCAAGGGCGTAACCGTCTACAGGTACGGAAGCCGGGAAGACCAGGTTCTGAGCGTGGGTGGTGATGAGGAAGAGACCGATGCAGAGGAGGAGAAGGAGGATGCTCGTGCACCGAGACCGAGACCTTATCGCACGAAGGGCACCACCCAGCGCATCGAAACAGGTTGCGGCCACTTATACGTAACAATAAACGAAGATGATAATGGACTCTGCGAGGTCTTCACGCAGATGGGCAAGTCCGGAGGATGCACCGCATCCCAGTCCGAGGCTATCGGGAGACTGCTCTCGGTTGCGCTGAGGTCGGGCATCGAGCCAGAGTCCATAGTAAAGCAGCTGAGAGGAATTCGATGCCCATCGCCTCTATGGCAGCCTGGAGGTATGGTGCTCTCTTGCAGCGACGCAGTAGCGAAGGCGCTGGAACGCTATGTCAAAGAGCGCCCCACGACCGGCCTGGAGGGTTCGACTGCATGGTCTGAGGGTCCGAGCGCACAGAAGCAGAATCATGTCGACAAGGGGGACGTGTGTCCCGAATGCCCTGAGTGTGGGAGCATGGTCGAGTACGTCGAGGGATGCATCGTCTGCAGGACTTGTGGCTATTCGCGCTGCTGGTGAGAGCGACAAAAAAGAGGGAAGGCGGAGCGCACCGGCCCCGCGGGGTGCAGGGGCCGGAGCAGCTTTATTTCAGGCAGACTATGACCTTGCCAGGAAGCGGACGCCGTAGATCAAGGGTTCGCTTTGTCCTCAAGGAGAAGGAGACGATGAAGGTCCTGACGATAAACGGCAGTCCGAGAAGAGGGGGCAACACCGCGGGTATGTTGAGTGCAGCAGAGGATGAATTGAGACGCGAAGGGATTGATGTCGAGAGGATATCCCTTGGCGATGTCGATATCAAGCCTTGCGATGCATGCGAGGAGTGCCACGAGACTCCGTGGAGTTGTCCTATAGAGGACGATGCCATCGATGTGCTGAAGAAGATGGTAGAGGCTGATGCCATACTGATCGGCTCGCCCGTCTATTTCGGAGGCGTAACGGCCCAGTTGAAAGCGCTGTTCGACAGGTCTGCGATCCCTTATCAGGAGTCCGGGCTGAGGGACAAGATCGGCGGTGCCCTCAGCTGCGGCGGCGTTAGACAAGGTGGCCAAGAGCTGACCGTGAGCCAGATAATTACGTTCTTCATGACCCACGACATGCAGGTGGCGAACGCCGGGGAAGGTTCGTACGGCGCTATGGGGGTCGCCGACGACGAAGGCGATATCTCCAAAGACGAGGAGGGGTTGTCTTCTGCGCGTGGTCTCGGAAGGCGAACGGCATATCTGCTCGGGAAGACAAGACAGTGACATGGGCCCTGGCGGCGTATTAGGCCTACTTGTAAGCTCAATAGACCTGTATCACATGATGCCATCTGCGTATGTGGGAGTCCGGAGGCAGGTTGCATCGTCCGGGCGTGCGTCCGCGGGAACGGCGATTGAGCATACTTCGGACTGCACGCGATGCATCGCTGCCTCTGGCCCGCTCCCTATGGAAGGAATATACCCCTCGAACTCCATCACTTGCGTGAGCGCAGACGGAGTGGAGGCAGAATGAGCAAGGATAAGCAGATGATTGACGCACTGAAGGCGGGCGACAAGGTGGACTCGTACTTCTCAGTCGCCTACAAAAAGCCAGTGATCGAATACAAGTATGGATACATGTTTGAGTTCAGGGCGGCAGACAAGAGCGGTCAGATAACCGTGAAGTACTGGGGAGGTCAAGACCATCGACGTGTGCAGGAGTTGCAGGAGTCACTGGACCGCGGAGGCGTGGCGAGGATCACAGGTGAGGTGGGT
This sequence comes from Methanobacteriota archaeon, assembly GCA_020347645.1. Lineage (GTDB taxonomy): Archaea > Thermoplasmatota > Thermoplasmata > UBA10834 > UBA10834 > UBA10834. The sequence continues at coordinate 255,980 of CP070736.1, read as the reverse complement.
GAATACCGAAACCAGTTGGAGATATCGATCAGCGAGAAGGATGGCTACACGGTCGAAGTCCTGAAACCAGGAGGGTATGAGGCGTCCGCACTCGTAGCGACGCTTGACGGGATACCCGAGATGAGGGACAGGCTAATGGAATTCGTGCACATCGTGGAGGAGCCACATATTGTAAGCCTTCTGAGGGGATTTTTTGAGGACGAAGCGTTCATGGAGTCTTTCAGCACATGTCCTGCATCAATTCAACTTCACTCGGCAGCGATGGGCGGGCTCATCCATCACACGCTGAACGTCGCGGAGATCTGCGCGAAGATGCTGCAGCTTCAGTCTGGACTCGACAGAGACCTCGTTATCGCCGGCGCGTTGCTGCATGACATAGGCAAGACGCGTAGCTTCGAGGTAACGACCAACATCAATCACACGGCTGAAGGCAATCTCCTTGGCCACCTCATAATAGGCGACGAGCTCCTGGTCGAAAGGCTGTGCACCATTGAGGGCTTCCCGGTGGACCTTTCTCTCAAACTAAGACATGTTGTTGCATCGCATCATGGCAGGAAGGAATGGGGGTCTCCAGTCGAACCTATGATGCCGGAGGCGCTTCTGGTGCACGAGGCTGACGACCTGGATGCGAAGCTGAACTATATGGTTTCGAAGAGGGAGGGAGCTATCACCGAAGACGACTGGACCTGGGACAGAAGGCTTTCACGACTGATCTACCTCAGATGAACCAAGCTCGACAGTTCGTCGACGTGCTTGTGCCTTTTTGGGCTACGTTGCTGCAAAGAGCTAAATAATGCACTCATCATCAACTCCAATCCCCACAATAGGGAGGGAATTGAATGAGGACCATACGCACCGAGCTTTCGCCTGAAGAGATGCCCAAGAAGTGGTACAATATCTTGCCAGACATGCCAAAGCCTCTTCCACCACCCCTGAATCCAGGGACCAAGGAGCCCATATCCCCTACGGACCTCGAAGTCATCTTCCCGAAGTCACTGATAGCCCAGGAGATGTCCCAGGACCACTATATCGACATTCCTGAGGAGGTGCTCGACTCATACCTGATGGTTTCGAGACCCAGCCCCCTGCAGAGGGCGGTCAGACTCGAGGAGAAGCTTAAGACGCCGGCCAAGATCTATTTCAAGCGCGAGGACCTGTCACCTGCGGGAAGCCATAAAACGAACACCGCCCTGGCGCAGGTGTATTACAATATGAAGGAGGGAGTCGAAAGGCTGACCACCGAGACGGGTGCGGGACAATGGGGTTCTGCCCTGAGCCTTGCGTGCAGTCACTTCGGCCTAAGATGCAAGGTGTTCATGGTGAGAGCCAGCTATGATCAGAAGCCCTACAGGAGGGAGGTTATGCGTCTGTTCGGCAGCGAGGTCAACCCGTCGCCCAGCGACATAACTGAATTCGGCAAGAAGTTGCGAGCACAGGACCCGAACCACCCGGGCTCGCTCGGCATCGCAATCAGTGAGGCGCTTGAAGCGTGTGTCAAGGACGACAAGGCGAAGTACAGCCTTGGCAGCGTTCTCAACCATGTGATGATGCACCAGACAATCATTGGCCAGGAGACCTTGCTCCAGTTCCAGAAACTGGGAGAGCAGCCGGACCATTTGGTGGGTTGCGTGGGAGGCGGCTCGAATTTTGCCGGGTTCACATTCCCGTTTGTGGGACAGAAGTTGAAGAAGAAGCTCGACACGGATTTCGTAGCCGTCGAGCCCACGTCCGTTCCCACGCTCACGGATGGGAAGTACGAGTACGACTTCGGCGACACGGCCGAGATGACGCCTCTCCTGATGATGTACACGCTGGGGCACGCGTTCGTGCCTTCCCCGATTCATGCGGGTGGGCTGCGATACCACGGCGCCGCGCCAACGGTGAGCGCCCTCGTCAACGAGGGCGTCGTGCGGGCTGTATCATACCAGCAAAAGGAGGTGTTCGACGCCGCTGCGCTATTTGCCAGAGCGGAGGGGATCATACCCGCGCCTGAAACGAGCCACGCGGTCAAGGCCGCCGTCGATCTGGCACTGGATGCCAAGAAGAAGAACGAAGAGAAGATCATAGCGTTCAACTTCTCCGGTCACGGCCTGCTCGACCTCGCTGGATACCAGCAGTACTTGGATGGAACCCTCACATAGACGCGGATCCATGGTGTCTGGTCTGAAAGAACGGCGCGACGCCTGTCACGAGAAGTACGACTCTTGGTTCTCCCGCAGCGTACGATAGCTTGTCCTGAATTCTGGGCGCTCGAGCAAGGCGTCCAGTCTCTGCTTTAGCTCACTCTCGAGCCTATCCTGCTTCGACCGGAAGTACTCGGTCTTGAGCACGTCAGCAATGTCCGAAGAATACTGCTGCATTCCGAACATGACTATTATCGATGCCTCTGTTGCTCGTGATACCATTCCTATGGGTACTGGGGAGCCTTTACTTGCGATCTCTGCAAGGTCGGGACTGCTGGAACCCATCTCACCTCCGACCGCCACCATCTTCTTGGGAGCGACCTCCACAGCCTTGATCTGATGCACCTTCTCCTCAGAGAAAACGAAAGTGTCGTAGGTGCCGTTGACATGGTCTCTTCCAGTGAGCGCGCGCCACTCGTTCTTGCGCCCGCTAGCATCGTACTGATTCTTCAAGCACTTCATCAAGTCATCTATGCCCTGGAATTCCATCGCAATCCCTCATGATGTGCCAAGCAAGATAATGCTTTCCCCGTCAGCGTAGAAGTCTCGCAGCCTTGGTCATCGGTAACTCTCGCCGGTGATCCGCTCGAACATGTCGATATAGAGGTTGGATATCTCATCAATCTTGTCAGCTGGCAGGGCGGGCATCCTGGG
>CP070736.1:176625-253043 GCA_020347645.1 Methanobacteriota archaeon | reverse complement strand
GGAATCGCCAGCACGGAGAGGGCAGAGGAAATGTTGAAGAAGGCCGACTCAGAGCCTTTCAATGAAGGGGTCATATCGGGCACTGCAGGCGTCCTGCTCAACGAAGGGGGAAGGCGTGGCATCGACGTCATAACCCTTCTGGCGGAAGCCAGACCCGACATGGCGGATGCACGTGCAGCTGCCCTGATACTCACCGCCATAGACCAGATGATTATGCATCTGAATCTCAACGTGGAGCCCCTCTGCAAGGAGGCGGAGAGACTCGAAGCTCAGCTCAAAGTCCTACACAGGGATGCAGAGAAGAAGAGCAGAGCGGCTTCTGCGCCCGTCACGGGATACCGTTGACCGTCCACTCACCAGCATTTAAGGAACATTATTATATTCGTCATCGATTGCTGAAATGTTGGACGTAATAATTCTGGTGCAGGAGGATCCAACAGGTTGGGCGAGGAGATTGACTGCCGGGTAGGTGCTTCGGTTGATAGACCTGTTCTTCACCGGGATATTCGCCTCGATCATACTATTGTGGGTGCTGGGCGTCCGAGGCTTCAAAATCGGACGTATAGCATCCGCGATGAAGAGGCATCTAGCGGTCACCTCAGTGCTGTTTTGGACCGCTCTAATCATCTTTGCAGCGTTGTTCATTGTCTATTTCGATTACTTCGCCGATATTCACGACATCGATGAAGCTGTGCAGGCCGCTGTCAAGCACTATCTGATCGGAGTGAATCCATATGAGGAGTACGTCGTTCCCCGCTTCCAGGGCAAGTACGCCCCGAATGTGATGTGGACGTTAGGTCCTTACAACTACCTCCCAATTGACCTATTCGTTTACGTCGGTCTTCACGAAGCCATCGGTTGGCTCGGCTTTCCTACATGGTTCGTTATCGCGAACCTAATTCTCTCAGGCGCTGCGTTCGTGGTTCTGAGGAAGATTCTAAAGACCGATTGGATCGCGTATGCGCCAGTCGCAGGTATAGTGATGCTGTTCTTCTCGTTCGACAACGCATCTCTAACACTATTGTTGATGGTTCTTTCTATGTTCGCGTATAAACGCGCGAAATGGCATCCAGGAGGGCTCGCAATTTTGATTATGGCGCTCGCGACGCTGACCAAGGTATTCGCCGGGATTCCCCTTGTCGTACTGGTACTATATGAGTTTCAGGCCGGAATAAAGGCAAGGAGCTGGAAGAGAGTAGGCGAGACGGTCACTGCTTCGGCAATGGGAGCGGGAATAGCCCTCCTGCTGTTTCTGCCATTCGGCATCACGAACGTGCTAGACGCGGCCGTATTCTTCCATGGCAGTGAGGACCTTCGTGTCGGCACTTCTGTCGGCGGCACCATTCTCAGCGAGATACTTAGCGGTAGCGAGTATTACACAATGATAAGTGCGGCAGTGGTGTTCGCCGCACTGGTCGTGGGAATGCGTCTTAAGAGTCTGAACGACCGCGCCCTCCTAGCGATCGTGGCGTTCCTGTTGGTTGCGGTGAAGAGCAGTCTGGCGCCGCTGACCGTCGCAGGATTGTTCCTCATACTCCGCCTGAAGGAGCTTTCGGACGAACGGATTGTCACCCGCAACGCACGCGATTCAGACACCACGAACCACGACCTCGACGCAGCTCAAGTCGAATCCAACTCGCTCACCCACATGGGCGTGCGATGATCGATGTCCTCTCCGTAGTCACTTCCTTTCAAAGCTATACTAAACAAATATCTATTAATTAGACCATCCGTGAAAGGACGCGAGATACTCAGCACAGATTTTGAGGGGGTAGTATGTCTTCAAAATACGGTTCAATAATGAGCAAGGAGGTTCCGGGACCAAAGTCCGCGGAACTAGGGAAGCTGAGAGAGAGACTTATCGCCAAAGGCGTGGGCATCGTCGCACCGGTATTCATCGACAGAGCCGAGGGGTCGCTCCTGACTGACGTAGACGGCAATGTTTTTATTGACATGGGAAGCGGCATAGGTGTGACGAACGTCGGCCACCGGCCCCCGGAGGTCGAGGCGGCAATCAAGGCTCAGGCCGAGAAGTTCATCCACCCTTGTTTTCAGGTCACTCCATACGAGAGTTACCTACGTGTAGCAGAGAAGATTGCCAAGCTTGCACCCGGAACGGGCTTGACGAAATCCGTATTGTTCAATGCTGGCGCAGAGGCCGTGGAGAACTCTGTGAAGATATCGAGACACTTCAACAAGAAAGCCGCTGCGTTCTCTTTCAACCACGGTTTTCATGGCAGGACGATGATGGCGCTGGCGCTCACGGCCAAGGATATGCCGTACAAAGCGGGCTACGGCCCTCTTCCGGAAACGTACAAAGTGGAATTTGCCTATTGCTATCGGTGTCCGTTCAAGATGGACTATCCGTCGTGCGGCATCGCCTGTGCGGATAAGATAGACGAGACTTGGACGTCTCCACAGTTCGAGGGCAAGGTCTCTTCTCTTATAGGCGAACCGATTGCTGGGGAGGGTGGATTCATTGTTCCCCCGAAGGAATTCTATCCCAAGGTAGCCAAGATATGCAAGAAACACAACGTTGTCTACATAGACGACGAGATACAGACTGGTGCCGGGAGGACGGGCAAGATGTGGTGCGTAGAGCATTGGCCCGGCGCGGAACCAGACATCTTGGTCAGCGGAAAGGGGATAGGCGGTGGGTTCCCATTGTCAGCCACAACGGGAAGGCCTGAGATCATGGATGCGCCTCAAGTTGGAGGCCTCGGCGGCACCTTCGGAGGCAACCCGATAGCATGCGCGGCCTCATTGTCCCAGATGGAAATCATCGAGAAGAACATGGACAATGTCAAGAACATCAACACTCTGATGGTCAAACGCCTCAAGGAGATGCAGGAGAAACACTCGATAATCGGAGAGATCAGAGGGATTGGAGCGATGATGGCCCTTGAGCTCGTCAGTGACCCAACTACGAAGGAGCCTGCAGCTAAGGAGGCGGGCGCGGTCAAGAACGCCGCGCTCAAGCGGGGTTTGCTAATACTCACCTGCGGCACTTACAACAATGTGGTTCGGATGCACCCATCAATCATCATGCCACAAGACGTACTCGAAGAATCCATGGACATCCTCGAAGGGAGCTTCAAAGAGGTCACATCTGCGTGACGCCGTAATATCGCAGAGCGCTCCTCGAAACACCAGTTCTTCAAAGCCCCATTTCGACAGCGATCTCGTTTGCGCGCGCCAGATCCGATTCGTCATTTATATTTATCGCCAGCAATGGATCGTCATATTCTAAGGTAATCGTTTCAGGTTCAGCGGTGACAATGTTCAGACCCACCCATACGAACCGACCACCCGCCTCGTCTCGTGCAAGCGACTTCCTGTTCGTCTTGCCATTGGTTGCCGATATGGGTAGCACCGCCGCTAGGCTCCTACCGTCGAAGGCCCTTAAGAATCTGACAACGTGAGTCTTCCGCACGAATGGGACGTCTATGTTCAGTGTCAGGAACGAGTCGTAAGATGTCAGTAACTGGGCAATGTCTTCGTGATATCCAGCCCCGGGCGTCGCGATAATGCCAATCCCCAACTCCTTTGCCTTTGCTGTGGTGCAAGGCGTGAATGGTGATGCAGCGACGAATACCTCGCTCACCTCTTCGACCTTCAACGAGTCCAGGGCTCTCTCCAGCAGAGTTCTTTGCCCTACTTCCAGCAACGCCTTCTCAACCTTGGTGTTGAATCTGGTCGCCCTTCCGCCTGCCATTGCAATCGCAATCAGATTATCAACACCCAGAGAATTAGCGTACCCACTCTTCCAATTTCGTTGGCAGCGCCAAAGACGTCTCCGGAAACCCCGCCAAAGTGCTTGCGCGCGGCGATAGTCACTGCCCCTCCTGCTACTATTCCTACAAGGAGAATCATCGATGCAACGCCGATGAGAAGAGCACAAGGGCCGAAGGCCAAGGCGATAGCCACGGCAAACTTGCGCGAACTCGCCCTATTAACGAAAGCTGATCCCATGCCATGGTGTGCGCTTGGGCCGATCAGCATAGAGGTGTTCATAGCCAGTTTTCCACTTACCTCAGACACCACAAATCCGAAGACGACAGGAGCGTTCCACACAATGGGGAATGGGCCAATCGACTCGCGCGCCCGTGCGCACATTTCTGACGCAAGGGCGAGGAAGACCAGCAAGAACACAATCACAACGATGACTGCGGCGACACCCGCATGTGGGTCCTTCATCACTGCGAGTTTCCTGTCGCGACTGCCATTCGCCATCGCTCCATCTGCGAAATCCGCTAGTCCTTCGGTGTGGATTATTCCTGTTATCGCGTAGAGCGCAGCAATCATCAGGCTGCCAGCTATCAGATTGTCCTCTGGGCTGAATAAGCTCCCGAAAACGATGCAGACGAGCGTAGCCATCAGACCCACTAGCAGCCCGACCAATGGGAAGAGGTGTTGCTGACTAGCCGCATCCTCAAGATCAGCGGAAGAGCCAGGCAACCTAATGCGGGTGAGCAACCCTAGGAGCACTCTCGTCATGTAGATCACTCGAAGACGCGAGTCATGGACGCCGCCACGAGGGCTCCTACGGCATCGTCCATGAATGGGGGTAAGTCACCAATGGCTCCTGGCTTTTCGCGGTCATATCTCACGTAGTTGAACAACCCTTTCTTGCCAGCGATGTATTCGGCGATTGACATGCCGATGAGCTCGTCTGCGACCAGAGATGCTGGATCCCCGGAGGGTGTCGACGGGCTGCTGCCATTGGACGATACGAGCTCGTCCAGGTACGACGCAGCGGCAATCAACAACCAGACATTCGGATCTTCAAGGTATATCGACAGCAGCTCCTTCAGTCGTTTCCTCTTGTCCTCTGTGTTTTCATCCTCTGTCGCATGCACATAGAGTTCAAAGCCAGCTTCCACTAGGTTATCGAGGTTCAACCCGTGTTTGGCGAGTATTGACATCGCACGTTGCATATGTCCGCAAGCCTCCGTGGCGGCGAAAGAGTAAAATACGCTTTCATTATTTCAAGTTTGCTTGAGTGACTACATGATCGCACTCTTAGATTATACCTCACAGGTACAAAGACTCGATGATAAGGCGATGGCTGAGGCCAAAAGTATCCAGGACTCACTCACGAAGCCGAACGGCAGCCTTGGGAGGCTCGAGAACCTGTCAGTACAGCTCGCAGGCATATACAGGACCCCTTACCCTGAAGTCAGGAGGAAGGTCGTGTTCACCATGGCTGCGGACCATGGTGTCGCCGCAGAAGGGGTGAGCGCCTACCCGTCGGCTGTCACAGCCCAAATGGTACTCAATTTCGCCCGCGGCGGAGCAGCAATAAATGTGCTTGCGCGAAAGGCAGGGGCCGTGGTGAGGGTCGTTGACATCGGCGTCGCGTCTGACATGGATTGGCCAGAGGGAGTGCTCTCGCGCAAGGTCGCGAAAGGAAGCGCAAACATGGCTCGTGGTCCGGCTCTGACCAATGAGCAGGCCACGGAGGCTCTTCTGATCGGGGCAGAACTGGCCTCGGAAGCTGCCGATTCTGGAGTCAACGCCATCGCTATCGGGGACATGGGGATCGGGAACACGACCGCGGCCAGCGCGATCACTGCGGTTATGACGGGGCGCCCCGTGGCAGACGTCACGGGCAGGGGCACAGGAGTAGACGATTCCGTGCTCTCACTCAAGATCAAGGTCATAGAGAAAGCCCTGGAAGTCAACAGGCTAGATTCCTCGGATGGGTTCGATGTTCTGTCCAAAGTGGGAGGGCTTGAGATAGCTGGTCTGGCAGGTATCGCGATCGGAGCCGCCTCGCGAGGTGTTCCTGTATTCCTGGACGGGTTCGTTTCCAGCTCGGCTGCCTTGATAGCTTCAGCGATATGCCCCGATTGTAGAGAGTACATGATCGCCTCGCATGTGTCGGTCGAACCTGGACACAGGTACGCCCTTGAGCACTTGGCCCTCGAGCCAGTTCTCGATCTCGGTATGAGATTGGGCGAGGGGACAGGTGCGGCATTAGCATTCTTCATCGCGGAGGCAGCGTGCAGGATCATTAATGAGATGGCAACATTCGACAGCGCGGGAGTGTCGCGGTCGGACAAGGAGATGACAGAATGAAAGAAGTGTGGAAATCGGCTTTGAGCGTTTGGATGGTAGTCGTGATTGTCGGCGTTGCGCTGATGGCGTTCACCGGGGGGTACTACGCCGGCACGATACTGTCCTCCAAGGAAGGTATAGTGATAGTGGATGACTACGGTCGCCAGATCAAGCTGAGCGGCACGCCTGAGAGGATTGTCTCGATCGCCCCCACGGCGACGGAGATTCTATTCGCGATTGGTGCGGGGGAACAAGTTGTCGGCGTCGATACGTACAGCGATTATCCTGCGGAGGCTCAGGATCTTGCGAAGGTTGGAGACGCGTTCGCACTCAATGTCGAAGCGATAGTCGCGCTCGACCCGGATCTCGTCGTAACAGCGGACCTGGTGCCCGAAGCTCTGAACACGGTGGAGGCCCGAGGTATACCGTATATGGTGCTAGCAGTCAGAACACTTGACGCCGCCGTCAAAGACATCCGTATGATGGGTGCATTGACTGGCCACATCGAGGAGGCAACAGCGCTCGCCGACTCGCTTGATGCAAGGATCCTGGCAGTGAAGGAGAAGACGCTCGCGACCGATGTGGAGCGCCCCAAGGTGTATGTCGAATACTACGAGTACTTCACTTTTGGACCGGGGTCTTTCGGAGACGATATGATCAGGGCGGCTGGAGGCATAAACATCGCTGGCAATGCAAGCAGCGAGTATCCATACATCAGCGCGGAATTCGTGGTTGCTGCGAATCCTGAGGTTATAGTGTACACCGTGGGCGTGATGACCACGATAGAACCGTCCGACTTCGGTGAGAGACCTGGCTGGAGCGAACTCGATGCTGTCGTAAACGAAGCGATATACTCGATCGACGACAACCTGGTCAGCAGGTATGGTCCTAGAGTGGTCGATGGACTGGAGGAGCTAGCAGCTATCCTACATCCCGACTTGTTCGAATAGGTATGACATCATGCGAGAGACTGGGGCAGACAAGAACGCCAGTGAGTCGCAAAGCGACCGTTCGCGGTCCTCAGAGTCAGCTCATGCACTGTATCTGGTGGGCCTGGTCGCCCTGCTCGCAGCCGTGTCCTTCGTGTCCATACTCACGGGCACGTTAGGCCCAATCGGTCCAGGAGAGCCCGAGAAGATTTCTCTGGGGGAAGCCATAGAGACACTCATTGGCGACGGGGATGGAACCGGCTTCGCGGCGACAGTCATTTGGGAGATACGCGTCCCGAGGATTGTCTTGGCCGGGCTCATAGGTGCATCGCTCGCATGCGCAGGCACAGCTATGCAGGCGGTGTTCCGCAACCCAATGGCTGACCCGTTCATAATCGGCGTGTCTTCAGGCGCAGCTGTTGGTGCCGCAACAGCGGGCGTAATCGGTCTGACCGCGGTGGTGGGCGCCTTCACTGCCCCTTTGTTCGCTTTCTTCTCTGCACTGCTGACGGTCCTGGTCGTCTATCAGATGGGCACTATCAGGGGCAGAGTGTATGTCGAGACACTGCTGCTGTCGGGGGTTGCGGTCGCTGCCTTCCTGGGCGCCCTCGTTTCGTTTCTCATATACTTCGCCGGGAACGACTACCACGAGCTCATACCGTGGCTCTTGGGAACTCTCTCATCAGCCGATTGGAATGATGCGGTCATCATATCGGTTCCGATTCTGATTGGTGTACTGGTCATCTTCCTCTACGGGAGGGATCTCAACGCGCTCTTGCTGGGCGAAGAGACGGCCCATAACCTGGGCGCGAATCCGGAATCCGTGAAGAAGCTGATGCTTGGAGTGGCCGCACTGATGACTGCTGGCGCCGTCGCCTTCGCGGGGATAATCGGCTTCATCGGTCTCATAGTGCCCCACATGATGAGGCTCGTGTTCGGGGCGGATCATCGCATGCTGATCCCCACTTCAACCCTGTTTGGGGCCAGCTTCCTGATTGGCGCGGATTCCCTGGCGAGGACCGTGATACCCGGTGAGGAGCTTCCGGTGGGTATCATCACGGCTCTCTGCGGCGGTCCTTTCTTCCTCTATCTGCTGAGAAAGAGCAGAACAGGGGGTGGCCCGCAGTGAAGCTAGAGATCAAGAATCTCTCATTCTCTTTCGGAGATGCCAGGGTACTCAATTGCATCTCCCTTGGGATAGAGGAAGGGGAGTTCGTGGGTCTTATGGGCCCGAACGGGTCTGGCAAGACGACCCTCTTGAGGTGTCTCACGAGATATCTCCCGTCTGAAGCGAGAACAATCCTTGTGGACATGAAACCCATCCATACGATGAGCGATAAGGAGATCGCGAAGACATTCGCAGTCGTGCCGCAGACTTCCGCCACCGATTTCCCGTTCACCGCCTACGATATAGTCATGATGGGACGTCTGCCACACATGGGGAGCAGGCTCGCAGGCGAGTCGAAGAAGGACGAAGCGGTCGTCAGATGGGCATTCGACCGGACCGGCTGCAGTCATCTCAAGGGCAGGAGGTTCTCCGAACTCAGCGGAGGCGAGAGACAGAGGGTGATCATAGCCAGAGCATTGGCCCAACAGCCAAAGGTGCTCCTTCTGGACGAGCCGACTGTGTATCTCGACATCAGTGGCCAATTCGAGATGATGGACCTGATAAGGCGGCTGAACACCGAGGACGGCCTGACCATCGTCGCGGTTCTCCACGATATCAACATGGCTGCAAGGTACAGCGACCGGGTCGTCCTGCTCAACGGCGGTCGATTGGAGGCATTCGATCACCCGGACGAGGTCTTCACGACTAACACGATTCGGGCAGTCTACGGAGTGGATGTTGCCGTGAGGAAGGATCCTCTCACACACGATGTGTTTGTAATGCCCCGCTCGCCAATCGTTCTGGCCACGAAGCGGGGAAGAAGAATCCACGTCCTTTGCGGAGGAGGCTCAGGTGGGCCAATCATGAGGGCACTCGTGGATAGTGGACACTCTGTATCCGTGGGGGTGCTCAACGTCCTCGACTCCGATTATGAGAGCGCAACCGACCTTCGAGTGCCTATCATCGCAGAGGTTCCGTTTGCCCAGATAAGCGATGACATGCACGCAGAAAACCTCAGGTGCATAGACGAGACACCGATTGTCGTGGTGACTCCCTTCCCTGTTGGGCCAGGCAACTTCAAGAATCTAGAAGCGGCGATGTATGCTTTGAAGGCTGGCAAGAGAGTCTACATCTTGACCGGCAGCGGAGAGTCCAGCATCGATTTCGTTGGTGGAAAAGCCAATGCCTATCTTTGCGATCTAGCCGACGCCGGAGCGGTTAAAATAAGAAACTTGGACGATATGATGCAACTCATAGCACATGAGGAGACGGCGAACCGATGACGGAGCCTCTACGCGATCTGAAGAAGAATACTGAACTCCTGATACTCGTGAGGGTCTTGGAGGATCCTGCCGTCAAGCTGCGCGACGTATCGGAAGGTTTGGGAATCACAACGCAAGCGGTCAGTCAGTATCTATCCGCCATGCGGAAAGAAGGTATAGTCAAGGAGCAGAAAGGAAGGCTAAGACCTACACGCAAAGGGATGCAGATATTGCAGGAGCATTTCGGTTCGCTCAAGAGCGAAGTGGATGCGATACTCAGACGTATTATGGTCGTCGATTCCTGCACAGCCATCGCTGCAAAGGATTTCAAGAAAGGCGACAAGATAGGTCTCGTCATGGAGGATGGCATGCTCATGGCATACTCAGATGACAAATCCAGTTCGAAAGGCATCGCTATGGAGCCAGCCTCAATTGGCGATGATATCCTCGTAGGCCGTCTTGAGGGCATCGTCGACATGAAGCTCGGCACCCTCGTAATAATCGAGACACCGTCTGAGCTCGATGGCGGATCCAAGAAGGCAGATATAGACCGTGCGAGGCTGAAGATTGAATCGCTGTCTCCAGGGCTTCTCGTGGCCGGAGATCTAGTCGGATCGGCGTTGTTGGCCAAAGCGACTCCCGAGTACTTCGTGATACACGCACCGGTGGAGTCTGCCATGAGCGCTCTGACGCGTGGAGTCGATGTCGTATTCTGCGGGACTCACGAATCCATGGACCAGATGATGCATGCGATTGCCACACTCAGGAAGGAGACGGGGTACTCGGTCCAATGGTCTTCGATCAAGGTATAGACTCTCATAATCGATTATCGCAAGCTTGCCAATGCTTAAAGCGGCTGCGGCCGATACGTAATGGGTGCGTCCATGGAGGTGGCAGAGGCTATCAGAACCAGGAGAGCGCTACGAGCGATGGACGTTCGTCCGCTCAATGACGTGGATGTGTTGGCGCTTGCTGAGGCCGCAATTCTGTCGGCATCATGTTTCAACAATCAGCCATGGAACCTCGTGTTCTGCGACAGTCAGGAATCGCTCGGCTTGGTGAAGGAGGCGCTCCCCAAAGGAAACGCCTGGGCTACGCGCGCTCCTTTGATAGTGGTCGTCACATCCAGGATCGAGGACGACTGTAGACTCAGCGATCGAAGAGAATACCATCTGTTCGATTGCGGACTCGCTGTCGGGCAGATGTTGCTGAGAGCCACCGAACTCGGCTTTATCGCGCATCCGATAGCCGGATACGACCCTTCCAAGATCAGAAACGCCCTCGGAATTCCAAAGGAGTACGTCATTATCACACTTGTTGTGTGCGGGTACCATACATCGGACGATTCTCTCTTGTCCGATAAACAGAAGATATCGGAAGTGAAGCGCCCGACTAGGAAGGCTATCGGTGAGAACATGCACAGAGATAAATGGAGGGTACCGTTCAGGTGAATCGAAATCAGTGATTGGATCCTGTCCGAAAACCACTGATAAGACATATATCCCGTAAGCAGCTATCAGGAGCTTGTTCAGCAGGGGTCAACATGCTCCGGTACTACGCATCTGAGAATGGCGTGTTGAAGGAAGTCGATGAAAGCCGTATTGATGAAGCTATATGGATAGACATGGTTGCCCCCAACCCCGACGAAGCCGACTTCATGCGAAGGGAGTTCGAGATAGATCTCCAAGACATCGCGGACTGCCTCGATCCCAACGAACGCGCCAGGGTGGAGGTTGCGGACAACTACGACCTGGTCGTGCTCAGAAGTCTTCTTACTAGCCGAGCAACCGAAGATAAGATGGACACGATTCCTGTCGGGATCATACTGACTCCCGAGAAGATAATCACTATTAGGATTGGGGCAACCTTCGTCGGGGGCGAGGTCACCGCAGACCTAAAGCGCCGCCCCCCTCTCGCCACCAAAGAACAGGTCTTCGTTGCGGTGATTCGGAAGATAATTCGCGACATCGTACGTCGAATACGTCCGGTCGAACGACGAATAGCCTACATACAGGAGACCATCCTTTCCGCCAGAAGGCGCGAGGTCGCACACGGGGCATTTACCCTGAGCAACAGCCTGATACTTTTGAACACCTCACTACTCTCGAACCTGAATGCAATTTCAATGCTTCCTAAACTCAGGAATCTCCAGACGATTAAGGAAATGTCGGACGTCATGGACGACATCGAAAACGATGTCGCTCAGCTGTACGAGATGACGACCATATATCGAGAGACTATGTCCAACCTGTTGAACGCCTACGAGTTCGCTGAATCCAATCAGCTCTCGACAATCATGAAGACGCTGACGACGATCAGCCTGATACTCATCTTGCCCACCCTGCTGGCCAGCCTTTACGGAATGAACGTCCATCTGCCTTTCGAGAGTGATCCAAACGCCTTCTGGATCGTTATTGGGCTGTCAGCGATTGCAGTTGCTGGCCTATGGATAGTGTTCAGGTTGAAACACATCCTATAGGTGCTGTTCCAAGCGACTCGATTCGGAAGCGTCAACCCGGATAGCAATCAGCCTAGAGAGGGTCTATCAGCAATCGATAAATACACCCAATAGAGGTATGAGCCAGATACGTCAAGTGCTCTAGCAGTGTTACTTATAGGCTAGTCATGGCAATACAGGTTGAGCGGAGATCACATGATAGCTGTTGCAGATATCTCGTTGGGCATACTCATGGGAGTATCTCTGTTCCTTCTTGTCCTTTCCGTATCATCATACATTAGAAGCGGCGATTTGTCCTTGCTACTGGTGAGCATCGGCCTTTTCGCACACTCAACATTGACTCTGTCCTTTCTGATCGCAGGACACATGACCGACTTGATTACCAATGTAGACGGTCTACAGATAGTCGTCTTGGACATCTCCGTCCTGGTGGCAGCGCTTCTGATGGGAGTTCTCGGAGGTAGGGCATTTGAGAGACCCTCTTGATTTGGCCAACAGGAAGAGGATTTTTGAATTCATAAGGAGCAGTCCAGGCGTCCACTTCCGCGAGATTCAGCGTCGGACGAGGTTGCCCATAGGCGTTCTCGAATACAATCTAAACTATCTAGTTCGAAAGGAGCTGCTAAGCGTGGAGAGGCACGACAACTTCTCCCGATATTACCCTAGCGGCCAGCTGAGCAAGGAGAAGCAAAAGATATTATCGGTTCTCCGTCAGGAGATACCGCGCGGCATCGTGTTGTATCTGCTGAGGAACCCGGGCGCGACCCACACCGAGCTGCTCGACAACTTCACCATTTCGGGTGGGACTCTTTCCTACCACGTCAAGAAGCTCACGATTAGAGGCGTTGTGAGCGCTGAGAAACGCGGACGGGAATCGTATCTCAGAGTAACTGACCCTGACAAAGTGGCAGACCTGCTTATCGTATACCGGCGGACATTCTTCGACAAGCTCGTAGATGAGTTCGTTGCCAGATATATAGAGCACAAATGACCGTTAACATCAGAAAAGCAGTGTTTCAGGGCTTCTTGCGGTAGTATCTGTTCTTTTCGAGGCTAACGATTTCGCCAGGGTCTTCCTCACCTCTCCCGCGGATGATAGCGTATGTCCCGACAGCTCCTACTGCAATAGCTCCGAAAACCAATCCTAATATGACTGACTCCCCGGACAAACCGATCTTCATGCCATCATCCGGCAAGTCTACATACCCCACATCAGTGACGAATATGCCCAGGCTAGGATCGTGAAGAACGGATGTGGTGTTGTGGTTGACTGAGGTGGACAGGTAGATACGCAACGAATCGCCATCAGTTCTGTAGAAAGTTGAGATGTCAGTCAACTCATCCTCCAACTCATCATAGCCGAGCTCTGCCAGCTTTGCCCAGGCAAAATAGCTCTCCGCTGAATCGTCTTGGACGAAAGCAAAGAGCTGCTTGAGCTCCTCCCGCGGGAAGAACTCATGTAGTAATTTGACATCTCCGTCAGTTTCATTCTCCATGGGATTGCTCTCAGTCACTTCATCCTCCTGGTAGCCGTGGAACACATACGGCTCGGGCATGGAGGTAGGCGAGAACGTGTAACCCTCGGTCATCATCAGGCCTATGTCGATGGCGAGGTCCTCCGCATCTATGGCTTCGTTGATATCCGTCACAATATCGAACTTGAGCTCCGTTGTGCCGTTGACGTGGTAGTCGGGAGACGAATCCACATCTTCGTATCGAGCTGAGTAGTTATTGTTGGTAACCTGGAAGCGCACGGTGACGTCCGCCCAATCGTCTATTATGATATTTCCAGGAGATGAGGGATTCTTCTTGTTCATATTGACAGAGCTAGCGAGTTCTACAGTGATTGTCTCTCCCTTCTCTTCGCTGTATTCGCTATCTATGCTTGAAGTCCAAGTCGAATGTTCGAAGGACGCGTGGTACGGCACGTCCTCCAGCAGTAACTCACCTTCCGGAGTAGCATTGTATCCCAGGGCTGACGAGATTACGAGGCCGTATCCCTTCTCATCCGTCTGGTTGGCGGGCGCCACTATGACTGCTGGAAAATCCTTGGAGATGGCAATGTTCATTTCTCCCGTTTCGACCAGGACATAATCCGTCGTTTCTGAGTATGACAGACTCTGTTGCGACGCGTCAGAGCTCTCAGAAGCGGTCGGTATCGCGATTAAGAATAGAGTACAAACTAAGATTGCCAAGAGGCGGCGAACGTTAGTCATTTCTAATCACACAATCTCGCTGGTCTCTATTAAGCAATTTGGTACACACATAGAAGTTGATGGACCCGCTCTTGGGTGCCTCTCCTCTTTGATCTACTGTGCCTGACCATTCTCATTTTTGAACCACTAAAAGAGAGGTCATGAGAGAGGGAAAAGACTGAAGGTTCTGGTGCAAGTTCTGGAGGTTGAACCGCCGGTTCAATATCGCTATCCCGAACATCGGTCAGGAACTTGCTTCATTTGCATCTTGGAGAGACCCTTTGCCCTTGATAGCCGCGAAGCCAGAAAGGCATGGGGCGCCGCTGTGCAGAAAGTGAGATATGGGAGAGTCTTAGCCATGGCGGCGATCATAGTGTCGGGCCCCTCCCCATATCGTCAATAGCCGTTGGCGAGGTACCGTCAGTACTGATACCGGTTGCCCCTATCGGCAGAGAAGAATGAGCGGTCTTTATTGCGGAATGCGGCGCCTCAACTCCAGAGTGGCGTATGGGGGTATTCAGATAGTATAGAGGTGATGAATCTTGGGTAGCACATCCAAACTATCCGGAGACCACCTCTCCCATCCTTCAGTCGCTACCTCGTATAGACTGAATCGTGAGTGTTATGTTAAAATGCTGGCATGCCCACTGACTCCCTGACTGGGATTCGTGAGCATGCCGATTTGTGTTTGCCTTCAGTATCCACCTACATCGATTTCCGTCGAAATCTCTGTTAGCGGGTCGTCCCATGCGGTTTCGGTCACAAGTCCTCCGTCAAGGTCTGCTTCTGAGGAGTCGGGATTCAATTCGTCCTGCAAGTCTGCGTCCGTCTCTATTGCGACCGATATCGAAATGGAGTCTCCACTAGCGTATACGTCGCCGTCGTTCGTCAACTCCGGTATCTTGACAATCACGTCGCAACCATCTGTCTCTGCGACTGTGTTCTCATCAACATCAATGGTAGTTGGTACCTCATCAACAATTCTCGTTACCGAGGCGGCCACCGTGAGTACCATAGATCCACTGATTCCTCCGACATCAGGCAATGTCAGATTCCCAAGGGTCATGCCTTCCCACGCTTCTTCGGCGGAGTCGACTATAACAACGCTCAGGCTGTATACGAACTTGGCGTAATGGAGCGGAGAGTATTCTTCAGCATATAGGTGGTCGCCTTTGACTTTCAGATTCATAGTTCTAATTGCCAGAGTGTTATACACCACCGTGTCACCGTCGCTGACTTCTTCCGTCAGATAGGCTTTCTCCGCGTGGAAGATAATATCCTCCAAGACTGGCGCTCCCGATTCCCTCGTCATCGCTACTGAGTACAGCGCTGAAACGCTCAATATAGCGCACACAGCCACGGCTCCAAATAGAATCCCCCTCTTCTTCCAGGGTTTACCTGTCCCTCGGTCCGCGACCCTTCTTGCCAAACTGCTTTCGAATCTCTGTTCCAACCTCTCACCTCTCTTGTCAGACATAGCCAAAGACAGGCTTCCTATCTTTGGGACTACCTCTCTGTTTTGATTTCAACTGCGGTGGCGACACAAGAAGTTCAACGCCGTGGTGTTCGCTCCTTATGTCCGCCCTTCAGCTTGCGTCGAAAGCTCACCCGATTAGACCATCTTTAGCCGTTGTGGTACAAAATTCAAAGTATGATACGATTATAGAACCGTTAACTGGCTGAGTCAGGACATTCCTCGAGGTGCTTTAGAAGATTCTCGATCTAGCACCTCATTTCTTCTTTCTTGCTAGGTAGTCCAAAGCCGAAAGCAAGCTTAGCACCTCGGCTCTTGAGTTGTAATGTACAAATGTGGCCCTCAACATGGTCTTCTTGTTGTATAGCGCAGGCACCCGGGAAAAGAAGTCCTCTGCTCCCAACGCAAGCCTGTACTTATCCCATAGCACCTTGGAGAGCGGCCTGTCCTCGTAACCGCGCAGCTTGAACGAGAACGTAGGGTCTCGCCCAGTCTTCTTGTCAATATCGGGGGGGCCATACAACTGCAATCCCGGGATGTCGTTGAGCCCGGGCACCTTGCCCTTGCCGTGTAGCGCGATTTCCATTAGCTCCTTTTCGTATCTCTCGATCGCCTTGAACGCCATCGCTAGCCTCGTGCGCCGTTGCTTTCCCTCCTTGGGCGGGCGCTTAGCGGAGGGGTTGCCTACCCAGGCAAGATAATCGACTGCTCCGGTTATCGCAGCGAACATCGCCTGGTCTCTTGTGCCCCACTCCCACTTCCCAGGTCCACGCTTTGGGGCGGAGTGTACTCTGTAAGGTGTCAACTTCCTGATGTGCTCGGGTTTGGCATACATGAAGCTACCGTGCCTTGAGAACAGCTTATACCCAGAGAATATCAGGAAGTCGCAACCGATTCTACGCACATCTGTCAGCTCGTGGGGTACGTGATGAACAGCGTCGATTATGTAGAATGCACCGGCGTCCCGGGCTATCTTTCCGACCTCCACGAGGGCCGTTCTGGTTCCCAGAACGTTAGATGCTCCAGTGACTGTGACGACCTTGGTGTTACTATCGATCATCTCCTGAATTCCGCTTGGGTCAAGCTTGCCCGAGTCCTTGTCGAATTCTGCGAATCTAAGCTCCTTTATCTCTCCGTAAGAGCCCAGCTCGACCCATGGGTTGATGTTCGTGTAATGCTCGTAGCCGGTAGTCACAACATTCTCGCTCCCAGCAAACTCTCTGCCAAGAGCGTAGCTGAGGCTGAACATCAAGCTTGTCGCGGACTCTCCAGAAATTATTGCTCCAGGTCCTTCGGCGTTCAGAAGATCCGCAACGGCAGACCTTCCTTCCATGATCCTCTCCTCTGCCCCAATCGACTCCGTGAAGTGGTTTCCGACGTTCGCGCTCCAGTCTATCCTGGCATCGTACTCCCTGTCCGCTGCCCGCTTCGTCACGAGAGTTCCCGCGCCATTGTCCAGAAAAGCTCTCTTGCGTCCAGAGGGAGTCGCCTCGACAGCTGGAAACTGCTTTCGAATTCTTGACAGGAACCTAGAATCGATTTTCATGGGCAATAGGTATGGATATTGACCTGATTTAAACTAACGCAAGACGGGGTGCCTGATATGATTCAGATAGATATGGGAAGGGGTTTGTCGTGGACAAGGTGCTCGTTACGGGCACAGCGTCGGCTCGGGGGAGACAACGCGGGTCGGTATCAGTCCAGTTACTCCTGTCCACACGCAGATGAGTGTGGTCCAGGTTCTCCATAGAGGAAGTCCCAGTCGTACAAGTATTCGTTGCACGAATCACAGACCTCTTCCGTCTCGTCGCCCAGGCTGTCGCACGGACAGTCGTCACAGCTGCCGTCCTTAAGCTGCAGCTTGTCCTGTGTGCAATCGCCGTTCATGTTTGCCGCAACAGCAACGGTAGCAGCGCCTCCGACGAGCATCGTTGCGCCTAGCGCCAGCGCAATCCATGTCTTTGCCAACATATCTTTCATGCCTCTCTTTCAAGCGGGGTTCCCGCCCGCGCTATATGCAATCTCGAGGCTGTTGATAAATGGTTTATGGTACAGGAATCAAAAGCTAGCACAATCCTCGATGATTGAGCCAGGAATCATCGGAGATCACTCGATCCAGAACGTGAACGAACGCCAGCAGCGTCCCCGCAAAGTCACGCCATTCTATTAAATAGAAAGTGGAGAAATGGATAAGTGGTTTGAGAAGTTTCCTTTGCTCGCGTCATCGCGCGGTTTGGCTAATCACTTAGAACGGGACTTGCTGCCACCGTTGCAGTTGCCACCCGCTCCGCATTGTCCGTTGCCGTTGCCGCCTTCTCCGCCGTTGCCGCTGTCTCCTCCGTTGCCTCCGCCGGATCCCTGCGGTATCAGCTGGCCGAGTTCGACCCAAGCGCCTCCCCCATCACTGGTGCAGTTGCCCAAGCCGTTCTTGTAGACTTGATAGATCGGATCATCCCCACTCGCTGCGAGGTCGGCGTAGGGGTGTTCTGGATCTACATATTCACCCTCTCCGATATACAGGTGACAGATGGCGTAGTCCACGCTGTACGCATCCCCAATGGTTACCACTCCATCCGCCAAAACGCCAAGTCTGGTCGTGACGGTGTAGAAGCCAGTTTCGAAACCATATGTATCCCAGAGGCATCCGTATATCAAATGTCCCGCTTTGTTCACCTCGCGGCCAAGTCCGTTGACGCTAATACTCTCCCCCGTCTCTATGTCCCAGCCAGCCTCGAGCACGTACGGATTGTCGTCATTGTAGCCAGGCCCGGTGATGCTCATCTGGATGTACGATACTGAGACCATTCTCGTCATCGGAAGGACCGTCGCCGAGTCCGCTATGATTGCGGCCTGCTGCTCAAGTCCATCCAAATACGGCAGATTCGGATCCGGGACTTCCGGGTCCGGGTATAGGTCCGTGTCGGTAGTCGTCAAATCTTTGGCAGAGTCGTAGTCCGTCATGTCCAGAACCATCGCCTCAAGGCGCACGTAGTTGCCTATACGCCATTGTGGTGCGTAGACCATGTTGTCCGCGTAGAACACTGCACATGATATGGGCTCATCGCCCGAAGGAAGCGTGATAATCAGCGGCTCACCCTCATCCTCATGTGCGCTTACTACACAGGCAAGAGCCGTTGTGCCAAACAGAACGGCTACCGCCATAGCTGAAATTGCGCTCCATCTCATTTGCTATCTCCCCCGATTTGTCCTTGCTGCGCAGTCCGTTGGAATGCGCATTAGCTCCGTGATAAGTATGAGTCAGTATAAGAAACCTTGCAGACTTCACAAGAGGCAGAATCGTGACGAGTCCGCGCTCATAGGACTGAATCTCGATATGAATAAGATACAGATCAAATGCATGGGTGCTTCAAGGATAAGCGTGACGGACCCATTCAATCGCAATAAAGACAGACAGCATTGTACGAATTTGATGGTCCTGTTCGGAGAAACCCACATAGTGCTCGTATTTACGATGGTCGTGTCAAAGCCACGCGAAGTTGAAATATCATAGAGAAAATCTGTTAACGGTCTGATGAGAGCGGGAAAGCGGAAGCAGACGCCCATAACCAGCGCGATTGGCACTATTGGCCATGAGATAATCGATCTGACTCCGACGTTCTTCAAATTCTTCGCCAGGTTGCCAAGGTTGATGCAGCGATCGATAAAGATTGTGCTGCCATTCTTGGTGCTTCTGGTGCTGACAATCGTCCCTCTCCCGATGGATGACCCAATTCAGTACTCGCTCGCGATTTTCGCGTGCGTCTCCATGCTCTGGACCTTCGGAGGGTTACCCCTTCCCGTGACCGCCCTGCTAGTACCTGTCCTCTTGACCTTTTACGGCATATTCCCGACTGCTGACGCGTTGCAGCCGTTCGCGGATCCTGTTGTCTATCTATTGATGGGTGGCTTGATTATGGCGGAGGCGTTCAGGAAGCACGGAATTGACCGTCGTCTGGCTTACATTATTGTTGCCCGTTCAGGCGGTGACGTCGGAAAAGTGCTGCTATCATTCATGCTCGTGGCTGCTGTGCTGTCAATGTGGATATCGAACACGGCAACCGTTGCTCTGCTGATACCGGTAGTCCTGGGGATCGCCTCCAGAGCCGGAGAGGACAAGAAGAAGTTATCGGTACTGTTCCTCCTCGGAATCGGGATCGGATCAGCTCTTGGAGGCATGGCTACGATAACTGGCTCTGCCCCAAACGCAGTCGTTTCAGGCCTCCTTGCGAGGGAGATGGACTGGACATTCCTTAACTGGATGACAATAGGCCTTCCCGCAAGCATAATCCTTCTGGGCACCTCCTGGGTGATGCTCAGGAAGGTATTCCCGGTACACACGGCAACCCTCGACATCACTGCTGTGGTCAAGGAGTTGAAGGAGATGGGATCGCTAAACCCCGGGGAGAAGAAGGCTCTGGGGATATTCCTTCCCACGGTCGTATTGTGGATCGCAGGGGCGGAAATTGGGGCTATGCTAGGCTTTCATGCCAGTTTCATGAGCGCAGCGATCGTCGCGCTCAGTGCGTCCGTGCTGCTGTTCGCCACCAGAACGCTAGACTGGCAAGACGCCCGGTCCATTTCATGGGACATATTCCTTATCATCGGAGCGGGCTTGGCATTGGGGGAGGGTCTCCAGCAGTCCGGCGCAGCGGCGTGGATGGCGGAAATACTCGTATCTCTCACGGGAGATTTTCATATTCTGATTATAATGCTGGTCGTCTCAGCGGTTTCGATCGCCTTCTCGAACTTCATGAGCAATACCGCCACCGCCGCAATACTCGCACCGATACTCATCGGCATGTCCGATGAGTTGATGATAGACCCGAAGCTTCTCGTGCTCGTTTGCGGGTTGTCGGTTTCCATTTCGTTCATAACTCCCATCGGGACCCCGCCATTCACGCTCATCTATTCCACAGGCATCATATCGCGGAAGGATTTGTGGAGGAGCGGATTGAGAATATCGCTGCCAGCGATATTCCTGACGACATTTCTGGTGTACCTTATGGTTGAGTTCGGTTTGATATGAGGGGTGATATCTATGCGTGTGTTGGTGATCGGCGCTGAGCGCCTTGGGATGTTGGTGATAAGACAGTTGAGCAAGATAGAGGGCATCGAAATGCTCGTCGCGGAGAGGCGAGAACGCCCTTTGGCCGTGGAGGAGGGAGTGATTGATAAGGTCGACGTTGTCGCACACGTGACCGCCATGAACTTCGGAGACGTGATCGAGAAGACTGCTCCGGATTTGGTCGTGTTGGCGCGCACGGTTCAAGATTGGGACAAGGCAGAAACACCCATGGGATCAGAATACGTCGCTGGTATGGAGCGTGAGTTGACCAAGTTCGATGTCGCGGTCCTCCCCGTGGACAGCAGAGTGCTTGGACCACACTGAACGCGTGCCTCTAAGCCCGAAATGGGTTTTAGCTACGACCAGTGTTTCATACTAGCTCTCAAGATGTCCAGACCGTTCAGTTCGCCCACTAGCTTGTTCTCGTCGTTGACGATTGGCAGGTCGTTCAGGTGGTTCTCCACCATCAGTCGAGTCACATTGACGATCATCTCGTTCTGAAGGACTCTGACCGGTTTCGTCATTACATCGGTGACCTTGTCGTTATTTATCTCCGCAAGCCATCTCAGGAGCGAGGTAACTCCCACTTTTCTCACCCCGAGAGTGTAGCCGGCATATCTCAGTAGCGTCTCGAGGGTTATCGTCCCCTTGAGTATTCCGTCCTTGTCCACGACGTAGACCTTCCGCGTCTCGCTGTCTTCGACTATTGAGACAACTGCGTCGCGCAGGCGCGCGTCAATACTAACGGTGGCCGGCTTCGTCTTCTTGCCCGTCCCTTCGATAACATCCGACACCCGGATGTCGCTGATCGGCTTTTCGTCCATAATTCTCATCCTCCTAAACCCGCTTATGGTCTGTTGTCAGACCCTTTCCTATTTCTTAAGGTAAACCACCCTCTGCGGAAACGGTATTTCAATTCCTGCCTCGTTGAGCCTGCGGTAGACGTCTTCCACGAGCTTGTCCCTAGCTGCTATGCGCATTCCCCGGTCGTTGATCCAGAGAATGATCTTGAATATCAGAGCGGAATCGCCCATCTCGTCGAAGATGATGATCGGCTGCCTGTTCTCGTCATCTAGGAGTGAGTGGGGGTTATCCCTGATGGCTTTCATAATCGTTTCTCGAACTGCAGTCGGATCGGATCCGTATGCCACTCCCACATTGACGTTGACTCTCCCGGGGTCGGTGACGTTGGTCATCCTGACAATCTTTTCGTTGACCAGCTGGTTGTTTGGGAGTGATACTATGGATGCATCCGTATAACGGTAGAGCCGAGTCGTCCGCATGCCTATGCGGCGTACTTCGCACCAGTCGCCGTCGTTCAATATTATCATGTCACCTTCCGCGAACGGCCGGTCGAGCAGCAGGAATATGCCGCTGAAGAAATTGGATATTGTTTCCTGTGCAGCGAAGGCTAAAACCATTGACACCACAACGCCGCCAGCCACAAACATCGTGAGATCCACATTCAACGCGCCAAGTGCGTAGGCAAATGCCGCTACTGCAATCACGACGACGCCCATCTTCTCGACAACCGGAATGAGCACATCGTCGATCTTGCTCGCAGTCTTCTTCGCCACGATCTTCCCGTAATAGACGAGAATCTTCTTGAACAGCTTGTAGGCCAGATAGAACATTATCAGAACAATGATGACTCCATATAGGGACATGATGTTCTCGCGCAGATCCATCGGGATGTGCATGTGAAGCGCATCTAAAGATTGCACGACCCCGAAGACGAAAATAAGCAGAAGCGCTGGAGTCCTGATGATTCCCAGAATGATATCATCCAGCATGGATGTGGTCTTCCTAGTGAACGCCCAGGCGATGCCATCCATGACGTAAGCTATCGTGTACGCAATTGCGAGCCAAATAACCACATCGAGCAAGAAGACGCCCCATTCATTGTTCAAGGGCGACGGTAATGGATTATCGAAAAATCCCAACACTTTGTTTGCGCTTGCGAATGGGCCGATGATGACCGTTTCCGCTCCGGCAGTGGACACCTGGACGAGGTACGCGCCTCGATATACATTGACGACTACGCTTAGGTTGGACGCCTCGTCACCAGCCTCGAGAGGTGCAATGACTGATACCGAAACCTTACCCAGTTCGTCAGGCTGTAGGGTGAATTCAGATTGGTCGACGTGACTGGTCCAGCCATCGCCTGCGATGCTCGCTTGGATGGTGATATTCAGCTCCGCATCTGAATCGATGTTCATGATGGTCCAATTGTATATCGCCGTCTGTCCCGCTCTGACATCTTTGGAGTAGTCGTCCACTGATAAGATTTGAACGAATTCTGTCTGAAGCGCGTCTCCGTGTGCCGAGGCAACGAAGAGACCCATAAGAATACAGGCTCCCAATAACGCGACCGAAACCGCGCGCGAACCTCCTCTAGACCTCCTCAATCAGATCACCGCTCTGCACAGAGCTCGATAGGAGAACATCCGTATTCGACTTAACGCTTTTGGCGATTCTCGGATAGTCCCCGTCAGGCGAGCTATTGGAAGGCTGGGTTTATCTCCTCGAAGCGCATATCAAATAGTGTTCGCCGAATCATGGGACGGGTGACTTCAGAGGGAGTTTGGTGTTCGATGCCCTACAGCCTCCGAGAGCTGGAAATGACGCGAATCGGTGATGGGTTTTTCAGCCGCAGGAATACGGTCTTCAAGAGCCTGCTCGGGAAAGAGACGGTCGTGGTAAAGGTCTTCCCTGAAGGTGTGACCGATGCTGCACGAAAGGAGTATTCTATGCTACAAGAGTGTCAGAGTGTGGGTGTTTCAGCCCCGATACCTCTGGAACTTGCTGATCAATTCATCGTTATGGAGTATGTAGAGGGTTCAACTCTCTCCGAACACCTCGACTCCATATGGCTCGGAAGCACTGACGGCCAATTAGCTGACCGCATCGCTCTCGATTCTGCCGCATCATCATTGGGAAGATGGTTTTCCGATTTCCATTCCAGTTTCGGCAACCGGTTGTGCAGAGGGGACGCGAACATGAGGAATTTCCTTATTGACAGGAGAGGTGTCACTGGAATAGACTTCGAGGAATCTGGTGAGGGCGATATCATCAATGACATCGGGCAGGCATGTTCCAGCATACTCAGTATGCGACCGATGTTCACCCGAGATAAGGCCAAGTTCTGCAGGACTCTTGCCGAGAAGTACTTCACAGCCATGGGTTTCACGAAGACGACGGAGCTTGGCGAGTCAACCGCTCACGCGCTTGAGCACTACGCATCATACCGATCTGATGGAGAGTCAATGGTCAAGAAAGCGGCTGAAATCAGGTCAATGGGCATTTGGTCAGACGAAGAATGACGTGGGCACTTCGTAGCATCTGTCGAGAAGTAGCAGCAGCGCTGCGATTACGACAGCAAGCGCGGTTATCGCCATGTCCCACATAGACAAACTCTCCTGATGCAGCTGAGTCCGCCTTCTGCTGACCCCGAACCCTCTGCCTGTCATTGATGCTGCGAGGGAGTTCACCTTGTGCATTGCCGAGAAGAACATGGGCAAAACGGTGTATCTAGCCGAGCGTATCAGCCCCTTGAAGCTCCGATCTAATTTGAGTCCACGAACCACCTGCGCTTCTCGAACCGAGTTGAGCTCCAATTCGAAAATAGGAACAAATCGTATGGCCAAAGCGGGCAGGAAGGCGTACCGATATGGCACCTTGATTCCTATGAGAGACGATGAAAGTTTTGAAGGCTTCGTCGTGGCGACGAAGATCCACGACATCATGATCAGAATAAGAAACTTGCCCGCTATCGTCACCCCGGAATCCACTCCACCTGTCGTAATGGACACAATCCACATGGAAGCTATCTCATCGCCCGTCCGGTTGAACAACATCTGCGTGATGAAGATTGCGAGCGCGAACCCCATCACACCCTTGGTAAACCTTCCTTTAGTGCCTGTCCATTGTTTGGCGGCCAGAACTGAGACCACGATTACCAGAATGGTAAATTGAGAACTGGTGAGGAGGACGAGAACTGACACGGTGACCAGGATGCTGAGTTTAGTCACGGGGTTCAGTTTGAGAGCCCTACGATTGTCCTTGATAATCATCTCTCGCCTCTCCACGCAGATTTCTCCAGACTGCATCCAAAATCGATTCAACAGGGCCCGCAGCCACCACTCTGCCCTCATGAAGTACCGCGACATCCGTGCAGAATCGTCGCGCAAAATCAGGGTCGTGCGTAACGATTACCAGGGTCTTCCCCATGCCATGAATATCGTTCGCCATTGACGCGATAGCGTCGACGTTCGCCTGGTCCTGACCCGCGAACGGTTCGTCCATAAGCAGTACCTGAGGTTCGTGAGAGTACGCTGAGAGTATGTTGACTCTTCTCTTTTGTCCGAAGCTGAGGCAATGGGGGTGAACGAATCGTTTCAACCTCTCCCTCTCCTCAAATTCAGTGATTGCCTCCTCTGCCTTCGTAACTGGGGTGAGGAAGTTGCGCGCAGCAAAAAGCACCTCTTGCTCAACGGTGTCCTCGAATATCTGATGATTCGGGTTCTGGAAGACGAAGCCGACATCGCGACCGAGAGTCCACGCGTCGATGGCCGAGGAACGCGTCATCCGATGCCCGCAGACGGTAATCTCTCCCTCCTGGATTCGTTGGAGGCCTATGATGTGGCGAAGGAGAGTGGTTTTCCCCGATCCGTTCTCTCCCATCAACGCCATCACCGAGTTCTTTCTTATGTCGAGGCTGACATCGTCCAGGATCTGCCAGCCTCCAATCTCCAGTGAAAGTCCGCGAACCGTTATGATGGGAACATCTTCTCTGTCCTTTGGGCTCGGATAATCAGGAGGGACGCGAGCGCGATCTCTCTCAACCATGAACCCTTCCTCTCCTCTGTGGGAATCCAGCGAGAGTTTGCCCTCGTCAATCACTATCAACCTGTCCACTAGGTCTATGAAATCCTTTATCCTGTGCTCAACAACAATAACCGTGATATCGGCGACACTCTTTATGGATTCCACTGCACTGACGACTTGACCAATCGATCTCGGGTCGAGGCTTGCAGTGGGCTCATCAAGTATGAGTAGCCTTGGGCTCAGAGCCAACATCGAGGCAATCGCAACCTTCTGTTTCTCACCTCCGGATAGCGTCGAAAGAGTTCGGTCCTTGAGGTGATCAGCTTTGACACTCGCGAGGGCCTTGTCTACGCTTTCTCTGATGCGTTCATTTGAGTACCTGAAATTCTCTGGCCCGAACGCGACCTCCTCCTCAACGGTCTCCGTACAGAACTGAGTTTCAGGGTCCTGCTGCACCATACACGCGACACCAGCGATGGTAGAAGGGTCGTCGTAGACTTGCCCATCGAGTTTAATGACGCCACTTATCTCCGCAGGTATGATATGCGGTATGAACCCGCACGCCGCTTGCATTATTGTCGATTTGCCCGAGGCGCTACTTCCGGCTAGAAGTACGATCTCGCCTGTGTTGATAGTCATGCTCAGGTCGGAGACAGCTGGTTTAGACCGCCCTAGGTACCTGACATTGAGATTTTCTATCTTGAGCATCTATCTCACTTCGATAACAGCGATTTGCTCGACCCAGTAGCCTCCTTCGTAGTTCGCTCCGACTATTCTGAACGACCCATTCTCCTTCACCACTAACAACTCGTCGTCATCGAGCACCTCTTCCAGCGAGAAAGTTACGTGGTATCCATCGGTTCCTCGCACCAATACCTCGGAAGCACTGGGAAGCGGAACGGCCTCAGTAATGATGGCTCTCAGGGGAACGCCGGTGTATTCTCTGGGTTCAACATAAGTGATGGACCCTACAAGTTCTGCTATGATAGTCGTCTCGTAGTCGGTGAAGTCATCGTAGGCGAAGTCGAACGGGCTGGATACCACTCCATTCACCTCTATGGTGTCTTCTCCGGGTAGGACGTAGATGAACGCGAAGTAGTAAACTGCACCAATTGAGAACAAGACAAGAAACGATGCCACGACTGCGATGGATATCTTGCGCCTTTTCTTCCGTTCGCGGCTTTTTCTCCAAAGGTGCTCTATGTTACTGCTTTCGTCATCAACAATGATTTCTCTCTTTCCCGTCAGCATGCCCGAATATTCCATTGTCTCAAGCATCTCTATCGAAAGCCAGCCACCGAAAATCATTCCAGAAGCGAAGGCGAGCATGCACAGCATTCCTATCAGCACCCAGGGAACTCCTGAAAAGAAGAAGGCCTGGAATACGAGAACGTTCATTGCCGCTGATAACCCACCTGCCATAGCATATGAAGTGTAGTCCCTCCTCTCTTTGGCCCGGTCACTGAATAGGACCGTATCAGCGACAATCCCCTGAACTAAGGAAACGACAACTATGACGATTCCGTGCGTGCTACCTGTGAACAGCTCGACGGTCCCCTTGACCAGACCGGTCACCGTCCCCACCCCCTTCTTCCTGGTTAGCCCCATCGCGAGGATTATCCACACCACGTGCAATCCTGCAAGGAACTGCCCAGCCCCGAAAGGGACCCCGACAACGTGGTTCATGAGATTGCCGAGGTAGCCAACATATGTCGAGAGGACTCCGCCAAGGGAGGATAGCAGCGCAATGACTACGAGGTCTCTAGTGCTGAGATAGCTCTTTGGCCTCACGAACAAGGCATCACCCGTATCGTCGCGACGTTCTTGACCCATCTCGCACCTGCCGATGGGTACACCGAGTATCCCTGACCGTCGTATGATGTCGCCTCGCAGTCGGAGTTGCTATAGAGTCCGTCCGGAGCTAGCATGAGTAGTTTCGGGCCATCTTGCCAATCTGGTACAACAACCGAGTCCATAGACAGGGCGAGAATCATACTCCCCTGCAGGTCAAGCCAAATATCGTTAGGGTAGACGTTCAGATAACCGAAGTCTTGACGATAGCCGTCCACTGCCGTTACTCTGAGCAGGTCTCCTACTTCCATTCCTCCCACACATGCTATGAGGTCATCAATTGTCACTCCCGAGTAGTTGCCCTGCCCCCCGATATTTCCGTAGTAGTTCTCGAAAGCCGAGAGGCCGTTCTGTCGGGGCATCGCCATAAGGTCTCCGACTGTTAAGTTCGTCGAGTTGCCCTCCCTTCCTATGAGATTGACATGGGGCATGGAAGGATCGTCCACAACGACAACTTGCCTGTCAAAGCTGAAGGCGCCACTTTTGTCGACCGTGACATTCACGAAATGACGTTCGCCATCTATCATCGTCGTGCCGGCTCCTCCTGATATGATAAAATCAGTCCCAGAGACTGTGGTTCGGTTGAAAGCATGAATGTGACCCGCGAACACCGCATCAATTCCCTCGTATTTCGCAAGCGTTACGACTCTATCGCACGAATCCGGATGCAGGATATGGTCGCCGCCAAACGGGTCGTATGCGGGCGCATGAGTCAACATCACTTTGGACATAGCCCCTTCGAGAGTTTCACGGACCCAAGTCACATCGTCCTTTGAGATGTTGAGGTCAGATGAGTCTATCACGGTAAATCTGACGTCTGTGTAGTCGAAACTGTATTGAGAACTGCCGAATCGCGCAGCATACTCACTAGCCCCACCGTTCTTCGCGTCGTGATTTCCCATAGTGCAATAAACGGGTACCGGAGATTGAGCAATAGTCTCCCAGAACCCGTTGAATTCCTCCGCCGCCCCTGAGGGTGTAACGTCGCCACAAATCAATGCGAACTCGCATCCTTTCAACCTGGACAGGATCTCTGATAGCACGTAATTGTGTCCATGACTATCGCCCATGACCGCAAAGGTAAATTTCGCCTTCGATGGCGGCGCGATAATGACTTCTTCATCGATTCCGTTCGCGTCAAAGGTTATCGTTGTGTTTCCTATGCGTTCGAAATCACCCACTCCCTCCACGGTTGCGTCGGAAACGCAGTTGCGTACCAGCACAGTCCCATCGAAATCTGGGAAACCCACCCTGACCTCGGGTTTGTAGCTCCAGACGGTGAGCATTCCATCTGATTCAGAGAGGATTACGCCTCCTTCGACAGAGAAATCCCTCGATGAAGACGCATCAAGCCAGTATGCGGTGAGAGCCCAGCTAGCGACAACGATTGCAGTCACCAAAACAGCCGCTAGCAGGTTCTTCCTCATCAGTTACCAGCTCACACTGGAAGGTCCGCGAGCTCGATTGATGCGATCGATTTTATCCTGAGCGATCCTGGCAGATTCTCGCCCACGAGCATCAGTGGATACTCGTCACCGGTCAGATACTCTCCGTCGAAGGTCAGCGCCACTATTATGCTGTTGTTGTACTCGATATCGTCGATTGAAATTGTCTTGTTGTAGTCGTCCGAGCCAGTGACGGTAACGTTGTATCCGAGGTTGGCGAGCGTGTCGTTGAACTCCCAATGATTTAACTCTGTCCCGTCTATCATGCCTATGAGTACCCAAAGAGGGATTCCAGCGTAGCTGTGATTCACTTCTTCTTCCGTGAAATTGTAGTAGCTCAAATGGGCCCCTTCGTCGCAATTATACAGAGCGACAAAGTCCCACTCCGTCAGGGTTGCATTTGTCAACCCGACTAGCGAAAGTTCCCACGCTGGCGAGCCCTCATACCCTTCGAGCGCAATGCTGGCTATCATTCTAACCTTCTGCGACCCAGTCAGTTCATCGCCTACAATTCTTAATGGCCAGTCTCCTTCAGACAGCGGTTCGCCATCAAGCTTGTAGGCAACAATGATGCTGTCGTTCCTAGCCACCTGTTCAGCCGCGAAGTTCGTGGAGTATCCATCCGAAGCCGTTACATTTACCGAGTAGCCCGCCTCAGCAAGGGCATCGTTGAACATGTAATGCCCATCCTCGACATCCCCTCCATCAACGGCGGATACGAGGATCCAGAGTGGGATTCCCTCGAACGAGTAGTCCTCACCGTCGTCGCTGTAGTTGTAGTAAGTCGTGTGATAATAGCACGAAGCAAGCGACTCGTAGGTCTGTCTGTCCATCTCCATGTTCTCTATGCCGCTGAGCTGGATAGACCAATCCTCGGCATACTTTCCCACATTGATGCATGCTACCATCTTCGTCCAGAAGTGCCCATCGGTCACAGGGGTTTCTTCGTCATCTACGATGACGATCCTGAGGTCGTCAACGGGCATTCTTTCATCATCCTCCAAGAACGCCAACATGAGCATCAGGTTCTCGGGTCCCAGCAGACTGCCTTCGAGGTCATAAGTGGGGAACGTGCCATTCTCCACCTGGCCCGAGGTGTATGTCATTTCGTATCCATCAGAGGCCATTACTGTCAGACTGTAGTTGTTCGTGTCGCAGACAAGGTCAACGAGGTCTCTGACTGGCACGCCCGTGTAGTTGAGCGGGCCCACAATCGTCCCGGTCGACTTTTTGAAATAGCCAGAGCCAGAATAGATGTCCATGTCTTCAAGTTGCGTCATCGATAGTCCGACGGTGTCGTCGTCACCATTTACCGTCACAACGACGTCCTCTTCCTCCTCTCCCGGCTCGTTCTCCTGTAACGCCAAGTACCCGAGCGGTATCCCCACAAGGAGCGCTGCAGCAATTATAAGAGCAACCGCCTTCTTCGTTCCGAGGGTCTGCGCGTTTCGTGGCTCGGGAATGGCAGCTCCGCCAGGCGTGGTGCTTGGCGCTTGATGCTCATCGTCAGCAGACATGTTCACAACCCCGTTATGCTCGACCGAGCATATCGCGGATGTAATGGCGATATAAATAACTGTCGAGAATGGGAGCTGGCACGCGATTCAAGAGCGCCATCTGGTGAAAGTCTGAGATGTTTCATCCATCTCGAAAGTCTCCCGAAGAATCTGTCCGAGAATCACGCCGATGATTCCTCCGAATACAAAGAGCATAACCAAGATCACCGTCATGTTCAGGAAGAACATAACGTACAGACCAGGGAATACAGCCTCGAAGTCATAGAAGAGGAACGGTGCTGAGTACGCCACAAGGGCTAGCAAGTATCCTATTGTGATGTACAGCAATACAGTCCCGATAGCCAAGTCAGTTCTACTGTGGAAATATCCTGCTGGCGTTCCGAATAGGGCGGACAGCAGGAAAGCGACAAGTAGATTCTTCTCAAGGGAAGGTGTCGCGACATTGGGAAAGACGAAGTCGAAGGTCATGAACGCTATGGCTGGCGCACATATCAACGAAAGCGCAAAGATCCTAGTCCAGTCCTCCGTACGAATCCTCAGTTGTACTCACCTCCGTGGTATCTCCTCTCTATCTTGACCATGTCGTTCAGGTACAATTCCTTGGAGTAATCGTAGTCGTGCTCGTAATCCCCAAGCCACGCAACGACTCTGAAATCGTGAATGTAAGGGATGCTTTCCAAGGTGTAGTCGGTCCCCTCTGACGTGGAGTGATTGATGAAACCTAGCAGGCGAGACAGGGCTTGCGGGTCGGAGATGCACTGCTCATATTCGAAGCTCTTGACCTGGTGTCTTCCCACCTCAGCGTATTCAGTGGGCACCGTATACACGCTTATCACGGGGATGTATTCCAGAGGAAGGGTGGAATTTAGGACCTTCACCGACCAGCTTATGCTGACGATGTTGAGAACCTCCCGTGACGGGTTGTCAAGGTCTATTGCGAGAGAGATTGACAGCGACCCGTTGGACAGCATCTCCGCATGCTCCGCAGCATTCGCGAGCGTCACGTTCTGTCTCGCACTCAGCACGCTCACATAGGTGAGTGAAGAGAAGATGAGGGACCCAGTGAAGAAGAGCGCTGCTACAATAGAGAGAGCCGCGACGAACCATCTCCTACGAAAGTCTTTCATTACGCCCATGGCTGCCCACTTCCGCGTTCAGTCGCAGGGGGCTGACCAAGCCGACCCCCCTTGAACAGGTAACAGGCGACTTGATGCCCCTCTCCTACATCGAACAGCGGTGGCTCCTCGGCTCTGATGAACTTCGTCGCCACGGTTTTCTGAGGCTTCTTCACGGTCTTGATTCTTATCCTGGATACTCGTTGTGCGAAGCCCTCGTCTTCCTTTCTGTTCGCAGTAACCAATTCTTTGAGCGCCTCTAAAAGTCGAGACCAATTGCTTTCGGGTCCCAAAATCCTGACTCTGACTCTCTTCTTCTTAGTCTCGATTGGAAGGGTGGACTTAGCCAAGTCCCCCGTGCCTTCAGCTGCAAGGCGCTTCTCAATGTGAGCGGCAACGTCCTCCGCCGTCTTGACAGCAGGTTCCTTGGAGGCTACGCATGTCAGAGTAACGGTCATGTTCGCTGGGCTAGCCGAGATGCTCTTCACTCCTTTGAACTCCGGTCTGTTCCTGCGTCGGTGGTGTCTGATGTAGTCCTCAAGGAAGGCCTCTGCCAACTTGAGATTCTGGGCGTCATCGCCCACGGAGACGATCAATCGGTTCTTCTCTAGGCGCATGTCAGCTATGATGCCATGCATCGGATGATCAGGCTCCTCGTACGCAACCGTGGATTCCAGCAGGGTGAACAGTTCGGCAGCAAGCGCGTCCGCAGATATGGGTGCCGGCCTGCAATCTATCTCGATCACTCTGTCGGTCATCAGTGTGTCAATTACTTCCACGGAGTCGAGTAATGGATGGGCTCTTCTTCCTTCCGCAACAAGGTCTTTGACCAAGTCGACGACTGCGTTCGGATCGGCGCCATCATTCACGGTCATGCGGAGGACGAACCCGTCAGGGTGAAAGCTCGCGATGGCTTGGCGGAGTTTGTTGTCCTCAGCCAAGTAGCCCTTCTCCCCCAGCCAATCAATGAAATCCCTCGCTTCCCACCCGCAACCTTTGAATGCCTTGGGGCACCTGGGTCTGAATCGGCAACCGAGTGGTATGTCTGCTGCGCTCGGCACTTCTCCCTTGATGTCGATCCGGCCATGCTTGGCATCGGGATCGGGTACTGGTACCGCCAATAGGAGGGCCTGAGTATACGGGTGCTTCGGATTGGATATGACTTCGTCTGTCTCTGCTAACTCCACCACCCTACCGAGATACATGACCGCCATTCTGTCGCTGATGTACCGCGCGACTGCTATGTCATGCGTGATGAACAAGTACGGTATTCCGTACTTCTCTCTCAAGTCGAGCATGAGGTTGAGCACACCCGCTCGGATGGAGACGTCGAGCATCGATACTGGCTCGTCCGCAACGATGACCCTCGGCTTTACCGCGAGTGCTCTAGCTATCGCCACTCGCTGCCTCTGACCGCCACTGAGTTCGTGCGGAAACCGATTGAGATACTCCTTCGCCGGAGCGAGCCCGGCATCCTCCATTGCCTGCACCACCATCTCTAGTCTCTCCTCGGGAGACTCTCCTATGTGGTGGTTCAGCAGCGGCTCCATTATGGTCTGGGTAACGGTCGTCCGAGGATTCAGCGATTCATAGGGGTCCTGAAACACCATTTGGATGTTCCTTCGGAACACCTTCACGTCCTGCCCTTCAATGAGCGCGATGTCCCTGCCAAGGAAGAACACAAAGCCGTCCGTGGGATCCTCCAGACGAGTCAACAATCTGCCGACCGTGGTCTTGCCGCAACCGCTCTCTCCTACAAGGCCGAGTATCTCGCCTGAGCGCATGTCGAAGTCCACACCATCCACGGCCTTGACATAGGTGATGTCTTTGCCGATTGAGAGGAATCCCTTCCTGAGCTCGAAGTACTTCTTCAGGTTCCTGACTTTGACGATCGTGTTCGTTTCGGACATGGCTACGCAGTCCTCCTGAGCTTCTCCCAAAGCTTGTTGGCGAAGTGGCAGTATGATACGTGGCCAGGCTCTATCGTGACGCCTTCGGGGCGCTCCTCCCGACACCTCTTCTGCGCGTACTGGCACCTCGGGTGGAACGGACAGCCGGTCGGCGGCGAAACCAGGTCGGGGGGGAATCCTGGTATGGACACCAATCGTCGCTTCTCACCTTTGATGGAAGGAAATGACCCAAGTAGGCCCGCGGTGTAAGGGTGGGCGGTGTTCTTGAACACTTGAGACGCCTGCCCTATTTCCATGATCAGCCCTGCATACATCACTCCGATCTTGTCCGAAACCTCCGCCACGACTGAAACGTCGTGGGTAATTATCATCATGGCCATCTTAAGCTGTTCCTGCAGCCTCTTTATTTCCGCGAGTATCCTGTCCTGTGTGATGACGTCCAGCGCCGTCGTCGGCTCGTCTGCGATGATGAACGAGGGATTCAAGGCGAGTGCGAGGGCAATCATCGCTCGTTGCTTCATCCCTCCCGAGAACTCATGCGGATAGTTATCTATCCTGTCCGGAGCGATTCCTACGAACTCGAACAACTCCCTGGCCCTCTCACGGGCGACGCTCTCTTCGACGTCCTCGTGCAGCGTGATAGCCTCGACGATCTGGTCGCCCACCTTGAACACGGGATTGAAGGCGTTCATCGCTCCCTGGAATATCATTGAGATCTGTGTCCATCGAATCTTGCGTATCTCCTCGTTGTAGTCGTCCAGCGAGCCATCTTTTCGCTTGGACAATCCTATAAGGTCGAACGAGTAATTGAGTGCGGCTAGTCGGTCCTTCAGCTCTTCCACCTCCGGAGCCGAGCCCCCTATGGCCTGATCTACTCGGTCGAGCTTCCTCTTCACTCTAGATAACTCTCTTTGACGCGCTTTTGGTGATTCCTTCAACTTCTCGTCGTATTCCTTCCTGTATGCTGCGACTCGAGGTGGCTCCTTGAAGAATATGCGTCCTCCAATTATCCGGCCGTTTGGTGGCAGAAGCTGTGTTATAGCATATGCAGCAGTGGTCTTGCCGCAGCCGCTTTCGCCCACAAGCCCCATCGTCTCTCCGGAATCGATGGAGAAGCTAACGCCATCAACGGCCTTGACCCAGCCGTCTTGGATCTCGAAATGCACCTTGAGATCATCGACTTCGAGCAGGACCATTTTATCATCTCCTCCTAAGGCGTGGATTCACGACCTCGTCGAAAGCTCTCCCGATAAGATAGAACGCAAGCGAAAGCAGTGTGATGGCGATGCCAGGAGGTAGAAGCCACCAGGGCGCATCGAGCGAGTGGCCGCTGATCTGCAGGAATTGAAGCATCATCCCCCATGTGATGGCGTTGGGGTCGCCGAAGCCAAGGAATGCGAGTATTGCCTCCGTGACGATGGCTCCACTTATCATGAAGGTCATGTAGAGGAAAGTATAAGGAATCACGTTAGGACCTATGTGCCTAAAGATGAGACGCGTGTCGGATGCGCCCGAGACTCTTGCGGCATCGACGAACGCCCTCTTTCTTGTAGTCAGAGTCACCGACCTAATCACTCTGGCGATGCCTGCCCAAGATAAAATCGCGAATATGATGATGATATTGAACAGGGAGGGTCCGAAGGCAGCGGCGAACAGGAGCATGATGACGAGGTACGGAAGGCTCAGCATCACATCGGTCGCTCTCATCAGCAGCTCCCCCACCAGCCCGGGGTAGAATCCTGCTACTAGGCCCACGATTGTGCCTATCACGACTGAGAAGAACGCCGCGGACACCCCCACCAGCAGCTCCGCTCTCGTGCCGAACATCACTTGGGTGAGGATGTCGTGCCCTTCGTAGTCGGTTCCCAAGGGGTAGTAATTGCCTGAGGGATAGGTGCCGGGTGGCAGCGGTGCGATGTTCACCCCGGTGAGCGTCTCTACGAAGAGTGCCCCCTCGGCGTTAATCACGCCGAAGTAGTTGCCCGTCCTCGACCCTTCGATGTATATATTGCCGAGGAAAGAGGCCGGCGTCACCGCGCCCCCTCCGGGCGCGCTAAATGTGGCGTTGACCTTCATTTCGTTCGTTGCCAGGTATATCGTTCCCATGTCGGTGCTGAACACATACCTGTATTGCCCTCTGACGTACTGGGGTTCACTGTTTAGGTAGCTGTCCACCGTCGAGAAGTAGCTGTTGTTCCCCCCGATTCTCCCCGTGTCAGGATCGATACTTGCGATCAGCCCCTTCTCCCCTGTCGTGCCGACCATCACGATGTAGTCGGGTGATGAATACAGGTCTAAGATGTCGAACTCCCTTATTCCTGGGAGTATCGGTTTCGACCACCAAGTCTGGTTGCCGCTTACGCGGTCGAAGGCGACCAGTCGTCCGTCCGTGGACCCGACGGCCACGACTTCCTTCCCCAACGCCGTCGTCGGAGAGTACGGATATGGGAATTTAAGCATGTTGTTACCGGTCACAGGCTCGAACGGTTCGTCGTCAATCGTGTAGTTGGTCTCCCATTCGAGCTTGTCAATCGAGATGTCCAACACCCTAAGCGTCAGGCTGGCCCTCGTTAACACCAGGGAGTACGCTTTGATGCCCTCATCCGTGGGAACCAGCAACATGCTACCGTTGGTGAAGTCGCCATCGACCACGAGCGGATTGCCCACTATCGTGGCGTTGGGAAATGTCAGGCTGTTGGTGAATGTAACGCTGTCGATGCCCGGCTCGGTTATCTCAGGTGGCCTCTTGTTGATCATCCACACGTTGTGTTCGTCTGCGAACGCGAGGGCGAGTCTTCCCTCCTGGTATAGGGGTGAAAAACCGTTCCATAGGTTCGAATGATAGAGCGGCACGAAGGGCACCTCGTGCTCGCGAAGGTATGCGAAGTCGTAGTTGTATTCCATCAATGTTGCGTTCGATCCGTCCTCGCAAGGGCAGAGGGCGAAAAAGAAGGACCTGTAGAAGTGAGCATAGTCTAGGTACTCTGCGCCTGAAGGTAAGACATACGTGGTCGGGCTCCCTATCTCGATTCCGATCTCACCCAACTCGCCAATGCCTCTGGTGACGGGGTAGACTATGGTCTGACCCTCTTCAAAGGAATATACCATGACTCTCTCCAGCGGCCTCTCCTTTATGCTTGAAGTGAGGCCAATGACCTTCGACCAGTTAACGTCAGTAGGTAGATCTCTGGAGGCGTAGTCAGCGATGAAAGTATCTATCGCGGGGGCCTTGAAATCAGCATCATACGGCGCCGTCCATTGCGCGGTGACCGCTATGAGGAAAAACCCGAAAACGATGCCGAGTCCGACGACGCCGGTGAAGGAACGTCGGTAGATCTTCCAAGTGACGAAGAACCCACTGGCAAGCCTCTGGAAGGTCTTGATTGAGGCCTCCTGGAGCTCCTTGGCGTCCGGCCTCTTCGCCTTGTCTTCAACAGCATCATTCGTCTTCAAATCCGCACCCTCGGGTCGAGATATCCATATATCAGATCCGCTGCGAAGTTACCGAGCAGAACCATTAGCGTGATGATGTACAGGGTGGCCTGGGCCACTGGGAAGTCCAACTGGAAGAGCGCGTCGATGTAGAGCGCCCCCATGCCGGGGAAGCTGAACACGTTCTCCAGGACGACCGCTCCCCCTATGGAGAACACGAACGCGATGATGAACGAGGTGACCACAGGCAGCATGGCGTTCCTCGCGCCGTGCTTGAACAGGACTTTGCTCTCAGGCAGCCCGATCGCCTTAGCGGTCACCATGTAGTTCTCCCCTATAACGTCCAGCATAGCGGTCCTCATGAGCAGTACCGTCCCAGCTAGGGACAGCAGCAATAGGACTATCATGGGTAGGCAGACGTGCCACAAGATGTCGATCACATACGGCAGGTTGTCAGTGGGGTCGTACCATCCGGTGAGGGGGAACCATTCGAGTTCGGAGGCGAAGACAACGAGGAATATCAGGCCTATCCAGAATGATGGCATGTTGTAGAACACGAGGCTGATAACCACCGAGCTACCGTCGAGTACGCCTCCCCGGCGCCACGCGATGAGTGCTCCGAGGTATATCCCAACCAGATATGCGAGTACCGTAGCGCCACCGAACAACAGCATGGTCCTCGGGATTCGCTCGGAGAGTATCTCCGATACGGGCTCTGCCTGGCTGAACGATATGCCGAAATCGAAGGTCAGCATATTGACCATATACGAGAGGTACCGTTCGGACAGGGGCCTGTCGTACCCAAACAACGACACCATGTACTCGATTTGTGACGGCTGCATGTTTGGGGTTGTGGCCAGGAGGTCCTGCGGCTTAGCCGGCAGAGCCTCGAACATGATGAATATGAGTGTCAGGATGATTAGTAGGGTGATGAAGGTCTGAATACTCCGTACTGCCACATACCTCGACATGCCGGCCATTTTAAAGCCTCTGCATACCCACATTCGGAAGAGGATTTTGCGATACCATCGTATATGCCAGTATTAAAGTTTTAGACGAAATGAATCAGGCGAGGCTATGTGGGTTCCACGATGGTCTTGAAATATGGAAATTATGAAATGGTTTGCGAAAGGGTTTTGATTGTGTCCGCGCGTCCTACAGCTTCTCTTCCTCGGGCTCAGGGATCGGCTCCAGCTCGGGTTCCTCCGGCTCAAGCTCCTCCGAGGGGGTCGCCGCTAGCTTCTTGGGTCTCATCTTCATGACCATGAGAGCTAGGACAATCGCCGCCACGATCCATCCTACCGCTGCTAGACCCCAGGCGAGCATGTCCGCATCTCCGTCGCCTTCGACCACTGTGAATTCAACGGTCGCCTGGCTGGATATGCCGAGCGAGTCCGTCGCCGTTATGACCACCGTGTGGTCGCCGTTACCGACATCCTCGAGGACCTCCGAGATGGCCGCCGCAATCGATCCCGCGGTTATGGACACGCTCTGCGCCGCCGCGTCGTCAACCTTGACGGTCACCGTCTCGATGCCGTTGTTGTCGTATATGGCTGCTGTGACCGTCGCGTCCGGCCCGATTACCTCGCCATTGGCTGCAGGCGATGTTATCTCCACTTCCGGACCCATGTTCTCAATGGCGACCATCATCTTCGCCCCTGCACCCTCAGGCGCGCCGCCAGTCATGAGCGATATCGAGACGAGCGCCGCCGACGCGTCCGCAATCTCTGAGGTGTCCACAACCATCGTCGCCACGCCATCCTCATCGGTCATAACGGTCGGGGTCACCGCATTGGCACCGCCACCAGCCCCTATTCTAACGGGCAGGTTCGGATAGGGTTCGCCTGCGCCGTCGACGACCGTGGCCGTTATGTGCAGCATGTCTCCGATCCTGTAGACATCGAGCATTGGGTCCAACTCGAGGTAGACCGATTCTCTGATGCTCTCGATAACGAGCTGCGTCTGGCTGAAGATGCTCATTGCATCGCCGGATTCCGCGACCACATACATGTCTGGGTTGGTAGCATAGGTTACTTCGGTGAATTCACCGGTATACGGGTTCTCCGCTGCAGCCGTCACGTTGAAGGTCGCCATTCCCGCGGTGTTCGTGGCGTTGGTCGCCACACCGCCGCCTATGATCACGGGACCGTCTTCTTCATCCACCACGCCGTAGTCGCCCAGCGTATACAGAGACACATCCGCAGCATCGATAGCGGCGTTCGTTTCGTCATACGCGGAAACGTCGACATCGGTCATGTCGAATTCAGCGCTCTTTGCCCTCAACACCGGCTTCTCGATGTCGTAGATCACCGTCGCGAATTCCATCGCTCGACCGTATGCCATGTTGCTGGAGATCAGAGTCTGGCCCCAGAAGAAGAAGTTCGTTGGCCACGGTCCCCAATCGTCCCTAGTGCCGAAGTCCTCATCGCCATCGAACTCCGCTGTGCCCCACGATTCGGGGAGCACGTATATGGCATTGATCTGGTCCAGTGTTGCCAAACCGACACCGTTCAGGGTCATGTCGTAGGTTCCGGCCGTTATGGTCACTCCCGCAGGTATGAATTCATACCAGAAGTCCGTGTAGTCCGCGGCTCTTCCGGTCAAAGCCGACGAGAACGAACCTGCCGTGGCAACGCCCTGTTCATCGGCCTCAGTAGTGATCGATATGCCGACGTACTCCCACAACGAGTTCAGCTCCGATTCGTCCCAGTCCACCAATTGGCCGTATGCGGTGGCCGGGACTATGACGGTCGCGTTCACACCGTCCGCCGCTGCTCCATCGCTGTCGAACACATTGACTGTCAAGTCAATCGATCCGAGCGGGCCGACGTATTTCTCCATGTCGAACTGGATGTATCCGCCGTACATCGCCTCCGCGGGCGGGTCAGCCGGGTCCACATAGGTCAGCGTCACGGTATCGGTCACACTGTTCGCGATGGTTAGCTTCCCCACCGTGACTCTCAGAGCGCCAGATTCCCCGGTGTCCGCCAAGGTGACGGTCAAGTCCGCAGTGCCGTCCCCAGCCGTTGTCAGTTCCATATCCGGGTCTACGACCATGGAATTGTTGCTGTACACAACATCGAGAGTCTCGTCGCCTATCGGAGTTCCTTCATCGTCCGTGAGGAGGACCGTTATGGTCGCTTCGTTGGCAGATGGGTTGAGAGCCGTCGTGGTGACAGATTCGATCGAGGTCAGAACCCAATCCGGCGCCGCCTCGTTGTACACGATGATCGAACTCGTCGCAAGGTTGGACAGCGAGTACATCGGATGCGAGACTGAAGCTGCAAGCGTCACCAACATGTGCTGGTTCAGATCCTCTTCAGGCGCGGTATAGGTCATCGTCCCTGTGCCGGCGGCATTAGTTACCAGCACGCTCGGGGAGATTGTACCGTAACCGAGCAGATAGGGATCGATTGTCACAGTCGCTCCTTGAACGGGATCGCCATTTACGTCCGTCACAGCCAGGTTCACCGAGATGGCCTCTTCCGGGTCCAACACGGTCTTTGCCGGCATGATCTCGACTCCGATGCCTCCGAGCGATGCAACGATAATGTTCGCGGTGTCCGTAGTCTCCAGTGTACCATCTGTCACGTTGACGGAGACAGTCGACACACCAACCGCGTCTCCCGTAACGGTGAATTCGAAGACGCCGTTCGCATCGGTCGTCCCAGTCAGTACGGAAGGCGTCGCACCATCGGATACGTTGATCTCAACGGACGCACCGGAGACCGGCGCTCCGAAGTTGTTGATGGCCTTCACATATGCAGTTGCGCTCTCCCCAGCCTCGACCTTGCCTGGCATGGTCAGGCCCGCACTGAGGGTCGTCGTAACAGCTCCTCCACCCTCAGCACCGCCAGTGCCAGAGTACTCGAGCGTGCACAGGTTGTACGGGTTCATCATCGTGCCATCGAACTGCGTCCAGTTGCCCCAGACCTTGTCGTGTGCTTCCACGTTCACCCTGTAGTACAAGACGTTACACGGAACCGCATCTGCAATGATTTCCTGGCCCTGTCTCACTAAATCTATCTGTTCGGCGACCTCGAAAGTGGCTCTAGCATCCTCCTCTAACTCAGCGAACTCGTCGACCATGGCTTTGGTCGCATCGTCAGCGAGCGTGCTAACACCGCCGATGTCTTCGTAGAGCGGGTTCGGGTTGGTCTCCGACCAGAAAGCCCAGTTGTTGCTCGCCGTGGCAGGTCCGTATATGTCGTAGAGGACACTCACGCACTCGGTATATCCGCTGAAGTTCCATCCGATGATGAGCATCTGATAGTCGAACGCCACTAGCTTCGCGACCAGCGTGTTGAAATCGATAGGCTTTGCCTCAACGTTGATACCGGCAGCTCTCATGTTCGTGGCTATCATCTGCCCGGCTCTGATCCGTATCGGGTCATAGTC
This sequence comes from Methanobacteriota archaeon, assembly GCA_020347645.1. Classification (GTDB taxonomy): domain Archaea; phylum Thermoplasmatota; class Thermoplasmata; order UBA10834; family UBA10834; genus UBA10834. The sequence goes on along the minus strand of CP070736.1, from coordinate 211,997 downwards.
CGCAGGCGGAGTCATGAGGGTAATCTTCTCCATGATCCTGCCGTCGGGCAGGTCCCTCCATCCGTCATCGTTCTTGTCTGTGTATCCCGCATCGTCCAGGATGTCCTTCGCAAGTTCAATGTCGAATGCGTACTTCGTCACAGCATCGTTGTGCCACACGTCGAAGAATGGCGACACCGCGGCCGAACCGGCCATGCCGAAGCCTCCCATGTACACGTCGACGAGCTGATCCTTATCGATCAGGTGCGACACAGCCTTCCTGAACGACAGGTTGTTCATGGGCTCCTTCTTCATGTTGAATGCCATGTAGAAGTAACCCGCGTCCGACATGTACTCGAGGTCGATGTTCGGGTCGCTCTGCAGCCCCGGAACACGACCAGCCGTGACCGCCCATGCAATGTAGTTGACCTGTCCCCCCTGGAGGGCGAGAATCGCCGTGTCTATGCTAGCATATATCTTATAGTATACTGTGTCCACGGTGTTCGGGAATAGAGGCATGCCATAGGGCGTGGTAACATCCTTGCCCCAGTAGTCATCGAATTTCTTCATGATTCTATTGGAATCTCTTACGCCACCGGCGTAGTACCACGGTCCTGTGCCGATTGCCGCATCTGGATCAGTGCCCCAGTTAACGTCGACTCGTCCCTCGGAGTCCACATGGTCCTCCCATATGTGCTTGGGAGCGATGGGTACTCCAAGCGTACTCGAGAAGAACTGCCCGAATGGCTTGGCCATCGTCATCGTCAGGGTGTAGGTGCCCGTCACTTGGATGCCGGCGTTCAGCTCATCTTCGCTCACGACATTGTCATCGTTCGCGTCGAAAGCTGGTATGATGTTGTCAGCCCTGGTCGTGCCGTCCCTCGCCATCATGTATGTGAAAAGGACATCATCAGCTGTCATCTCCTCTCCGTCGTGGAACTTCACTCCTTGTCTCAGGGTTATGTCCACCGTCAGAGTGGACTCATTGAAGTCCCAGCTCTCGGCCAGAAGTGGAACCGGTCTCAGGTCGTAGTCCGCAGTGGATAGGCTCTCGAACCCCATGCCAATGGTATAGTACTTCCAGACACTGTTGGTACCGATATTCCAGTCATTGAAGTCCGGCAGGTCTTCCTGCATAGCGATGTAAAACACATCTTCATCCGCTGCAGCGCTCACAACCTTTGCGGGCAGTGCCGCAAATGCTGAGACGACCATCAGCGACATAACCAATCCAGCCAACACTATACGTCTATACATTTCTCCTTTACCTCCCGTTCAATTCCCCCACGCGTCTTCACAAGGGATGTTAAAGACATGTGAAGATGACCTTTTGATATATATGAGATTTCCCGAAATCGTTTTGGTACACCTGGGTATATAAATAGTTCACACTGTTCACAAACTGGCAAGTCACGCATCACCGAAGAGTTCTCTTTGGCACTTGTCGACGCCCTTCGTTCAGAGGCTCGGCCGACCTATCCGCGACCTGCACGATGCATAGTTCGAATGCCTATGCGCACAATCCGATATCTCTTGGGCGCCTCCTGCGGTATGATTCGTCATCGCGTGCGTTGCATGGTGAACCTTGTGCGGTCAGAAGAAGATTGATTTGTAGGACCGATGAGGATTGACGCTGTCCAGGAAGGTTCATCAGCATGTTAGGAGATTCGGCAACCTTGTGAGTTCGCGGTGGAAGAGGGGAATGAATGGATTGAAGGTTTCGACCAGACCCTTTCAGGATGGTTTTTCGATGCCTGCAGAATGGAGCCCTCACAGAGGGTGTTTGGTCTCTTGGCCATGCAACAGCCGCACATTCCGAAACTATATCAAGGAGGCCGAGCAGGCGTACGCTTCCATCATAAGTGCGATAGGCAGGTTCGAGCAGGTAACGGTGATTGTCGATCCCTCCACTTTGCCGAGCGCAAGATCGAACCTCAAAGGCAATCCGAGATTGATGCCAATCAATCTTGACGACTCGTGGATTCGAGACAATGGTCCCATATTCGTCTCATCACCGACCGAGGAAGTATCGATCGTCGATTTCGGTTTCAACGCCTGGGGCAAGAAGTCGTCATTCTTAAAAGACAACGAAGTTCCCCGGATTCTCTCGGACGAGTTCGGTATTAGACGATATGAAGCCCCAATGGTGCTGGAGGGCGGCTCCGTATCCGTCGACGGCGAGGGGACTCTGTTGACCACAGAGCAATGTCTTCTCAATCCGAATCGCAACCCCGGCCTGACAAAAGATGAGATCGAGAAAAACCTCAGAGAGTATCTCGGAGTGAAGAAGGTCATATGGCTCGGACGGGGGCAGGCAAACGACATAACGGATGGGCATGTCGATGGTGTAGCCTGCTTCTGCGCGCCGAAGACTGTAATGGTTGCACGAACGAAGAACGAATCGGACGTCAACTTCGATACGCTTGAGGAGAATCGGGCACTTCTTGAGACGTCCACCGACTGCAAAGGCAGATCAATCGAAATCGTCGACATTGTGCAGCCTGGTCCCCGAGACTACCTCGGCCTTCAAATTACTCCAGGGTACATCAACCACTACGTGGCGAACGACGGCATCGTGGCTCCCGAGTTCGGTATCCCTGAGGATGCATTGGCCGCCGAGACTCTCAGATCGTTCTATTCAGACCGCCAGGTGGTCTTTGTCCGAACCTCCGCCCTGGAAATCGGCGGTGGCGGCATTCACTGCATTACGCAGCAAATTCCAGATGGCGCGTTCGCGCGCTAAAAGCTCTTGCATTATGAGGTACAGTGCCATTGCGAGCTCCTTCGCCGACATGAAGGGCGCTCGTCTCTTGAACTGCACTTCGGGATCTCACCCATCTAATCCGGCATTCAGGTCTTCTCGAGGTCGATGTCTCCACCTGATATCACGACGGCGACCTTTTCGCCTTCTTTGAGTCTTAATCGACCCTGAAGGATTGCCGCAGTTCCTCCTCATGAGCCATTGGATTCTTCTGCAGAGAAGACGGTCCAAATCCATGAAAGGGCGCTTCTTGCACAACCGTAAGAGGTTCTATATAAATACTGGGTGCCGCCAGCTGATTATCAGATTTGCGAATCATACGATGTGGTTTTATACTGTTCATCACAATTGAATTATGCCCGCTTTCTGGGCAAGAGGTTGAAATATGAAACTGCTAGACACAATAGCCCGGCTCCAAGAGAAGGCTGGGAAACTGAACTCGAAGACCGGTAGGATCTTGGGCGTGCTGATTTTATGCATGCTCATGGCAAGTGCAAGCGCCACGGTCTTCGTGAACTACTATGGAGATGCTACTGCGACCGTCCGGACACCTGATATACAACTGGTTGCCGGCTCTGACTCCGGCGGCTCCGGATATCCGAGCGCAACAGTCACTGTTGCCAGCACATTCGATTCCGCCTCCATAGCCATCGACATGTTCCCGTCGGTGACGAGCTCGCCTCAGCCTGCGACGTACTACACGGACCTTCTGCAGATTGACAATCCAAGCGCCACGGCCCGTACAATCAACTCCGTGACGATATCGGGTATAACGGACACGAACAGCGTCCTTGGGAATATTACGGTGTACTACTGCACCAGCCAGACGGACGACCCCGCCTCCAGCAACGTAGGTGTCTTCTACATAACGAGCACGACCGGCGGATCGGTCCTGGGATCGAGTCAGGCAATTGGGGCTGGCGCTACCCACTACATCGAGGTAGTCGCGTACGCGACCTCCACTGCCACATCTGGACAGTCAGTGACCTTTGACATAGCCATTCAGTGGGCCTAGACCACATAAGCCGCCAGTGGCGGCAATAATCCTCTCACTGGCGGCCCTGTCCGAGAGAGCACCATAGTCAGGTGCACGGCCGGGGATGGGCAAATGGGGAAGTGTCCGCACTCGATGGTAGTCGTAGTGATATCGATTTTGCTAGCCGTAGGCCTATCCAGCGCTATTGCGGTTGAAGAGTACGGTTGTTCTGCAGCGTCGACCGCTCAGGCATCTCCTATTACGCTTGGAACCGGCATCGCAGGGAGTTCGTCCGTTTCGTCCACCTGGGATTATGGCGACGTGACGGTAGGTGCCGGCCTCAGGTTCAACGAGATTGCAGACGCGACGGTGTCTGCGTTGGCACCGCCTGCCATCGATGGTTCGGGAGTGGTGTCTGCCACCGGGACCTCTGCGACAGTGGTCGGTCTCACTACGAGCAATGCGGACGACCTCATCTATGTGTCCGTCTCGATTATAGGCACCGATTCTGTATCCTCTGTGACCAACTCCGGAACCGCGCTGACGTGGAGCCAAAGAGGAGCGCTAACAGATGGCTCGGACGAGAGGATCGAGACATGGTGGGCGATAGCACCAACAGCTGATACGAGGGACATAACTGTGAGCTTCGCCAGCAGCAATACGTTCATAGTCGTCGCCTTTGGGATTAGCGGCGTCAATACTGACGAACCCTTTGACCCCAACCTCGGATCACCAGTGACCGGTTCGGGGAGCGGTACGACACAGTCTGTGACACTCTCGACTGTGAATCCGAATGATTTGCTGATCGGGGCGATAGCCGTGAAGGTTCCTAGTGGAGGCGCTCCAGCCCCGTCGGCAGGGACGGGGTACACAACAATCCAAAGCACGAACGAAACTACATTGGGTGGTGCAGCGGAGTACAAACAGGTAACATCGCCCCAGACATCGACCACAATAGATTTCTCGACGAGCACGAGCGTCACCTGGGCAATGATCGGGGACGCCGTCCAGGGGGTTCTACCATCGGTTTCGAGCAACACGGACCTCGCCGATCCCGCCTCCAGCGGCTCGTTTACAGTGGCTGCAGGTTCCTCCGCCTTCCTTTGGTCGCCAACCTATTCAAGCGCAGCGACGATATACTCTGGAGATTGGACTCTCGACCTTTGGGCCTCCGCGACATCTCAGGGATCGATGGACGTGCTGTTTCTCGTGCTGTCTGGCGACTCCGTGATAGCGCTGGCCGCAAGTGGTAGCACCGAGGCCATTCCCACTTCGAAGTCCGAGGTGATATCGACATTTGCTGCACCTGAGACCACTGTCCCATCAGGCGACCGCTTGCTTGCAGTGCTCACCAACCCTACAGGTAGCGGCATAACCTTCACCATCTACTGGGGGACCGGGCAGGTCACCTACTTCGAGACTACGAGCGACTACGACTATGTTCTCAGGTTAATCAACTCTGGGTTGGTAGACTACTCTGTAAGCCTTTCCGTGTACAGCTACTCCTCGATCGGCAGGATCGTCAGCATGACTGTTTATCTCTACTCCCCGAGTACCGCCGAGATTGTCATAGCCGACGGTGACGTGACCCAGTCTTCTGGGGCAACCATGACCCTGTCGGCGAGCTCCACGCTCTACGTTCAAATCCAGGCCAGCGCGAACGCACACGGAAGCTCGAGCGTCGTTGTGTACGTGTCAATCAGTCCTGGAACGAATCCATTCTCGTACTATGTCATGGATATCACGGTGATTTAGATGAAAGACTTGAGAGGCTACCTGAAGTATCTGAACTACGGCTTCGCCGCAGTCATACTGAGCCTCCTCATCTTCTCGGCAATAGATTATGCTAAAGGCACCCCGCCGTTCTTCGTGGTCTCTGACAATCCGAGCAGCATGTCCCCGACGATAGACTACGGGGACGCCGTCATGGTTTACAAGGTTTCCTTCGACAGTCTTGATGTCGGAGACATCATAGTCTTCAAAGACCCGAGAGGAATCCCTCTGACTGTAATCCACAGGGTCGTCGAAGTCGACACCGAAGGAAGTCACCGGTACCTTCTGACCAAGGGGGATAATGACCTCACGAACCCGACAATCGACCCGTGGGAGGTGACTGAGGAGGACTACATATCCAAGGCCATTCTGATAATCCCCGCTGCCGGATACATCTCCCCGTCCCTCTGGGGCACTGGCGGTCTGCTCGTGGTGCTGGCCATCACGATCGTGGTGTTGGTGATCTTCCTCTTCGGACCAAGGAAAGACAAGGCAAGTGACTCTGAAGAACCTCAGGCAGAGAAGCCTCAAGAGCCCGTTCAAGAAGGGGGGTGTTGAAGATCGCGGTCTTTCCGGCTCAGTTCTTTCTCCTCCTAGGAATCGACTTCTTCTTGGCCGGCTCCATAGCCACGATAATCTTTGAAGAGCGGTTCCCCAAGGCCATTCCCTACATCTTGATCATCGGCAGCTTCGTGGGATTCTCACAACTGCTGATTGGGCCGGAGTATCTGGAAGAGATGGGAGACGCAATTCAGTTCTACTACTGCGTCTGCTTCGCATTGATCGCCTTGGCGAGCTTGATAGGACTGAACCTCTACCTCTTCCTAGGACAGCCCGATCCGACAAAGAAATCCGTCATGGTCGAGAGTGTTTTGTTCGGCACGGCTCTTCCTGTTCCGGCTACTGCGAGCCTCTTGTTCTTTGCGAGCGCTTATGTCAACGACAGAGTCATTGCCCTCCCATACTTGCCCGTGCTGCCAATAGCCATCGTTTACATCGCGGTTGTGGGTTCGATGATCATCTTCTGCGCTGTGCTGGTTATCACGTATTTGGACAAGGTCAAGATCATCAAATTGAGCCTTCGGAGAAGGAGCAAGCAGAAGACAGGCGGCTCCTCTTCCGCAGCCGAGGAAGAGGATCAGGAAGGAGAAGAGATGGGCAAATGCCCCGTGTGTGGAGCGGTCTCACCTCTGTCGGCTTCGAGATGCTCTGCGTGCGGCTCCGAATTCGTCGAATGGGCAGAGCAGGAAAGCTGATTCTGCGGTCCCCAGTGGACCGAGGCCAGTGTCTCCGTGCCTAGGCTGTCCACGACTGCTGGACCATCTGGCCGCCAGAAGGCTCATAGATCAAGATCACGGTGTACTGTGTGCCAGAAGTGAAGTCACCGGTGATGGTGAAGCAGTCGCCGTTTGTGACTACTCCGTTGCCGCTCAGGTCAGTCACGGCCACATAGAATGTTGTCATCTCAAGCATCTGCGGGCCAAGGGCCTGCACCTGCACGCCAGTGCCTGTCGGGGCTTCCTGCGAAGCCGTGTTCCACTTCGCCCAGTTCACACCTGACTGGAGAATCACGGTGAAGTCGGTTCAAATCACCTCGGATGTCGGGGGGTCAAAATGAACTTGTATCCTTCTGGGTCGGACAGCGCGGTTCTAATCACCTGCAGACGCCGCCTCGAAGGGAATGGGCCATTCATCGACAAAGACCACAGAGACGTACTACTGCCGGAAGTCGGACGCCATGGTGCGGGAGGGGATAGATCGGGCTTGGGGCTCTGTCATCGCCTCCAATAAACCTCGAGAAATCAATTCGGGCAAAAACGATATGATTGAATCGAAAGAATACTTGTCTGGCTATGCGTGAGTGTGGACCGGGCGAGATTTGAACTCGCGACCTCCCGCATGCCAAGCGGGCGATCTTCCGCTGATCTACCGGCCCATTGCGGGTTGCGTCGTATGCGATAGCTGCAAATAAAGCTTGTTTGGATCCCAGACGTTCAGGTGAACGAGTCCAGCTTCTTCTGGAACCGTACCTTCTCACCTTCCACAGGCAGAGGATACTCGCCATTGAGACATCCCAGGCACAGGTCGGTGGCGTTGTGTCCTATCGCCTCTACGAGTCCGTCTATCGAGATGTACCCTAGGCTGTCCGCCGTCAGCATCTTCGCAATGTCGTCGACAGTCCTTCCAGTCGCGGCGAACTGGTCTCGTGTCTTCATGTCTATGCCGAAATAACAGGGTGAACGGATAGGAGGCGATCCTATGCGGACGTGCACCTCCTTCGCCCCCGCGTTCCTTACGAGTTGCACGATCTTCCTCATGGTCGTCCCGCGTACTATTGAGTCGTCGACAAGAGCTACCCTTTTGTCTTTTATGACGCTCTTTAACGGATTGAGCTTCAGCATCACACCCGTGCTCCTGTCTGTCTGCTCAGGCATGATGAAGGTGCGTTCGACATACCTGTTCTTCATCAGCCCCTCTGAGTAAGGAATGCCTGATTGCTCGGCATAGCCCATCGAATGAGACCTTCCAGAGTCTGGCACAGGAACGATGACGTCGACATCTACCGGCTGTTCGATGGCCAGCCTTCGACCTATCTTCCTTCTGACATCGTAAACAAGCCTTCCATCGAGGCATGAATCGGCCCTCGCTATGTAGACCCACTCGAACATGCAATGCGCCCTGCCCTTTGCGAGGCCAGTCTTTGTCGACTTGACCTCGCCCGGCAGCAACTCCACCAGTTCGCCTGGCTCGACATCCCGAATGAACTCTCCGCCGAGAGTGTCGAAGACCACGCTCTCGGACGCAGCCGCATATCCTTCTCCAGTCCTGCCGATACAGAGTGGTCGGAAGCCGTAGGGATCGCGGACTGCGAAGACGCGATCGTCCACCATAAGAGTCAGCGAGTACGAACCGTTGAGGACAGACATGACCTTCTTTATTGACCTTACAGGGTCGTCGGTGTCAGAGATGTCGTTGGCAAGGAGTCTGATTATGATCTCGGAGTCACTGGTGGTGGCGAAGGCCCATCCCCTCTTCTTGAGTTCGTTCCTCAGCTTGTCGGCGTTCACTATCTCTCCATTGTGCCCAACCGCTATATCTCCGTGTTTGGTGGACATGACTATTGGCTGTGTATTCTCAGGGCTGGATGAGCCGACAGTAGAGTATCGAACGTGACCTATGCCGACATTCCCCTTTAGTTCTCTTAGATCTTCTGGCCTAAGAGCTTGGTGTGCCAGACCCATGCCCTTGATGGTATTGATGCCGCCGTTGTGCACTGCTATGCCAGCCGACTCCTGTCCCCTGTGCTGTAGCACTCTCAATGCGTAGAATATCTCGATGGTGGCATTGGCGACAGAGGCTATAGCAATGACTCCGCACTCATCCTGCGGGTGCTCAGGCTCCAGACCTCAACCCCCCTTCCGACGCAGATTTCAATGCGCCTTCGCCCAATTGAAGTTTCTCCGTTTCGCCGTCGCGCCGAAGCCACATGAAGCACATGACTTGTGCCTCACATGGTAAGCGCGTTTCCCGCACCTGCGGCATACGATGTGAGTCTTCTTGCCGCCTCTCTTTCCCATCGACGGAGTACCCTTGGTCATTCTATTTACCTCACGGCGAGATGTATATAACGTTATCTCCGCGGACTATTATAGAGTCCAGCTTGCGCCTGACCTCGTTGTTTTGTATCTCCTCGGCGTTCTTCAACACGAGGTTCATGTGGGGGTCATATCCGTCGAGGATTCCTCGATATCCCCTCTTGCCCTTGAGCTCAACGATAACCTGGCGGTTAATCGCTTTGTTAAGAACAGCCAGAGGTTTCATCAAACTAAATCACCTGACTCCTGATAATCGAAAACTGTACTTAAAGCTTTCCGGTTGTCCGAAAGCTACCTATTGCGCTCCCGCACCTCGCTAGCGGGCCTTCTGTTCTTGGGCATCGGGCGCTTGCCCTGACGGGAACCCCTCTTCTGCTGCATTCGCCGCCTCTGCTCCGCGGCGACGGCCTCTCGCTCTTTGACCCTCTTCCTCAGGATCAAGAAAGCCACCATCGCTGCTGCGGTAGCTGCTGCTCCTGCGATCGCCAATATTGTGTAGATGTTGAAGAAAGATTCCCTCTCGGGTATGAGAAGTGTTACCACCTCCGAGGAAACTGCGGTCGGATCGTTCAGTGAATATACATCGACCAGGAATGTGTACAATCCCGGTTCTGCGTCCTTTGGGACCTGCAGCATTATCTTGACAACCTCGCGGTTGCCCGGTTCTAGAGTCGAGGGTGGGGGCAATTCGGTGGCGATATCGTACTCATTGCCGCCTATTACGAGGATCGTACCATTCAGTGTCTCCGAATAGCCATAGAAGTCAACCACGTCTATGCTGTTGCCCCAATTCTCCACAGTCATGTTAACTGTCAAGTATTCGCTTCCGTCGGGCGACACAACCGGCAGGTCAAGGTAGGTTTCAATGTCGTAGAACGGCTGAACGTTGACTCCCATCACTAAGGTGTCGTTGGCGGTCGGGTCTGATTCGGACGACGCGCTCACGTTGAAAATGTACGCGCCTGCGAGAACATAGAGTCCAGGAGTCATAGTCAGGCGGACAGTATCGTTCTGTCCCGGATCAAGGAACACATATGACGTATTGAGCACTGCCCAGAACGAATCTAGACCGGAAAGCCATACCTTCACCGTCTCGTCGGAGTTGCCCAGGTTGCTCACCCCGATTGAGTATATGATTTGCCGATCCTCAGGAAGGGAGTAGTTGACAAATGCCTGCTGCGACAGGCTCAGATCTATCTCCCTGTGATGACTGGCCATCAACAGGACGCTTCCTTCTCCAGTGTTTGTCGACAGGTTCTTGGATTCGAGCCTAACGGTCAGCGTGTCAAGCGTACCGGGAGGATCGTAGCGGGATGGAGTGACGATTACTCCAACTTCCACCGTCTCCCCGGGAACGAGGGTCAGGTCGGTTCGGGAGACAGAAGTTATCCACCCGCGGTCATCGATTGCCTCGACTTCGAAGCTCTCGTTTGAGTTGGCAGCGTTCGTGACGAGGAATGTGAGGTTGATGGGTACGGTTGGCTCGAGCGCGCATCCGGCGGGCGCGATCACAGTGATTGCACCAGCTCGTCTGACGTCGACCATCAGCGTCAATGTATCATTGACGGATGTCCTGTCGGTGCAGGTGGCCGAGATGTTTAGGGTTCTCACTCCTGGGGAGACTCCTTCGGGCACGCTCACATTGACTAGGAAGCTCGTCGAATTCGTCGGTGGAATAGTCAAGACACTGCCAGCTTCGAGATCTACGCTCCATCCGTCGCCGATTGCAGAGTTGGCTATATTGTAATCCGCGGCGTAGGAGCCAGTGTTTTCGATTGTGAGGTTGAACAAGGCGCTTTGCCCCGGTTCGACCGATCTACTGATGGGATCGGCGCTCAATTCTACACCTGGAATCCTCACGGTGATTGGAATCGTTACTGCATTGTTCGACTCGTCGGTTTCCCTTATCGACTGGTATGGATCAAGCACAACCGTCACGGACGAATCACTCGCTTTGACAGTGTAGCTGAAAGATACTGCGGCCGTGGCGCCCGCCAACAGAGAGTCTATGCTCTCCTCGGCGATGTACTCGCCATCGATCAGCAATCCAACAACAAGGTCGGAGGCGGCTTCCCCAACTAGATTACGAACGGTTAAGTTCACAAGTATCGTCGAACCCTCCAATGGTTGGGTGTCCGATAGCGACACGTCGCCTCCCGTAATCGCGATATCTGCTCTGTGCGTCCTCAGGAAGAACAGTTCTTCGTTGGGCACTCCCCCGACGAACGTGACCAAGGTGTTGTTGTCCTTCGCACACATTACGATCGGCCCTGTCGCGTTGCGTGAGCCCATATCTGAGATGGGTTGGTCGAACACTTCTAGCGAACCATTGTAGACCATCGCCGAATAATGAATCGCCCAGACGCCGGAGGCAGAGTCCTGCCAAACTGTATCGACAACCCTTGAATCGCTCAACGAAATGCGAGGGAAACGCGACTCGTTGTCGTCCTTCGCCGAAACCACTCTGTCGTCGACAAGAGTCATGCCGTTACTATCCAGGAGAGTGTAGAACACATCGAAGGCGGCATACCTATCATCGTCGAATACGACATGTACATTCCCGTCAGTGTCGACTGCCACGTCCGGGCTCGAAGACGGTGATGCGAAAGTTATCCTGGTTTCATTGGTCATCGGGACTCCGTTCGGTGTAACCTTCCGGTAGAACACGCCGTGGTTGATGACCTGCCCGTTATCCGAATCTCTGAAATCGTACCACACTATGTGAACATTCCCCGCGGAATCGATATCCATGCGGGGACGTTCCGAGACCCCGAAATCTCCCGTCACCCTGACATCGGCTGTTATTGCCGCCCCCGTCGTACTGAGTCGTTTGTAGTAGATTTCGCGGTTTCCATCGCCGACATCATCCCTGGCATCAGTCCACACAACTGCCAGAGATCCATCGGTGCAAATGCTGATTTCCGGCTCCGTCGAGTTCGCGGGGTCGGCGTCAGATACTCTCAAGCCATTGTATTCGAAGGTAATGTTGCCTGCGTAGTACCAGAGCTTGGCGAAATACAGCTCTGCGGAGCCGTTCTCGACGCTCTCCCAGACGATGAAGATATGATCCGAGTCGTCCACCGCCACCGATGGATGCCGTGACATGGCAGAGTCGTTGGAGATCTTGGCGTCGTTGGTCAGTTTGTTCCCTTCTTCGTCCAGTTTGACATAATAAACATCCCCGTTACCAGACCTAAAATCCTCCCAGACGACATGAATGTCCCCCTCGTCGTCTACTACCGATGAGATGTTCACTGACGCCGCCGGGTCGAAGGTTACCCGAATTCCATCGCCAAAATCGTCCGTCGGCAGCGCGTGAGCGGGCGACGTACTGATTCCCTGAAGGAAGAGCACAAGCGTCACCGGGATGAGCAAAACGCCTGCCATGCAGCACGTGAGCGCAGCCCTACTCACGGTGGCCATTGTGCAAGAATCACGCGCGTACGCTCATAAGGCTTGGCCCCCAATTCTCGACTCTGACTATCATACGCTGTAAGCGTTGTTGAGACGAGCCGAAGAAGACTCTGCCGACGCGAAGAGAATCTCGTCTGATTTTCACAGAAGAGACTCCTGTCCAAATGCTTATCTCCGAGCGCCAGCATGTAATCGTCCAGCGCCCGCGGAGCATCCGGTCCTATAGTTTACGTCGATGTTCCCTATTACGGGAATAGCATGGAAAGGCAGATTCGGTGGCCGAATTCTTGTGCGGAGAAACAGAACCAGCGATGATCGGCGGGCGTCCTTCCCCATTCTCTAAAGGTTGAGAACCTTGTCAAGCATCATCTGCGTAACCAAGGCCGTCACGGTGCTCATCCAAATGATGACGGCGAAGTTGATGTAGAAACTGTGTTTGTGGCTGCCGCCAGAGAATGCGATGAGGTTCGCCGAGATGAGAGCATGTGCGAAGACTATGAGCAGGAATATGGCCTCTGCGAGGCTCAGGTCGAACGATTGGAGAGCTATGGGCAGCACTATGGTCGTCTGCGACAGGGCGAACTGCTCGTTCATCTGATTCAAAAGATTCATCAGGCTGAGTGCGGAGAATAGCGTGAATGTGATGCCGATCGACATTCCGTACAGTGTGCCAAGCATGTTGTCCGAGGCTTGGTATCTCTTGCGTCGAACGCCCATGAGTTTGACGAAATTCGTGCTGATGATATCGATGACTCTATCTACCTTTCCCCCGACCGAAAGGCCGACTACATACATCTCGGTAAACTTCGATATGAGGTTGCTGCCGGTTTCCGCAGCAAACAAGTTCCAAGCCCTGATCTGGTCAATGCGCGTCAATAGCCGCTTGAAGAGCACCTCGATGCCCGTTGTGAGCTCGCCAAAATCATGTTTGCTCAACCTCCCGACACCGTCGGTGACGGCTGAACCTGCGGAAGCGGCGTAGCTCCCGACAGCCCTCATGAATGCGTCATAGTTCTCATCTCTTGCGCGAACCTTCTTTTCCTCCCTCCTTATGAGGAAACCCGGGTACAGCAGAGGGGTGACGACAAGTGCGACAACAGCGGTGAGCGGAACCCTTGCGTAGAATCCGAATATCGCTAGCGCAACGCAGGCGGCGTAGGTCGCGGGAAGTACGGTCTTTAGAGTCTCATCCACCTCTGTCCTTTCTTCCATGTTGTGCCATATAGGGTCCGACGGCAACAGCGACTTGACGAGGTACAGTACCAGCACCTCGATTATCACGAATAGGAGAGCAACTCCTGGTAGGATCAGTGTTATCGAGACGTCGACAAACACCGGAAGAAGCGCGATGAACACCAGCATGAACATGAGGGCGATCAATACCGCAACGAAGATCTCGTTGAGCAAGTCGAGATCTTTCAGCGCTGTCTCGTACTTGTTCAGGTACACGTTGACCGCAACATCCCTCTCCTTGGAGAGGAACTCCTCAATGTCCTCTCCCGCGTCCGACGAGTGGGCGAGCCTGTCCAAGAAGTCCGCCAGCGCCGGAGACGGGGTCTTTCTAGCGACGGTTCTCGCAGCGTCGGCTAGGCCCATATTCCAGAACTCCATGAGTTTGTAGATCTTCTCGATCTCAACGCTCAACGCCTCGTATTCCTTCACCTTTGACAGGATCTCCAGCATCTTCTTGCGCGGTAGCTTGGAAGTCGAGAGGACGCTCATCCGGATGAGGAACAGGTGAAGGTTCCTATCGATCTGCATCTTCCTCCTCTCCCCCTGAAGCAGCGGAAATGTGATGGCAAGGACGGAGAAGAGAATCGGTATCGCGAGGAAGACGTATCTGAAGATGCCGTCTGTCGCCAATTCAGGAAACAGATACACCAGGGCAGCTGCCACGGCTATCCCCGCGATAACCAGCGGGAGGGCGTACTTTGTAAAATAAGTCGCGACAGGCATCTCGATTGATTGGTACAGGCGCTTGAAGTTACCGCTTGGCATGAGACGGGTCTATACAGGGAAGGGTAGACCACTCACCCCCTTCTTCTGAAACTCTTTGAAGATTCCTTCCACCGCTTCGTACTTGAATATCTTCCTGGCAATCATCTCATCGAGGATAGTCGTCCGGAGCGCAAGATCATCATAGATCTTCCTCTTGTCGCCGTAGCCCCTCTTGACTGCGATCTTCTCCTCGAGAATGTACGAGTTGTTCATCCCCTTGAATACATGGGTGTCGTCCGCCGCATTCCACAGAAATACGGTCCTAGTCATTATGCCTCCGAGTGCTTCGTTGAACCCGACGATTTCGTCTATGAGCATAGTCCTCCTGAGGAACTTGCCTTCCCGATAGATGCCAGCCTGAAAGAACGCCACATTCAGGTTATCGATGAATGTTATCGGAACATTTATCGGATCACTCGTAAACCTCTGAATCAGCTTCCTTGTCGAAGCCGCATGGAAAGTAGACAATACGGGGTGCCCGGTTTGCATAGCCTGGAAAGCCACGCTGCCCTCTTTCCCCCTTATCTCTCCGACAATGATGTAATTGGGTCTAGACCTGAGCGCCGCCTTCAGCAAGGCAAAAGTGTCCACGCGGCTATCTTCCGGTCCGAAATCGCGGGTGGCCAGCCTCTGCCAAACCTTATGCGGCACCTGCATCTCGATGGTGTCTTCCGCCGTGTAGACCTTGCTGTCATATTTTATGAACGGGAGAACGGCTCCCATGGTGGTGGTCTTTCCAGACGCGGTCTCACCGCAGAAGAAGACGCTCATGCCCTCCTCAAGGCAGAGCCATAGATAGGCGGCCTCTCTCGAGCTTAGTGTGTTCCACTGTATCAGTTGCGTGATGCTGATAGGTTCTTCTGCGAATTTTCTGATCGAGAAGCTAGGCCCTCTTACGCTGACGTCGTCAGCGTAGATCAGATTGATCCTGGATCCGTCCGCGAGTGTACCGTCGACTATCGGTCGGGCCAGCGAGGCAGGCCGTCCGATTCTCTCACTCAGTGCTCTGACATAGTTGTCGAGCTCCTCCATCGACTCGAACTGGATGTTCGTGGGCATGGATTGAAAGATCTTGTGAACGATTGAGACGTTGTCGTGGCCTATGCAGTGAATATCCTCTATGTAGGGATCTCTGAGGAGGGGCTGCAGAGGGCCACTCAGTATTATGTTCTGCACGGCATGATACCTAATCAGGTCAATTTCCTCGTCTGTGACTGGCACCTTCGGCTCGGAGAACATATCGCCAAACAATGCCTTTCTCTCCCGTCGTTGCTCCTCGACGGTGACGGTGGATTCTTCTATCAGCTTAGTCAGGTTCTCCTCGAATTCCTTTATGTCTTTATGAGGTGCTTTGTAGACTGCCTTGTCGTAGACCCGACGCATTATCCTGTTGAACTTCATCTGCAGGTCGTCCGTGAGCGTGGGTTGCACCGATGTGTAGCTTATGGGCACGCTCTTAGTAGAGAATACATGTACGAAAAGAGGGTCGCCGATGGGGTATATGATGTTTATCGCTTCAACGTCTTCCATCGCCCTTGAAAGCTCCGTTTTGAACTCCGGGGTCGCATGGTGCTCGGTAACGAATCTACCGATGTAGTCTCTCAGATGTGGATTCCTTTTGAAGGCTTTCTTGAGACCCACATCGTAATCAGGCATCCTCGCCCATCCCTGAGGCGCGGGCAGCGGCGTCCCTCTTTGGCAGACTCGGTCATCATGTCAATCGTCTTTGACATGCGGAGCTCATGCTCGGCGGCCTCCTATGCTCATCCTGACCTGTTCGTTATAAGCGTTCGCAGACAATTCTCATGGCTGACTATCACCGTTACGAAGCGGCCGCTCGCGCGCATGGGGCCATTCACCCTTTCATACGGTGAATGGCAGTCCAGACACGCCCTCCTTCTGGAACGCCCTAAGGATGTCGTTGACGGTCTTGTAGTTCGTCATATTCATCTCGATCATTCTGTCGAGGATCTTTGCCCTTAGCGCCAACTCCTTATAGATGTCGCGCTTGTCCTTGTATCCCCGTTTGACGGCAACCCTCTCCTCCAGGATGTACGAGTTGTTCATGCCTCTGAATATGTGTTGATCGTTGACGGGGTTCCACACGAAGACTGCTCTCGTCATTACCCCGCCCATGGATTCGCTGTATCCGAGGATCTCCTCGATAGACAGCACGCGTCTGATGAGCTTGCCACTTCTGTAGACTCCCGCAAGAAACACCGCCACATTCAGGTTGTCCATGCTGGTGACGGGCACGCTGATAGGTGCGCCGGTGAACCTCTGTATCATCCGTTTGATGGAAGCCGCATGGAATGTAGCCATGACTGGTATGCCCGTCTGCATAGCCTGGAACGCTACGTTGCCTTCCTTCCCTCTTATCTCGCCCACTATGATGTAGTTCGGACGCGATCTCAGACCTGACCGAAGCAGGGCGAAAGTGTCGACCTTGCTGTCCTCAGGCCCGAACTCTCTCGTCGACAGCTGTTGCCATACAGAGTGCGGCGGCTGCACCTCGAGAGTGTCCTCCGCGGAGAAGATCTTCTGGTCGTATCTTATGAACGGGAATATTGAATTCAACAGAGTTGTCTTTCCAGACGCCGTCTCGCCGCATACGAACACGCTCATGCCATTCTCAAGGCAGAGCCAAAGATAGGCCGCTTCCTGAGACGATATCGTGTTCCATCCGGCCAGTTGAGCGGAGCTCAGCGGTTCGGTAGAGAATTTCCTGATGGTGAATGTGGGACCGCTGACGCTCACGTCGTCGGCATAGACTATGTTTATACGTGAGCCATCGGGCAGCGCTCCATCGATTATAGGCCTCGAAATCGATGCAGGCCTACCCATCCTCTCGCTCATGGATTTTGTATAGTCGTCGAGCTCCCGGACATCATTGAATCTGATGTTCGTCTCCACCATTCCGAGGATCTTGTGATAGAGGTTGATCTCCCTGGTGCCCACGCAATGAATGTCCTCTATGTACGGGTCTCTCAGAACTGGTTCCAGAACACCGTTCTGAAGTATGTTGCGCTTTACATAGTACTCGACTATTCTCGCCTCCTCATCGGTCAAATATACCTTGGAGGTCGGTGCGAACAACTGTGTCAGCTTGGACGGCGCTCCTCTGTCCGATACCTTTACAATGCTCTCCAACAGCCCGTCTAGCACCGCGTTGAATTCCGCATCTGTGACATGCACCTTCTCCTTGCCGGACAGCACGAATATCTTGTCCACAACTCTGTCGTAGTGCTTCTCGACGTGCTCATCCATCTCCGGCTGCACTACGTCGTAGTGCTGTCCCTCGTCTTTGGACCCATGGATATGTATGAATATCGGATCTCCTACTGGATATACGATGTCGACCTGACTTTCCTTGCCGATGTCCTTGGATAGCGTGTCCATGAACTGAGGCGTCTGTCTGGTTCTCTGGGCGTACTCCTGCATGTATATACTGAGATGCGGGTTTCGCTCCAGTACTCTGCTGAGCTTCGTGGCCATCGGCGTTCCCTCACACTACCGAAGTGATCTCAATGACCATTCCTACATTTGGCTCTATCCTGAATCCTATCATGGGCGATACTCTGTACTGTGTGTTGGCGAATCTCTTAACCATTATGTTCCTCGATATTATACCTCCAACCTGTGAAACTACGAGGTTCAGGTACACATGGCTGTCCGACTCGAATGGCGAAAGCGCCTCGCCCTCTACCTCATCCGGGTCGACAGAGACGACGACGCTCTTGTTCATTCCCGTGAGCTTCTTGAAGAATCCCAGCACGTTGATGCTGTTTTCCTCCCCGCGCAGACTATTGCTCACGAGGCTCGAGAAGGTATCTATTATGATGACATCGCTGTTGAAGAGCTCTTTCGAACTCATCAGCATACCGAGGAAATCCTTCCTGTTGCGGCTGTTTCCTATGAGAGGATAGACGGGGACGAACTTCAGTCTGCCGTTAAGCAGCCAAGACGCGATGGGATAGTCGAGGCAGTACATCTGGTCTATGAAGTCCTTGACTGTCAACTCCGTCGAGATGCAGGTCACGGAGTGTTCGTTGCTTAGGAATCCGAAGATCATGCGTTCAAGGATTGCGCTCTTCCCAGAGCCCTTGGCTCCTTCAATCAGAGTAATAGTTCCCGTTGGAAGCCCCTGGCCAAGCTGGTCGTGCAGGTCATCCCTGGCTATCTGAAGCTTGTAGATGTCGCCCAACGGGGAGTTCACCTCCTCCCTACATGCGGAAGCTGAGCGTGTCTGAGACTCCGTTCTCGGTGGTCACTTGTACCGTGTGGTCACCTGATGAAAGGTTCTGGTCGATTGATATCGTCAGCAGGCTAGTGGGTTCCCAGAACGAAGTCCTGTTCCCGCTCAACGACAGCGTAAGGTCGGTTCTTGAAACTCCATCCAACATCACACTGATATAGTTGTGGTTCAGTGTAGTCGTTCCGATGTTCTTCACGTAGATTAGAACGGGATCGTTCGGGATTGCTGACGGGTCGTTTATGATGACAATCCGAGTCGACATCTCGTCCTTGACCTGGTCGCCCCTATCATCTATCCCTTCCGTCAGGTCGTAGATGCCGTTGGCCGCGACCGCGACAACTGCGGTCGCTACAATGACTGCAGAAACGAAGAATATCAACTCAGTGGCTCCGCCGCTCGCACTCATTCTGCTCCTCTCCCTCTATAGCATAATGATATCTGATACGCCATTTTCCGTCACCACCTTGACGCTCGTTCCGAGGTTCTCGACAACGAGCCCATTCGCTTGGTCAGAGACAAAGATTTTTCCCGAGACGTCGACGCCCATCACAGAGCTGCTCAGACTGCTGCTGACCGTTCCAATAGATGAACCGTCCTCGTCCAAGACGAGGATTTCTCTGCTGTTGTTGAGGACGTAGAGACATCGCTCCTCAAGATTCACCGCGCTAGCTGCGATGTCCCCTGGAGCAGACAACCTGTCAGAGGACACGATCTCTGTTCCGCTGCTCCCATCCAATGAATATCTATCGATATGAAAACTGCCCGAAGCACTATCGATTACGAATATGAACGCGCCAACAAAGACGTCCTGGGGAGCGGTCATAGTCCCTCCATTAGCTATCAGTTGATCGACGAACGCGCCAGTCGTCCTGTTATATCTGTCCAAATGAGAATAGCCGTCGATGAGGTAAACGTATTCATCATCAACCGATAGAGATTTTGGAGCGGACGTGTTTGCCGAATCGTCTATGAACTTGTCTACCCATCTTCCGTCGAGGTTGTATCTGTCAACATGGGCACTTTCGTCAAGAATGTAAAGATAATCGCTGCTCACCTTCAGATCAACAGGCGAGACGAGGTTGGTCGGATCCGTTATCGTAAATTCAAGGAGTCCTTCGCGCGACATGACATCAACGCTTGTTCCGTCTATAACATAGACGGACTCCCCGACCGAGATGTTCGATGGACTGGACAGCCCTGCATCGCTATGGGCGAATGTTCTGGGATTCACCGATGCGTCAAAGGTCATGTTCGGGTCTGCAATAGTTATAGTCAGAGTCTCGAGCGGAAGCCAGATGTCCGTCGATACATCATCGATTTCCATCATCTGAGGGTCGACTGTTACCCCACCTATGAGAATGCTGGTCTTGTCGATCTCCAACGGCACGCTACCCGTGTTGTGGACTGCGATTTCGAGCCGGTCGTTGTGCTCGTCGTACGTTAGGCTCGTGATTTCAATGCTCGTCTGAGCCCTTTCACTCATGTATTCGTATCTGTCGTCGAATGATTCCGAGACTGAGTCGAAAGCCTCATTAACCGAATTGTACAGGATAGAAAAAAGAAAGAGAAAGGTGGCGAAGAATATCGCCATTGTTGCTGAGACACTAAACCCCATGAAAGCCCTCCAAGCTCTCTTTGAACTTCGAGATGTTCTGTTCTAGGGAGTTTAGCCGATCCTTGTCGATCTCGAACCCTGCGATCTTTTGTATGAAGAGCAAGGATTTCAGATGGTCGTCCGCAGTGAGTCTCCAGTCCTCTACCTTCTTGTAGGTCGCTGCGTCTGGAGTGGGGAGGTCTTTGAAGACCTCTTCGCGCGCTTCCTCGTATTCCATATACTTGTTGACATCTTGCATTTCACCACGGGCATAGGACATGATTTCAGATTTCACGTCCTCGCTTATCCATCCGACGTCGACATAGTAGTCTAAGACGAGAGAGATTCTGTCTCGTGGCACGCGTTCGAATAGGAATTCTATCCATCGCATTACGAGCACGAGTGTGAGGTAGTCATGGCATACGTACGCCAGGAGCGGTTTCTTGTTGTGTTTGCTCCTGGCTGCGGCTCTAACCTCTTGCTCTCCTCTTTCGTCTGCAGACGAAAAGTCTCGTCGGACTTGTTGGGATAACATCCTTGCTTTGGTCCTCGCTACTTCATCGGATTCGGTCGGCGTTCCTGGCTCCCACGGGGAGGTGCCTCGGTCGGTTCTGGAGGTCGTCATTCTTTCGAATAGCTCTTCGTCGTTTCCTTCTCCGAAAGGTCTGAATTCGGGCAGATCCTCGTCCAATCCTGACTCTGGCAACTCTAGTTCAGGCAGAGCCTGCTGCTGAGCCTCCTTGTCAGGAGCTTCACGGTCGGAGACATCGATAAATGGATTGATCTTGGCGGAGACGATCTCGTAGACTGAAAGCAGCTTCCTGATGTCCTGCTCCATTAGGTTCAGCCGTTCTCGGTCCTTGCTGCCTTCGTTCTTTTCGGTCGTCAGTGCGGAGTCTATGCGTCCGATTTTGTCCTCGATCTCCTCAAGTCGGCCGAGGATCTCGGAAAACTCCTTGACACCGGACATACCGACGTCATCGAAGTCGTCTGTCTGCACCAACTCATCATTGTCGCCAAAGGTTTGATATCCATCATCCTCGCCTCCAACTGGCTGGAATTCGTCGTAGACCTCCTCTTCCGCATCCTCCTCGAAATCCTTCAACCTCCTTCGGGAGGAATCGCCCTTTGCTGGTTTCTTACGGAACAGGCCTGCCATATCTCAACACCTTCGTCCCCGTGCATCCAATCTCAGGGATTCACCCTTGCCTCCAAAGAAAGGAGAAGGCTAAGGGATTTTCCCTGACAGAGACCTTGCTGAGGCTAGTGTCTCTACTTCAGGACCACGACGCTATCTGCCTCGAGAGTCGCAGGGGCCGTTATCTCGCAGTATGTTGGTATGCCGTGCTTTGGCAACAGCAGAACCGAGAGCTGCTCCTGCGGATCGAGTGGCATGTCGAAGCCATCCGTGGAGTTCAGGTCGAGGGTTATCTCAAACACGTCGCCTGAGGTCATCATACCCGCGGTCGTCGTGGGAGCCATGTCTCTGAGTTCTTCCATTCCAAAAGTGGTGGCATCAGCAGAGCCGTCGTAGGCCGCATTAGCATCCAGTGTTATCTCATCTGCAATGCCACCGCCAATGGTCTGGACAACCTCAATCTTGGTGTTGTCGAGGTTTATTCCTGGGCTGCCAGCAGTCAAGGCGATCTTCATGTATATTGTGTCTATCGCCGGCGTACCATCCGTCGTGCCCCATACCGTAAGCACCTTGAATCCTGTTGCGACATCCTGCAGTGCCTCGTCGCCTGTGCTCTCCGCCTGTTGCTGCAGTTTGTATGCAGTCTGAACAAGGACACCTGCTGCGACTGCCGCCACAAGGATCATAGCGATGAAGATGAGCAAAGTGCCGACGCCCATCTCACCCCTCTCGTCCTTTCTTCTCTTGTTCCACGCTAGTTTGTTCATCTTTTCTTCCTCCAACTTTGCATCTCTGCCAGGTTCCGTACCTGGGTGAACGTCCGAGTTCATCCACCCGGAGAGGAGATTTTCCGAGCCAATCCAAGCTCCCCAGCCAAGCGACCGGGCTTCGAGAGCATCCGCTACTCGAAGGTTGTCAAAAACCACACGTTTGCTGGTCCGCAGCTACATCAGTAGCGCACCATAGAAGCTATACTTCATTTGATTTGGACCAATCCCATCCTTCATAGCTTGGCTGTTGCACCTCACCTCCCATCGTGGCCTCCGCCGTTCGCTGAAGGCGGGGAGCGAGAGAGATGTACCTCCCAAGAACCGGGCTTGGGAGGCACTATCCACAGGGCATGTAGACCTCTCTCGACTCCTACTATCCAGTAAATATATCTTAAAGACTATTATACAAATATCCATGGGGATTACTATGCTTGATTCTCATGCCTGATTCGCGCACGACATCTGGACCTGACTGATGCGACGTGACTTACTGCGCTCAGACCGGCTCATCAGCCTCAGACCAAGTTGATGTACCGATACGATCCGAGGTACGGGATCTGACACTCCTCCAGAGTTGGCTGCCCTATCGTGGGGATGAATTTCATGGAAAAAGAGGATTGGGCGTATAGGTTCAAACCGACTTCGCCGGCGTCGATGAATATCTTCACAAGACCGCTGTCGCATAGCGAATAGGTGTCGGCGAAGACGCCGTCGGAATCCCTCAGTATCTCGACCGAGTACCTATACGAGTCCGCGCCTTCAGGGCCCCACGTCCCGGCGTTGAACGACAGAGTCACATCAGTCTCTCCGTCGGTTATCTCTATCATCAGGGATGTGAATAGTATCGGCTTGCTGCCAGGCACGGTCTCCACCTTGACCTCTATCATCTGGACGGTGTTCGAGGGCGTGACAGGCAACGCGTAGTTGCCAGCAAGATCTACTGCGACAACGACGTAGTAGTATAGGCAGCCCGTCGCTCCAGCGTAGTCCGAATATGCGCGTTGTCCTGCGTCAAGTTCCGCTAGAGGGGTCATCGCCATGAGTTCCTCGACACTGTCTAGCTGAGAGCATGTCGAACCTCTGAACACAAGATACGTGGCAACGATGGTCTCCGCATCAGTCGCCGCATCCCAGGTGATCGCGACGGACAAGACGTCCTGCCGTGCCGCCACCTCTTCAGCAGCAGTAGGAGGAAGTTGATCGGCGGTTGAAGACGTGTACGACAGCGTTCCGAGCATCAGCTCGTTGCCGGATTTGTCGTATGAGATCACGAAATACACATAGTTGCCCGGTGCAGGCGGAGCATCTACATAGCTAGATGCAGTGTCGTTGAATACTAACAGTAATGTTGAGGTGGGGAGTGACAGAACCGTTCTTCCCTCCTGAATTGCGGTAGTCGTCGGAGCCAGTGGGTATTCTCCCCGATACAGTTCTTGTTTCGATATACCACTGTCTGCGTCAGACGCAGGGACCCAGAATACTATTACACTATAGTCGTCAACGGCTGCGGTGTTGGTCATCGATCCTCCTATCGGGACAGTGAGGTCCTCGTCCTGGGTCGTGTCGTCAGTTGACGCCGAACTGTCGATTGAGGCATATAGGGCTCTGTTACCGGCACGGTCCACGCCGACGATAGAGTAGGCATAGGATGTCGAGTTGTCGTCTCGCACTGTATAATCGATGTACTGTACATTGGCCCCTGGTTCGGGACTCAGACGCGCCAACTCATACGTCGGACCCAACTGCTCGATGGTCAGCAACCTATTCCTCGCCACTTGCTCATTGAATGTGTCCGGATTCGTAGGGTCGTAGACAGAAGTCCTGTAAACTATCTCCTCCGCAAGGCCTGAGCCGTAGTCCATTGCCGAAGTCCAGTTTAGAATAACGCCAAGAGGCGAGACGCCGTCGCTTGTTACGGTCGTGTTCCGCAGCACTCCGCCGATAGGCTCCTGATTATCTCTTGCAGGCATATAGCCAGATACGATGGATGTGTCTGCACCGTCCGGATTCCTGTCTCCGGCGACGTTTACGATTGATATCCCACCTGACACTTCGGACACAGAATCATCGACGGTCTTTTGTGCCTGCTGTTGCAGAAGCGCTGCGGCGTACAACATGAGCGACGCAGCGATAGCGGAGACCAGGACAATAGCTATGAAAATGATCAGTGTGCCGATACCTATGTCGGCCTCTTCATCTTTGCGCAAATCCCTGCTGAGCTTCACAAGCCCCATCCATATCTCTCCTGGCATAGGGCATGGGACTGTACGCGCTCCTTTCAATGAGTCCCCAAAGCTAAGGCGCTATCAGAAACGGTCCGCCTTCGGAGGCGGCCTTGACTCTCGTCCGGCAGACGAGAGTCTACAGTCTACATGCCCTGTGGATAGTGCCTCGAGATGCGTTGGAGGCTTCTGACAACTTATCTGCGTGATGTTTATTTAAGACCATCAGCCGTGATTTTCAAACGAGAAAATCTCGTTGTGACAAGCATGGATGAGCGAGGGAGGGCGTGTCAAAACACCATGCCCCCGCTTCCAACACTGTAGATGCCCTGTGTCCGTCCCTTCTCGCAAGTTCCATCACCGCTTGTCAACATATGCATATGGAAATCTCATATCTGGCAATACTCGTCAAGCCCTCTTTCGAGGAAATCCATCTTCTGTCTGAGTTCGTACCAGAGGTTCTTATCGGTTCCGATTCCGGCTATCTCGAGTATGAACAGCCATGACTTCAGATGGTCTTCAGGCGTCAGTCTCCAGTCATCGGCAGAATCGACTTCACCCTTCTTGGGCTTCTTCTTGACACCGGTCTTCGTCACCAGTATGTTCCGATCCTCTATCTCCTCGTAGACGAGTTCCGGTTCGTCCTCGTGTATCGGGGCTTTCAATCCGTCCGCCACCGTCGACAGGTGAATCTCGACCTCTTCACTGATCCAGCCTATGCTGCAGTAATATCGGAAGAGCTCGGGGAGTGCCTCCAGACCAGCCTTGTCGATGAGGAACCCTATCCACCTCATCGTGACCAAGTTGGTCCTGGAGTCGACCACAATCCTCTCTAGGACCGAAGGAGGCTGCTCTACAAATTCGTCCTCTTCCTCTTCTGATTCATACTGGTCGTTCATGTCAGTATCTCATATATGTTCGAGTACACGGAAGGCGTGGTTATGTCGACGTATGTCGGAATGCCGTGCTTCGGGATGATTAGGAGATTAACAGTTTGCTGCGTTACCAGCCCCATCCCATTAGCCGTTAGGTTTACGTGTATAAGGGCAATATCTCCCTGCGTTATTCCAGCATCGGTCGAAGTCCATATGTCCGATGGGTATGTGTCTCTAAGCTGGGACGCCTCGTATGTTCCAGCAGCAGAGCCGTTGTTTGAGAACGACAAAGTGTCGTCCACGGTTCCCGTGGATATCTCTATCACGACGTCTGCGAGGTTTATCACCGGACTACCGGCAGACAAGGCGACCTTTAGATACAAGTCCGTTATAGTCGTCAGGTTTGCGTCGGTAACACCGTACGTCGCCAGCGTTCTCAGCCCTGTCGCAATCTCCATCAGCGCATGTTCGCCCGTTGTCTCCGCCTGTTGTTGAAGCTGATAGGCTGTTTGAACGAGCACGCCCGCAGCGACCGCTGCGACTAGGATCATTGCGATGAAGATGAGAAGCGTTCCCACTCCCATCTCTGCTCTCTCGTCCATCCTTGCCTTCCTCGGCTTGGAAATCTTCTCCATCTCATTCCTCCTCTATTTGTTCGCGGATTAATGGCCGGAATCGATGGATGTATCGATATTCACGGATTGCGATGCCTTCGCTGGCGTAGCAGAAATCCTTGGGGATTCCGTCGAACGCCTGTATGTAAGAAACCGCGTCCGGCCTACCTGCACTGTTCTTCTGGCTCTCTCACTCCCGAGAGAACCCTACATGCCCTGTGGATAGTCCTGACGTTGCGCTCAAAGGAATATTCGCACCTTTGAAAGCAATGATTGATTATCATGCTCGATAGAAAAGGGTTGCGTCGTGATTGTCTCCGCAGAAAATGACCTGGTCTGATCTGTACTTCGATGCCTCAGGCTGAGCGATGGCGATGGTGAACGGTCTGTTGCGACGCGTCCTCAATGGACAAACGGCCTAATGCCTATAATATCTCTCTCGGCTTGGGAGTGGCCATGTTCTGTGAGATCTCCACCGGAGCCGACCTATGGTTAAGATCGAGCTTCAGATGGAGCATGCCCTTCTCGTAGATCAGGGTGACGCTTCCTATCCTAGACCTGTACACCTTGTATCGCTTACCATCTGCAGTCAGCTCGCTTCCGTCCTGCTCCACCAGGTTGGCGGCAGATAGTTCCCTCAGCTTCCTGTAACAACTCGCTAGCGGTATGTCGAACATGAAGGCAAGTTCTCTGGCGCTCCTTGCCTTGTAGCTCGTCGCTGCTAGAATATTCATGTTGTACTGGTCCGTCAGAATCTGAGCGATGCCGAGCTCTTGGTCTGCTGTGCCATACACTGAAGCCTCGCGGGTTATGGATTTCCCTCCCAGCAGAGGTGCGGATGGTTCCCGTCCCTTCCCTCTATCTGAAGGTGAATAATTTATGATTATATATATTTGACCACATGCTTACAACTCGTGAGAATCAGAGTTGCGCATTATCGCAGAGCACATGCACCGACATCATAACTCTCATTCAATGCTGTGCGACGCGTGCGTATCCGCTGATGCAGAGAATCGCGTTTGATATTCTCCGATTGGAATTGAGCGCGACTCTTTATGAGTTCTCAAAGCTAGACGGATGGCCGTGTAGTTGACTCAATCATGATGAACGCCTACGAACTCTCGAAACTTCTGATTAACGAGTACTCTGCTAAGATACTCACATATGCGGGAGACCGACCGCGGACCGTGCAGGAGATGTGCAGGAACCTGGGCATCCCGGTTACGCAAGGGTACCGCCACGTTCATAGCCTCGTCGCGGAAGGACTCCTCAGCTGCGAGGGGAGAGTCCTCACGCAGAAGGGCAAGTGGACCAAGCTCTACGTCTCCCAGATCAGGAGGGCTCAGATAATGTTCGATAATGGAACGGTTCGGATGAGGATCGAGCTGAAGACGGGCCAAGTGCTTTGGTCCGACGATTGGGAAGCCAACGCGGTCGTGTGAAGCCAAACCATCCAGTGCACGGAAAGAATATAGATGCCAAACTGATTATCATTCTCGAAATTTGACCGGAAACATATTTCCATAACCCTGAGGATGCCCTTCCGCTACCTGCCTTTCACACATCCATGTGTCGGGAGCCACGGCGCATCACTTGCCTGGTGCTGTCATGAACGCGTCGGAGAAGAACCAGCCCGGAACGGCCTCTCCTCCCATCGATCTAGCAGAATACGGCAGAGCGTATCTGCGATCGTACGTGGTGGCCGTCGAAAGCGAGAGTCCCGAGCATGTGCCATCGTTCTATAGAAACCGTCCATACAGCATCGAGATTTGTCGAATGCCAAACTCTTGTTTCTGCATGCTTTTCGAGAGGTCTGACAGACCATCCATCGCCGTCAGCAACAACGATTGGGGCTACGTGATGGCGAGGCTGATGTCCGGTGTGAGCTATGTCGCCACTGTATACTCCTATGAGGGCGTGAGTGTCGACGATGCAGCGGCAAGGGGGAGGCGAGACGCAATAAGGGACATCTGCGCCCTCGAGGCGTCCGGCGTGGTCGACTCGGCAAAGGAGCTGGAGAAGCTCGTCGAAGAGCTGAAGAACACCGCGAAGTGGTCCAAGAACCCCACGAAGACCGCAGAGTACGCCGTTTCTAGATTGGAATCGATAAGGCAGAATGTACTGCGTTCAGGCCCGAGCGTCGACACAATGGCTATGATCGAGTCGGTGAAGCGATACCCTCCTGTACCCGTACAGGTCACACTGGATTCCGACGGAATGAAGACGCTCGTGGAAGTGGCGGATAGGCTTGAGAGTCTCGACGAAGCCATCCAGCTGGCGAAGACCCAAGAATCCCAGGTCGAAGCTATCGAAGGAGAACTTCATCGGGAGATCAGGAGCTTCAAATCAGAGCTGGACAAGAAGATGGCCAAGGGTTTGGGGGTCATTCTCACTACGACCGACAGGAAGGTGGACAAAGCAGTGGAGAGCTGCTCCCGTCAGGAGGCAGAGATCAGAAAACTCAGGGAGGCGATGTCAAGCTTGCCTGCGGAGGTGCAGGACGCTCCAATCGATCCCAGGGTTGATGATCTGAGCGATGAGATAGAGATTCTGAAGAGTGCCCTGGATGATATCAAAGCCAGTATCGCCGAGTCAGCCAACTCTACCATTGAGCCCGTCCCGCAGGTGCAGGTCGTAGGCGACGTCGCCGGTTTGAAGCAGAGCCTGGAAAACGTCTCAGGACGCGTCAAGAGGATAGAGGACTACCTCGTGGCCGTTTCGAGGGCTAGGAAGGCACGATGATTCTCATCTTCTGTCGGAACCGCAGTCACAGTTGGACGGTAAGATCTTCCTTTCGCCTATCCAGTATCAGATAGGTGTTGCTCCTCTCCACCTCGTCTATCCTGATGAATGCATCGACTATCGATTTCAACTCTTCTCTCGAGGAGGCGCGTAGCAGCACGGCGAAATCGATGTTGCCAAGCAGGAAATAGACCGCCCACACTCCGGGTATCTCGGACAGCTTCTCGCCGATCTTCTTTGAGTAATCCGGTCCGTACCTGCCCGTGATCAATGCTATGGCCAGCATATTTTTGCCTACCTTCACGGGGTCGACGCATGCCTTGAAACCGGTTATGACACCCTCTTCCAGGAGCCGATTCACTCTGTAATGCACGGTGGACGATGACAGTCCAGTCTTCAGGCCGATATCCTTGAGGCTTATCTTGCAGTCTTCTTGAAGCATTTTCAATATTATCTCGTCGTTCTTGTCTAGCGACACAGTGTCTTGTCTGTCCAACTGCCTCCCCTCCCTAAAACTTTCGAAACGGGTACATGAAATTCGCATTCTTAACGCTTTCGGGCCCTTGTGCTCGAATCGAACAGTGTTCGACTGCGTCCGTGCTCTCCATGCACTCTTCAGCGTCCTACGATTTGATGCAATCTCTTATGCGAAGTCTGTTTCGCGAATAGCCATCGAGATCTGTTATCAATCATGGCATCGATTCCGGAAGAGTAAAATAAGACTCGAGGTGGTAGTAGGAGCCGATTACTATGAAGCATACAATCACTGGAGACAACCTCCAGTTCGTCAACTGCGAGATCATGCCTGGCGAGTTGGTCTTCGCAGAGGCGGGAACCATGACCTATATGAGTTCGAACATCAGCATGACAGCAAGAGCCAGAGGCGGGCTGATGGCCGGCTTGAAGCGTAAGATGACAGGCGAATCCTTCTTCGTCACAGAATTCACGACCACCGGAGGACCCGGAGTCGTCGCCTTTGCGGGCAATGTTCCTGGCAAGATACAGGCACTCGACCTCCGAGGCGGGAAGGTATGGCTTGTCCAGAAGGACGCGTTCCTCTGTGCCGAGGGAGCGGTTACACTCGATATAGCTTTCCAGAAGAAGCTGGGGACGGTGTTCTTCGGAGGGGAAGGACTGATAATTCAGAAACTTACGGGCGAGGGCATAGCCTTCGTCCATGGGTCTGGCGACTTCATCGAGATGAATCTAAAGCCGGGCGAAGTGACCAGAGTGAGCACGGGTAATGTGGTCGCTTGGGAGGGAACGGTGCAGTACAGCATTGAAAGCGTGGGTTCCATAAGGAGCGCGTTGTTCAGCGGTGAGGGGCTGTTCGTGACTACGCTCACGGGTCCCGGAAGAGTGGTGTTGCAGTCGTTGACTCTCCCTAAGCTCGCTGGCGCACTCGTTCCGTTTCTGCCGAGCCAGCAGAGCAGCGGTTCTGGCTTCACTCTTCGCTGAGGCGGCATATCATGGGAAGGGTCACGGCGCTGCTCCTGCTGCTTGGGCTGATAGCTCTGGCGATTCTGGCGCTCGAATGGCTAGGAGTGATCGCATCGGTCCTGGCACTGATAGGCCTGGCCGCCTTTGTGATACTAGTCTTGGTTGCAGTGGCGGTCGCAGTGGTAGTTCTGCTCAGCATTCCATACTTCTTCGTGACTAAGAAGATGGAGGTGAAGGAGGGGTCCTTCACCTTGGACAGAATTGAGGAGAAGAAGTGAATGCCTTCGACCGGCTCTAGATGAACGATCCTATCGTTGGGAGGTCGAGGATGTCCATGTCGAAGAAGACTATCCCCTCCTTGATTTCTTCCTGCCCGAGCTGTTCGACGCCGGCCAACTGGGCCAGTAACGAAGCTCTCCACCACAGGTCGATCACGCTATTTGCGAGCGTCCCGAGGTATACCTGGCCGAAGTTGAATTCATACCCTTCAATGTCGCACAAGTATGCCGCATGACCAAGTAGGCAATCCCTTGCATTCAATGTTGCCAAATACCCTTGTAGCGATCTTCTGCCACTGGCAGTCATCGGCAACAGGTTTACCGAAGCCGGGTCAATCCGGCAGAACTCCAGTGCTTCACCGGAATCGTCAATGCTCCTCGCTACTATTGAACTGCCCTCCAACCTGAAGATCTTCCACGAAAGATCGGGGCCGACGTAGATTGGAAGGAGGCTGAGGTTCGGCAGATCGAACAACTCGACGCCGTCCATGAGCGCCCGTTCGGATATGTCCGCCTCTGCCTCGGTTTCTCTAACTAATCTGGCAATATCCGCAGGGGGTGAGTCCTGGTTCGCCTGTCCGTATTCGGCATGGGTCATCACGCGGCTTAGGCCTATCCCGTCCGTAAGCTCATCCTTGAGCATCTCGGCCGTGTGTCGGACAGACGAGAACGATTGTGCGACCCTCTCTTCGCGGGCGTTGCTCTCGAATCGGGTGAACGAATCGTTTGCCGATGAAAGCTCGTGACCGAGCTGCACCTCTCCGTATTCGGATAGGAGCATTTCGCCTAGTCGCACGAGCCGTTCTCCAGGGCGACCAAGCCCCCGGCACGACATGTTGACATTCAGCTGAACCCT
This sequence comes from Methanobacteriota archaeon, assembly GCA_020347645.1. Lineage (GTDB taxonomy): Archaea > Thermoplasmatota > Thermoplasmata > UBA10834 > UBA10834 > UBA10834. The sequence continues at coordinate 180,716 of CP070736.1, read as the reverse complement.
CCAGCCGACGAAAACGTTCAGAGGGAAAGACCTACAAAAGTGAGGTCGATGTTCGTAAACTCCACATCGTCTACCGTCCAGGAAGTAGCACGCTCCGTGACCTCCCACGAGTCGCAGTGCCGCGCCATTGACGTCAGGGGACATGTGGGTGGACGCGACACCCGCGCTCAATTTTGGGTCACCTTGAAAGACCCTCCGCTCATGGGAGAGGAGTTCCGGTTGACAGAGACAGCATAGGGCGCAGCCGTCGATGCATGAGAAAGTCCTTCCATGCAGCTCTGTCATGTCAGGCTTCGGCTTCCACCGGTTTCCTCTGCGATTCAACGACGTTCCTTCCCGCGCGTTCTCCTATCCAGGCGCCGTCCTCTATCATTATCTCCCCTCTTAAAAAGACCGCCTTGGGAAAGATGCCAGACATGCCTTCGTACGGCGTCCAAGCGCATCTAGAATGCAATCTATCGGCCTTTATCTCCGTGCTCTTCATCAAATCAACTATCATGATGTCAGCGTCTCGATACAGACACAGTCTCCCTTTGTTGAGACCGAACAGCTCCGCCGGCCTCTCGCATAAGACTCTTACAAAAGTCTGAATCGATATGTGTCTATCCCTAACAAGCTGAAGCATTAGTGGGACGATCGTCTCCACACCCGGCATGCCGCAGGGCGCGAAGTCGAAATCCTCCTCCTTTTCCTCGATGGTGTGAGGAGCATGGTCCGAGGCGACGATGGTGAACAAATCCTCTTTGAGCGCATTGAACAACGCCTGCCTGTCCCTCCTATTCCTCAAGGGAGGATTGACCTTGCCGTAGGTCGAGAGCTTCGAATCCTGGTCTAGAAGAAGGTGGTGCGGGGTGACCTCAAAAGTCCGTTCTTTGGACTTTGAGACGAACCGAAGGGATTCCTTCGCGGAGACATGGCAGACGTGAGTCTTAAGGCCTGGCACGGCGAGATTATTCAGCTTTCTTATCGCGCTCGTCTCGCATTCGTTTGGTCGGTTTCTTAGATGGTCGCCGAGGGATTTCTCCGCCCCCTTCCCCCTGAGAGCTTCGTTCTCTGCATGCACAGCGAGGACCTTCCCAGTTGACGCAACTTCCGCGAGCTCGTTTCTTATGGATTCGAGCGACGGCACATGGAGATTCCCTGTGGTACCTGCCATGTACATTTTGAAGCCGATCACTCCTGCAGAGAGCGCTGCCGGGTCGCAGCCTTGAGCAACGCCAGCGAACAGGCCGAAATCAGAGTAGCTCTTGGCGGCGGCTATGTTCGCCTTTTCCCTGAGCGCTGCTACAGTGGTTGTAGGTGGGTCCGTGTTCGGCATGTCCATCACGCAGGTCACTCCTCCGTGCAACGCCGCGAGGGAGCCGGTCGCGAAATCCTCTTTGTGCGTCGCTCCTGGGTCGCGCATATGAACGTGTGCGTCGACAGCCGAAGGCAGTATCAATTTGCCGCCGAAGTCGTAAACTCGCTCGCCGTCTATGTTCGCGCCGATCGCTGCTATCCTACCGTCTACGACTCCTATGCATCGGTCGTACAATCGGCCTTCGACATAGCACTTGCCCTTAACGACTACATCCATGCTGCTCATCGAGCTCCCTTCTGACGACATTCCCTTGAGGTTCAGTCTCCGAGAATACCTCAGCTCTGAAGATTGATATCTTGGTGCCCGGCATCAACCAAGCGTCAGGGCTCACTCCGGCCTTCATACAAGCCTGACACAGGAACTCCTCTGAGTCCCAGCCCCATTCGACCGCCACCTGGGGCAGAAGGAGGCCTCTTGCCCCGTCGCGCTGCACAATCAGTCCGTCCTCGCCTACCTTGATTCGCTTTGGGAGGTCAGCCACGTCACTGACTGATATCTCCTCGGGAGGCGTTAGAAGACTGACCTCCACGCGGATCCGATCGAGTTCCGCTTCGCTGATCGGCGAAAACCGCGGGTCTCTGGACGCAGCGTTTATGGCAGAATCGATCAACGCCTGTATCAAAGGAACGACGGGTTCAGGGTAGCCTATGCACCCTCGGAGGCCGTTGTCTGGATGCGTCGTTAGCGTCACAAAGACACCGGATCTTCTATTGAACACGTCGGGCACTTCGAAATCAGGCGGCTGATCGCTGCGAATGTGATTCTCGATAGCTGATCTAGCGATTCCGACCGCCATCTTGCCCTCGTCATCGGAAAACATGCTCATGCCGCGCCATATGGCACCGATTGAATAAGTATCTTTCAACCGGAGACTCTCGCCGTCTCCAGACTTGAACGTATAGGGCTAGTGATTGACCAAAGATTAAATAATCTCTATACAAATCCACGAGGAGAATTGAATGAAATTCGTCAAGTACTCTCAGTCGGAGTTTGAAGAGATACGGAAGCTCTATGAGGGCGTGATGGCACAGGCATGCCATGGTCTTTTCTTCAGGGAAGGCATGATACTTGGGGAGGAAATATCTAAGATTGCCTTACAGGAACCTGACAAATACTTCGAGATCTGTGCGAACTTGCTGCGAGCCAAGGGATGGGTAGACAACATTGTCTTTCAGGAGACAAGCGCCGTTGTCGAAGGCTCTTTCGAGATAACCGCCTCATCCGACGACGCCACCTGCCATCGGCTGAGAGGTATTGTCCGTAAGATGTACGAGGGGCGCCTTCGTAAGCGTATGCACTGCGAGGAGGTAGAGTGCACAAGTCGAGGCGACAAACATTGCGTGTTCAAGGTGGAACCATTGGGAGGGAACTGATACGGAGCTCAAACCTGCATTGCGACAGCTCAGGGACGAATATGGAGCGTTCGCCTCCGCGATTGTGAGCCGGGACGGGCTCATCATGGCAGGCGACATCCCAGACGACATCTCGGCCGAGACATTCGGCATAATGTGCGCCACGCTGCTCGGTGCAGCCTCGACAGCGCATTCCGAACTGAAGGTCGGCACCCCACAGGGTATCGTGGCCGAGAGCGACGACGCAATGATGATCATTGTTGGAGCTGGAAGAAAGGCACTTATAGTCGCCGCCATGCCACGCGAGGTAGACTGTGACGCCGCTCGAAAGAAGCTGGAGGAGCTCGCGGAGACCATCAAGCTGATTTGATCTCAAGGTCGCAATAGCAGCTCGATCATGCGTGCGCTCGCCGTCTATTGTCGTGCAGAAACTAGCTCAGACAAGATCCAATTCCTTGAGTTTTTCGGGGGTCGGTTCGCCGTCCGCGGTCCATTTCCTAACCGCCATGTAATCGTCGAGCATATTGTTCATCTGTTCCCTCGTTATCAGATTGCCTTTGGACGGTCCTTCGGGTATGGGGTCTTCCAGTACCCTTGGCGGAAGGAGCCAGTCCTTTCTGGTTATGCCCTCTCTGTAGTTGAAGTGTCCTTTCATGTTGTGGACCCTTTCGCCGATATCGAGCAGCTCCTCCTCGGTGAACTTCAGTCCCGTGATGGCTTCGATGACCTCGCACAACTTATCAATGAGGAAGAAACCCCTCGAGAATTTGCATAGGCCGACAGAATCGTAGACGCACATGAAATTCTCCATAGTGGCAACCATCGCGGCCTTGCCATCAGGAGACTGCCTGTCGATGCCTTCCCAACGCCAGAACTTCCCCACGAGTTCAGGGGCGTAGAAGCCAGCACGCAGATGACATGCACCCCTGGTCGAAGTCATGTATGCCAGCCCGTGTCCTTTCATGCCCCGGACATCATAGGCGGGCGGCTCCATGCCCTTGGTGTGTACCGCGTATCGCTCAGCCCCTTTGCCGATCCTCTCGGCGGCACGTTTCACTCCGTCTGCCAGGATGTCTCCAAAGCCCTCGCGCCTCCCCATCAGCTCGAGCATCTGAGGCACAGCGTCCTCCGCGTTGTCGAAAGTGAGCTTCATGCCCACTTCCTCCTCCGTCAACACGCCTCTCTGGACGAGCTCCATCCCGAAGCCAATCGCGACTCCAGCAGAGATAGTGTCCATTCCGAGCACGTCGCATATCTCATTTCCGCGAGCTGCCGATTCTATGCTTGCGTTTCCGCACGCGCCTCCAAGGGAGTACAGGGTCTCGTATTCCAGTCCGTCTACGGCGACGCCCGCGAATTTGCCGCTCTTTATTTCGAAC
>CP070736.1:95136-176525 GCA_020347645.1 Methanobacteriota archaeon | reverse complement strand
GATGTCCACCCCTTCTGGTTTCGGGAGCATGTCGACGGCGATTCGCCCTCCGACGCCGCTCGCCTCCATAAGCATCCCAGCGCTCCCTAACGCCCCAGGATTGCTGATGTCCTTCCCTGCGGACAGCATCGGAGCGACGGCGTGCATAGACGCCAACCGTCGTCTCACCTCGTCCGGGCCCTTATTCGAAGTAGTGTCCCACGAATAAGGTATTCCGGGCGTGAAGCGGCCTTCAAGGTCCATGGAGAAGATTATGTCGTCGCCCGCGACTGCACTGGAACTCGTCACTAGATGCTGCCGGTCTGTCTCGCCAAGGACCGCGACGTCTATTGCTGAGTACGAGGTGTCGGGGTGAAGGTGGCCGCCGACGATCGGCACTTGGAATCTCGAGCTCGCGTCGCTCAGACCTTCGACAATAGAATCCCTCAGCCCTTCGTCTCCGCACGAGATGATGTCGACCGCGGCGATGGGCAGCCCTCCCATCGCGGCAACATCGTTAACGTTGACCAGGACTGAGCAATACCCCGCCCAATAAGGGTCAGATGTGATGAGATCCTCCATTATACCATCAGCTGCCAGCAGAAGGACCCTGCTGTTGTAGTCGATGGCCGCCGCATCCTCTCCGTAGCTGGCAATCACATTGCTGTCGGGTGGGCATAGCAGCCTCGAAGCTATACTGGAGATCTCGCGCTTTCTCGATACGCCCCTGTAACTTCTGAGATCCCGCACAAGAGCATCCAGGGTCACATGGTGGTGAAGTCGATTCGCGGATAAAACATATGCCCTACAGCTTCGTCTGTGTAGTCTCCCTAACGTGCTGGCCCAGCATGAACCGCTCGACGATAACATAACCGAGCACCTTCATGTACTGCTCCTGCAGATCTTCCTCGACGATGGTGGGGACATCGCTGTTCGGAATCTTGTACCCCTGCCTTACGAGGGTTGCCTTCGCTTCCGACCGCTCCTCCGACGTGGCCTTGCGTCCTCTAACCAGCCCGTCAAAGCCGCATCTCCGCACCTCCATGTCAAAAATCGGTCGCTTGAAGAGAGTCTGGAGACAGTACGCCGCCAAAGTCGGTCTTTCGCCCGGGAAGTCCGACACAGCACTACACGCCTCTCCCAAGAGTTCGTGGAAGGACTTCTCGCGCAAAGAGGATACAGAGAAGACCTTTGCAGGCCTGATGTCCTTCTCCTTCAACATGCCAATGTCGGCCAATGCCTTGAGGTATCCCGTCAGTTCGAGCCTGTGAAGCTTGACACCCTTCGCTTCCAGCTCTCGATGGACGCCGCTAATGGAGGCGGAATCCTTCCTTAGGACTTCTATTATCAGCTCCCGCATGTCCTTCTTGGGTGAGAACATCCGATCATCATTGGTAACAAATCAGGTAATAAAAACATTGCGCAAGGCCAGTCGATAGCTGCAATCGTAGCCCGATTGAGGGGTTCGAAGCAATGCTAGGCTATATTCGGGGACCGATCAATTGCCACATTATCAGGAACAGGACGAGCAGAGCAAGGAACATGGTCACAGATCCCGTTGTCTTTTCCCGCTGCTCTTTGGTGCTCTTCTTGTTGAGTTTTGCCAGGATGAAGTCCATGCCGTCTCGAAAGATGTATCCGCCGTCGAGTGGCACAGCCGGGAGAACGTTCGTCAGTCCGAGCATGAGGTTGATCCAGAATATCCAGTACAAGGAGTTCGTGAGGATCCAGAATGCACCATCCGGAAGCCAAGAAAGACTTCCACCAGGCTCGTACAGGTCGGTGACCGGAGACCTCAGCGGGGCGAGGTCGAGGAACGGCAGAGCTATCAGGCGAAGCCACGACATCGAAACGTCTCCGATGGACCTATCCCCGCTGAACGGTTGCGCCAGCTGGCTCGCATAATGGTCCGTGGCCTTCACATCCAAGCCAAGCATAAGGAAGCCGGCTCCGAGATAACCCTGTCCTGCAAACGAGGGATTGTTGTCATCAGGATAGAACTCCTCATAGAATGCGTGCTTGTCAGATAGCTGCACTTCTCTCACGTCTTCTGAGACGATGAATACGTCGGCGTCGACGTCGTACCGCATAACGGTGATGTTCACCACCTGGTCTGAGTGAACCTCGGCCATTATCGTTCTGAGCACTTCGAGGTTCGTAACAAGCGTGTCGTTCAGGGAAACGATGACCATGCCGGATTCCAGGCCTGCCTCGAAGGCGCCGTAGCCTTCAACGACATATGCGACTACCAGTCCGTCAACCACATGCGCGACCTTCAATTCTCCGCTGAAGTAGTATGAGACGTCCACCTCGGATCCAGGACTCGCATGCCTATCCTGGATATCGTCGACGGAACGGACGTTACCACCATCAATCTCCGCGACGACCGTGTATGGAGTTATGCCCGACAGCGATGCTGGCGACTCTTCAACCACTCCGACGACAAGTGCGCCTTCGTGGGATGGAATCGCAGAGGACATCATCACCCCTGAGAAGAGGCTCAGCGTAACCAGAGCGAATATGATGTTGCTTGCGGGACCGGCGGCGAAGACCTTCGACCTCTTTCTCCGCGTCGTCGCTTCCAGCTCCTTATTGTCAGGCTCGACGAAAGCGCCTATAGGGAACACCAGAAACAGCAGTCCGAGAGAAGTTATCTTCATCCTTCCCAATCGGGTCATTATTCCATGCGAGAACTCGTGGACTACCATCGCGACCGCTAGTCCCAGGATGCCGTAGCCGACAGGGATTATGGGGTTGATGCCTGGGACGCCCAGTATCAGCTCGGGCGAAGGGGCTTTCTCGATCTTCGGTACGATAGTAGCTTGCCACAGCAGCAGAACCATCATCGTCACCATGGCTCCTGCGCAAATCCACAAGGAGGCTTTGCCGAAGAACGTCCATATGCGCTCGTAGGCGGCTATCCGATTGATCAGCTCTCGCCCTCTGCGTGTGCGCCACATGATTATGGGACCCCAAAGGCTCATCGAATGCTTCTCGAGCCATCCGCTTTTTCGGGCCACAAGAACGAGGGCAAGCCAAGCCAAGAACACCAGGAGGGCGATCAGATATCCGTTCATACGAAGCAATCTCGCCTCTGGGCCATCGAGCTTCCCATATTAATGGCTTTCATGCCGTTGACGGGTGTCGTCTCAGAACCATCTGTCCTGCTAAGTACCTCGATGGCGCCCCCATTGTTCGTCGGATAGCTCGTCGTAGATGTCGGTTGCGGAAGAGTCCGTCTCTTCTACGACGTCATCACTGACAGCCAGGCGCGCTATCTGGTCCTTCTTGAGTATCCAGTAGTGGATTCTCCAGAGCTTGCCTTTCTTGAGAAGGACCTCCTCATGAGTCGTTGTTACAAGTCCGACCTCTTCAAGCATGTAGAATACGTCGCGGTCGTTGGGTGTGAGCCGATTGTCGATGACCTCATCGGTATATCCAAAAAAGCTCATTATGTACTCCGCCATCTTCTTGACGTCGTCGTCCGACAAGCCATCCCTCTTGCCGATGGTCTTCTTCAGCGCGAGTTCGACCTGTCGCATGGTTACTACGGACATCCCGATCCCTTATTGAGAGGCAACCATATACAGCCGTAAAAACGTGTCGACCACGGTTGCAGTGTCGTTTCAGCCCTGTGAGACGGCACTGAATTCCACACCGTCCTTCCTCAGCATTTCCAGTATGCGTTCGGCCCACGCCAGTTTCATTGCCTTGATCTCCATCGACCTACCAGGCTTCTCCGACGGATGCGCGAGCTCGAATCCGGCAAGGCGGATTTCCCGCGCGCCCAGCTCAGCCATCACACATGCCGCGCGGTCTCCGTCAGTGAACCCTCCGAAGTTGAAGATACCCTCCACGGGATTTCCCTGGCATGTGCCTATGACCTTCCCTGTGAATTCTCCGACCCATCTCTCCAATGCGGCGATGTTGTCTCCATGCGCATGCACGAACACCGTGCTGCCACGGGTATTGGCGTCTACTTGATCCTCGATGTTGCCATCGAGGTCCGTTACGATGACATCCGGCAGCAACCCCTTATCCAGCAACGCGGAGGTAGCGCCGTCTGCAGCCACGATGTAGTCTCCCTCTGCGATAGACGAGATGTCGCTGACCAAGGTGTCGCCGCCGCCGCACACGACTGCTTTCCTCGGCACAGTCGACGCATACATCTCGTCGAGCGTCCTTGTACTCCGTCCTGCGATCATCGACGAAAGGAGTCTGGCGCTTCTCTCGTCCTCTGCCTCGCTGAAGCCGAAATCCAGACAGATTTCGTGATACAGTGGAAGCCACCTGTCCAGCTTGATGCCTTCACGCCCCAGGTGCAGCTGCCTTCCGCTCCGCCTCCCTTCGCAATGATGCATTCAGAACTGAGCTGAAGATGGCAATCATTATGCCTGTGACCATTTCGGAGAATATTATGACGAGGTCGTAATCGCTGTATTTCAGGAAATACTCCAGAGCATCTACTGAACCTTGGATGATGAAACCCGTGGCCAACACGGAGACCATCATCACGATGAAGGACCACCGGATCTTGCCCGTCTGCAGGAATGCAGTAACCGATTTTCCCGACTCGTACGCAAACACACCGAACACGATGAACCACACGCAACCTGACACGAAAACGAGTATCGCGATCGCAAGGCTGCGCTCGTGAGGCAGCAATCCCTCGTTGTAGGTCTGCACCATATCGTAGCCAATCAGGACCCCCACGATGGCGAGCACGAGACCGACGATTGCGAAAGGTATGGCCAGGGAACCCTGCCGAATGGAGCGCTTCATCCTGGTCAGCCGTTGGCTCGTCCTCTCGGCCCATCTGTACGCCCATCCGAGGAGGTACAATCCGATAACTACCCCCGTCGCTCCGAGCGCCATTTGAGATAGCATCCCTATATCCTTATACTCCCCCTCATGGAACTGGACTATCTTCACCACCAGCGACAGAAGTCCCCATATGATCAGCACGAGAGACAGGGGCACTATCCACTTCCTTCTCATCTTCTCATCCTGGAGGGTCTTGACTATCATGTAGTAAGTCCCTTCGATACTCCTGCTCTGTTTGACGTAGACCCTCTTCACTGAGTCGATCTTGACGCGCGAAGATATCACGGGATAAATCGTCTCGTCCTCCGCGCCGTCGCTGACTAGTATCGCCCTGTCGGGCTTGACCACCTCTAGAACGTTCTCCAACTGCGTTGTCAGTACGAGGTCTGACTGGAATCCGACATGCGTGTCTCCGGATATTGTGGCTATCTCCGCGTCCATGCCTCTCTTGACAAGGTCGTCGTAGAGCTGCAGGCCGGACAGGATTGTATTGGCGTCCACCTCCTCGGGATCGGCTAGACCGAGTGCCATGCTCGCATTCAGGTTCTCCTCGCGGCCGATTACGGGACCCGCGATCCCGGTCTTGGTTCCGAGGTCGTCATCCCTGTCGACACACAGTACCAATATCTTCATTTCAGTCCGAGATAATAGCTTCTAGATGTATTTTACCATCGCTGTCGCGCACTGACCAGCCATTTCTAGTTCGCCTACAAAATCTTAAATAATAACCACAGAATTCTCACTATGATGGCCAGGAAATCAGACCGAACCGAGTCCAAGAAAGAATGTCCGAGTTGCGGACTCGGAGTATCTGAGCAGAATATGATCTGCGAGTTCTGTGGATGGGATTTCGAAGAGGAGGACGAGTGGATTCTGCAGATAGAGAAGCTTGAGCGTGAGCTCATGCTTGAGAAGCAGAGACATGAGCCAGGTACTGTCAATCATATGATCGAATCGACTCTCAGGACCCCGGCATCAGAGAAGATGCAGGCGCCCGTCCCGACGCCTGAAGCGGAGGTGGAAGAGGATGAGCCGGAGCCTTCGGCCGAGTGGTCTGAAGAGGCCTTTGAAGATTCTCTACCCTTTCCAGAGAGTTCTCAAGATGAGACTCCCGAGCCCGTGCCTGAGCCGACCAAGCGACCGAAAGTCAGGAGGGTCAGAAGCGTCAAGGCGTCCACTCATCCTCCGGCTCGGACAGACGCCGAGCCCGACATCACAGCCGTTCCCGCCGACAAGAAGCCGTCTGTCAGGAGAACCCGCGTCGTTAGAAAGGTGAAGAAGAGGTAACGCAGCCTCGCTATCTTACGCGTACTCTTGTTGGTTCAGTCTCTTTCGAGGTTGAGCACCGTCTGAATTAAGTACAGGTGTCACGCTTGTCGGGTTGGAGACAGTCAATTTGCGGATAAGATGGCACGGTCATGCATGTTTTGAGGTCGCAGGAAGCTCTGTAGTCGTTACCGATCCACACGATGGCAAATCGATAGGCATCCGTCCTCCAAAGGTTACTGCGGATGTTGTTCTCGTATCCCATGACCATTTCGACCACAACTGTCCTCGCGCGGTCAAAGGACTCGAATCGACCGTGATAGACGAACCGGTGATGACCGTCGAGAAAGGCGTCAGGGTCGAGGGTGTAGAGGCGTTTCACGACGAACAGAGAGGGACCAAGAGGGGCAGAGTCACCCTCTTCAGGTTCGAGCTGGACGGCCTATCGTTCTGCCACCTGGGAGATTTGGGACACATCCTCGATGAAGTCCAGGCGGAGAGGCTTGCGGGGGTTGATGTTCTGTTCGTTCCCGTAGGAGACGTCTTCACCGTAGGCCCAGAAGGCGCCCGGCGCGTCGTCGAGCAGCTTGGTCCAAGAGTTGCGGTGCCAATGCACTACAGAACCCTGGGATTGTCGCTGTCGATCCGCCCCGTTCAAGACTTCCTGGAAAAGGTCGACAGCAACAGGATAGTGAAGGTCGGTAATGAGGTGGAGTTCTCCTCAGACGACTTGGCCGCTTCAGGAACAGACATCTGGGTATTCTCAGAGTGACTGAGGACTCAGTACAGCATAAGGCCGTCCTCTACCCTGCCGAGTTCGATGGGTGTGGAACGTGTGCCAACATATGCACCCTTGCTGTTTGCGACGGCGCAGGCTCCCAGGTAGGGCGTGCCATAATTCAGCGTGGCGACGGTTGCCGGCACACCAAACAGGTCGGACAGCGCTCTCACCTCATCCTCACCTGTCTGAGGGTGACACAGGAGACCCTTTGATGTGACGATGCACACGGAGCCGACGGTATCAATGCCTGCGATGGACCGCTTCTGCACCTCTACATCGAGGACGTCCTCGAGCATGCGAACCGTGCCTTTGGACGCCGCTGGATGGACGCACGCCGCCCTATCATTGACGAGGATGTTGTTTCCTGCGGCGTTGATTCTGTCTGGCATGAACCGTATATTGAGCGAAGGCGGCATCTTGTCTATCTCGGACTCCTCGGCGAGGTTGGACAGGACTGCTCCGTTCGAGTTCAAAGCGACCAGCGAACCGACAACACTCGACCCCGCTACTGTCGTCAGAGCGATCTCCACCCTCAACACCTCCCTGAGGTCCTCTAGAAACTTGCGTTCAACCGGTTCTGCGACTATCGCGATATCCTCACTTGCAGCACAGTACACCCCTATGTGGGGGTTCCCGTTGAGGTCGCCCAGTCTAAGCATCGGGCCATACTCCGCCTGGCTCACTCCTCTGGGAGGGAGACTTCTATGAGCCCATCCTCGAACCGGATCACCTTTACTCGGATATTTCTCGGAGGATTCTCGATGCCTTTCCGCCAGAGCTGCTCGTTCAACCTATGGTCTATCCAGACATCCTTCTTGAGCGTCTCGTCCTCTATGCCCGACGAATCCTTCTCAGCCATGTGCCTCCTGACGTACTCCTTGATCTCCTTGATTGCTCTTGGAGCGCGTTTGGTCCTCGGCACCTGTTTAGTAACAGTCAGAGGGATCGTGAAAACCCTCTCAAGCTCTTCGACCATGCTTACCCCTCATACCTTCAGCTTGTTCCGCCGCCAGTGCCTCCTCTTGGGATGACGTACGAATCTCCTATCCGTCCTCATCATGACCCAGGCTGGAACGCGTCTGTTGCCTCTGAGGGCCTTCAAGAGCCTTATCTTCCTGGCGTACGGTTTGTGTCTGGACAAGCAATCATCTCCTTTCGATCTTGATCTCCCTCTTGGAAGGCATCACCTTTCGAAGTATCTGCCTGAGCGTATAGTCGTCTATCTGCTGCGACAACCTGCCCGATTGGACCAGCATCAGAAGCTGGTTCTCGACCTGCTCCACCGCATCCGGACGCGTCATCCTGAGATTGGCCAGTCTTTCCCTCGCCTCCGGCGTGAGCACCTGCCTCATCACGAGGGCCCTCTGAGCCTCGACCTGTTTGGCCTGTTCCTGAGCGGCGGCCTCCTGTTGGGCCTTCATCTGCAGTTCTTGCAGCTTCCTTTGTCGCAGCAAATCCAACTCGTCATCATTCGCCATGCGCCCATCACTCAGAGATACTTGGTGAGCTCAGGATTCTGAGTCGCCATTTCCTTCAGCAGTTCCGTAGCCAGGCCGTCAACGAGCTTTCGCCCCTTTCCGGTAACGACTCTGCCGCCGTTCTTGTCTTTCTGCACGAGCTGGCTGGTCTCCAGCTGCTTGATGGTAGTCCTGGCTATCGACCTGGAACCGCGGACAGCCTTGTTCGGTTTCGAACCTCTGTCCGCCTTCCCACCGAACTCCGCAGCTATCCTCGTCGTCCCGATTGGACCGGCTATGTAGACCTTCCTGAGGACCGCGGCCGCTCTGACGAACCACCAACCATCGTCAATTGGACTCTTCTCCCTGTGCCTGCCGGCCTTCGCGAACATTGCCCATTCGGGTGGCTTGATCGTGTCCAGCTTCCTGAGCTCCTCAGCTAATCTAGGCACCATCTTTGCGGCGGGTACATCGTAAGCTGTCGCCATCGAACTACCTCAAAGGACTTATGACACGTCGGCTATCCTGGACAATCGCCAAAGTAGCGACAAAACGCGGATAAGCTGCTACTTATATTTAAATGCGCCGTCAGAGAAGATGGCTGGACCGCCCGTTGAACCCTTCCTCTTGCGTTTGCATATCTCAAATACCTTTTATCCCCTGGCGCGCATTGACGGGCCGTGCACGTCGTCGTCGGCATAACGGGCGCATCGGGAATCCGATACGGGGTACGCCTCATAGACTGTCTTACGTGCGACAAGACCGTCGTGCTCTCATCGGAGGCATCACTCATGTGTGACGGCGAAACCGGCCTGTCTGCATCAGAGATCGCCTCGAAAGCCACGCACAGCTGGACGAATGACGACCTCTTCTCCCCCCTCGCATCCGGCTCTAGCTCGACACGTTTCGACGCGATGGTGATAGCCCCTTGCAGCATGTCCACGATGTCCAAGATAGCATGCGGAATAGCTGATAACCTGGTGACCAGGATTGCCGCCGTCGCGCTCAAGGAGCGCAGGAAGCTGGTAATCGTCCCGCGAGAAACCCCTCTATCGACCATACATCTCCGCAATCTGCTCACACTATCCGAAGCGGGCGCTGTTGTGATGCCCGCCTGCCCGGCTTTCTATCCCCGACCCGAGACCGTGGACGACATGGTCGATTTCGTCGTCGGTAGAATCCTCGACCAACTGGGATTGGGCCATAATCTGTCCAGGAAGTGGGATGGGAGATACAGTGACAATCACAGATAGTCGTGTATCTCGTCGAATTCGTCAGAAAGCCTCTTGAACTGCTCCTCTTCCAACTCGGACTTGTCCGTATGCAGCAGAATGGTCGAGCCATGAATGACTGCGAGGTCGTTCAGTCGTCGTACATACGCCAAGACCTTGTCGAACCCGTTCAACTCCAAAAGCAACGACATGCCATCGATCATGAGGCCCGCCCTCTTGGTTGTCATCAAGAAGGTGGAGGCAGTCTCCATTGCATCTCCTTCCAGATCGTGGGGGTTGACGTTGTCTATGTCGGTCGTGCTCTCGGAAAACCAGCGGACGTCGACTTCCTCGCCAAGCTCGTGCGCCTCTCTCATCTTGCCTGGAAACTCAGCGGTTATGGCCATCGCAGCCCTGCCCGAAATGCCCATCGCCCTCATCATACGATAGGCCATCGTCGGGTCGCGATCCACGATCAGGTAGTTCTTTCCAGCCTCGACCTCCTCCTGGAACGCACCGCATCTTGTGCATTGAATGGAATACGGATCCTCTTGTCCTGCGTGAAGGAACGACTCTCCGCAGTTCCTGCATTCTATCGAGCGCGTGTCCTGAGGGTACAGAATCGCGCCGCACGCAGGGCATGCCTGGGCCCGCTCCCCGCACTCGATGTGCATCTCTACTCCACACGCCTCGCAAGTATGGAGCTCGTCGGCGAGATCGATCGGCCTTTCGCAGACGGTGCAGAACCCTGCTGCCTCGGACTCCTCCTCAGGCGCCATAGCCTGCCTGACCTCTATGACCGTGTCCTCTGGTATGTCAAGGGCAGAGCGGTCATAGACAACCCTTGACGCAGTGTACTGCACCATCACAGCCACTGGGCCAAGGAGTATGAAGTATATGGAATACAGAAGGAACCCCTCGATCACCGGCGACAGGAGGAAGGGCAGGGCGTACAATGTCCATGTTGCCACCACCAATAAAACGGCTATGGCTCTGACCGACTGTTTCGGGTGGGCATACTTCCTGTAGCGTTTGGGATGCAGCTTCTTGAACTTCTGGAAGCGCTGACCAGGCATTCGCATGATTATAAACGAGCATATCAGCAGGATAGCGAATGCGACCTGATGGTTCTCTATCGGTGAGAATTGCTCGTATGAGATCGATTCGTTCTCCGCGCTCGTTGAATTCTCCACTTCGAACTGGGAGGAATACCACAGGACTACGCCAGCTGGCGTCCTGATCTCCTGTATGGATCCGCTCGCGATCTCGGGTGAGACGAAGCTGCCGAATCCGAACGATATTGTTCGGTGCTCCACCCTCATCACTCCATCGAACAAGTAGCCTGTAGAATCGCGCAAGGCGCCGCAGACCGTGTTGATCGTAGTCTGCGTAATGAATATGACTTTGGAGAAGCCCTCACCATTGCCATCGAAATCCATCCGCAAAACGAGGTCGTCCGTCGAGTCCCAGCTCTGTGAAACGAGTCCATCCGTCACGTCGGCCACTTCGGTCAGGCTGACGTTCAAGAAGTCCGTCGTCAGCGACAAGGTGACTCCCCAATAGAGACTTCCGTCGATCTCTGAGGCGAACGCGACAAGGAAGTCTATCGCCTCATCGGCCTCGATCACCTGATTCATGCTGCTGTCGAACTCCGATAGGATGTGCTGCCTGCACTCCCGAGCGGTGTCGCCCTTGAAGGTGACCTTGATGCTGCCCGAGCCGTCGAGGCTGGCTACGCTGGTCATCTGCATACGCGTCTCGACGACAATATCGGCTTCGGTGGCGTGGTCATTCTGCGAGACCGCCTGTCCTGTAAACGAAAAGAAAAAGGCTGCGAATATGGTCAGAGCCAACACGGGCACCGATTTCCTCATAACGCCAACCGATGAGTCAGATATCTCCAAAGCCTGGTTTTAATCCTTTGCCTCTCCATTATCACTTCAGAAATGCCCGCAAAAGGCATACATGGCCCCTGTCCTGCTGAGATCAACTCGACGGTTATTCGACATGTATTGCGGGCCTTCCCGGTCTCGCCTGTCTCGCACGGTTCTCGGGGTCCAGCTTCGCCGTGTCGTCCGCGGAGAACACCAGAACCTCGCATCTGAAGTAGTCTTCCAGGAACTCCTTCGCCACCCTCAGTACCGTGAGCTCATCGACCCGAGCAGACGCCCTACGCCTTTCATCAGGCGACATCCTTCCTACTTCTGATGCGACGGCCTTCGCGAACGCGGGCAATTCCTTGCGGGCATCCTGCGGCAAAGAAGGCATGGCTTCCTTGACTAGCCTGCCCACGTCCGCTCCCTCTTCACCACCTGACAGAGCGTTGTCGAGGACGTCGTTCTTCCATCGGGGAGCGGTCATCAGAACCACCTTCGAAGGCTTGATCGAAGTGACCCTGAGGATCTCGGATATGTCCGTGATAAGGCTCGATAGAAGCCGCTCCTTTGCCTCCTCCAGCTCGGTCGATTCGGTTCTCCTGGCGGATCGCAACTGCGAGTTCGATACGAACCTGGGCATACCGAGGCGCTCCCATATCTCCTCTGCCAAGTGCGGGGTAATCGGAGCCATTAGCTGGGTCCACGTACGGAGCGCCTCACCGACGACTTCCTTCGACGCACCACCTCTCCTCAGGTACCACTTGAAGTCTTGGGAGATCTCGAAGTACACGTTGTTCGCATACGATCGAAGGTCGTACTGCTCCATGTACGCATGTGCCTCTGCAATCCAACTCTCAACCCGCGCTCTGAGCCAGGCGTCCACGTCCGAGGCGGGACCGTCGTTCATCTCGATGGAGTCCACAACGAAGTTCCATATACGCTCTATCCGGTCCCTGTACGATTGGACCTTCTCGTCCTCCCATGCGACGTCGACATACAGCGACGCAATGTGAGCGTAGAAGAGTCGCATTGCGTCTACTCCGAATCGTTCTGCCGCGTCTGGGATGGGCTGCGCCCCGCCCTTGGACTTGGATATCTTGCCGCCCGTAGCCGTGATGTACCAATTGACTATGATGCCCATAGGCCAGTGCTCTTGCCTAAGTATGCCTACGTGGTTCATCAGAAAGACGGGGAAGTGAACGGTCATATGCTCTTTGCCTCCGAGATTGATATCCAGAGGATACCAGTATTCGAACTCTGCTCTTGCGGCGCTCAACACCTTCGTGTCGATGCCTGTCGCGCACGCAACAGTCTGAACATCACCCCTGCCAAGGAGGACATAGTCGAAGAACGGCTCGTTCATTTCCTCCGGTCGCATCAATCCCTCGTTTGCGTATTTTGCCAGCACGTAGTATATCGGATACAGCGTGCTGTCCGCAATGGCCTCAACGATCCATCGGTCGTCCAGCGGGAACGGTGTTCCCAGCCAATTGCCAAGTCGAACACAAGCCCTCTCACGATACCATTCGAGGACGTTCTGAATGTTGTCATGATATTCCTTCGGGAGAATCTTCATCGTGAGGGCATGCTCCTTTGAACTCTCCTTCAGTGCGGCGTTTCCGTAGTCGATGAACCATTGGTCGGGTATCTTCTTCACAAGCACCTTGTTGCCGCAGCGACACAGGACCTCCTCCGATAGATCATAGAACATCGCAGCAGCTCCGCTCTCGATCATCTGCTCCCTTACCGCGTCCTTTGCCCGCTCGACGTGCCATCCGGCGAAATCGCCGGAGGAGCTGTTCATCACTCCCTTGTGGAATCCGGTCTTGTATACCTCTCTCGTCGCTTCATCCAGCCGCGGGTCGTCGAGCGAGCTTATCCCCATGCGTTCCGTGACTTCGACAGCTGGGAGCGGGCCGTATCCTGGAGTGTCTATTATCGCTACGGGGGCAGCTTCATTCAGCATTGCATCAGTTATGCCGTACTCTTTCCTGACCAAGGAATCTCCCCTGAGTTCGACCAGGCCAACCCAATCGACGGGCGCGTCCGACGGGACGCTCATCACCAGGCCTGTGCCGACGTCGGGATCGCACAGTGCAGACGGGAATATGCGAATCGTCTTTTCGGTGTAGGGAGCCTTGCAGCTTTTCCCAATAAGGGACCCACCATCGGCGGAATCCACCACTTCGACATCGTCCATCTGCAGCGCGAGCTTCTCGGCGGCCTGCCGCGAAACCACCCAAGTCTCATCGCCGACTCTGGCGTCGACATATTCAACCTCTGGGTTGACCCAGAAGTTGGTCAGCCCAAAGACTGTCTCGGGTCGCAGAGTTGCGGCGGCGAGCTTCCGGCCATCCTCGAGTTCGAACTTCAGCAATGAATACTCGAGTACCTCTGCGCTCCCACCCTTCGATATGTCGGTTTCCGATGCGTCGATTGCGACAGGGCCGTGTTCGACGCATGCGGCGGCATAGTATGGTTTCTGAATCAGCAGTCCCTCGGCTCTCAGCTTGAGCATCTGCCACTCGATGAAACGCATGTAGTCTGGGTTGATTGTGCTCGTAAATCTGCGCCAATCAGAGAAGAAGCCGAAGCGCTTCCAATAATCGTTCAGGTATATGCCGTTGAAGAACCGAACGACCTCAAGCGGGTCTTCGAGGCGCGACAGTGTCTCTTCGGAACATCCATTCGAGGTGAGTATGTCGACGGTAGCAGGGTCACGTCGCTCGACCCTCCGGGCAAAGCTGATGGCACCGTTCCCTGTGGCATGTGTTCCGACTGGGAACAGGACGTTGTAGCCGGTCATGAGCTTGTATCGCACGATAGCATCGGAGACCGTGTAGCCTCGCATGTGTCCAACGTGGAGGTAGCCCGTTACTCCGGGGTACGCGAAGATCATGAAGAACTTCGGCTTGCCCTGCTCGGGCTCGGATTCGTTGACGCGCGCGCTGTACCATGCGTCCTGCCACTTCGCCTCTATCTGCGGGAAATCCAGAGCCATTGAACTCAGCCAGCTTGACATCGGAATGTTCATTCCGCATAAATATGTTGAGTAGTCGCAAAACGAGAAGGTCTTCAGGCGTCGTGGTCGACGCGTTTGATGAATGCAGAGGCTGGTACAACCGTCGCCACGACAACGCCGATCATACTGAGGGTTAGACCGATTACAAGAGGGAAGCCTTCGCCCGAAAGATCCTTGATATTGTTGGAGTTCACATCAACTCCATTCGTCCCGTCAATTCCAGCAACTGCTTCGCCGCGGAGGGCGGACAAGGTCAAAGCGAAACCCGCGACAAAGAGAGATATGCCGACTATGACGGAGACTGCAACGACCCACCTTGAGCCTGAAGGCCTCTGTTCGTTTAATGAGTCTATGTTCATAAGATGAATTCACCCTGTTCCTTGGCCGTTTGAGGCTCATGATAGACCCCCCATTTAATCCTTATGATGCCGCTGATACAGTCGTTCCTGCCAAGAGCCAGTGCGTTGCGCGAGCGGTCTCAAACGACAATATGACCTTTTCAGACAAAATGTGACATTTTGCATACCTATATATACGAATGTATGACATATCTTGGAGTGCGTCGATAAGCCGGGATGGGATGCACACATGTCTGATGTGTTGGAGAACGAGAGGATAACGCTGCGGCTCGATTCCGATATACTGAAGCTGATGGACGAGTTCGTTGCCGGCAGCCGCGAGTTCTCAAACAGATCACAGCTTGCTCGCGCCGCAGTATCTGCATACATAGATGAAAGGGTGACGAGCGCTGAAGACGGAACTTCCAGAAGGCCAAACGAGACGGTGGTACTGCTGCCGCCGCTCGTGCTGGACACAATCAACCATCTGGTGGACGAGGGGGTCTACACCTCGATATCCGAGGCACTGGCAGACTGTGCCAGACATCAGTTCCTCCACGAGGAGCACGTGGAGGCGGTGAAGAAGGATGCCGTCCAACAGAGAAGCGCGATGAAGGTAGTTCCGAAGACATGAAGACGGCACCGCTTTGAGGGCGCATTGTCCGGAATGGAGTCTCTTGCCAGGGACGCCCCCTCGCGTTCGGACGATGAACAAACGGAGGCCAGATAAAGATGACAGAGGATGGGAGCAAGGTTGGAGATCTAATCAACGCAATAGGTGTCTCTTTGGGAGAGCCGTCGATCGCAGTCGTGGGATGCGGAGGTGCCGGGTCGAACATCGTACACGGAATCTACTGGGGCTTGACCAGAATAGAGACTATTGCCGTGAACACCGACGAGGAACACCTGCGGAGGATTGACGCCCATAAGAGGATTCTGATAGGGAAAGACGTGACTTTCGGCCAGGATGCAGGCGGATTTCCTGAGATAGGAGAGCATTGTGCGGAGAAGGCGCGTCAGGTGCTGCGTGAAGCGCTCAGGAGCTACGACATTATATTTGTTGTGGCTGGCATGGGCGGAGGCACGGGCACGGGAGTCTCCCCAGTCGTCGCGACCGTGGCGAAGGAGCTCAACGCGCTTACGTTTGCCATCCCGATAATGCCTTTCGCGGTCGAAGGAGGACAGAAAACCAGGATTGCGACGGACGGCGTCGAGCGACTAAGGAATGCGGCGGACTTCACAGTTGTCCTCGACAACAACAAACTCGCCGCGATGGAAGGGGCGAGAGGCCTCCCCATGTCCGAAGCGATGAACATCATGGAGAAGAGCGTAGTCAAAATCGTCCAGACCATCACCAGCCAGACAAGTTCCTATGTCAACACTCTCATGCACGACATCTCTGGCTACGCGGATGCCATCGAGGAGCCGATAGTAGTCCCTCCCAACGAACCTGCGGACGAGAGACTCATTCATGCAGACCTCACGCCAGCGTTCGAGAGCTACGAGCCGCATATGTTCGGATGAACTCCGCCTCTGCGCATAGCCAGTAGCCCTCTAGCCCGTTACGAGGCGCTCCTGCTCTCGCCCAGATCCTCTGCCTGCAGGGCGCAGGCGCTCCATGGTGCTCACCGTCATACTGGCTTTCCTTCAGAAATTTCGCTTCAGAGGCATCTTCGATGCCGACCCGCGAACCGTTTTTATCAGTCAATGACTCTCTCGTCTCTGTGACGGTCATCATCGGCTTTCTCGTTAATCCCATAGCGGGTATGGGCGGCAGCGTCGGTCTGAAGGGCACAGACGGCGCCGATACCCAGGAGGAGGCTGTCAGGCGCGGGGCGTCAAAGTCTGCGCCCGACAGAGCTTCGATCACGATTCATGCGCTGCGAGCCAAGGACCTGGATCTGGGATTCTTGACGTGTTTTGGAGACATGGGCGGGGACCTGCTCCGCGCCGAAGGACTGGACTTCGAAGTCATTCATATTCCTGGCGAGGTCACAACTGCTCTCGATACGAAGCAGGCGGCGAAAGCATTCGCCGATAGAGGCGTCGACCTATTGCTCTTCTGCGGAGGCGACGGAACTGCAAGAGACATCGTTGAGGAGGTCGGAACCAGCGTAACCCTTGTGGGCATTCCGGGCGGAGTGAAGATGCATTCCTCCGTTTTCGCCCTAAGCCCCGAGGATGCTGCGCATCTTGTTGAGTCCTACGCCAAGACGGGGCAGACTAGGGACGCTGAGGTGCTGGACGTCGACGAAGACGAGTTCCGTGCAGGGAGAGCGCGGCCTCGCCTGTTCTCGATTGCGCGAGTGGTGGATGACACGATGCACCTTCAGTCGAGCAAGTCGGCGTTCTACGACAAGACTGCGTCGGCCGAAGCAGAAGAACTAGGGGCCTTCATAGCTGAGACTATGGAGCCTGGCATACTCTATCTCGTTGGCCCAGGCAGCACTACGGAAGCCATCGCCTCGGCAATCGGTCAGGAGAAGACTTCGCTAGGAGTCGATGCCTACATCGACCGAAGGCTGGTTGACCGCGACATGACCGAAAGCGACATTCTGGATCTGCTGAGGAAGCATGATCGTCGGAGAATCGTGGTCACGCCCATAGGTTCCCAGGGATTCATCTTTGGCCGAGGCAACCAGCAGTTGTCTCCTGAAGTCATAAGACGCGTCGGCGCTAGAGGAATAGTCGTTGTCGCGACTCCGACCAAGCTGCGGGGAACTCCTGTCCTTCATGTGGACACGGGCGATGAGGACGTTGATGAGAATCTCAGGATGCCAATGAAAGTCCTTACTGGCCGGGGGAGGAAGAGGCTCATGCGAGTTGTGTAAATGACGGGCTCAGATTTTTCCGGGCAGCTCTCGCCTCGAGGGCTTCGAACCTGGCGTCGATCACTTTCTGGATTTCCGCCGTATTCTCCGGCGTCAGGTGACCGAACCTGCCCTGCAGTGACAAGTACTCTGAGACGGGCTTCCCCTTCCCGCGACGGGTGATTGCCAGGACACCCTCATCGATCTCGTAGAGAGGAAAGATCCTCGTGTCCACTGCAAGTCTTGCCACTTCGATGGTTTTCATCGGGTTCATGCGCCATCCTGGAGGGCAAGGAGATAATGCATGTATGAACCTCAGCCCGCGCACATCCCTCGCCTTGCGGACCTTCTTGACGAAATCCTCGGGGTGCCCAACAGACACCGTTGCCGCGTAGGGTATTCCATGCGCTTCCATTATGGCCATCACGTTCTTCTTGGGCTCTTGCTTGAACCCTCTGCTTTCGTCCACTGGCGTGGTGGTAGTCCATGCGCCCCAGGGCGTGGCGCCGCTGCGTTGGATGCCCGTGTTCATGTACGCTTCGTTATCATACATGACATAGACTGCATCGGTCTGTCTCTCCGCCGCACCGGACAGCGCCTGGAGGCCGATGTCCACCGTTCCGCCGTCCCCTGCGAATCCCACGACGGTCACGTCCCTTTCGCCCCTCATGTCCAACGCAGCCCGTATGCCGGATATTGAAGCCCCCGTGGCCTCGAAAGCGCAGTACACCAACGGCACCTTGAGGCAGTGACTAGGCCAGTATCCGGGCATGACCGCCCAGCAGCATGCAGGTATCGATATGACGGTGCGTTCGCCGAGGCCTTTGAGCAGGTATCTCATTACGAGGTTGGCGCCGCATCCAGGGCAGCCAGTGCTCCCAGGATAAGCGTACTCTTCCTCAGGTATCGTAGTCTTGGACATCACTGCCAGCTCCTGTCGAGGCCTTTGACTTCAACCCATTCTGGTTCCACGTCCTCACCTCGTTCTGAGACGTCGATTATGTCTTCGATTATCTTCTCGATTATCTTGGGGGTGATGTCCCTGCCACCTAGCCCAGCGATGTAATTCTTGACTACTGGTCGTTCTCTTAGCGGAAAAAGGGAGCCGCATAACTCAGTATAGAACGCGCCCGCCGCGCCGAAAGTGTAGCTCCTGTCAATCACCGCTATGCCGCGAACCTTCTTCGCAAGATTCCTGAGCTCGTCTTCTGGAAATGGGCGGAATGTCCTCAACCTCGCCAGACCCACCGGTACTCCCCTTTCGTTCATCGCGTCCACGGCCTCCCTGGCAGTGCCAGCAGCGGACCCTGCGACAACCACGACAACCTCCGCATCCTCGCATCTGTATTCGTCCAGAAGGCCGCCGTAGCTGCGGCCGAAGGTCTTTCTGAACTCCTCCTCAACTTTCAAAATCCTCTCGCGCGAAGACTCCATGGCCTTCATGGCCTTGTAGCGAAACTCCATGTACAGGTCGGGTTTTACGAGCGATCCGAAGCCCATAGGCCGGCCGATTTCAAGCCTCATCTCGGGATCATACCTCGGCAGAAACGTATCAACCTGCGACTGTTCAGGAACATCCACTGGCTCGGAGGTGTGTGACAGTATGAACGCATCCTCTATGATCATCGCAGGCAGCATAACGTCTCTGCTTTCGGCGACCTTGTACGCCATAAGGACGGTGTCCAAAACCTCCTGGTTGCTTTCACAGAAGAACTGCATCCAGCCAGTATCTCTCTGAGCGACGGAATCCATGTGGTCCGCCCATACGCTCCACGGCGGAGCCATTGCCCGGCTGACATTCGTCATCACTATAGGCGATCTCGCGCCCGACGCCCACATCAGAACCTCGTGCATGAGTGTGAGTCCATGAGAGCTCGTAGCAGTGTAGGTCCTCGCTCCTGTCACGGAAGCTGAGATGCATGCCGCCATTGCGCTGTGCTCGCTCTCAACAGGGATGAACTTGGCATTCAATTCGCCACTAGAAACGAACTCAGCGAGTTTCTCCACTATCGAAGTCTGAGGCGTGATTGGATATGCCGCGATGACCTCCGCACGGGCAGCCTTGGCACCATAGGCTGACGCGTAGTTGCCAGTCATCACCGTCCTCATCTCTCGCCCTCCTCTACCATTGCTATGCATTTCGCCGGGCACTCGTTAGCGCATATGCCGCAGCCCTTGCAGAAATCCAGGATTATATGGGGCACTCCATCCACCAGTTGAATGGCTGCGTCTGGACAGAACTTCCAGCAGATCGCGCATCTCCTGCATTTCTCCTCATCAACCTTGGGAAAGATAACCCTCCAGAGACCTGTCTTGTTCATGGTGCTCGGTGTGTCTGAGATCGGTGTCAACGGCAGATCCTCGTATGACGAGCTCAGACAAACACCTCCCGCGTCCGGTCATAGGCGACCTGGGCGGCTGCGACGTTCGCGTCCTTCTTGGTCGGAGCTCTGTCGCGTATGCTCGCAAGCATCGATTCGAGGGAGATATCTTCACATGCGCGAGCGAAGCCCCCCATTATCGCTGTGTTCACGATCGGCGACACTTTGGATCCTATCCTGTGTTCTGCTGCTATTGATGTTGCGTCCAGCGTGAAGTACCTGAAATCGGACGCAAGCCTGGGGAGGGCCTTTCCGTCCGGGTAGTTGATCAGAACTATCCCACCCTTCTTCAATCCTCCCATGAGATCGATGCCCCTCATCAGCGAACTGTCAAGGACTACTACATAATCCGGCTCATAGATGCTCGACCTCAGTCTTATAGGCTTTCTGTCGAACCTCGCATACGCAGTCACGGGCGCGCCCCTGCGTTCGACACCGAAGTATGGGAAGGCCGCGACCTCGAAGCCTTCCCTAAAAGCCGCATTCGCCAGGACCTCGGAAGCGACCACCACTCCCTGGCCGCCTCTGCCGTGGAACCTGACTTCTATCAATGAATGCACCCTCTCTTCATGTTAGCACCTTTGACATATTAAGCATTCACCGAACTACGGGAGGCTTGTCAACCTGGCAGTCGGTTGTTCATGCGCCAGCGGCAGCACTCTCTTTACATACATGGTCGGTGCATGCTGATTCGTGGACGGAGCTGAAAGAGAGCCGTTTGCATCGATGCGTGTACGTGCCCTCTGCCATGCAACGGAAATGAGGGAGCGAGTCGAGCAGGCGGTGTTGAACGCGGTGGGCGAGGTCCAGCTCGATGTATCCCGTACACAGGGCCATCACGGGAACGAAATATTCGTAATTGAGGCGCGCTCGAAGGGCAGCCGCCATGCCAAACTGCTTTTCGAGCGTCTGAATTCATCGGATAAGCAGGAGATACTCGACACGATCGACTCCAGGATCGATGAGTCCTGCAGACTCTTCATCAGATTGGACAAGCAGAAGGCGTTCGAAGAGGAGGTCACGCTCGCACGCGACGACGACGCTATTGCGATCAGAATCAAGGTAGCGGCTTTTCCCGCAAGGAAGCCGATAGCGATTCGAAATGTGACTGAGTTCGTCGTTTCCAGAGTGGCCTGAGGTCCATCAGAGTTCACGAAATCACGCGTTCGATTCATTCATATATCGATGTATTCATCACACACAATCGATGGGAACACAGCGTGCAGGGGTAGCCAAGCCAGGTCAACGGCGCAAGGCTTAGGACCTTGTCCAGAAGTGGTTCCGCGGTTCGAATCCGCGCCCCTGCACCACACTGGCGCGAATGGCGAACAAGTCATATTGCTTTTAAGATTGGCAGTCAAAGGTCGATCGAGATGGCACACGAATACTATCCTCCTAGGCCGAAGGAAGGCTATCCAACGTCTCAAGACCTCTGTCTGCAGGACGCGTCAGCCAACCTCCGATTTGTAGCCCTGAAAGAATCGCAGCCAGCCGCGTACTCGGAGGCAGAAAGGAACTTGCGGTACTTGCCGTCTGGGAAGCATCCACGATTGTTCCCCCTCTGGCTGAACCACTCGCAATGAATGCAGGTGCGCCCTGAAGACCTCCTGAGAGAAGCCAGCACCTTCCGCTCCTCCTGAGTGTATTCGTCTTCGGGACACATATCCGTCGCGTAAAATAGATGGGCTACATATGATAGAACCTTTATTGTGGCCGGGCCGCCGACAATATATACCAAATGTGCCAATGACCGCAACCGTGAAGTTCGTCTACTGCCACAAGTGCAAGGAGCTGCGTGTAAAGCCCTGGTACAGCATGCGCCCGCGGTGCGCACGCTGCCGCTACGATGGCAGGGAAATCATTGTGCCTCGAACGAATCTGTCCTACACGGTGTACTTCCTCGTGCTCGCCGTGTTCG
This sequence comes from Methanobacteriota archaeon, assembly GCA_020347645.1. Taxonomy (GTDB): domain Archaea; phylum Thermoplasmatota; class Thermoplasmata; order UBA10834; family UBA10834; genus UBA10834. The sequence continues at coordinate 154,661 of CP070736.1, read as the reverse complement.
TTACCATATTCATCTATACTCGAACGCATGACAACATCTTCCTCTACGGGGGAATTGCCTGTCTCGTGGCCTGCTTCGCAGTGCAGGCAATAGAAATCTCACGGGGAGAGAGGATTGCACGTTCACGCATAAAGGCGACCAAATCAGACATCCCGACTTTCAGGAAGAAGGGCTGGCTCTAGCAATAGAGAAACCGTTATTCTGTCCTCTGCACAGCTCGGGAGGTCACAGTCTGCGGCAGTCACATCGACCGATTCGAGGAGGTCGTTTTCAAGCCTGAGAAGAACGAACATACCGTCTTCAGTGTGGCGGTTGAGTATGAGATGAGGCTTCGTCAGAGGATGTGTCAAGTTAGTCATGATGCTGATTATGACTCCGTTGAGGACGCAGAAAGCCGTCTCGGCTATGCCGCCCACGAGAGAAGCAGCCTCAACCGCAAGACACTCAGATACCAGGGTGTCTGGGGGCACTGATAATCCACCATCAATCCGGATTGAAGATCCCACGCCGATTGACGCTCTCATAAGCACCGAAAGAACGCTGCTGGGGTCGCCTCTTCCAGTGGGCTCGATAAGCTGATCGTCCGACCACATGTCTCTACTCAGCGCGCTCAGTTGGATCGAGCATATTATCAGCATTATGGCAAAGAACACCATGGCATCCATGAGGGTTATCTGCCCGGAGTCGTCACTATCCGTTCCCATAGACAACGGCCACCACCTCTGCGACTCCGACGCAAGATCTGCTGCAAAGGACGTTGAACAGAGTGCTGTGCCACCCAGCGTCCGAATCCGGAGGCGCATGCCCACCTTGCCAAGTCGCCAGGGGTATCTGAGCGGGGTGGATGAGGGATAAAGACACGGTCCACGACGCCAATGACAAATGCAGTGGCAGGAACGAGGAAGAATTCAAGAGCCTGACGGAATCGAGGGGAACCACCGAGTGCCCTCCTGCCGTCAGCTCCATGACGACTGCGTCGGCCAATTCCTCGGCCGATTCATCCAACAGGCGCAAGACATCGTGAGCCTCCCGTTGTCCCGCAACCCAGACATTCATTCCAATCACCAGAAAGGAGCCTGTCAGGACGAATGCCAATACAGGCAGGTCCTCGAAGAATCCTCCAACCCCTTTGATATCGTTCCGCACGGAAGATATGTCTGCTGCACATGTGGAAGACCAATACGTGCTACACGCAGACTACACCTGCGGAATGAATAGAAGCGCTCAATACCCGGATTAGCATGCCATGGTTGGCGGCTCGATTCCGACTGGGAGGAAGAAGCTCATCCCGGCGCTCAGTCGCGAGTCGAAGTGCCCACACGAGTACAACGATCATGAGGAACTCTGTCTAGAGGTGGATTGTGACACCTGTCCGGGTGCCCAGGACCTTGCCAACAACAGATGCCTCGCTGGGATACTGCAGATATTGTCCTCCGAAGCGACACCGGAGACAGTGGTTCTAAAGCGACACACGCACAGAAGATATAGGGGACCAAGCCTGGCGCCCGTCTTCGCTGCGGCCTCTGACCTGGCCGCTATGAACCGTGCTCTGTCGATGCATTGGAGACCGTCAGACAAGAAGTGTCAGACATGCAGAGCCAGCGCTCCCTGCTTGACCGCCAAGATGCGTCATCAACTCCTGGAAGATCCAACCGGATTCATGTGTGACAAGTCGGCCGTCATCACAAAGGCATGCGAAGAGGCGAAGAGCATCGAATGTCCGCGTCTGCGCGATTGTATCGGTGTGGCGTTCAAGGTTGGTGCGGAACGTCGGGAGACACTCTAGATGCCGAACCGCTGTCCCAGGCCCCGTATCGTCCGCCATCGATCGTTGGAAGCGAATCAGGCATCGTCGCCAGCGGGATTGACGACGCGCCTCGAGTCACCCCTCTCTCTGCACCAGTGCGAGATCAGGCCCTGCTTCGCCTCCTCATGGCTCATGGCTGAGCGATATTCGACAGAGGACATCGTTGAGAGTTACTCGGTCGACGGGGTCGATGTCTCTATCATATCGCCGAAGGACAGCAGCTGTGGCATCTATCTTGTGGATCCACCCGAGTACAGGATGAATTCGAGGCAGCTGCTCGTGCTGAGTGAAGCAATGGATATGGTGGGTCGCTCCCGGCCAGGCGACGCGCACGTTGAATCGATCGGCATCATACGCGCACACCTGAAAAGCTTGGCCAAAGACGTGGCTCACTCGACGATTGCCCGCCGATGTGGGGATGCTCGCGGGGAAGAGCTTGAGAAGGAGGCTGAGGCGTTGGCTACCATCATATGCAGATACACTGCGGGCTACGGAGTCCTTGAGACGATGCTCAAGGATACGCGCGTCCAAGACGTCTATGTGGACGCACCCTCCAATCGTGCACCGGTGCACGTGGTGCTCAGATCGGGCGCAGCGCAACCTGTCCGACAGAAGTGTCGGACGAACGTCTTCGTTGGCAGACGCGACCTCCAGGCGTTCGTGTCGAGAATCAAGTTCGAGACCGGGCTGCCATTCTCCGAGGCCGTGCCAGTCCTCGAGGCCGACATAAGAGGCCTCCGATCGCGCGTCACGCTCGTTTCGCCTCCTCTCAGCGACAGAGGCGTTTCCGTGGCTGTGAGGAGGCATTCGGAGAGGGTGTGGTCGATGCCTCCGCTAATCGCCAATGACTCGCTCTCGCCCCTTTTGGCAGGCTTTCTGTGGGCATGCGCCATCGGTAGGAGAGCCGTTCTGATAGCCGGCAGCAGGGGGGCGGGCAAGACGACTCTGCTCTCCGCCATGATGCTCGAATTCCCGAGGTCACAGAGGATACTCCTGATCGAAGACACGCCCGAGATACCTGTCGGCAGGCTGCAGGAGCTGGGATATGATATCCAGACGCTCAGGTTCTCGCATGGAGGTGGATCTTCTGGGCATTCCCTCGACGCCAAGGACGCCCTCAGAGTCAGCCTCCGCATGGGCGAGAGCGCAATCGTCATAGGGGAGGTCAGGAGCAAAGAAGCGAGCGTGTTATATGAGAGCATGCGAGCCGGTAGCGCAGGCTCCTCGGTGCTCGGCACAATACATGGTAACTCCGCGAAAGGGGTGCTTGACAGAGCTGTAGAGGATCTCGGTGTCTCCGAGAGAGCGTTTTCGTCTACGGACATCATCGTGGTCATAGGCCTGATGCGGTCTCCGGACGGAACCCGATTTCGGCGGCGGGTGACGGAAGTGGCTGAAGTCAGGCAGATAGGGTCCTCCGTTGGTTTGACCAGACTGTTTGAGACGGACCGGGAATGTTCGTGCGCGAAACCCACACAGGAGTTCTCGGAGGATTGCGGAACGATCAAGGGTATCGCTTCGGCCCTCGCCAGGGCACCCGATGAAATAATGGATATCATCAGGTCCAAGGCGTATGCAGACCAGGTCCTTTCAGACAGCGCAGGGGGTGGAGTCGGGCGAGGCCTCGAGCACGCCGACGACACGAGAGTCTGGTCTAACGAGTCTCTGACGACGAGCCTTTTCGGCTGTGAAACGCCCGAAGAGGGTCTCAGGCGATGGGTGGCATCATATGAGTCGCGCGTCGGAAGCCTTTGAAACTCGCGGGAGGGTCTTCTGCAGGCTTTGCGTGGTGCTCGCAAGAATACACTCTGTCTTGCCGTTTCGCATAGGCGCCGCAAGTCGCGAGCGCTCCCAAAGGACGCAGGCTGCTGGTGCCGACGGAGTCGCAACACCTGCTCCGCTCTCCGCGCGGCGAGCAGAATTGAAATCGGATCTCGAGCTGTCGAAGCTCCCCCTCGATGTCAGCGTGCTGGATTCCGCGGCCAGAGGATTCTCAGCTTTGACGATTCCAACCTCATCGATACCGACGATTGTCTTCCTGCTGTCCGGAAGATTTGAGCTTGTGATTCTGTCAGCGTTCTTATCCGTGTCTGTGCCTTTGCTGTCAAAGGAAGCTCTGCTTTCGTACCCGCGGATCGTCGCGTCGAAAAGAGCAGCCATGGTGGCGAGGAGCTCCACCGATGAGATGAACCTCATGATCATGAGTCTCAGACATGAGGCTTCGCTCCCAAAGGCAATGGCTGCGGCTGCAAGGAGGGGTTCGGAGTTCGCCGCAGAGCTCAGGGATTGCATCTGGTCAGTCATAACGGGAGTGCATTCGACGTTTGAAGACTCGCTTCATCAGCTTGCCGTCAAATGGTCTGCCCACTGCGAGGAGTTGAAGCCCGCAATAAGGGCAACGATAACCGCTTCGTTCGAAGGCACTGAGGCGGGCAGGAGGCGGTCTCTTGACAGAGCCAACGAAGCGCTTGTCACCGGCGTGAAGAGGCGAATCGAGGAGTACGCGTTGGCCCTCTCCGTGCCCAGCATGATCCTGTTTGGAATCGGCATACTGCTTCCGCTGATGGTAGGGTCCTTCCTGCCGATGCTGTCATGGGACATGTGGGGAGTCGATGTGAAAGACGGAGTTCCCGAAGGGGTGCGTCCGAATGACATTGTTCTCCAGACGATCGCGCTTATGAACGTAGCATTCCCCGCCATAGCCCTTCTTGTAGCTCTGGACGCTGTCTCCAAGCATCCAATGCCCCGCCAAAGCACGGTTCGACAAGCGTCATGGGATGCTTTGAGGAGCGCGAAAGGGCTTTCACTCGCGTTCGGCTTTTCGGCAGCAGGGATCGCTGTGTCGTTCACAGCTCTCGAAGGCTCAGCGGAGTATGTCTCAGGCGTGTTGTGCGCATCGGTCCCGACCGCCCTTTTTCTGATGATTCGCGGCTCACGTCCGATAGATTTGGATGATTGGGAGAGACGGGAGCTGATGGAAGATCTGCTCTTCGGCGCGGGCGCGAGGATGGTCGACGGCGAAAACCTCGAAGCGGCTCTGCACTCAGCGAGCGTGGGCCAGCCGAGCAGCGGCCTGCCGCATCGAACCCTGTGGGACACGGAAGCCAGCAAGCCGTCTGAGCGCGACGAATCCAATGAGGAGAGAGCTCTTGGAGTCGTGATCGAGGCAGCGTCAAAGAACGAGGCTCAGGCAGGCATCCTTGCGATGGACCTCGCTGGGTACTTGAGGGATGTCGCCGAGCTCGAAGCGGTTCTGAAGCGGCGCATAAAGCCTACGCTGTCAATGATGAGAATGACAACCCACGTGCTTGCTCCCATAATGCTCGGCGTGACACACGCCATCTATGTCTCCCTTGCATCGATAGGCGGAGGGAGGAGCACGCTCGCCCCTGACGAACTATTCATCGTTCTAGCAGCGTTCCTAATGGAGATCAACGCGGTGGTGGCCTACTTCGCCTGGGGCATTGGAGAACAGCGGCGTATCGGCGCTCTGATGTACTCCATAGGATCGTGCATCCTTGTGGCCGTCCTCATAATGTCGGCCGTCACGCTCGTTACTTCATGACAATGCTATCCTAGTTTCTCCATGTTCCGCATCAGCAGCGCCAGCTCCTTCCTGTCAAATGCGCGCGGATCGACGGGCAGGATCATCCTGGAGCCGCTCTGGGTGATGTTGTCGTTGATCTGATTGACCGTTCTCAGGACCTTGTTGAAATCGTTGTTTGAGACGAGATACTCTATGCCATCCAAGAGGATGATACCGTCGCTCACGTTTTCCACGAACTTCACGAGAGTCTGGGCCAGGATGCCGAGGTTCGTCGGAGATATCACTTTGTCACCAGTCCTCGTAGCCAGCCAGTATATGGGCGTGTCCTCGAGTTCGTACTTCTCCCTGACGAGCTCTGGGTGCTGCCGCGTTACCGCAATGCCCAGGGTCTTCCCTCCGGTTCCTCCTGGGCTTGTGGAGACTATGTTGACGAACGCGTCGAAGCTCATGTGCGGCGGAGACTCCTGTACGATGTACGATCTTCCAGGTTTCAGGTCGTACTTCCTCGATATCGATAGGCGGGGCTCCTTAGAGCTGGGCTTCGACTTGCTCTTCCTGAGGAAGAGTCTCATCTAATCACTCCACACCGCGAGGACGGAACTCAGGGCAATCTCGTTGGTGGGTTTGAGTAGGAAATCCTTGGCGCCGGCTTCCAGGCTCTGCTGTATCATCTTCTTGTTGATTATGGAGCTCATGGCTATCACGACAGCGCTGGGATCGATTGAAAGCAGTTCCTTCGTCAGGTCGACTCCCGATCTGTCAGGCAGCACCATGTCGACAAAAGTGAACTTCGGTTTCGATGCCTTGAACGCCTCGATGGCCGTCTGGAAGTCTCCTGCCTCGTCGATCTTGTGGAATCCGGCTCTTACCAGCAGCTCGGTAAGAACCTTTCGAAAGGCTTCTGAGTCATCTACCACGAGTATTCTCATCGCATCATCACCGTTATAGACCCGTTAACACGGTAGGTAATAGATGAGCATTATCATTCATTGGAAGGGGTGAGATGGGCAGGCAATTCAATTCCTGTCGCCAGGCCTCTCCTGCGACGTGTTTTTGGAGCACGGTGGTCGAGAATCGACCTGCGTGCTTGCTTGGAGAGGACTTGTAGGCTACCCACCTCATGGATTCAATTGGCAGCCATCGGCCATAAACATTGCCTTCGGAGGTTCATACCTCTGAATGAGGGGACAAACTGTTATATACCGGCACAATCATACTTCAGAATCGTATTCTAGCTGATAGGTTTTCGCCGATGGTGTCATTTCATGACAACGAATGAAGAGATAAAGAAGGGCACGACCACGATAGGCATCGTATGCAAAGATGGGGTCGTAATGGCCACCGAAATGCGGGCTACGATGGGGACTTTGATCGCTCACAAGACTACGCAGAAACTGTTCAAGATCGATGACAATCTGGGACTTGCGGTCGCAGGAGTCGTCGGTGACGCGCAATCCTTGGCAAGGTACATCACTGCCGAGGTGGAGCTCTACAAACTCAAGCGCGGGCAGCCGATGACCGTGAAATCCGCCGCCACCCTGACTTCCAATATACTTGCAGGTAGCAGATTCTACCCGTATTGGGTAGGGCTTATACTGGGAGGCGTGGACAAGAACTCGGGCCACGTCTACGCGCTTGACATGGTCGGAGGAGCAATCCCTGACGAGTATGTCACAACTGGGTCCGGCTCGCCGTATGTATATGGCGTGCTTGAGGACCACTACCGGAACGGACTGTCGGTGAGCGATGGAATCGACCTGGCAGCAAGATCTTTGCACGCCGCAATGAAGCGCGATTCAGCGTCCGGAGATGGTATGTCAATCGCAGCCATCACCGGCGACGGATTCTCCGCGCTGGACGAAAAGGAGATCCACAAGAGACTGACCAAGCTGAAGCTCTCCACGTGAGGGTGTTAGTCAGCTAACGAGAGACGAAGTGGACACAACCACCGAATCAACACGGTCTGTTCAATCGAGTTGAGTGAAGCCAATGGGCGTAGAGAAGATTCTAGAAGACGCAAGGGAAGCGGTCAAGAAGACCATACCGACTAACATCGAAGTGACGGAGATCGATTTCGAGGGGCCGATCATAGTCATATACACCAAGAACCTCGATGAGTTCGCCAAGAACAACGATCTCGTGCGACAGCTCGCGCAATCGCTCCGACGTAGGGTGGCAATCAGACCTGACCCGTCAATGCTAGCGGATCCAATCAGCGCAGAAGAGCGCATAAGGAAAATCATCCCGGAAGAGGCGAAGATCACCAACGCTTATTTCGAGGACGACACAGGAGAAGTCACGATAGAGGCAATCTCTCCAGGACTCGTAATTGGCAAACACGGGGCGATTCTAAACGAGATAAAGAAGGAGATCGGATGGGCCCCCAAAGTGGTTAGGGCTCCTCCGATACCGTCGAAGACGGTTAGCGAGATACGGAACTACCTCAGGAAGGTGCAGGATGAGAGGAAAGAGTTTCTCAGGCGCGTCGGGCGCAGACTGATGCGTCAACGCCTCAACGGCGAGGCTTACCTGCGGGTAACTGCCCTGGGAGGATACAGAGAGGTTGGCAGGAGCGCGACCCTGCTTTCCACCAGGGAGAGCAAGATCCTGATAGACTGCGGCGTGTCCGTATCGGCAGATGACAACGGTTCGACACCGTATCTGAGTGCGCCGGAGCTATTCCCGTTGGACACGCTGGACGCAGTGGTCGTTACCCATGCGCATCTTGACCACTCGGGCCTTGTACCGGTCTTGTACAAGTACGAATACGAGGGTCCGATCTACTGTACCCCACCGACCAGGGACCTGATGTCCCTCCTTCAACTGGACTTCATCAAGGTGGCGGTCGGAGAAGGCAAGAAGGCGCCGTACGAATCGTCACACATACGCGATGCAGTGGTGCACTGCATACCGTTGAAGTACGGCGAGACAACCGACATCTCTCCGGACGTGAGACTCACCCTGCAGAACGCCGGCCACATTCTAGGGTCGTCAATAGCCCATTTCCATGTCGGCGACGGAATGTACAACATAGCGTTCTCAGGCGACATCAAATTCGAGAAGTCGTGGCTTTTCAATGCCTCTGTGAACAAGTTTCCTCGCCTCGAGACGCTCGTGATGGAGTCCACATACGGCGGATATCACGACATGCAGCCTAGCCGCCAGGACGCCGCCAACCAGATAAGGGAGGTCGTTAGGACGACGCTCGGTCGTGGAGGAAAGGTCCTCATACCGGTCTTCGCGGTCGGCAGGTCCCAAGAGGTCATGCTCGTGCTCGAGGAGCTTATGAGAAACCATCACATCCACACCGTGCCCATCTACCTTGATGGGATGATCTGGGAGGCAACCGCCATACACACCGCTTATCCGGAGTATCTCAACAGTCAGCTCAGAACGCAGATCTTCCAGATGGGAGAGAACCCGTTCCTGTCGCCAATCTTCAAGAGAATCGATAGCCCTGATATGCGCGAGCGCATCTGCCATGACCCGGAATCATGCATAGTTCTGGCTACAAGCGGTATGATGAACGGCGGACCGGTCATGGAGTACTTCAAAGCATGGTGCGACGACCCGAACAACACCATAGTCTTCGTGGGTTTCCAGGCGGACGGGACCATGGGCAGGAAGATCCAGAAAGGATGGAGCGACATAACCCTCAATGAACGTGGCAAACAGATCTCCTTGAAGATGGAGATGGATAGCGAGACCGCCGACGGATTCTCTGGACACTCTGACAGAAGGCAGTTGGTCAACTATGTCAGCACGCTTGAGCCGAGGCCTGAAAGGATCATCATAGGCCACGGCGAGGACCACAAATGTTCAGACCTTGCGAGCACTCTGTACAAGAAATTCGGCATAGAGACCCGTGCCCCGCTCAACCTTGAGACGATTCGTCTGAAGTAGCGCTCAAACGATTTTGAGCTGCGAGCCTCTTTCCCCTATGAGCGCCACGCGACTGTCCTCGCGCTCCATCAGAATATCCATCGACAATCGGTCAGCGATACGCTCGGAGAATTCCCTCACCCTCGAATGAGATGGCATGTTGTCAATCGTCATTCTCGATCTCGAATCTCCAACAAAGACGAACCCTTTGGGCTCGATAAACATGGGATCCGCCGCCAAGTCCAACTTCGCGTATTCATCCTCCCAACCCAGATTCCAGCCGTCAACGAGGGTATGGCGTATGACCGTCCGAGTGTCCAGTGATGCAATCAAGCTGAGGGTCTCCTCAATCCTGTTCCAGGCTCCGACGGACTGGGGCACGCATAGTTTCCTAAACACCTCACGATTTGGTGCTGCAACGGTCACGTAGAGCTGAGTTGGGAGGGGGCTTAGGCTCTCAATCACCCCGGGCAAGGTCCCATTGGTGACGAGAAATGTAGTCAGGCCCTTTCGCTTGCACAATCCGATGAAGTCGCCAAGGTAGGGATACAACGTTGGCTCACCAGAAAGGGATATCGCGACCTGGTTTGGACGTCTCGCTTCCTCCCACATAGCGGGATCGCATCTCTCGTCACCTTTGAACCCCGAAACGAGAAGCTTCTGCTCCCGGATACATCCTTCGAGGAGTTCCTCGGGCTCGGGACTGTCGGCCCCTTCGAGACCTATCATCCCGTGAAAACGCCAGCAGAAGAGACACCTGCAGTTGCATGTGTTCACCGAAGGTGTCATCTGCAAACACCTATGCGATTCCACGCCATAGAACTCCTCCTTGTAGCAGGGTCTGCCATAGATGAGCTTCTGTCTCATCCAGTGACAGAGTTTGACAGCGCCGGTCCCGCCGACGATTCGATACTGCTGCTTCTCTAGCTGGTCCGCAGCGGTAGTGGGCATTTCTTCATCCTCTCCTAGAAGTCCGACAAGCTCCTTTTGTGGCGGGTCCCGCGCTTGGCAATCCCTTCTTCACCAGCCTGGGCGTCCCCTGACCTAGTCAGTCTTATCAGATCCATCGCATCACTCACCTCATCGGAGCCTGGATCGACTCCGAGAAGGAAGGCAACGTCCCCTTCATCCAGACCGGCCTCGGCACCCAGATCGGCCAATAGGCTCGGATCCCTTTTGGCCATCTTCGAGAGAAAGGGCAGAAACGAGCTCCCGATACTCCTGGCAGAAGCATGCAGTAAGGGAGACAACTTCGAACACAGCTCTGCTCTAGATTTGCGGATGGACCTTGAACGAGACATTACGATGAGGTAGCTCGGAAAGCCGTACCGCGATGGGGGAGAGCGTCTGGTGCCTTGACGAGCCAGAGATACACCTGCAGTCATCATCTCCTTGGCGTACGACCACAGGCCGTAGTGCCGCAGTACTTTGGTCCTCTTGAGGAAGATGTCCGATCTCGAAAGGGCATCGAAGGCTGCAGCCATTTCGGCTGGGATGATGAACTCCTTTGGAATGCTTTCCTCGACCCACAAAATAAACTCCTCAGGCGTTTTGTCAATATCCAGCGTTGCATTCCTTGCTTCCTTCGCAGATCTTGCCCCGAACATCAGGTTGAGGGCTGTTTCGAGTTCCATCTCTTGGTTCCGCTCGCTCAGGACATCAGCATCCTTCTCGTCGATTCTCGTCCTACCCTCGACCATCATTTGGAGGTCGTTTATGGCGCCCCTCATGTCTCCAGCTGCGTTGCGCGCTATCATGCCAAGAACCGTGTCGCCTACCTCAACACCCTCCTTGGCACAGATGTCCGCCAGGACGGCGATAACAGCTCTATCATTGAGGCTTCGGAACTTCACTTTCTCTGCCAGCGTCTTCACTGCGGATGCTTTTCTTGTGAGAGCGTAGTAGTCGTTCACTATCAGTATTATCGGTTGGCTCGTATGCCTTATCGTCTCGACGATTGCCTTGGCTCCACCGTAATCTTCTCGGCCGAAAAGATTGTCGGCCTCGTCAAGGATTATCAGTTTGCGCCTGCCTTCGGCAGTTGTGAGGAACTCGCCGCCTTCGGAGAACGTCTGGCTGATAGATCCGATCCCAGCCACTCTCATTATGGAAGCTGCGTTTCTGTGATCGGAGGCGTTCATCTCGATCACATCCCATCCATAATCGTTGGCGAGAGCTATGGCGGAGCTGGTCTTGCCGGTTCCCGGGGCTCCCTTAAGAGTGAGTGCTTTCTTCCTGGGGGTGCCGCTTTTCCACAGATCCGCCCAGCGCTTCATGATTCGGATAGCGTTTTCATTCCCCATGACTTGAGAAAGCGATTTTGGGCGATGCTTCTCAGTCCACTCCTCACTCATCTATGTGTCAAGCATCAACGGCCCGTTTATAGATTACCACGGGAACGCTGAATTACAGGGTTTCTGTCGGGTTCTGCAACGCATTTTAGCATAAGCGTGCAATAGTATCGCTATGATATTCATCAAATAGAACAATATAGCTATGAACTAAACATCCTCTGAGAGCACGTAGTAGGTGGTGTGGCTCGCAGCAAGCCCACTTGAGGAGTTCCTCGAATTGTCTTCGTCCTGTTCACCATCAGCCATCTCCATGCCAGGCAAGCGATGCTTGGAGTATTCCTCCTTGCGGTCATCGATATCCATCGTGAGATATATCGCCGTGACTTCGATACTGGAGTGTCCGAGATTCTGCTGAAGTGTCCTGAGATCGATGCCAGACTTCAGAGCATGGACGGCATGCGTATGTCGCAGGACGTGGGGATGCCTCTTGTCCCTATCGAGGCCTACTTCTGCGCCGTAGTTGTGAACTAGTCGTTCTATCTGGCGTCTGGACAGCGGACCTCGTTTGTTCGAAACGAACAACGGATCCTTCCTGTTCTTGCGCGTGCCAATATAATCGCGCAGCATAGTCTTGGTCCAGGAATTCACGATCGGCACCTTCCGCCCCTCACGATGTCGCTTCGCATGCTGAATCGTAATTTCGCCCGATTCCAGGTCCACGTCACCGATTGTCAAGGCAGCTAGTTCACCGACTCGTACGCCCGTCTCATACATCAGCTTGATGATCAGACGATCTCTCATGCGCTTTGGCGCCTCGAGCAGATTCTTTAGCTCGCTTTCCTTGAGATACTTTCGCATGGTGGGTCCCATCCCTTGCTTCGCGGACGAATGTCCGACAATCAATCGAATTGTGCCTATATAAAATGTCGCATTTTTACAGGAAGACGACTTTGTCCGGCTTGAGCCTTGATGAAGGCGTCTAAAATCGTCAACAAATGCCCGATTTGTCGCCGTTTTGCCTTTTTGAAGTCCCTGCACGCCTATGGATGGCCTCTTTTGACAGGCCTATCCGTGCTATTTTGTATCATGCTCATGCAAAAAGTGTTCGGAAAGTATAGACTATCGCGCCTAAAATCGCCGATCCGCGGCAGTATTTCGCTAGTTGCCCCTTATAGGGGCAATAAAATATCTAGATTTTAGCTAATAGAAATATTATATGTGCTGTAAATGCTATCAGATATAATATTTTGTCTAAATGCTGATATTTCGTCAGACGATGGCAGACACAGTGACATGCTATAACGTGGCAAGCTCTAGCGCCGGGTCCTCTCTGATCAAACCTACTTCGAAACGCAGTAATCCCGATTCTTCACCTTCATTCTTAATGCAGATTTCTATGTGATCGAATGCAAACAAGAATCAATAGCCAGACTGGATGTCGATATATTAAATAATAGGCAATGCATAATATTTTATGCTCTGAACCTATCATACATGAGATGGAAGCAAAGCGCCTTGACCGCAGTATAGCTGACAGATTATAAATACGCGCCATTCATCTAAACGGAACAACAATTATATCTTCTACATGAAATCAACAAGACAAGAAGACGAAATAGTGCAATATCTACGAGACGGCCAAACGCATCGCGCTACAGCCTGGATATTTGCTGAAGGAAGGTTCACATTGACGATTTGTTGCGGAGAAGTGCCAATTGACTATGGAATCTGGATAATTTGAAGATGCACATCGTGATAGTCAATCAACGCTTCTAAAGAGCGGAGAACATGTGCAACATCAGCAGGTCGAAAACCATGTGCTATTATTGCGATTACCAAGAACCATTCGTCAGCCTATTAAGAGATGGACAATCCTGCCAAACAGGAAACCTAATCCGCATGAAATTCCTCCTATAGCCAGAGTCTCCGCCCCGCTGAGGAGTTTAGGAACCTTTGTTAATCTGGATTTCCACATTCCGAGCACGAATAAGAATGTCAGAATCGCTACTGCGCTAACCATCAATGCGATTTCGGGCGTGGCCAACACGAAAAATGGCAGAATAGCAGGAAACGCTCCCACTAGAAATGACAACATAGCGGTGCTGCCAATCTTCAGAGGATCGTCAATGGCTTCAGGCGAGATGCCAATCTCCTCCTGGACCATGAATTTCAACCACAGTTTCTTGTCGCTCGTTATGACCCTCACCGCAGTTTCCTGCTCCTCGGCGGAGAAGCCATAATCCTCGAAAATCTCACGAATTTCTTGTGATTCTCTCTCAGGCATCATTTCGATTTCCTCAGTTTCTCTTCTAACCTGGTTCTCGAAGAAGTCTTTCTGAGCCTTTGTCGAAATGTATGCCCCGAAAAAGATCGCTATCGCACCTGCAGAGACCTGAGCCAGACCAGCCAACACGATGGAATCATTGGTATCGACCAAGGCCGACACGCCGGCAAGGAATGCCACAGTTGTTATCAGACCGGTGTCGACGGCATAGACGATGTCTCTGATCAACCGTCCTCGAGGCGTGTGCCAATCCTCTCCATGCCAGGCCTTCAGCCGATTCTGCTTTCCGACCACCATTGGCGATTCCGACCCGGCAATGAGTACGGAGGGGAAATCTCTTTCGACGAATTCAAGAGTGTGTTTTGAGCAGGCACCTATTGAGGAGAATTGGAACGAGGATACCGCGGACAAGAATGGGTGAACTGCCGCCTCAGGGTAACCTGATCCATGTTGGTTCGCATTTGAATATCGCTTCAATCGCACGACATCGTACGTTACCAGGCTAGAAAAATGGAGAAAAGAGGGCTTCGGGCCCTCTGACTGTTAGTGGTTTACATCATTCCTGGAGGCATTCCGCCCATGCCGCCCATGCCTCCTCCGCCAGGAGGGCCCTGTGGCATGTCGGACGGGCTCATCTTCTTCGACGCTATCACGTCGTCTATTCTCAGGACCATTGAAGCGACTTCCGTCGCCGACTCTATCGCCTGCTTCTTGACCCTGAGAGGCTCAAGAACCTGGCACTCCATCATGTCCGAGACCTTGTTTGACATGACGTCCACCCCATGAGCCTTCCCAGCCTTCTTGGAGTGGGAGTTCTTCAGCTCAATGAGGACGTTTATCGAGTCCATGCCGGCGTTCTCAGCCAACGTCCAAGGGATTACCTCCAGCGCTTCGGCGAAAGCCTCGATTGCGAGCTGTTCCCTTCCGCCTACGCTCTGACCATAATCTCGCAGCCTCAGAGAGAGCTCTATCTCCGCAGCGCCTCCTCCTGCGACCGCGACGCCGTCCTCTATCGACACCGAAACCACTTTGAGCGCATCGTGAAGCGCGCGCTCCGCTTCGTCTACGACATGTTCCGTGCCACCTCTAACGAGCACAGAGACCGCCTTAGGATTTCTGCATCCGGTGACGAAAGTCATGTCTGAATCGCCAATCTTGACCTCCTCCACCTGCTCGGCCTTGCCCAGCTCTGCGGCGGAGAGATCATCTAGGTTCGTAACGACCTTTCCGCCTGTCGCCTTGGCCAGCTTTTCCATGTCGGACCTCTTCACCCGCCTGACGGCATAGAAACCTTCCTTTGCCATATAGTGCTGCGCCAGGTCGTCGATGCCCTTCTCGCACATGACGACGTTCGCGCCGGACTTCTTGATCTTATCGACCATCTCCCTGAGGGTGTTCTCCTCCTCATCTAGGAACTTCTGCATCTGCATCGGATCCTTGATCTGAATCTTGGCCTCGACTTCGGTCTTCTTGATCTCAAGTGCGGAATCTATGAGCGCTATCTTGGCTCCTTCAATTACCTTTGGCATCCTTGAGTGAACGCGTTCCTTGTCAAGCACCATTCCTTTGATGAGTTCCGTGTCCGCAACGGATCCGCCATGCTTCTTCTCAACCTGAATGTTGTCGATGTCGGCCTTGTGCTTGCCGCCCGTCTCCTCTGCCACCGACAAGACTGCATTGACTGCTATGGTTGCGAGGACCTCCTTCTCGCCACCAACGCTCTTTCCAGTCATCGCTGTCTTGGCAACGAGTTTCAGTGTCTTCTTGTCCGTTGGGGACACATTCATTCCTAGGCTCTTCAGCACCTTCACGGATTCCTGCGCCGCGAGCTTGAAACCGTTCGCGATCACTGTCGGGTGAACGTTCTGCTCTATGAGCGCTTCCGACTTCTTCAGGAGTTCCCCGGCGATCACGACCGCGCTAGTCGTACCGTCGCCGCACTCATTGTCCTGCGTTTTCGAAATTTCTACAATCATCTTCGCAGCTGGATGCTCGATATCTAGCTCCTTGAGGATCGTCGCTCCGTCATTCGTTATCACTATGTCGCCCATACTGTCAACAAGCATCTTGTCCATGCCCTTGGGCCCGAGCGTGCTCCTTACCGCATCGGCAACGGCCCTTGCCGCAACTATGTTGTTCGAATGCGCAGTACGGCCTCTGGTCGTCTCCGTGCCTTCCTTCAGTATAATAACCGGTTGGTTTCCCAACATCTATTCTGCCTCCGATTCGTCGAGTATGATAGAGCTTCTATATAAAATGAGCGCATTAAGCGGACTTCGCCAAGAGTTTTCGACGGATGCTAGAACGCGTCCTCAAGATGCATGCCCTTTTGGCCGCACAACTCGCTCAGTTCAGAACGCACCCGAAACGTGCTCTCTTCCGTGCTTGACCCAAGACGCATATCCGCGTCGTTCAGAGCCTTCTTGAGTCTGTTTGACGCGATCGGCTTGGGGTTCCAGGAGTCCCAGACAACTCTCACGACGCCCGCAACTGCTGCCGCCTCAATCAGGGCTGTCAGCGATTGCCTCGAATCCGAGACACCCGGGATGACTGGGGCTGCCATGAGATAGGCGTCTACACCTGCATCCGCCAGAGCTGAAAGCGCGTCGAACCTCGCACTGGGAGGCGGTGCTCCAGGCTCGACTATGCCGGCGATGCGATCGTTCGCGCACGATACGCTGAGGCCTATCTCGACAGCTTCCATCTCCGCAAGGAGGTCGATGTCTCGCAGCACAAGATCGGACTTCGTAAGCACGCTAGCCTTGGCGCCAAATCGATTCAGCAATGAAAGACATCCTCTAGTGAGCTCGTGCTTCTCCTCTAAAGGCTGATACGGGTCAGTTACGGTCCCTACACCGTAGACCCCCTTCGCACACCTTTCCAGCTCCTTCTTTAGCCTCTGGACGACGTTGACCTTGACATCGACAAAAGACCCCCAGATACTGCTCGTCTCCGACCTGGTGACATCTTGAGCATAGCAATATGAGCACGAATGGGCACATCCCCTGTACGGATTGACCGCTCTGTCCAAACCCGGCAGCCTGGAAGGTGGAGCAGCAATCGAACATTTCACCAGCTTGACCTTCATTTCGGTCACTCCCAGAAATCCTCCACACGACGCTGGTAAAGGGCGTCCTTCAGCACAGCACTGCTCTTGATCCAACGGGATATCGGGATGTCCATGATGTCTGAAACATGGGTCATGGCAGATCTGAGGGTAGGGAACCTATGCGGAGGGTTTGTGAGGGCTTTCCTCACATTCTCCCTCACGTTCCACACTCCGACAGGGAGTATGTACCCAGGATGCGCCTCTCTCATTATACAGACCCCTGCCTGCCGTCTCTCGCGAGACAGTAATTCATTGACTGCGAGCCTGGCTGCGTAGTAGCATCCACCGATGCTTGCATACGTCTTTCTGCCGTCGAAGAACTCGTGGTCCGACATGATCGCTATACGGTCATTATGGGGGTTCCAAACGGTGTTGGGATACCAGGCCTCGATCAGCTCGTATCTCCAGGAGCTCGGAGTCATTAGAACTGCCCAACGGTTATCCAGGCTGTGCGTCTCGTACACTCTGTACTCGTTGATCAAAGGAAACGTCTTGGTACCCTCGAGAAGGTGCATGCCCAACTGGCTGTCGACGGCGGTGATGCTCCATCGAGTGGGAACGAATCTACGACGCTTGCCGAGTCCGAACGCTCCCACGCTGAAGGCCTTCTGTATCTGTGAGACCATCGCACCGTCGTTGTACAAAGAGATCACCGCGTCACGCGCGAGCAGGTCGCTGTCAGAGGCGGCCTTCTCCAATCGCTGGTCCAGCCTGCAGTTGGCCACATCGAACCTCTCGAGGGGGGCGGATGGACCAAAGGGCTGAACGTCGTCGTCAACTGTCAATCTGCCTATCGGCTTCCTCCTGAACTCGGCCTCGATCTCTGGAGGGTTCTGGGCCATTGCTATTTCTCGAGTCCTGCTGATCAGCCTGTTGGAGCTATCGACGTCCTGTACGTCCACCCAATGCATTCCCCTTACTAGGCTGGACCTGAAACCTATGATGTCGTCTATGGACAGGCCGACCCATCGCTCGGGAGTATCTAGCAAGGATGTATCGCCATGATACGGAGGTATCATTGGTCCCACTGCGACCTTCGGGTATCCCATCCTCCCAACAAACACGCTTGGCGGAGAGTTGCCTTCAAGGCTAATCCCGTCCAACTGCCTGGTAGCCTTTGCCGCAGAAAAATACCTTGTGAGCACGCTGCAACGGCTCTTTCCGCAAAGCATCTTGGAGCCCTTGCAATACACGCACCTCGAAGATTTCGTACGTATATGGTCGCCAGACAATACCTCCTCGAACAAAGAAGAATTGTCAGGCATGACTGCCGATCGGTCGAAAGGGGATAGATCCATCTGCATCGGCAATCGCCTTAGCGATAATTAAGGAGCACGGGGGTCTGATGAAAGTGCCCATAGAGGCTCACGCTTGTGGATGTCAAGATTGATATACGCTATCAACGATTCTTACACAGGGAATATTCAGATCGTAATTCTGGAGGGGCATCGACAAAATGATGGAAGCTGTAATCTCGCTGCGCGAACCAGAGAACTGGATCAGCGATGTCTCCGCCAAGTACCCCGCGGAGATCAGGGTCATAGACAGGATGCCATATGCGGAGGAGGGGGTCAAGGATCTGGTGGAGATCTCGGCTCCTTCCGATCTGATGGATGAAGTTCTGGGCGCCATAGCAAAGAACCCGTTGGTCGCTCGCATGGACACCACCGTGACGGAGAAAGGAAAAGTCATCAGCGCAGTCACGACGACCAGATGCCAGATTTGTCGAATACTCACGGATGCGGATGTCTTCCTCATCTCGGCACAATCCAAGACGGAAGGAAAGGTCGAGTGGACCCTCATAATGAGTGAGAAGCAGGTCCTGAAAGACATCTTCGACCACCTGAAGAGCAAGAGCGTTGATGCGGAGCTCATCAAGCTGACCAAGATCGATGACAAGGAATCCTTGACAGAGAGGCAGGACAAGATAACGCAGGTTGCGTTCGAGAGAGGATATTTCGACTATCCGAAGCGCATAAGCCTCAGAGAGCTGGCACGCATGTTCGATGTGTCACCGTCTACGCTGTCCGAAGTGCTCCGAAAGGGCCAGAGAAAGATCGTGCTTGACTACTTCAAGAAGCAGAGACGCAATGTCTGAAACGGGCGACCCGTACCACACAGACGACAGATTGAACTACACGGAGACAGGTCTAGGAAATCGAAAGGGAAGGGAGACAACCGGAGGTGCAAGGGATGGACAAAAAGGACCGGGTTATCAGCGCACTGAGGGAGATAATAGACCCCCACACGAACTTGAACATCTATGACATGGGTTTGGTGTCGGATGTGGTGGTCGTTGGTCCTCGCGTAAGCCTTACGTTCCGCCCCACATCATCGCACTGTCCGCTCGGCATCCATTTCGCGATGAACATCAAGAGGAGGCTCATGCGTCTGGATGGCATTGATGAAGCTGACGTGATTGTTGTCGGTCATTCGCAGGACGAGGAGATAAATCGAGAGCTGTCTACTTCGTGAATATGATCATGCGCCGTACTCCGAAGACCTGTTCGCCATTCCCAGTATGATTGGCAGGAGATCAACTCCCCTGATTCTGCCGAGAGCACCTGAAGCTGCCGATATCTCGTCGTACTTGCGCACAGCATCCACCCGAGAGTCCGCGCCAGAAATGCTGACTGGCACCGGATCCGCGCTGTGGTCCTTGACGCTGACAGGAGTGGAGTGATCAGCCAACAACGCCACCACGACCTCCTCATGGAGATCCTTCAGGATGCTCCCAAGCATCATATCTATGCTCTCAACAACCTGGACTTTCAGCCTGAAGTCGCCATCGTGGCCCGCTACGTCAGCAGCTTTCACGTTAAGGAACACGAGATCATGCTCATCGATTGCTCCGGTCGCAGCATTGGCTTTGGCGAGATAATCAGTATCAACACCGCCGGTCGCTCCTGGCACTTCGATGACTTCCATTCCTAGCAACCGACAGATCCCTTTCACCAGTGTCACGCCCGCGATTCCGGCGCACCTCAGTCCAAACCTATCCGAGAGGGATTCGATTGCGAGCGCGCTACCCGCACCTCTTGGCAGCACGATGTTGGCCGGTGGCAAGCCCGCATTTTGCCGCTCCAGATTGACTTCATGGTTCGACAGTATCTCGTGGGAACGCCTGACAAACTCGTTCAGCAGGCGGGCAGTCTTTTCTGCTTCAGGAGATCCAGCCTTCGAATGAAGCAGCTCACCCTCGATGTGAGGGTCCACCTCCGAGACGCGATGGTCCAAACCGGGTCCGCGAAAAACCAAGACTGCTCTGTGCTCAGACCCCTCTTTGAAGATTACCTCGACATCCTCCAGCTTCATGCCAGAGATGGCTTCTGCGAGCTCCGAGGTGCCAGACCGTATCCTTCCAGCCCTCCTGTCGATTATGTTGACGCCGTCATCGGTAGTGGCAAAGTTGCACCTGAACGCGATGTCGCCCTTTCTGAGGTCTATTCCAGCGCCGGCGGCTTCGATCGACCCTCTTCCAGTGTAGACCTTGTAGGGGTCGTAGCCGAAGAGCGCAAGATGAGCGGTATCGCTTCCAGGGACGACTCCTGGAGCGATCACATCCATTGTCCCGGATAATCCGTTTCTGGCTACGGCGTCCATTGCGGGCTTTCGCGCGGCTTGGAGTGGAGTCAGGCCGTCGAACTGTTTCACCGGTCGATCGGAAACACCATCGCAGACGACCATAAGCATCTTCTTGTGCTTCATAGGCGAGGCGGAATGGGAACGCGCGTAGTTAACACTACTCCTCCTTTGGTCCGTCCCTGGAAAGGAACACGAGCAATAGGGCTACGAGTCCGATGCTAGCACACAGAATCATCAGCTGGTCGAAACCCGTTGCCAGGTAGATTGGCGCGAACACGAGCGGAGAAATCGCGTACCCAAGAAACCTTGAGCTGTTGAAGACCGATGAGGATGTGTTCTTCATTGATGGAGGGACAGCAACGACCATCGTGAGGAGAGAGGCCCAGATGAACGCGCCTCCTGAGCCAGTTATCAGGAGGAGCACCAGGAAGTGCAGATATTCGTCCGCGAAAGAAAGTGCGAATGCGCCGATGGCGCTTGTAAGAAAGCCGACCGTGACACAGCATATGGCGCCTCTTCTGTCCACCAATCTACCAGCGAGAGGTGCTACGAAGATGCCAACGAAGCCAGATACGGACAGGGCGATCCCTACCTCTTCGGGACCCAAGGCGAGAGGTCCCGTTTCCATGTACTCGGCTACGAATGAAATCACGCCGGCGAACGCCATGAACGCAAGGAACCCCGATGCGGAGAGGCGGGATATCCTCCGGTGTCTCACCGCACCCGAGATGTCCGAAAACACCGCGGAAAGAGAGAGTCTCCTGTCTCCGCGCCTCTCGCCTCTGAAGAGGAACCAGACCAGAGCAATCATGGCTATGCTCAAGGCAGTGACCGTCAGGAACGCGAACCTCCAGTTGATGTCAGCGAAGGCGCCACCCAGAAGCGGGCCGACGGATACACCCGCCGTCGTGGAACTTCCGAAATACCCCATAACCTGTCCCTGCCTATTGGGTCCTGCGATATCAGATAGCATCGCAACCAGTATGGGATTGACGAATGCGTAGCCCAAGCCTTGAACGACGCGTGCCCCTATGAAAAACTCCAGCGAACCAGACGCTGACGCCAGCACTGTGCCAATGGCGTAGACCGACAGCCCCAGCAAGACTGTGGAACGGCGATCATAGGCATTCGAGATCGCTCCCGAAACTAATTGCACCAAGGCGAATGGAAACATGAAGGCAGGAATGGAGAGCAGAACATCCACCGACTCTACATTCCATTCAGAGCCCAATGTGCCCAGAAGTGCGAGCACCATGTTGCCCGCTAGAGGGCCCGTGAAACCTGCGATGTAGACCACGACCTCCCTGTATCTATCCAAGCGTCATCCGCTCCACAAAGCGCGCGCCGGGCATGCAGCAGTGGCGCCGAGGGGGAGATTCGAACTCCCGTGGTGACGAGCACCAGTAGCTCTCGAGGCTACCGCCTTAAACCGGGCTTAGCTACCTCGGCATCCCTGAACGACGCCCATGCATCATCGGTCAAGTATATGTCGTTTTCAATCAGGACATCTACTTGACACGATTTGAAGGGTTATGGCATCCCGAGTCGGCAGAAAGGCGTTTTAGCTCGCTGTGCATACATCAAGAGGTGATAGGCATGATAGTGACCGTTCACCTGCACTCCGTCAAAAGGGAAACCAGAACCATCGAATTGGAGAATGGCGCGACCGTGGATGCGCTTATCAGAACCCTCGGACTGCTTCCCGACAGCTGGATAGCGACTCGCGAGGGCGAGCCTGTGCCAACAGACCGAAAGCTCGAAGATGGCGACGAGGTCAAGCTGATATCGGTTGTGTCGGGGGGATAGGACGGAATGTGCTGGCGCGTCTGACCTAATTATTATTGGATAGATGCAAAACTATTTATCAGAGGGCGTGTTAGTAGTATCCGAAGAACGGCGCTTAGCCTCACATTGCCGAAATCACGATCAATGTCATCAGCGGGACCGGAACAGCTGGATATTACCGACGAAGGCCCGCAGGACGTTTGTCAAACTCAATTTCGCAATAAAAGCTGAAATGAATCAGCCTGAGCTGATAAGCGGTAAGGCAAGTTGAAGCAGTTCTTCGCTGAAGAGGCGAAACATATGGACATAGATCCAAGCACAACGAAATACCTGATTCAGGCGAAACTATCGACTGACGGGATTGTCGAGAAACCCGACATCGTCGGGGCAATTTTCGGTCAGACTGAGGGGTTGCTCGGTGAGGAGCTTGACCTCAGAGACCTGCAGAAGAGCGGAAGAATAGGCAGAATCGAGGTGGAAGTCTCCTCCAACAAGGGCAAGTCCGAGGGAACCATATTCGTTCCTTCTAGCCTGGACCAGGTGGAGACAGCCATACTCGCATCGTCTTTGGAAACCATCGACAGGGTCGGACCCTGCAAAGCGAAGATATCCATCGACAAGGTGGAGGATGTTAGGGTGGCGAAACGCAACAAGATCGTCGAACGGGCGAAACAGCTCCTGACAGAGCTGATGAAGACCTCGAAGACCAGCGGAGGCGACCTCACGGATTCCGTTCGCCAGACATTCCAGATGGAGGAAGTCGTACACTACGGAAGGGAGCGACTTCCTGCGGGACCCAACATAGGTGAATCGGATGCGATCATAGTCGTCGAGGGACGGTCGGACGTGTTGAACCTTCTGAAATACGGCATAAAGAACGCCATAGCTGTGGAGGGAACGAATATCCCCAGGACGATCATTGACCTCGCAAAGGAGAAGGTAGTGACCGCCTTCGTCGATGGTGACAGAGGCGGCGAGCTAATCGTTAGAGAGCTTATGCAGGTTAGCGAGATTGACTTCATCGCCAAGGCACCTTCGAGCCAGGAAGTGGAGGAGCTGACGCAGAAGCAGATTGTCAAGTGCCTCAGGAACAAGATACCTGCGGACCAATTTGCAGAAATGTTCAACCTCACACCAGGCAACTACAGAAATGGTGCAAAAAACGACAAGAACAGAAGTCACCATGGAGACCGTGGCAGGAGGCGGGACACCCGAGGAAAGGACAGCTTCGGGGACACCGGCAAGAAGCTGTCAATCGAGCAGTCACAGCTTAAGGGCGTCCTGTCTGAATTGAACACCACCTCGAAGGCAAGGTTGCTGGACGAAGGAGGAAAACCGTTCAAGGAAGTCCAAGTGGCAAAGCTGGCGGAAACCCTCAAGGAGGAATCCAAGCGAGTGAAGTCTCTTGTGCTCGACGGAATCATAACGCAGAGAGTCCTCGACCTGGCCGTAGAAAAGGATATCAGCACGGTAGTGGGCGTCAAGATGGGCAACGTAGCCAAACTTCCGACAAGCGTTACCGTGCTGACCAAGGAAGACCTTACCTGAATCGTGGGGCGACATGAAGGAAGAAGAAGCGGAGGCCGACTCCAGATTGCTGGACTCATTCGAGACCACGGAGGACATCAAGATATCCTCCGACCCGCTCGACCGCGTCATTGGACAGGACGAGGCGGTAAGGCTTGCGAGGATAGCAGCGGGGCAGAGAAGACACTTTCTGCTCGTAGGTCCACCAGGCACCGGCAAATCGATGATAGCGCAGGCTCTATCGCTACACCTCCACCGTCCCACGGAGGAGATCAGGGTTGTCCACAACCCAGAAAACCCCGAGAGGCCGATGGTGGAGGTCAAGAAGGGCGATGACGTGGAGAAGGAGGCAGAGTCGAAGGGGTTCGCTGAGGGCGAATTCATCGATCCTATGGAAGCCCCTGTCAACGTAGCCGAACGCCTTGGATACCGTTGTTCGAACTGTGGTTCGTACTCATCTCCCAGGGAGGCCTTCTGCTCCAAGTGCTCGCACTCGAAGGCATCTTACGGAAAACCAACAACGAACAACCCTTTCGGCGATCTCATAGGAGGCTTAGTCGAGGTCACCATGGGCAACATGGCTGGAAGGGACAGGGTGACGACCACAAGGAAGCGCTTTGGCAAGGAAGAGGTCGTTGTCTTCGAGCGCGCCGGCGAAATGATAAAGGTGCTAGACCAGCAAGCGCTGGAGAACCGAAGGAACCTCGAGAAGATGTCTCCTCGGAAGGTGATTGTGCCCATCGACCGCAACCCGTTTATCCTTGCCACCGGAGCCAGCGAGACAGAACTTCTCGGGGATGTCAGGCACGATCCGTACGGAGGGCATCCGCAGCTGGGCACGCAACCTTATGACCGGGTCGTCGCAGGCGCGATTCACAGCGCTCACCAGGGAGTACTTTTCGTAGACGAGCTCCCCCATCTTGGACACCTTCAAAGGTTCATACTTACGGGAATGCAGGAGAAGCGTTTCCCCATCACCGGACGCAACCCTCAGAGCGCTGGAGCAAGCGTGCGCGTCGAGAACGTCCCCTGCGACTTCATTTTCGTAGGCGCATGCAACATACAGGATCTGAAGCACATACTATCCCCTCTGCGTTCGAGGATAAACGGCGGAGGGTACGAGGTTCTGGTTGAGACCGTGATGCCTGACAACGACGAGAACCGGGCTAAGGTCGCCCAATTCGCTGCGCAGGAGATAGCCATGGATGGCAAGATTCCGCCGGCGACGAGAGAAGCCATAGAGATCATTGTAGAAGAGGCTCGCAAGCGCGCGAAGATCATGGACAACAGCGACAGGTCTCTCACCCTGAGGCTGCGGGAGCTCGGCGGACTGATCCGGGCAGCGGGAGACATAGCAATCTGCGAGGAGACCAAGTATATCGAGGGAAAACACATCAAAGACGCACTGAAACGCGCACGTCCGGTCGAGGAGCAGATAAGAGAGCGTTACGGCAGCTACATGGGTGGTGTTGCAAAGGACATGACTACTTCCGAGAGGGAAAGCTCGCCATACCATTATTGGAACGTTCACGTCCACGATGACAAAACAGGATACAGGTAGGACGCAAGAGCTAGCTTTCAAGAATTTTCGTCATTACGAAGGCGCCCTCTCCGTCGATATAGAAATTCTTCAATTCACCAGTGACTGAAAACCCCTGTCCTTCATAGAACGTCATTGCGACTTTGTTGCTCTTCCTCACTTCGAGCTTTACCGTGTGAATGCCGTTGGACACACACCTTGTATAGAGCTCCTTCATCAGCATGGAGCCGAGCGATCTGCCCCTGTATTCTCGCAGCACGGCGAGCATCAGCACGCGGGCGATGTGCCTCTCGGACTCGACCGCAGCGACGAATGCAACGATCCTGCCACCGTCCTCCACCACCATGAAGCCATCCCCCCAGATGTTATGGAGCGTGAGATATAGGGAAGGAGGATATGTCTCGCTCAGGGACGTCTTCACGATTTCCATGACCGAACGTAGATCGGGCGGGGAGAACTGACGTATGATCATCGACCTGATGGAATCATGAACGGAGTCATTAACCTTCCTAGGTTAGCGATTCTTCTTGGTGCGATTGCGAAAAGATCTCAACGCAGCATATCCGACCAAGGCCGCTGCAATCACCGTAGCTCCTTCAGGACGGGATGCAGGTGGCGGGTTCTCCGTGATGAGAGACGGCGAGGCGACAACGCGCACCACAATGACTGTGCTGGCTTCGTTGCCCCACGAATCGACGACTGTGAGCCCTATCTTTACTGCCCCCGGAACTCCTCCGAAGAGCGATATCTCTTCGGTTCTGGCATCCACAACGCCGTCACACCCAACGTCCCATGAACGCCCTGCTATCAACCTATCATCGTGGAAGCAGCAAGACGAAACGCCGAACCACTCGCCGCAGGAGACGCTGAAGTCGACAGGGGCGACCAAAACAGGGGGCGATATGTCCGGCAGCCAATCCAGCTCGAAAGCTCCCTTGAAGTAATGTGCTACCTCAGATGAGCGTACGATTGCGGCGAGCTCGCGGTTCTTGGCGAAGGACGGAAGAACCCAGTTGTTGCTCGACACGACGGACCACATGTTGTCTAAGAGCACCCCTTTGTTGTGCATCACAGATATTGGAGACCGCTCGTTCATCATCATGAAGGCCCCCCTCAGCGATTCGACCGTCGCTGCGGCTGTCAACGTACGAACCACCTCGCCGTTCCTGTCCAGGTTGAACCAGCACGAATCGAGCAGCATCCTGCACGATGAGCCTGCACGCAGCCGCCCGAGCAGGTGCTGCAGGAGAGGGTTGAGCACCTCATAGTCGGACCATCTCGTTTCCCAGAGCAGATCCACCTGCAACTGCTGCACCAATATCTCTGACGCCAGATCCAAGAACCCACAGAGAAACGGCGCATTTGGCGAGCAGTCGGGGGAAACGAATAGTGTTACCTCCGCTTCGTTGCACGAGACTAGCAAATCGAGCATTCCCTCTTCGTGCTGATGAGACGATGTGGGTGGCAGTTCATAGCTCTCGTTGAAGCGATCATCATCCCACCAGCTGACAGCGTCGGGACGGCTTGGCCGTGAATCATCATCGAATACGGAAGCCATGTACTGCGCGAGCACAGTGCTCCGAACGGCAATGCCCCATCCTCTATTTCCAAAGACCTTGTCCGATGGCAACCCGTCCTCGACGAAATTTTCAGAAGTCACAATCAATCCGTCGTCGTCAAGGACGACGAACTTCGAATGCAGTGCTGATATGTGTTTTACGACCCCCTCACGCAGGTCGCCCTTGACTACAGTTACTTCAGCGCCGGCGAGAGTCAGAGCGGAAAGCATCGATGACTCTTCACAGGACATGCCTCCGACTGGGTTGCCTTCGAGCAGCAGATTGACTTCGACACCGCGACCGACTGCCTCGGACAACGTCTCGAAGATTCTCAAGGAATCGAACTCGTATGCGCACAATCTTATCGATTCCTTGGCTGATGCGACCCATTCCACAACGGCGTCGAGGGAGCAGTCTGGACTGACGAACGCGCTCAGGTTGCCTGCGCCGACTCTGCAGGTTATCGCGCGATGCTCAGAATACCCGTATTTGAACTCGCGGAAATGGTGCCAGTCTAAGGCCGTATCCGTATCCGTGGAATTGGGTGTTCGCCGCAGCACTTCGCCCCGCCTCGGACCTTCCAGCGCAGGACCGGTCCAGCCTTCGGAGGCGTGCGCTCCATCTCCATAGAGAACGCAATCCACCTCGATGCCGTGAGCGTCGAGTAATGCGATTGAATCGCCATCATCTGCGAGCCGGAAAGATCCGAGAACATCAACCTGGTTGACCTGATTTCTCCCGTCCACTGAGTAATCAGGAAGACGCCCAAACGCAGATTGATACGAAGAGGAATTGAACGAAATCACGGCCTTCTCCTTGGACCGAAGGAGTGTGTTGTTTCTGAACACGACTGCGCCTTCGCCGTCGGTTATCGACCATCTCGCCAGATCGATATCCTCATCTGAATTGCTGCTCAGGACCAAGTATTCGTCCTCTGCCATTCCACACGCATAGAACTCCGAGATGAGCACCAAGGGCGAGATGGGTTCGGCAAACGCTCTAACTACAAGGGAATTCGCCGACCACGTCGAGACCGCTAGTGCGA
Source organism: Methanobacteriota archaeon (assembly GCA_020347645.1). Taxonomy (GTDB): domain Archaea; phylum Thermoplasmatota; class Thermoplasmata; order UBA10834; family UBA10834; genus UBA10834. The sequence goes on along the minus strand of CP070736.1, from coordinate 126,697 downwards.
GGCTAGCAACGAAAAACGATGCAAGAGTCGATGATGCAAATGATAATACTGCACGCGTCATCGCAACGGCAGCTTGGCAAATCGCTAAAGTGCGGGTGACTACATGCAGCTTTCGCCTTACTTTCCGAGACCCGAGGCGAGGTCGAGCAGCACCTTCCTCTGGTCGCTTGCCTTGGCTACGCCGCTCGCGAGCAGCACGCCATCCGTACCCAGCTCAGCGGCCTTGGCCACATCGACTCCGTTCTTAACGCCCGCGCCGCAGAGAACTCCCACATTCGGGCACACCTTCCGCGCGACATCAACGGAATCCTTCACTATCGCCGGGTTAGCAGTCGTAACGGACACGTCCCCGCCGATCAGCTCTGGGGGCTCTATTGCCACGAAGTCGGGCTCGAGCGAAGCGCAGGCCCTCGTAACGCCTATGTCGTTCGTGCAGATTATCGTGGACAATCCTGATTCCTTGCATCTACCCACAAGGCTACCGATGTCGGCTATTCGCATCCTCCTCTCCGAATGGTTGAGGAGGGTGCCCACTGCTCCGCACCCGACCACGCTCTCGAGCGGGATATGGCCCGTGGTGCTTCCCGGCTTCACATCGTCCATGTGTTGAGAGAGGACGGGTATTTTGACCGCTTGCGCAACAGAAGCAAGATCTGCCATTGGAGGAGCGACCGCGATAGGAACGCCAGTATCTCCTGCTACAGATTCGCACGTCTTTGCGAGCGCGATTGCCTTGGGCCCGCTTGCTTCGATGTATGTCTTGAAGTTGACTACAATCACAGGTCTCTTGAGGACTGTCAAGGGAATCGACCTCAATCCAACGATTCCATCCTGGGTTCCAGCTTCTTCAGTATCTCAGGTCTCGTAGTGTACTCGAGGTCGTCTGGCGACACTATTCCCGGCATAAAAGGTCCATGTCCGCGCATGTAGATGGATATCTTCATCGCCTCGTTCCTTACATGGTCCCATTCAGACCCGGCGAAGTAATCCACCGGCTTGTGGATACCCGGCTTTCCACCTGGATTCTCCAGACCCTGAATCCTGCCATTGCTTATCTGAATGCCAAGGGCGCATATCCTCGGCGGTCCATCGTGATAAGACGGATCCGATTCGTCTACGCTGCACGGATACCAAGCGCCGTAGTGTGAACCACGCATCCATCCTGCGACCAGCTGGGGAAAGGCGAAAGGCTGCAGCACCTCACCGACGGCGGGAAGACCAGACTGGCATCTGACCAGCATCACGGGGTCGTCCTTGCCGACATACTTGCCAGCCAGCATGTTGAGCTTCTCGGTTGAAACCACCGCGCCGACACCGATATCTCTGTGCATCACTCTCTTGACTGCGAATCTTGTGGTGTCGCCCAACAGAGCGAGAATATCATACATCTCCGCGGGAGAACTCATCACGACCTTCTTGTGGTCGACAACATCCACCACCTCTATATCGTATCCTTGGTGTGCTCGCGGATCTATGACAAGGCCTGTGGTAGTGAACGGATCCATGAATATCTTCGATATCGGGAGCGAATATGCGGATGGTCCGCACTTGTCCGCCATCAGCACCAGCATTGGCTCGGTCGGCCGTTCCACAAACTCCATTTCCGCGGCGCCTGGACCCTGGCCTCTGACGTTGCCAGAGAACGCGTCGGTAAGGAGATCCTGACCTGCAGCATAGAGCCTCATCTTCTTGGCCTCAGAAGCCGACGCCATGAACGTGTTCCAGGCCAGTTCGTGTACCTCCTTGTTGTTCTCGCCGTTCCTATGCGTCATCAGCAGTTCCATATCGTCGCCGCAGCGCGTGACATAGTAATCGACCAGCAGACCGTCCGCTACACCTTTCGCCAAGGAGCCCTCAGCGACTTCCATCATCTTTGGATGCGGTTTTGAATGCCCAGCTACTGACCCGACATCCGCCTTGATCAGGGATACCGTAACCTTTTCCGGCATGTCTTATTCCTCCAACTCTTCCGAGTTGCAGTTTGGCGAATGCAGGGCATCGGATATATATTAACCGATGTCAAGCGAAAACTACACCGACCATCCGCAGAATGAGCGTGCGCGTCAAGGCCATCAGCAGGGAAGGACGCGGCAGGGTTCTGGGAAGGCGCTTCTGATAGATTGTAGGGCCAAGCGGACAGAATCGCTCGGTCCTCCATGCAAGGAAGTGTTGACGTGCGAGTAGAAATCGCCATCTATCACTCTGTGAGAAACGATGGAAAGACTTATGCGAGGAGATGTCTCTTTTCGACTTAGGGATGATGGACAATGGGAATCGTCGACGAGCTAAGGCCGATTTTCTCTCCGAAGTCCATCGCAGTCATCGGAGCGTCGAGGAGCCCCACTAAACTCGGATTTGAAGTCCTGCAGAACATTCTTGTCAATGGCTACAAGGGGAAGGTATATCCGATAAACCCGGAGGCGCCGGAAATCCTCGGCGTCGCCGCCCTCCCCAGCGTCCTGGCCGTCAAGGGTGACATCGATCTCGCAATCATCGTTGTGCCAGCGGAGTTCGTACCTAAAGTGATGACTGAGTGCGCCAAGAAGAAGGTCAAGGGTGCGATAATAATCACGTCAGGGTTTGCTGAGATTGGCGAGCGTGGAAGGCAGCTCGAAGCCGAGGTCCTGAATATCGCCAGAAAGGGGGGCATGCGGGTAATCGGGCCCAATACGTTGGGATACAAGGACCCGATAGACAACCTCGATGCAGCGTTCGTCTTTGGCATGCCCAAGCCAGGCGAGATCGCCCTGGTAAGCCAGAGTGGCGCCTTGTGTGTGGGCATGATCTACTACGCCAATGGTGAGCATATCGGATTATCGCGAGTCATTTCCGTCGGCAACAAGGCAGATGTGGACGATGCAGACCTAATCGACTATCTGGATCGAGACGACGCCACAAAAGTGATCGCGATGTATATCGAGGGTATCAAGGACGGAAAGAAGTTTCTCGAGTCCGCAAGGAGATGCAAGAAACCCATCGTCGTGATCAAGGCTGGACGCACTGCCGCGGGCTCTGCGGCAGCATCCACGCATACGGGGTCCCTGAGCGGTTCCGATGTCGTCTACGACTCTGCTTTCAGACAGGTCCACATACAGAGAGCCTTCGAAGTCGGCGAGCTCTTCGATTTCGCCCGAGCACTTGCGTACCAGCCTTGCACTCGCGGGAACAGGGTTGGCATTGTGTCCAACGGTGGCGGTGCGGGGATAATGACCGCAGACTGGTGCGAGTCGCTCGGCCTGGAGGTGCCCGACCTGGCAAAGAAGACCCGGGAAGCCCTGGAACCACATCTGCCACCGATAACCACCGCAAGGAACCCGCTGGACGTCACAGGGGATGCCCGATTTCACAGATATCACGTCACGGGAAGCATTATGCTCGCTGATCCGAACATCGATGCGCTGATAATGACCTGCGTCCATGCTGGCATCGCGCGGCCAAGAGAATATGTCGGTGCGGTGATAAAGCTGGTCGAGGAGAACAAACGCCTCAGAAAGCCAATCGTCGCCTGTTGGGTCGGAGGGCCAGAGGTGGACGAAGTCGTGCAGGAGCTGCGGGTGAAGAACATACCCGTGTACCCGTCCGCAATGAGAGCTGCGAGAGCGGTCAAGTGCCTCTATGAAGAGGGAAGACGACTCGTAGGCACGGGACGTGGCGGACACTGCAGACCGGTGTGAGCGAGCCCGAACAGGCGTGCAACCCTTGAGCGCCGCCTGCAAGATGTTTTATCCGTCCTGTGCATCAGCTCTCAGCGACGGCGCAAACCATGAAGAAACTGAACTCATCTCTGGCTGCGGTAACTGCAGTCGCATTATGGGGGCTGGCTTTTCCACTCATCCAGGACAGTCTGGAGTTCTTTTCGCCGATCATGCTTGGGTTCCTTAGGTTTGGAACAGCATCGGCAATGATGGCCGTCGTCTTGTCGTTGCTTCACCCAATGAACGAGATCGGCGACGTTCTGAGACGGGAGTGGAGACCCATAACGCTCCTCGGGGCGTTGTACGTCGCCATCCCCAACATAGCACAGAACGTGGCTCTTCAGCACAGCACATCATCGGTGGCTTGCGTTATTCAATCATCAGGGCCAGTCCTCACGCTTATGTTCGCGATCGCACTGCTCGGGGAAAGGCTGACAAGAGCGAAGGCCACGGGTACGATCATCGCGATTGCCGGCACGCTGGTACTCGTAACGAACGGCGGGGTATCGCTAGAGAACGAGAGTTTCATCAACAACACGATCATAATGGTCTCTGCAATCTCCTACGGCCTCGCTTGGGTGTCCGCCAAACGCGTTCTGGAGCGCAACCCTCCGCTCCTCGTAATCGGCCTCTCGATAATCATAGGGACTGCACTGCTCGCCGTTTCCCTGCCCATCGAAACGGACCTAAGGGCAGATGCCGACCCGATCGCAATGCTGAACATAATCGTGCTTGGCATCCTTTGCGCAGGGGTCGCTTCGATGCTCTACCTCACCGCATTGAGGAAGGTGGAGGTGTCTCGCCTGGCGTTCTTCATCTACCTTATGCCGGTCTTCGCGTCGCTCTTCGCATGGGCCCTCAGAGACGAGATGGTGGAATTGGCGACCGTTGTCTGCGGGGTCGTGATCGTTGCTGGAATTGCCATCGCGATGCACGAATGACCGCTTCCGCAGAACGCACTATTTGCGCGCGCAAGATGAGGGTCCGCGTGCTTGCCTGCAAAAAAGTAAATATCCATGACTAGGTTACGCGACAAAGGTGAGTCGGTTTGCCCTCTTGGCAGCAAATAACATATTCCGATCAGATCAACGCTGACCTTACGGGGAGCGTCGTTACGATAGGGGGATGGGTGCAGGAGACACGCAACCTGGGAGGCATTTCATTCATTCAGCTGAGAGACCGCAAGGGAATCATACAAGTGACTGTTCTGAAGAAGAAGGATCCTGCGCTGTTCAAGGATATCACGGCCATACAGAGAGAGTCGGTGATAGTCGTTAAGGGCGTAGTCAAAGAGAGCAAGGAGGCCAAGAAGGGCTTTGAGGTGCTGCCTGATGAGTTCGAGATTCTGAACGCAGCCGAGAGCCCGCTGCCATTAGGTGTGATTGACAAGGTCGGAGCGGACCTCGACACCCGGCTGAACAATAGATTCATGGACCTCAGAAAGGAGAGCGTCCGGGCAATTTTCCGCGTCAGGGCCGTGACTCTCGAAGGCATCAGAGAGTATCTCTCTGACGAGGGGTTCCTCGAAGTCAGCACCCCGAAGATCGTTGCGGCGGGAGCAGAGGGGGGTGCGACTCTGTTCCCGATCAAGTACTTCGACAAGAGCGCCTATTTGGCTCAGAGCCCTCAGCTCTACAAGCAGAATCTCATGGCTTCGGGCGTAGACCGGGTGTTCGAGATTGCGCCGGCCTACAGAGCAGAGGCCTCAGATACCGTGAGGCACATAGCGGAGTTTACCTCTCTCGATGTCGAACTGGCGTTCATAGAGTCGTCGGACGACGTCATGAATGTCGCTGAAGGAATCGTCCACGCCAGCCTGAAACACATCCTGAAGAAGGCGGGCGAGGAGCTCGAACTCCTGGGAGTCGATCTCCCAGTCCCAGAACCGCCGTATCCGCGTGTGACCTACGAGGAGGCGATAGACATGCTTCACTCGAATGACATGTCCATCGAGCACGGAGACGACCTCGGCACCGAGGGGGAGAAGCTCTTGGGAGACATAATGCTGAGGGAGCGCGAATCCGAGTTGTACTTCATCACACAGTTCCCCACGTCGCTCAAGAGAGGGACCTTCTACGCCAAGCGCGACGACAGGAATCCCGAGCTCACTGGCTACTTTGACCTCGATTACAGAGGACAGGAGATAGTCTCGGGGGGTCAGAGAGAGCACAGATACGATGTGCTCGTTTCGCAGATGAGGGAGAACGATATGAACCTCCAATCGTTCGAATTCTATCTGAAGGCGTTCAGATTCGGCATGCCGCCTCACGGCGGATTCGGCTTCGGAATAGAAAGGTACGTACAGAAGATGCTGAATCTCTCGAACATAAGGGAGGCCGTGCTGTACCCTAGAGACAGAGCGAGGCTGATTCCCTGACAGAGAGATCTAAGAGGATTCTGCTCGAGCTGCCGACGGCCGATGAGATAGACGAACTCGCGGCGAGGACGCCTTCGCTCATCGTGCGAAGATACGAATTCGACCTTATCGACCACGAACTGGACCTCGACTACACTCCATGCAAGGGTGAGGTCGTCGTGGTCTTTAGGAAGGGTGACGGCGTGGTCCTCATGAAGGCGAAAGGGGCGACGAGGTGGACTCTGCCATGCGCAAGAATAGATATGGGGGAAACTGCGGAAATGGCCGCCCTCCGCGTCGCGGAGGGACTATTTGGAGCTGTCGTTCAGGAGGCGGAGCCAAGGGCGCTGTATGATGTGACGAGACACTACAGCAATGTCTCTGTCAAGCGTCTATTCATCGTCTACAGCTGCAGGACGGATATGGAGCTGGTCTCAAAAGTAAAGGACCAGGATTCCGAGTGCTCCCTGCATTTCGGTGACCTCGACGAACTCTCGCTAGAGGAGTTGGATTCACAGGCGCTTGCCGATTGCCTGTAGCAACAGATTAATGCCCGCAGCGCGATACAGACTCGCAAGGCGATGGGATGGGAAAGGTTTTTGAGCGCGAGCTCAAGGGTATTCTTACCGCGAACAAAGACGTCCTCGCTAGGGTGACCAAGACCTGCGACCGTGCAGAGATGGAAGGTTATCGCAAGATCGAGGAAAAGCCCTTCATGGTTGTGAGGGGAGCGGGCTCCCTCGGCGTGGACCTCGTTGCCATTCGGGAAGGGCTGTCTCTGCCGATAGAAGTGAAGAGCTCGACCAGCGCAGTCCTGAGGTTCAGCAGGAGCGAGAAGCTGACCATCCAGGCGCAGGAGATGGTTGAGGACTGCCGGCGCGTCGGTCTCATGCCGGTGTACGCGTTCAGGCATAAGGGACATAGAGGCGATGCTTGGAGAATCTTCACAATCGAGATGGGACCGGTGAACGGCAGGCTCCGCTTCATTTACGACCGTCTCCCGAAGATTGAGAGTTCGAAGGAGGGGAACCTGATCATGCGCTGGAGGGACGGCATGCCGCTCAACAAATTCATCGACTACATTGTCTCAATTCAGTCTTAGCGTGACATAGACATGGCACGCCCTCTCATCTCGTTAGGTACCGGATGATTGAGGCGCGTATTTCTTATGCAGGGAGTTCGTTCACTCATTCCGAGGGAGGATCTTGAGCAGGACGGAAGAGAATCTCAAAGCAGCTCTAGCTGGCGAAGCGCAGGCAAGGGCGAAGTACATGAAATGGGCCGGAGCCGCCAAGAAGGAGGGCCACGAAGCCATTGCAAAGATATTCCAGGAAACTGCGGAAAACGAGTACGAGCACGCAGCCATGATCATGAAACTCATGGGTATTGTCGGAACGACCGAGGAGAATCTCCAACAGGCAGTAGCAGGAGAAACTTACGAGTGGACAGAGATGTACCCCAACTTCGCGAAGGATGCCAAGGAAGAGGGGAACGCAGACGCGCTGAAATACTTCGAACACGTTATCGTGAGCGAAAAGCACCACGCGAAGAGGTACCAGTTGCTTCTTGACAGGATGAAGGACGGCTCGCTCTACAATTCGAACAGAGACGAAGTATGGTTCTGTACGAACTGCGGATATCTGCACGAGGGAAAGGAAGCTCCCGATGAGTGCCCTAACTGCAAGCACAAGAAGGGATACTTCAAGAGGACTTGCGAACTCGATTACGGCAGTATTGAGATCTAGGAGGAGCCATCTTCACAAATGGCGAACCCATCGTACGGATCGTGAGCCCCCCTTCCGAGCGTCCAGAGGGCTCTGTACGAGTTGGCAACGATGCTTTTCGATAATGTGCCAGTTCAGCACTCATAGGGCTCATCATGGGGCTTCCTGCCCTCAGCTGACCCTCTTATCATCATCGCATCCGCAATCGCCTTACTCCTATATTGCGGTTAGGCATCTGACGCGAGGGGAGACTGGTTATATATGAGGTTCAGCGTGATTACGTTCCGTGGACCTCCTATCCGACCTCCTCACAGAGAACATTTGGGTCTTCTTCGGCTTCGCAATCCTAATATCGTTCTCGGGGGTGATGACGCCCGGACCAGTGTTCGCTGCGACCGTAGCCAAGGGATACGAGGACGAAAAGGCAGGCATCAAGATAGCGTTGGGACACGGGCTCATAGAATTCCCCCTTATGGCCGTCATAATACTGAGCATGGGGTTCATATTCACCAACGAAATAGTGAAGTCGGGGATAGGGCTCGTAGGAGGAGGATTGCTTATCTTCCTCGGGGCGTCCATGGTCCGTTCGCGCAAGATGAGTTCAGCGACAAAAGGCCAGCTCTTTCCCTACAAGTCCCTTACTGTCGGGGCGATAACCACTTCGGCGAACCCTTATTTCTTCCTCTGGTGGGCCACAGTTGGCGCTCTGTTGATAACGGCGGCACTGGAGTACGGCGCGATCATAGTCTTCGTATTCGCAGTTGTACACTGGAGCTGTGACCTCGCGTGGTACGCATTCACCTCGTTCGCGGTGTTCAGAACTAAGCATCTTTGGACACCGCTTGTGCACGAAGTCGTGTTTGGCGCCTGCGGCGTCCTTATGATAGCCTTCGGAGTGTACTTCGCGATAGGGCCTGTTAGTGAACTGCTATAGTGTCCGGCGATGAGATTTCAGTCCTGTCTACCAGCCTCTATCATGCGTTCGAGCGGGATCCGCGCCCTGGCTATCAGTTCGTTGGAGAGTTCTATCTTGTGCTGTGTCTTTAGGAGTGCGTCGCGCACGTCCTCGAGCGATATCTCCCTCATGTTCGGACACGTTGCAGCTTCTACGCCGAAGAATTCCTTTCCAGGCGCTTCTTTGCGAAGCCTATGGATCATGTTGGTCTCGGTTCCGATTATGAACTCCCTCTTCGGGGAGGACACCGAATGACGGATGATCCCTTCCGTCGAATAGGCGAAATCGGCGAAGTCGATGACCTCCGGCGTACACTCCGGGTGCACGAACACCTCGGCGTTAGGGTGTTCAGCCTTCAGCGCCTTGAGGTCTTCCACCTTGATGTTGACATGTGTCGGGCAGTACCCGGGCCATAAAATCATCTCCTTGTCCTTGACGAACCGCTTGACGTAGAGACCGAGGTTCGTGTCAGGGACGAATATGATCTTCTCGTTAGGCAGCGATTTGACAATCTTCACTGCATTTGCAGATGTACAGCAGATGTCCGTCTCTGCTTTCACAGCAGCACTTGTGTTCACATACGACACTACGGGCGCGTCCGGGTTCTTGGCCTTCAGCGCCTTCAGAGGGTCTACATCCACCATCGCCGCCATTGGGCATACGGACTTGACGTTGGGCAGAAGCACCGTCTTGCCAGGGTTTAGTATCTTGGCTGACTCGGCCATGAAGTCCACGCCGCAGAATACTATGATGTCCGACTCGACCTTCGTCGCTTTGACGGAAAGGCCGTACGAATCGCCCAGGAAATCGGATATTTCCTGCACCTCTTTTCGCTGGTAGTTGTGACCCAGAATCACTGCGTTCTTGTCCTTCTTCAGCCTGAGGATTTCATCTTGAAGGGTGTTCATCGTCTCCGTTTTTCGAGTATCCTGGTATTTCTATTAATTACTTCTCCCCAAAGATGGATGCACGCTGTCGTAGAGAGCAGTGAAGCAGGGTTGACCCCGCCAATCTGAGTCACGTTCTCCAGGCTTGGCACGGAAGCCACCAACAATATCTCGCTTCTTGGGAGAACTGTCGGGTGGTTTTCCCATGCTTTGAATAAGTTAAAATATGAACCACTTGATTGAACGGGAAGGTTACAGATGAGACCTGAGATAAACCTCAAGCACTGCAAGGCCTGCGACATCTGTGTCTACATGTGCCCCAATGATTGTTTCTCCAGAGGAGTGGATATCTCAGATAGGGGCTATTTCGCCGCGGTTGTGAGCGCCCCTGAGAAGTGCTTCAACCACGGCCGAACGAAGAAACTCATCTGCGAACTATGCGTCCTGAGCTGTCCAGACCAGGCCATCTCGTGGAAGGATGAATCCACCGGCGATGAGGGGAGTGGGAATGAACATCAAACCGGGTGAGTATTTTCTGCAGGGAAACGAGGCCTGCATGGAAGCGGCAGTTCTGGCCGGGGCCAAATTCTTCGCGGGCTACCCGATCACGCCGTCCACTGAGATCGCCGAAGGACTCGCCAGCATGCTGCCTGAAGCGGGAGGAGAGTTCCTCCAGATGGAGGATGAGATTGCCTGCATATCCGCCGTCATCGGAGCGTCCTGGGGCGGGGCGAAGTCTATCACCGCCACTTCGGGCCCGGGCCTATCGCTCATGCAAGAGGCTATCGGATACGCCGCGATGACAGAGACTCCTGTGGTTATCGTTGATGTGATGAGAGGCGGACCGTCCACGGGACAGCCAACTAGAGCGTCGCAAGGAGATATCCTCGCGACGAAGTACGGATCGCACGGCGATTACCAAGTCATTGCGTTCGCCCCGGCCAATGTCCAGGAGATGTTCGATCTGACGGTGAAGGCATTCAACTATGCAGAGAAGTACCGTGTACCTACGTTCATACTCTCCGATGCGGAGATAGGACACATGCGTGGATTGCTCACAGTTCCTAATGAAATCAAAATAGTAAACAGGAAGGAGAAGGGTATCCGTCGCTCAGACGAGGCATACGACGTCCCTGACGACCTCGTACCGCCGTTTGAGACCTTCGGCAAAGGACACAAGGCTACTGTAACCGGCATCACGCACACGGCCAAAGCCAGAGTCGAACCCGAAGATCCCACGATACACCAACAGCTTGTGAAACGGCTGAATGACAAGATCACAAACAACAGAAGAGACATCAACAAGTGGGAGGTCATAGGGCCAGAGTCGAAGACGATGATAGTATCCTACGGCTCGGCATCGTTCGGCGGCCGAGAGGTAGCGGCGAAGGATGACAGAGTCGGATTGTTGCGGCTGAAAAGCATATGGCCGCTCCCGGTAGAGCCAATCAAGGAGGTTGCGTCCAAGTGCGAACAGCTGCTCGTATGTGAGATGAACCTGGGACAGCTCTATTGGGGCATCAAACGCGTGGCACTCGAGGCGGGATGCAAGCGCGTTGAGCTGCTCTCGAAGATAGGAGGAGACCCGCCATCGCCCGGAGAGGTAAGACACAAGCTTCGAGAGATGGGGGCGATATGATGGACATATTCGATTTCTACAGAAAGGATCAATGGCCCCACGTATTCTGTCCAGGCTGCGGCAACGGCACGGTCATGAACTGCTTCTTCAGAGCGTTCGACAAGGTCGGATGGAAACTCGACAACACGGTCTTCGTAAGCGGCATCGGATGTTCTTCGAGAATACCCTTGTACATAAATTCAGATGCCATCCACACGACCCACGGACGGGCGATCGCCTTCGCGACGGGCATAAAGCTCTCTAGGCCGGAACTGGACGTGGTTGTGTTCACGGGCGATGGCGACCTAGGCGCAATTGGAGGCAACCACTTCATAAACGGCTGCCGAAGGAACGTCGATCTCGATGTCATCTGCATAAACAACAACATATATGGCATGACAGGAGGACAGGCATCCATCACAACGCCGCACGAGTACATATCGACAACAACTCCCCGGGGCAACAGGGAGTATCCGTTTGACCTGGCTGAGATAGCTGTCGCAGCAGGCGCGAACTACGTCGCCAGATGGACGACGAGACATGTCCACGAGCTGACGAAATCGATCGTCGCCTCGCTGAACAAGAAGGGATTCAACTTCATCGAGGTAGTGTCGCAGTGTCCCACAAACTTCGGCAGGAGGAACAAGATGGCGGACCCGTCAGCGCTGCTCGAATGGTTCAAGGAGAGTTCCGTACGAAGGGACAAGGCGCGAGCGGCCGCGGTGGACCACGTCGATCTGAACCTTGCAGGACAGATAACCACGGGCGAGTTCGTGAGCAGGGAGCGAGAGTGCTATCACGAGCGAACGGGAGGATCGTCACATGGAGATGGGCATTAGATTCACTGGATTCGGAGGGCAGGGCGTCATACTGATGGGCATAGCACTAGCTCGTGCAGCGGCCCTTCACGATCAACCGACAGGAGGCGATGGGAAGATCAAACGCAAGAGCGCCATCCAAACTCAATCATATGGCCCGTCAGCGAGGGGCGGGCACTCGAAGTGTGATGTGAAGATATCTACAGAGGAAATGCATTACCCTTTCGTCGAAATCCCAGACTATTTGGTGATAATGTCACGTCAGGCCTATGAGAAGTACATCAGCGATATCAAGCCAGAGACAAAGATATTGCTGGATCCGGATCTTGTTCCCAAGAGACCGGGAGGTCACGTGTATCGAATAAGGGCTACAAGGTCCGCAGAGGACCTGGGCACCAGAGTCGTGGCGAATGTCGTCATGTTGGGCGCGATGAGGGAGATTTCCAATGTCGTCAGCTACGACGCCCTCGAGAAGGCCATGCTCGATATCGTGCCAAAGGCGACCTTCGACCTCAACAAGAGGGCGTTAAGCATCGGCAGCAAGCTCGGGAAGGAAGCGATCCACGGAAAGGAGAAGGATTAAGGCGGTCCATGTAGATAGCGAGCGGAGAGGGGAGATGCGTGATAGTGGAATCTGTTCTCAAGGAGGGACGAAAGGCCCTTGCGGAGAACGAGGTAAAGATGCTGCTTCGCGAGTCTGGAATACCTACAACCGACTTTCAGGTCGTGGATGACTTCGCCGACATCAACCTCAAGAAGCTCAGGTTCCCGGTGGTCATCAAGGTGTGCTCCCCAGACATCCTCCACAAGACCGATGTCGCGGGAGTGGTGCTCGACATCCAGAAGGACGAGCTCGAACATGAGTTCTCCGAGATGAGAAGAAGGTTCGCCAAGGAGCAAATCCTCGTGGAGTCCATGCAGGACAGGAGAGTGGAGGTGATTATTGGCCTCATCAACGACCCCACTTTCGGCCTCACGATCATGTTCGGCCTCGGAGGCATTTACACCGAGGTCTACAAAGACGTGACCTTCAGGGTGGTGCCGATAAAGGAGGGTGACGCCGAGGAGATGCTGAGCGAGATAAGGGCGGCACCAATACTCGAAGGGTTTCGCAGAATCAAGGTCGATAGGCACGCCCTGTTGAACCTGCTGATGAAGGTCTCAGCCCTCGGTGTGAAATACATGGACGATCTCGATCAGATGGACCTCAACCCGGTGTTTGTCAAGGAAAGAGGCGTTGTCGTCGTGGATGCGAAGATGCTCCTCCTATGAGATGAATCTCGAGATAAGGAGTGAGACGACCTTGCTTGGAAACAGTGATACTGCCTCGCTGCCACGACGACTGCCGACCAACCATTAAATAGAGCGATTTCACGTACCGCCAACGCGATTGGCCTGGCTGGAACCGCGACAACCCGAGCCGGGAGGACAGTGCATGAGTGATTCACGAGAAGAGGCCGCTGATGGCTATTTCGGATGCAGCGACTCGGAACGGGCGGCTTTCGAGGCGGGTATAAAGATGGGCACCATATACCACCAATTCGTCGGAGTTCCCGTCAGCGCCGATAATGTTGAGACGCTCGAGAAGGCGATTGAGGAGGGGTGCAAAGTACAGCCCTTTGTCGAGAGCGTCGAAGTACGCATAGACAGATCCAGATTGAAGACGAAAAAGGGTGAGTTCGATTATCTGTCGCTCACGGGGGATATGCTGGACGTTGATCTCGTCGTGAGCTACCGAACAAGCAGGGTGAAGGCCAGAATGAAGCTGGTTGAGCAGATGAACTATCCACTGATGTTCATAGAAAGGATCGATAGCATATGAGCACTGCATTCGAGCTACAGGCGACGGTGGCTGTTCAAATACAGTTGGCGGAACATTTATGACACACATTATATATTTGAAATGCCATACCATGGCCAGCACTCTGTTCTCTAGGTGAAACCATGGCGAGAGGAATCAAGGTCGGCATCACTGGGCTGCCCGGAGCTGGCAAGACTCAAGCTCTCGTCAAAGTCATCGAGATGCTGGAGGATGAAGGACTCGTTGTGGGAGGAATGATAACCGAACCCATTATCGAGAACGGCAAGAGGGTAGGATTCTACGTTATGGACTGGCGGACTAAGAAGAAAGCGGTTTTCGCCCACATCGACACGGAATCGAAGTTCTATGTTGGCAAGTACGGAGTCAACCTCGAATCCCTGGACACCGTTGGGGTCGAGGCGCTGGTCGATGCGAGCAACAACGCCGACGTCATCGTGATCGACGAAGTGGGTAAGATGGAGGTTGAATCCAGTAGATTCGTCAAAGCCGTGAAGGAGGCTATGGAAGCGAGCAAGCCCATGATCCTCACGCTGCATAAGAAATCGAGAAATCCCCTCCTCCAAGACATCCGAAGGAGGGACGATGTTAGGATATTGGAGGTAACGCCTATCAACAGAAACCTCTTGCCCTACAAGATAATGAAGCTGATGAAAGGCGAATATCTGTGAACCGCTCACAACTCGTTAAAGTCCGCGAGGGTACGACGGACCTGATGGTTCCCGCCGACTTCTGCAGGAAAGGGCCGGGAAGATCGACTGAGGAAGTATTCTACAACAGACAGATGGAGTTCAGCAGAGACATCTCGGTGCTGCTCGGAAGAATAGTGCTAAAGGCAAACTGGCGTATCTTGGACGGACTTGCGGCTTCGGGGGCCAGGGGGCTTAGGATGGCGAAGGAGTGCGGCTCCGGTGGCAGGCTCTTCCTAAACGACAGGAGCCATCGCGCAGCAGCCCTCATCCGCAAGAATGCGCGGGCAAACGACATCGATGACGCAGTAGTCTACTGCAGAGATCTAGGAGCCCTTTTATCGGAGGAGAGTTTCGACTACATCGACATTGATCCTTTCGGCACACCCGTCAGATACGTCGACGCGGCGATACAGAGCTGTCGCAACGAGGGCATCCTCGCCGTAACGGCAACGGACACCGCACCACTTTCCGGAACGTATCCGAGAACTTGCGCTCGCAGGTATGGCGCTATATCCGCCCGTTCTCCGTTCTCCCGTGAGACCGGGCTCAGGATACTCTTAGGCTGGATCGCGAGGGAGGCGGCAAAGCATGAAAGGGGTTGCGAACCGATACTCTGCTTTTATGCTGACCACTACTTCAGATGCCATGTAAGAATGCGCAAAGGTGCCCGGCGAGCGGACAGGTCATTGGAGGAGCTCGGCTTCGCCTTCTATGATCCAAAGACTCTGCAACGCGGGATCGTTCCGCAACGACCATCACGCACGTCGGATACGCTTGCCGGACCGCTCTGGGTTGGGAGTCTTCACTCTCCTGAAGTCTTGACCTTGATGACATCTGACGAATCGCTTGGAACGCGTCGACGGTGCGAGAAAGCGATAGAATTATGGCGAGGCGAAATCGGAGCGCCTGCCCTGTATTATCGAGTCGATGAACTGGCGAAACACACTAAGAGGCATCCGCCGAAACTCTCGCACCTCGTCCAACGACTGCAAAGCAGCGGAGCGCACTCCTCAAGGACGGACTTTGACCCGAAGGGGTTTAAGACGGACATGCCAATAGGCGAACTGATAGAGCTGTTCGAGATTGTGTCCACACGCTAGCGACTATGGGGTTTGATTCAGAAGTTTTAATAGTGAATCTGGTCATGACGAGCCGGTAACATGCCAACAATGGCAGTCATAGGGGCGCAGTGGGGTGATGAGGGCAAGGGCAAGATCGTAGACTTCCTCGCTGCCGAGGCCGACGTCGTCGTCCGTTTCCAGGGAGGCAACAACGCTGGCCACAGCGTCAAGGTGGGCGAAGAGCTGTACAAGATGCATCATCTACCGTCAGGAATCATTCGAGCAGGCAAGCTCGCAGTGATCGGAAACGGCGTTGTCATAGACCCTGGCGTCCTGTTGGATGAGATAAACAACCTCACGCGAAGGGGCAAGTCCGTCAAGAACCTCAGGATAAGTGAAAGAGCTCATGTAATCATGCCCTATCATAGGCTTCTCGACGGAGCGGAGGAACGACTGCGAAAGAGCGCCAGGGTCGGGACCACGGGCAGAGGGATAGGTCCTGCCTACTCGGACAAGGTCTCGAGACTCGGGATACGGATGGGAGATCTTGCCGACGAGAGTGCTCTGAAGGAGAGACTCGAATTACTCATTCCCATTAAGAACAAAATGCTGCGGGCGTTCGGAACCAAAGAAGTTGTTGACGCAAAAACGGCTACCGCAGAATTGATCGAGCAAGGGCGTTTGCTGAAACCTTATATCACGGATACCGGGGCCATTTTGGACACAGCGCTTTCGAAGGACAAGAAGATCCTCTTCGAAGGCGCGCAGGGAACGATGTTGGACATCGACCACGGAACCTACCCTTTTGTCACATCATCCACAACCACCAGCGGCAACGTGGCTTCAGGCTCGGGAATCAGGCCGACTGCGCTTGGAGAAGTGTTCGGGGTGACGAAGGCATATACAACGCGCGTAGGTGCAGGACCGTTTCCTTCGGAGATTCACGACGAGCTGCATGACCGCATAGTGGAGATGGGGAACGAGTACGGAACGACTACTGGTCGAAGCAGACGATGTGGATGGCTGGACCTCGTAGCGCTGCGATACGCCAATTCCCTGAACGACTTCTCAAGCCTGGCAATGACGAAAATCGATGTGCTTGGCGGATTGGACGAAGTCAAGGTGTGCACGCATTACAGACTCGATGGAAAGAAGCTAACACGGATTCCTTCCGACCTGAAAGCGATGGAAAGATGCAGGCCGGCGTACGAGTCCTTCGAGGGATGGGACGAACTAGGGCCCGCCCGGCTGAAGTCCGTACTTTGCGGAGGATTCACCCGTCTGCCGAAGAGCCTCAGAGAGTATGTACGGTTCATCGAGAGAGAATCCGGCGTTCCTGTTTCTCTGCTCGGCCTCGGCAGACGACGACGAGAGTTGTTGGACCTTCGCAGGAAACGATGGTGACCAGGGTGTAACACACCCTGGTCGTCGCCAGCCTCGCGCTTCTGCAGTGTCCATCATAATTATATAAGTCCCCAATCATCCTGCCAGAGATGCGTCGGCTCATCATCTGTGAGAAGAATCATGCCGCGCGAAGGATCGCACTCATACTCTCAAATGGCACATACAAAAGACGTTCCATTGCGGGCACGCCCGTATTGGATTTCGCAAGGAATTCCGACAATTATACTGTCCTTGGACTCCGCGGTCACATAATTGAGTTGGACTATCCCGAAGAGTACAACGATTGGGAGAAGACCCCTCCGCTGAAACTCGTCTCCGTGGAGCCCGAGAAGCGCGTCAGCCCTTCCGCAAAGAAGATCATGACAGCCCTGCGTGAAGCCGCTTCGCAATCCGACGAAATCATCATCGCTACGGATTACGACAGAGAGGGAGAGCTGATAGGCCTCGAAGCCATCGAGCATGCCGAAAGTGAGGTCACTCTCAGAAGAGCAAGGTTCAGCGCGCTGACCAAGGCCGAAATCGAACGTGCATTCTCCGAATTGGTGGAGGTTGACCGCATGCTTGCGACGGCTGCGGAAACGAGACAGTACATCGATCTCGCGTGGGGTGCCTCGCTCACACGGTTCATGTCGCTGGCCTCAGGGCAACGGGGGAGCGATTTCCTTTCTGTCGGCAGGGTGCAGACACCGACACTGGCACTCATAGTCGCTAGGGAGAAGGCAATCAGGGAATTCGTTCCAACGCCCTATTGGCTTGTCACTGCGAGCCTCATGCGAGGCAGCCAATTCACTGCTTCTCATGCGCATGGACGCTTTGACAACAGGGAAGAAGCACATGCCGCTGCCTCAAAAGCGAGGAGCGAGAAGCAGGCGGTTGTCGAAAGCGTCGACGAGAATATCAGGCAGGAGTATCCACCCCCGCCATTCAACACTACCATGTTCCTCGCCGAGGCCACAAAGAGAGGGCTCACGGCGGCCAGCGCGATGAAGGTTGCCGAGGACCTGTACACGAACGGATACATATCCTACCCAAGGACGGACAACACCGTGTATCCCAAATCGCTAGGACTCAAGAATATACTTGCGAAGCTCAGAGAATCCGAGTTCGCTGATGAAGTCAATGAAATACTGTCTCAGAAGGAGATTCGTCCATCAAGGGGAAGAACGAGCACTACAGACCATCCGCCCATTCACCCAGTGGAAGCCGCCACCAAGAAGGAGCTGAAAGGGACGAGATGGACCGTGTACGAGCTTGTAGTAAGGAGATTCCTTGCGACGCTGGCGCCTTCGAGTGAGGTGAAGAAGACCAAGGTAGATCTCTCGATAGGGGCTGAATCATTCATTGCAGAAGGGAATGAGATACTGTCCCCTGGATGGAGAAAATACTATCCGTACTACAGAGTGACCGAGGTCGCTCTGCCCAGGCTCATACCGGGCGACGCAGTGGAGGTTCTGAAGATACAGTCGGCGGAGAAGAAGACCAAACCTCCAACCAGATTCTCACAGGGAACGCTTGTACAGGAAATGGAGAAGATCGGCCTTGGCACAAAGAGCACCCGTCATGAAGCCATTCAGAAACTGTTCGACCGCAGGTTCGTGAAGGGGCACAGGATTGAACCTACGGAGAGTGGAACGGCGGTCATATCCGCTCTGGAAGACCACGCGAAACTGCATGACGAGTACAAGATCACGGATGCGAAGATGACTTCCCACCTTGAGGTGGAGATGGACCTAATTGCGAAGGGGGAAAGGGAGCAGCCTGACGTGTTGGAGGAAAGTCAGGCGATGCTGGAAGATATCATAGACGTCCTCGAACGGAACAAGAAGGAGATAGGCGACGACATTCGCAAAGCGCTCAGGAAACAGCGTTCCTTGGGGGCTTGTCCAAAGTGCGAAGTAGGCGAGCTTGTAGAGATCAGGGCTAAGAGCGGCGACATTTTCGCTGGCTGCTCTTCATACCCGGAATGCAGAAACACCTATCCCCTTCCACACGGCATGCTGGTATTGCCTGCGGACGCTTCATGCGACGTCTGCAACGCACCCAAGATAAAGACCGTCGCCAAAGGTCAGGCTCCAACCGTCCTGTGCATAGACCCAAAATGCTCGGGCGCCATGAAACAGAGGCACGTAGGCAAGTGTCCGGAATGCGGTGGCGACATAACTACCATACAGTCGAGGAAGGGCAAGCGATTCGCCGGCTGCACGAACTATCCTGACTGCAGAAAGATGTACCCGTTGCCGCAGAAGGGGAAGATCGTTCCAACCGAAAAGGCATGTGATGTTTGTGCGGCGCCTGTGATAAAAGTCTGGCAGCCTAACAATAGGAAGCCTTGGGTTCTCTGTATAAATATGGATTGCCCCGGGAAACGGAAGAAGGCCCCGGACGCGAAAGTCGAGACCAGGAAGAAGCCCAAAAGAAGATGAGGGCGCTCATTCGACGGGGGGTGGGGGGTCCAATTCGTCCGTTTCCTCTATTGCTTCTACTGCGGAGTACATCTCTTGTTCGGGCTCGGACACCATAGCAGACAATCTCGCGTCTTGAAGCTGCAGCTTCTTCTCTATGACCTTCAATCTCGCGACGACGTCGTCGATGGAATATATCTGTATTTTGAAACTGAGGACGACGATGAGCACTGCGTCCACGAAGAGCCAGGCTATGAGTATCCATATGAGCACTCGTAGGAGGTCCCAAGTCCATTCGAATGAAATGTCGAATTCGTCTGCGGAATTTCGCTCAAGGTCGTCGACAAAACCATCCGAATAAAAGAGAAGGACGAATCCGACGAGTATAAGAAATGCGGCTTTCACCCATTTACTGGTCATCTGAGGAGTGATGTCCAACCCGACCACCTACCAGGCGTAATTAGCATTATGCGTATTAACACATTCCCTTTCTAGAATCTCAATCCGCGAGCAGGTTTCGAAGACGCGGGCCAAATTCGAAGGTCTTCATCTCGACGCAATGCTCGAGTGCCATAAGAGTGATGTCTGGGTCACTCTCGAATGCCTTGTTCTTGTGATACCATGCCAGGCTTGACTCAAGGCCGTGCGTGTAATCGTGGTACGTTGAAATCATGTGGTTAGCAACTGCCTCTCCTGGCTTGGTGAGATAGTAGAAGGAGTAATCGACCGATTCCTTTGGCTGTAGATTGAACACATCGCTCCAGACAAAGTCTGCGGAGAATCGAGCATGGATAGCAGAAAACATTTCGAACCCCCACCTATACAATCTCGGAACACAGGTTAATGTGTAATACTCTTCATCCTGGAGCTTGCGTCGTATTCTTGTGACTGCCTGACGAGAGAGATTCACTATAGAGGATATCTTGCGATCGGGCGCAGCAGGGTTTTCGACAAGGGCAATCAACACCTTCTTCTCATTCTCGCTCAGGTCGGATTCAACCACCTCGAAAGATACGGGTGGTCTGGGATTTGGCCGAGGTGAGTCGAGGCCAAAAAATCTGTGGACTAACGGAGCGAAGTTCAAGGTGTATGTCCCTTTCGACATACCGTGGGGGAATGTCGTCGTTGATAGTCTCGCCTTGGAGGGCTTCCTTCTATCCGAAAAGAACCGGTTATGGCGCAGCATAAGATTCTCCATCTCCGTTGCATCCCGAAAGACACTCATGAACACTACCGAATTAGATCCTATGATAGCATCAAACACCTCCGGCGACGACCTGAAAAATGCCATGTAGTCCGAAGTCTTTGCCTCATCAGATATCGCGGGGTCCAATATCCCCTTGTGAAACGCGATCATCTCACAGCCCAGCTTGTGAAACGACGGAATACCGACGTAAAAGAGCGCTCCTGCCTCCAAAACCCTCCTTCTAGCTGAAGCGACGGTCCCGGCACGCATTCCGTTCAGCTCCGCGATATCGGCATCCGTTCTTGAAGCGTCTTCAATGAGAGAGACAATCACTCTCTTCTCGTTCGGCAGGAATCTCCACATGGCTACAGACAAGGGCAAATTACCGATAAAGACTTTTTCCGTAAGCTTTTAGCTATATTGTCTCTTTGTTTCTTAGCATAATACCGAACACAATTCTTGACCAACAAATAGTGTTAATACCCTTATGACTGATTACTATTGCCGATTTGGCACACGCTCTTTTGTCGAAAGGAGGAGAGGTGTAACCAAAGGGTGATGCCCAACTGCGGTGGAGTCCCCTCCACCCTTCTTTTTCTTTTCATCGACTTGCTTTAATGCCTTGACCGCTGAAGTTCGGGATCCAATGTGATTGTCTTGGTTCTGCGGCTGCCGCCATGCGTGCAAGATCGATTCAAAAGCCGAGAAAGCGACTCGTTCACGCTTTCTTTGTCTCTCTAGTCTTGAGCCTCAGACCGCTGTATCCACATTTCCTGCATCTGGTCGCTCGTATTGCATTGCGCGCATAACAGTTCATGCATATCTTCTTGACGAGGTTCCTTGCCTCCGCCTCTGGGAATCGAGCCAAATCCTGTTCCTCTGGCGCCTCAAACAAGGAGACGATATATAATCTTATGTGTGCGCCGTTCCTCTCGTCTATCTCGACCCTTTTCGCGAAGCGGCCGCTCCCTCATTGGCGAAGTGGGCGAGTAAGGCTTCGAGCTGAATTCGTTCACTCGAACCTGAGACCAGTCGGAATTCAGCTTCGCCGACGCGGTCCACAAGCCGTATCTTGGCTTGCTCCTCCAGCGGAAGGTCGAACACGGCTCTATGGATGCCTCTCACGATGTCCTCGCCCGAAAGGCCGTGGCGCACCATGAGATCATCCAGCTTGGACCTCGCTCCCGTGAAGTTGCCTTTCAGAGCGATCTTCAGGAGCTCGTCAACCTCAGAAGGACGCATACTCTCGGTAGACTCGTACACCGCATCCTGATCAATTACATCGCAAGCCGAAGCCGCGACCTGCAGGATGTTCGTCGCCTTCCTGAGGTCCCCCAGTGCAATCGAAGTGATAGCGTCCACGCCATCCTGTCTGAGGTCCAGATTCTCCCCCGAAGCGATTCGAGTGAGATACTCCTTCACATCATCCTCCAACAGCGGTTTGAACCTGAATACCGCACACCTCGATTGGATCGGCTCGATTATCTTGGACGAGTAGTTACACGACAAGATGAAGCGGCAGGTTGCAGTGTATCTCTCCATCGTTCTGCGCAGGGCGGCTTGGGCGTCGCTCGTCAGGGAATCCGCCTCGTCTAGGAAGATGATCTTGAATTCCTGCTGGTCGATAGTCGCCGCACGAGCGAAATCCTTGATCTTCCCACGTACGATGTCTATGCCCCTCTCGTCCGAGGCATTCAGTTCGATCAAGTTGTCTCGCCAGCCTTGGCCATAGAGCTCTCTGGCTAGAGATATTGCGCAAGTGGTTTTGCCTATCCCTGCAGGTCCGGCGAAGAGCATGTGAGGCATGCTGCGAGTTCGGACGTATGAAGACAATCTCTCTACTATCGCCTTCTGACCCACCACGTCTGAGAGCTTTCTTGGCCTGTACTTCTCTACCCAGACTGTCTGCATAGACTACCGGCGAGTCAAATGCCATAGGCTTACAAATAACTATTCCAATCGACACGATGAAAAAGGAATAAATACGCACCCCTGGAATCCCGCAAGCGTGAGTTGCTGTGACAAATGCTCCAGGCCATCGGCTATACTGATAAGGTACAATGGCGCAAGGCTGTGCAAGAAGCATCTATGCGATTTCGTCTCCAAAAGGGTAAGACACGAACTGCGGAAACAGATTAAGCTCACAGGTGACGATAGAGTCGCAATCGCAGTCTCCGGTGGCAAGGACAGCATGGTGACCGCGCACCTGCTCAAAGACATTCTCGGACCTCGACGAGATATCGAGCTTTGCGCCATCACCGTCGACGAAGGCATCGAGGGCTACAGGGAGAGCTGTATTCCTCTCGTCGGCGAGAGCTGCCGAAATCTGGATATTGAACACATAGTCGTATCATTCGAGGATGCATACGGCCTCACAATGGACCAAATCGCACGGGCGAGGAGAAATATGTCTGCTTGCACCTATTGCGGCGTACTGCGGAGGGCAGTTTTGAACCGTGCTTCCAGAGAGTGGGAGGCGACTAGACTAGCGACGGGGCTAAACCTCGATGACACCTCTCAGTCTATATTGATGAACTTTTCGAGAGGGGATGTCGAGCGGCTTGCGAGGCTGGGACCCCACAGGAGGACTCAACCGAACCTGGTTCCGAGGATTCAGCCTCTTAGAACAATTCCTGAGAACGAGGTCGCGCTCTATGCGATTTCGAAAGGGATAAAGTATCACAATCTCGAATGCCCTTATGCGGCCGAAGCTCTCAGGAACGACTACAGGAGGATTGTCGTGCAGTTGGAAGACCGATATCCCGGAACGCGGCACGCGATACTGAAGAGCCACGAGGAGATACTGGGCGCACTTGAACGGATCCATCCTCCAGCGAATTTGAGATCGTGCGAATGCGGAGAGCCGACGGTATCGTCCTCAGGCAAGTGCAAGGTCTGTGAATTGATAGCTTCGCTGGAGGAAGATCGCTAGACCGAGGTGTCGGAGGGAAACCATTCCCCGCAGTTGCGGCAAACGTAATCCTTGACGGGTGCTTCTGCGCCGCATACTTCGCAGAGCTTCTTATCCTTGGCGATTGGACGCGGTGGCATCGACGGTGCATACCCTATGCCGTCATCGGCCGAGACTTCGAATTCCTGGCTCATCATGCTGGCGAATCTAGCCGCCCGAGTCTGTGGTGTGGGTAGAGGCCTGCTCCCCTGTGCTCTTGCGTCCGCGATCTCGGCCCTGCGTTTCCTCGCCCGCTTCAGCTCTGCATCCCTGTGGTCTTTGAACGTCGAAACGATGAGGAGTCCCTTCAGCGAAACTCCGAAGAGGACGATGTAAACAATCTTAGTGATGTCAAATCGCACGAAATACGGACCGTAGTTTATCTCGGCAATCCCGCCGCCGAAGACCACGAAGAACCACAAACCGACAAAGGCTATCGCGAACAAGCCGAACAGCATTCTCTTGTAGGTCCCAGGACGGTTGGCTGCTTCTATCGTGCTAGACGCCACGATCATTCCACCAAAGAAAATAATGAACGTCTCGATGTTCGGCATGAAAGCCGTGGCGAGCTGAGGGTAATTCTCGGTAATCATGTCCACCAAGATGATTGGCACCACAATGAATCGTATTGTCTCCGTGAACGCCGTCCACACGGTGTCCGGGATTCTGCCCCTCCGGGCTATGGGACCACCTCCAATGGGAATTCGTAGGATGCGACGACGGGTATTCCGGGTATTGTGAACTCGACAACTACAGAATCTGGAACGGAGCCGAGAGGTACGCTGAACTCCAAAGTCCCGGTGACGCTCCGACCGAGCGATACAGTCTCGTCCGACTCGGACACTATCACTCCATCGTCGAAGAGTTCTGCATGAACCGTGGTCGATCCCTGCAATATGTCCGACGTGACAAGGTTGTAGTCAACCACAATCGTCTGCGGGTCCATGGGATCTATCCACGGGTCTCCCACACGAACGCTTTGTATGAGGGCATCCCAGGGAATGCTCACGGAATAGACCGCATCGAACTTGACGAGCTTCATCGTGTAATAGCAGGACACCTCCACTACGAATTCCAGCAAATCATCGTTGAATATCATCCATGTTAATCCTCGAGCATACATATCCGCCAGGTCGAAAGCGAACACAATCTCACCGGATGTGACCGTTCCTGCCTTCATCGTTCCAATCTCGAGCATATCCTCAGCTATGGCCAGTCCGGTGTAGTTCGATACGCGGTACTCGATGAGGAGATCCGCGACGCTGTAGTACCCGCCGTTATCGATTGTGAAGGGTGCGGTAACTGTCACCTCGCCGGAGTCGTAGGTCCATACCACCTCCGACGCAGTCGGCAAGTCTATCTTGAAGTCGCCTGCTGGAAACGGATAGATGCTTGTGAACGCCAGTATGAAGATGACGACGTTCACTGCTGCGACGCTAACGCCGAGAGCTCTCGTACGAGAAGCCATCATGTATCAACAACACTGGATTGCAGTCACGAATATAAGAAATACTGAGGTGCCTCAGCCACTCACATGTTCACGTCACAGCTAGGATAATCGTACGCTTCCGCGCCCTCAAAGAAGCAATAGTGCGACTTCGTGAATTCCTTCTTGAATTCCTTGACTTCCGGGAGAACTGCGGCCGGAGCATCGCCGTCCATCACGATACGTGCTATTGATCCCGCGATTGATGCCATGTCCTTCTCCTTCATTCCCAACCGGGTGACTTCCTGAGAGCCGATTCTGATTCCGCTTGGATGAACTGGGTCGGTATCCCAAGGGAGTAGGTTCTTGTTGACGATGATGTTCGCTCCTTCGAGCGCTTTGGCGACCGCCGCACCTCCCCGATGTTCTTCCACATCAACTACGAGGGTGTGCGATTCAGTGAACCCCTTGGGCTCGCATAGTACGTCCAATCCGCGTTCGAAGAGTGCTTGAGCGAGCGCTTTGGCATTCCTGATTGTCTGATCAGCATAGGCCTCTCCAAATTCCTTCGCCTCTGCAAGCGTGATTGCCAGCGCGGCTACCGAGTGAAGATGGTGATTGCTTGTAACGCCTGGAAACACCCCCTTCCTGAGTGACAGTTCGAGATCTTCTTTGGTCAAATCGGATAGAAGAATCCCATGCTGCGGACCTGGGAGCGTCTTGTGAGTGCTACCGGACACCACATCCACTCCCTCTACGAAAGGGTTCTGGAAGCGGTTCCCAGCAATGAGGCCGAGGACATGAGCGGCATCGTACCAGACGGTGCAGCCCAGGTCGTCCAATGTGCTCCTCAACTCTTCGAGCGGTGTGGGAAAGAGATATACTGACTGGCCAAATAGGGCGACCTTTGGCTTAACTTCCCTCAACAGCCGGATCGCACCTTCAGGGTCGATATTCATTCCCTTCTGATCGAACGGGTAGTTGTGCGCCCTCAGGCCCCTCAATCCCAACGCCCCCATCTTGGCGTGAGATAGGTGCCCGCCGTCGGATAAACTGACTGCTGTTATCTTGTCTCCGGGTTTCGTGAGGGCCATCAGCACTGCCATGTTCGCGACGGTTCCCGAGACTGGCCTAACATCGGCGAACCTGCATTTGAACACTTCTCGCGCGAGATTCTCGCAAGCGCTCTCGATATCGTCCACATATATGTTGCCCTGATAATACCTCTTGCCCGGACGCCCCTCTGCGTATCGGTTGTGCAGGTCCGAATTCATGACTTCCTTTGCCACGGGACTGACGAAATTCTCAGAGGCTATGAGAGGTATCGATTCCTTGAACCATTCGTTGTGGCGACGTGTCAAATCACGTATTCTTTGCGCCTTCTCCGTAGGTTTCACGCGTCGGGGGTACTCTTCAGGGGCTATTAACATATTGCCGCGTCGACGAACTCATCACTTATTTCGCAAGATGTCTTTCGCTCGAGTGGATGCAGTTTGTTTGTAGCCGGAATTGCCTACTTCTAGCAGCTTGGTCAAAGTCTCCATGAGAAACGGTGGTCGTGCGGAATCTAGATATTTATTTATACAGTGTGCGACAATTCGTCATACGAGGCTCCGAGTATACATGCCCGCCAGATCAGCACGGCTCAATATTCGCCTTCCAGAGGAGGACCTTCGCGAACTAGAGGCAATAAGAGAGAGAACAGGCCATGGTTCGGTCTCGGACGTGGCAAGGGACGCAATAGCATGCTACCTCGAAGAGGAATCCACATCGTGGAACTCTGAAAAGATCACAGCGACGATCCCCGCGGCTCTGGCGGAAGACATAGACATGTTCGTTGCGAGCGGCGACGCTACCGACGTATCACAGGCAGTAACGTTGGCTCTGACCGCATGGGTCGACGACAGGAAGCGCTACCATCTCGAGGGAAGGGACGCCGTTCGCAGGAAGATCGCGGAGGCATTGGAGGAACGCGACACGAGGAAGGGGATGTCCCGTATCGCGTCACGAATGAATATCCAGTGAGAGCATTTGCTCTCACATTCAAATCTCGGCGGCCTTGCACACGCATCGGCGACGTCAATGTCGGCGAAAGCGCACTACAGAAGGGAAGGAAGGGCCTGCAACCGCAGGTCGCGGATGGGATGCACGACATGGGAGGGCACAGCCCTCTCAACGCACTTTTTTTATTCATTCATCTCTTAGAAGTCAAGGAGATACGCCTCATATACGCTCATTAGTCATGATTCTCTTCAGTTCGTCGATGGGCTCTGTCGTGGAAGGATCTACTCCTCTAAGGAATGCGCTATACAGGCTCACGTAATCTCCCACCATGACTTGGGAGAGCATTCTGCCCAGGGGCGATTCGCCAACGGCGGATGAGGAGAAGACCTGCATTCGTTCGCTCACCATAGCTTTCGTTGCCTCGATTCTCTTGGACATCCTGCTGTCGCGCTGATCTTGCTCGAGGATAATCATGGAGAAGCCTCGGCTGAGGGTGTCGCTGATCCATCCGACGATGCCATTGTGGTTCATCTCAGGCAGTTCATCGCTGAACGCAACCATCTTGGCGTTCTCATTGAACTGGCTGGCCCATCTTCGGGCAACTGGTATAGATGCGTCATGGCCGATCACGACCGGCACGGTTCCGTGAAGCTCGTGGGCAAGTCTCTTGGCGGGGTTGCGGTCGGTTCCGATTTCCGGCCCACAATCGGACAGCACACGTCCGAGTACATCTGCAGAATCGTCGATATCCGCGCGCCCTTTGACAATCCCCGCGCCATCGAGTACGCCCGTCAGACAACCGAGCATATATCCGATAGCGGAGCGAGGCACCAGGCCGGAAGGCAGACTACAGTGTGGAATGTCTCGTTCCGCTGCGATGTCCTTCAGCTGGCCGCCCGACGAAACCGCTATCATGCCGGACCCTCTGTCCAAAGCCTGCTTGGCCATGCTCAAGGTTTCCTCGGTATTCCCAGAGTAGCTCACTGCCAGGACCAGAGAGTCGCGTCCAATATGATTTGGGATCGAATAAGATCTGTACACTCCACACGGTATTTCGGAGACACCCGATAGCCAGGCACATAGGAGGTCGCCCCCTATCGCCGAGCCCCCCAATCCACAAACCGCTATTCTCCCGATCTCCAGTCCGTCGGGTGCCGCAGACCTGCCGAGTTGGAACCCTTCAATCAGATGTTCGGGCATATGGGCGGTCATTCCCAGCAGGTCACGGGTGTCGAGCGACTTGACCGCGTTCAGATCATCCAACATATCATCAATGGAAGGGAGAATCGAGATATATAATGTGGTCTCAGCCTGTTCGTCGTTTGGAGGACAGCACAAGGAATATATGCCTTGGGGGGGTTGCCTTATCTTCGGCTCTGGAGAAGGGGGCAAGATCATTTATCGGGTGAGGCCCGATGGGAGTTCGCGGGAGGCATGCTTATGGACGAACCTGAGCAGAAGGCGGAGGAGGAAAAGGGCGGCGAGACCCCGATAGTCGTTGCGAAAAAGGTGACCAAGACCTATGACACAGGCAGAGTCAAGGTCGAGGCGCTAAAAGGGATAGATTTTTCGGTCAAGGAAGGTGAGATGGTCGCCGTCATGGGACCGTCCGGATGCGGCAAGACCACCCTCTTGAACTGCCTGTCAGGCCTCGACGACCTGACGGATGGCCAGGTCCTCATTCGCGGAAGGCTACTCACGGACATGACGGATAGGGAGCGCACACGCTACCGGGCGGACAAGATAGGGTTCATATTCCAAGCGTACAACCTCCTGCCAGTGCTGACGGCAGTGGAGAACGTCGAGCTGCCCCTCCTGCTCTCCGGTACGCCTCCGAAGGAAGCTAGGGAAAAGGCGATCGATTCGCTGAGGGCTGTGGCGCTCGAGGACTGGCAGGACCATAAACCCTCGGAGCTGTCCGGCGGTCAGCAGCAGAGGGTGACGATAGCCAGATCACTCGTCAACAGGCCGGAGATCGTGTTCGGCGACGAGCCGACAGGGAATCTGGACAGTGAGTACTCCAAGGAGATAATGGACCTTTTGAAGAAGCTGAACAAGGAAAACCGCCAGACTTTCATCATAGTTACTCATGACTTCAACGTCGGCAGGATGGCGGACAGGATAGTCATGATGAAGGACGGGGTCATAGAGAAGGATTTCGTCCCAGCCCCTTACTGATGGTGGAATTCATGGAAGGACTCGTTCTGCTAACCTTCCTTGTCGCGCTGGTATTAGTGGTCGTTGGCCTGCTCGCCGCCAGAAGAATGGTCTTCGCCAGGATGGCCGGGAGGAACATCGTAAGGAGGAAGAAGTTCTCGGTAATCGTCGTCGTAGGCCTGCTGATAGCCACGGCGATGATCTCGGCCGCGCTCGTGGTCGGCGACACGATGGACTATATCATCAAGAACGACATCTACACGAGCACGGGCGATGTGGACATCGTAGTCGCCAAGGAGGGCGACGATAGCCTCTTCGACCTCTTCAATGAGAGCGCAGCATACGATTTGATCGACGACCTCGATGCGGGCGGGTTGGAGTACATCGATGGTGTGGCACCGACGATCCGTGAGGTCGCGACTGCGATCTCCCCGGCCACGGGCGGCTCCGTCCCCGCGGCATACATCTATGCCTATGACCCGGAACACACGATCAACGGGCTGTTCGACGCAGACGGGAGCGTCATCACGGACGACAAGATAACAGGCGGCAGAACCGTCGTGAACGAAGATCTCGCGGACGGCCTCGAGGTTGGCCCGGGAGACACGGTTCTCCTATACCCCAAGAACGCCCCGCCCCTCACGCTCGAGATATCCGCCGTGGCGGCCGATGAAGGTATGGCCAACTGGTGGTTCGCCGACCTCATGTTCGTGGACCTCACATACGCCCAGGAGGCAATATTCGGGGCGCCCTCCATGATAAACGCCATCGACATCTCGTGTGACGGCAGCATGGAGGAGGGTTACCTTGTCACCGATGAGGCCATTAGAGAGCTGATGAATACCCTGGACGACCCTGAACACACCTACAACGACGTCAAGCGAGAGGGCATAGAGCAAGCGGAAACCGTTTCGGACATGATCTCGCAGCTGTTCGTCCTCATGAGCTCCTTCACCATCATCGCCGGTGTCGCGCTGATCATCAACATATTCGTCATGCTTGCCGAGGAGAGAAAGCCTGAGATGGGCATATCGAGGGCGGTGGGCATGCAGAGGGGGCACCTCACCCAGTCGTTCGTCTTCGAGGGTATCGTGTACGCCCTGATAGCCTCCGCTATCGGCACTTTCGTCGGTCTCGTGATCGCGTTCGTCATGATTAACGCGTTCTCGGTTGTGATAGGAGGCGGCGACATTTCGTTCCAGCTGCACTTCTCGACGACCAGCCTTGTGATCGCCGCTGCAGCCGGTTTCCTCATTACGATGGCCACCGTCACTGCGGCGTCATGGCGCGTGAGCAGGCTCAACATCGTACGGGCGATCAGGGACATCCCCGAACCCATCTTGGCGAAGTCGGAGCGGAAGTACGTCGCGACCGGCATCATCGCGCTCGTCATCGGGACGCTGATCATATATGGTGGAGCCTCTTCTAGCCAGGCAGCGGGGACGACCTCGGGTATGGCGCTCGTATCGATGGGCGCCGCCATGGTCGCCGTGAGATTCGTCAAGCCAAGGCTACCCTTCACCATCGCCGGGTTCTGGATGATATACTACATCCTGGACCCGATAGGCATAGAGCGCATGATGTTCGGGGAGCTCGAGGGGAACCTGGAGATGTTCATCATATCCGGCGTGATGATGGTCACAGGGGCGGTTATGATGGTGATGTTCAACAGCGATCTCATACTGGTCGGCCTCGTCAAGGTCTTCGGCAGGGGGAGAAACCTGCTGCCGGTGTTCAGGGCGGCGATAAGCTATCCAATGAACAAGAAATTCAGGACCGGTCTCACGCTGTTCATCTTCTCCCTCATCATGTTCACCGTCATCGTCATCGCAATGATAGCATCCTTCCAACGGGAGAGCGTGGACACCCTCTCAGAAAAGTTCTCTGGGGGGTTCGAGATCATAGGCTACTCCCTCAGAGACATACCCGACGACAACATGTCAGCCGCGATAGACCGCGTTGATGAGGCCCTTGGGACGGACACGGTGCTCAGGGTGGAGACCGCCAGCACGGCCTCTGTCAGCATTTCAGTCCAAGGCTCAAATCAGAGCGTCGCTAGATCGCTAGTAGGTTTGAGCGAGGAGATGCTGGCCGACGGTAGGTTCTCACTGGTTGAGAGGGCGGAGGAGTACGCCACGGACAAGGAGGCCTGGAACGCAGTGCTCGAGGACCAGAACCTGACCATACTCGACGGGTCCGTGGTCCAGTCGATGTTCGTGATCACCTCGGAGAGCTGGTTCGTTGACATCGGAGAGACGGTCGTCGTCACTTCCGCTCCCGGCATGACGGTGAACCTGACGGTGATCGGCATAATGGACCAGTCGCTGGTGACCGGAGCATTCTCCGCCAAGGAGTTCGTCGATGCACACGCGACCGGGGTGAACGAGAACCTGTTCTATATCGACAC
>CP070736.1:0-95036 GCA_020347645.1 Methanobacteriota archaeon | reverse complement strand
TCATCAAGAACGAATGCCATACCATCCACGTCGACCGCCCCGAGTGCTGCGCGGTCCATCATCGGCCATGGACTCCAGTCGGACGTGTTGTAGCCAAGGGTACTGACCTCCGTATCGAAGGTCGCGTTCGGGGCACCTGGCTCGACTTCACCTACCGATTCTATCCAGAACATCTGTATCTCGCCCGTATCGGCATCGAAGTACGCTGAACACGGGGCATCGGTCATCGAATCATCTGAGTAGTTGCCCCGTAGAGCATAGTAATGCTCAGGGCCCCACCATTGCTCAGAGGCGACAACGTAGTGGCTTTCCGCGCCACTCTGAAGCCAACCAGCGGAGCGGACTGTTGCGTTGAACTCCTGATAGATGGTGTAGTTACCGTCTGGCTGCGAGTATGGAAGTCCCTCGTAAGGGTTCAATGGGTCGAACGAAGTCGATTTCATATCGACCAGATAGAAATACTCCCACTGGTCCTCGATCTTCCAGAACATACATTGCATAAGCATGAAGATCTCTATGTTGGATTCCTCTATCTCAATCTCAATTATAGACGGATTGAACCAAGTGATGTTCTCGACCGGGCTTTGAGTGTAGGTGATGTTCGGTCCGTACATGTCTGCGTCCAATGAGAAATCCATCCTCTTATCGGAAAGGGATTCGGCGTCCAGCACACCGTATGATAGATTGTGCTGATAGGCAGTCACCTTGTACTCGATCACGGTCGCAGGGATGTAGATTTCATAAGAACCATTCACAGAACTTCTTGTCTCGTTCGAATAGCTGCCATCGGGAAGCTCCACATATACTGCCGCATTGTCGATCCCGGTCCCCAAATCGGTGTCGTTTACCCAGCCATAGAGCCTGCATGAGTCGGGAATGTCCCAGGGAAGCAACCTAACATCGTGCGTGGTTGCCATCTCGTCGATCACATCGACCGTCGACACATTGACCCTGTAGTCAAACGCACTGACTCTGACTTCGTAGGTGCCCTGTGGTACAGACAGGTTGTAGTAGCCCGTATCGTTGGTGGAGGTCTCCTCGTAGTAGTAATTGTCGGCATTCGCCTCCACCCTCGCGTTCTGGATATCGCTTCCGGCGAAGAAGTCGGTCACGTTTCCTTCAATCCAAGCTGAGGCTGGCCACAGTTCGAAGTCTTGCCACTTATCGTCGCCCGGCAGGAGATCTATTTCGACCGCCCCTCTGGAGTAGTCGTCTACTTCGACAGTCATAAACAAGTTCTCACCTGAGATGCACTTCAGATCGTAGACTCCTGACTCGTTTGTGTTGGCTATGGAGAATTCGTCACCTCCGTACCAGACGAACACCGTCACGAATTCAAGAGGATCGCTGGATTTCGCGTCGGTGACGTTGCCTCTTACGCGGCAATCTGCTTGCGTCAGCTCCGCGTCCTGCTGAATGACGGCGCCCGGCAAAACATCGAGCTCATACATGGCCATCGAGTAGCCACCCTTGGAAACCATCAGCCTGGCAGACCCGTTGGATACATTCATTTCATAGTAGCCGGTCGCATCGGTGAAGCTGTAATTGGAGTAACCCTCTCCCATCGTTTCGTTCCATACTTCGACCGCTACGAGCACGTTCTCCAACGGAAGGCCGCTGCCGCTGACGGTCACATAACCATGGATCATCGCGTCGTCGTCGTGGGGTTGCGTCTCCAAGGTGATGTTGAACCAGTAGGTCAAGCCGTCAACCAAGGGATCGTCGCTGCTATTCTCGATCATGTCGAAGCCGGCGAAGTCCATGGCAACAGCGCCGCCTCCCATGATACCGGGAATCACATCGACTTCGAAGTAGCCGTTCGATTCGGGAACGGTCACGTTGGCGTACTCTGGCATATCCTCCCCTGATGAGGAGTAGACGATGCCCAGGATGTGGCCGTCGTCTCTCGGAGTGCCGTCGCTTTCCTTGACGAAGCCTTTGACCGTCACGCTGGCCGCGGGGGCCGAGTCGAGCGTGAAATTGATCCATTTGGTCTCGCCTGTTAGAACCGACGCTTGCTGAATTCCCATCATGTAGCTGCCATTGGCGGCGAATATCATGTAGTCGAATCCGCCTGGCACGCCAATTTCATAATCACCGAGGGCGTCGGAATACGTCCAGTTGATGTCGACGCCGCCAGCGGTGAACATCATGACCTTAACGTACGAGTTCGGAATCGGACTCGTTCCATCAGAAACGTTGCCCTTGATCCATGCATCGCTCGGAAGGTCTATGGCTTTCACGGGGAGAGCTGCCATGACCCCTCCGACAAAAGACAATGCAACGACTACGGACACGAATCTGCCAATACAGTGCTTACTCTCGACCATTCAAAATCACCTCATATCGTGTTCTCATCTTACAGGAGCCCAGGGGGGATTGGGCTGTCAATCACGCATGTGAGTACCTACCTGGCACATATAAATAGCATTTGGCCAAGAGGCGTCACGCACACACAAGCGCACACACACTTTATTTAAGGGTTGAACGCGAACCGATATTTAAGC
The DNA here is from genome assembly GCA_020347645.1 of Methanobacteriota archaeon. Classification (GTDB taxonomy): domain Archaea; phylum Thermoplasmatota; class Thermoplasmata; order UBA10834; family UBA10834; genus UBA10834. The sequence continues at coordinate 92,529 of CP070736.1, read as the reverse complement.
AACGCCGACCGTGCGAACGACGGAAGGTTCCAAGCCATGACGAGGCAACCGCAAAGACGATTATCATACCGACGTATCTCCCCCTTGGCTTCGGAGGGAGTGGAGAAGTGGGAGTTTCCGATCTGACCAAAGATGGACCGGCGAAGGTGTTCATGCTCTGCAATGAGGCGATAGTGCGCGGAGCGGTTGAGGCGGACGTGAAGGTGGTCTCAGCCTACCCAGGGTCCCCCACGAGCGAGATCCTGGATTCGTTCTCTTCTGTTGCGAATCATTTCGACATAAGCATGGAGATATCGAGCAACGAGAAGGTCGCCCTAGAGACGTGTGCAGGAGCCTCCATGGCGGGCTTAAGATCCATGACGAGCATGAAAAGCGTCGGCCTCAATGTCGCTTCCGACTCTTTCTTCTCGCTCTCATACACAGGGGTCAAAGGCGGTATGGTCATTGTCGTAGCGGATGATCCACAAGCCCATTCGTCACAGACCGAGCAGGATGGTAGACCTTACGCGCCGAGCGCCTACATACCAATGCTCGAACCGTCCGATGCCGACGAAGCCTATCGGATGTCGAGGGCGGCGTTTGGCATATCAGAAAAGCACGGAGCTCCCGTCATGCTCCATACCTCGACGAGGGTGAACCACCAGAGCGGTATGGTTAAGATGGGCAAGGTGGCGAGGACGCCTTTCCGCAGGGTGAGATGGGATCATCCCCCAGGCAGGTTCGTTACAGTGGCTGATTCTGCGCGCAGTTTCAAGGCGAGCCTCCTGGAGAGAACCAAGCGAATCGAGGAAGACTTCGCTAAGTCAGAGTTCAACGTTGTCTCTGGTGAAGACTCGGACATAGGAATGATTGCATCGGGAGCTGGATACAATTACGCTTTCGACGCGACACGCATACTCGGCATACACCCCGCTGTGCTGAAGCTCGGGACCACCTATCCGTTGCCAAAAGGGCTTATTGCAGAATTCATATCGAATCTGTCTACGCTTATGGTGGTGGAGGAGCTCTCCCCCTACTTAGAGACACAAATCACCGCGATAGCAAAGGACGCCAACCCACAGCTCAGGATATTCGGCAAAGCGTCCGGTCACCTCAGCGAGGCGCTCGAGTACAACCCCAACATCATCACCGAGGCCTTCGCAAAGGTGCTCGGCCTCAAACTCCCCGTCGATTATGCCAGAATACTGCGCAGAGCGAAGGAGCTCAAGCGTGGTCTACCGGAGAGATGGCCTACCTTCTGCCCCGGATGCCCCCACCGTGCCACGCTCCACGCGCTGCGTCAGGCCATGAAGGGCCGTAAGCATGTCCTCGCTACGGACATAGGATGCTATTCTATGAGCTTCCTGCCTCCGGTTGAATACGGAGATACTCTCCTGAGCATGGGAGCGTGCATGGGCGTGGCGGCGGGCATACAATACGCCATCGAGGAGAAGGTCATCGCCATGATAGGAGACTCGACTTTCTATCATGCAGGTCTTCCTGGATTGGTGAACGCGGTGCATCACGAAGACGACCTGACGCTCGTGATACTGGACAACGAAGTGACCGCCATGACGGGGCAACAGCCCAACCCGGGATCCGATATAACGGCTGGGATGAAGCCTGCAAAACGGCTGGTGCTCGAGAACGTAGTGAGAGGCTTTGGCATTGAGGACCTTACGATCGTGGACCCTTACGACATTGAAGTGGCCACATCCAAGATGAGTGAGGCTCTGTCCCGCAAAGGCCCCAATGTAATCATATCCCGCAGGGCGTGCGCGCTTCATTCGGACAGGCAGAAGAGACGAAGGGGCGAGGAGATAGTTCCGAACACCGTCGATGAGACGGCATGCCAAAGACCTTACGCGTGCGTGCGTGAGTTCAACTGCCCAGCTATCAGCATCGATGACGACAGCAGGAAGGCGCAAATTGCACAGGAGCTTTGCGACGGTTGTGGCGTGTGCGCGAGGCTGTGTCCATTCGACTCCATAAAGAAGACCAGGGAGGGCGAGCGGGGTTGACCGTCAAGGAGTTCAACATCCTCATGTGTGGTGTAGGCGGTCAAGGGCTGGTAATGCTATCGAAAGTCATCGGGGACGCATGTGCGCGCGCAGGCATACGAGCCATTACGGGCGAACAACATGGACTATCCCAAAGAAGCGGATCGATCAACATCCATCTGCGCATAGGCGAGCAAATCAGATCGCCTCTCATACCCGTGGGCGGAGCCGATGTGATCCTTGCCCTCGAAGCGTTGGAAGCGCTTCGGTGTGTCGAATATCTGAGGGACGACGGCATCGTTATCATGAATTCTCGCGTTCAGCATCCAGTCTGGGAGACGGAGAGCCATGTGAAGGACGAGAAAGCGAAGAGTTTCTCGGCGGAGGACGTGAAGACTCGTCTGTTGAGAGTGACCGACAAGGTCGCCGCCTTGAACGCCTTGGACATCGCCAAAAGCGTCGGAAACCCGCTCACCGAGAACATCGTCATGCTCGGCGCCCTCAGCACACTAGAGGATTTGTGGGTCCCCGAAGGAGCCGTTGTGGAGGCGATTCGCATCAATGTGCCGAAGAAGGCAATCGATGTCAACCTCAGGGCATTAAAACTGGGAAAGGGTGCAGCCCACAGCGATCTGTGCAATGTTGTTAAATGCAAAGAGTGAAATCACAGTTTGATGGCGAGAAAAAGATGCGCCTATATACGCGTGGATGTTTTCGCCAAGAAGCCTTTCGGAGGGAATCCGCTTGCGGTGTTTCCCGACGCCAGAGGCGTCACCGCAAGGGAGATGCAGCTTCTGGCAAAGGAAATGAACCTCTCAGAGACCACTTTCGTGTTGCCTCCGAGTCGTGAATCTGGCGCCGATGCGAGAGTCCGCATATTCACACCGGACATGGAGATACCCTACGCAGGACACCCGACCATCGGCACGTTCTATACGCTGGCAAAAGAGGGCAAGATACGCGTGCGCGATGGAATGACAACGGCTAGGATGGAAGCTGGTGCTGGGGTGCTTCCCGTCGAGATACACCGCTCAAAGGGCGTCGTCAGGAAGGTCGTAACGGTCCAGAGGAAGCCTGAATTTGGAAAGGAGTTCGACGATATCGACCTACTGGCCGAAGCGTTGTGCGTCGACATCAAGGATTTCGACTTGAGGAAAGCGCCGCCTCAAGTAGTGTCCACCGGGTTGCCCTGGCTCATAACCCCTCTTAGAACCCGGAAGGCTGTAGAAGGCGTGACGGTGAACGCCGGGGCGTTCGCGAAAGTGGTCGAGAAACTGCCGAAGAACGTCGTCGACGTATACACCACTTCACTTGAGCCCATCGATCGGAGGGCGACCGCGCACTCAAGGGGGTTCTTCATGGCTTCGGGGAGCGTGCTGGAGGACCCTGCTACGGGCAGTGCGAGCGGATGTCTCGGAGCATACCTCGTAGACAGACACCTGATAGAAGTCAAGAGGAGAACGGCGATAGTCAATGAACAAGGATTTGCCGTGGGGCGGCCCAGCAGGATCGAAGTTCAGGTCGAAACCTCTTCTGACGGCGCGATTGAATCAATCAGGGTTGGCGGTTCTGTAGTGGAGGTTATGAGAGGTGTCGCAGAGTTTTGAGGTTCCTGAGGCTCAGCACTCCGGAAGCCTTATCCTGAACATGGAGCCTTTGTCGCTGCTGCCCTTCACACGGTCTTCTATCCAAACCTTTCCTTTGTACCGTCTAGCCAGCGTGCGAACTATGTGCAGGCCCAGCCCGGACGAGCCCTTCCGCTTTGCCCCCCTTGCGAATCGTGCGAATACTTCGTCCTTCATGTCGTCGGGGACGCCGCATCCGTGATCGGTAACCGACACGGTAATCCAGCGGTTATTACCCTCAGACTTGCTGTCAATTTCGACCCCAATCCTGACCGTATCATGTGTGTCGTACTTGACCGCGTTCGTCAGGATATTGGAAAACATCTCGCCGATCAGTTCGTCGGCGTTGACGAAGAACCGCTCGGCCTCTACGTTATCAGCAGCTACCTCTACATCCTTGGTATGATCATACATTGTTACATTCTGGATGCTCTCAAGCAGTATCAACCCGAGATCCGTTCTCACGAGGTTTACTGTGCCCCACGTGAGCCTTGACATCGTCCGAACATCGTTCGCCATTCTGTTGACGTTCATTACTTGATCCGCAATCTTGTCAATCTGTGCTGTCTGCTCAGGTGTGGCTAGGTTAGCTCTAAGCATGTCCAGGTAACCCATAATGGCCTGGTTGAAGTTCTTGATATCGTGTGATAGGAGGTCGGTGAAGAACTCCGCGGAGCGCCTGCTCTGGACCTGGTTCTGGAACATTCTCGAGTTTTCAATCGCTATTCCGACTAGGCTGGCGAATATCTCGATGACTTCTATTGTCTCGGCGTTCGGCACACGGTCGTCCCTGGGTCTGAGTATCTCGATGTATGCTATGACCTCGCCATTCCTGTCGGAGATGTAGGTATCTATGTAATCGAGTTCATGCCAATGGGCCTTGCTCTTCCGGGGATGGCGTATGAGGTCCGAATCTGGATAGTAGACCTCGTCCTCGGGCAGGTGTTCCGCGCCCTCGGTAGGCACGTAGTATGTCATTCGGCCCAGTTTGTTGCGCCACTTGACAGGCGAATCCGCATACCTGTACGATTCTGGATTGAGGAGGTGGGTGATGCGCTCAATCGGATATTCAATCGATTTGATGCCTTCGACATTCTCCTCTGGATAACCGTAGACCGCCCTGACTGCGAACGCCTCGCGCTCGTCGTTGCGGATGCCTATGACCATTCTCCTCAGGCCGAGTAGCTGAGCTAGAGTCTTCAACACGTCATCGAGCAAATGATCGAGATCTCTGACGTACATAAGCTCGGAAGTCAAGTCGAATATCCGCGAAAGCTGTTCCGTCCGCTGGGAGCTTAGACGCAGCGCAAGCTCCCTCTCGGCCGAAAGCCGGGCGTCCTCCATGGCCACCTCGGCAAGGGATGTGAATATCTCGATAGTCTCCACCGTCTCCTTGTTCGGTATCTTATGGTCCAAGGGCATCGATACATAGACCGCGCCGATTATTCTAGCCGAAGAGTCCCTGAGGACGAACGCCAGTGAGTCGCCTTCGCGGAGATCGTTGCCCTTTCTGGGCCCTAAGGACGCCGCGTGCTGCAATGTGTCTGGAGAGAGGAAATATCTGCGCGATCTCTCGGACATCTTTTCGAAAGGGACGTAGTATGCTGACCGTGAGATGTTGTTCGAGGATGTGAACTCCTCGAGAATCACTTCCGACGGTATCGTTCTTGACAATGCCATTTTAGCCGTCTCGTTCGGATATCCGAAGGTCGCCTTCCATCTGAATTCGCCGACCGAGTCATCGAATACTACTATGCTCACGCGTTGAAAGCCGAACAGAGTGGATAGCGAGGTAAGGATCATGTTGGACAGCGTGTCGGGACTCCTTTCCGACACTATCGAGGATGAGATGGTCAACAAATCTTCCAGCAAGTTCGTCCTCTGTTTCATGTTATCCGATACCCGCTCATAATGAGACAGGTCCTTCGCCTGGACCATAGCGACCGCCGCCAACTCAACCAGCAGCCTTATTCTGTCGATTCCGTCTTGGTCGAGCAAGCAGCCATCAATCATGCCATGGATCTCGAGGTCGGCAACCCGATTCCCCGAAGCATCGATAAGAGGGAACCAGAACCTGTCGCCTTCCTGCCATCTGATCGATTCGTGCTCCGGCAGCAACGATTCCCGCCATCTCTCTGGGCTAGAGAAATAGGAACCTTCTGATATCATCCGGTCTTCGTTTGCCGGGGGACGATCGGATTCGTCTTCACAGAGGCATATTGCGCTCAGACTCGCAATGTCGCCTGATTGCGACTCCGTAAGCTCTGCAGAGAAATCGCTTGGATACACTTTGAAACGGACGCTAGCGCCTGGGCAAAGTCGTCGTGCAGATTCGACGACCTCTGTCAGAATCGCCGGAAGCCGACGTCCCTGGGACATGCCTCTCATGATTTTCGAGAGCTCTGCGTACATCCTATCATCACACGGAGCAGCATGTCTTCCTCTGGCGTCAACGCCTGTTTGGTTCGTGTTCACGCGACCTACCCTCAAAAACCTGGAGATGATCGATTTCCGAGCGACTTAACCTCTCTGCCGGCCTTCCAGGTCGCTGCTTCGGTGTATCGCGGTGCACAATTATAATAGATGGCCAACTCTCCCTTCGCCGCGATACGCCGCCATCACCCGTGAACTGACTGCCGTTCGGCATAATAGTTTTTATCTATGCTAGCTGTTCAGGTCTGTCCGGTGTGGGTGACAAGACATGGCTAGAATAGGAGACATCATAGCAACGGCGATAGAGTTTGAGCTCTTCGGCAAGGAGTACTACATGAGGTTCCATGAACTAGTGGGGGACGCGAAAGCGAAAGCCCTGATGAAAGGGCTTGCGCACGATGAGGAGGAGCATGCGGCAATGCTCGCGAAGGAACTCGAAGCACACGGTGGAGCTTTTGACTATGCCGCTACTGACATCATAAACGAGGGGTTGGAGAAGATCTTCCCCCACAGAATATTGAAGGACTCGATAAAGACGAAGGACGCGATATCGACAATCAAGCTCGGAATCGAGACAGAGCAGCGCTCCATAGATTTCTATTCGGGCCATGCTAAAGAGGCGGACCCCAAACTTCGAGAGGTCTTCGCCAAATTAGAGAAGATGGAGCGAACCCATCTGGAGCTGCTGAAGGAGAACCTCTTGCACCTGCAGGAGGGAGGAGTTTGGTACGGCTACGTTCCTATACTGGAGGGGTAAGGATTTCGTTGACCGTGACCGTCAGCGCGACCTAATCATTTATATGCGGCCTACTGGATGAGGCTATTTGGCAGGGTTGGGACTTGGTTCAGATAGCACCCTTCGATGCGGTTCGCTACAACAGTATCAGGTTTGGCAATGATGTTGGCAGGTTTGTCGCTCCTCCATACGACAGCATAGACCGCGGCATGGAGCGTAGTCTTAAGAAGGACAGGCTGAACATCACTCACTTGACGCTCGGGAATGAGGGGGACGAGTACCTGACAGCGGGCAAACGCCTGAGGAGATGGCTGAACGATGAGGTGCTCGTGAGGGATGGCGGCAGGTCGCTGTATCTCTACGAGCAGACGTTCCAGGGAACGAATGGAATCGTACGAGTCAGGACAGGGATCGTGGCCGTCGTGAGGATCGAAGACCCCTCGAACGGCGCAATCCTACCGCACGAGAACACCATACCAAAACACAAAGCCGACCGCATGGCTTTGATGTCGGCTCTGGGCGGCAATTCTGAGCAGATTTTCATGCTCTACGACGACAAGACTGGTGAAGTTGAGGAAGCTCTTGACTCATGCAGAAAGTCGGCAGAAATACTGAGGTTCATAGATCCGGAGGGCGTTCATCATCGCATTGTTAGGATCAACGACGACGCGGTGATTTCCAGGATAGGGAGCCTCCTTGAGTCGGAGCGCATGTTGATTGCCGATGGCCATCACAGGTACGAAACGGCTGTCGAGTACAGAAACCGAAGGAAGGGCGACTCCGAGCAGCATCGTGTGGAGCCGTCGGACTATGTTCTGGCAACGCTTGTGAGCTTCAGGAACCCGGGCCTGGTCATCAATCCCACGCACCGCCTGGTGAGGAACATCGACGAGAAGACTCTCGCGACCTTCCGCAATCGTTTGGACGAGCAGTTCGTCATAAGAGACTGCCAATCGCCGGAAGAGTTGGAGTCAGCACTGAAAGGCGCTCCCGCTACCGCGTTCGGGGTGTGGTGTCCCAGCAACGGATTGATCGCACTGGTAGAACCGAAAGAAGCCAACATTCCAGGACCTCTCGGAGGCCTGTCTGTCTTTGTATTGCAGGAGAGGGTCCTGAAAGATATCCTCGGGTTCACGACCGATATGTTGGACAAGAAGACCAACATCGAATTCATCAAGGACATAGGAAGCGCACGTTTCGAACTGTCATCAGAAGAGCGATCGATGTTCTTCATGGTCAAGGCACCCACTGTCGACCAGGTCAAAGAGGTCGCCAAGGAGGGATTGAGGATGCCGCACAAGTCGACATACTTCTATCCGAAGATATGGTCTGGAGTGCTTCTGTATCTCTTCGGCGAAGGGTAAATACGCGAAAGCGCATTACTGCCGAGGTAATACCCTTGAAACTGGATTTGGGAATCCTGCAGGGATACGTCGTCGATGGCTCAGGAAATCCGTGGTATCGGGCAGACATAGGTGTTGTTGGAGACAAGATCGCAAAGATAGGGAGAATCGACTCGGACGATTGTGCGAGGACAATATCTGCCAGGGACTTATACGTCTGTCCTGGATTCATCGATATTCACACGCACTCCGACCTGACGGCTATCATGTATCGGGGATGCGACAGCACTCTGAGACAAGGGGTAACGACCCATCTCATAGGGAATTGCGGTCAGGGCATCGCACCATTGAAAGAACCGAATATCGAACTTGCGAAGACCTACTGGGGCGAGTGGGCCGGCAAGATATCTGAAATGAATTGGACCACCTTCGAGGAGTACCTGCAAGAGCTGGGTAAGGGCGGCCTCGGACACAATATTGCTCCTCTGCAGGGCCACGGTGCCGTTCGGACTGCCGTCATGGGGTCGGGAAAGGAAAGACCATCAGATGCCGAGCTGACATCCATGAAGGATCTCGTTGCCGAATCCATGGAAGCGGGTGCTTTCGGATTATCCACCGGACTCGTGTACCCCCCCGGGTGTTTCGCAGATACCGACGAGATCGTCGAACTCTGCAAGGTCGTCGCCAGGTACGATGGGATGTACGCCTCGCACATTCGCGGAGAGAGGGAAACCATACTGGACGGCATCAGAGAGGCAATACTCATCGGCGAACGCGCAGGCGTCAGGGTGCAGATATCGCACAATTGCCCCAAATGGGGAGCGTGTGGACGGACGGACGAGACACTCGCAGAGGTGAAGGAGGCAAGGGATAGGGGATTGGACGTCACGATCGACAATGACGTCCACACAGACCTAGGTCCTGAACTCAGCGGCGCGCTGCCTCAGTACCTCGCAGAGCTGCCGACTGAGGAAGTAATCGAGATGCTCAGATCAGAAGAGGACCGGCGCAGAATCAGAAAGGAGATCGTGGAAGACAAGCTCCCGGCTTTCGGACCCAGCGGTCTTCTGAAGCACGGACGCTTCGATAGAATCTTCATCCTGCATTCCCCAACTCAGAAGGACATAGTCGGCAAGAACATCAGCCAGATAGCCGAAGAGAGGGGTGCCGATCAGTTCGATACGTACTTCGACTTGCTTATAGAGGAGAAGGACGGCATACTTGCCATATTCGACTACATCAGCGGGGATGATGTCAAGGCCCTCATGAAGGACCCGAACATGATGTTCTCGTCGGACTGTTCGACTTGGTCGCTGGATTGCGCGGCAAACGAACCGCCACCGTACATTCCCTGCGCTTTTGGAGAATACCCAGGAATATTCGAGAGATATGTCAGGGACGAACCCGTCCTGACCGTGCAGGATGCCGTTCGCCGGATGACTAGCTTTCCCGCACAGAAGATAGGGCTATGGGACCGAGGACTGATTAGACCGGGGTTGAAAGCGGACATCACATTGATAGACCTGCCCCGCATCAAAGACCGCGCGACCAACTTGTGGCCGCACACATATCCGTTTGAAAACTATCCACACGGATACCCTGAGGGCATACCGTATGTCATCGTCAACGGCGTCGTGTCAGTGGACGATGGCGAGCGCACCGGTGTCTTGGCTGGCGAGGTTCTAAGACATATGCGGTCGTAGCGAATTGAATCAGATCTTGTGCTTACTATATGCTCCCTTGCATGGGAGGCTAGAGTATACCATACTCCTCGAGCAGGTTGGCAAAGCATTTGTCCCGGCAAAAAGCCTGTCGATAGCCCACCGAGATCGTTTCTGCATAGATGCAAAGGGCATTGGGCAGGTGAGGTAGAGGTCAAACATGACATCTAGGGCACACGGGGCACCCGTTCTCGGCAAAAGGATTTCTACCAATACCCAGATTATACCGCGAATGGTCGGCCGAGCGGACCTACACACACACACCAAGTACTCTGGGATGTCCAAACTGCGATTTCTAAGGTTTCCCGATGCCGTCAGCGAACCTCTGGAGGTCGTCCAATCAGCCGAAAGGCGCGGATTGGACATCGTTTGCATAACCGACCACGACACGATCAAAGGAGCGGAAAAGGCCGCGAAGGAGAATTCGACCGTGGAGGTGGTAGTCGGAGAGGAGGTTTCCACCTCCGATGGAGAGATTATCGGACTGTTCCTGACCGAGGCTGTTCCCCGCGACCTCACAGCGGAAGATACCATCGACTGCATACATAGCCTCGGAGGTGTTGCGATAGCCCCTCACCCCTTCAGCGCACACTGCAATTCCGTCGCGGGGAAACTTGCCGACCTCGACCTCGATGGGGTCGAGCTGTTTAATGCGTTCCACAGAGACGGATATGCGAACGACATAGCCCAAAGGAAGTGTGAGTCCCTTCCGTTCGCCAAGACGGGCGGAAGTGACGCGCACGCCCCGATGATGGTTGGCGACGGGTATACGACATTTGAAGGTGCCACTGGCGAAGAGCTAAGACGCACGATTCTCAGCAGAAAGACTAGTTTCGACGGACGATATACAACGTTCCGAGACTTCGTCTGGCTCACGACTCTCATGACACTGAACCTCCAGAGGACATTATTATCGTCGCTGATGGGTGCGGGCATGCCGGACGATTCTAGCTGCTCACGTGAGATATTCAACGCGAGGGCCGTAACGAGGCTCGTTGGACTCGCTGGCACGATGGTCTTCCTCATGCCGCCAGTGACACTTGCGGCAGGAATCATTGCAGACAAACTTCACAGCTCACGCTCGCGGCTGAAGTGGAAGGAACTCGTGGAACCCTGCACAGCGCCTTATTAGCCTGGAACCAGCTCTAGTAGACCTTACATGTAAGGGACGAGGCATAGGTTTCAGATGAACGATACCGAAATCAGAAACGATTGATGGGGCGGTTTTATGGTCAGACGAAAGATTATCGAAATTGACGAGAACAAGTGCACTGGCTGCGGCGAATGTGTAGTTGCCTGCGCCGAAGGCGCTCTTGCAGTGATCGACGGCAAGGCTAGAGTCCTCAACGAGGTTTTTTGCGACGGGCTAGGAGCTTGCATAGGGGAATGCCCGGAGGAGGCGCTTCAGATAGTGGAGAAAGAGGCGCCAGGGTTCGATGATGAGGCCGTGAAGAAGCACCTAGCCAGCATCGAGCACGCTCCCGCCGAGATTGTTGCCGAAGCTCACCCCTGCGCGTGTCCTTCCGCAGTTCCGACCCTGTTGAAGGATGTTGAGCAGTCCACAACCGTCTCCGCGGAGAACGACGCCATACCTGGCAAATCCGAACTGGTCAACTGGCCAGTCCAATGGAGGCTCGTGCAGCCATCCTCCCCATTCTTCAAGGACGCGCATATTCTCCTGGCAGCCGACTGTTGTCCGTTCACCTACCCCAATTTCCACAAGGATTTCCTGAAGAACAGGCCAACGGTGATTGGATGCCCCAAGTTGGATGAACAAGAAGCGTTCCTCAAGAGACTCGTGGATCTGTTCTCAGAGGCGAAACCGAAATCGGTCAAGGTCGTAATGATGGAGGTTCCATGCTGCTCTGCGCTACTGACCCTGACCAAGAAGGCGTTGGAACTAGCCGGCAGCGATGCTCCGGTGGAAAGCGTTGTTATCGGCATCGACGGAAGACTGAAGTGACGATCGCTAGGAGGGGGTTGTACCCCTATCCCCCGGCAGAAGGCAATATGATAAAATACTCCTCGACCATCGGAGGGCTCAATATGCTGCTCGAGATCGCCTGGACCAGGAAGGCTTTGTCTCTGACTCCCAAGCTGAGGGACGAGGTCGACAGAAGGGTGAGACGTTTGCACCCATACTTCCCGGAGATACGCAGGAAGATGAAGATTGGCCTCACACGTTCCTATGACGGCCTCGCGCTCCAGTCGGACGACGGGGTCGTGAAGTTGATGCTGGATGTCCGCAAAGCCAGGAATGGAGACTACAGGTCGCCCACTTTCTGGACAATCGCTCATGAGCTGATGCATCTCGCACAATTCAACACAAACAAGATTCCAGCCGGTGAGCGAGCCTGTGATTTGCACACGCTCGCCCGTCTGCCCCCGAAGTACATCGACGAAGCCCCCAGCTATCTGGTCATAGCCAAGAACATACGGAGAAACTGGAATTCAGAGTATGCGTCCTTGGCTCACGAAATCGCAAGACAGGCTCTCAGGAAGAGAACAAACGGTGTCAGGAATTACATAGCCTGGTGGGAAGAGAAGTTCGACAACAGGGCGACGTAGATGGCGACGCACTCTCAATCGGAGCGCTTGCTCCAAGTCTCCTTCAAAGGATATTGACGAAAATATGAACGTTGTGGGGTTTGCTGGCGGGTGAGCGCCCGCCAAATCCTCGGTTCCGTCTCTGCAGTCTAATCGAATTCCTTCCTCGAGACGGCGACCAGTATTAGACCGATCAGCGCGAGGATGGTTCCCAATGCCATCGGGCCGATAACGAACAGTCCCAGCACACCGCCGACGACGGCAATGCCCCAATGCTTGCGCATTATGCCGAATACGCCTCCAAGGGCAGTCACTATGCTGAGTATGATTATGATCGCGCCACAGACAGTGAGTACGTCCTCGATGACGTCGGTCACACCCGCAACGTCGACGCCCCACTGATCCAAATCCTCGAGATCGATGGCTAGCAAGACGCCGCCCATAATCAAGCCCATGATACCGGCAATCAGTATCAGGATACCTCCTACTACCGGAATCAAAGTCTTCTTTTTCTCTGCTGGCGCTGGGGCTCTGAAGTCATGGCCACAGTGCTGGCAGACGTTCGCGTCCATTGCTATGGATCGGCCGCAAGACACACACATTCTGCTACTACCTTCATCAGCTGATGCCATCAACTGGCCTCCTCACCGAATCCCGTGCAACATTCGCTACATCCCTGAGATTCGACCATTTTGAAATTGATTCCATAGTTTATATGTTTTATTGTCAATCAAATATGGATTCTGATGCGAACTGCGTTCGCATCAGTGAGATTCTTGATTTCGTTGATTATGCGCGGATAATCAGCCGAGCTCGCGACAGGATTCTTTCACTATTCGTGCGAGCTCCTTCTCGACGTCCTTATCAAGAGGTACCGGTTCATGCTTGCTGAGGATTCGCTTCACCGTCTCCTTCGCCCTGTCCTGGAGAGGCAGGAAGCCCTCTCTCATCGCTCTCTCTTCCGTGCGCTTGTCGAACAGGGATGACAGGCTTATCGCACCTTTCCGCAGATATTCTATTGTATGTCTCTGGGCTAGGAAGTTGCCCATCGGACCCACGGCGTCGACTATGTCGATCGCAAGACTGCTTTCGTCAACGTCGATGCCCTCGAGCAACCTGAACACATACGCGAGTATCTCGTCGTCGATCACCGCCATTTCCATGCTTGACGATGTCTCCCATGCGCTTCCAATACCAGCTAGCGAGTCTGCCCCCGACACGGCGGCCGCTACCGCAGTCATCATCCTCTCCAACCCCATCTGGGTGTCCCATCCTTGCACATCAGAGGTCACGACCTCTACATCGGCAACCATGTTGTACCGATGGGCTATCTGTACCGACGCGGCGGAAACGAGCGGCATCTCAGGGACGCCCCACAGATTCTTCCCCGTCCGCGGGTCCATAAGGCTCAATCTCCCAGAGTACAGCATCGGAAGCCCAGCGTCCACTGTCTGCAAGAGTATTAGACCTGCCAACACCTCAGCGTTCTGCTGCACCAGCCCACCGGCCAGGGTCACAGGGGCGGTCCCTCCGCACATAGGGCAGGGCACGAGGTCGAAGGGTATGCCGTGGTGCGCGGAGCGCATCATAACCTCGCACACGCTTGAGTCGTAAGTCAGCGGACTGCTGGGAGAGCCGTAAATGGCGAAGTGCTTCTTCTTCCGGAGCACCTCCGAACCCCCGACGACACTTGACCACATCTTGGCGAGCGCGTCCGTAGTACCCTTGTCGAGCGCATACCCGGTTAGGCACTTGCTCGTGTTCTTAATCATAGCCTCCGTCGTCTTGAGGATCATGTGCTTCGGATGGACATCGGTCGCCATGACCTGGCAACTGACCATATGGCATCTGTCGAGCGCGTCCAAGAGCCTGGTCATTTGCGCAACATCCTCTAGCGTTGATGGCCTCGTCGTACCTGTCTTGATATCGATGATCTCAGGGCTTCCTCCGCCACTGCCAGCAAAAACATTCTTGCCGTTCCACTTGATGGTGTTCGCGGGATTGCGAGCGTGAAACTCGTGTCGGTGCTGTATCCTGTCTATCGCATCTTCGACGATACTCCGAGGAAAAAGAATCGTATTTTTCGACTCGGGCCTCAGGATCGCCCCGTTCGCCACTAGACGCTTTATTGCTTCCTTGCTGTCGAAGCGAATGCCGGTTCGCTCCAAAAGCGTCAATGTCGCCTCGTGTATCGAGTCCAACTGCTTGTTCGACAGAATATCGATTCTAAATCGCCTAGTAGCGCCTTTCATCATTGATCACTCCAATGCGTTGCCCATAATTCTGAAGTCCAATATTTTCAAATCTGCCGCGCGCAGGAGCGGGCGCGAAGGGATTCGAACCCTTGACTGCTTGCTTAGGAGGCAAGTGCCATATCCAGCTAGGCCACGCGCCCACAAAGGCGCTTGCGCGTGTTTCCCAAAAGTCCCTCTCGCGACAAATGCAGGGAAACGGTTAAGATGTTTGCGTTGGACTCGAGAGCAAGAAGGGGGCGAATCACTCTCGTTCCTCATCAGAGGGCTTGCTTGCAGGCTTGTCCTGAGGTATTGTCTCGGATTCTTCCTTCTTATCCTCTGCCTCGGGCGTGGCTGATTTCGACTCCTTCGTACCAGCTTCGGTCTCGAGTTCATCCTCTGCCTTCGGTTTAGCATACTCCTCGATGAAAGAGACCTTCTCCGCTTCAAGGATATCCCTCATGTCAGTCACAACCCGGTACTTGGCTAGCAGCCACTTCTGATCGTATTTGCAGGCGTCCGGCAAGGTTATCTTGTAGTCCTTCCCATGGTGATGGACGTCGAATCCATCCGCCGTGCCGTAGGACATCTTCAACAGCAGCTCGGCAATCTCCTTGGGTTTGCTCGGCTTGCTGACGATCTTATACTTGTACTTCAGAGTCCGTCCAGCCAACTTGTTGTTGAAATCTATCCTCACGCGACCGGCGGTCATTGCGACGATTGTCGCCTTGCGGCTTCTAACCGTGACCTCCATACCCACCTGAGGTTCGATGTCCTGCCTTAGGAACTCACGTATTGGGTGCAATTCGACAAGCTTTGGGTCTCTCGGTCCAGCACCCTTTTCGGGAGAAATGACCACCTCGTACTCCTTCCCGACCTCGGCCTTTAGCATGTGCTCGTCCAGGCCGGGGAATAGACGTCCCTTGCCGACAATCAGGGGCTGGGCACCATACACCATCTTCTCGTCGAAAACCTCGTTCTCTTTGGCTAGCGATTCGTCTGTCGTGTCGAACAGTTCTTCGGTCTCCTCGATCCAGCCGCTGAATTCGGCCAGCACAAGACCCCCATCTTTCGATTTCAAGTCTGCTTCGCTTTGCGCTTCGTTCTTCTTCTGATGCTTCTTAGCACCCTCATCCTCGGTCATTTTAATCCACCGCTGGTGCGCGATTTGTGCGGATACAAAGCCACCACTTAAAACTTCCGATTGCGTCAGCCGGGAGCCAGATGTCCCGCTTCTGAGCCCGGCTTGATGACATGGTGCCCCGGGCCGTGTCAAAACCTATATGCCCGCTCCCTCATTACTCGGCCAGACCATAGCGCCACCGTAGCTCAGATGGTAGAGCAGCTGACTTGTAATCAGCAGGTCGGGAGTTCAAATCTCCCCGGTGGCTCATAAACCACGCGCCCATACCACCGGGGGAACTTATTTAGAGATTTGTTCAGAGCAGAAGCACTGGTTTGGTGGGCCTCAGCGGGTACTTCTTGCACTTGAAGCAGTACCATTCGTTGTACTGCTTGATGTACTTCAGCTCTGACTTGCATGTCGGGCACAGCTTCTTCCGAGTCGGAGCCCCGGCCTTGGGGGCGTACGCCTTGCATGCGTTGCAGTAATGCCGACCGTATTTCTCGATATACCTTAGAGGACCGCTGCATTTAGGACAGACCATCTTCTTGGACTGTACGTTTTTCGCGACCTCGTTCTTGGGCTTGTGGAAAGGATACTTCTTGCATACGTGACAGTACCACTCGCTGTATTTCTCTATGAATTTCATCTCATTCGAACACACAGGGCACGACTTGACCGGATCCTCTTTCACGACGGGTTTCGGTTCATCGGCTGGCGCTTCCTCCGGAGTCTCCTCCGCCACAATCTCCGGCTCGATCTTCTTCTCCACGGGAGCGTACTTCTTGCAGCTGTAGCAGTAGTATCTCTGGTATTTCTCTATCCACTTCAGAGGCTGCTCGCAGTTCGGGCAGATGCGGACCTCGATTGTCTCCCTGGTGACTTCTATCTCCTCTTGCTCCTCCATCGGAGTCTCAGTATCTGGTGTTGCCTCCTGGGCGCTCTCCTCCGATGTATCTGTGGTCTCCTCTTCAATCTCCTCGGTGGACTCCTCTTGGACATCCGGTTCGTCCACGTATGAATTGCATTCGTAACAGTACCACTTCTCCATGTGTTCGAGGAAATTTGGCTCTTCGCCGCAGTTCGGACACTTAGATGCTTCCATTCCAATCCGCTCCTTCGCCTGGCAGGCACGGGTCTTTGAGGATCTTCCCTGCGACCGTTCCTGCGCGTCGCATGAAAACTACCTCTTCCGAGCGTATATGAACGTGTCATCCTGAGTATCAGCCATGATAACGGATCTCGTCCAGGTGATGACCGCTCAATCATACCGTAGCATACATGCAGGCAAATGCGTCAAGACATGGGTTCGCAGCTGTGATGTCAGGCAGACGTCCAGATTGGGCAAGGGGGTTGTTGATGTGACGAAATTCGCGAAGTTGAATAGCGACTGTTTCGGCGGCATTGAAGGGCTGCCTCTCCAGCTGCTAATCATGGTGGTAGTAGCAGGCCTCGGATTGACGATCATAATGGGATGGATGGCATCGATATCCGCTCCACGTTCCATCGGCGAAGTATTCGTCGACCCTGGAGAAATCGTTGTGTTCGACACAGATGGTGACGGCATATACTCCAGAGAGGGATTGACACTGACCGTGGTTGTGACCGATCAGAGCGGCGACCGGCTGGAGGGGGCCACGGTCCTGCTTGAGGGGTCCAACATTAGGACTCTCGATGGAGACTTGGTCAGGGGTGTGACCGACTCGATGGGACGTGCGATGTTCGTTGACTTGGCGGTGGAGCACTACGGACAAGCCCTGGCAACGGTGACTGTCACAGTGGCCAAAGGTGATTATGGCATAGACTCCAGCTTTGAAATACCCGTCATCCCGAGTTGATTCAATTGGCGCTGAGACATGACCGACGAGCTGTTGAGGCCATCCCTCTGAGGCTCCTCATCATTGCGGTCGTGGCAGGACTCTCGGTCATGCCGGCCGCGGAAGCCCTGGATTCACTGAAGAACAAGACCTTCCTGCAGAGATGTGAGCTGCTGCTCGATACGGCCATTCGCACATCTCAAAGGATGGCGATGGAAGGGTTCGGCGCGGTAAGAACCATTTCGATGGACTTCCGATCGGGAGGGGGGCTTCGTATTACCAGTCTGACCGTTGGAGACGAGTGGGGCGAACCCGGCATGGCGAGCATCATACTCGAGCTGTCCACTGGCGTCAGGATGGTCAGGAGCGCAAAGGAGCCGGTGATCTGGATGGCTTCCGAAACCTATGAAGGATTGCGCGTTTACTCTGAATTCTTCGATCTGCGTCTGACGACTGGATCGCACCAGTCGCTGCACGTAGTCATATGCGAGGCGTTGCCATGGACTTCGTGATTTCAAAGGCGGCACTATCGATTTGCGCCCTTCTGGTAGCGTCAGTGCTCGGTCAGACCCTTTCAGAGCCGCCTACGAGCAGCGAGCTGCGTGGACTGGAAGCCGTCGCTGATCACATCGATGATCTCCTATCAGTCCTTGCCGGGGTCGACTGCGAGATTACCCATGCATACGACGTCCCCTCGCTTTCCACAGGTTCGACCATAACATTGATTTTCAGAACTGGCGGCGTAGAAATCAGTTCGGAGGACGCACAAGTCACAATCTCGTCTCGCATGCGAATACACCTGTGGGAGTGGAACGGCACTGAACTGAACCGAAGCATCATTGACGGGTTGGACACGAATCACGACTCGCTAGTTGTTGTCACCGGCGACCAACTCCGAATCTTCGCGACGCATATACCAGTCCAGTCCGTCTCGATGTACATGACTTTCGTGCGACTTGCATGATGGGAATGCTCCGTCATAGCCTCCCGGCAATATCCTCCACTGCTTGTGTGAACTCGTCTATCTCTGCCACGGTATTGTACAGGTAGGCTGACGCGCGAACACACCCTTCAAGCCGACGCGCCTCGAAGAGGGAATGACAGCAAAGCATTCCTGAACGAAGCATAATGTTCCTTGAATGATCCAGTATGATTGCCACATCATGGCTAGGGACGCCTTCGACGTTGAATGCCAGTATACCTCTTCTTAGGTTGGGGTCATGAGGGTCTAGAATCTCGAGGCTGGGTATGTCCATCAGCTTCCTCGTCATCCGCTTGTTCAGAGACACTTCATGATCCGCAATATCCTCCAAGCCCACGCGTTCGAGGTAGTCGATGGCGGCCCCGGCCCCAATGATTCCCGAGTAGTTTTGAAGGCCCGCCTCGAACCGTTCGGGTGGCGGCAGCAGCTCATACGAATCCAGCGTCGTCCCAGTAACTCCGTGACCCCCGTAGGAGAGCGGTTTCAACGCAGCAGACAATTCCTTCGAAGCGTAGAAGAAGCCAACACCCGAGGGACCCAACATCTTGTGGGCGGATGCAACCGCATAATCAACCCCAAGTGCGCCGACTTCGAGGCGCATGCTCGGAGCGGCCTGAGCTGCATCGAGCAACACCTTTGCGCCGTATTCGTGTGCTATCTCGATTACATCCTTGACAGGTAGGGTGTAGCCAGTCACGTTCGATGTCTGGCATATAGCCACTAGCTTGACTCTCCTGCTGATCATTCTCTCGAACGCTTCCAGGTCGAAAGTCCCTTCGAGCAGGCTCGGAACCGTTCTCCTCTTTATGCCGACCTCCTGTTCTGCGTGGATCAGAGGCACATGCACGGAATTGTGCTCATAATCCGTTGTGAGCACTTCGTCTCCGCGAGTTAAACCACATCCGAAGATCACTGTGTTCAGCCCTTCGGTCGCGTTCTTGAGGAATGCTATCTCCGCGGGGTCGGCTGCTCCGAAGAACGACGCCGTCTTATCCCTCACATCATCACACCGAATGGCGACCTCGGTCGCGAGTCTGTGGGTGCTTCTTCCAGCACATGCAGGAAACGACGAGTAATAATCGTACATCGCTTCCATGACGCTCTTAGGTCTGAGAGTCTGACAGGCGCTGTCCAAGTATATAGGCCGTTCTGCTTCATCCCCCGTGGCCAGAAGGGGGAAGTCCATCCTCAGCCGCTCAACGTCCATCGTACGGGCAGCCAATATCGATTGGTCGTATTTCTCATTTGTTGAAGACACAACCTGGTTTCGGCAACTCCTCGGCCTCATACTGGCTACTCCGCAAACCTTTAAAACTCCCCGCAATCATCACCGGAATTGTCATGTCAGCTAGGCCCATAAAGAGGATTTACTTCGATCATGGCGCGACGACCCCGATGCTACCAGAAGTCATCGAGGCAATGGAACCCTATTTCGCGGAAAGGTGTGGCAACGCCTCAAGCATTCATTCTTACGGCAGGGAGGCGAAGAGAGCGGTGGATGATGCAAGGGCTCGCGTCGCCAAGTTGATAAACGCCGACCCGAAAGAGATCGTCTTCACTTCAGGAGGGACTGAATCGGATAATCTGGCCATAAAGGGGACGGCGCAATACAAAGGCAGAACCGAAGGGCATGTGATCACTAGCGGTATGGAACACCATGCAGTGCTGGAACCTTGTGCAAGACTGAAGACTGCGGGCTTCGATGTGACGGAACTGCCAATCACAAGAGACGGCTTTGTCGAACCGGTCGCAGTCGAAGCGGCCGTACGAGAAGATACTGTGTTGATAAGCGTGATGATGGCCAACAGCGAAGTCGGTACCATCCAACCTGTGCGGGAGATCGCCTCGATCGCACGCGCGAGGGGCATACCGTTTCACACTGATGCTGTCCAGGCTGTGGGAAAGATTCCTATAGACGTAAGGAAAGACAACATAGACATGCTGTCCATTTCATCGCATAAGATCTACGGGCCAAAAGGCGTTGGCGCATTATATGTCAAGGCTGGAACCTCGATAGAGCCAATTCTCCACGGTGGCGGCCATGAGAGGGGATTGAGATCTTCCACCGAGAACGTCCCGGGCATCGTGGGTTTGGGAAAGGCGGCAGAAATTGCAGGGAAAGACATTAATGAATGCAATGAGAGAATGAGAGGAATGAGGGACCAGATGATCGAGTCGGTCCTAAAGACCGTTCCCGATGCATACCTCAACGGCCATCCCACTAAAAGGCTCGCTGGCAATGCGCACTTCAGATTCGACTTCATCGAGGGCGAAGGACTTGTCCTGCGTCTCGACCTCCTTGGCATTGCCACATCCACGGGATCGGCGTGCTCGACAGGCTCCCTTGACCCTTCCCATGTGCTTCTGGCCATGGGACTCAAGCACGAACAGGCGCATGGCAGCCTAAGGATCACCCTGGGTCGGGAAAACACTCATGAAGAAGTACGCTATTTCCTTGATGTGCTACCCGGAGTCGTTTCCAAGCTAAGGGAAATCTCTCCGTTCGGCAATGATCGGCCCATGAAGGGCGGTATGGGGGAGAGATGTGTACAGTGAAAAAGTGATGGACCACTTCACTAACCCACGGAATGTCGGGGAGATCGCAGATGCTGACGGAATCGGCAAAGTTGGCAACCCGCAATGCGGTGACGTGATGTGGCTGTACATCAAGGTCAAAGATGACATTCTGACCGACATCAAGTTCAAGACCTTCGGATGTGGGGCGGCGATTGCCACTAGTTCGATGATAACGGAGCTCGCAAAGGGCAAGACCTTGGAGGAAGCGAAGAAGATATCAAGAGGTGACGTCGCTGATGCGTTGGACGGTTTGCCCCCGGTCAAAATGCACTGTTCCAACCTCGCTGCAGATGCTCTCTTAGAGGCGATCAAGGATTACGAGGCAAAACACAAGGGCGAAGCCTGATAGCGGGTTCCCGCCCAAGAAAAGTTATAGTAGGCGCAGGGCTAATCAAGCTCGGGGCAAATGAACGGATTGGAAGTCGAGATTGTGGGGTTGCGCCTCAGAAACCCAACGATACTCGCCTCTGGGATTTTTGACGAAACTGGCAGAAGCATGCTTGAGGTCGCCAAGGCAGGCGCGGGCGCAATAGTGACGAAATCTGTGAGCATGCAGGAAAGACAGGGATACCCGAATCCTTGCGTTGCGGAGGTCGAATGTGGTCTGTTGAACGCTATGGGACTTCCGAATCCTGGAATTGCCGCTTATGCCGATGAAATCGCCATGGGAAGGCAAGGTGGAGTCCCCGTTATCGGAAGCGCTGTAGGCTCCAACGAGGATGAGATTGCTGAGGTTGCTGCTTCGCTGTGCTCCGCTGGAGTGGATGCGGTAGAATTGAATCTCAGTTGCCCTCACGCCGATGGACATGGAATGGAAATGGGGTCGACTCCGGAAATTGTAAGAAATGTCTGCGATATAGTCAGCGCCAGAATCGACAAGCCTGTCCTCGCCAAACTGACACCGAACACTACCTCCATAGCCTCGCTGGCTGAGGCCGCCGAGGAGGGAGGCGCTGATGGAGTAGTCGCGATCAACACCCTTAAGGGGATGACGATTTGCCCGGAACTCAGAGCGCCCGTACTGTCAAACCGCGTGGGCGGATTATCAGGACCGGCGATAAGGAGCGTTGGCGTCAGGTCCGTGTTCGAAATCTTTGAAGCCGTGGAAATACCGATCATAGGGGTCGGAGGCGTGTCGACGGCACGAGACGCTCTCGAGTACTTCATGGCTGGTGCTAGGGCCGTCCAGATTGGGACTGCTGTTCGATCACAGGGAACAGCGGTCTTTTCAGAAGTATGTTGGGGATTGACAAAGTTCATGAGCGATAACGGATACGAATCGATCTCGGACATTGTGGGGGTAGCACACGATGACCGAGCTTAGAGTCTTCACAATCGCTGACCAAATCGATGAGGCAAAAGCATGCAGGACGGTTAGGTTTAGAGGGAGCCTTCACGCGGATCCTGGACAGTTCGTGATGGTCTGGCTGCCAAGAGAGGATGAGTTTCCCATGTCCGTATCCTATGTGGGAGAGGGCTTTGGACTTACATACAAGATCGTGGGGGAAGGTACCCGCTCGCTATCGACGATGAATCCCGGAGAGAAGGTTGGTATCCGAGGGCCCTACGGGAGAGGTTTTGAAGTACAAGGGCGAAGGATGCTGGCTATAGCCGGAGGAGTCGGAATGGCTGTGATAGCGCCTCTGGTCGATTTGGCTATGGAAGAACGAGCAGATGTCGATCTGGTACTCGGAGCAAAGACTGAGTCCGAGCTCATAATGAAGGAGAGATGCGAAATGGCAGGGGCAAACGTTCACATCTCGACCGACGATGGCAGCTCAGGGACGAAGGGGCTGGCGACGGATATCGCCCGCAGGCTTCTGCAAACCGCTGAGTACGATTGCGTCTGCGCATGCGGACCGGAGAAAATGATCGTCAGTGCTTTCCGTCTAAGCGAAGAACACGGACTTCCTTTCCAGGCATCATTAGAGAGGTACATCAAATGCGGAATAGGCATATGCGACTCATGCGCAATCGATGGGAGACATGTGTGTTCGGAAGGCCCAGTCTTCTCTGGAGATGTGCTAGCATCCCTGGAAGATCTCGGAAGACGGCGATTGAGTCCCTCGGGAAGAATAGTGTCGCTAGACTAGAAGAGTCGCTATTTGGCATACGCCTGCACCTATCATTCTCTGCATGGATCCTCTCTTTCTGGCTTGCCTAACACTCCATCCACGATTGCCCAGAACTCAGTATCAGAGACCCTTCCCTGCTTTTCGCCAATCCGTTTGATCTCGCGAACGATCTTGCATATCTCTTCCTGCGAAACCGTGACGCCTCGCTCTCCCAAGCGGTTTAGGACGATCGCCGTACCTGAGTGCTTCCCCAACACAAGATGACGACGGTTGCCCACCGCCTCAGGCGAGACGCACTCGTACGTCATCGGGCAATTGAGAACTGCCGCGACGTGGATACCTGATTCGTGGGAAAACGCATTTGCGCCAATCCAAGGTTGGTTGATCGGCATCTTTATTCCGGCGGACTGAAAGACCAGCTCGCCGAGTCCAGTGAGGCCTTCTGTGGATATGCCAATGTCCTTTCCGTAAAGGTTCTTCAGAACCATCACCAGCTGCTCAAGCGACACGTTGCCCGCTCTCTCACCCAAACCTCCAACAGTAGTGGCTATAGCCTCGGCCCCGTTCGACAATGCGGCAACCGAATTAGCAACCGCGAGCCCGAAGTCGTTGTGAAGATGCGCTGATATAGCAGTTGATGTTCCCCTCCGAATCTCTCGTACGAGGTGTGACACCGCTTCTGGTGATGCGCATCCGAGAGTATCAGTAACTCCGATCCGGTCAACCCCAGCATCCTCGCATGAATTGTACAATTCGAGCATAAATTCGAGATCAGACCGGGTGCTGTCTTCGGTACTCATGCTGACCTTGAGTCCGTGATCTCTGCCGTATTCAGTGGTCCGCACAGCCCGTTCCAAGACCTGCTCGCGACCTGCCTTCAGTTTGTAGCGCATGTGCATTTCGCTCGTCGCTACGAATAGGAGCACCATATCGACGTCGCACTTTATGGCGAGATCAATGTCTTCCTCCTTTGTCCTGGCAAGACAGAGTATGTCCGCATCCAATCCGAGCCCTGCCACAGCTCTGACAGATTCCATTTCGGTCTCAGAAACCGCAGGGAATCCCGCTTCGATTTGATGAACGCCGACCTCGTCTAGCCTGCGTGCAATCGCCACTTTCTGTTCGCAACTGAATCTGACCCCTGGCATCTGTTCTCCATCTCTGAGTGTACTGTCATAGACCGTGATCTCATCGGGCAGAGACCGCTTTGCGAGGGCATTGAACGGGCTGAGTGGGTCCAGGCTCACGATCTGTGCAATCAACAGCTGAGTATAAAGCATATTCTCGCTTCCCGCAGAGTCCACGGTCAACTGACTATCGGCCCTCCGAAAGACTGCTCACTTCATTGCTGAAAACAATAAATACGGAATTGATGATTGATGCGTGCTTGTGCCGGGGTGACAGAGAGGCCATGTGGCGGACTGCAGATCCGCAGACAGGAGTTCAAATCTCCTTCCCGGCCCCATCTTTATCAGTTATGAATGAAAGGTTTATAGACAAGTTGTTCTTTCGCAATTGGCAAGGGCATCCAAGAATACCTCGCTCGCTGCCTGTTGAATACAATGACTACGGTGTGTAATATGAAAACACCATGTGAACTTGTGGTCGGCAAGTTCCTTCCATCGCTGAGGGCATCAGTAGTGAAGGAGCTTTCGAATGGACATGGAATGAAACAGTCCGAAATCGCAAGAAAGTTGGGGATAACGCAGGCTTCAGTCAGCCAGTACCTCAGTGCCACGCGCGCTGGGGATGACAAATTAACCGAACGATTTCCTAAGATCCTCATTTATGCCAAAGAGATCTCCGGAAGGATCATGGCGGGAGAGAGTCGCAATCAATGGCACTCTATTCTGTGTGATGCTTGTAGGGACATACGAGAGGATGACGAGTTCTGCAAGATGCATAACGTCGTGGCAAATCTGAAAGGCTGCAACATATGCCGTCAGCATTGACCTGCAGCCATGGCAAGAAACCCATGAAAGTAGTTTTGGAGTGAGGACGCTCGATTAAACGTCCGTCACCCAATCGCGTTCTCACAATCGTTGGTGACAGCCGCCTACAATCTACCACCAGGCGGAAGGAGCGTCAACTCGATCCAAGTCGATGATGAACTCGAGTACACATCGGTGAATTCTGTCGACACATCATCAACTCCAGTGATCGCAATATCCTGCGCCTCGGTATTCGTATAAGGCACGTTGTCAGGCAGAGCGGCGTCAATCGTGAAGGTAAGTCTGTACGTTACCTCACCGCAGTTCAGCGTCCTTGTGTCCCAGTTGTAGCCGTAGAGCAGCATCCCGAGCTGGTTGACTTCGGCTGAATATGCGTCAGTAGGACCGTCGGCCTACAGGCCTTCCGAGACCGTGCCATCTCAGACATCCCTTATGACAGCCTTTGACATCGGATCTATCTCCTGAATCGCGAAGTGGGCGCGTATTGTGTATACCGCTGCCTCGAGCACGGGATCCCACAAGATCCCCTCAGTCCTAATCTTCGCGCCGGATTTGAACTGGTGCAGAATTATGTCATCTGACCGGTTGGCGACGACGTTTACCGACTGACCATGCGCCATCAGATCCTTGTCACTCGTCTCGTTCACGAACGGCCCCAGGTCGAAGAGTTCACCGGTCACATATATACCGGAAGTCCCATCAACGACTTCGCCGAATGCGATGTTCTGGTTTAGCTCAAATCCCATGACTTCGGGTTTGTCCTTCTGATGGCCATTCTGCCCTGCGAGGACCGATACGGACATCACCGAAAACACCATCACGGTCATCGCAACCATTGACAAAAACATCTTTGTCGCCTTCATCTTATATCTCCTTTGCACAGGCATTCTAGGGATATCCAGCTGCTTACTGACTCCCCCCCTTAAAAGCCTTGGATGAAAGAGCATAACGGCGATAAATAAGAATTATGGTACGTCCCTCAGATTGAATCGGAGCATCTGAGGAGCCCGAGACATCCAAAAGGGATTCACCGCTTTTCAGCAACGAAGATTTATAACGACTCAATCATTGCTCTGTCAAGAGTCATCGATGAGCGCAATAGAGAATACTGCTTGCATACTGGAGGCAATCGGCAATACTCCTGTCGTCCGACTGAAGAGCATCGTCCCAGCAGATTCTGCGGACATCTATGCGAAGATAGAATCCCTTAATCCAATGGGCTCCATCAAGGATCGCATAGCGAAAGGCATGGTCGATGATGGCGAACGTCGCGGTATTATCAAGAAGGGAACGGTCCTTGTAGAACCCACATCCGGAAACACCGGCGTGGGGTTAGCGATGGTGTGTGCGGTCAAGGGTTACAGGCTAATCCTTACGATGCCCGATACGATGAGCATAGAACGCCGAAGGCTGCTTTCGGCCTTGGGTGCTGAGATAGTCCTCACGCCTGGAGCACTCGGCATGAAAGGAGCGGTCGAGAAGGCGGAGGAACTCGTGCGCTCGAAAGACAACGCTTTCATGCCACAACAGTTCAAGAATCCAGCGAATCCGGAGACTCATGAACGCACAACAGCCAAAGAAATTGTCGAGGAATTCGACTCGCTGGACGCCTTCGTCGCGGGTGTCGGCACGGGTGGTACCATTACTGGTGTTGGACGAGTCCTTAGACAGAAGTTCCCTGGAATTCGAATCGTTGCGGTGGAACCCGACGAGTCCGCTGTCCTATCTGGAGACAAACCAGGCAGTCATGGGATTCAGGGTATCGGTGCGGGATTCGTTCCCGAAACACTCGATACGACCATCTACGATGAGGTCATCAGAGTGTCAACGAATGATGCTGTCAAAACCTCTCGCCAACTCGCCCTGCGCGAAGGACTGCTTCTGGGAATTTCATCCGGAGCGGCGGCTCATGGCGCACTGAGAGTGGCAGCGAACCTGGGTCCTGGAAGGTCCGTATTGGTGATTATGCCTGATACTGGGGAAAGATATTTGAGTACTGACCTGTTTGAGGAGAAATCTCATGACTGAGCGTTCAGATAATGATGTTCAAACCGTCATGGATCGTGATCCGGCGGTAAAGAGCAGAACTGAGGCCAGATTGTTCAGCCAGGGTCTCCACGCAATCAGATTTCACAGGTATGCTCACAGACTCTACGAGAAGCGACGCTATAAGACCGCGCGAGCGTTCAACTATGCCGCACGCGTGCTGACGGGGGCCGATATCCATCCGGGAGCAATAATAGGTGACAGCTTCTTTATAGACCACGCAACCGGCGTTGTCATCGGTGAGACAGCCGAGATAGGAAACAACGTTTCGATCTATCAAGGCGTGACGCTGGGAGGAGTAAGTACCGAGAAGAAGAAGCGTCATCCAACGATTGGAAACAACGTCGTGATCGGAGCAGGCGCGACCATACTCGGACCGATTTCCATCGGTGACAATGTCCGAGTCGGCGCTGGCTCAGTCGTCGTGAAGTCCGTTCCTCCCAATTCGACCGTTGTCGGGATTCCTGCGAAGATAGTGAAGCGCGTTGGAACAACGACCATTGACTTGCACCATGACGAGCTCCCAGACCCTGTGGTCAACGCATTCGTAGATCTGTGTCATAGCCTTTCAGAAATGGAATTCAGATTGGAGAAGATCGAAGGTAAACTCGGTATCGAGGCTCCGAAGAGAATATCCCCTGTGAGACCGAGCGATAAGTCCTCCGACCTGAGCTGTCCAGTCGAGGAGAATCATTAATAGCCATTTGAGGCATAGGTAGCCCGCGATGGCGCTGGTCATTTACAACACACTGACGAAGAGGAAGGAACCGTTCAAGCCGTTGGAGACCGGCAAGGTAGGCGTATATGTTTGCGGAGTCACCGCCTACGACAAAAGCCATCTCGGTCATGCGAGATCAGCGATCAACTTCGACGTCGTTGTCCGATACCTACGCAGCAAGGGTTACAGTGTAAATCACATCACTAATTTCACGGACGTCGACGACAAGCTTATCGCTAGGGCGCACGAGCTTAGAATGGATCCACTAGACCTCTCAAAGCAGATGATAGACGAGTACTTTTCCGTGATGGACGAGCTGAAGATACGAAGAGCGAACGCGTATCCGAAGGCCAGCGAGACCATAACGGACATAATCGAGATGGTCAAAGGTCTTGTGGACAAGGGTATAGCTTACGAGTCCGGTGGATCGGTGTACTTCATCGTAGGAAAGGTTGAAGATTACGGCAAGCTTTCAGGCCAGTCCCTCGACCAGATGATCACAGGCACGCGCAAGGAACCCGGAGAGGACAAACGTGATCCGATGGACTTCGCCCTGTGGAAAGCAGCGAAGCCGGGGGAGATCTCGTGGGACAGCCCGTGGGGAAGAGGGAGACCGGGATGGCACATCGAGTGCTCTGCAATGTGCCTGAAGCACCTTGGCAAGACTATAGACATTCACGGAGGCGGCACGGACCTGATTTTTCCACATCACGAGAACGAGATACTCCAGTCCGAGGCGTACAATTGTGCTCCCTTTGTCAAGTACTGGATGCACAACGGCATGCTGACGATCGACAAAGAGAAGATGTCCAAGTCGATGAAGAACTTCTTCCTGGTGAGGGAGGTGCTCAAAGAGTATACTCCTCAGACCATACGGTTCTTCATCTTGAACGCGAGCTATAGACAACCTCTCGATTATGCTGAGCAGTCCCTCGAGGACGCGGAGAAGGCTCTTGACAAGTTGCAGAACTCATATGAGGGGCTTCTTGCTGATGCTGAAAGAGCTACCGGAGACGATGATGCCGCTGGAATCTCTGAGGGCTATTTGACAGCATTCGAGAAGAAGATGGATGACGATTTCAACACGCGAGAGGCCATCGCTGTCATGTACGACCTTGCCAGAGAGGCGAACAGGATGAAAGGGAGAGACAGGCTCAGCAGAGATGGCGTAAAGAACATCATATCAGTGTTCGACAAGTTCAACGACATATTTGACGTGCTCACGGAGCCGAAGACGACGAAGGTCGTCAAAGGGGGAATCGATATCCCGGACACCGTCGAGACGGATGAGCTTCTGTTGAAGAGCTCTGCATTGACCGATGACGAAGTTGACAGACTACTCCAATCGAGAGCCGAGGCACGGGACTCCAAGGATTTCGCCAGGGCAGATTTCATCCGTCAGGAACTCGCAAGACGTGGCATTGAGATACAGGACACCCCAGAAGGTGCTGTATGGAAGCGAAAGTGAGTCCGGAGGCCGTTAAGGCCAAGGCAGAGCTATTGGCCGGCGGTGCCGTCAAGATAGCGAAGGGATTCAGATTGCCATTCTCCCCAAGCAAATCCACCGCCGGACCGGGAGCTGGACTGCCCGAAATCGTCATTTCATTCGGAGACACCAGGGCGAAGAAGGTCGTATCACGCACAGAAGGCGAGTTTGAACTCATCGAAGATGGCGAAAGTCTCACCATAGTCCGAGGAAGCGATGTAGTGGTCGACGATGTCTATCTCCAACCGACGCTTCATCACGCGCCTTTCCAAGCGTTCATCAACATAGACAGCAGCTGCATTTTCAACTGCGTATTCTGCAATGCCCACCGTCTTGAGCACTATGCCACAAAGAACCTTACGGACGACAAGATAGTCAACATGGCCGTACTAGCAGCCTCATCTGACGGATTCGCTGGGATCGCACTTACCAGTGGTGTTCCCCAGACGCAAGATGACGTAACTGAGAGGATGTCAAACATAGTCAGAAAGATCAGAGCCGCGTTGCCTGACACGCCTATTGGCGTTGAGCCCTATGTCACTCATCCGAGACAGATCGATGATCTTAAAGCCGCGGGAGCGACAGAGATTAAATTGAATATCGAGACTTTCGACCCAGACATATTCGAGAAAGCCTGTCCTGGCAGAGACTACAGCGGAACCCTTCATGCCATCAATCATGCGTGCAGAGTATTCGGCAGAAACAGAGTGTGCTCGAACATCATCTTCGGTCTCGGAGAAACCGACGACTGTGTCGTACAGGGCGCCAGAGTGTTGGCAAACATGGGGGCGGTGGCAACGCTCAGAGCTCTGCGGCTGAATAAGGCAAACGCTTCTGAGATTATGGCATCGATAGGCAGCCTTCAGCCGGTCACTGCTGATAGAATGCTTGCGCTCGCACGAAAGCACAAAGTGGTGCTCAAAGATCATGACCTGACACCCCTAACATTCAAGACGATGTGCCATGCATGCCTTTCATGCGATATCGTGCCATTCTGGGATTTGTGAGTGTTTGCGGCCATCAGCGATGTGCGTATATGCACCTTATGCGAGGAGATGTTTCCTCCACTCTAACGAAGCCAAATCGTTCCAACTGGATGACTTCGCCCTTTGCTGATGCTATGCCCCGTTCAGCAAGACCTGTCTTGGTGCTTCCATCCGTCATCTTGACTTCAGCCTCAACCGAGTCTTCAGGGACCCAATGCACTATTCTGACTCCTTCCCTTAAGACTGAGAGGTCGTTGCCTTCGAACTCAAGAGCACCATCTCGGAAGACGATGTTACAGAGATCTTTGAGCCGTAATCTTTCGCCGTTCTCGGGGACGTCTGATCGGCTCAGATACACGGCACCTCCTGCTGGTACCTCCAATTGCCTAGTCCCTCGCTCCGGATGAGCGGGGTGAACCGGAGCATTTGCCGTGAGAGCTGAAGGAGCCTTCAACGGCATTCTCATCGGTTCGTCTACAAAGAAGAAACGTCCAGCGCTGTCGTCCACGACCTCCTTGTTGAATGCGTAAAGAGTCTTCCATGAGAACTCGATGTCGACCTCTTTCACACCTGCTTCTATCCAGTACCGCCGAATAGACTCCGGCCTTATCCCCCGTCTCCTCAGAGCTGATAGGGTGCCAAGCTGTGGATCATCCCAGCCAGCATAAAGACCCTCGGTAATGCCAGCGGACATCTTGGAAGTGGACAGCTGTATCTCTCCCATTGAAACCCTCCCATAATGGACGTAAGTCGGCTTGTCCCAGCCCATATAATCGTAGATGTAGAGCTGCCTGTACGTATTGTTGAGATGGTCTTTGCCTCTGAGGACATGCGTCAACTCCAGCTCGTGATCGTCGACGGCTACCGCCAGGTTCATGAGCGGATACACGCGATAGCGGGTGCCAGTTCTAGGATGAGGTGTTTCATCGATCCTCAATGCGACGAAATCGCGAATCGCCGGGTTCGGGTGAGAGAGGTCAGTCTTCACGATCAGGGAAGCCTCCTCCTGCCCGAACCCACCGTCGAACATGAGATCCCAACGTGCGTTCTGCTCCGAAATTGGTTCTTCTCGGTGCGGACACGGCTTCTTCTTGGCCTTCAAATCCCGCCAAAAATCAGGCTGGCATGTGCAGATGTATGCCTTGCCAATTTCAAGGAGCCTCTTCGCCGCTCCGTAGTACAGCTCGAATCTGTCGCTCTGGATTACCGTCTCGCTGATCTTCACATCCAGCCAATCGAGATCTGCCAGTATGGAATCGTATCCAGACGGATCGATTCTGGCAGGGTCTGTGTCCTCGAACCTATTGATGCATTTGCCGCCGTAGCGTTTGACGTACTCGTCGTTCAAGATGGCCATTCTGCTATGGCCAACATGCAGCGGCCCGGAAGGGTTGGGAGCGATTCTCATTCGCACTGGTCCTTCAACTGCGGCCAGATCAGGAAGCGAAAACTCCTTGGGCTTGGTTTCTCTCACGAGAAGATCGGGAGCGTTCTCCTGGAGACTCTTCCTCTGCGCTTCAGACGGCATGGCATTGACCTCGGCTACTATCGATTCTGCGAGAGTCGAAATCTCTTTTGCCCTAGGCCGGAGGTCTGGGTTCTCAGCCATTACCTTCCCCATGACTGCGCCTATGGTCGCCTTGCCCCCGTAGAAGACCGCATTCTGTAGTGCGTATTTCCGGACTACCGCTTCAACATTCACTGTACCTCTCGATAGATGGGTATGTATAAAAAGTCTAAGACCGGGAAGTGGCCACAGTTCACCCACAGGCTTTCCGAGGCAGCAGATTCCTATCCTGGCGACGAAAGGATAGATATACGCTCTCAGTCATCCAGAACCCGGTGGTCATCTGTCCATCAGATCCCTCTTAGCTAGATACGAAGAAACTGTGATCGTCAAAGGGAGAGTATCCAAGGACCTGGAGATCACCAAGTACCTCGCTAGGGCTGGAGAAGCGCCGGTCCTGTTCGAGAACCTAGACGGACACAGAGCCGTAGGCAATCTCTGGGCTAGCAGGAAGAGAATCGAGGAGGCCTTGAACTCGAATTCGGAGCAGCTCTCGTCGCACATGCTAGAGGCGATGGGGTCACCCTCACCTCCTCAAGAGGTGGACCGAGCACCTTTCGAGGAGAACGTCCTGACCGAATTCGATCTCAGGGAATCAGCGATTCCGAGATTCTACGAGGGTGATGGAGGCAGATATGTTACCGCAGGGGTCATCATAACTGAGTATGAGGGCAAGAGGAACATGTCGTTCCACAGGATGATGCTAATCGACGAAAATCGCCTGGCCATTCGAATCGTGCCCAGACACCTGCATGCACTGCACAGGAGAGCCAAGTCGAATGGTGAGGAGCTTAAGGTGGCGGTGGCGATCGGCCTTTGTCCTTCGGTCCTACTCTCGGCAGCAATGACTGTTGAGCTTGGGACGGACGAACTCGAGATAGCCAATACGCTGAGACAACTTTGTCTTAAGGAGCCTGTGGCGGTCCGAAGGATAGAGAACGGTCTCCTCGTTCCAGCATACGCTGAATATGTCTTTGAAGGGAGACTCACGGATGAATTGACGGACGAAGGGCCCTTCGTTGACATAACTGGCACCCAGGACGCGGTCAGGAAGCAGCCGATACTAACGATCGATCGGATTTACTACAGGGATGACGCAGTATTCCAAATCATCCTACCGGCCTCACCCGAACACTACCTCATGATGGGTCTGCCGAGGGAACCGGTTATCAAGAAGGCTGTCAGCGTGGCTGTGCCGGAGGTCCACGCCGTTAGACTCACAGAGGGAGGGTGTTGTTGGCTACACGGTCTGGTTTCAATAACAAAGCAGAAGGAGGGCGATGGCGTGAACGCAGTTCTCGCAGCCCTCGGAGCGCATACCTCGATGAAGCTGGTAGTGGCGGTCGACGATGACATCGACGTATATGACGACAGGGCAGTAGAATGGGCCATCGCCACGAGATTCCAGGGGGACAGAGACTTGCTAATAGTGAACAACGCGCGAGGCAGCAGCCTCGACCCCAGTGCGAGTCAGACGACGGCAAAGATTGGCATAGATGCCACCAAACCCATCAACAGCACGAGCTTCGACAGGATTGGACAATGACTGCCATTCCATTGTGGCCGACATGTGTTAGGCGAAAACTCTTAAATATGGCCCCTACCTGACAACTCACTGAGGCTAGTGACAATGATTACAATCACGCCCAAGGCATGCGAGACAATCAAGTCGATAGTGGCTGAAGAGAAGAAGGACGACCCCATCAGAATAGTCTTCGCTGGATATTCGTGTTCTGGCCCCGCCTTCATGATGGCTTTCGACAAGAAGAAGGATGAGGATGTTGAGGTGAAGGAAAACGGAATCACGCTGATCTACGATAGGACCCTCGAGGAGAGTCTGAGGGAAGCCACAATCGACTCGGTGGACACTCCGCAGGGTCCTGGAGTCGTCGTGAAGGTCAAGTCTGCGTCATCGTGCAGCAGCGCCTGTGCTGGATGCCACTAGATTCGCCTCTCTTCCCGGCAAACTTAGATAAGCAGGAGCAGCGGTCAAAGGTCCGTGTTCCTGGAGCATGAACTGATAAAGCCTTCGAGCATCGAACTAAGGGATTACCAAGCCAACATCGCCCGTGCTGCCCTCGAAGAGCCAACGCTTGTCGTGCTTCCCACAGGCATGGGAAAGACGGTTGTAGCCCTATTTCTAACAGCGGAAACTCTGAGTAGAAAGAAGGGTGCGGTTCTGTTTATGGCGCCGACCAAGCCATTGGTCGAGCAGCATTCGAAGTTTCTGAGAGACCACCTCATCGGATTCGAACCATTGGTCTTCACCGGTGAGATTCCTCCGGAGCGCAGGAGGGAAGGTTGGGCGGAAGGCAGGCTTGTCATCTCCACTCCTCAGGTCGCTGCAAACGATATAGGCTCGGGAATGGTCGACCTCTCCAGATTTGATCTTGTGGTGTTCGACGAGGCGCACAGGGCTGTCGGCGATTACGCATATGTATTCATCGGCAAAGCGTTATTCGGACGCAATTGCCTGATTTTGGGGCTGACCGCCTCGCCTGGCTCGAATGTTTCGAAGATAGCGAATGTCTGCGAAAACCTGGGAATCACTTGGGTCGAAATACGGTCCGAACTCGACGACGACGTCGTGGACTACACTCAGGATGTCAAGATGGAATTCGTCGAGGTTCCAATGCAACGAGGCATGGCCAGAATAGTGGCATTTCTAAAGCAGATATTCGACGAACAGGTGGTGAAGCTCCGAGCAGCTGGCTTCCTTGATCCCAAGAAGCCGATCACTACTCGAGACCTGCTCGCCGCGGGCGCGACCATCAGATCACAGCTCAATTCAGGCAAGAAGACCTACAGCCTATTCAGCATAGCCAGCGCCCAGGCCCTCGCAATGAAAGTCAATCATGGCATCGAACTCGCGGAAACTCAGGGAAGGGGCGCTTTGGAGAATTACTTTGAGAAGCAGATCAATCTGGCTGAGGAGAACAAACGATCAAAGGCAGTGAGGACTCTCATCAAAGATGCGCGATTCCAGCAAGCCAGAGCCGAGCTATATAAGATGACTGAAGACCACCCCAAGCTGGATAAGTTGATTCCCATACTTGACTCGCAGTTCAAAACCAAGCCGGATTCTCGAGCGATAGTGTTCACACATTACCGCGACACTTGTGATCTTATCACCAACCGCTTGGGAACCGTCGAAGGCCTGCGACCTGTTCGATTTGTGGGACAGGCTAGCAAGGGCGAGGACGTCGGCTTGAAGCAGAAGGAGCAACGAGAGGTCATAGAGAGGTTTCAGAGCGGCGGGTATAACGTCTTGGTTGCGACCTCCATCGCGGAGGAAGGGCTGGATATACCTGCCACAGACCTAGTCGTCTTCTACGAACCCGTTCCTTCAGAGATCAGGACCATCCAGAGAAGAGGTAGGACTGGAAGAAGGCAATCTGGGAGAGTCGTCATACTGATGACAAAGGGCACAAAGGACGAAGCATACTTCTGGTCGTCTCGAAACAAGGAACTGCAGATGAAGCGTCAGCTGGAGAGCCTCAGAAAGAAGCTCAGGACGCGCAAAGGCCTTTCGGAGATACCATCTCACAGAAACACCCTGGAGAAGGGTGAGATATCGGGGTTGATGGTTCCCGATGAACTGACAGACAAGGAGCGACGATCTCGTAAGACGGCCGATGTCGCTGGCCAGAAATCGCTATCCGAATACGACGTCAATCAGAAGAATATCGGTTCTGAACTCATGATATCGCATCGGCTTGATGGATCTCCGTTGCACAGAAGCCTGATTGAGGCGGGGTTGCCCGTCAGATCCGCTGCACTTGAGTGCGCAGATATAGTTTTGTCTGGCAGGGTAGGTATAACGTTGAGGACGGTCGAACAGTTCATATCGGAGATGTCTGAGGAGGGGTTGCTCTCTCTCCTGGCGAAGATGAAGCACCGGTTTCTTCACCCGATTCTCATAGTCCAGGGACCGCCCGAAGGTAAGGGTACCGAGGCTTCCAATGCCACGGTATACGACGCCCTCGGGTTGCTCCTATCCGATTTCGGAAGGACTGTCTTCTCGACGGCAGACACGGCCGAGACGATAGCGGCTGTCAGAGCGCTGCACAAACAGGAGACCGAACGTTTCGGCGGTGCAGGAGCGCTCCAGACAACTCCGGATAATGAGGAGCGGCAGCTCTTTCTGATCCAGGGTCTGCCGAATGTCTCAGCCACGTTGGCGCAGAGGCTGTTGGAGCATTTCGGCAGCCTTGAGAAGATCGCAGACGCGAGTCCCCAACAGCTATTGGAGGTTAATGGTGTGGGAAGGGTTATTGCCCAGAGCATTCATACTGTGATGCGGAATACTTTCGAAGAGGAGGATGTTCCCCATGCCAGATAAAAAGTGCCCAATGTGTGATGGCACGTGCGTGCTGAAGGTTATTGCCACCAAAACCGCGGAAGCCGAAACAGTCGATATATGCTCGCTGTGCGGCTCGATCTTCCGCAGGGACGAAGAACAGGAAGAGAACAAGGGCGAGCAGTAGGCCGGCCCCAGACTTCTGAAAGCTATATTCGAGCTGACTGGCCATACGAGCGAGGCAGGAGGACTGCAGCAGGAAGCTTTATGAACCATTTGTCCATACGAGAGGTCCGAGTTCCATGGAGTTCAAGCTGGTCGAGAAGAAGAAGAATCTCATAAAAATAGAGATCGAAGAATCTGATGAGACTCTCATATACCCACTCATCCATGAGCTGTTGGAGGACAAGAACGTCAAGGACGCACGATATTCCACTGGCCATCCTCAGCTTGATAAAGCCGTGCTAACGGTTGTTGTCAAGGACGGGAAACCTCAGGCGGCACTCAAGAAGGCCGCCAAGGCGCTTGCCAATCAGTTTGTCGAGACCAGGCAGCTGATTGAAAAGCAGCTCTGACTCGTCCTCTCCGAAAGATTTTACTCCACCCCATAGGATTGTACTGGCGTGATGATCGACGAGGCGAGCCTTGGACTTGAACGATTCTACACCGAGGGACTTCCTGGCATCGGTGGAAGACTAAAGAAGTCGCCGGACGACTTTGTGGTGGATGAGATTTCGATAAGACCTCAGGAGGTTCTCTCGGGGAATTATGTCATAGCACGTGTCTGTCATAGGAACTGGGAGGCGAACAGGCTCTTCAGAAGGTTGGGCAGCAACCTGCGTATCGGACGGGCAAGCGTCGGTTTCGCTGGGACCAAGGATGGCAGATCGGTTGCCACACAGCTAATGTCATTTAGGGCGCCGATTGAGGCGGTCACCTCGCTTCGGATACCTGACGTGAAGATTCTCGAAGCGTACACCTCTAGCCGTGCAATTGCGATAGGCGACTTGATAGGCAACAGGTTCGCTGTCGCGGTCAGAGACCTTGAAGAGGAAAGGGATGCCAGACGCATTTGCCATGAAATCCATGAGAAGCTGAACGAAACTATTGGATTCCCGAATTTCTTCGGGGTTCAGAGGTTCGGCTCGATTAGACCCATAACGCATCTGGTCGGACGCGACCTCTCGAGAAGTGACGCCGAATCAGCTGTGATGAGATATATCGGCAATCCGATGCATAACGGCTCGGAGGGAGACGAAGCAAGAGACCATCTCCAACAAACGAGAGATTTCGAAAAGGCGATGGCGGAATTCCCGACCAAATTCACCTTCGAGAGAATCATCATATCCCACTTGGCGGAGAACCCCGGTGATTACATAGGAGCACTTAGGAGGCTGCCAAGGAACCTGGTGATGATGTTCGTTCACGCCTATCAGTCGTTCATGTTCAACCGCATATTAAGCGAGAGGTTGCGGCGTGGTTTGTCGATCCATGAACCCGTACTTGGCGATTTAGTGTTGCCATTGTCGAAGGATGGAGTTCCGAACCACGGCGATCCGATAGAAGTCACTGAGGAAAACATCGTCAAGGCTACAAGGAACGCGGCCGAGGGCAAGGCGTTCGTGAGTGGGGCTCTGTTCGGCAGCGAGTCCGTATTAGCCAGTGGAGAAATGGGCGAGATAGAGAGGAGAGTGATTCAAGACGAGGGCGTTTCTGCGAAGGACTTCCAGATAGTCGGATTGAGGGAGGCGTCTTCGAAGGGCACTCGTAGAGAACTACTTGCTCCTGTGAAAGACTTCGACACCATTTTCGAGAACGACGCGGTCACCTTCAAGTTCGCGCTCAATAAAGGATGCTACGCCACGTGTCTGCTGAGGGAGTACATGAAAGCTGACGCGTCCGCGTATTGACTTATCACCGTCGCCGGAAGATTGGATTAATCGGAGACCCATACACGGATCATGTCCAGAAAAAGGACGCCCCGCTCGGCCCTATTCTGTCCGCAGTGCGGCTCAGCGGACCTGTATTATGAGGCCGCCCTCATAACTGGCTATAAATACCACTGCAAGAAGTGCGGCTACATCGGCGCGTTCGTCATAGAGAAGGATCTTGAGCGGGAAGGGTAAGCGGTCTTCTTCAGAGCCGGCGATGGGAAATCCGTCATGCGAACATAGGTCCGGATTCCATGGCCCTTTGGTCGCCATCATCCAACACCTTCGATATCGCCCTCTCGAGGTCTGACATCGTGACGACGTCCCGGTTTTCCCTGATTGCGAACATGCCTGCCTCTGTGCAAATTGCTTTGATATCCGCGCCAGTTGCTCCGTCGGCCTTGCCTGCCAGATCCTCTATGTTTGCAGTCTCATCGAGGTTCATGCGCCTCGTGTGTATGCCAAGTATCTCGACTCTGGCATCGAAGCTAGGTATCGGAATCTCGATTATCCGGTCAAAGCGACCAGGCCTTAAGAGCGCCTCGTCGAGAATGTCGGGTCTGTTTGTTGCTCCGATTATCTTGACATCGCCAATAGGATTGAATCCATCAAGCTCAGCGAGGATTTGCATCAGTGTACGCTGCACCTCTCGATCGCCGGAAGTGGCGAGTTCTAGGCGCTTCGCGCCAACGCTGTCGAGTTCGTCTATGAAGACTATCGACGGAGCTTTCTGCCGAGCAAGGTCGAAGAGCTCTCTGACCAGCCTAGCCCCTTCGCCGATGTACTTCTGCACAAGTTCGGATCCAACGAATCTGATGAACGTCGCGTTAGTCTGCTTTGCCACGGCTTTCGCCAACAGGGTCTTTCCCGTGCCAGGAGGACCGACGAGCAGAACACCCTTGGGGGGGTCAATGCCGACTCGCTTGTACAGTTCCGGTCGGAGGAGCGGATCTTCGACAGCCTCGCGTATCTCAACGATCTGTTCCTGGAGGCCGCCTATGTCCTCATAAACTGTCTCTGGCTTCTCGATTATTTCGGCGCCGATGACAATCGGGTCCAACGATGCGGGCAGCACCCCCATCACGGCCAGTGTCTGCTTGTTTAAAGCGACACGCGCGCCCGCCTCAAGCAATTCTGGTGAAACATAATCCGAGGTGTTGACAACGAAGTCCGGCCCTGTAGAACTCTTCACTACAACGCGTCCATCCGCAAGTACATCCTTGATCTGCCCTATTATGAGAGGGGGTGCCTTCAATCGTTCGAGCTCCGCTTTTAGACGCTTGAGCTCCTTCTGAAGTCGTATCAGCTCTCCTTCAACGAACCGTTTCTCCCCTTCAACGCGTCGAGCCTCTTCGACAAGTTCAAGGTTGCGTTCCTCAAGGACCGATAACCGTCTCTGAATTTCCTCGTAAAGCTCCGAAGGTTGCTCACTTTCCACTTTGGTGCACCCCATGCTACAATTTAATTTCGGCGCGTCCAGATTATAATGATATAAGGTTAAATACTCTATTTATCCTTTGCTGACCCAGTTCAGAAGTGTGTTTTCATGGTTTGCGAGATGTGCGGCAAGAATGTCACCTTCTGCAAGAAGGTGATGATTGAAGGCGTCCTTCTTGAGGTTTGCACCGAATGCGCAAAATTCGGCACTGAGGTAGATAAGAAGCACATGGGCGAAACGGGTCCAAAACCGGTAATCGAGCAACGGCTTGAGCAAAGGGAGAGGAGATTCAAGCCCAAGGACGTGTACTCGGAAGAGGGTGCCGAGGAGCTCGTAGAGGACTACCCTTCGCGGGTGCGAAACGCAAGGGCGCGAAAGGGAATAACTCAGAAGGAACTCGCAATGAAGCTCAACGAGAAGCAGACGATAATCAGCAAAGTGGAATCCGGCAGCATGAGGCCTGATGAAAAGCTCATCAAGAAGCTGCAGAAGGAACTCGGTATTGCCCTCAAAGAGAGGGTAGAGGGAGAGGTGACGGCGCAGTCCACTTCTTCGACCCAAAGCGCATTAACGCTTGCTGACCTCATAAGAGTCAAAAAGGATTGAGCGTGTCTTGTCAGGGACCGTGGAAATCCCTGCTAAGGACTTCGCTTGCAGCTCTCTCGATATATGCCCCATCCATGTCTATTCCGTAATCGCAGGCCACCAGCAGAGCGGCCGGTTCGACATCTATGCCCAGCATCTCTTGCTTCTTGTTGACCCTCGACACGACCTCTCGCTTGGAGACGGACCTTGATTCTGAAATCCTGTCAATGATCTCCGAAAACAGATCTCTGGAGATCTTCTTCGGAGCTTCCTTGAGCATCTCCGGAGTCGGCCGGTAGTCGATTGGGACGTCGACCTTGCCGAAATCGAAGGTAGGGAGGAGGTTGCCATCTACCTTCCTGAGATGTCCTCCCGCGAGACCTGCGTCCATCATCTTCTGGGCCTCCTTTGGCGAGAACCATCTCAGATCCATGGACGCTGAAAATACGAATTCCCGCTCTGTGAGGGCCTCCTTACCCTTCCTCCTGAATAGCACCGCGATACTCCTCTGCAGCTCACTCATCTTCTACCAAGCTCCTCTGGTTTTCCGATATGATGTAGTCGATTCCTAACGGCTCAAGGCTCGTGAGTTCAGAGGGCGACGCGATCACCCCCAACTTCAAACCGCGTCTCGACACAGCCGATGACGCTTCCTCCGCGAGCGTTCTGGGAACGAGGACTTCATCGATGCCAATATCGGCAACATCCCGAAACAGGTCTGAGAGGGCTCTGCCCGCCATAACGGGGTCAGAACTCACAATCCCATCCCGGAAATCTACTTTGAAGGTAATGTTCTCGGACAACTTAAAGGCTCCTCTCAGCTCGTCGAGGTCGACTAGGGTGCTCGTGCCTACCACGGCTTTCTCGGCGCCTGTTATCAGCATGTCTATGACGTTGTGAGAATACCTCACACCCCCTTCGTACATGGTCGACATCTCGTCGCAGATGATCTGTGCCATGTCGAGTTGCGGCTTGTTCTTGAAGATCCCGTCGGCATCCGCAACATACACCCAATCATGCTTCTTGGATAGTCCGGATACGACCTCTCCAATCCTCCGTCTCAATGCCCCTTGTTGAAATGGCACTCTTGACTCTATCAACACATATGGGATGATTTTCATGTCAGCTTCAGGCGCAAAGTGATATCGGATATAAATATCGTCGTCATAGGGACTTATTCCGTCTAGAGGTATCGCATCCACCACAGACCAATGGTGATGATTATAGGAGTGGCAAAGGCATAGGAACCCGTTTTTATAGACGATAACGCTTATATAGAAGTTCTGACATATACGGGCTCGAGAACCTGAAACAGACGATGTCTGGAACCTGGTTCAGATGATGGTTGGAACGGAGGTATGACATGATTGGTCAAACACCAGTTCTCATATTGAAAGAAGGTACGAAGAGGGAGAAAGGGAAAGGCGCCCAGTTCAGCAACATCACAGCCGCGAGGGCGATCGCAGACTCTGTCCGAAGCACCCTAGGACCCAGAGGGATGGACAAGATGCTGGTCGATAGCATGGGCGATGTTGTGATCACGAACGACGGCGTCACGATACTGAAGGAGATTGATGTGGAGCATCCAGCCGCCAAGATGTTGGTCGAGGTGGCAAAGACTCAAGACGATGAGTGTGGAGACGGAACGACAACTGCCGTCATCCTTGCTGGTGAGCTGCTAAAGAAGGCTGAAGCTCTCATCGAACAGAACGTTCATCCTACGGTCATATCGGGCGGATTCAGAATGGCTGCTCAGAAAGGCCGGGAGCTGCTTGAGGATCTGGCGATTCCCGTATCACCAGACAACAAGGATGTCTTAAAGGACATAGCGCGGACCGCCATGATATCCAAGAGCGTGTCGGCTTCT
The DNA here is from genome assembly GCA_020347645.1 of Methanobacteriota archaeon. GTDB lineage: Archaea > Thermoplasmatota > Thermoplasmata > UBA10834 > UBA10834 > UBA10834. The sequence continues at coordinate 50,461 of CP070736.1, read as the reverse complement.
CGGGATTTGCTCGCGGACGTCGCAGTCAAGGCCGTGAGCGCTGTGGCAGAGAAGAAGGATGGAGGAGCATGGCAAGTCGACGATGACAACATCCAGGTTGTCAAGAAGCAGGGCGGCTCAATGGATGATACTGAGATGATCGCCGGAATAATCGTGGACAAGGAAGCCGTCCATGCGGGCATGCCAAAACGCGTCGAGAAGGCAAAGATAGCCCTTATCGACTCGGCTATGGAAGTTAAGAAGACGGAGATAGATGCCAAGATCGAAATCACTGACCCAAGCCAGCTGCATGCGTTCCTTGATGAAGAGGAGAACATGCTTAAGAAGATGGTCGAAATCGTCAAGAAATCCGGAGCGAACGTGCTGTTCTGCCAGAAGGGTATCGATGACCTGGCGCAGCACTATCTGGCCAAGAACAACGTCTACGCCGTGAGAAGGGTCAAGAAGAGCGACATGGAGAAGCTCTCCAAAGCGACAGGTGCGAACCTCGTCACCAAGCTCGATGATCTTAAGGCGAACGATCTAGGAACTGCCAATCTGGTCGAGGAACAGAAGATTGCTGACGATAGAATGACTTTCGTAACTGGATGCAAGAACCCGAAGGCCGTTTCCGTCCTCATAAGAGGAGGCACCGAACACGTCATTGATGAAATCGACAGGTCGCTCCATGACGCTATCAGTGTGATCTCGGTCGCCATCGAGGATGGCAAACTCGTCACTGGCGGAGGCTCCACGGCCACGGAGTTGGCTCTCAAACTGAGAGACTATGCAGCATCGATAGGTGGCAGGGAGCAGATAGCCATAGACGCTTTCGCCAGCGCTCTGGAAGTCGTCCCAACGGCACTTGCCGAGAATGCGGGTCTGGACCCAATCGATGTGCTAATCGAGCTTAGGAAGGCGCATAAGTCTGGAAAGAAGAACGCTGGAGTCAATGTCTTCACTGGCAAGATCACCGATATGAAGAAGGAAAAGGTGCTTGAACCGCTGCGTGTTGGCAGACAAGGCATAAGCTCCGCAACCGACGCCGCTGTGATGATCTTGAGAATCGACGACGTCATCGCTTCCAAGGGAGACGGAGGCGGCGGAAAGGGTGGACCGCAGATGCCTAACATGGATGAAGGCGGCTTCGACTAGACTGCCTTCACCAAACCCTTTATTTCATTTCGCCGATGATACGTAACAGCTCAAACGCGAAGAGTGATACCCTGGCTGGAGGAAAGAACTGATGCCGGATGATTCAGAGGATTCCCTGCCTTCGAAGAAGACTGTAGATTCTACTAACCACTCTGCGGACGTTGCCACGGACCAAGAAACGATGGCGGCCAAGGACGCGAAGATCGATGAGCTGACGGACACTGTGAAGCGGACACAGGCGGAGTTCGAGAATTACAGGAAGCGTGTAGAGCGCGAATGGGCAGAAAGGTCTAGGCTCGCGGGCGAGCATGTCATTTTAGACCTGCTGGCAGTCTTGGACACCTTGGACAAGGCAGTCAATGACGCCTCGGAAGAGGAGCGCAATTCACAAGAGATCGGTCTTGAGGGTATCCGAAGACAGCTGATGCAGACTCTGCAGCGCGCTGGACTTAAGGAGATAGCTACCGATGGACCTTTCGACCCTTTCTTCCACGAGGCGCTCATGATGGAGGAATCCGACGATGAAGACGACGGCGCAATCCTGGAAGTCTTCCAAAAGGGATACATGCTAGGTCCAAAGGTAATCAGGACTGCAAGAGTGAAGGTGTCTGCGAGCAGGTCGAAATGTCCGAAAGACGACACAGGTGGTTCTATCCAGGATGAGGACGAGGAAGTCGATAACGATAATGATAGAGATTGAATTAATGAAAGGGAGTGAGATTGCGTATGGCAGAATCTAGAGAGAAGATAATTGGCATAGATCTGGGCACCAGCAACTCAGCCGCTGCCGTGATCGAGGGAGGGAGAGCGACGATAGTCCCCAGCGCGGAAGGCACGAGCCTGGGCGGGAAGGCGTTCCCATCCTATGTTGCCTTCACAAAAGATGGACAGATGCTAGTGGGAGAGCCGGCAAGGAGACAGGCCGTATCAAACCCGGAGAATACCGTCTTTGCCATCAAGAGGAAGATGGGTACGGATTACAAAGTCGGAATCTATGAGAAGGAATACACTCCCCAACAGATTTCAGCGTTCATCCTGCAGAAGATAAAACGCGATTCGGAGGCCTATATTGGAACGCCGATCAAGAAGGCAGTCATCACCGTCCCAGCTTATTTCAATGATAACCAGAGACAGGCAACCAAAGACGCCGGGACTATAGCGGGATTGGACGTCGTCAGGATAATCAACGAGCCCACGGCTGCTGCTCTCGCGTACGGACTCGACAAATCTGAGAAAGAACAGAAGATCATGGTGTTCGACCTAGGTGGCGGCACTCTTGATGTCACGATAATGGAATTTGGCGACGGCGTCTTCGAAGTCGTTTCTACGAGCGGTGACACGCAATTGGGAGGGACGGACATGGATAACTCCCTCGTGGAGTTCATCGCAAAGGACTTCCAGACAGAGCACAGCATCGACATCTCAAAAGACAAGATGGCGATACAGCGGATTAGAGAAGCCGCCGAGAAGGCCAAGATCGAGCTTTCATCGACCATGGAGACTGAGTTGAACCTTCCTTATCTGACAGCAGACGCTTCTGGCCCGAGGCATCTGGCGATGAAACTCACCAGAGCGAAGCTTGAGGATCTCGTCAAATCCACTGTTGACCGATGCAGAGCCCCGATGAAACAAGCTCTGGATGATGCTGGACTTAAACCTGACCAGATAGACAAGATCATACTGGTTGGAGGGCCCACGCGTATGCCCATAGTACAGCGGTTCGTCGAGGAGGTCGTCGGCAAGAAAATCGAGCGTGGTGTGGACCCGATGGAATGCGTAGCCATGGGAGCGGCAATTCAGGGCGGAGTCATCGAAGGCACGGTCAAGGATATCCTTCTCCTGGATGTCACCCCCCTTTCCCTCGGAGTTGAAACCCTCGGAGGGGTCTTTCACAAGCAGATAGAGAGAAACACCACCATTCCAACCCGTAAGAGCGAAGTCTTCTCCACTGCAGCCGATGGTCAGACGAGCGTGGAAATACATGTCCTACAAGGTGAGAGACCGATGGCGACTGACAATGTCAGTCTTGGTCGATTCCATCTTATGGGCATACCGCCAGCGCCGAGAGGGATCCCCCAAGTGGAAGTCACCTTCGACATCGACGCGAACGGGATAATCGATGTCAAGGCAAAGGACCTAGGCACTGGCAAGGAGCAGAAGATAACGATCACTGCGACAACCAAGCTGGAGAAAGGTGAGATTGAGCGCATGATCAAAGACGCCGAGACCTACGCCGATGAGGATTTAAAGCGGAAGGAAGAAGTCGACCTCAAGAATCGCGCAGAGGCGAAGGTCTACGAGGTCGATAGGCTCCTGCAAGAGATGGGAGACAAGATATCCGAGGAACTCAAGGACGAGGTGACGAAGCTTACAGACGAGCTCAAAAAGGCACTCTCCTCCAACGACAAGGCCACAATAAAGGAAAAACTGGATGAGCTGGACAAGGCTTTGTTGGAGGTCGGCAAGAAGGTCTACGAGGCGACGGCGGCCAGTCAGGGCCAGGCACAGGGAACTCCACCCCCTTCGGAGGGGGATGCGGGCCCGCCATCCGATTCCGGCAAGGGATACGTCGACGCCGAGTACAAGATTGTGGACGACGAAGAAGAGGACCAACAACCGTAGCGGGCCAAAACCTCTTTCATCACCTTCCTGTCTTTACAGAGTCGGAACCGACAGCACCAGTTGATGTACGAACCATGAGGATGCCAAATGCCTTCAAAGCGAGACTACTACGAAATCCTGGGCATCGATAAGGATGCGAACTCTGACGAGATCAAGAAAGCCTACAGAAAACTCGCGATGAAGTACCATCCGGACAAGAACAAGGATAACCCAAAAGAGGCCGAAGAGAAGTTCAAGGAGTTGTCTGAGGCCTATGAGGTTCTGGCCGACCAGGAGAAGCGTATTAGGTACGACCAGTATGGCCATGCAGGCGTGGAGAGCACATTCCGTCAGGGCGGATTCGATTGGTCAGACTTCACGCACTTTGAGGATATAAGCGACATATTTGGCGGATTTTCGGGCTTCGGCTTCGGAGGAAGCATCTTCGATCAGTTCTTCGGCGGAAGACCAAGAAGAGGGCCCATGGAAGGACAATCACTCAGATATGACATTGAGATATCCCTCGAAGAGGCCGCAAAGGGTGTCGAAAAGGAGCTCAAGATACCTCACACGATCCAATGTAAGACCTGCAACGGCCAGGGCGCCTTGGCAGAAGACCTGAAAACGTGCTCTATGTGCAAAGGGTCTGGTCAGGTACAGAGAAGTCAGAAGCGGGGATACACAAGCTTCGTTTCGATCACTGCCTGCCCAACCTGTAAGGGAGCGGGGAGGCAAATCACCAAGCCATGCAAATCTTGCGGAGGCGCCGGCTACACAAAGACGACTAGCAAGATCGAGGTCTCCGTCCCTAAAGGCGCTGAAGAAGGTATGAGATTGAGAATCAGAGGAGCTGGCGAAGCCAGCGTAAACGGAGGTCCGCCTGGAGATCTCTACATCGTAGTCCACATAGCACCTCATGAGGTGTTCGAACGCGACGGCAGAAATCTGTACATAGAAGCGCCCATTTCTTTTGGCGAGGCTGCGCTCGGGGCGGAGATAGAGGTGCCAACGCTCACTGGAACAGCGTTGGTCAAGATACCCCCAGGCACGCAAACGGGCACCGTGTTCAGACTCAAAGGAAAGGGTATACATGACTTAAGGGGGCATGGTGAAGGAGACGAGTTCGTGAGCGTTCTCGTCGTTACACCCTCCAAGATGACTGCTGAACAGAAGGACCTTATGCGCCGTCTAGCTGATTCGATCGGCAAGTACAACAGGACTGGCGGGAAGAAATCCAGGTTTGGGGGATTCAGAAAGAGGAATTGAGCAAAAGATTTTTATCCTGAATGATACAGATTGCCTCTGGATGAAAGTCATCGGGATACTGACTGAGAATCCGAGAACATACTACGAAATGCTTGTGGCCCTTCGCGATGAAGGACTGAGACATGTCTCATTGGACTTCTCGGAACCGCTCCCTGCAAATCTATCAGTTGTTATCACCACAGCTGAGGAAAGGTGCCATGTGCCCTTTGACAAAGTGATCACAGACGCCGACCCAGACGTGGCCATGATGAAGGTCAAAGAAGTCCTGGCGTGCGAGGGTGAAACTGATGACCTAACCATAGGAATCGATCCGGGAAACCGACCCGGAATCGCAGTTCTATCTCACGGTAGCGTTCTAACTCGAACTCTTGCCCCAACACCTGAGGCTGTCGCTGCGATTGTCAAGGAGACGATAGACCGTCATGCCCCGTCGCGCGTGACAATCAGACTTGGGAACGGAGACCGCACGAACCGCAATAGGATTTTCAATGCTCTATGGGACTCTGGGTACGTGGGTGAGATGGTGGACGAACGCAACACCACTAGGAAATCAAAGACTCCGGATGAAGATGCTGCCGTAGAGATCGCCCTTACACCCGGATATCTCCCCAAGAAGAGGCAGCGCGTCGCCCCCGGACCGGGCGAGATACGCAATGTTCAAAGACTCAGTCGAGTGCACAGTGAAGGGGAGCTGACGGTATCACGGAAGCTTGCTGCGAAGGTGGCGTTGGGAGAGATTTCGATGGACGAAGCGGTGCAGATGCAGAAATGCGCGAGACACTCAGATCTCTAGAACAGATGCTCATCGGTGATTCTGGCACTACCACCCACTGTGCAATTCATTGTCTCGATTCCCAATGTGTGAATCCTATCTTCCACTTTGCGCGCATGAGCTGGTTCGGTGTTGATATACACTGTTGCACCCGTGTCGATGGAAAAGAACGCTGGTATGCCTTCGGACCTCATATTCTTCACCTCGAGGATGACTTTGATGGTTTCTGGCCGCCATAGCATGAGTTCTTCTGTTCCTGTCATCGTGATACCGTGAAGTATGAGTGAATCCTTCTCTGCTATCTCGCCTATCCTCGCGATGTTTCTCTGCTTGACGGCACTCTCCATCTCAGCAATAGCTCCATGAACATACGCGAGTCTCGAGTGGAAGAAGGGTGATCTGAGCACGTCCCTATGTGCATCATCCGTGAGCTTGTGTGCAGGGATGAGAGCCACGATGATTCCCATCTGAAAATCCTCTGAAGCTAGTTGATATGAATAGGAATCCTCATCGTCATGGCCGGTTCTCCAAAGAGAGAAGGCACCGGTCACAGATCTTGCAGCTGAGCCGGAGCCCCTTCGAGCGATTACCGATATCTGCTCCAGAGAGAGCTTGAGGTTCGCCGCATCGCACGCGGCTACTGCCAATGCTGCAAACCCCGACGCGGATGCCCCAAGCCCTATATTCGACGGGAAGTTGTTGCGAGACTCCATCCTAAACCTTTGATCGAGGGCGCTCTTCTTACGAATCAAGTCGACGACTGCGAGAATCCTGCCCATTCCTGACGCGGGGACTTGTACCCCATCGATGAATGCAGAGTCCGCCTCGAAATCGCCGAACTCGATTGTAGTGTGTGTCTCTGTCGGTGCAGTAGCAACTGATATCGAATCGTGATATGGAATCCTTAGTCTGGAATCTTTTAATCCGTGGTACTTGACTAGGCCTTGAATTGGATGAGCTTTGGCTGAGGATTTCATGATTACCCTCTCAGACGTCCAGCAACAGGACTATCTTCTGCATATCATCGTCGATTTTCAGATTGTGGTAGGTGACGCCCTTTACGACCGCCCTCTTCTGGTGACGACTATCATCAAACTGCTCCCCTCGGACAGACGCTTCAAGAGTGTTGCCGGTGACTCTGACTTCAAATTCCGCAAACACCAAGTTTTCGGTGTCGTGCAGGAAGAGCAACTCCTGCAAGAAGTCTACTAGGAGCTGTTCGGTGCTGTCAGCGCTGAGAGACATCGTTACCTCCCCGACAGAAGTGATAGCATTCGCATCTGTTATCTGATCGAACATGGCATACGCTGCATTCGCAAACCTCTCGGAGAGCGTGTCTCCATATGCCTCAATCATTGCATCCGCCGTGTGTTCCAGTAGACGATATCTCATCAACATCACAAGACCTTTGTCGGTATATCAAGCCTATGCTTTCACGGTCTTGCGATATTGGAGACACAGGCCGGACAGGGCGCATACCTCGCAGCGTGGTCTTCTTGACCTACAAACCCTACGACCGTGCTCAATGAGGTTCAGATGCATATTGTAGTATTCCTCAGGGTCGATGAGTCGTTCAAGTTCCTTCTGGGTGCTCTCTCTCGACGTTCGTTCTTGAACGAGCCCCAATCTCTTACTTACCCTGAAAATGTGGGTATCGACCGGGAAGGTAGGCATCCCAAACGAGAACAGAAGCACTATTGCCGCCGTCTTTGGACCCACGCCCTCAATCGAGATGAGCCAATTTGCGGCCTTATCAGAAGTCATACTTGAGAGGAAGCCAAGATCATATCCTCCCCTCTCGGCTTTGAGCAGGTTCAGCGCTCCCAGAATTCTCCTCGCCTTGATTTCAGCAAGGCCCCCCGAACGTATTGTATCCGCGATGTTTTCAGGACTGTCTTCAAGAAGCTCTTCCCAGGAAGGATACCTGCGTTTCAGTAACTCGAATGCTCTGCTAGAATTGATGTCGCTCGTATTTTGTGACAATATGGTTTCAATCAGAGTATCCAACGGGTCGTCTCCGCAAGTTCGTTCCTTTCGTCCATACACTGATGTCAATAGAATGTTGACACGTTCTGCTTTCTTCTCAATGGACTTCGCGGAGCGAGCCTCTTTCATTTCATGTCACCCGGCTGCAATTCTCACATTGATCAATGGCCGGTAATGCTCTTCCGGAATACAACATCGATGTCGGACAAGCGACCGCGAATGGAGGCATTTTACGCTTCCTCAGCCCTTAGTTCAGATATTTTTGCGCTACCGGAGTCTTTGGTATCGAAATACTTGAGAAGTATATTCCGTCTCAACTTCGCACCTTAGAACCAGCATTGCGACTTGGGCACAAAAAGGATATGGGCGCCTCAGAACTCCTTCCGAGATAACTCCAGGGATAAGCCGGAAAGCAAGAATTTATAAGGCATGTGCCAATCATTCCAGCGTGAACATCTGCGTAATAGGTTGCGGTGCGATAGGTACGACTATTGCCCGCGAGGCAGAGCATACACCAGATTTCAAAACTGTGTACTTAACAGATCGTTCTCATGAGTGTGCGACGAAGCTGCAGGAGAAACTGTCGAAGGTGAGCTATGTCCCGGACATAGTACCTATACTGAGTGACATCAGACTCGTCGTCGAAGCTGCGAGCCAGGATGCAGCGCGTTACTACACTCCGCTCGCCCTCTCCGCGGGTGTTGATGTGTTGATGATGAGTGTTGGCGTGCTTAATGACGAAGAATTCCAAAACGACGTTTTCAGATTGGCAAAGCGCAAAGGAGCGAAGATATACGTGCCAAGTGGAGCCATTGGAGGAATCGATGCACTGTCGGCTGGCAAGCTGGGAGATATTGAGGAGGTCATTCTAATCACGACCAAACCGCCGTCTGCCTTTGAGGGCAACGCTTACCTGATTGAGAAAGGGATTGATCCATCCGAGTTACGCGTGAGAACGGACCTGTTCGATGGCACTGCGCGAGAGGCAGTGAGACATTTCCCTCAAAACGTCAATGTCGCGGCAACTGTCTCCTTGGCAGGCGTGGGCTTCGACAGAACGAAAGTCAGAATCGTCTGTGATCCCCAGGTGAAGACAAACGAGCATCGCCTTCGAGCAAGAGGGAAGTTCGGAGAGCTCGACTTCGTCACCAGAAATGTACCTTCACCAAAGAATCCGAAGACCAGTCATCTTGCAGCGATGTCTGCTATTTCAGCGATAAGGAAGATCACGGGATCGTCCTGGATTGGCGCCTAATGCGCGCCATTCATTTATACGGTCAGGAGTATTTCGACGCGTGATTACTTGGTATCGAAGGAAGAAGTTGTATTCTCGGTCATCAGCAGAGATTTGGACGCCGTTGTTCTTATGAATGCCGTTGAACCAAACCTCGACTCTTGTTTCTTCTACGCGACAGGGCTTACGGCAGGCTTGTTCGAAGGTTGCATCGCTATCCTCGAGCCAAGAAGAATCGAGGTTATCACCTCTGAGTTAGAATCGCTCAGCGCTTCTGACGCGGGCATAAAGATCTCAGTGTTTGAGAATGGTCAGGATCGCGCAAAGATCATGAAGAAGAAGCTGTCGCGCTACTCCAAGATCGGTATTAACGCCAGAGAGCTCACGGTATCCAACCACAAGCTTATCAAGAAGCTATCTGGCGGAGCTAGACTCATAGATGTCTCGAAAGAACTGTCTAGGGCTCGCATGATAAAGCAGCCGGACGAATTGACTCGAATCAAGAAGGCTTGTCAGATAGCATCCAAGACTTGCGATTCGATACCTGATATGGTTGAAGAGGGAATGACGGAGACCGAAGCTTCTGCAGAGCTCATTTACAGAATGATGAAGCTGGGCGCCTCATCTCCTGCGTTCGACTCAACGGTAGCATTCGGAGCGAAGAGCGCTGAGCCACATTACGCTCCTTCGCCGACAAGACGGTTGAGAAAGGGCAACTTCGCTCTCTTCGATTTTGGCGCTTCCTACAAGCGGTATGTCTCAGACATTACACGGACTTTCGTATGCGGACCGCCAAGTAAGCGTCAAAAAGACATCTACGAAACGGTTCTCGAAGCACAGGAAGCAGCGATAGACGCGATAGAGGATGGCGTGAGCGGAGCTGTCGTTGACGAGGCGGCAAGAGACGTAATCGACAGTAGCAGGTTCAGTGGGCGGTTCATACACAGCACTGGCCACGGCCTCGGTGTATCCGTTCATGACCCTGGATCCATATCATCAGCGAACGATATGACTCTGATGGAAGGGATGGTCCTCACGGTCGAACCGGGGATATACATCAATAAGTACGGAGGAGTCAGAATAGAAGACGATGTCCTAGTTACCAAGAACGGTTGTCGCGTTCTGACATCCTGCTCGAAGGACATGCGACGACTCTAGACCACCGATTGTAGTTCAAGATTTAGAAGCTGATCTGAAAGAACCTCGATTATGAATATCATCGTCACTCCTATGAAGGATATCACAATTGATGCTAGCCAGTCATCCGCAACGGCAAGCTCTTCAACCATTACGAATCTGACTAGGACCACCAAGAACATGAAGGAAAGCAGGACCATCAGACTAGACAACTCTTGATCGCTACTGAAATCGCTGACCATCGGTACTATGAAGACGAATATCAATGAAACGGCCAGCACGCGCAAGATATACGAAGGTGTTACGGACCAATCCTGTGCCACTATTGCTGCGCTAATGTAGAAGATGAAGATGACGATCAGAATTGTGGTACACAACAGGATGACATCTGTTAAGTCCATGGTGACACCGTATTACATTCATAGTATTATTTGTATCCTGAATTTCGTTTGCGCCTGGGCATAGCAATGATTTCTCTCACCTCGAATCTGAAGAAGTCGTTCGCATGAGCGGGCCTTATGATGCAGGCTGTGTCTGCTCCATCGCCCGTACCCCCGACAGCAATTATTTCTTCGTCTCCGCAGCGAATTGCTCCGCTGTCCGAAGCCATGACGGATATCTCTACACAAACCTTCATACCCTGCCCAAACAGAGCGCGCAAGGTCTCCGAGACGACCTCAGTCCGAGAAACTCCATGGAATTTTCTGGTAAAGGACCGCTCCAATCCCGAGAGAACGTGAGAAGCCCGTACCAACTTCGCGCCAGTGAGTTTGATCTTTTCTTCCGTTTCCTGTTTCATATCAAGCATATTCTCGCCTGCGAAACCAGCGTGGGAAGTGACAACCACCACATTACTACAAGCATTGGACCAGTGCTCTATGGCGTTCAAGGCCGTCTCCCCTGAACTGCTAGCTATGATAACGGTCCCGATACCGGTCTTCCTGAGGCTTTTCGACACGAGGTCGATCACCGTATCCGTGTTCTGCCTTCCGGGCTCGTCGAAGTAGAATATCTCAGCTGATGTCATTCTCAACTCCGGCATAATATACACATATGTCAAATATAATCTTGTGACAGATGCAGTGGGCTCAGCCGGAAAACCATTATCTATGCATAGCCAGTTCAAGTCTGCATAATGTTGTTCTACAATGCTGAATTCCTCAATCACGCGCAGATGCCTTTTCATCCGGAGTCACCTGAACGTCTTAAAGGCATATCCCAAAAGCTTAATCGATATGGTCTTTGGAGAGATGTCGTTTCTTCAACCTTCAGAGGACCTGAGCATCTGAAACTCGTTCACAACGAGGATTACATAAAACTAATTCGGAATGCTGGCGAATGCAATTTGACAATGGATACCTTGGTCCGCCCAGACACTTACGAAATCGCTGCTCTTTCGGCCGAATGCGGCGTCGATGCGGTCAAATACTCGAGAGAGAAAGGAAAACCGGCTTTTGCATTAACTAGACCTCCAGGCCATCACGCGGGACCGGATTACGGAATGGGGTTCTGTTACTTCAACAATATATCAATTGCCGCCGAGCATCTATTGAACACAGGAGACCAAAGCATAGCTATAGTGGATTTCGACGTGCACCATGGCAACGGAACGGAAGACGTTTTCGGGAACCGCGCGGATGTCCTCTACATATCCACACATCAAGCTGGGATCTTCCCTGGAACGGGTAGCGTAGATTTTCTCGGAAATGATGATGGCAAAGGGTTCACGATCAATATACCGTTGCCATCTGGATGCGGCGACTCCACCTTCCACAGCGCATACTCGAAAGTCATAACCCCGATTGTCAGGCAGTTTAGACCTGACGCAATACTAGTATCATTTGGAGTCGATGGACACTACCGTGACCCATTGGCCTCGCTCAGCTTATCCTCGAACGGACACCTAGCGATGGCAAAAGAACTCCTGCTTCTTTCCAAGGAGTGTGGCAATAGAATCACTTTCTTCCTTGAAGGCGGCTACGATGTGCCCGCCCTTTCGGAGGTGGTTGCGGCAACGGTGGGTGAGTTCATAGGTGTGGAGGTGCCCCTTGAATTTACTGACATAACCGACAAGCACTGTCTCGGCAGAAGCGCGGTTGAAAGATGCAGCAAGAATGCGTCAGAGTACTGGAGTCTATGACTCTTGCTTCCTTCGGCGAGCAGCGAGCTGCTTCTCATGGTTCTTTCTAACGCTCTTCTCCAGTAGGTCCAGAACGGAGTCCAGAGATCTGTAGAGGTGCCAGTCGCTTCCTTTGGAGTAGTACATCCCCTTGTCCGTCGTAAGCCTTGCGCCCAGACTGTATTTGTTCTTCAAGCCATGTTGATGGTATGCTGTGACATGCACAGAGAAGACCTTCGGCGATTGTATCTTGTCGATCCTCTTCATGGACTTGCCTATTTGATCATACATAACTTCATAGACTTCTGGATCTTCAGCATCGAGTCCGGTTATCTGCACGTAAACTCCTTCCTGAGGCCTCAAACTAATGACTTGCTCCATGATGTCCGCTTGAGAGACAACACCAACGAGTCTTCCATCGTCAGTGACGAAGACTGTTGAGAGATTCATAGACATCATCAAGGATGTCGCTTTGTCCAGCGTGTCATCCGATGAAACCCTTACTGGGTTTCGATTCATCACGCTATCCACTCTAACGTCGGCCGGTTCCCTGTCTCCACGCACCTCATTAGGCGGTTTTGATGCCCGCGGTGACCATACTACATCCATGACTTCTGTCATGCCGATCACCCCGATGAGGCTGCCATCTTCCTCGACGACGGGGAGAGCTTTCTCGTTTAGACCCATCATAAGTGTCTGAGCCTTTCTCACTGGCTCGCTCTTCATTACGGAGACAGGCGTCTTGCTCATTATCGACTCCACCGGTCTCCTTCTCAGCTCGTTCATATCGGAGATTACGCGGATTATGTCTGTTCTCGATAGAAATCCAACGAGTTTGCCATTGCGAACGACAGGAGCTCCCCTGACGCCTGTAGACATAAGCTCCTCAGCTGCGCTGATCATCGTCGCATCCTCCTCAAGTCTCGGGCAAGGAACCATTATGTGTTCCACCTTTGCAGCGAGAGGGAGGTTTCTCCGCGACAATAGAGAGTAGTAGCTGATCAGGCCGAGTGGCCTATCATCTTCGACAACCGGTAATTCCCTGACACGTCCCTTCCTCATTCTCGAGATTACGTCCGAGACGGTCTCTCCTCTGTTCACGGTCATCCTTGGTGTTCTCATGATATCCTTCACGAGCACTCTGCCTATTTCGGTAGCCTTCAATTCAAGCACATCCTGGCACTAACTGCCCGAGAACTGGACATGGTTTTATCATGTCTCGACTAGCAATCACGCTACTGCTCCTAAATACTTTACCATGCCTTTCACAATTCCGATGGCTTCGTCAATGATTTATATGGCAGTCTCAATCCGGTAATCATCGGCACTCTCGTGTGACAATCTACTTGTCAAATGAAATGGGGGCTGGGATGACGAACATAGAATCGGACGACACCGATAGCCAGAGCGATTCCGGCGATGACACCAAAACGGCATCCTTATCTAGACCATCACTGGAATTCCTTACACTGGACGATTTCGATTTGAAAGGCAGGAAGGTGCTGTTAAGAGTAGACATAAACTCACCTATAGACGAGGAGACTTTGAGGATTGAGGATGGGTCAAAAATTGCCTCCGCGGTCCCCACAGTGCGTGAGATAATGGACAGAGGCGGACGTCTGGCTATCCTCGCTCACCAGGGAAGACCTGGGGACTATGACTTCATTACGCTCAACGAACATGCTGCCCATCTTAGCAGCTATACAGGAAAGAGGATCAAATACGTCAATGACATCTTTGGCGACCGGGCGGTCCGTGCAATCGACGCCCTGGGCAATGGAGAAGGCATCCTAATGCAGAACGTCCGTGATTGTCCAATCGAGCAGCTCAAGCTGTCCCCACAGGAGCATGCATCGTCGGAAATGGTCTCGACGCTGGCACCTCATTTCGATTTATTCGTGAACGATGCGTTTGCGTCGTCTCACAGGTCCCATGCATCTCTTGTCGGATTCGCTGCCGCACTGCCTTCGGCAGCCGGCAGACTCATGGAAAAGGAGTATCGGACTCTATCAGAGGTCCTTCGGAATCCGGCGAGACCCTCTACATTCATATTCGGGGGTACAAAGTTCGCGGACGCTTTGCCCGCCATTAGGAAGCTTGCGGAGTCGAAGCAAGTGGACAATATAATTGTTGCGGGATTGGCCGGATTCGCATACCAAATGATTCTAGGAAAGAGGGTTGGTGCGGGGACGGAGCGACTCGTCCAGAGATCAATATCAGATGATCTTCTGGACGCTGTCAGGAGCCTTATGACCAAGATGGGGCATAAGATCTCTCTTCCTCTTGATGGGGCGGTGGATGAAGACGGGAAGAGAAGAGAATATAGCCTTGAGGACGTCCCTTCGAAATCCTTGATCATGGACATCGGGTCCAATACGATAGTCAGATTCAAACAAATAATAGCGCAATCCAAGACTTTACTGCTATCGGGTCCGCCAGGAGTCTATGAAATCGAAGAGTTCTCGAAGGGAACTCGCGAAATCTTCGAAGCCATAGCGTCGTCTGAGGCGTTCTCCGTTATAGGTGGAGGGCACTCTAGCGCAGCTGCCTACAGATTGGGCATCGCTGATCGAGTTTCATACATCAGCACAGGTGGCGGTGCGATCGAACGGATGATTCTCGGCAAGCCTATGCCCGTTTTTGAAGCGCTCAAGGCTTCCGCGCGAAGCGTCTAGCCGTAGGGGAATGTCTTCTTGCCGCTTCCGCCTAAAATGGTTCCTCCGAGAGACCTAGCACGTATCAATCCTCTCAAAGGCACTCCGTCGATTTCGTTTAGACTGCTCTTGTTGACAATGACAATCGTCAAGACCGGTACGCCTCCAACATCCTTTATATCGGTGATTGCGCCTTTGATAGTCGCTCCAGTGCTCAATACGTCGTCGACAATAATGACCTTCTTACCCTCCCCGACAGAGGCATAATTGGAGCTCAAAGCGCCGCCGCTTTGGCTCTCCGCGTGCGGGCGGTACACTCCAACGTCGATTCCGAGTATTTCTGCCATTCTTGCAGAGAACGGTACTCCGTTTATTGACACTCCAAGAACAACGTCCGCGTCCTGCTCCTGCTTTCCAAGTTCCTCGTTGGCTATATCTGCCATCAACTCAGCCATCAGCCCAATCCTGTATCCGGATACACCGATTGAGCGCCAGCCTATCTTGACGTCGGATGGCGGCAGGCCTTCAGGACCGTACTCTACGAGATAATTAACAGTGTCTACAGATAGATGCAGCTCGTCCGCCACCTCGCGGATGCTTAGCCCCTTCTTTTTAAGTATCTTGGCGTTCGCTGCTAGTTCCTTGACATCTACCATCTCTTCACCGGGCTCAAAGAGTACAATGTTACGATATTAACCTTTCTCCACCACTGAATGCTCAAAGGATTCGATCATTGCCACCATAGCTGCGTTTAATGGCGTCGGGATCTGTGCATCAAGTCCCATCCTGCATATCTCACCGTTAATATTGCGGATTTCTGTCCTCCGTCCGAGTTCTAAATCCCTGAGCATGCTTGATTTGTTTGAGGATGTCTGTCTAGCCACCGCCCGTGTTCGCAAGTACATAGATTTGTAGGGCAAACATATCCCGCGATTGTATGCGACTGTCTCACCCTCGCGAGATATCTCCATCATAAGCTTTGAGACAATCCTATTCTTGATCGACTCACCATTCGAGATTTTCAGAATTGCCGTGATTGGGTTGATGGAGGCATTGACAATGGCCTTGGACCATATCTCCCCCCAAATATTCCTAGTTGTCTTTGTCGGTATCCCCGCCGCACGAAACGCGGCGACCACGGAACGCGCGGCTCCTGAGTTCATGTCAGATCCGATGACTGTCCTTCCCACATCAGCGACTCTGACAACTCCTGTTGAAATCAGCGAGGCTCCCATAGTCGTAGTTCCACCCAAAGCAAAATCGCCTCTCCAAAGACGCAACTGTTCAAGGTTGCCGAGACCATTCTGAAGCGTCAGCACGATCGTGTCTTCGCGTGGCCACCCACTGCAGGCTTCAATCACTGCCGGAGTGGCGTAAGCTTTGGTAGTTACAATGAGTAGATCCGGAGGTGATAGGTCTGAAATGCTCTCTCTGGCATCAATTCTAAGCCTCCTTCTTATCGCACCCTGAAGAATAAGCCCTTTCGCCCGGACGGCGTCGACATTTGCCTTTCTCCCAATCAAAGTCACATCGTGACTCCTTGCTAGCATACCTCCTACGCAGCTGCCTATGGACCCAGCTCCAAACACACATATCCTCATTCGATTACCACAATAATCTAACCACCCTATTTGTTGATTGCCGAACGACGTGCGTCATTCGCCAGGAGATGCGCAATCCGTATTGGCTCGGGGACGCGATGCTTGCTGAAAGTCCTTACTGTTGAAAGCGACTGTCTCACCGAAATTGCGTGTCCCGGTGACACGTATATCGGAGATTGGCCTGCACCGCCAAGAGCATGTCCTATTACTTCTTCATTGACCATGACTTCGGCTTCACCTTTTTTGGAATAATCTCCAATCCGCCCACATAGGAGCCTTTTAGCCACGCCTATGGTTGGTATGCCGAAAGCGACGCCAGCATGGCTCGCTACACCGAATCTCTCAGGGTGAAGTATTCCATTTCCGTCGTACATCAGAATCGTTTCCTCATCGAGCTGGTCGGCTAATGGCGCTAGAACTGGCAGCTCGCGAAATGCGAGATATGTCGGAACGTAAGGAAAGTCTGCTCTCGACACGGCTTGTAGTTTCTCCGTTACTTTACCGGTTGTAGTATCCAGCACTATCACAGCGGCAAACGCTTGTTTGGAACTGTAGGAAATATCCGCTCCAGCGATCTTTTCGAAGTCTTTGTCAACCAACGGGATTCGGACCCGTCTTCTCAATGTCTTTTGTCTTTCTCTTAGGGTTTTAAGAGGACTACTTGAACGGAAGTCGACGAAGAGGTGGCCGTCCATATTTGTCACCCGTCCGCTCCGAACGCTGATCCCTTCGCTCCTTAGAAGTCGAGCTTTATTGCTCAGGCTCTTCTCGCAGGTGCGTCCACCCAGTCTCCCGTCAAGCCTGACGACCCTGTGACATGGAACCTTCAAGGTGTCGATATCTTCACTTGTCACAAGAGCCACGAACATCGCTGCGATTGGATCCCCAAGGGCTTTGGCGACTTCGCCATATGTTGTCACCATGCCTTCGGGCACTTGAGAGATGATCCTGCATATCTCCATCCAAAGGTTCGGCAAATCCTCTAAAGACGGATGCATCATGGTCGAACGGGTCAGCGCTGTGCAAGTATTAAATGTGCGCAGAAACAAGTATCACTACTGATGGTGTGCGATCCTCTTAGTCGGTACTGGAAGGTAGTAGAGGGAAAAGCCGAGGCAAGATACCTTATCGCGAAACGTACTCAGATCGAAGTTGATCTTCACTCCGACACCGGAACCCTCTGGAAGGTGCACGATCGGCAACGCAACGGTGATAGCCAACAAGGAAGCGTCTCATTGCTCGAACTCAAGGTGGAACTCGCACGACGCATGCTGGAGGATTGCGTTCTGTGTGAGAGGACATGCCACGTGAACCGAGCCTCCGGAATGATAGGACATTGCGGAGTGTTAGATGCTAGTATTTCCAGTGAGTTTCTCCACACTGGCGAAGAACCGGAGCTGGTGCCCTCCCACACGATCTTCTTCTCTGGATGCACTTTCGACTGCGTATACTGCCAGAATCACGACATCTCGACCAACCCTGAATCGGGGTTGCAGATTTCACCTGAACGTCTTTCAAACATCATAGTTCGAAGAGCTCGCGCCAACGAAGAAGAATGCCATGGAACATTCGAGCCCTACATCTCGAGGAATGTGAATTGGGTTGGAGGCGACCCAACATCCAATCTTCTGTTCATACTGAAAACCCTTTCGCAATGCGAAATCAATCTGCCTCAGATATGGAATTCGAACATGTATCTCACGGATATGACGCTTCGGCTACTCGATGGCGTAATAGACTTGTATCTCACCGACTTCAAGTATGGCAACGATGAATGCGCAAAGAGGCTTTCGAAAATTGACCGTTACGTTGAGATAATCCGCAGAAATCATCTGATTGCCAAACGCCAAGCGGAAGTTATTGTACGACATCTTGTGCTCCCCTCCCACCTCGAGTGCTGCACTCGCCCGGTTCTAACGTGGATTGCGGACAACCTCGAAGGCGCTAAAGTGAACGTTATGGGGCAGTATCGACCAGCCCATAACGCTGGGAGTCATAATGACATTTCGCGTCCCCTGAGCGCTTCCGAATACGCCTCCGCACTCAGAATCGCCGAGGACCTCGGCCTGGACCTAGTCGGCTAGGGCTCACTTGGTCTGTGCCTAACATATCCTCGAATTCATTAAGTACGCCGATTTTCATCATTCCCCGTGCTTTCGGAAGAGATGTTCGCGGCACTTCAGTTGCTCGCCGCTATCGCTGTTCTCTGTCTCGCATCCGCAAGAGATCTCAGGACCAGAAGAGTCTCGAACACTTTCTGGATCGGGCTATCTGTTCTTGGTATAGTGCTTCTCCCGTTGAGAATTATCAATGACGATGCTCCCATTGAGTACTCGCTGATTCTCATCCCGGTGTTCGCAATCCTTTCCGATGTTTTCTTGGACCTAGATGGTGATTCAACATTCTCTAGATACTTTCCGATGCTGAAGTACGGCGTCGCCTTGGCGGCGACTACAGCCCTAGGCATGGTGTGGATTGATGAGAAGTATTTCCAGCCCTTGCTGGCAATTCCTGTGGTTATGATGGTCATTGTGCTTATGTACATGTTTGACCTGATTCGCGGAGGAGCAGATGCAAAGGCGCTGATATCGTTAACCGTTCTGTTCCCGGCCTATCCGGTCGTGGCTGGCTTTCCTCTGATAGCAGCCAATGAAACGCTTCAAATCATATTCCCATTCTCCTTATCTGTGCTTGTGAATGCAGCGATACTGGTTGTATTCCTGCCAATAGTATTTCTCGCAAAGAACTTGGCCAGGGGAGATGTCAGATTTCCTCAGGCATTCGCCGGTTATAGAATGGATATCGACCGTGTGGCCGGTAAACACGTCTGGCTCATGGAGAGAATAGAGAACGATCAACACATATTCTATGCCAGGCCAAGGAGCGACGAAGACCTCGTTCAGGAACTCGGAAGGTTGAGGGAACGAGGACTGACGAGAGTCTGGGTAACGCCGAAGATACCGTTCATCGTGCCGATGCTCGCAGGCTTCGTGCTTACTATTATTGCAGGCAATGTCCTGTTCCTTCTATTCAGTTTTTGAAATACACAAATCTGTGAAAATACAGCCAACGCAAATCGGAGACGGTCTGCATCGCTTTTGGCAATGGACAACCATAAGAGCATGTGCATTTGCCAGCCTGGCATGGTCGTTTCCAAGGGCACTCTCGAAATTCGCCTTGATTGCATCGTAGGTCTCCCCCGCGTTCAAGCCCAATCGCCTTAGAACTCTAGTCGTGTATGCATCCACAACGAAACTAGGAAACGCCAAAGCGTACAAGAGTATCGCATCGGCGGTCTCTGGACCGATACCACGCAACTGGATAAGTTCCTGGCGGAGAACTTCTGGCGATCTTCGCGACATACTCGATATGTCGCCCCCGTACTTCAGTTCGACATATGATGCAAACTCGATGAGGTAATTTGCCTTCTGTTTGTAAAAACCTGAGGGCCGGATGACCTTTTCAATCTCGGCACAACTGGTGTTCAGCAACTCACGAGGGGTGAGCATCTTTTTCTCTCTAAGCGCTTCGATTGCTAATTTGGCGTTCCTCCAGGAAGTTCTCTGCGTTAAAATCGCGCCTACCGCGACCTCAAACTGAGTTTCTGCTGGCCACCAGTCGGAATTGCCGTATTGCTGCTCGAGTAGACGGACAACATCTATTATCTTCAATACCATTCGAAAAACTCCGACGCACGTCTACCGCACAATGTTCAAGGACTTGCCGCATTTCGTACACCGGTTGTCATTCAGTTCAAGACTAGTTACGGCGAATCCTTCCCGCCTGATAGCCAACGTCCCACATCTCGGACAGTATGTATTGTCCTTGTCGCCAGCGGGGACGTTTCCGATATATACAAAATCGAGGCCTGCCTTCTTTGCTATGTTGTGCGCGCTCAGCATCGTCTTTATCGGAGTCCTAGGAACGTCCGTCATTCGATGGTCGGGATGGAAGGCTGAGAAATGAACTGGAACCGACGAATGCATGCTGTCGTGCACCCATGACGAAAACTCCTCGATCTCCTTCACTGAATCGTTAAATCCGGGAATTACCAGATATGTCAGTTCAACGTGAATCCCCATTTCCGAAGAGAGTTCGCATGTTCGAAGCACTGGAGCAAGGCTACCACCACAGGTTCTCCTGTAGAACTCATCTCTGAAGGATTTGACATCGATGTTCATAGCATCTATGACTCCCTTCAATTCCCTCAACGGATCCTCAGATATGTATCCATTCGTGACGTAGTTCGTCTTCAAACCGGCATCGTGCACGACGGCCGATGTGGCTGTTGTGAACTCGTGCCATATAATAGGCTCGTTGTATGTCCAGGAGACTGACAATGCGTTAGTCTCCTTCGCAAATCGCACTACATCATCAGGAGATACAGAGGTCAAACGGACATCTGACGGAGACGCTCTCGATATCGAGTAGTTCTGACAGTGTCTGCATGATAGATTGCAGCCGACGGAGCCAAGCGAAATCGAAGTAGTTCCCGGCATGAAATGAAACAGAGGTTTCTTCTCGATTGGGTCTGGTTGAATTGACGACGCAAGGCCAAAGATGATAGAGTACAGCTTCCCGTTTCTATGCTCACGAACTCCGCAGATTCCGTGTTTCCCCTCGTCGATAAGACATCGATGAGGGCATAGAAGGCATCTAACCTTGCTGCCTTCTTGTTCATAGTACCGGGCTTCATGATTGACGCGTTCTGAAGTGTTCATAGCCGAGGTTCTCCAGCTTCTCCCTCTTGCCGTCGTCCACAAGAATATTCTCCTCACCGCTGGTCACCTTGCCGATCACTGAAAAGGGACAGTCGGCCTTGACGGACAGCCTTCTGAGTTCTTCTTCTGACTCGCGATTGACGGTGAACAGAAGTTCGAAATCATCACCAAAGTTCAAAACCAACGATTTCTGTCGTTCTGTATCATGGAAAGCCATCTCAACCTCCTTTGCCTTCGGGATACTAGCGTAGTCAATCTCATAAGTGAGTCCTGAATTCTTTGAGAGTTCATAGATGGAGGAAGATAGGCCGTCACTGATATCCATGCATGAGGTGACCACACCTGAGGATGCTAGTACCCTGGCCTCCTTGATTCGAGGCCATGGTCTCTTAAGGACTCCTTCAGCCTCGCTGAGTCCAAGACTTCGTTTCAAGGAGAAGTACCCCGCGCCGGCAGTGCCCAACTCACCTGAGACAACGACTAGATCCCCTGATTTCGCCCCCTTCCTGAGCAAAATTTCGTCTTTCTTGACATGTCCGATGGCTGTTCCACACAACGTCAGCGAATCGTGCTCCTTCGTGTCTCCGCCAACTATTGATGTCCCGAATCGCTGAGCGCAATCGTTCATTCCATCGACAATCTGCTCGAGATAATCAATCGGATGACCTCTGGTGATTCCTATTGCGGCTACCACGCCTTCAGGGATACCCCCCATCGCTGCAATATCGCTCAAATTGATGGCGACCAGAGTCCAGCCGATATCATACGGACTCATTCCCTTAGGGACATGCGTTTTCGCAGCCATCATATCGGTGGTGATGAGAAGATACCTGTCCCCAACATCGAGGGCCGCGCAGTCATCACCTATGCCGATTTCGACTTTGCTATTGACGATTCCATCGATGACTCTGATGGCCTCCCGCTCTCCTAGTCTGCCCAGAGTTTTCACGGCGAACAGAGTCCCGTAGGTCGTAATTAAGCCTTTTCTTCTCGGCATAGGATTGCATCAGCCTGATGGTGGCAAACCTTAACGTACTAATAGAAGAACTATCACTGCTGGTGATTAATTCGAATGAAAGTAGAGATTCCTTTTGGGGATGGAATTGAAACCGTTGATGTTTCGGACGAAGCCATTGGCGGTGTCATCTCTCCGAACGAATTAGGAGACTGTGATGAGGGAGCCGCATTACGCGCAGCTCTCTCAAATCCGATAGGGTCGGATGGACTCGCAGAGTTTCTTCAGGGAGCGAGTAGCGCGCTGATAATCGTGAACGATGCTACTAGACCAACACCGACTGCGAAAATCCTTGATCAGATTTGCCCAGAATTGGAGAATCTTGACGTCAAATTCATAGTGGCAACGGGCATTCATAGAGCTCCGACGGAAGAAGAATATCGGCTCATCTTCGGAGAAAGGTACGACGAGATAGAATCTCGAGTGTTCTCCCATGACTCAAAGGAAAGCGAGATGGTTCTATTGGACACGACAAAGAGAGGCACCGAGATTAGAGTGAACAAGATGGTAACGGAAGCCAATCGAATCGTAGTGATCGGGAGCGTCGAACCACACTATTTTGCAGGCTACACCGGGGGAAGGAAAGCATTTCTGCCGGGCGTCTGCGCCTACGAGACCATAGAACAGAACCACAAACACGCGCTTGCAGTCGAGGCACAGGTTCTCACCCTCGATGGAAATCCTGTTCACGATGATATGGAAGATGCGATGGCCTGTCTAGAGAAGTACAGTATCTTTTCGATTATGGTTGTACTCGACCGTAACCGCAAAATCTGCTCGGCATATGCTGGCGACATCGATTCCACATTCAATGCCGCCGTGCAGAAAGCTGATGAGATATTCGTCGTCAATATGAGCACCAAGGCGGATGTGGTTGTCGCGGTAACATTGTACCCGCAAGACGTCGATCTCTACCAATCACAAAAGGCTCTTGACAACGCCAAGTACGCGGTAAAGGACGGAGGAGTCATCATACTAGTCAGCGCTTGTCGAACTGGCGTTGGACCACCCGCCTTCCTGAAGTTGCTCGGCAGTGCTGAGACGCCAGAAGAAGTCCGAGTCAAAATCGCTGAAGGATACAAGCTAGGGTATCACAAGGCGGCGAAGATTGCAGAGATAGAACTGAAGATGAAGATGTACGCTGTCACGAATCTTGAGCCTTCTATCGCAACCAGAGCACATCTAATACCTATGCGATCGGTTCAGGAGGCGGTAGACACCGCCTTGGCTGAGATGGGAGAGGGGGCAAAAGTGACCTTTATTATGGATGCTGTGTTTACAGTGCCAAGAGTTCAGTCAGCCTATGAACAGACGAAACCAATTCATTGAAACATCGAGAGAAGTGTCAATGAAAATGGATAGAGCACGAGAGCTTGAAAAGGAGATGCTCACATGCACTTTTTGCGGCTTCTGCAAGAGCGTCTGCCCTTATTTCGAGGACAACCAATGGGACCCCTCTGTGGCAAGAGGGAAGGTCATACTTGCATACGGATTAGCGAGGAATGAAATCGAGCCTGATGATTCGGTCGTGAAGAGAATGTACCAATGCACGACCTGCAAAGACTGTGAAAGGCGGTGTCCTTCGAATATTAGAGTAATTGACATAGTCCAGGCAACAAGAGCGGATCTGGTGAAGGCCGGACATGTCATACCAGCACACGCCAAGATAGTGGAGAATATCGAGAATACAGGGAATCCTTACGGAGAAACGAAAGATGTCGATTTCGGCGTCCATCCGAAGGAAGCGAACGTTGGATATTTTATCGGATGCACCGCTAGATACCGCAACACATCGATAGCTCAGCATTCAATATCTATACTCAAGAAACTAAGAATCGATTTCACACTTATCGATGAAGTGTGCTGCGGAAGCACACTGCATAGAATCGGGCAACCTCAGAATGACTTCGTCAGACTGATGAAGGAAAACGTAAAGGCGGCCCAGGACCGCGGTGTTAAGAAGCTTCTCTTCACGTGTGCAGGTTGTCTACACACGTTCAAAGAGGAGTACGCGAAGCATCTCGATTGCAGTTTCGAAGTGGAGCACATGGTGCAATTTCTAGCTAGGCAAAACCTAAAGCTTAGGCCGCTACCGAGGAAGATAACCTATCACGACCCTTGCCACATCGGTAGACACATGAAGATTTATGAGGAACCGAGGGCCTTGCTGAAGAAGATACCCGAAGCGGAATTCGTTGAGATGAGACAGAGCCAGGAATCATCTAGATGCTGCGGAGGAGGAGGAGGAGTGAGATCGGCCGATCCAGACGCTTCTCGGAGAATGGCATCAAAGAGATTAGACTCTGCATCCGAAGTCGCAGACGTTCTTGTGACCTCATGTCCGTTCTGCGTAAACACCCTTGAGTTCGGAAACGAGACTGTCGAGGCGGACATAGAGATATTGGATATAACCGAGTTGATTGATGGTCTACTCGTCACCTCATGCATAGGAGATGATGCGCCTTGAATGGCTCAACAGACCCGAACGAACCATCCTTCGGAGCGACTCAACCTGCCGTAGCTGCGGTAATGGGCATCATCAACGTCACGCCGGACTCGTTCTCGGGAGACGGCATCCACTCAAACGAGAGTTCAGCAGTCCGAAGAGGAGTGGAGATGTTTGATGCTGGTGCGGAGTTGGTGGACATCGGCGGGGAATCGACTAGACCATACGCCGAGGAGGTCTCTGAGGAGGAAGAACTCTCGAGGATTCTTGGTGTAGTCTCTAGATTGTCTTCCTTGCACCCTGGGAAGATTTCGATTGACACGATGAAGCCTGGAGTTGCCGACGCTGCCCTGAAAGCGGGAGCGACCATAGTCAACGACGTATCAGGCCTCAGGAGTAGCGATATGAGGAGGATCGTGGCTGAGCATGATGCGTCGGTGATCATCATGCATATGCTGGGGGATCCTCGCACGATGCAAGACTCGCCGGAGTATGACGATGTAGTAAGGGAAATCGTTGAATTTCTCAGCGAGAGAATTGCGGCCGCTGAGAGGGATGGCATCAACCCGAGACAGATAATGGTGGATCCCGGATTAGGCTTCGGCAAGACCGTGGAACACAACGTCGACATTCTGAGAAGGCTGAGTGAACTGAAGCCTCTCGGAAAGCCTATCGTCGTAGGGGCTTCGAGGAAGTCATTCATTGGAAGAATAACTGGAGGATCGGTCGAAAAGAGACTTGGTGGGTCCATAGGAGCTGCGGTGATTGCGGCTGCCAACGGCGCGGATATCGTGCGCGCACATGATGTCCTTGAAACCGTTCAAGCGCTTCAAGTCGCCCGTCGAGTGTTGAGCAATCCTGATCACGCGTGACATCATGACTTCGAGAGTTCGAAAGATCTCTGGTCGTTCCGCAATGGATGAGAGGTCAATCTAAAATGAATTGGTGTTCTTGCCTACGTCCTTGTACGTTCCAGTTGAGGCAATTGTTTGCACTTCGGTGACCTTCGCAGCAAGATCTTCTAGCTTCGACTCATCCATATTTGAGAGGTCAACAGCGATTGGTCTATTAGACGAGGTTTGTGTAGAATGAAGGCAGAGCTCAACCCCAGCTATTGACAGAAAAGCCAGGTGAGCTCGCCGCGATTTAAACGCATTCCGACCGTGCATAACGCTGTGATTTCCGGAAAAGGTCAATCTTCAAGCTTCGTGCTTGACCTCACAGATGGGAGGAAGGCCAAGAGGAGCATCCAGACACCCAATGCAGCCATTGCAGCTTGAAGGACTCCGCCGATTTCACTCAGGACACCAAGGAGAACTATCTCAACTGCAATCCATAATAGCAGTATGACGCCTACAGCGGCAGATGCGGTCCATCCCCAATGTTGGCCAGTCCATCTGTTGATGACATCCGTCCAGCGCCATCTCTTCCGAGTCAAGAGTCCGTATGTCGCCAGGGTCGGCAGGACTCCGTAGAAGGCCACAAAGAACAGGCCAACAAGGGTGAAATCGCCCAGAGGAGTATTGTCAAGGAGGTCGGGCGGGAGACCCATGCCCTCGCCAGATGGAGACGAGAGCAGCCCGAATGCGCTCGCAAATCCTAGGAGTGCGAATAAACCTTCGGTCGCGATGAGTAATTTCAGTGCTCGTGGTCTTCTTTTCGAGGAGTCTCTATTCATGCCAATCGCAGTTGTATCTCTTTCTCGTGTCTAAATACCTTACATGTCGTGCAAGAGACGAATTCGATTCCTGAGAATTGGGCAATTAGTCAGGTGGGCCCGCCGCGATTTGAACGCGAGTTACCAGCACCCCAAGCTGGAAGGATTCCAAGCTACCCCACGGGCCCCTTTGAGGAACGAGTTTGTGGGATGCGCCTAATACGACGCGACCTCATCTATCAGGTCCGCATGCGTGAGAATTATCCTTCTGCAGCAGTACCTCTCGACGCGAAGAGCGTCAAGCACTTCCTTTGGGGATTCGCCCATTTCTGTCCTCCGAATGAACTCTTCGAAAGCGCTGCCTACCACCTTGCCACATGTGAAGCACCGAACGGGTACAATCATTGTTCATCACCTGTACGATTTCTGACGCTTCTTTCGGGCTCCTCTTCCCAGCGGCTTCTTGGGGAGCTTTCTTCTCGGATCAGAAACTAGCAGAGACCGATCGTATTTTGAGTACATTTCCTGGAGTCCTTCATCCCCGAGGAATTGAACCAGCCCTTTTGCGATTGCTGTTCTTGATGCAGCGGCCTGTCCCATGAATCCTCCACCGCTGACGTTGACATCGATGTCAACTTTGGCCGTCTTCTTCCCTGCCAATGTCAAAGGCTCCATTATTTTGACTCTAGCAAGGTAGGGTTCGTAGATCTCGATAGGGACGCTGTTGATGCGAACCAAACCTTTGCCCTTCCTGACTGTCGCGCGGGCAACCGCGCTCTTCCTCTTGCCGCTGACGACGATGACCTTCATTCTATCACAGCCTCCCCGAACCAAGTTCTCTGGAAACTTCGCTGAGGTAGATCGATCTGGCTGGGGGTCTCTTGGCTCCGCCTGAGTCCTCAACTTTGATGTTCTTCAATTCTGCTGGAACGCCGACGTATACTTTCAGGCGCTTCAAAGCTTGCTTCCCCGAGGACTTGCGATAATCGAGCATTCCCCTGATTGAGCGTTTGAGTATCATATCAGGCGCGCGCGGATATTTCGGTCCGCTGAAGTTCTTGCCGCGAGCCCATCTCTGTTTATAGTGTGCCACGATTTGAGCTCTATTTCCTGATATTCTTGCCTTCTCTGCGTTCACGATAGTAATCTCTTCACCGCTCAACAGTCGCTTGGCCACATGGGTGCAAAGCCTTCCGAGAATCTGTTCCTGTGCATCGATAACCGCCAGTGAATCACCCCATAATTCTGACTCTTGACCCCTTTGGGTTCTTCTCGATGAGTTCCTCGATTGACAAGTTCATGCCTCCGGCCCCTGTGACTTTCATCCTAGCCTTGCCTGACGCGTTGAACGCTGCAACTGTCACCTTCTTGCTTATCTCACCCGCACCCAGCAGTTTGCCTGGAATGACGATGACTTCATCATCGTTGGCGTATCTGTCAAGCCTACCGACGTTGACCTCAGCCCAGTTGCTAGCGGGGCCTTCAAGCCTCAACGCGATGTCTCGCCAGACTGGTGCCTCATGGATCCTACCAGCATCCTTTAGACGCTTTATCAGGTCCAAGAGGTTGGGGTTGGTCTTCTTGCTGATTCTTCCCATTTCTGACTCCTCCGACATCAGAGAGCAGGCGACTTAATGTGCGTTCCATTTATAAAGCTTTGGATGCATCCAGTTGTCTGGCCAGATGCCGCCAGGAACAACCATCAAGAACGCGACAGATCTGAATGTTGCATAAACGATTCTTGTTTCTGCGAGTGCTACGGCGTTCGTGAAGCCAACAGAAGATATATATTGCCTATGCAATACTCGGAGAACCCAGACAGTCTAGGAGTAATTTGAGGATATGATTCGTTTTGGGCCAGCCGGCATTCCGCTTTCGTGCAAAGGAAGGACTCTGAGGGATGGAATAGAAGATGTCCACAATCTAGGATTGACGGCGATGGAAGGCCAGCTGGTGAGGGCGAACGTCCAGGAAAGGCCAGCCGATCCGGAGGAAGTCGGTCACGCACCAAGGGAACTCACCACGGACATGGTGATAGAGATAATCCGTAAGAAGGGATCAAAAGAGGAGACCCTATCCGACCTCGATGAACCGATTAGGAACGGTGACACGCTCGTTGTGTTATCGAGTGGCATTTCGAGGAGTTATTCAGAGCTCAGGAGTCTCAAAACTATGGCCGAGGAACTAGATGTCCAACTGGCAATCCATACTCCATACTACATGGATGTGATTGGGGAGGGCGAGTTGTGCTTCAAGAGCATGGATTCAATCCGATGGGCAGGGCTGATCGCCCGCGAGCTCGGCGCAAGGATGGTTGTGACTCATGTCGGTTTGTATGGGGATGTTACGCCCAGAACAGCATTCAAGAGGGCCAAGGAGCGTCTGGCAGAACTTGCGAAATGGTACCGTCGGCACGGCATTAAAACTCCCATAGGACTCGAATTGAGCGGGAGACAGGAGGTATTCGGCTCGTTGAGCGAGGTATCGAGATTGTGCAAGGATTCCAGGGAGCTGGCGCCAGTAGTAAACTTCGCACACTACCATTCGCGCGAGAACGGTGCACTGCGAGAGCCGAAGCACTTCAGCAAGCTCATCGACACTCTGGAGGATTGCTGCACTGGTGGAATATACGCACACTTTTCCGGAGTCGAGCATGAAGGGGGGAATGAGAAGAGGTTCACTTCAATCAAGAAGGGCGACCTTCGATTTGAGCCTCTCGCAGAATCGCTAGTCGACCGAAACCGACCTATTACTGTCATCTCGAGTTCGCCTCTACTTGAACATGATGCGATGTACATGAAGGTAATACTGGAACGGGTCTTGACAAAGAAAGTATCGAGGGAGATGAAGGGCAACTCCAAGAAGAGCAAGACGGGATCCAAATGAAGGAAAGTCAGGAGTACATCATTGAGAACATTCGTGATGCTCTTAGAAACGACTCTTCGGACAGCGACAGACTGGTCGATATGATAGTCTCAGCACCGCGAATATTCATCTACGGCGTTGGACGATCTGGATTGATAGCGAAAGCGTTTGCCATAAGACTGGTCCAGATGGGATTGGAGGTCTTCTTCGTTGGAGAGACTGTAACACCGATAGTCGAGGAGAAGCATTTGGTTATCATTGTCTCCCATACCGGAGAAACCATGTCCTGCGTTCAGACTGCCAACATCGTGAGGAGGGTGGGCGCGCGCGTAATCAGCATCACCTCCAATGACCATTCAAAGCTGGCATCTGCATCCAATCTGGTCATTCATTTGAAGCCGAGGAAGGACGAAGATCGGAAGAAGCTCGCACCACTTGGCACACTATTCGAAGATGCCACTATGATCTATTTCGACAGCATAGTCGCCCAATTGATGCAGAAGCTTGGCCAGAGCGAAGGATCAATGCGCAAGAGACATGCTATATGGGTCTGACGACCCTGGGCATCACTTCGATTCCTTTTCGCGTGGTCCCTTTCGTCCTCTACGGAGGAAGACCGGAATCAGTACTAGTGCAATTGCCACGCTGCAGACAATCAGCACCGACCAAGAGTATTCTCGAATCCAGTCGCTCACACTGCCGACGAATCCCGCTTCAAGCAATCCAACGCTCGCCTCGTGAGCGACCTGTAACGTGCGGTTGTCAATCTCGAGCCGAGAGTGAAGCATCATACCATTTCCTGTAGTGAAATAGGATGATTCGAGGTCAGATATCGAAGTGTTATCTGCATAATCAGAAATTGCCTTTGAATCCCATCGGTAGAACGCCTGGGCGATGCCATCCTCCTTTGCGAAGAGTATCTCCTGCATAGGTTCTGACGTGCAGCTGAACTCATGTATGATAGCCTCCTCGGACTCTCTTTCGTCAATCGTTCCAGATACCTTCGTTACGTAGGCTTCATCGTCGCCTGTCGATTCGATTAGGTGAAACATATTGGTTGATCCCCCGCCCTGCAAGAACCGCTCAAGGACGAGAGCGTCCATTTCGATGTAGTCTTTCACAGAAAGCGAGAAGTTCATCCTGAGCTGGGTTCCACCGTCTATCACATAGGAACCCATAGAATTCGTATACTCAGCGGATTTCTCCGAGATAGAGAACCAAAACATCAGACTCGCCCAGTCAGACAGAACCAGCGTTTCGTTGTTCTCAACCAAGTAGGCATTAAGCGAAGACCCCATTCCAAAGGCTGCGTATTCTCCCAGCTCGTTATTGAAACCCTGCTCTATCGAAGTCATGTTCCACTCCACGTGATTTGAGTCCAGGAACATTGTGTAAGTGGCCTCCGAAAGGTCAAAGAGACCGTCGCCATCGGTGTCGTTGTGCCCGTACATGCGCGGGCAGCTGACTTCGAATGTCGGGCTGAATGGATCCTCCTCGTGTTTGAATATCACCCGAGGCCAATCGCGAGTTATTGCCACGCTGAAGTTGCCGGAGATGAAACATACTTTCGCATCATCGACGCTTACGAATAGAGCGTAATCCTCTGAGCCGGCACTCCTGAATTCTGAGAACGCCGTGGTCGTCATGATGACGCATGCGATTGCCACGAAGACGATATTCGGGAATCTGGGGTTCACCCCCCTCCCCCTCCTATGTCCTAGATGGTACCGACTGCTGAATAGCTTTTGCGGTCAAATATATCAAGTCGTAGCGTCGATCTGGCGTTCTGCTGGGCTGTCCGCTGCCTTCAGCCTTCTCGTCCTCAGAGTCGCGCCATCCACGATCGCGAAGGGAACGCTGACGTAACCATTTCCCCTGGTTTTAAACGCCTCGATTTCCATGTTGATCGGATCTATCACCAGGGCAAAATGGTAGGGTTGAGTGAATATGGATCGCTGTGTATTCAGATCGGTCCTGGACATGAAGCACGTGTGCCCAGGATGCGAGTGGTACCAGCCGACTACAACATAATCGAATCTTGCAGAGTCTAGATCGATGAATAGTCTCGGTAGAGCCTCGGGGTCGAACTTCACATTTGCGGATGAGCTTCTCAGGTCTGTCGTACTGACACCCCTTACCACAGTGTATATCTCGCTTTTCCAAATTCGGACCTCGCCCAGCAACAACCCCATGACTTCATGTCTCATCGGTGCCGCCCCTGCTGCCTGCTCCCGTATCTTGTTCTCTGCGACGGACGAAAAGTAGATATCAAAGACTCTTCCAGTTGTGCAGATCTCATTATAGCGTCTCTCTGCGTCTTCGGACAACCATTCGTGCGGTCTGGTAGCAGAAGGTGGCCGTAGCTCAAGAACTGGCCTTTTCGTCTCTCCGACGATTCTAGGCCGAGTCACGGGCCTCACCGATTATCCTTATCCTGCCAACGTCCCTTTCGATAGTCGAAGGAGGCTTGTACCCTCTCTTGTTGAAATATGCAGCCGCACGCGTGCATGTGTCGTTGCCGAATGGGTTGGCTGGGTTCGGGTTTATCAAGAGCCACTCCACTCCTCTTATGAACGACAGCAGCGTCGAGTTGAACCCCCAATTCTCAAGAAGTTTTGTACACACGTATCCGCCATCCTCAGGCGGCATTATATTAGGGTGGAAGATCGGGGTTCGCCATTTGACTATTGGTGTTTCTGCTGGGTATTCCTGCGTAATCAACAAGCTCATTCCATGGGCGTACCTGTGCACGATTCTTCCATCCTCCCACGATGGCCCTGGAACACGCAGAAAGGTAACCCCAATCAGAACGGGGAATGAAGTCAGCGAGTTGTCAGAGACCGATATGTGATGAGAGAGCTCTCGTCGACAAGTCTCCACTTCGTTCTTGAGCCGGATTCTCAGAATGTCAAGAGGAAGGGCGGCAGTCAACTATCCCCCCTCTGGGTCTGGAACTAGCTCGAGCATGTCGTCCTCCCTCACACCGGCATCGGACAGCGCCTGAGTACCCCTCAGCACCTTCTTGCCCTTTCTCACAACGTAGGTTCCCATCTCTTTGTTCCAGAAGGTTGCGGCACTCTCTATCACTTCATCGACAGTGTTGTTTTGCTCAAGCTCCATTTCCACGGTCGCGCCCGTCTCCGCGTTCTTGACCTTGATCCTGAAGGGCAGAAGAACCACCAGCAGCCTGTGACTGTGCCTGATGTCTTAACGGTTTCGGATACCTGTAGCTGCTCACTGGAGATGCACCGGGCACTCAGGGTTCAGAGGTACTTCGAACTCCTCGGCGCGGTTCGTCCTACCGTCGTAGAAGAATGCATTCGATAGCATGAGATCGTTTCTCCCAGACACGTGTTTGATGATTTCCCGCACCATGACGCTAGCTAGGAGGCTTGTTGTCGTAATCTCCGAAGCCAACCTGGGCTCGTAGAGGGTGGTTTCGCTTCCAGTGCAGCTGAATCGCAGGTTAGCCATCTTCGCATGAGATCGATTCATTCCGCATTGCAGGCATGCGCCGCCGGGCGGTCGGACTATCATGACCCTTCCGGCGAATCCTTCCATTCCTCCGTCAATGTACGGCTTGCCTGCATGGTACGATTGGGCGTTGGTGTACATCCTTGCGATTATGTTGTCCAAACATCCGAGAACGGCCGTACTCTTCTCAAAAAGGTCGGTGGAACACTCCTCGATTGAACATGCTACTGCCTTTACAGCGCCTTTGTCCGCCAAGGAGTTCATACCATCGCGCAACGCCTCGGCCTTGAGAATAGACCCTTCTGCGTCACCCTTCTCGAAGAACATGCACCTGCTGAGGTTGGACATGGCGACTCTATCCATATCCACAATTGTGATATCTCTGAAGCCCGAGAGCACCAGATTCTTGCCGACCTCGTTTCCGAGAGCTCCCGCCCCAACCATGAGCAGCTTGGCACGGAACACGGCATCCAGGTCCAGCCAGCCTACGCGACGAGGTCTATCGAACCGATCTACATCGACTTCGGCAGGTCTGATTATCTCCTCCATCGGTATGTGAAGGGCGATAAAGCACTAATAACTTCAGTCAATCCCAGACGAGCTTACCGCTGGCCATTACTTGTTTCTCGCTGCGGTACTTGCCACCGACAAGTGTTATGGTTGGAGACTTGACGATACCATCAAGATGAATCAGAGCGTCCGCGTCTCCGTCATAGTTGCTGCCGATCGCGAAGTGGCAAGTCCCGTAAACCTTCTCGTCCTCCAGCATATTTGCCACTATCTTCGCCTTTCTATTCAACCCTACACCGAGCTCTCCAATAGCTCTTGCATTTCGATGATACTTCCTGGCTTGAGATGCCTTTATTTCCCCGTTTCTGCCCAGTCTATTGGCATTGAGCTCGCCTGAGCGAATCGATTTCCGTAGCATATCAGCTTCTGAACCACCAGAGACAGACTTCGCAAATCCTTTCTTCACCTCGACGACTATGGGCTTTCGTATCATGACCTCGCCATCGTTCAGAGCTATTGATCCATCAAAGACTATCACCCCGTCCGTCGTTCCAATCGTTGGCGAAACGTACACCTCACCCGATGGGATGTTGCCAGCACCTCCAGGACGTCTGAAATCGCCATCATCTGGCTTAGGGGTGCGACCCTTGACGCCTACCGTGATGTCTGTCCCCGAGGGAGATGTCACCCTGATCGACTCCGCCTTTTTCATCTCCCTTACCAGGCGCCTGCAATCGCTTCTGAGCACTCCGTAGTCAATCGCTACAGTTCTGGAAAACGTGTCGGTTGTGATCCCTGGAGACCAAAAAGCCCTCATCTTCCCTTCGCAATGCAGCATATCGAACAGGTTGTCATAGCGTCGTTTGCCTTCGTAACCGTGCTTCAGACCGTATCGATCCAAACCCAATCTGTCTTTGCTTATAGATAGCACGATCTGGGGCTCGGCGGACAGCGCCTTGATGATCTCATCCTCAGTGTAATCGAATTGCCCTTTCTCCCCTTGAAATGCCAGGACTGGGGATGCTTTGGCCCCTAAAGATGCATCAAACAATGCCATTGCTATGTCGCGCGTTCCTGGATTGGGGTTCGAAATAATCAGGAGGTGTTCGTCCTTTCTTACGGCGAGAACATCTTTGACAGCCGCCTTCGCGGCCTTGACCAATGACTGGGAATACCCCTTTCCGTTGAAGAAGCCAGGGATCTCAGACATGAGTGTGTAAAGCAATGTCTCACACTTAAACCTTGAGAGTGAGACGCGTATTCGCAATTACTCAGTACACCGACTGATTGATTTATCAGCGTTCGAGGTAGTCTGTTGGGACGACACGGTCTATGATGCTCTTATCGTAGAGACGAAGAAGCGCGATGATATCCTTCTGGATATTCGGTTCCAGAGGAGTGCACCTGTGCTCTGCCAACAACTTCTTGGCTTCCTTCACAGCAGCAGCATTCATAGGTTCACCGCCATTCCTGCCATCCGCAGGAAGCATGGCTATCTCGGGGAGCAATATCTCGCTTCTGAAGTGTCTAAGCGTGTGAGGATCTTTCATGAAGTAACCACCAGGACCTACTCTGGCAATAGCATCGAACGCCATGGTCGCTTCGTTAACTTCTATTCCTTTCCAAGCCCGGATTATGTTCCGCCACAGTTCACAGTCCATTATTATCTGTTCCAATGACTCGCAACCCGAACGCTCGATTCCGCCTATTCCGACCACCTGGTCCGCGCCCGCCATTGCTGGCAGGAGACCGCTTATCGCTTTCTGGTATCCGACTTCGAACCCTGGCCTGCATCCAGAGGCGGCAATGCCGCCCACCTGAGAAGGCAGTCTGTACCTCCGTGCCATCTGACATCCAGCTGCATTGATCAACGAACCTTCGGTGGATCCAGACAGGAATACTCCGGTCCGCATATCCATCGGTCCCGACTCAGAGCTGTAGAGAATAGGAGCGCCGGGCGCGGCCAGTTCAGATATGACCGCTCCTGCCAGGTTCTCAGCGTTGACGAGGGCCACGGTGCCAACCAAAGACACTGGGGCTACCGAACCCGATATCGCCATCGAGAGATGCACCACCGGCAGACCGGCCTTGGCGAATTCCACAACGGCGTCAACATCTCCCGCCTCGTAACGCAGAGGCGTCATAGGCGTGTGCGTAATCGATATAATCGTTTTGCGAGCCAGTTCCTTCTCCGAACCGACTATAGCAGCAGCAGCGTCGATTAGAAATCTGGCATCCTTGAGATTGCCCGCACCATGCTGAACGTGCTTTCCTGTGAAGAACAGCGAAGCCACGAACTCGTGGCAATTGGATACCTCCGGCGGAAGGTCCGTCGCAACCACCTCAGGCCAAAACAGGTCGACCTCAGGCATTGCGTCACACACGATTGCGATGTCGATGAGGTCATCTATAGTCGATGACCTCTTGCTCTGTGAATCGATGTCCCACATGTACGTCGGCTGACCGTCGTTCACTCCCTGGGGATAATCCGCGGGGAGTTTGAGGTTGTGAGCCTCGTCTCTCCCACACATCATGAATTCTTTTGGCGCATTGGACAGTGCCTCGACCACTAGCGATTCGGGCAATTTCGCAATCTCTGCCCTGCTATCGACATCTGCGCCGTGCTCCTTGAGCATGCTCAATACCGGTACGCTAGTGACTTTTATTCCTACTTCTTCGAGTATGCGCAACGAAGTCTCATGCACGTAGTCTTCCTGAGCAGTAGTCAGTGGGTTGAAAACAGCATTTGTCAACTTATCCTCTCGTGGGCTTGTGAACCTTGTGCATGTATAAAATCGCTCTCATGCCATTCAATAAGAGGTTTATAAGTGCTGTCCCAAGGGGTTACGCTCTTCAGTCCGACTAGGGCTATTCGTGTGAAGGGGGCGCCGCATTCCTTTCTTCCAGCCTTCGCTTCCGCCTCCTGAGAGCCTCTTTGCTCCTCCTGTCATCCTCAGGCGTCTCGAGTATAAGGTCTGGGGCCTCGCGAGGCTTGCCCGAATCATCTAGAGCTACAACGGTGATGTACGAAGACCCCGTGTGACGTACTCCGCCTGTCTTCGGGTCCTCGGCTTCCACTCTGACGCCGACCTCCATGGACGACCGCCACACGGCGTTTACACTTGCTTTCAGAGTGAGAAGATCGCCTATTCGGACCGGCGACAAGAAGCTCGTACTGTCAAGGGAGACTGTCACTACATTCGCTCTCACGTGCTTCGTCGCCGCGACATAGGCGACCTCATCGACGGCTTTCAGTATTGCGCCTCCGAACACGTTCCCTGCAATGTTCGCATCCTGTGGCATCATAACTCTCGCAACCACTGTCTTCGATTCCGAAACCTTCCTTGACAATCGTGCCATAACCGTCAACCCTTCTTCACCCTGGTTTGAGCTCTTCACCTGCCTCTTCGTCATCCGACTCTTCATTCTTCGCATCCTGTTCTTCCGGAGGAATGGCGCCCGAAGAACGCTTGGGGGCCATGAAAGCGACGAGGACGAGGATTATCACACCCACCCCCAAACCCACGATGAGCACCATCAAGGCAATCCCGTCGCCTCCGAACGAGTATTCCGACAACTCCGCCACAAAACACGATTCGTAATCTTCGCTGCAGTAACGCTCGATCCTCACCGGTCTCCCGACTGCTGGGCAATACCATATGACTTCATTCCCAGACTCGTAAGACATATTGACGATAATACAACTGAACTCGCCAGCGTCGGTCTCGATGGGTTCGTTTACTGAGTCTACCGAAAATTCGTACAGTTCCTCAAAGAACGTGTCCTCGTTGTATGAGACGGAACCGTCATCAAACGATGAGATGAGCTGCTTTTCGACGGTCTCGTTCCACGTATCGCCAAGTGAAGCGGAATCCCCATCGAAACCCGACATTAGAGGGGGAGTGTAGGTCACCTCCTCGTGTATGTCGAATATCGTGGCCAAAGACAGCGTCCCATTGCTGTGCGTCATGTTTGCGAAGGTGGCAATATCGTTCCTGATAGTGGCAATTCCGCCTTGCACTGTGTAGCCATAGCCGTCGTAAACTCCCGAGACCGATGTTTCGACACCGGCGACGAACGAGGAGCCCTCGAAGAAACCTGTTATTTTGAAGACATCCATCGGCTCGTCCGAATCGTCCCAGTAGGGTTGTTGGCTACCCAAGTAGCTGTAGACAAGCTCCCCCCACACCGGAGTTCCTCCTATGATCGTCTCGATGTCGTATACCCAGCGGTCGCCATTCGAAAAGCCATGTCCACTCGCGAAGACAGACGGATAGCAGAAGACGCACACCAGCGCCACTACTAGCGCCCTAATCGCCGTAATACAGACCATCCTAATGCCCTATCCTTACCTTGGCCGTTTCCGATAAACACGATTCTTCATGCTTATACCTTTCCCGCTGCCTTGATGTCGAGAGAAAGAATATAATATCGAATCGTTTAACCCTGGACAGTGGCTCCATGAAGGATGGATTCGAAGTCACGCCGTACAAAGTCTCGGGCGACATTGACTATGACGAGCTTGTCGATAGGTTTGGCACTAAGAAGATCGATGGTGCACTGATCGAGCGTTTCGCTCGACACGGACCAGTCCATGCCATGCTTCGAAGAGGCGTGTTCTACTCCCATAGGGACCTCGATTGGATCCTTGACGAGCATGAGAAGGGCAATGGGTTCACGCTGTATACGGGAAGAGGCCCTTCCGGGCCAATCCATATTGGCCACACTATGCCATGGATGTTTGCCAAGTACCTCCAGGACACCTTCAAGGCGAAGATGTGGTTCCAGCTCACAGACGACGAGAAATTCATGTTCTACGACCACCTGACCCTGGAGGATACCAAGAAGTGGGGCTATGAGAACGCTCTAGATATCATCGCACTCGGATTCGACCCGAAGCTCACAAACATATTCCTGGATACAGAATACATAAAGACGATGTATCCGACCGCCGTAAGAGCGGCGAAGAAGATCAACTTCTCGACCATCCGGGCGGTATTCGGATTTGACAATTCGAATAACATCGGTAGCATATTCTTCACCAGCATTCAGACAGTGCCATGCTTCCTAGAGTCTATGCTTCAGGACAGGAATGTTCCGTGCCTGATCCCCTGTGGAATCGACCAGGACCCGCACTTCAGAGTCACAAGGGATATTGCCGAGGGGTTGGGATTCTACAAGCCAGCACTGGTGCATGCGAAATTGATGCCGTCCCTGGCGGGCTCCGAGAAGATGTCCACATCCACGAATCTGAACGACACCATATTCATGACCGACGATGAGGACACCGCCCGAAAGAAGGTGATGAACGCCTTTACTGGAGGGCGTGTGTCAGTCGAGGAGCAGAGGAGAATGGGAGGCGAACCAGACATATGCTCTATTTACCAGTACAATCTGTACCACTTCGAGCCGGACGACTCTAAACTGGCTCAGCTTCGCTCGGACTGCAAATCTGGCAGCATTATGTGTGGAGAGTGCAAAGGTCAGCTTTTCGAGAAGATCTGGACCTTCCTGCGCAAACATCAGGACGAGAGAGAGAAGGCCAAAGACAGAATCGAAGATTTCTTCATCCGTGACTGACCAGCCAAACTCTCATTAGCCCACAGCCTGATTCCCTCAACGGAGGTACATTTGATTTGAGGCTGAAACGTATAGCGACGGTCCTGAACGGTGTTACTGGAGATGTCGATGACTGGTCCAAGGTGAAGTCGCGTCTCGTCTTTGAGGAGCAGTACGTGGAGGGACTCGACGGACTCAGCACTTACGAACACATCCTAGTCATCTTCGGCTTTCACAGGAAGAGAGAAGTGAAGATGAGGGTACATCCTATGCATGACCACTCCAAACCGCTTGTAGGCGTGTTCGCCTCCAGGTCTCCGAAAAGGCCTAACAAGATAGGGCTTACCCGAGCAAGATTGGTAAGAGTAAGGGGCAACATAGCAACAGTGGAGGGACTCGACGCTTATGACGGGTCTCCGGTTTTTGACATCAAGCCGCCGATTGACGAGATCGATTATTGAGGAAGACGCCTGTGGAAAAAGTAAATAAGCTACACGTCCAATGAGGCCAGAACATGATCAACCAAGAGGTCGTGGACCAGCTGAGCTATCTGGAGAAGAAGGTTCTTCTCGCGCTGCGGGACTTGCGCAGCGCTGACCCCGGCGAGATATTGGCCAGAGCAGAACTCAATCAGCTGGTCGAAGTCATGAACGCCACTTCGTGGTTGCAGGCGAAAGGGCTAGTCGTTGTACGAGAGAGAGTGACAAAGAGATATTCGCTGAAGGACCCTGACGATGCGCGAAAGACACTTCCTGAGAAGGCGGTTGCCAGGGCCATCCTGACGGAGTTTGACGGGAAGGCGACCATGACTCAGCTCAAGCGTGCGGGCACCTTCAAGCAATCGGAGCTCCAGATAGCGCTCGGATGGATCAGAAAGAAGGGATGGGGTGAGTTCTCGAAGGACGGTGGGGAAACGGTCATCACCCTCACCCAAAAAGGACACGACGCCCTTGAAATCGAAGGTGAAGACGAACTGTTGATGAAGCGCCTCGCAGAAGGTGACCTCGATGAGAACGAAGTGGACGGGATGGCCATAGACCAGCTCAGGCAAAGGAAGGATTTCTTGAGCGAAAGGCTAGTGACCGAAAGAGACATATCTCTGACTGACAGAGGCACCGAGATAGCAGCGACGGGTTTTGACATCAAGGACGAGATCGGGCAGCTCACGCCAGAGACGATCAGTTCGGGGACTTGGAGGGAGGTCGATATCAGGAGGTATGATGTCAGGGCGTTCGCTCCAACGATCTACGGAGGAAGGGCTCATCCCATCACGCTCCTCATCGAGAAGATCAGGAATGTATTTCTGACCATGGGCTTCACTGAAATCACCGGAGACTACCTCGAATCCGCTTTTTGGAACATGGACGTCCTTTTCACCGCGCAGGACCATCCTGCGAGGGAGCTGCACGACACATTCTACCTGTCAGACCCTGCGAAGTCCGATTTGACGGGGGATTTGGAGCTTGTGGAGATAGTCAAACAGGTGCACGAGAACGGCTGGAAGACAGGCTCCCTAGGCTGGAGGTACGATTGGAGTCTTGAAGAGGCCCAGAAGACTTTGCTTCGAACTCACACGACGGTCAACACGATCCGCAGAATCGCGGAGGACCCAGAAGTTCCGTTCAAGGTCTTCTCGATCGGACGAGTGTTCAGAAACGAAGCGATGGATTCGACGCACCTGCCGGAGTTCGTGCAGATCGAAGGCATCATCTGTGAGGAGGGGGCAAACTTCGACATGTTGTGCACCGTACTGAAGGAGTTCTATCTGCGCATGGGCATACCGAAGATCCGAATCAGGCCGTCATACTATCCATACACCGAACCGTCGCTCGATGTGGAGATCTTCTTCAACGGACAATGGATGGAGCTCGGAGGGGCCGGCATATTCAGACCAGAGGTAACCGAGCCACTCGGAGTGCATGAACCCGTGCTCGCATGGGGCTTCGGTTTGGAGCGACTCGCAATGCCAGTCTGGGGACTCAAGGATATAAGGGACATATACATATCGGACATCGACTGGCTCAAGAAGATGCCGCAGATCTGAAGGGTTCAATGGCCGTCGATATCCTCGATCTTTCTGAGCTCTGCGTCAGCCATCGATACGAGGTCCGCGGCAGATATGGATTTCGATATTTCGATCGATTCTTCGAGCAGCGCAGCTGCTCGGTCCGTTTCACCCTGTCCGGCGAGGAGTTTGCCCAACTCTGCTTTGTTCTCCGCCGTCGCCCTGTTGACGCCCGAGCCTTCGAGCGCTCTCAAACTCTCCGCATAATATTCCTCGCCCGACGCGTCGTTACCGAAGAGCTTCTCAATCCTGCCAAGGTTGGAGTACGCAGCAGCTACGCCCAGACAGTCATCGAGTTCCGAGCATACCTCTAGCGCCTCGAAGCATCGCTCCTTGGCGGCTGAAGTGTCTCCTGATTTGATCAATACCTCAGCGAGCGATTCCAGGGCCTTCGCCTTGGTCCTTGGCTGGCCGGTGTCGGTCGCCAACCTCACCGCATTCTCGAGGTGCGACCTCGCCTCTGCGAGCCTGTCGAGGCGCGCACAAGCCACCCCCATTTTGAAGTACGAATTTGAGAGGTTCGCTGGACCGATGCCAACAGCGCATTTAGAGTAGTGTTCGATCGCCTTCTCGTACTCGCCACGCGCTATGAGCACGTTGCCGAGCTCAAGGTGCGCCTTGAGCAGACCCTTCTGGTCCATGACGGACAGAGAGTCTTGGACGCTCCTTCGCAGAAGCTCCTCCGCCTTGGCGTGTTCGCCCATTCTGAACTCGACCACGCCCAAGCCCCTCAATGCCTTGGATCGCAGCTTGGTGGTTTCGCCCGTTCGGGAAAGGGCGTCGGTCAGAAGCTCCGAGGCCTCTTCGAGGGTCCCTCGTTCGCTCATGATCAGCCCCATCTCTATGAGAGCCTCTGCTCTTAGCTCGTCGGCCGCGTCCTGTGAGACCTCTTCCAAGATGCGCCAGGCATCGTCGTAGCAACCCATCAAGCCAGCGAGCCTCGCGCGTGTTAGCATCACGCCGGGCCGGTATCTCGGCCTCGACGGTTCGAAACCCTCGAGCTCCTGCCATAGACTGATGATGTTGTAGCCGTCCAGCAGATCCTCTCCGAGGCGCGCTATGAGCATCTCAGCCTCCAGTTTCCGATTGGCCTTTAGGAGGTGCAGGAGCCGCTCCTGTTGATCACCGGATCGCAGGTAATGGTCGGCCGCTACGCTATGCCACCTCCGCAGCTCCTCCGTCGTCATGTGACCATAAACGAAGTCGCGTATCGAGGCATGAATCTCGAACCTCCCTGGAGCCACCTCCCGCAGCATGGAACCACGCCTTACACCTCTCAGGCCGCGCGGTATGGCATCTGATGTGAACGGACTCTGGAATACGGAAGCGAGCTGCAGCAATGACCTCTGCTCCTCCGACAGCGCATCATAGAACCGTTCCTCGAAGAATCTTGACAGCTGTTGTCGCGCCTCTAAAGGCGTGGGTTCGGTGACCATTTCGAGGGATAACGGGTGTCCGTTGACCGCATTGACCAATTCCCTGCCTACTTTCTCTTTGATGCCCCGAGCGCTTAGCAGTTTCAACGCGGACCTCGTGTCGAGACCGCCAAGTTCCAGCTCAGCCACTTCTCCCTTCGCGATGACTTCTGACCTGTCGTAAAAACGAGCGCCGCCCTCGACCGTCGCCACCATCTTGCCAGCTCCGCTGCTGTACCTGAACATAAGAAGGAACTCCTGCATGCCCTCCGACACATCAGCATCGTCGAATACGAAAAGGTATCCGTTCTCTGCCAGCATCTCCTTAAGAAGGAAGCTCATCTCGCCGACCTCGAATGCGCCTGACGCCAGATATACTTCCAGTCGCCTATCTCCGTTCTCCGAGAAGAATGCTCCTAATGATCCGGCGACGTTCCTTGGCATGTCCCACGGCTTGATCGAATACCAATATACCCTTTGGTCGGACATCCCGGAGAGCAGCTTCACCAGGAGCGTGGTTTTACCTATGCCGGGAATGCCTCTGACAACCAGCAGCCTGCGCTTCGGGTCCTGAAGAGCTCTTTCCAGCTCGGCCAGTTCCCGCTCTCTGCCAAAGAAGTATCTCAAAGAAGGCATAGGAGAAGACATGCATGCTCTCCTGCCCCGAATGGAGACTGCCTCAGGCGAAACCTTGGACGCGTCCACGAGGGGGTCGATATGATTGTCGTTGACATACTGGACGATCGCCGATGCCCGAGTCTTGCCCTCATGAGTCAGGAGATAGACCTTCCGCCGTGTCTTGCCCTTTCTGACATGTGAAAGGCGCTCCTCGACCAGCCCCGATGATTTCAACTTCTTTAATTCGATTGCGGCGTGAGCCCTCGATATGCTGCAGGACTGCGAGATTCCGTCTTGCGTCAAATGAAAAGGAACTTCGTACTTCTCCTCGTACTTGATGAAACCCTGCAGATGAAACAGGATACGTTCGGAGACCGTTAGCGAACCACCCATGCCATCGAACGAACGAACGCCTGCGTATATAAATCCGACTGTCACATGCAGCGGCCAGTGAATCAGCGCTTCTTGGCCAGCCGCTCGATAGGGCGTTGATTGCCAACGATTGTCTCCCGCACATAGAGCTGAACCAGCGTCACGGCGCCTATGCCAAGCGCCCCCGAGATGGCGAACGGGATGAGGGTGCCATCCAAACCCAGGGGGAACCCCATCTCCCTGCCGTAGAACAGGTCGAAGATGATGCCGCCGATAGGGGCGCCGATGACCGCCCCGACGGCGGACATGGATTCGAGTACGCCGATTAATCTCCCTCTGACGTGTTCGGGCACGACATCGGCCTGGAGGGCGCGGAGGGCGGGGCTGGCTACTTGGAACGCCATGCTCCGGGCCCCCAAGAGGCATACGATGATTACCAGGGACCATGTCGTCGGGATTAATAGCGTCGCGGAGAATGCTATGAGTCCGCCTCCGACGAACAGCTTCTTCCTCCCCCATCGGTCGGATAGCCGTCCTGAAGGAAAGGCCACGAGAGCACCCAAGCCCATGGCCAATCCGATCAATATAGAAATCCACTCGGCGCCCAAATCGAACCTGAACATCAGGAACAGCGCCATCAACGGTCCTATGCTCGAAAACGAGAAGCCTTCCATGGCGGCATTGAGATACAGCACTCTCAGATCGCGCAGCCTTGCCGGCTCGATGCCCTCGGGCTTGAGCATGCCGCGCAGTCTCAGACTACGTTTCTTCGGATCCGGTGTCCTGGCATCAGTGACATACACCCACACTAGAAGCGTCGCTATTGCCGCCAGAATTGCCGTGAAGTAGAAGGGGAAACGATAGCTGTTCATTTCGGAGAACCCCAATGTGCTCTGAG
Source organism: Methanobacteriota archaeon (assembly GCA_020347645.1). Taxonomy (GTDB): domain Archaea; phylum Thermoplasmatota; class Thermoplasmata; order UBA10834; family UBA10834; genus UBA10834. The sequence continues at coordinate 6,342 of CP070736.1, read as the reverse complement.
CGAGCATCACCAATCCACCTCCAACGAACGGTCCAATGACGAAGCCCAGGTTCGATGCCATCACCATCTTGCCCATGGCCGCGCCTCGCTCCTTCTGTGGAGTCGAGTCGATAACCAGAGCCTCGCTCACGGGCCAGACCATTGCGCTTGCCACGCCCTGGAATCCCCTGACTGCCATCAGTCCGATCCACGATTCCGGGATGGTGAACCATATCGCAAATACAACGTATAGCGAGCTGCCGATGAGTATGAGCCTCTTTCTGCCTATGCGGTCGGACAGGTTGCCAAAAGAAGGGGAGAATATCGCCCTCGTCAAAACGAATGCTGCAAATATTATGCCTATCTCGAACGCGTTCGCGCCGAGATTCTCCGCATACACCGGGAACAGAGGAAAGATGAGTCCGAATCCCAGGCTGATAATAAAATCGAGGGCTGCGAGGTAGTTGACGTTCATCCTCGCTTCGGTGACACTCAACAACTTCGAGGTCATGCAAAGCGCTCCGATCCGATGTGGACTTCAGGCGAGCAGATTCACTCCCGCGCGGAGGTTGGCAAGGATGATTGGCACCAGCGATTTGCTGGTTGCCCTCAAACCACAATCCGGGTGGGCATAGGCTATCCGCTCCAACCCAACGCGATTTACGATATCCTGGAGCAGCTTCCCCACGGCCTTTGGACTGTCCACTCCTTCCTCGGAGAGGGGAGTCACGGCAATGCAGCCTGCTCCGAGCATCTTATCTGCGCCTTCGAATTCTTCGCGCCTGAGAACGAATATGTTGGGCCTTTCTTGCCTCCCTGCGAAACCGAAGCTCAGGACCGAGACGTTCTCCAATCCCAGGAGAAGGTCGAGAACTCCATATCGTCCTACATTGCCGCACACATGCACGCTGGCACGCTCGCGCGGGATACGCGAGGTTATTTCATCGAGGAGCGCAACCCGTTCCTTCAAATCTCTGTATCCCTGGGACAGAAACGGCTCATCGACCTGTACATGGCCTCCGAGGTTCGCTATCTCCTCAGCCAAAGGTGCGAGCGCAGAGGCGATATCCTCGTAAAGCCTGAAATCCGTCAAACCTTCGTAATATGATTCGATCTTCCTGCTGCCGCAGGTCATTCCCAGCGTTGTAGGTCCGGTAAGAGCGACCTTGATCGGGATGTCTGGATGCTTTGAGCGAATGTACTTTAGGTCCTTCACCTTTGAGAAATCCTTAGAAGAGCCGTGAAGAGATATCTTGCCCGTGATGATGGGCATCCCCGACTCTACACCCAATCCCGCGAGAGACTCTGCAAAGTAGGACACCATGTCCGTTCTCTGCTCGCCGTCTGTCAAGAGGTCCAAACCGTGCTCTCTCTGGAAGGCGAGAGCATTGTCGATTGACTCGCGAGGGTCTTCGCTGAATCTGTACAAGCTTCCTATGGTAGTTGTTTCTAGTCGGGTCATATTTGAACGGTTCAAGAAGAACGTGTTTGATTAAGCCTTTTCGGTCAGCGACGGACTTTTAGCACAGGGATTCATCCGTCCTGTGTCGAGGGCGAGCATATCTGATATACTGACTGGGCCGATGTTTCGAGGATTGTACTATAGATGTCTTGTAGTAAGAGCACACAATATGGTTTCCGCATCAGAATGCTTTGGTGCAAGACGAAATAATGGGGGAGTGGTAAGGAAATGAGATATTCGAGAGCCACAGCTGCGGCAATTGGAGCGCTCATGTTGGTTCTGCCTTCAGCATACATGGTCAGTGCGAAGAGTTCTGGCCATGAGGAAGGGGACCCCATGATGATCACCAAGCCCGATGGTGAAGAAACGATATCGTGCGCGGTCTACTTCGCAGACAATATGGTGTTCGCTCCACAGTGGAGAACTGACGGTCTGGTCAGAATCGAGATGATGATTATTGACATGACCGGCTTCGGTGGAGATCCAAGTAGCATTGAGGATGGCACCATCAACCTAATCGAGAACACAGAAATTGAATACGGGGTGGATTATCCAGGGTACTGGACGACGGACCCTGAAACTGGAGTGGAGTATTGGGATCAGCAGAAGTTCCTCCTAGACGACTCCGACAGACTCTCTTTGACCAGCATGGTGTCAGTGTCGTACATATGTGTGACCATCACCGAAGTAGACGAGGCTAAGAACCCTGAGGACCTTCATACGGAGATGTTCGAAGCGGGATGGCTTGAAGACGATGCCTATGATAGAGTCATCTTCAGCGAACTGGGCCGTGAAGTGAACAAGCACGGAAATCTGATATACGGCATGCTGTGGGACACTGCGGCAGATTCCGAGAACCCGGCGCCAGCAGGGGAGTATCGCGTGGATGTCGAACTCGGAAGAACGGTTCCTGATGGAGGCGGATATGTCGGAGAGATCGGCACTTGGTACGATGTCGATTTCGCTGTCGGTCACCTGTATATCGGTGACGGCGAGCTGTTGGATGATCAGCATCCTTATGTTAGTTTGGTACCGGATCCCAGTGAAGACTTGGAAATAATCATCGTAGAAGGTGAGGAACCAGTATTGTTGTTTGATGATCTCGGCGTTGGTCTCGGCGGAGTCTACGTTGGTGACGAGGCGGACACCGCATGGATCCTGCTCGGCCAGTTGATACCTCAAGGCCCAGGCGGGGGCAACGGCGGCGACAGCGGCGGCACAGGTCAAGGCCATTGTGGAGAGAATCCTCACGAGTAGCGGGAACCCTATCTTCAATGGCAAAACACCGCAAACCCTTTTTCGGCTTCTGTTTCTTCAATCTGTATTAGACAGTCTGTCCCATAATACGAGCGACTAAGGATTGAAGCCTCCGAAAAAAGATTATCTGGCAAAAGCCTTCGGAGATGGGTGAAGCTCATAGTCACTTCATCCGAGGATCCCGCCTCGATGAACATCAGGGAACAACTGCTCGATCTGAGAGATTGGAGGGAGAACGGCCGGTTCGCGGAGCACGAGGTCCTTACAGCCGAAGACTTCCTGATTGTTCAAGTGGACAGAATTCACCTCTCTGAAGACCACATAGACGAAAGGGTTCATTCTGAACTCGGGAAGGACATCTCAACGACCATATTCGCTTCGCGACACAGGTCGGAGTCGAAGATACCTACCCTGACCGTTCATCCTGTGGGGAATTTCTCCAAGGCAGAGTTCGGAGGGGTCGATGGAATTCTATCGCCGGCTTCACCGCAGCTAATGACGCAGGCTCTGAGAACGCTTGCTAGGAAGGCCGAACAACTGGACTTCAAAGTGTCGTTCGAGACGACCCATCACGGGCCGCTGACTGACGGGCCAGCGTTCTACGTAGAGATAGGCAGCCACGAAGAGCTTTGGACCCGAAGAGACGCCGCCTCAGCAATCGCCGAGACGATCCTCGAAGCCGAGTGCACGGACCATCCGGCTGTCATATGCGTCGGTGGAGGTCATTACGCCCCGAGGTTCACCGATGTCGCGTTGTCGCGCAAGGTCGCAATCGGACATATGGCGGCAAACTACGCGCTCGACTCACTGGACGAACGCAACATCCTCCAGATGGCGGAGAACAGCGAAAACGCGAAGATGGTGTACTTCCACAGGAAGAGCATGCCCAGGTCTTCCTACAGAAACCTCGTCGAGAGGTTCTCGACTCTTGGGATAGAAGAAGTCAGTAGCAACGATTTCGAAGAGCTGTGACAAAGAGCGGAAACCTACTCAATCAAGGTTCCCTCGAAAGCATCTCCCTCGATTGCGGCGCGAACATTCTGGACATCACGCCCATCGACGACGGATAACGGTATATTGGCGCGGGCGAGCACGGACGCGCCCGTGGCGTCGAAAACGACATTGGGCCCGGCTTTGGAAGGTGTACCGCTCACAATCTCGAGAAGCTCCGCGTGTGACATATTGGAGATCTTCCGTGCCGTCGGGTCTGCGACCGGATCTGTCGTGTAGACGGCGTCTACCGATGTAGCGTTCACAAGCCTTGACGCCCCTACGCGCTCTGCCAACATCGAGGCGACTGCATCTGTAGTAATGCCAGGGCTGACGCCGCCCATCACGACTATCTTGCTGTGCTTGGCTGCGAGCACGGCGCCCTTGTAGTCCTTCGGAGGTATGTGATTCGCATGCTCTCCCAAAGCGGCGATCAAAAGTCGAGCGTTGAGCCTCGTGACCTCAATTCCCATCTCGTCTAGGTAGCTCTCCGGAACTCCCAGCGCACGTCCCTCGCGGATGTAGAATCGCGCAATCCTTCCGCCGCCTGTGACGACGAAGATGCGAGTCGCACTCGACGCATCGACCAGCATCTTGGCAAGATCTCGGAGGTAAAGCGAGTTGTCCTCGTCTCTCACCAAGACGGATCCACCGAGCGAGAGAACGACTGAGTCCATTGTGGTCAACCTTTATAATGGCGAACGCTCTAACCACTACAAAAGGCTTCGGACTGGTTCTGAGATGACCGAGCTGACAGACCTTCAGAAATACGAGTTCCGAAGGAGCCTCGAGGAGGTAAGCGAACTCTCCGGAAGAGGTACGGAACTCATATCGCTCTACATACCACCGACTAGACAGATATCTGATGTCGCGAGCTATCTTAGAAACGAATACTCGCAGTCGTCAAACATCAAGTCGGCTAGCACACGCAAGAACGTCCAAGCGGCGATATCGTCGATACTCTCCCGTCTGAAAGGATTGAAGCATTCTCCGGAGAACGGACTGGTGTTCTTCGTCGGCCATCGATCAATCGGCGCAGACCAGACCAGCATGGTGCAGTTCGTCCTTGAGCCGCCCGACCCGGTGCAGACCTTCGTCTACCGTTGCGACTCGACCTTCTACGTCGACCCCCTGCATGATATGCTCGAGAAGAAGGATAGATACGGCCTGATAGTCATCGATAGAAGCGAAGCGACTGTCGGCTTGCTCAACGGCAAGAGGGTCGCCCCAATCAAGAACCTGCAATCTCTAGTGCCCAGCAAGCATGGGAGGGGCGGGCAGTCCGCCCGCAGGTTCGAGAGGGTCATAGAAGTGGCCGCTCACGAGTACTACAAGAAGGTCGCTGATATCGTCAACGATTCGTTCCTCCAGGACAAGGAGCTCAAGGGCATTCTAGTCGGCGGTCCAGGACCGACAAAAGACTACTTCGTGAAGAGCGAGTACCTGCATCACGAATTGCAGCAGAAGATCATAGATGTCTTCGACACAGGCTACACAGATGAGTACGGGCTCAAAGAGCTTGTTGAGAAGGCCAAGGACACACTCAGAGGGCTGGACCTGATGCGGGAGAAGGATATCATTCAGAGGCTGTTCGAGGAGATAAGGAACCCGGACGGGGGTCTCGCGGTGTACGGGGAGGAAGAGATCAAGCACGCACTCATGATAGGTGCTGTTGACACGCTCCTAGTTTCCGAAGACCTCCGCAAGAGGAAAGTGGCGTTGCTCTGCTCCTCCTGCGGGCACGCCCTGGAGATCTTCGTCGCGAGCACATCCGACGAGGTCAAGTGCGAGAAGTGCGGGGAGTCGATGGACGTACAGAGTTCCGTCGACCTCGTAGAGGAACTGCACAAGATGGCGGAGGCGAACAGCACCAAGGTGGAGTTTATATCCGGCGAGTCCGAGGAGGGGGGACTGCTGATCAAAGCGTTCGGTGGCCTTGCGGGGATACTGAGGTTCAGGGTGAATTGATGACGGACATGAAGATGCACGATCCGCTATCCGCCTTCCGAAAGCAGACGGAGGAGGCGCTCAGAAGAGCGCTCGAAGAGACGAGGATCAGCGATGCGACGATCGTGCTCGAAAAGCCCCCCGAAGGCATGGGAGACTTGGGATTCCCTTGCTTCCAGCTCGCAAAATTGCTGAAGAAACCTCCAACCGACATCGCGAAGGACATCGCTTCGAAGGTCGCCCCTGGTGGGATGATTGGATCGGTCGATGCCGAGGGAGGTTATGTCAACTTCCATGTAGGGTTCGAAGAGCTCACCAAGACGACTATCGCAGCAGCGCTCTCGGCGAAGGAATGTTTCGGTTCAGGACCTCCCAATGGCATCAGGGTGTTGCTCGAACACACGAGCGTCAACCCGACCGGACCCATCCATATAGGAAGGGCGCGTAACCCCATCATCGGAGATACCCTGGCAAGGATAATGCGTCTTGCCGGCTACGAAGTCGTGACGGAGTTCTATGTCAACGATGTAGGGCGACAAGTCGCCACCATGACCTGGGGCGTGAAGAACCTCAGCTTGGATGACAAGTCTGAGAGGGAGAAGGGAGACCACAGGCTCGTGCCCTACTATCGGGAGGCTCACAGCAGATGCGACGATGACCGGAAAGCGCTGGAGGAGGTCGACGCTCTATTGTTGAAGCTGGAGCAC